>DASYHM010000006.1:0-3410 GCA_035998575.1 Devosia sp.
GCCTTGACCCACTTGTTCATGGCGACGCGTCCGGCCGGCGGGACGACGTCGACAGAGGCGCAGGCCTGGCTGATAGCTTCGTCGAGCGTCATGCCGCTTTCTTCCTGCGGTACCGGCTGACTTCGCGCTCTATAAGCTGCCACTCGTCTGTGCGGACGCCCTTGCTGTCGCCAAAGGCCTCGTAGAGGCCGAAAGGCAACCTGCTGTCCGGGTAGATGCCGCTCCATATGCCATAGGCCCACTTCCGGGATGCGGCCTCGCCCTTGCGGCTGTTCACCTGGCAGTAGACCAACGCCGCGTTCCACATCCTTCGCGGATCACCGAGGCAGGCTGCGCTCAATCCCTTTCGTGGCGCGAAGGCCTTTCCCGGGGCGTGGTCCATGTCGACGAGCGTACCTTGGACAAACTGGATTTCACCGCGGGCAGGACGCTCCCATCCGCAGGCCGGGCAGGCGCTTTCGCCGGGGTCCATCTGCATGCCGCACTCGCCACAGAACCGCTCCTTGCGGACCTTCTCCTTCGGCTCACGAACCTCGCTGTCTTTCTTCTGGGCACCTGAGAGACTGTCGACGCCGTATTCGAACAGCCAGGCCGTGTCGTCGGCGAAGGATATGCAGTTGCCGGAATGGTCCAGCCACAGGCCGAACTCCTTGCCGGGGTGAATTCTCATCACCCGGCCCATCTCCTGAATATGGCTGGAGAAGCTCTTGCGGTACGGCCGGCACGATATCCCGCACAACACATCTGGTACGTCGAAGCCCTTGGTCAGCACCGCGCAGGAGACCAGACCATCGATTGCGCTATCTGGCTTTCGGAACTCGGCGATCTTGTCGCGCCGGTCGTCGTCGTTCGCATCAAGGTAGCTGATCTGTTGGAAGTTGAAGCCGGCCTCGGCGAACTGGCGGCACAGCTCGGCACCATGGTTCACCGAGGGCGAAAACACGATGGTCTTGACCGGGCCGCCGAAGGTCTTCCGGGTCTGCTCAACCCACGTTTCAACGACGTTGCCGATGATCGTGATGCCGCGTTTTCCGGCTTCCTCTTCTTCGTACTCGCCGTTGAACTTCTTCTTGGCGCCGGTCATATCGGCGCTGACACACGCCTTGATGCGGAGCGGTGAGAGATACCCCTCTGCCAGCAGCTTGTTAACCGTGGTGCTGTTGACCAGCCCGTCCCAGTGGGCGTCCATGCCGGCGGTGAACGGCGTGGCGGTCAGGCCGATGACTTTGGCATCCTCGGCCCGCTTAATCAGGTCCAGAATGGCTTTGTAGGTCGCATGGCACTCGTCCCAGATGATCAGGTCGGGGAGGTCACGGACATGTCGCCGAGCAAGCGTCTGCGCGCTGGCGATCTGCACCGGTTTGGAATAGTCGGTCAGGAAATTGTCGCCCTGAATGATGCCGTGGTCGATGCCGTACGTCGCAAAGCGCGCGCTGGTCTGGTCAATGAGTGCGACACGGTCGCAGATGAACCAGGCCCGGGAACCCTTGTTCTGGGCCTCCTGAACGATGTTCATCGCCATTTCGGTCTTGCCAGCGCCGGTCGGCGCCACCAGCACCTGTCGCCGCCTGCCCTGCCGCACGCCGTCGCGCAGCAGTTGCACAGCGTCCGACTGGTAGGGACGAAGCGATATCTCATGAGGCGAGGCCGGGAAGAGCAATGTCATTATTTGACCTCGCCCAGTTCCCGGCGGGCGATTTTTCCTGCGCACGTGACAAACCACGACCAGTCACATTCATCGACATCGTTCGGGGTCTGGCTGTAGAGGACCCGCGCGAATTGACCCCAGGTGTACGGGGCGGTGTCTTCTTCAGAGGGCGCAGGCGGAAGCCCCGCGGAGGCCGTTCGCAGATAGCCGACCAGAACGTCGCGGTGTCTCGCGATCCATGCCCGCTGCTCCCCGTTGAGATGGACGGAGCCGATGATGATCATCTGGCCGCCGTCGAGCCTGACGTCCGCGCCGAGCGCACGAACCTTGGAGAGAATTCCGGCCACATCAACATCAGCCACGGGTGGTCTCCCCCGTTGCGATGTCGATCACCACGTCGTCGTTTGCGCCGTACTCCATGGCCTTTTCGCGCCAGTACGCGGCCTTCTTCAGGTTCGCGACCTTCTCCTGGCTCTCTCGCTCGACCTGGCGCTGCAGGATTTCGATACGCTGGTGCAGCCCTTCGATGATGTTCTCGAAACCGCCCCGCTCGTACTCGACCACCATGTCGTCGAACTTGGCCACCTTCCGGCGCAGGACGGCTATTTCCTCGGCTTGAGCGGCAATGGTGCTGTGCAACTCTTCGACGTCATCGGGATGGTGATGGGCCTCAGTCTGCTTGGATGCCGCCCGGCGCTCTTGCGCTGCAGTCTGCAAGGCTTGGATTTCTTCAGGGAGCTGGCGGGCAACCTCTTGGCGCTGCCGATCGTGATCGGCCTGAATTTCCTTTGGCGCGCTGCGGACTGAGGCAGCGACGGCTTTGACCGCAGATGCCGGCTTCTCGCCGCGGTCCACTCTCTGCCTGACTGCGGCCATAGCCCCGGGAAGATCAACTTTGAGCGCCTGCACGTCACGGTGAGAAATGTCCAACGCGTTAGACAATTTCACGGAGCCGAAAATGGCATCCACCACCTTGGCCTGGTCAATCAGTTGATAGGCCCGCGAGCGAACGAGCCCCCAGCGTGCATCGCAGTATGCTTCAAAAGTTTTGTGGTGCGCGCGGTAGAGCTTGCCGTCGCGTATGTCGGTCAGGGCCCGCCCGACCTCCGTGAATACCGCCACGCCGCGCTCGATCAGCGCCTCGCAGCGTGCAAGGCGGGTTGCTTCTTCCGGCTGAAGGCTTGTCATATACACAGGGCTCCGCCGCCCACGATCATGTCGTGTTTCATGTTCCGTTTCCTTGAAAGGCGGTTGGGAGGCGAGCGTCACACCAGCCTGCCCGACCGAATTATGTGGAGACTGGCGCTGCTGCGCCGATCATGTCAGTAGCGGCCCGTCACGCGCCTTCCGATGATGGCTCAAGAGGTCAGCTCCGCTTCGAAGTGCTCCTGCAGCTTGCGCCTGCTCACTACCCACCGCTGGCCGATCTGCCGCGCGGGAAGCAAGCCAGCCTCAAGCATGTGGTAAGTCTTGCGTTTGGTGCAGCCGATCGCTTTGGCAATGCCCTCAGCGCCCCAGATAAGGTCGAGACCGTCGGGTTCACTGGACATGATTTCCCTCCGGCTCGTGCCAGCCCGGCGCAGTGCCTTCAATGGCGTTCGGGAGATCGGCGTCCATCAGACGCATTTGCCCGACAAACCATTCTCGCTTGTCGTCGGGGAGCTGCCGCAAGAGATCGAGGAACTCCTCTATCTCCCCGACGGTGGCGCCGGGATGGTTCTCACGAGGCATCGCGCACCTCCTTCAGACCCTTCTCAAAAGC
>DASYHM010000009.1:0-12106 GCA_035998575.1 Devosia sp.
CTCAGAGGGGCATTCGCCCCGTTGCTCATGGTCCGGCTGGCTGGAAGCTGCGGGCGAGGCCGCGGAACAGCACCGCGTGCGGGCAGGCGGCGGCGAAGGCGATGCGCACGCGGCTGGCGGTCTCGATGACGCGGCCCGCGATCTTGAGCATGTGCAGCCGCAGGGTGGCGAACTCGGCGCTGGCCAGCGGGTGCGGCCTGGGGATGCGGTCGCGCAGCGTCAGCATCAGCCAGTAGGCGGCGGTGTGCAGCACCAGGCGGAGCTGGTTGGCCAAGGGCGAGCGGCAAGAGGTGCGGTCGGAGGCGAGCTGGACCTTGTGCAGCTTCACCAGGTTCTCGGCCTGTCCCCTTGCACAGTACAGCCCGTCATAGACCCACTCAGCGCTGCCGCGGCCGAAGCTGGTGACCACGAAGCGGATGTCGAGACCCATGCCGCTGGCCTCGATGCGGGCGACCACCCGGCGCTCGCAGGACCAGGACCTGGCGCCGTAGCGGGTCTCGGCATAGCGGCGGAGGACCGGGGCGTCCGCTTCGGCGCGGCGAACCCGCACGTCGTCGGCGGCCTCCTCGACGGCGGCCCGCAGCACGGCGTTGGTCGGCAGGCCGAAGACGTAGTCGATGCCCTGCTCCTCGCAGAAGGCCATCACCTCCGAGCGGGCGCTTCGCACCTACCTCTAATGCGCGCCCGCCCATCATGCGGCCGACCATTCATGTATCAAGAAGGCGCTGCACAGTTACGTGCAGCGCCTTGATGGATGGAGGGGAGCACCATCGACGCGACCAAGCTACAACTGACCGCCCATCCTGTCTCGATTAGGGAAGGAAGGAAGTCAAACACTCTGTACGCAGTACGCTGGATCAGGCTTTTTCCGTTCGTGGTCTTATCGTCACGCTTAGAAATATTCGGGCTTTTTTTCATCATCGTCTCCATCAGTTTGATACCGCCGAAGCGGATTACCGACAGTAGAACGATCAGCCCTAGCCAGATCGCGGGATTTGAACCCGCCACCACCCCCGAAGCTCTCTAACCAGACCCTTCTAACCTATTTCGCCTCGAAACTGAATATCTTTTGCAAAACCTCTACCTTTTGCAAGGGTATCGATCCAAATGCTAGAGTATTGAAAACATTGCCTCTCGACTTTTGCAAAACCCTATTGCATAATCATGACAATGAAAATCGGTTACGCTCGCATCTCGACGGAGGAACAGTCGCTTGACCTTCAGCGCGACGCGCTGACGCGCGCCGGCTGCGAGGTGCTGTTTGAGGATGAGGGCATTTCGGGCACCACAGCGCGCCGGCCGGGCCTAGACGAAGCGCTGGCGCATATCGGCCCCGGTGACGTGCTGGTGGTGTGGAAGCTCGACCGCCTGGGCCGCTCCCTGCCCCACCTGATCGAGCTGGTGCGCCAGCTCGGGGAACGTGGTGCCGGCTTCGCCTCTCTGTCGGAGAGCATCGATACTACCACAGCGGGCGGGAAGCTGGTCTTTCACATCATGGGAGCCCTGGCCGAGTTCGAGCATTCGCTGATTCGCGAGCGAGTGACGGCCGGGATTGCCGCCGCGAAGAAGCGGGGCAAGCATGTCGGCCGGCCCCGCAAGCTCACGCCGGAGCAGATCGAGCACGCCCGCGAGGCCATCGAGGGAGGAATGCAGACATCCGCCGGCATGGCCGCGCTGCTGGGCGTCGATCACTCGACGCTCTGGCGGGCCATGCGCGACCACAAGGCTGCCTCGCCGCCTGCCAGAGGCCGCCAGAGCGTCGAACGTTCCATGCTGGCGGGTGCACGATGAGCGCCCCCATCAAAGCCCACGTGAAGCCTGAGCTGCTGCGCTGGACGCGCGGCCGGGCGAAGGTGAAGCCGGAGGACGCCGCCAAGGCGGCCGGCGTCACGGTGGAGCGGCTGCAAGGCTGGGAAGCCGGCGACGATGCGCCGACGCTGGGGCAGCTCCGCAGTCTGGCCAGCAAGTACCAGTTCCCGCTCGCGGTGTTCTATCTGCCGGAGCCGCCGACCGACTTCGCGCCGCTGCGCGACTTCCGGCGGCTGCCCGACGCCGACCAAGTGCGCCCGGACGAGACGATTTCGGCTCACCTCGCCTATCACATCCGCTCGGCCTACGAGCGGCGCGAGCTGGCCTTGGAGCTGTTCGAGGACATGAACGCCCGACCGGAGCCATTCCCGCTCAAGGTCAGCGTGAAGGACAACCCGGAGGCCGTAGGGCAAGCGATTCGCGAGTTCCTGGGCGTGACCGACGAGGAGCAGAAGCGGGCGGCCCGGCAGGATCGGGCTTTTGATTTCTGGCGTCGCCGGCTGGAGGAGCACGACGTTCTGGTGTTCGTCGTGAGCGGCCCGCACCGCAGCGTCGAGCTGTCGGAGATGCGCGGCTTTGCCATCGCTCGGCCCGAGCTGCCGGTGATTGTGGTCAACGGCAAGGACTACAGCCAGGGTGGCAGGGCCTTCACCCTGTTGCACGAGCTGGCGCATCTCCTGCTGGGCGAAAGTGCCATCTCGAACGGGGCCAGCACCGAGCCAGGCCTGAGCGCCGATGAACGGCGCGTCGAACGATTTTGCGACGAGGTTGCCGCCGCAACGCTAATGCCGCGCGGCCTGCTGCTGTCTTTCGAGGAGGTCGCGCCCGAGGGCAAGCGCGAGTGGGACGACGAGGAGCTGCGCAACATCGCGCGGGCCATCGGTGTGAGCCGCGAGGCACTGCTGATCCGCTTCGTGACCATCGGCCGGGCGAGCTGGGACTACTACCGCGCGCAGCGGCAGCGCTTCCTGGATGAATACCGGCAGCGGGCCGAGGATCGGGCAAAGGAGAAGAAGTCGGTTCCAATCAAGCGGCCTATCATGCTGATGAGCTGGAACGGGCGCGGCTTCACGCGGCTGGTGCTGCGCAGCTACTACGATCAACGTATCACTTTGAACGACGTGTCGAGCTACTTGGGGGCGAAGGTCAAGCACATCCCCGAGCTGGAGCGAGCTGTGTTCCAGCCGGCGGAATGAGGGCCTGAATGACCGTCTACTGTGTCGATACAAGCGCCCTCATCGCCGCCTGGCAAGAACGGTATCCCATAGAGAACTTCCCCCGCTTCTGGGATCGCCTGGAGGCTTTCGTTGCTGAGGGGCGCATGGTGTCGCCCGACGAGGTGCTGCGTGAGACGGAAAAGCGGTCGGACGAGCTGCACGCTTGGCTGAAGGCCAGGGGCAGCATGTTCCGCGAGCTGGGCGAGCCGATCCAGATCGAGGCCGCCCAGGTGCTCGCCCGCTTCCCCCGCCTTGTGGGCGAGAAAAAGCTGCGCACCTCCGCCGATCCTTTCGTGATCGCCCTGGCCAGGGTGGAGGGCCTGCAAATCATCACTGAGGAGAAGCCGACCGGCTCTATGAACCGGCCGAACATCCCGGACGTGTGCTCGGCTTTGGGAATGAACACCATGAGCCTGCTTCAGCTTATCCGCGCTGAGCGCTGGGTGGTGGGATAGCTCGCCCACTCTCAAACGACCGTTTGAGAGTGGACAGGAGGCATGATGAAGAGCCAGCAGGCGATCGCTTGTAACTTCGCAAAGCGACTTCAGCGCCCGAAAGGCGCATGCCATCACTTCCTGAGCGGCGTGCAGGAGGTGGCGCATGGGATGGCGCAGCCTGTTCCTCAAGTAGCTTGATAACGCGCTATTGCTGAGAGATAAGAATGAAATGAAAACGACTGCTATTTCTGCTGCCTGCGAAGGAGGCTCGTTTGTCGCGTCTCACTGATCTCATCGCAGCAACCAAGGCAAAGGACCCAACACTCGGGCAGGCGCTTGAGCGGGAATTCCAGGTTCTCTCCTCTCGTCGCTCCTTCGGGCTGAACTTCGAGCGTCACCGGCCGGAGAGCGTGGAGCTGCCGGGGCGACCCGTCCGCAAGGGCGACAAGGTGCGCGTCCTACCCCCGCGCGGGACGACCACCAAAGGCGACCAGAGGCTTTGGAAGGTGCTCGGGTTTGAAAGCGCCAAGGGAACCCGCATGGCGCGCCTCGAACTCCTCAAGGCCGAGCAGCCAGAGAACCAGACGGTGGCCGTCGAAGACCTGGTGATAGTGGCGGAGTTCCGAGATTACATCTATCCCGGCTTAGTCAGTACCGGGAAAGTTGAGCGCGGCGGCGACAAGCCTTTTCATACAGTCATCAACGGAGAGAATTTCCACGCGCTTGAGGCCCTGACCTTTACCCATCGTGGGAAGATTGACGCCATCTATATTGACCCGCCGTACAACACAGGGGCCCGAGATTGGAAATATAATAATGATTATGTTGAAGGAGAGGACATTTATCGCCATTCAAAATGGCTTGCTTTTATTGAGCGGCGCTTGCTGGTTGCGAAGCAACTGCTCAATCCGGAGTGCTCAACGCTGATAGTTACAATAGATGAAAAGGAATATTTGCGGCTTGGTATGCTTCTGGAACAGATATTTCCAGAGGCATCCATTCAGATGATCGGTAGCGTCATTAATCCCAAAGGGTCTGCTAGAACTGGCCGCTTCAGTCGGGTTGATGAATATATATATTTTGTTTTTTTTGGCGGAGCAGCGGTTGTTCCTTGGCGTTCTGACATGTTGCGTGAGGTTGACGGCGAGGGAAGGCGGGTTCGCTGGGCCGGTTTGATGCGTAACGGCGAAGGCAGCCGACGATCAAGAATTCCTTCTATGTTTTTTCCAATATTCATCGACACAACAAATGGAAAATATCATTCCACTGGAGAGCCGCCACCACTGGAGGTAAAGCCCGGCGAAATTAAACCTCCTAAAGGCACCATTGCTATCTGGCCCATTGACAATAACGGGCAAGAATTAATGTGGCGCCTAAGCCCTCCCTCGTTCAGGGAGTATCTGAATAATGGTCATGCAAAATTCGGAAGAAGGGACAGTACAACAGGACTTCGAGCAGTTTATTACTTGCAAACCGGAATTAGAAACATGCTCACAACAAACGAAGTTACGGTTGTGGGAAAAGATGAAGAAGGGGCATTAGAATTAGAATTTGCCGATGCTTTCGGAACACGTAATCCAGCAACATTGTGGAATATGGTTTCACATAGTGCTTCTGAGCATGGGGCAGGGATTCTAAAATCTCTGGTGCCAGGGCGGCGATTTCCATATCCAAAGTCAGTTTATGCAGTAGAGGATTGCCTAAGATTTGTGATTGGCAAGAAGAAGGATGCGGTTGTACTCGATTTTTTCAGTGGATCGGGCACGACGGCCCATGCCGTAATGCGCCTTAACCGCCAGGACAAAGGGCGGCGGCAATGTATCTCTGTGACTAACAACGAGGTTGCCGCCGGGGAACACACGACGCTTCGTCAAGCAAATCTTCGCCCTGGTGATTCCGATTGGGAGAAGTGGGGCATTTGCGACTACATCACCAAGCCCCGCATTGCCGCCGTTATTACCGGAAAGACCCCGGACGGTGCGGACATCGAGGGCGATTATAAGTTCACTGACGAATTCCCGATGGCCGAAGGGGTCAAGGAAAACGCCGAGTTTTTCACGCTGACCTACGAAGCGCCGGTGGCTGTCAGCCACAACCGTGCTTTCGCGCGCATCGCTCCGCTTCTGTGGATGCGTGCGGGCAGCGAAGGGCAGCGCATCGACAAGCCGCCTGCCCAGGGGTGGGAGGTGACCGACACCTACGGGCTGCTGACCGACCTCGATAAAGCCGCCCCGTTTTGCAAGGCAGTCGAGGCCAAAGGCGGTATCCGCATCGCCTACATCGTGACCGACGACGACCGCCGCTTCCAGTCAGCGGCCCGCCGCCTGCCCCGCTCAGTGGAGCCGGTGCGACTCTACGAATCCTACCTTCTCAACTTCCGCTTCGCGATGGGCCGGTAACGCATGAAGTTCACGCTCAAGGACTACCAGGACGAAGCCGTCAAAGACGTGCTCGATCGGCTCAGGAAAGCTCGCAGGCGCTGGCGCGAAGACGCCGATAAGCATGCCTTCTCGCTCACCGCCACCACGGGCGCGGGCAAGACCGTCATGGCCGCCGCCGTGTTCGAGGCGCTGTTTCACGGCAACGATGACTACGACTTCGAGCCTGACCCCGGTGCCGTGATCGTCTGGTTCAGCGACGACCCGTCACTGAACGAGCAGTCGCGCTGGCGCTTGCAGGAAGCCTCCGACAAGCTGACGATTTCCGACCTAGTGACGGTGGAGAGTACCTTTGCCCGCGAAAAATTCGAGGCTGGCAAAATCTACTTCCTGAACACGGGCAAGCTCTCAAGGAACAGCCTGCTTGTGCGCGGCCACGACCCCGACGATGCCGCCATCGAGAAGGACGAGCGGCAGATTCCCATGATGCCCGACCTGCGGTCGCACACCATCTGGGACACCATCCGCAACACAGTCGAAGACCGCGACCTGACGCTCTACCTCGTGCTGGACGAAGCCCATCGCGGCATGCGAACGGCGGGGGGCGACACCCGCCCGACTATCGTCAGGCAGCTCATCAACGGCACCGGTTCCGTGCCCGGCATCCCCATCGTCTGGGGCATCTCCGCCACTGTGCAACGCTTCGATGAAGCCATGAAGGGAATGCAGGAACGCTCGACGCTGCCCAATGTGGTGGTGGACCCAAGGAAGGTGCAGGAGTCCGGCCTGCTGAAAGACACCATCAACCTCGATGTGCCCGACGACACGGGCGAGTTCTCGACCGTGCTACTGCGCCGAGGCACGGACAAGCTGCGCGAGATTTCCGACGCCTGGGCGGAATACGCCAAGCAGCAGGAAGACGCCGATACCGTCCTGCCGCTCATGGTCTTGCAGGTGCCCAACTCCCCCGACCATAACGAGATCGGCATGTGGCTCGACACCATCTTTGACCGCTGGCCCGAGCTGCCTTCCGACTGCGTGGCCAACGTCTTTGGCGAGCACAAGACGGAGACCTTCGGCAGTCGCACCGTGCCCTACATCGCGCCGGAGCGGGTGCAGGAATCCGACTGGGTGCGCGTGCTGGTAGCGAAGGACGCGATCAGCACCGGCTGGGACTGCCCGCGCGCCGAGGTCATGGTCTCCTTCCGCGCGGCGACCGACCGGACGCACATTACCCAGCTGCTGGGGCGGATGGTGCGTACCCCCCTCGCCCGGCGCATCCCCGGCAACGAGCGCCTGAACGCCGTGGACTGCCTGCTGCCCCACTTCAACAAGAAGTCGGTGGATGCGGTCGTGACGGCGCTCATGACCGGCGGCGAGGGTGGCGAGGCGCTGCCGGGTCGCCGCGTGCTTCTCAACCCGCGCGAGATGAAGCCGAACACGGACGTGCCCGAGGAGGTCTGGCAGGCCCTGCTGTCGCTTCCTTCGCAGAGCCTGCCCAAGCGCCAGGCGCGCCCGGTCAAGCGGCTGACGGCCCTCGCCCACGAGCTGGCGGCGGATAACCTGCTGCCTGACGCCGGGAAGAAAGCGCATGCCGAGATGCACAAGGTGCTCGACGCGGCGCAGGTGCGCTATGCCGACGAGATTGCGAAGGCGCGCGAAGGGGTGCTGACCGTCGAAGGTATGACGGTCGTCACCGACGTGAAGACCGCCGCGAAGTCGTTCAACGCCTTCGTGGAGGCGGCTGACTACGCGGTGATCGAGGACGCCTACAAGCGGGCGGCGCGCGTCATTAGCCCCGACCTAGCGCTGACGTACAGCGACCATCTCGCAGCAAGAGCGCCCAAGGACGAAGACCCAGACGACGCGCTGATTGAGGCTCGCACCGTGGTGGCGGCTCTTGGCCTGGTGCCCGACATCAAGCGCCACCTGGAGGAAGAGGCGGAACGCCTCGCCAACCAGTGGCTCGCGCAATACCGGGTAGCCATCAAGGGCTTGTCTGACGAGCGGCAGGATGTGTACCAGCAAATCCGGGAGATGAGCGCCGACCCTCTGGATGGGTACCTGGCACGGCCCAACACGTGGCTTCAGCCGACCACTGCCCGCGAGGCGGACGGCACGGAAACCCCCCTACCCTGCTTCGAGAAGCATATGCTTTGCGGCAGTGACGGCTTATTCCCCGAAAGCTTCAATTCATCTTGGGAGGAGCCGGTGGTGCTGGCCGAGCTGAAGCGGCCCGGCACCCTTGCCTGGTATCGCAACCCGGCGCGCGCCAGTCAGGATTCGCTAGGCGTAACCTACGAGGAAGGGGACGAGCTGAAGATCGTACGTCCCGACTTCATCTTCTTCGCCCGCCGCCCTGATGGTGGCGTAGCTGTGGACATCGTTGACCCGCACGGCATCCAGTTCGGCGATGCGCTGCCCCGCATGAGGGGGCTGGCCCGCTATGCGGAGAAGCACCCCGGCGTGTACCGCCGCATTGAGGTGGTGGCGAAGATCGGGAGCACGTTCCGCACCCTCGACCTGACGGAGGCCTCCGTCCGCGCGGCGGTCCTCAAGGCGCAGACGGCCAAAGCTTTGTACGAGAGCGACGCGGCAGCGGACTACGATGTGTAGGCAGTCCGCAGCCAATGCCTCCCTCCCCTGTGCCTTCGATACAGGGGAGGCTTTCCTGACACCCCCCAGCTGTGCGTGACAGAAGGCGGGAATGATGGTATGAATTATTCATACCGCCCTGCCCTGCTGTCCTTATGAGCGAAGCCCCCATGTCCACCACGGAAAAGCGCACCGTCAGCCTGCCGCCCGAGCAGGCGCGCTTCATCGACGGCCTGGTCTCTTCCGGCACCTATGCGTCGGTCAGCGAGGTGGTGCGCGCCGGGCTTCGCGCCTTGCAGGAGCGCGACGCCGCCGTGGAGCGCTGGCTGCGCGAAGAGGTGGTGCCGGTCTATGACGCCATGCAGGCCGACCCCTCGCGGGGCCTGACGCCCGACCAGGTGGCCACCACGATCCGCGCCCGTCACGCGGAGCGCCTGAAGGCCGACCGTGGCGCATGAGGTCATCTTCGCCCCCGAGGCACTGTCCGACCTGACCAGCCTCTATGACCGCATCGCCGGGGAGGCCTCGCCGGAGCGGGCGCTGGCTTACGTGGAGCGGTTGCAACGCTACTGCCTGGCCTTCGCCACCTTTCCCGAGCGCGGCACGAGGCGCGACGAGCTGCGCCCCGGCCTGCGTACCATCGGCTATCGGCGGTGAATAACCGTCGCCTTCCACGTCACGCCGGAGCGCGTCGTCATTGACCGGGTGCTCTATGGCGGCCGGGACGTGGAGGGGCTGCTGGCCGACGACGAGGGCTGACGGGGCTCCTGTGGCCTGAAGCGCACGCCGGAGCGCCACACCTGGCCCGACCTGCCGCACTCCCTCACCTTTGCTTGACCCCGCCGCAATGATCCGGGTAAATGGAATTACCGGGTTAGGGGAAATACCCGGTAGAAAAAATTACCGGATAATCAAAAATACCGGGTATTTCGGATGACCGGGAAAAGGGGACCCATGCCGGTTGTCGTCATTGCCTCGCCCAAGGGGGGCTCAGGCAAATCCACCAGTGCCGTGCTGCTGGGCACCGAGCTGGCCCATGCAGGGGCGCAGGTGACCATGCTCGACTGCGACCCCAACCGCTCCCTGTCCCTGTGGGGCGAGCGCCGGGCGCTGCCGCCGCGCATGACGCTGCTGGTGGACGTAACGGAATCCGACATCGTGAAAACCATCCAGAAGCACGACGCGGACGGCGGCATCGTCATCGTGGACCTGGAAGGCGTCGCCTCGCGGCTGGTCTCACGCGCCATCAGCCAGGCCGACCTCGTGCTGACCCCCATGCGGGCCACCACGCTCGACGCCACGATAGGCGCGCGCACGCTGGCCCTCATCGCGGAGGAGGAGGAGGCGCTGGGCCGCCCCATCCGTCACGCCGTGGTCTTCACTATGACCAAAGGCATCGAATCCAAGCAGCATCGGGGCATCGAGGCATCGCTGGGCGGGCAGGGGGTGGACATCGTGCAGCCCTCCCTGATGGAGCGTGCTGCCTTCTCCGCCCTGTTCGAGTTCGGGGGCGATCTGCACTCCATGCCCGCGCAGGGGCGCATGGAGGAGGCCATCAAAAACGCTTCCGCTTTCGCGCAAGCCATCTATCAGCGCCTGACGGAGGCTCCCCAATGAGCGACCAGCCCAAGCCCTTCGCCGTCGATCTGAAGCAGCTTCGCAGCAGGCCCAAAGATACCTCGCCCGCCGCCATTCAGTCCGTGGACAGGGCAGGGGAGCAGCACGGCTTCGTGGCACGCGAGACCACGGCCAAGCGTGGCCGCCCGCCCAGCCCGCGCACCGGCCAGGTGCATGCGAAGGTGCTGCCCCATATCGCCGACGAGATCGCGGCCGAGGCGACCCGGCGCGGCGTGACGCAGGGCATCCTCATCGAGGAAGCATGGGCGCTCTATCTCGCCCAAAAATCCGGTAAATAGAATTACCAGATAATATTACTTACCGGATAACTTTGCTCTGAAGGCCAGAGAATCGGCCACAACGTAAGGAAATGGGGGAGAGTAAGCGCCCCTATTCAATGGCTTAGATAAGGGGAAGCACGCCCGCCACGCTCTCAACCGTCCCGCGCAGGCGCGCCTTGCGGCCTACCTTGGGGCGCATCAGCTCGGTCAGCACTTCATTCCATGCCTCGGGCTCCTTGCTCTCCCAGCGCACCCGAAAGCCGGTCAGGGTGCCGCGCTGCTGGCCGCCTTCGCGCAACGGCTCGACCTCCACATTGAAGTCCGAGAGGGTGTTGATCTCACCGATGGCAGGGGCGAGCGCCGATTGCTTGAGCTGGGGAAAGGCCTTCAGCTTGTCCGGCGCAACGCCCAGCATCTCGCGGAACTCCTCGACCGAGAAATCCTGCTCGCTGCGCGCCAGGTTGCGGCGCAGGCAAAGGGCCTCGTAGAGCGCCAGCGCATATTTAGTGGAGAAGGCAAACATCACGTAGGGCTTAATGCGTCCCCAATACTCGGAGCGCCGCAGAATGTCGCGCATCGTAGGGGAAAACGAGTAGCGCACTTCGCCTTGCGGGTTCTCTTCGTCATCCGTCGTGGTGGTATCAGCCAGCAGCGTCGTGCGCCGCGTCGCCTTACGGCCCTTACTGTCCTTGGTCGGCACCAGCACCAGGGTGGTCATCAGTCGCTCAATACTGTCGCGCACGCGCTCGCCGCCCTTGTGTGAGCTGCGCAGCTCCCGCATCGGAATGACGTGCTCGCAGTCGTCGGCGATCTTGTCGGCGGCGTGGCGGATGAGCAGGTTGAGCACGCGCCGGTCGTGCAGGGTCAGGGCCGAGGTATTTTTTACCTCGATCATCTCCCCGGCTTTGACGATACCATCGGAGTTGTAGCGCTGTGCGAGGGTCTTCCCCATGCCTTCATGCCTAACTCATAACGTAAGGCGAGGCAATATCCTTCTTATGTAAGCCGCGCACGCGCCCCCAATCCCTTACGATAGCCTGGTAGGCCCGTTTGCGAGGGAAAAGGCTCTTCTTTCTATGACTTCAGCGCCTTGGGGATAACTACCATGTCAGCCCCCCCTTTTTCTTATGATAGCCCCCCCAATCGCTTACGATGCGGGCCCCCAATCGCTTACGATACGCCCCCAATTTCTTACGATAGCCGCTGCAAGCCTCTGATTCTATTACTAAAATCAGCCCCTGAACTTAAGAAACTATAGTATTAGAACTTAGAGAACAGTTTCACAGGGTGTGGATAACGTAAGCCACCGCCACAGAGGCGGCGCTACGCACCGCCAACCGGAATGCGCCTTGCGGCGCATGAGATGTGAGAAGAAGGCCTTGCGACCCCAGACCATGCGGGAAGGGTGCCCCCATGCTCATTGCGGTCAACCCCGCTCGCCATGCTCGGCTGACGCCTGCGCGTGGCTCCGCGCCGCTTCGCGGTGCCTTCGGCAGGGTTTGACCTCCACTGCGCGCGGCGGCGATGCCAGAGGCATGGTCGGCTCCGAAGGGATGGCCGTAGGCTGCCGGTCTCTCCAAAGGGATGAGAGGGCAGAAAAGGGCCATGCAAGAGGACGAGGACGCCCTGAAGGCCGGAACTAACGAACGGCCCATTCCTGTAGCATAGGCGGCCAGGGCCGGACCGGCTCGGCGGCGAGGCTACGGAATTCAAGGGGTTTGCCCCATGTCGCTGCTGCGGCGCGCATGGCGGCGGTGTCGGGAAACGTATGT
>DASYHM010000023.1:0-318817 GCA_035998575.1 Devosia sp.
GCTTCAGGGCAAGCGCTGCGGCACCCAAAACACGAAAGGAAAAACCGGCCTCTTGACCGCCCCCGCGTCGCGGGAAACTATCGTCCAACCGGGTCAGTTCTCAATGACAATCCCGGGTCAGTTCCTAGTGACAATCAACAATTACCGATCTCGACCACTATTGAGCCGTCATCAGCCAGCAGATCCGAAAGAGGCTTTGCCAGGCTCTCAAGCCAACTGATGTATTTTTCACCCGTCTCGTTGCCGTAGCGTTTCTTACGAACAAGCGGAAACGGCGGTGACGTGACGATCAAGTTCACCTTTCCGGCCACCTCCAACAGCGGGGCGGCCGCGAGTGCATCTTCAATCCTGCCGTGAACCATGCAGCCAAGGTTGGTGCGGTAGGCCTCGCTAACTGTAGCGGTGGTCGGCATCACATTTTCTGCAGCTTCGGCGGCCATACTAAGTCCAGTTACACAATTCTAATCGCGATAGCGCTTTATTGCCGCGAAGTCGTGGAGAATCGCCCACTCAACAGAATAGTTGTGCAATTTTCCGACGCAATCGCCCATCTCACCTGAAGTTTTGCAGCACTTTTGGATCTATGCCAGCGGCCCATAGAACTCGTCCTTCCAGAGCTGGATGCGCCGTTCCCTGCAGGGCGCCTGATGACCGTATGCCCGACATCATCGTTATTGGCGTAGCGCTCCCGGACGCGGAAGAAGTTAGGGCTGCCGCAATTCGGGCACCGGGGGCCGAAGAGCTCCTCGACGAAAAGGTCCGGATGGTAGCCGCACTCGAGCAGATCGCTGGCCAGATAGTGCCTGCAGCGCCGGCACAGCTTGCAGCGGGCGACAATGAGCATGCCGGCGACGGCCGCCTGGTCAAGGCGACAGCGATAGTTCAGTCCGGATCGTGGATTCTGGCCCATGCTCAAGCATGAACGAAGCAGGAACATCGAGCAAGATGGACGATGGATTGCGCCCACAATCCACAGGATCTGCGTTCCCTTCTGCGTTCCTAAAACAAAAAGGGGTTAGCGACACGCGCTAACCCCTTAAGTTTGCTGGTGGGCCCACCAGGACTCGAACCTGGAACCAGACCGTTATGAGCGGTCGGCTCTAACCATTGAGCTATGGGCCCTCGCCCGCGTCATATCAGGGTCACGCGCACTGGCAAGGGGGAACTCGCAACTCGGGCGAACTGCAGCGCCGCTATTGCCAACCGGTGGGGCGTGGTGTCCTTATTCGCACGCGCGGGCTTTCGCTCGTCAGACGGCCGCACTCTCTGGTCGCGAGCCACTCGGGGGGCGCTGATGCGCGACGGCGATATCATCAACGGCCTGGCGAAAGGCCTCTCGGTCATCGAGTGTTTCGACGAGGAACATGCGAGCCTCTCCATCACCGATGTCGCCACCCGCACCGGGCTCGAGCGCGCCACGGCGCGCCGCTGCCTGCTGACGCTCGTGCATCTCGGCTATGCCAGCCACGACGGCAAGTTCTTCCGCCTGACGCCACGCATTCTCAATCTGGGCCACTCCTACCTTGCCGCGACGCCCCTGCCCCGCCTGATCCAGCCCTTCCTCGAGGAGCTGTCGAGCCAGATCAACGAGAGCTCGTCGGCAGCCGTCCTCGACAATACCGAGATCCTCTATATCGCCCGGGCCTCCTATCGCCGGGTCATGTCGATCAATCTGGGCGCCGGGGCGCGCCTGCCCGCCTATTGCACCTCGATGGGCCGCATCCTGCTCGCTGCCCTGCCGCCCGCTGCGGCGCGGGAGGTCCTCAACCGCTCCCAGCTCACCGCCTATACCGAGAAGACCAAGGCAGACCTGCCCACCATCACCACCGAGCTGGCCGTGATTGCCGCCCAGGGCTTTGCCGTTATCGACGAGGAGCTCGAACTGGGCCTCTGCTCCATCGCCGTCCCCCTGCTCAATGCGCAGGGCCAGGTGGTCGCCGCGCTCAATATCGGCGCCCAGTCCGCCCGCGCCTCCACCTCGCACATGATCGCCAACTTCCTGCCGCTGATGCGCAAGGTGCAGTCCGAGGTGCGCCCGCTGCTGCGCTGATCCGCGCCGCCACCGGTTTTGCACAGGTGGTCTTGTGGTGGCAGCGACACTGTCACGCTCGGGTGCTAGTGTCCCCGTCGCGCCGCGGGGCTGGGCCTCTGCTCTGCAGTAACTTCTGTCACAAATGGCGCCGTCCGCCCGCCACATCCCGACAGGTTTTTGCGGAAATTCGCTATATATCCCATACACTTGCACTGTCACAAACGCGTCACGAGAGTGCAATAAAACCGTCGTGCATGGCCCCTATGGTCCCCCTCGTCAAGGGCGGCCCCGGGGAATGAACTTCCGGCCAAGCATGCCTGTCTTGAACTGAATTCCGAAAGGGAAGTCTCATGAAGATCGCACTCTACACCAGTGCTGCCGTGATCGCCGTTGCTGCGTTCGGCACCACCGCTGCCTTTGCCCAGTCGCGCGACACCATCCAGATCGCCGGTTCCTCCACCGTGCTGCCCTTCGCCTCGATCGTGGCCGAGGAATTCGGCGCCGCCTTCCCCGAATTCAACACCCCCGTCGTCGGTTCGGGCGGTTCGTCGGGCGGCCTGAAGCAGTTCTGCGAAGGCGTCGGCGAAAACTTCATCGACATTGCCAACTCCTCGCGTCAGATCCGTGACACCGAGATCGAAGCCTGTGCCGCTGCCGGCGTCAACGACGTGCGTGAAATCCAGTTCGGCTTCGACGGCATCGTGTTCGCCACCTCGGCTGACACCGAAGACTTCGCCCTGACCCCGCTGCACGTCTACAAGGCCATTGCCGCACAGGTTCCCGTCGATGGCGAAATGGTCGACAATCCCTACACCAACTGGTCCGAGATCGACGCTTCGCTGCCAGACCAGCCGATCATGCTGGCCATTCCCGGTTCGAACCACGGCACCCGCGAAGTATTCCAGGAGCGCGTCGTCAGCGTCGGTTGTGAAGCCGCCGAACTGCCCGAGACCGCTGCTGAAGACGCTTGCGAGACCCTGCGTCAGGACGTCGTCGTCGAGATCGCAGGCGACTACACCGAGACCCTGGCTCGCCTGACCTCGAATCCCGACACCGTCGGCGTGTTCGGCCTCAGCTTCTACGACCAGAACCGCGACACCCTCAAGGTTGCCACGGTCGATGGCGTCACCCCCTCGCTCGAGACCATTGCCTCGGGTGAATATCCTGTCTCCCGTCCGCTGTACTTCTACGTCAAGGGCGAGCACATCGACGTCATCCCCGGCCTCGAAGAATACGTTCAGTTCTTCCTCTCCGACGCCATGACCGGCGCCGGTGGCACGCTCGAAACTGCTGGCCTGATCCCGCAGCCCGCAGAGCGCACTGCTGAAGTCATGGCTGCCTTCGAAGCCGGCGGCATGTAAGACCCCACTGCTGCGGGCCGCACCGACGGTGCGGCCCGCAGCTTTCCAGCAGCAAAGGTGAGTGAACGTCGATGAATTCCCTGATCATTGCTGGACTGCTGCTCGTTCTGCTCGGTCTGTCCTACCAGACAGGCTGGTCCAAGGCGCGGGGACTGGCGACCACGGCGAACGGGGTCAACGTCCACTCCCGCCCGCAATATCATGCTGCCCGCGTTGCCATCTGGACGCTGATCCCGGCCGTGGCCGTCCTCATCCTGTGGAACGCCTTCGGCCCCGGCATCACCCGCAGCTACATCGTTTCGCAAATCCCCGCCGAGATTCTGACCAGCCTCGATCAGGGCGGTCTCAACTCCGCCATCCAGCGTATCGGCGCGCTCGCCTCGGGCTATGGCGTGGCCGGCGAGGTCCAGCCCTTCGAACAGGCCGCGGCCGGCGCCCTGCGCAGCTTCCAGTTCATCACCTTCCTCGCCCTTGTCGCGGCCCTCGCTGGCCTCGCTATCCTGGCGCTGCTGTTTGCGCGCACCAGGATCACGCCGCGTCTGCGCGCCCGCAATGAAGTCGAGGCGGTGGTCAACGTCGTGCTGGTCCTGTGTTCGGCCGTGGCCATCCTGACCACACTGGGCATCGTCCTGTCGCTGGCCTCCGAAGCCATCCGCTTCTTCACCTTCATCGACCCCGCCGCCTTCTTCTTCGGCACGGTGTGGAACCCGCATTTCTCCACAACCGCCACCGATGACTATGGTGACTATGGCCTTCTGCCGCTGCTGACCGGCACGCTCTGGGTGGCCGCCATCGCCTCGCTGGTCGCCGTTCCGATCGGGCTGATGACGGCGATCTACCTGTCGCAATATGCGCCGCGGCGCGTGCGGTCGATCATCAAGCCGATCATCGAGATCCTCGCCGGCATCCCCACCATCGTCTATGGCTTTTTCGCGCTGGTCACCGTCGGACCGTTCCTGGCTGGCCTGGGCGATGTCATCGGCATCGAGATCCGCGCCACCAGCGCCCTCACCGCCGGCCTCGTCATGGGCATCATGATCATCCCCTTCATCTCTTCGCTCAGCGACGACATCCTCAATCAGGTGCCGGTCGCCATGCGGGACGGCTCCTACGGCCTGGGCGCCACGCAGTCCGAGACCATTCGCAACGTGCTGCTGCCCGCCGCCCTGCCCGGCATCGTCGGCGCGTTCCTGCTGGCCGTCAGCCGCGCCATCGGCGAAACCATGATCGTGGTGCTGGCCGCCGGCAACAGCCCGGTGCTGCGCGGCACCCCGCTCGAGCCGGTCTCCACCATCACCGTGTCGATCGTCAACCAGCTCACCGGCGACTCCGATTTCGCCGGGCCGCAATCGCTGGTGGCCTTTGCGCTGGGCCTGACCCTTTTCGTCATGACCCTCCTTCTCAACATTGCGGCGCTCTATATCGTCCGTCGCTTCCGGGAGCAGTACGAATAATGACCGATCATTCCGCTCCCGCCCGCAAGCAGCCGACCGAACGGACGCTCCAGGTCCGCGCCAGCCTGCGCCGCCGCCATCTCAGCGAACGGATCTTCCGCATCCTGGGCATCGTCGCCATCTGCGCCGCCCTCGGCTTTGTGGCCCTGCTGTTCACCGACGTGCTGCGCAAGGGCATCCCCGCCTTCACCCAGGCCACGCTGCATCTCAACGTCACCTTCGATCCTGAAATCATCGGCGTCGAGCCCCGGCCGGTGCAGCAGCCCGGCCAGTCGGCTGCCGATTTCAACGCCGCCCGGCTCGGCTGGCAGCGCGACGTCGCCATGCTCAACTGGAACAACGTCATCGCCGCCGCCATGCTGGACGCTGCGCCGCCCGGCTTCGAGATCGAGCCGCGGGCCCTGCTGGCCATTCCCGAAACCAATGCCCGCCACGTCGTGCGCGACGCCTTCGTCGCCGATCCCTCGCTGCTCGGCCAGACCCGCTCCTTCGACCTGCTCGCCTCGGCCAATGTCGACAACTGGGTCAAGGGTAACATCGATCGCGCCCTGCCCGACGAGCGTCAGCAGCTCCCGGCCTCATCCCGTGCATTGGTCGATATCTTCGTCGACAACGGCACCATCACGCAAGATTTTGCCTGGGGCCTGTTCACCAATGTCGACAGCCGCGCCGCCCCAGCTTCGGCCGGTCTCGCCGGCGCCTTCATGGGCTCGCTCTACATGATGCTGGTGGTCATCGTTTTGGCCGTGCCGATCGGGGTCGCCAGCGCCATCTATCTCCAGGAATTTGCGCCCAGGTCGCGCCTCACCGACCTGATCGAAGTCAACATCAACAACCTGGCCGCCGTCCCGTCCATCGTCTTCGGCCTGCTCGGCGCTGCCGTGTTCATCAATATCTTCCAGCTGCCGCGCTCGGCGCCGCTGGTGGGCGGGCTGGTGCTCACCCTGATGACGCTGCCCACCATCATCATCGCGACGCGCGCCGCGCTGCAGGGCGTCTCCCCGGCCCTGCGCCAGGCGGCCCTCGGCATGGGCGCCTCCCGCACGCAGATGGTGTTCCACCATGTGCTGCCGGTCACCTTCCCCTCGATCCTGACCGCCACCATCATCGGTGTCGCCCAGGCGCTGGGCGAGACTGCGCCGCTGCTGCTGATCGGCATGAACGCCTTCGTCGCCGCCGTCCCGGGTTCCCCGCTCGATCAGGCGACCGCTCTGCCGGTGCAGATCTTCCTCTGGCAGGGCAACGAGAACCGCAACTTCTTCGAGGCGCGGACCTCCGCCGCCATCATGGTGCTGCTCGCGCTGATGATTGTGCTCAATGCCGTCGCCATCTTTCTGCGGACCCGGCTGGAACGCCGCGCATGACCGACCTGGAGAATGCAAAAATGGACATGATCGCCGGCAAGGTTAAGACTACGCAGCAATCAGTGAAGACCACCATGGACCCCACCGACATGCTCGAGCGCCCGATCCGGCTGACTGCCCGCGACGTCACCGTCCACTACGGCGCCAAGCAGGCCCTGCACGGCATCTCGATCGACATCCCCGATCGTGCCGTCACCTCCTTCATCGGACCCTCGGGCTGTGGCAAGTCGACCTTCCTGCGCTGCATCAACCGCATGAACGACACGATCGAAGGTGCCAGGGTTGGCGGCACCATCAAGCTCGACGGCGACGACATCTACGATCCGTCCCTCGACGTCGTCGAACTGCGCGCCCGCATCGGCATGGTGTTCCAGAAGCCCAATCCCTTCCCCAAGTCGATCTACGAGAACGTCGCCTACGGCCCCCGCATTCACGGCCTGGCCCGCTCCAAGTCCGACCTCGACGAGATCGTCGTGTCCTCGCTGCGCAAGGCGGGCCTGTTCGAGGAGGTCAAGGATCGCCTCAACGAGCCGGGCACCGGTCTGTCCGGCGGCCAGCAGCAGCGTCTCTGCATCGCCCGCGCCATCGCGGTCGGTCCCGAAGTGATCCTGATGGACGAACCCTGCTCGGCCCTCGATCCGATCGCCACCGCCATCATCGAGGAACTGATCGACGAGCTGCGCGAAAACTACACCATCGTCATCGTCACCCATTCGATGCAGCAGGCCGCCCGTGTCAGCCAGCGCACGGCGTTCTTTCATCTGGGCAACCTGATCGAGGAAGGCGTCACCGAAGACATCTTCACCAATCCGGTCAACAAGCAGACCCAGGACTACATCATGGGCCGCATCGGCTAAGGGCGGAGGAACTGAGCATGCCCAATATCGGCACCGAACACATCGTTACGTCCTACAATGACGAACTCGCCGCCCTCGCCCAGGCCATCGCCGAAATGGGCGGCCAGGTCGAGGTCGCCATCGAGAATGGCACCAAGGCCCTGCTCAAGCTCGATCGCGAACTGGCCGACGTCACCATCATCGCCGATCAGCGCATCGACGACATGCAGCGCCGTATCGATGACATGGCCGTCTCGATGATTGCCCGCCGTCAGCCGATGGCGAGCGACCTGCGCGCCATCGTCACCGCCATTCACGTTGCCGCCGATCTCGAGCGCGTGGGCGACATGGCCAAGCAACTGGCCCGCCGCTCGCTCAAGCTCGAGGGCATGAGCCTGCAGCCCACCTTCTACAACGGCGTCAAGAACATGATGGCCCTGGTCCTGCGCCAGATCAAGGAAGCGCTCGACGCCTATGCCACCCGCGATTCCGCCCGCGCCATCGAGGTCTGCAACCGCGACGACGAGGTGGATGCCATGCACACCTCCCTGTTCCGCGAACTGCTCACCTACATGATGGAAGACCCGCGCAACATCACGCCCTGCACCCATCTGCTGTTCTGCGCCAAGAGCATGGAGCGGATCGGCGACCACGCCACCAACATCGCCGAGCGGGCCTATTACCTGCAGGTGGGCAAGCAGTTGACCGCCGACGTCCAGGAACTGCACCGCACCCAGATCAAGGCCTGATCTAGCCACATCCGCCGCTCTCCACCTCCCCCTCGAAGGGGGAGGCCGGGAGGGGGTGGAGCCACACGCACCGGACACGGTGTAAGAGACCAGGGGAGCCCCCATGCCCGCCACCATTCTCGTGGTTGAAGACGAAGGCGATATCGCCATCCTGCTGCGCTACAACCTCGAAGCCGAGGGTTTCCGCGTCATCACCGCGGAAACCGGCGACGAAGCCCAGCACGCCATCCAGGACAAGCTGCCCGACCTGATCCTGCTCGATTGGATGCTGCCCGAAGTGTCCGGCATCGAGCTCTGCCGGCGCCTGCGCGCCCGCGACGAGACCGCCCGCATCCCGATCATCATGCTCACCGCCCGCGGCGAGGAAGAGGAGCGCGTCCGGGGTCTGGCAACCGGCGCCGACGACTATGTCGTCAAGCCCTTCTCCGTCCCCGAACTGGTGGCCCGCATCCACGCGCTGCTGCGCCGCGCCAACCCCAACCTCGTCACGGCAGCCCTCAAGGTCGGCGATCTCGAACTAGACCGCACCACCCATCGGGTGCGCCGCGCTAACCGCGACGTCCATCTCGGGCCCACCGAATACCGCCTGCTCGAATATCTGATGCGTCACCCCGGCCGCGTCTACTCGCGCGAGCAACTCCTCGACGGCGTCTGGGGCAACGACGTCTATGTGGACGAACGCACCGTCGACGTCCATATCGGCCGCCTCCGCCGCGCCATTAATCGCGGCCGCGAATCCGACCCCATCCGCACCGTCCGCGGCGCCGGCTACGCCTTCGACGAAAGATTTGCCCAGGTCGCCTAGCCCTCTGCCGGCGGGGAGCAATGGGGGTGCCAAACGGACTGTCCGTTTCTGGATGGACGGAGGAGGAAGCGGACAACCGGGTTCGGATGGAATAACCAGGCGGAAACGCAGTTTTGATCAACCTCGGACGATCCCGCCTCTCAGCCGGTAATGTCCAAGCTTTCTGAGCCCAGTTCTTCACTGTGGCCTTCGGTGCTTTCCCACCAATTGCCTATTGCATCGATGAGCGGCACCAATCTACCGCCTGCCGCTGTCAAATCATACTCAACACGAAGTGGATAGCCGCTGAATTCGGTCCGGCGGACGATACCAGCATCTTCCAGTTTGCGCAGTTCGAGCGTCAGCATCTTGTGGGAGATGGTCGGATTGTCCCGGCGAAGGTCGCTGAACCGTTTCGTACCTTCTTGCAGGTAGTAGATCAGCAATGTCGGCCAGCGCCCGCTGAGAATCTGCATGACCTCTTCAATGGGGCAACGGGAAACAAGGTGTTTCATCGGAAGCTCATAGTAACAAAAAGGTTCGTAATTTACTTGGAGAACCCGTGCGGTAAGGTCCGGCTCCGCTGCGCAGCGTGATCAAAGAAGTCACGGAGAACAAGAAGTTGGAACCCATACTTATATACGGATTCCCCGCGGGAAGCTCGATGGGGCTCGTTGCCGCTCTCGAATGGATGGGCAGGCCCTATAGGCTCTGCCGCGTCGACATGTTCGGCGAGATGCGTGAACTATCCTATAAAAGGATCAATGCACGGGTGGAGACACCGGCACTTATTACCGACAAAGGTGATGTGCTCACGGAAACCATGGCGATCGGCGCTTGGCTTGAAGCACGGGACACAGATCGACGCATCAGCTTCAACGCACTATCGCGCGAGGCGGACCGAATGCATCAATTGATGGCGTTCATCAATACCGGATTCACCGGAGCGTTCGGCCCCCTCTGGGCCGCGATGGAAATGCAGCCCCCCAACCCGGCAATGCAGTCGGCCCTAAGGGAATGGGGAACGGAAGGTGTCATCGAACGCCACGACCGGCTTGAGGAGATGATTGGAAGTACTCGATTTCTGATCGCGGACAACCCAACTCTGGCCGACGGCGTTCTGATTGGGGTCGCGCGCTGGCTCGAATTCCATCAAGTGGCCGACAAGGGGCGCTGGCCAAAGCTTGCTGCCCTTAGAGTCCGCATCGAATCTGACCCGGCGGTCCTTTATGCGTCATCGTTGGAGAGCGGCCAGATACTGCCAGGCAATGGAGCCTGTCGGGGCCATGTCGAGCTGACGGAGGTGATCGACCGCTTCGGCGCCCAATAAGTCCAAAGCGCGCGGCCGCCATCGTCTAGGTGGTGCCGCGGGCCAACTTCTTCCAAAAGAGTTCGGCGACTTGAACGGACACGCCTTCGCCACCACCCCTAGACCTCCGGCGTGTCCCGCAGCGGCGTATCATCCACCACCGGCACGGTTTGCCGCTCGATCATGCGCCGCACCACCGGCGGCGTCGTGCCCCGGTGCAGCGCCCGGATCAATTCGATGTTTTCCGCGTCGGCCTTGGTGCGCCGCAGGTTATGGCGCAGATACTCGATCCAGGTCGGCACATGATAGGATTCGGTCCACACCTCGGGATGTTCGAGGTCGCGCAGCAGCGCCCACTGCCGCGCCCCGTCCCGGATGCGGATATGCCGCCGCTCCGCCATCAGCGCGAGGAAGCGCGGAATGTCCTCCTGCGCGATGACATAGTCGATCATCACCAGGATCGGACCGCTGCGGGCCTGAAGGTCGAGCTTCAGGACCGGCTCGTTGAACGTATTGAGCGGGTTGAGGTCCAGTGCATTGAACTGGGGCAGCGGCAGGCGGAACCCCACCAGCGCGCAGAGCAGCATCGAGACCCCGGCCAGCACGAGCGCTGCGTCCAGCTCCCAGGCATCGGCGCTGAGGCCCCAGATCCAGCTGCCGACGGCCATGCCGCCGAAGGTTGCCGTCTGGTAGAGCGACAGCGCCCGTCCCACCACCCAGCGCGGCGATGAGAGCTGGATCGAGACGTTGAACAGCGACATGGTCAGCACCCAGCAGACGCCCGCCGGCAGCAGCACGAGGTGGCTCAGCACTAGGTCGCGGCTCAAACCCAATGCCCCGCTGCTCAGCGCAAAGCCGATACAGGCGAGCCGCACGATGGTCTCGTTGCTGAACCGCTCGCGCACCCGCCCATTTATGAAGGCGCCACCGATCGCCCCCAGCCCGAAGCTGCCCAGCAGCGTGCCATATCCCAGCGCTCCGCCGCCCAGGTAATCGCTGGCGACCGACGGCAACAAGGCCAGCACCGCAATGGCCGAGAAACCGAACAGGAAGCTGCGGAACAGCACGGTCGTGAGGTTTGGCGACAGCGAGACGTAGCGGATGCCCGCCCACATGGCGCTGGCGAATTTTTCGCGCGGCAGCCTGTTCTGCGGCCGCTCCGGCCGCCACCGTCCCAGCACGCCGATCAGCATCAGATACGAAGCCGCATTGACGGCGAACGCGGCCCCTGCCCCGGCCAGCGCCACGATCAGGCCGCCCACCGCCGGGCCGACGCTGCGCATCATGTTGAAGCCCATCGCATTGAGCGTGATGGCGCCCGGCAGGTCCTCGCGCGGCACGATATCGCCCATCGACGCCTGCCACGACGGATTGAACAGTGCCGTGCCGCAGCCGATCAGGAACGTGAAGCCCAGCAACAGCCAGGGGCTGAGCAATCCCATGAAGGCCATGATGGCCAGCAGCAGCGACACCGCCATCATCCCGATCTGGGCGATGAGCATGACAATGCGCCGGTCGAAATTGTCCGCCAGCGCCCCCGCGGCAATCGAGAACACCATGATCGGCAGGGTGATCGATGCCTGCACCAGCGCGATCATGTTGTGGGATTGGGTGAGCGTGGTCATCATCCAGCCCGCGCCCACCGACTGCACGAGGCCGCCGAGGTTGGAGACCAGCGTCGCGAGCCACAGCAGTCGGAACGTCTCGTGTCGAAACGGCGCCATTACCGCTGGACGATCAGCCATCTCGCTCCCTCTCGCTGCGCCTCCCCCCAGCCATGCCGCGCCGGCCGCCGAGTCGCCCCAGGGATGATGATGAACAGCAATATCGGTGAGCGAGCAAGGGTTCAGCGACAGCGTTGCTGCCCGCACCGATGGGGAAGCGAGACGGGGGCATGACGGGCACCATCCCTCCCCAAGAGCCGGCCAGTCCCTCCCCCCTACCAGGGGGAGGCTAGGTGGGGGTGCCGCGGCTGCAGCTTGTCTCCTGCCCGCAACCTGGCCTCAGATCACCACGTCCTCGTCGCTGCTCAAAATTCCGGCCAGTATCACCAGCCCGCGTTCCAGCACGCCCCGCGTCGGCGGCGCCATGATGCAGAGCCGCACGCCCGCCACCGGCGTCTCGCCCACCTGAACGGCCGAGGGCGGCGTGATCCGCACCCCCGCTTCGCTGGCGCGCCGGGCAAATTGTTCCGCCTTGAGCGGGTCCATCCGCAGCCAGAGGTGGGGCGCCCCCGACGGCATCGCCACCGTCTTGATGCCCAGGACCCGCCGCACCAGTTCCACGCGGGCAAACGCTTCGGCCCGGATCGCCGTCGCCGCCTCTTCGCCGAGGCCGGTCTCGATCATCGCCGCCGCCAGTTCCGCCACATAGGGCGGCAGCCCCCAGCTTTCCGCCCGCAGCCGCTTGCGCACCGCCGGCACGAGGTGTGGAGGCGGCACGATGATCCCAAGCCGGACCAGCGGCGTCAGGCATTTCGAGAGGCTCGTGACATAGAACACCTGGTTCGGCAGCAGTGTGCGATAGGTCAGGTCGCCCTTGGCCGCATAGAGCCCATAGATGTCGTCCTCGACGATCATGGCGCCATGCCGTTGCGCCACCCCGGCAATGGCCCGCCGCCGCTCCGGCCCGGTTTCGAACCCCAGCGGATTCTGGCAGACCGGGGTCGTGTAGATGATCTTCGCGCCCGTCTGCGCCAGGGCCGCATCCAGCGCTTCGGGCAGCATGCCCTCGTCGTCATGGGCCACCGGCGCCATCGCCAGGTCCAGATTGGCCGCCGCCGCCAGGGCGCCGGGAAAAGTTGCGCTTTCCGTCAGAATCGTCGCGGACGTCTCCCGCAGCGTGGCAAAGGCCAGGTGCAGGCCCTGCTGGGCACCGTTGCACAACAGCAGGTCGTCGGCGCCGACCGCTGTTCGCGTCTCGCTCAACCAGCGCGCCACCACGCCCCGTTGCCGCGCCGTTCCGCTGAGGTCGCCATAGCCGCCATGGGCCAGCGCCAGCGCGTTGCGGCTGGCCAGCGCCGTCGCCTCGGCCATGCGTTGCGGTGCAATGACCGGCGGTGGCGCATTGATGGTCAGGTCGATCACGCCGCCATCGTCACCCCCGGCAGCCGCGCGATCGAGCACGAACGTGCCCCGCCCGATTTCGCCGCGCACCACGCCCTGCGCCGCGAGTCCGTCGATGGCGCGCGTCACGCTGCCGATGGATACGCCGAACTGCTGCGCCAGTTGCCGATGGGTCGGCAACCGCTCGCCGGGATGCAGGCGCCCGCTCTCTATCGCCGTCTCGATGGCGCCAGCCACCCGCTCATGCAGCGGCTGGTCGGTGTCCGGCAGCCTCATTGTATCGAAAATTGTATCAACCATCGCGCCAGCCCTAGCACTTTCTCCGAGCGCTTGTCCACGCAACGCGAATGCCACCAAATCGGCCGATCGGTGACTCTCAACGTTAGCAGTCCGCTAGCAAATTCGTCCCAGATGCTAACCCGCCTGAACGCTGCCGGCAAACGCCAGCCCCTCGTCGGCCCACCCCGCAATCCCCCCGATCATCAGCTTCACCGGCCGGCCCAGTCGCGCCAGCTTCAGCGCTGCCTGGTCAGCGCCATTGCAGTGCGGCCCGGCGCAATAGACCACGAACAGCGTGTCCTCGAGCCATTCTCCCATGCGCTCCGCCGTGATCTGCCGATGCGGCAGGTGCACCGCGCCCGGCACATGCCGTCGCGCAAAGGCCTGCGGTGACCCCACGACATGCAGCAGCACGAAATCCACCTCCCCCGCCGCGATCGACGCCGCCACGTCGGCACAATCGGTCTCCAGCGCCAGCCGCTGGCTGAAATGGGCCACGGCCACCTCAGGCGCGGCCACACGATACTCACTGACCAAACTCATTGCTCTCTTCCTTCCTGCGGCACCCGCTAGGTCTTGTCCCCACCCATGCCGTTCGCCTTACAATCAGCGGCATCAGCACGACCCGCACCGCTTCTCGCGATCCGGTTCACTCACATCCGCGAAACCTGTTCCACGTCCGCACGTGGCTGAGCCCGGCACCCACATGCTTGCCACCATTTCGCCACCAAGGTCAACACTATTGACGTAACAATGTTTTGGTGTTTGTATCACTCGTATCTTCTGATGGTGATACAAATGACACCGCACGAATATCGCCTGTCGTCCCGTGCCCGCTCGATGAAGGGCTCTGAGATCCGCGAACTGCTCAAGCTCGTCGGCAGCCGCTCTATGATCTCCTTCGCCGGCGGCATTCCCGATCCGGCTCTGTTCGATGTCGGCCTGTTCCAGGAGGCATGGCGTGAGGTCTTTGCCGGCCCTTCCATCGCGCGCGAGGCGCTGCAATATTCGGCGACCGAGGGTTACCTGCCGCTCCGCCAGTGGATCGCCGAACACATGCAGACCCGCGGCATAGCCGCCGCGCCCGCCAATATTCTCGTCACCTCCGGCTCCCAGCAGGCGCTGGACCTGATCGGCAAGCTACTGCTCGATCCGGGCAGCACCGTCGTCACCGCTCGCCCGACCTATCTCGGCGCCCTGCAGTCCTTTTCGGCCTACGAGCCGCAGTTTTCCGCCCTCGACGCGCCTCAGCCGACCGGCGCGACCGCACCGCGACTGATCTATCTCGTGCCCGATTTTGCCAATCCCGACGGCCGCACCATGTCGCGCGCCGCGCGTCACCAGGCGCTGGACCAGGCACGGACTCTCAATGCGATACTGGTCGAGGATGCGGCCTATTCAGCTTTGCGCTACGAGGGCGAGGACCTGCCGCCGATTGCCGCTCTCGATGCCGAGGCCCAAGGCCTCGAAGCCGCGCGGACCCTCTACTGCGGCAGCTTTTCCAAGACCCTGTCTCCCGGTCTGCGCATCGGCTGGATCTGCGGCCCAACTGCGCTGATCCGCAAGCTGACGCTACTCAAGCAGGGGGCGGACCTGCACACGGCCACCACCAATCAGATGGTGATGCACCGGGTTGCGCGCGAGGGCTACGACACGCAGGTCGCCCGCGCCCGCTCGGTCTATCGGACGCGGCGGGACGCCATGCTGGCCGCGCTGGAACGCCACGCGCCGCCCGGGCTCAAGTGGAAAAGGCCGGATGGCGGCATGTTCATCTGGCTGGAACTGCCCGATCACCTTGACGCCGCGCCGCTCCTGCAGCAGGCGCTTCGGCAAAACGTCGCCTTCGTCCCCGGCGCCCCGTTCCACAGTGATGGTTCCGGCCGGCACACGCTCCGCCTGAGCTTCTCGCTTTGCGATGAAGCACAGATCGAGGTCGGCATCTTCAAGCTCTGCGGCCTGATCGGCCAGCAGGGCATGGCGCGAGCCGTGAGCGCGGGGTGAAGGCACGCCTCACCTCTTCGGGGAGGCACTGGGCATGACAGGCCCACCGGCTTTCCCTCGGGCTCGACCCGAGGGCCTTTGCCGCTTGTGCAGGGTTGGAGCGGCCCTCGGGTCAAGCCCGAGGGAGCGCGGTGGATGGTCCGAGCTTAACCCGCTGCCGTATAGGCCGTCTTCACGAGTGTGAAGAACTCGGCGGCATACTTGCCCTGTTCGCGCGGACCGTAGCTCGAGCCCTTGCGCCCGCCGAACGGAACGTGGAAGTCGACGCCCGCAGTCGGCACGTTGACCATCACCATGCCCGCCTCGGCATTGCGCTTGAAGTGGGTGGCATACTTGAGCGAGGTCGTGACGATACCGGCTGACAGGCCGAACTCGGTGTCGTTGGCCGTCTCCAGCGCCTCCTCGTAGTTCTTGACGCGGATGACCGAAGCGACTGGCCCGAAGATCTCTTCGCGGCTGATGCGCATCGAATTGGTGGCTTCGGTGAACAGCGTCGGCTGCAGGAAGTAGCCTTCCGTGCTCCCCTTCACCAGTTCGCCGCCGGCGGCAATCTTGGCGCCCTCGGCCTTGCCGATCGCGATATAGTCGGTGTCCTGCTTGAGCTGGCTGGGGTCGACCACCGGGCCGATCTCGGTGTCCTTGGCCAGTGCATCGCCCACCCGCAGGTTGCGCGTCCGCTCGGCCAGGGCCTCGACGAACCGGTCGTGGATGCCCTCGGTGACGATCACGCGCGACGAGGCGGTGCAACGCTGGCCGGTCGAGAAGAATGCGGACTGCGCCACCGTCTCGACGGCGACTTTGAGGTCGGCGTCGTCCAGCACCACCGTCGGGTTCTTGCCACCCATTTCGAGCTGGAACTTGCGCCCCACTTCGATCGAGGCAGAAGCGACGCGCTTGCCCGTACCCACCGAACCGGTGAAGGTGATGGCGTTGACGTCCTTGCTTTCCAGCATGGTCTGGCCCACCACCGAGCCCTTGCCCATCACCAGGTTCAGCACGCCCTTGGGCAGGCCGGCCCGCACCAGCATGTCGACGATGGCCCAGGTGGAACCCGGCACCAGGTCGGCCGGCTTGATCACCACGGTATTGCCATAGGCCAGCGCCGGCGCAATCTTCCAGGTCGGGATCGCGATCGGGAAGTTCCACGGCGTGATGATGCCGATGACCCCGACCGGCTCACGGGTGATTTCCACCCCGACCCCGGGACGGACCGATGGCAGCACTTCGCCGGCCAGCCGCAGCACCTCGCCGGCGAAGAAATCGAAGATCTGCGCCGCGCGCGTCACTTCGCCGATGCTCTCGGGCAGCGTCTTGCCCTCTTCGCGGCTCAGCAACTCGCCAAGCTCGGCCTTGCGCGCCAGGATCTCCTGGCTGGTCTTGGACAGGATGGCATGGCGCTCGAGAATCCCCGAGCGCGACCAGGCCGGGAATGCGGCCTTGGCGGCGGCGATGGCCTGCTTGGTCTCTTCGGCCGTGGCGCGGGCATAGACGCCCACGACTTCCTTTGGGTTGGAGGGGTTGAAATTCTCCGCCCCATCCGTGCCAACCCATTCCCCGTCGATGAGGTTCTTGTGCAGTTCAGCCATGTTAGAATGCCTTTCGGGTCGCTAGAGGAGGTCTGCCTTGGCCAGGTCGCGCAGCAGGTGGCTGGCGCCGTAAGTCCAGGGCGGACATTTGGTCGAGAGGTTCACCCTGTTGGACAGGGTGCCGAGTTCGGCGGTCGATATCGAAACCACGTCCCCCAGCTTATGCGTGAAGCCCTTGCCGACGCCGTCCCGATCCTTGACAGGAGCGAACATGGTTCCAAGGTACAGCACCAGCCCGTCAGGATACTGGTGATGATCGCCGATCGTGGCGGCCACCAGGGATTCCGGGCTGCGCGAGATCTGATTCATCGAGGAATGGCCCTCGAGCACGAAGCCGTCTTCCCCTTCGACACGCAACGCGACTTCCGCCTGCTTGACCGTCTCGAGGGTAAACTCTCCGTCGAACAGCCGGACGAAAGGCCCCAGTGACGCCGAGGCATTGTTGTCCTTGGCCTTGCCCAGCAGCAGCGCCGAGCGGCCTTCCACGTCGCGCAGGTTGACGTCGTTGCCCAGCGTCGCCCCGATGATCTCGCCTGCGCTCGTCACCAGCAGAGCCACTTCGGGCTCCGGGTTGTTCCAGCTCGACACCGGATGCAGTCCCACCTCGGCGCCATGACCCACCGAACTCATCGGCTGGCACTTGGTGAAGATCTCCGCATCCGGCCCGATACCGACCTCGAGATACTGGCTCCAGACCTGCTTCTCGATCAGCGCCGCCTTGACCTTCATCGCCGTCTCGGACCCGGGCACCAGTTCGCTGAGGTCGGTGCCGATCAGGTCGAGGATTTCGGTGCGCAGCGCGTCCGCGCGCGACTTGTCCCCTCGGGCCTGTTCCTCGATTACTCTCTCCAGCAGCGAAACCACAAAGGTGACACCCGAGGCCTTGATGGCCTGCAGATCGACCGGTGAAAGCAGGATGGCGAGGCCGGGATCGGCGTCCCGCGCTGCGGAGTTGGCCAGGATTGTATCGACGCTACCGAGCGATTGTCCCACCGCGTTTCGCACGTGTTCAGCCGCAGCGCCGCTCTCGGCGATGTCGCGCACGGTCGACATCCCCTTGGCGGTGATATCGATCAGTTCCCCGTCGCGCACGGTCACGATGCGCGGGAAGGTCTGGCCCGGCACACGCGCGCGCCCCAGCAGAATGCCATCCGGATACTGTCTGTTGCCCATGACCCGCCTCTGAAATCTCGCGGCAGGACTAACCCGCCAGCCCCATCAAGTGCAAGTCTCAAAAGTCATACTTTTGTCGCGGCGGCAATCTCCACAGCTCCGTTCAACTCTCGTTCATCGATGCCGCAATACTGACGCAATGGATGGGGAGTAGTCCCCCACCTCACCACTGGAGTGTCCCATGCGTCGCCTTGCCACCCTCGTTCCTTTCGCCCTCCTCGCCGGCCTTTCGCTCCCCGCCTATGCTGGAACCATCACTATTACAGGGCATGGCGAGGTGATGGCCGCGCCCGATATGGCGCAGATCAACTCCGGCGTAACGACTCAGGGCGCCACCGCGCGAGAAGCGCTTGATGCCAACACCGCCGCCATGACGGACCTGATCGCCGAGCTCAAGGCGGCAGGGATCGAGGAGCGCGATATCCAGACCTCCGGCTTCTCGGTCAATCCCAACTACGTCTACACCGACGAGCGCGACGCTAACGGCTATTCGCTGCCCCCCAAGATCAACGGCTACCAGGTCGCCAACACCGTGACGGTGACGGTGCGCGAGCTGGACCAGCTCGGCGCCATCCTCGACAAATCGGTGACCGTGGGTGCCAACACCGTCAACGGCGTGACCTTCGCCGTGGCTGATCCTTCCGAGCTTTACGACGAGGCACGCCAGGCGGCCTTCGCCGATGCGCGCGCCAAGGCGGAACTCTACGCCACGGCTGCCGGCGGCACTCTGGACGAAATCCAGTCGATTTCCGAAACGCAGGGCTTTAACGACCCGCAGCCATACCCGATGTATGCCCGGGCAGAGATGGCCGCCAGCGCACCAGTGCCGGTAGAAGGCGGCGAACTGGCCTTCGCCATAGACGTCAACGTTCAGTGGGAACTGGACACCGGCGCGCAGTAATCAATTCCCATACCCCTCCCGATGGGGCTTGGGCGGTGGGGACGGACGGAATTGCCGTAGTCACCCGTCCCCACCAACCTCACATGGCACGGCTCCGCTCAGGCGGGCCGTGTCTTGGCATTTTCAGCCCGCCAGGACCTCCCACAGCATGTTGAGCCCGACCAGCACCAGAAATCCGGCAAAGACATACTTGAGCGTCTTCTGGTCCAGCCGGTGCGCCAGCGCCGCCCCCGCCGGTGCAAAGGCCGCAGCCAGCACCGCGACGAGTACCAGCGCCACAAGGTTTATGTAGCCCAGGCTCAGTGGCGGCAGGTCCTCGGCACCCCACCCCGAAATGGCGAAGCCCAACGTGCCCGAAACGGCAATGGCCACGCCCACCGCCGCCGACGTGCCCACAGCGGTGTGCATGGTCGCACCGAAGGCCACCAGCGTCGGCACGGTCAGGGAGCCGCCGCCAATGCCCATCAGGGATGAGATATAGCCGACGACCAGCGCCGAAATGCGGTGCGTCGTCGCCAATCCCTTGAGGTGCCCCATCAGGCGGGTCTGGAAGGCGAAGATGATGTTTGCCGCAATGACGAATGCCATGACCGCAAAGACGATCCGCAGCACGTCCCCGGAAAAGAGACCGGCCATCAGGCCGCCGACAAATGTGCCGACGACGATGAAGGGTGTCCAGAGCCGCAGCACGTTGAGATCCAGCGAGCCGCGCTTGTAGTGTGCGCGCGCGCTCATGATCCCGGTCGGCACGATGATCGCGAGCGAAGTGCCTACCGCCACATGCTGCACCACGTCCGCACCATAGCCCAGCAGCAGCAACGCGTTGCTCAGCGCCGGCACGATGATGGCGCCGCCGCCAATCCCCAGGAGCCCCGCAGCGACGCCGGAGGCCACGCCCGTGACCATCAGGCCGAGCACGAACGGCCAGTAACCGGCCAGCACCGCACAGTCCATTCAGCGATCTCCGATGAGGTGCAGCACGACGTCCCGCCGATGCGGTCGGCGACGATGCTCGAACAGATAGATGCCCTGCCATGTGCCCAGGACGGGCTCACCCTCCAGCACCGGAATGCCGAGCGAGGTCTGGGTCAGCGCCGCCTTGATGTGGGCCGGCATGTCGTCGGCGCCCTCGGTGGTGTGGGTCAACCATTCCATGCCCTCCGGCACGATACGCCGGAAGAACCCGTCCAGATCCGTTCTCACATCAGGGTCGGCATTCTCCTGGATCAGGAGCGAGCACGAGGTGTGGCGGACATAGGCGGTAAGCAACCCCGTCGTAATCTCAGCCTCTGCCACGAAGCGCCGCAATGCCTTCGTGAACTCGATCAGACCGGGTCCCTGTGTCGAAATGCTGTGTGTATGAACCGATTGCTGCATGTACCGGGCCTAGCATGTTCGCCGCGCCTCGGCCACGCGCATCTGCCGCCCGCACCATCGCCACAATGACGCCTCCTTTGCTGCCTTCCTGTCACTCGCCAGCAGATACAGGAACGATCTGTCAACCCAGGCGTTCTGCCGGTTGCGGGGTGATGGGCATCGCCCAAAGTGGGTCCAGATCCATTCAGTTTACATTCAGGATGGCGACGCGATGCTCGCTAAATGTCCACGGACTTGAGGAAAAAAACTATGCGCCTTAAAAATTGGCTTCTCACCGGCACCAGCATCGGACTCTTGGCCCTTCTGCCCGTCACCGTACGCGCCCAGGATGGTGATCTGGTGGCTGCCTATCAGGCCTACGCTGCCGCTCAGGAATCGGGTGATGCAGCCGCGCTTGAGGCTGCGCAGGGTACGCTGACCGAGCTCTGCATCGTCAATGGCTATGCCTCCATCGAGGAGTGTATAGCGGCCGCGCAGGCAATGACCGCGCCCGCCGAAACCACCCCGGCTGCAGAACCCGAAGCTGAGACAGCGGCTGAGCCTGCTGCCGAGGAACCGGCGCCTGCCGAGGCGGCGGCACCTGAAGCAGCTGCCGAGGACGCAACTCCTGCCGCGACCGAAGAGGCTGCTCCAACTGAGCCCGCTCCCGCCGCTGAGGAAGTGGCCGAGGAACCCGCAGAGCCCGCTCCAGCGGCCCAAACGGACGCTCCGGCGGAAGAAGCCAGTTCCGAAGAAATGGAGCCTGCTGCTGACGAGCCTGCCGCGACAACTGCGGCGGAAGACCCTGCAGCAGATGAAGCGCCCTCACCTGCCGCAGAAACCGGCGGGATGGAGCCTGTTGCCGAGGAGCCTATCCCTGCAGCAGAGGAAGTCACTCCCGTAGCCGAGGAAACGCCCCCTGAGGAAGCAACCCCGGCCGCTGACGAACCCGTCGCTGGCGATGATGCCGCAGCCTCCGAACAGGCTGCTCCCGCATCCGTTGACATCTCCGCCGACCTCCAGGCCCAGATCGACATCTACAACGAAGCGATCGCCTCCATGATGTCGGGTGGCGACACCGCAGCGGCTCAGGAGCAGATTGCCCAGGCCCAGGCGCAGATCGATGCGCTCTGTGCTGAAGCAGGCTTCGCCGATACTGCAACCTGCCTCGCCGAATATGGGCTGTCGCTGCCCGACGTACCGAATATGGCGGCAGAGGAAGCCACGCCAGCCGCAGCCCCTGCTGATGAAGCTACTGATCCGGCAGCCGATGCTGCCGGCGAGCCGACCGAGCCGCTGGATGAAGGCACGACTGGCGAAGCAGCCCCCCTGACTGACTCCGGCAAGGAAGCACAGATCGTGGCTGATCCGGCAGCGACGGATGATGCGACCACCGAGCCAGCCGCTGATGCGACTGCTGAACCGGCCGCTGAGGCGACTGCCGAGCCGGCCGCTGAGGCTGAGGTGGTCACCACCGAGACTTTACCCGAGAGCGACGCTGCGGCTCAGTCCCGCATCGCCGCTCCGGACCCTGCGACCTTCGAGGCCATTTCGGAAGAGGAAGGTGAACCCGTTGACGCTGCGGCCCTGGCCATCGTTGCCGCCGATCCGGTGGTACCGCAGAGCGTGACCATCATCGAGCAGAACAACTTCACCAACAATGTGACGAACAACGTGACCAACAATATCGGTCAGCAGAACAACGTCACGATCAACGAAGGCGACACCATCGCGCCGCTCGCCCCCGGCGAAGCCATCACGCAGGTCATCCTCCAGGTCGGCACGCAGCTGATCGTCAACTCCCTCGGCCAGGATACCGACCGCTTCTACGACGCGCAGGAAGACGAGATCTTCTACGAAAATCTGCGCAACGGTCGGGTTCGCGAAACCATCACGCGGCCGGACGGCACCCAGATCATTACCGTGCGCAACCGCAGCGGCGATGTGCTGCGGCGCGTGAGGATCACGCCCGACGGCCGCGAATACGTCCTCGCCTACTTCGACGAGCAGTACTATGACGATCTGGTCGAGTGGCGTGACCCGGGGCAGTCTCTGCCGCCGCTGCGGCTGAACATCCCCGCGCGCGAGTACGTGCTGGACGCCAGCTTTGCCGATGAGGACGAGATCGAGACCTTCTTCGCCCAGCCGCCTGTAGAGCAGGTTGCCCGGCTGTACTCGATCGATGAGGTCAAGCGCTCCGCTCGCGTGCGTGACAGTGTCCGCAGGCTCGAAATCGGTGGTCTGACATTCAATACGGGTGCCGCGACCATCGACCGTGACCAAGTCGCTTCGCTCTCTGAGGTTGCCAACGGCATGCTTACGCTCCTCGAGCGTAATCCAGGCGAGACCTTCCTGATTGAAGGCCACACCGATGCTGTGGGCAGCGAGATTTCCAACCTGCGACTGTCCGACCTGCGGGCGGCAACAGTGGCACGCATCCTCACCGACTTCTACGGCATCCCGCCGGAGAACCTCGCCACTCAGGGCTACGGCGAGCGCTACCTCAAGGTGCGGACCGAGGCCGCAGAGCGTGAAAACCGCCGCGTCACAATCCGCCGCATCACGCCGCTGATCACCGTCGCCAGCAACTGATCGCTGCGATATCGAGACTGAGAGGCCGGGCCCTGGTGCCCGGCCTCTTGCTGTCTTGGCGCCCAAAACAAGGCCACTGAGGCCTCTGGCCAGACTGCCTTTGCGGGCGTGAGCAGCGTGATCACAGTTTCGGGAACGAAAATCAGAAGGCGCGCGTTTCTGTGCCACAAGGTGAAACAAGGAGCAAAGTTATGGCCGCACCTGAACGCGATACAGTTTATACAAATGACGCCGACCGGACTGTCTACACCCGGAAGAGCAATGGCACCGGCTGGTTTGTGGGCATTATCGTCGCCCTGGCTCTGCTGGCCATCGGTTACCTGGTGTTCGCTGCGAATACCGGTCCGGAAACCGCCGTCGACGTGGACGCGACGCCAGTCATCGAGACTCCGGCTGAACCCGCCGCAGCCCCCATCGTTGAGGCGCCCGCCGAAGTGACCCCGATGACCGAGGCTGCCCCGGTGGTGACCGAAGAGCCCGCCGCGATTGTGGTTGCACCGGCAGACGAAGCCACTGCGGTTGAGGCAGCCCCGGCTACCGAACTGGAACCCACCGTTGAACCCGTCGCGCCGACCACTGAGCCTGTCGTCGAGCCCGTCGCCGAGCCGGTACTTCAGTAATTACCGCTTCAACTGCCCCGACGCTGCCAGCCCTCCCTCTGGTGACGTCATGGAAGAGACCCCGGTCGCCCCACCGGGGTCTTTCTCTTTTCAGCGATGCGAAAAGCCCTGCGGCACAACGCCCTGCGCGCCGCCGTATGCCTTGCATCGACCGGCCGGCGTCCCCATGTGAGGTCGATTTCAGAGGGAGCACACATGTTCAACATCGATCAGATCGTCAAAGCCCTGCAGACGGACTCCAACAGCCAGCGCACCGCCATGACAGGCGCGGCAGGCTTGGCCGCTGGTATGTTGTTGAGCCGTGGCGGATTGGGCAAGCTGGCCGGCAACGCGGCGAAGCTGGGTGCGGTCGCAGCTGTGGGCGGCCTGGCCTACAATGCCTGGCAGAACTACCAGAAGAGCCAGCACCAGTCACCTGGCTCGACTTCGCAGGACGCGTTCATCCCGCCTGCCCACGATAGCCACGCCCAGGAAGAACTCGGCAAGTCGCTGGTGCGCGCCATGATCGCCGCAGCCAAGGCAGATGGCCGCATCCAGGCTGAGGAGAAAGAGGCCATCTTCGGCAAGCTCGAGACCATGAACCTGTCCGCCGAGGAGAAGGCCTGGGTATTCGATGAGTTGGCAAGCCCGCTCGATATCAATGCGGTGGTGGCGCGGGCAGATACGCCCGAGCATGCGACCGAGATCTATGCCGCTTCGCTGGTGGCGATCACGGCCGACACCGCTGCGGAGCGCGCTTATCTGGATGCCCTGGCCTCCAAGCTGCGGCTAGAGCCGGCCCTGGTGGCCGAAATCCACAAGGCAGCGGGTGAGCACGCCCCTGAGCCGGTTTCTTCGCCAGCCCCGGCCTTTGCCTACACACCCTCGAGCAACGTTTAGCGGCTGGCGCTACAGCGCTGGACGTCTGCCTTCCGCGAACCGCGGGAGGCAGCTACTTCCCTGAGCGCTTGATTGTCTTGATTTCCAGCGGCGGCAGGCCGGACTTCTGGGAAATGGCACGATCCTGTTCCATTATCGCCTCGCGAGCAGGCGCATCGCCATCGAGCCCGCCAAGCAGGCTGGCGTCGACCTTGCGATTGGATCGTTGGCTGCCGTCTTCATAGGTGATGTCGAACATCACGAACTCACTGCGCGGGGTGGGCTTTTTTGCCATGGGTCTTCTCCTGTGCGGCAGGTATCGCCAGGCGAAACTTCGGTTCGCCGGTACGTGGCCTGCCAGAAATTAGGTGTGCCGGACTAGCGGAAGATGCCTTCGCCCTGCTCGTCGATGATCTGCCGGCCTTTCGACAGCGCCAGCGTGACCAGGTCGTCGCGCGAACTCATGCGGTCGGCCCGCACGAAGCGGTAGACCTTGAGATCCCCGCTGATTTCCTTTTCGATCGTCCCGGCCAGTTGCAGCTCGCTGCCGGCCTTCATCTCGATTGCCTTGATCAGGAAGCCCTTGTAGCCTTCCTCGCCCAGCACCTTGTCGCCTTCTGGCTCTGGATTGGACGAACCACCACCGAACAGATTTTTCCAGAACGACATGATCCGTCTCCTCTTTGATCAGCGCCTGCGGCGCACGGGCAGCGGCAGCTCCAGCGTGCCGCATCTTTCCATTTCCTCGCGCAGCCAGTACGGCGAGATATCGAAGTGGTTCGGCCAGGTCGGAACGCCATTCTTGAGCTCGACCCTGCCGAAGAACCGCCGGTCGCGCAGCGGCTCCGTCCCTTCGCCGCGCTCGCCGATCATGGGGGCGGCATCGAAAGTACCACCAGACCCATCGGAGAAGGTCACCACCAGCTTGAAGGGCACGATGGCCCGGATGCTGGTGAGCTTGAGCCGTGCGACGGCCATCTCAGCCGCTCCTAGTTGTCGAGGAAGCTCCGCAGCTTGCGGCTCCGGCTGGGATGCTTGAGCTTGCGCAGCGCCTTGGCCTCGATCTGCCGGATACGCTCGCGCGTCACCGAGAACTGCTGGCCCACTTCCTCCAGCGTATGATCGGTGTTCATGCCGATACCGAAGCGCATGCGCAGCACCCGCTCCTCGCGCGGCGTCAGCGACGCCAGCACGCGGGTCGTGGTTTCGCGCAGGTTGCTCTGGATCGCCGCGTCGATCGGCTGGATCGCGTTCACGTCCTGGATGAAGTCGCCGAGATTGGAATCCTCCTCGTCGCCGATCGGCGTTTCGAGCGAGATGGGCTCCTTGGCGATCTTGAGGACCTTGCGGACCTTGTCCAGGGGCATCTGCAGCTTCTCGCTGAGCTCCTCTGGAGTAGGCTCGCGACCGATCTCATGCAGCATCTGGCGCGATGTGCGGACGATCTTGTTGATCGTCTCGATCATGTGCACCGGAATACGGATGGTGCGGGCCTGATCGGCAATCGAGCGGGTGATCGCCTGGCGGATCCACCAGGTGGCGTAGGTCGAGAACTTGTAGCCGCGACGATACTCGAACTTGTCGACCGCCTTCATCAGGCCGATATTGCCTTCCTGGATCAGGTCGAGGAACTGCAGGCCGCGGTTGGTGTACTTCTTGGCGATCGAGATCACGAGGCGCAGGTTGGCTTCGACCATTTCCTTCTTGGCGATCGCGGCTTCACGCTCGCCTTTCTGGACCTTGTGCACGATGCGGCGATACTCGCCGATATTGAGGCCCGCTTCGGTGGCCAGCGTCGCGACGTCGCCGCGGATCTCTCGGATCGTGTCGGCTTCGCGACGGGCAAACTCCGCCCATCCCTTGCCGTCAAAGCTTGCCAGTCCCTCTTCCCAGGCGGGGTTCACTTCCTGGCCATAATAGCTCTCGAGGAACTTCTCGCGCTTGACGCCATAGCTCTCGGCCAGCCGCAGCAGCCGTCCTTCGAGCTTCACGAGGCGCTTGTTGATGTCGTAGAGCTGTTCGACCAGGTTCTCGATACGGCCATTGTTGAGCGACAGCGACTTGACGTCGGCAATCACCTCGGCGCGGAAAGCGTCGATCTTCTTGCGGTCCGCGTCGGACACCGAGGCAGAACGGTCCTCGGCATGGCGGTCCTGCATCTCGCGCATCTTGCCGTACGCTTCGGCGATGCGATCGAAGGTCTCCACCACCTGCGGCTTGAGCTCTGCCTCCATCGCGGACAGCGACAGGGCGTTCTCGAACTCGTCATCATCATCGTCGGGAGCCGGGTCCTGCGGCGCCTGCGGCTCCTCGGGTACGTAATCGTCTTCGCTGTCCGATGAGGCCCGACGCGGTGCCGGGGCGGGTTTGGGCTTTTCAGCAACGGCTTCAGGCTTGGGCGCGGTATGAATCGCCGACATGTCCGGCGCGGCCTGCTTGGCGTCCGGCCCGGCATAGGTGGCTTCAAGATCGATGATGTCGCGCAGCAGGATTTCGCCCTGCGCCAACTGCTCGCGCCAGATGATGATCGCCTGGAAGGTCAGGGGCGACTCGCACAGGCCCTCGATCATCGTCTCGCGACCGGCCTCGATGCGCTTGGCGATGGCGATCTCGCCTTCGCGACTGAGCAGTTCCACCGAGCCCATTTCGCGGAGGTACATGCGGACGGGATCGTCCGTGCGATCCGCACCGGCCTTGGTGTTGGACGTGGTGGCGACGGCCGTCCCGCTGCTCGGCGCGACTTCCTGTCCCTGGTCTTCCTCGTCCTTCTCGACCTCGGTCTCTTCGACCTCGTCCTCGTCGACGACGTTGATGCCCATGTCAGAGAACATGGACATGAAGTCCTCGATCTGTTCGGACGAAACCTCGTCCGAGGGCATGACCGCGTTCAGCTCTTCATAGGTAACATAGCCGCGCTTCTTGGCGACCTTGATCAGCTTCTTGACGGCGGCATCGGAAAGGTCGAGCAACGGGGAATCGTTCGTCGCCTCAGGGGCGCCGGATTCCGGCTTCTCGGTTTCCTTGGTGGTCTTGGGTGCTGCCTTGGTGGCCATGTGTTACTCCGTCGGAACCCGCGAGCGCCCGGGTCCGGATAAGGCTTAAGTGGTGACCCCTCAAGGCAAGGTAAAGGTTCGGTCACTGAGGCGTTAACGCCCCGGGGTGACAGCAGTTCGCTGCAGGCTATCTTGCACATCGCCACATGCAAAATCGCGCGAACCCGCCCACTTTCAGAGAGTTTCTCTAAAAGCTGCGTGTCGCGCGTCCCGATAACGAACCAAATCCTTCGATCAATGCCTCTGTGCCATCAACAGTGGTAATCTGGTTCTTGATGTCCCGCAGCCTTTCAAAGGTTTCTTCGCTTGGGTCTTCGCCCAGCGCGGCTTCGGCTGCCTTGAGCTCCCTATTTAGCTGAACTTTCTTGTTATGCAAGGCCAGCGCGTGACTCAATCCCGTCTCGGCATCGATCAGGGCGATCTCTGACGAGATCTGCCATACCCCCTGCCTTGCCAGCACGTCGCTCATGCGATCCAGCGTTGGCCCGTGTCCCCGCACCCCCAGGGCTGCCTTGAGGTCATCGGCGGAGATGTCGTGGTGACGCACCACAAGGCTCAGGATCTCACCCATCACTTTTCTGGCAGTGGGCGTTTCCAGTTCGAGCGCCGCCAGCAGTTCGAACTTGTTGTCCACCAGCGATGGGTGATTGACGATGCTGAGGATGATCGTGGCTTCCCGCGGCGTTGCCCCCGGCAGCGAACCGGGCTTGAGCAAGCGGGAGTTGCGCAGCGTGTCGCTCACCACCAGCCGTGGCGTCCCGCGCCCGGGATAACCATAGGCCCCGCTCTGCCCATAGCGCTGCTGCCCGCCGCGGGGCTCGAAGCGGTTCTGCCGCACCGGGGCAAAAAACGCCCGCAGCTTCTCGTCGAACGCCTGCGCATAGTGGAAGCGCACCGACGAGTCCTGGATGCCGTTGGCGCGCTCGCGCAGCCGGGCCTGCAAGGCAGCGCGCGCCTCCGGCGTCTCCGGCACCAGACCACCGGTCTCCATGCTCCACAGGACGTCGGAGAGGCTCCGCGCCCGCTCTATCACGTCAGCAAAGGCAGCTCTGCCCTGCGCCTTGATCAGGTCATCGGGGTCCTGCCCCTCAGGCAAGGTGGCGATGCGCACGGTGAAACCGGGCTTGAGGTGCGGCATGACCAGATCTGCCGCACGTTCCGCCGCCTTTTGGCCGGCCTTGTCGCCGTCAAAGCACAACACCGGATCCGGGCTCATCTGCCACAGCAGTTGCAGATGCTCCTCGGTCAGCGCCGTGCCGAGCGGCGCCACCGTACCCTCGAAGCCGGCAGCGACAGCGGCGATCACGTCGAGGTAGCCTTCCACCACGACAACCGAATTGCCGTCGCGGGCGGCCTGGCGGGCGGTCTGGCCGTTATAGAGCGTCCGCCGCTTGCTGAAGAGTTCCGTCTCAGGCGAGTTCAGGTATTTGGCCGGAACATCCGCGGACAGGGCGCGTCCACCAAAGGCGATGACGCGGCCGCGAAAATCCATGATCGGGAACATCAGGCGGTTGCGAAACCGATCGTAGGTCAGAGGATCGTCCTCGCGGCTGGTCACCAGCCCGGTCTCGACCATGTCCTGCGCCGATACGCCGTTGGCGGCCAGATGCTCCTTCAAGCCGTTCCGACTGTCGGGTGCAAAACCGATGCGGAACCGCGTCTGGCTCTGTGCCGACACCCCGCGCTCGAGCAGATACCCTCGGGCCCTTGCACCGATATTGTGGCTCAGTGCGGCTTCGAAATACTTCGTCGCCAGTTCCATGACATCTGTCAGGCTCTTGCGCGCGGCCTCTCGCTTCTCCGTGCGTTCGTCCCGCGCGGGCATCGGCACGCCGGCCATGCCGGCCAGCCGTTCCACCGCCTCAGGAAAGCTCATGCCCGCCTTCTCGGTCAGGAATCGAAAATGGTCCCCCGATACGCCGCAGCCGAAGCAGTGATAGATGCCGCGGCGGTCGTCGGCGTGAAAGCTGGGGCTTTTTTCGCCATGGAACGGACAGCAGGCCCACATGTCGCCCTTGCCCGGCTGGCTCTTGCGCTTGTCCCAGATGACGTGTTCGCCCACCACCTGCGTTATGGGCAGGCGTTGCCGGATCTCGTCCAGAAACTGATCGGAGAATCGCATGACTGCTAAGTAGGCATTGGCGCCGCCGGCGTCACCCTTATCAACGACTTATCCCTGCTGTTCACAGCCCCGTGGCGCCAAGGCGCTGCCCCCTGACTGCAGAGCAACTTCAGCTTTTGTAAATTGCCGAGCGCATTTTGTTGATTGCGACGCGCCCGCTGTCGTGGTCTGAGACCGCTTCAATCGAGGTCCGCCCCGGCGGTTCATCCATGACCCTTCCGCTCTTTGCCCTGTTCCTCGCCGCCTTCGCCTTCGGCACGGCCGAATTCGTCATCGCCGGCGTGCTGCCCGATGTCGCGACCGGGCTGGGCGTGACCATCCCCGTTGCCGGTTATCTGGTGACCGGCTACGCCATCGGCATAGCCGTGGGCGGACCATTGCTGGCCGTGGCCAGCAAGAAGCTATCGCGCAAACTGCTGATCCTGCTGCTGGGCGGGACGTTTTCCATCGGCCAAATGCTCTGTGCCCTGGCACCCAGTTTCGAGCTCCTCCTGCTGGCCCGCGTCCTGGTCTCGATTGTCCACGGCACCTACTTCGGCATCGCTGCGATCGTTGCCGTCAATCTTGTTCCCGAGGACAAACGCGGCTTCGCCGTAGCCTTGATCCTCTCCGGCCTCACCGTTTCCAACATTCTCGGCGTGCCCGGCGGCACGGCCATCGGCAACGCGCTGGGCTGGAGGGCAACCTTCTGGAGCGTCGGCGCCCTGGGATTGATTGCCACGCTGGCGATAGCGCTATTCCTGCCCGCTGCAACTGGAAAGGCAACCACGAGCGGCAGCTTCCTGCGGGAGTTCAAGGCGCTTGGCCGCCAGCAGATCGTGACCTCGCTGGCCATCGTGATCCTGGTGATGATTGGGCAATACAGCCTCTTCACCTATATCGCGCCGCTGCTGCTCGAGGTCACGGGACTGGACACCGCTGCCGTCCCCTGGGTCCTGTTGCTCTACGGCGTGGGCTCGACCATCGGCGTCTTCATCGGCGGACGCCTTGCCGACTGGAAACTGATGCCGTCCCTGATTGCCATCCTGACCCTGCAGGCCCTGAGTTTTGCCATCGTCTACTTTGTCAGCCCCTACCCGATCGTCATGTCCGCCGCGGTGCTGTTCTGGGGCGGCGTCAACTTCGCCTTCGGCTCGCCGGTCCAGTCGCGGGTACTGGCATGGGCCGGTGACGCGCCAAACCTGGCGTCGGCCCTCATTCCATCTGGCTTCAATATCGGCATCGCGATCGGCGCCGTGCTGGGGGCGGCGCTGCTGGAAGCCGGCTTCGGTTACCAAAACCTGCCGCTGATCGGAGTCGTGGCGTTGGTGATGGCCGTCGCTTTCGCGGTCCTGTCCTACGTCTGGGAGCGCCGCAGCGGCGGCATGCCGCCGGCCACTGCCCAGGCGCTGGCCGCAGAGTGACCGCCGGCGTCAGGCGCTGAGCGCCGCCCGCACCTTGCCACTCGCCTTGCCGAAGTCGATGCGCCCCGGATAGTCGGCCTTGAGCTGGGCAATCACCTTGCCCATGTCCTTAGGGCCTTCGGCGCCGGTCGAGACGATGGCGGCGCGGATGGCCGCCTCCACCTCGTCCTCGGTCAGTCCCTTGGGCAGGAACTCGTTGAGAATATCGATTTCTTCTTTCTCGACCGTGGCCAGATCGGCCCGCCCGGCCTGGGCATAGATGGCAAAGCTCTCCTCGCGCTGCTTGACCATCTTCTGCACGATGGCGAGGATTTCCTCATTGGTGGCCGGGCCGCGATTCTCCTGGCGGATGGCGATATCCTTGTCCTTGATCGCCGCGGTAATCGCACGCAGGGTGGCGGTGCGCCGCTGGTCCCGGGCCTTGAGCGCCGTCTTGAGCCCTTCGCTGAACTGTTCGCGCATCAGTCGCCGTTCCTCTTGCTATGCCTTTTGTTGGCCCCATATAGGCACAATAAGGCAGTTGCGCCACTTGCGCTGGCGCGTGCAGGCTTCTAATACGAAGCCTCAACCGACAGACCTGAAACTTGGAGGCCCACCGTGACCGGCTGGCAGCAATCCCCCGCGACCGCACTTCTGATCCTCGCAGACGGTACGCGCCTGGAAGGCCGCGGTATTGGCGCAGTCGGGCACGCCGCCGGCGAAGTGTGCTTCAACACCGCCATGACCGGCTACCAGGAAGTGCTGACCGATCCGTCCTACGCTGGGCAGATCATCACCTTCACCTTCCCCCATATCGGCAATGTCGGCACCAACGACGAGGACATCGAAACGGTCAACATGGCCGCCCTGTCCGGCGTCCGTGGCGTCGTTCTCAAGGCCGACATCACCAATCCCTCCAACTACCGCGCGGCCGAAAAGCTCGATGCGTGGCTGAAGAAGCGCAACATCATCGGCATTGCGGGCGTCGACACCCGCGCGCTCACGGCACAGATCCGCGAGAACGGCATGCCCAACGGCGTGATCGCGCACGAGCCGACCGGCATGTTCGATGAGAAGTCGATCACCGCCGAACTCAATGCCTTTCCCGGCCTTGAAGGGCTCGACCTCGCCAAGGAGGTCACCACCGCTCAGACTTATCACTGGGATCAGAGCGGCTGGCAGTGGGACGTCGGCTACGGCAGCGTGGACAAGCCCGATTTTCATATCGTCGCCATCGACTATGGCGCCAAGCGCAACATTCTGCGCTGCCTGGCCGATCAGGGCGCGCGGGTGACCGTCGTTCCTGCCACGGCGACGGCCGAAGACGTCATGTCGCACAATCCCGACGGCATCTTTCTGTCCAATGGCCCCGGCGATCCGGCAGCAACCGGCAAATACGCCGTGCCGACCATCCAGACTTTGATGGAAACGGGAAAGCCGGTCTTTGGCATCTGTCTGGGCCATCAATTGCTGGGGCTCGCCCTGGGCGGCACCACTTCGAAGATGCACCAGGGTCACCATGGCGCCAACCATCCGGTCAAGGACCTGACCACGGGCAAGGTCGAGATCACTTCCATGAATCACGGCTTCGCCGTCGACAAGGCGAGCCTGCCTTCCGGCGTCACCGAGACCCACATTTCGCTGTTCGACCAGACCAATGCAGGCCTCCGCGTCGAAGGCAAACCGATCTTTTCGGTGCAGTATCATCCCGAGGCCAGCCCCGGGCCGCGCGACAGCCACTATCTGTTCACGCGGTTTCTGAACCACGTTCGGGAGCAGAAGGGCATGTCGGCGCTGCCTGAGTCCCAGCGGGCCTGAGCAGCGCGGCAGTTGTTCCCGCTACACCCGGGCGGTTGTGTCGGCCCGGCTCCAGCTCATCGCCACAACGCCCAGCTCCATGACGCCGACCAGCACATGGGGCCACCAGATCAGGTCGGCAAAGCCGAATAGCCACGGGGACACCAGCAGCAGGAGACCCGCCAGGGCGTCGATGCCCAGGTGCACCTTGTAGGGGATCACCTTTGCCGCTGAATACTCGTAGCGGGTGATCAGGCTATAGATGATCGTGCCCGCGCCGAGCACTGTCGGCACCATTTGTGCAGGGCCGCCGTTAGCGAATCCGAAAAGAAACGGTGCAGCGATCAGCAGCACCCCGACAATATAGTCGATGATGGCGTGGGTCTTCGATGAAATCATAGTTGCCTCCTGATGGTCGATAGCCGCCTAACGGATTTGTGAACAACACGTTCCTTTTTCAACCCACGACACCCATCGCAGCCTGAACTTTAGCGCCACTTCTCCAGGATAGGACCTCCCTGCCCTCCAACTGGATCGGTGTCGGGCGCAGGGACTCCAGATATTCGGTCGTCGGCTCCCGGTCGGTCCGCTTCTTCGCCTTTAAGCACGTCCCAGTCTTGGCCCGGAGGATAGGCGCCGATGACGAGAAAGTCGTCATCAGCACCGACGCAGCGATGGGCTGTTCCGGCCGGCAGTACCAGGACGTCACCGGCCTGTACCTCGAAAGTCTCCCCTTCGAGCCCGCCTAGCTGAAGCGTGGCGGAGCCGCTGGAAATCCCCAGGCATTCGTGCGCGGTGGAATGGTAATGGTGATAGTCGTAGACGCCGCCGCGCCACTGGTTGGACCAGCCATTGCTGTCGAAGAGGCCTTCCACAACCTCTGGCGTGACTTCTTCCGCAGAGACCGCACGACGATAGACGATGACGGGCAAGGGCGAATTGGGGAACCGCCCGTCATCTTTGAATTGATGAAAGCTCACACTGCTCAAGTTGCCGATCATGCTCACCTCCTGTGCTGCGGGATAACGCAGCACAGGAGGCACCGTTCAAATCGGCTGGCCGATCTTTTGCTGGCCGCAACTGCCGGCGGCCGGAATGCCGTAGCCAAGATCGAAACCGAACTGACGATAAGTCGGGCTCGGTGGGGTCAGGGCCAGGGGCAGTGGCGGACGCGACGGCGCGCGGGCGATGTCGTTGCCGGCATCGGTGGAATCGATCGCCCGCACGATGGCGGGATCGTGCAGCAGTTCCTCGAGGCCGGCCCACTTCGTCCAGGCCCCCGCATAGCAGGCCGCCCGCGCACCCAGTTGTTGCTCGCGTATTTCGCGCTGAGCCGGGGGGAGTTCATCGAGGCCCTCGAACTCGTCCAGCGCCGCGAGGACGTGATGGCCGTAGGCGAGGCCGATCAGGTACCCCTGTGCCTTGTACCCCTCCTCGGGGAAGCGTGCGACGAGGTCCTGGTACGCAGCCATGTCGACATAGATCGTGGTCTCGTCCGGGCAGTAGAACGTACCGACATCCGAGCCCGCCATGCCGCAGCCGAGATCACCGCTGGTAGGCACCATCTCGAGTGCAACCGGCGGATAGTAGACTGCGGCGCTGCGGAAGGCCCGCTCCCAGAAGCCGCTTGCCTCGCGTTCCACCGCGCCGACCAGGTCGGCCGGGGTCCCCTCGCCGGTGCGGATGGCTTCCAGCGCCGTCAGCGTCGTATGCGGCAGCGGCTCGGCCACCTGCCCGGTCAGCACCGTGACCGGATTGATTCCGAAGATCATCACCACCACCACGCCCAGCGCGATTGCGCCGGAAAAGCCGAAGCGCCGCACATGCGGCATCACGCTTTCAGGAATACCCAACACTCTTAAGTCCGCCGATTATGCTGCTAAACGTTGCCAGAGAACGTATCACAATCGCCAGGATTGCCAGAGACATAACCGCGCTCGAACCAGGTTTTTCGCTGGGCCGAAGTGCCGTGGTTGAAGGTCTTCGGCACGGCAAAGCCCTGCATGCGCTCCTGCAGGGTGTCATCGCCGATCTGAATGGCGGCATTGAGGGCCTCTTCGATGTCGCCATTGTCCAGCAGGTCCTCCTGGCCCGCATAGTTGGCCCACACCCCGGCATAGCAATCGGCCTGCAGTTCGACCCGCACGGAATAGGCGTTAGCCTCTTCCTGGCTCATCGACTGGCGGCGCTGGTTGAAGGCAGGCAGCACGCCCGTGATGTTCTGGATGTGGTGGCCGACTTCATGGGCCAGCACGTAGGCCTGGGCGAAATCGCCCGGAGCGCCGAACTGATCCCGCAGCTGATCATAGAAGCTGAGGTCGATGTAGACCTGCTGGTCGCCCGGGCAGTAGAAGGGCCCCGCACTCGAATCGGCAGCACCACAGGCCGTATTCACGGCATCCGTGAACAGGACGATAGTCGGCTCGGGATAATCCTCGCCCGACGCTTGGAACACCTCCCCCCACAGGTCTTCAGTCTCCTGGATGACGACACCCACGAAGTCGGGCAATTCGGCTTGCGTGCCGCTGGTGGGGACCTGACTTGAGGACGTTGCCAGTGAGCCACCGCTGCCGCTGCCCGATCCGCCGGTGAGCATGTCGATCGGGTTCGTTCCCGTGGCAAGCCAGATAATGCCCAGTACGACGATGATACCGAGCAGGCTGCCCATGCCGCCCCGGGCGCCGCGCCCGCCGCTAGGCAAGCGGATCCCGCCGCGGCCGAACGAGCGCCCGCCCAAACCGCCAAGCCCGCCGGTGCGTTGGCCGCGCCGATCATCGATATTCGAGCTTTGCCGCCTGCCGCGCCATTTCATGCTGGTGTTCTCCGATACCCTCAAGCCTAGCAACAAGCCGCACCGATGCAATCGGTTCCGGCAGCTGCGGCTGTAGCGGACGAGCGAGTCGCAATTGTTAATTTGACCGTCTGGTCAAGTTTCGACAATCTCGGCTTCGACCGTCATCCCAGCGTCATTGGACGGCGGCAAGAGCATGCGCAGCAACCGGGGGCACGGCGCCCCCGGATCTGTCAGCCAATGATACCTCAGGGAGAGGTCAATGAATTTCCTGCCAAAACTGTCTCGGCGTACATTCCTGGTCGGCTCCGCCAGCGTCGGCGCCATGACCGCCATGCACCCCTTCGCTACGCTGGCGCAAGCCAACCAGGCCCATCTGCGCATCATGGAGACGACCGACCTGCACGTCGCCGTTTTCCCCTATGACTATTATGCAGATGCGCCGAACGAGACCATGGGCCTGGCCCGCACCGCCTCGATCATCGAATCGATCCGCGCCGAGGCTGGCAATTCAATGCTCGTCGACAACGGCGACATCATCCAGGGCAATCCCATGGGCGACTACATGGCCTATGAAAAGGGCCTCGATGGCAACGTTCACCCCATCATCGCCGCCATGAACACCCTGGGCTATGAAGCGGCGACTCTGGGCAACCACGAGTTCAACTACGGCCTCGAATATCTCGACAAGGCGCTCGAAGGCGCGGACTTCCCGTTCGTTTCGGCCAACCTGGTCAAGGGCGAGCTGGCGGCGGACCCGCTCGACGACGAAACATACATCCAGCCCTACCTGATCGTCGAGAAGGAACTCACCGACGGCTCGGGCGCCACCAAGACCATCAAGGTCGGCATCATCGGCTTCCTGCCGCCGCAGATCATGACCTGGGACGCCACCCATCTCGCCGGCAAGGTGAATACGCGCGACATCGTCGAGACGGCCGAGGCCTACGTGCCCAAGATGAAGGCCGAGGGCGCCGACATCATCGTGGCCCTGTCCCATTCGGGCATAGCTCCCGACCAGCCGGCTGGTGCGGAAAACGCTTCGCTGCAGCTCGCTGCGGTCGAAGGCATCGACGTGGTCGTGACCGGTCATCAGCACCTGGTGTTCCCTGGGCCCGATTTCGCAGGCGTTGAAGGCGTCGACGTCGAAGCCGGCACCATCAATGGCACGCCGGCCGTGATGGCAGGCTTCTGGGGCAGCCACATGGGCCTGATCGACCTGCTGCTCGAGCAGGACGTCGATGGCAAGTGGACCGTCGTCTCTCACACCGCCGAGGCCCGCCCCATCTTCGAACGCGTCGACGGCAAGGTGAACCCGCTGGTCGAGAACGAGGAAGAGGTCGCCGCGGTGGCCGAGACCGAGCATCAGGAAACGCTCGACTACATCCGCCGCGCCGTCGGTGAAACCGCTGCTCCGCTGCATTCCTATTTCGCACTGGTCGCCGATGACCCGTCGGTGCAGGTCGTGAGCCAGGCGCAGACCTGGTACATCGAGCAGATGATGAAGGGCACCGAGTGGGAAGGTCTGCCGATCCTGTCGGCTGCCGCGCCCTTCAAGTCCGGCGGCCGGGGCGGCCCGGAATACTACACCGACGTCCCGGTGGGTCCTGTCGCCATCAAGAACGTGGCCGATCTCTACCTCTATCCCAACACTATCCAGGCCCTCGTCGTCAGCGGCGCCGAGGTCAAGGACTGGCTGGAACGCTCGGCAGGGATCTTCAACCAGGTCGAGGCCGGCGCCACCGACGCTCCGCTGATCAATCCCGACTTCCCGGCCTACAATTTCGACGTCATCGACGGGGTCAGCTACAAGATCGACCTGACGCAGCCCTCGAAATACTCCAGTGACGGCAAGGAAGTGCTCAATCCCGACGCTAACCGCATCGTCGACCTGATGTTTGACGGTGCCCCGATCGATCCCGAGGCCGAGTTCGTCATCGCCTCCAATAATTATCGCGCTGGCGGCGGTGGCTCCTTCCCCGGCACCGGGGCGGACCACATCATCTTCAAGGGTCCAGATACCAACCGCGACATCATCGTGCGGTTCATCGTCGAAAACGGCACCATCAACCCGGCCGCCGACAGCAACTGGTCGCTGGCGCCGATCGGTGACACCACCGTCCTCTTCGCCACCGGACCCAAGGCCGCCGACCACCTGGAAGACGTGACCGCCGTCGCGATCGAAGCGACCGGCGAAACCGATCCCGAGGGCTTTGGCCTCTATCGCATCGCACTCTGACCTGAAGTGGGGCGGCCAACCGGTCGCCCCACCCACCAAAGGATTTGCCATGCGCCTCGCTACTGCCGCAGCACTGCTCGCTTTAGTCGCCACGCCTGCTGCGGCGCAGCAGCGCACGCAATATGTGCTGGCGATCAGCTGGCAACCGGCCTTCTGCGAAACCCGGCCGGACCGCCCCGAATGCGAGAGCCAGACCAAAGGGCGGTTCGATGCGCGCAACTTCGCGCTGCACGGCCTGTGGCCACAACCCCGCTCACGCGACTATTGCGGTGTGGACGCGGCTACCGTGCGAGACGATGAGAATGGCGATTGGGACCTGCTGCCGGCGCCGGCACTCTCCGACGAACTCGCCGCCGACCTGAGCGAAGCCATGCCAGGCACCCAGTCAGGCCTTGAGCGCCACGAATGGATCAAGCACGGCACCTGCTATGACGGTGATGCCGAGGCCTATTTCAAGGACTCGCTCGACATGCTCGAAGCTATCAACACCAGCCCTGTGGCAGAACTCTTCGACGCATCGATCGGTCGGCGCCTGACACAGGATGAGGTGCGTGGCGCCTTCGACGCCGCATTCGGTGCTGGAGCGGGCGACCGCGTACGGTTGAGCTGCGTGACGGATGGCGACCGACGCCTGATCGACGAGCTGACTATCGGCTTGACCGGCACTATTGCCGGCCCCGACAGCATCGCCGACCTGCTCATGAACGCCCGTCCGACCGATGGAGGCTGCGATGGCGGCCTGGTCGACCCGGTGGGACTGCAATAGCGACCAAATCCAGCCAGTTTCATTGTGCACTGGTAAACTCGTCGACCCGACCTCAAGGAGCACACGATGCCTATCAAGTCAGCCGTCTACACCGCCCATGCCCACACCACTGGCGGACGCACCGGCACCAGCGCCACCGATGACGGCCGCCTGTCGGTCACCCTCGATACGCCCAAGGAAATGGGCGGCAATGGCGGCACGGGCACCAATCCCGAGCAGCTCTTCGCCGTTGGCTACTCCGCCTGCTTCCTCGGTGCACTCAAAGCCGTCGCCCGCGGCGAAAAGGTCAATCTGGCCGATGAGTCCAGCATCGACGCCGCCGTCTCCTTCGGCGAAAATGCCAACGGCACCGGATTTGCCATTGCCGTCGAGCTCAAGATCAATCTTCCGGGGATCGACCGGGCCGACGCCGAGTCGCTGGTGGAAAAGGCCCACCAGATCTGCCCCTATTCCAATGCCACTCGCGGCAATGTGGACGTCACCCTGACGGTCGTCTGACGGTTCCGGCGGGCGCTCTACGGCGCCCGCCCTTCGCCTGATCGGCAAATCTTAACGCTGCCGATTCATCACCGGGAAAGGCCACAGGCTTAGGCTCGCGCCGCTGATCCGCCGGAGCGATGCCATGACTATCCCTGCCCTCGCCGTCGCAGGCCTGACCAAGAGTTTCGACCGCCCGGTAGTGGCCAACCTCGACCTCGCCATCCGCGCTGGCGAATTCTACGCCCTGCTCGGCCCCAACGGCGCCGGCAAGACCACCATCCTGCGCATGGTCGCAGGATTGCTGCAGCCCGATCAGGGCAGCATCTCCGTCTTCGGCATCGATGCGCGGCGCGATCCCATCGCCGCCAAGCGCCTGGTTGCCTGGGTCTCCGATGAGCCCATGGTCTATGACCGACTGACGCCGCTGGAATATCTCGAGTTCGTCGCCGGCCTGTGGCAGGTCGATGGCCCGACAGCGCAAGCCAAGGCCAACGAGTTGGTAGACTGGCTTGGCCTCAGGCCGCATGCCAACGAACTGTGCGGCGGCTTTTCCAAGGGCATGCTGCAAAAGGTCGCGCTCGCCGGCGCCCTCGTGCACGATCCGCGGCTGATCATCCTCGATGAGCCGCTGACCGGCCTCGACGCCGGTTCCGCCCGGCAGGTCAAGGACGTGCTGCTGGGCAAGGTGCGAGACGGCGTGACCGTCATCATGACCACCCACATTCTCGAAGTCGCCGAGCGCATGGCGCAGCGCATCGGCGTCATCAGCCAAGGGCAGCTGATTGCCGAAGGCACGCTAGCCGAACTGCGCACCCGGATCGGCCGGGAATCGAGCCTTGAGGACATCTTTCTGGACCTGGTGGCGCAGGGCGCCGAGGCGGCATGACCACCGCGCCCGCCTCCCTGACCTGGTTTGCCCGGCACGAACTGATTCTCGCCTGGCGCGAATTGCTGGCCATGCTGACCGGAGGCAGTCGCAACCGCGGCATCGGTCTGGCCGTCTTTCTCGTGGTCGTCGCCGTCGTGCTGCACCTTCTGGCCTATGGCGTGGTGGCGCGCTGGGCTTCGGGTGGAGTTCGTTCCGACACGCAGACCCTCGTCATGCTGACCGGCACGGGCATGCTGTTCTGGACCGTCATGCTGTCGCAGTCGCTCGAAGCCGTGACCCGCGTCTACTATGGCCGCTCCGACCTCGACCTCGTCCTCTCCTCTCCCGCCTCGTCTCGGCGCCTGTTCGCGGTTCGGACCGGCTCGGTGGTGCTGACCAGCGTCGCCTTCACCGGCCTGCTGGTGAGCCCGCTGATAAACATGCTGGCCCTGTTCGATGGACACCGCTGGCTGGCTGCCTATGGCGTCGTAGTGTCGATGGGCGCCATTTCGACAGCGATCTCGGTCGGGATCACCATGCTGCTGTTCCGGATTGTCGGACCGCGGCAGACGCGGTTCATTTCGCAGATTGTGGCCGCCATCGTCGGCGCAGGCTTCGTGATCGGCGTGCAGGCCGCCGCCATCCTCTACTACGGCGATTTCTCCCGCTTTACCCTGTTCCAGTCTCAGGCCATCGTCGATGCCGCGCCTAGGCTGGACAGCGCCTTCTGGTTGCCTGCCAAAGCCGCCATGGGCGACCTTCGCGCGCTCCTGATCATGCTGGCTCTCGGACTCGGCGCGCTGGTCATCGCCGTCGCCGCTTCTGCATCGAGCTACGGACGGCTCGCCATCTCGGCTGCCGGGTTGAACCACATCGCGAGCCAGCGGCGGCCGTCGGCCCACGCCTTCCGCTCCCGCTCGCAGCGCCACGTGCTGCGCCTCAAGGAATGGCGGCTGCTGCAGCGCGATCCCTGGCTGCTGTCACAGACGCTGATGCAGATCCTCTACCTCCTGCCTCCGGCCCTGCTGCTATGGATGAATTTCGGTGACGATGCCGGCGCCTTCGTGGTGGCTGTGCCGGTGCTGGTGATGGCTTCCGGACAGCTGGCCGGTGGTCTCGCCTGGCTGGCGATCTCCGGCGAAGACGCCCACGACCTTATGGTCACTGCGCCCGTTTCGGCGCGTACGGTGCTGATCGCCAAGATCGAGGCCGTGCTGGCGGTCATCGCAATCGTGCTGACACCCCTGTTGCTGCTGATGTTGTTGTCATCGCCTCGCATGGCGTTGATCACCGCCATCTGCGCCGCGCTTTCGGCGGGGTCAGCCACGGCGATCCAGCTCTGGTTCCGCGTGGTCGCCAAGCGGTCGATGTTCCGCCGGCGCCAGGTGGCGTCGCGTGCCGCCACACTGAGCGAGGCGTTCGTGTCGATCATGTGGGCCGGAACCGGTGCGCTGCTCGCCGGTGAATCCGGGCTTGCCGTCATCCCCGCTGTCGTGGCTCTGCTGGTGCTTGTTCTGGCAAAGCTGATCAGCCCACGCCGCCAGTGACGCCAGCCATCCAGCGAGCCTGCCATGACCAAATTGACCTTCCGCGACGCCGTCCCTGCCGATATCGCAATGATTGTGGGCCTGAGCCACGCAGGTGATGCTCGGGGCAAGGACACGCCGCCACTGGACCCGGCCACGTTGAACGACCCGCGTTACCGAGCGGCCTTCGATGAGATTACCGCCGATCCCAGCCACCGGCTCGTCGTGGCCGAGAAATCTGGGGAGGTCGTCGGCACGCTGCAGATCAGCTACATCCCCGGCCTGCCCGCCTTCGGAATGAAGCGCGGCATGCTGGAGAATGTCCACATCCGTGCCGACCAGCGCGGTTCCGGACTCGGCACCGAAATGGTGTCATGGGCCATAGAGCGCTGCCGCGAGGCGGGATGCGGAAACGTGCAGTTGACGTCCAACAAGCTACGGCTGGACGCCCACCGCTTCTATCGCCAGCTTGGCTTCACCAACTCGCACGAAGGCTTCAAGCTCAAGCTCTAGAACAGGGTGTTGTTGGTCGCCGGATCGCTCAGCATCTTGCCGTCACGTTTGTCGAGCGCGGCGATCTTGGCCATGTCCTCGTCTGCAAGCTGGAAGTCGAAGACGTCGATATTGCCCCTGATATGGTCGGGATCGCTCGACTTTGGAATGGCGACCAATCCCTCCTGCACGTGCCAGCGCACGATCACCTGAGCGGTCGACTTGCCATGCTTGTCGGCGATCGCTTTGATATTGGCATCGCTCAGCACCTCGCCTCTGCCCAGCGGGCTGTAGCTCTCGATGGCGATGTTGTGCCGCTTGTGCGCCTCACGCACATCGCGCTGCTGGTACTCGGGATGTAGCTCGATCTGGTTCACCGCCGGCGCGACGCCGGTGTCGCCGATGATGCGCTCAAGGTGCTCGGGCAGGAAATTGGAGACGCCGATAGAGCGGATGCGGCCGTCGCGCTGCAGCTGGACGAAAGCCTTCCAGGTGTCGGAATAGCGATCGTGCTTGGGCACCGGCCAGTGAATGAGAAAGAGATCGAGGTAGTCGAGGCCCAGCCGCTCCAGCGATCCCGTGAAGGATTTCATCGTCGCGTCATACCCCTGGTCGCTGGTGCGCAGCTTTGACGTGATGAAGAGTTGCTCGCGTGGCAGGCCGCAATCCCGGATGCCCTTGCCGACGCCCTCCTCATTGCCATAGCCCTGTGCCGTGTCGATCAGCCGGTATCCGGCTTCGACCGCGGTCACCACCGTCCCGGCGACCTTGTCATTGGGGATTTCCCAGACACCATAGCCGACCTGCGGAATGGTGTTGCCGTCGTTGAGGGACACGCCCGGAACGTCGATCATTGGTAGGCTCCTCAGTCTATGATGGTCGCTAGAATATGACGGCCAGGCCCATGAAGCCGAGAATGAGAAGCAGCACAATGCCGACCAGCATGATGGCAAATATGATCTTGGCGATCGTCGCCGCACCGGCCGCTATGCCGGTAAAGCCGAGCGCACCGGCCACTACGGCAACGATGACGAGAACGATTAGCAATTCAAACATGGCTTGACCCCCGCTGTATGGTTTTGCTTCTCTAACGTCCGGCGGCGGCGCCCGTTCCCCGTCACGTTCTCCAACTTCCGGAGGCGACCATGAGCAACACCGATACCAAGCGCCGAACCCAGACCGTGCAGAAGACGGCAAAGCCGCCATTGCACAAGGTCATCCTGCTCAACGACGACTACACGCCGCGCGAGTTCGTGGTGCGGCTGCTCAAGGCGGAGTTCCGGGTGCCCGAAGCACAGGCCAACGTGATCATGTTAACCGCCCATACCAAGGGCTCTTGCGTGGTGGCGGTGTTCACCCGGGAGATTGCCGAAGAAAAGGCGACGCGCGCCACCGACTTCGCCAAGCAGCATGGCTTCCCGTTGCTCTTCAGCACGGAGCCGGAGGAGTAGGCTTCACACCGTGCCGAAGCGCAGCCGCGATCGCTCCCTTGCCTTGGCGGCCTCCTCTTCACGATCCTTGGGCGGTGCGTTGGTGTCGAGCGCCGTGAGCAGCTTGCGCACCACCTTCTCGATGTCTTCCACCGCCTCGTGGAAGGCCGCCTCGTTGACCTTTGACGGCGTGTTGTAACCCGAAATCTTGCGCACGAACTGCAGGGCCGCGTCGTGCATTTCGTTTGGCGTGGCCGGGGGCTCGAAGTTGAACAGTGGCTTGATGTTGCGGCACATGGTCGGCTCCTTCAGATCGGTTGGAGACGCTACACCCAGGCGATGTTGTCCGCCAAGTGGCCATCGCCCGGTCCGGACGGCGCCCGGCTTCCGCCGCGGCGGAAAACCCTCTACCTATCCCCAATGACCGCCACCGCACCTTTCGAAATCTACCTCGTCGCCACGCCCGGGCTCGAAGCGCCGCTATGCGAAGAAGCCCGCGAAGCCGGATTCGCCGGCGCCGCTATCGTTCAGGGCGGCGTCGCCTTCATGGGCGGCTGGCCCGATGTCTGGCGCGCCAATCTCGTCCTGCGTGGCGCCACCCGGGTGCTGGCCCGCATCGGCAGCTTTCGCACCATGCACCTGGCACAGCTCGACAAGCGGGCCCGCAAGCTCGACTGGGCCGCGGTCTTGCGCCCGGACGTGCCGGTGAAGGTGGAGGCGAGTTGCAAGCGCTCGCGCATTTATCACGCCGGCGCAGCGAGCCAACGCGTCGCCAAGGCCATCGCCGACGAGTTGGGCGCCCCCATCGATGATGCTGCCGCAGTGCGGGTGATGGTGCGGATCGACGACGACCTCGTCACCGTCAGCATCGATACGACCGGGGAATCGCTCCACAAGCGCGGCTTCAAGGAAGGCGTGGCCAAGGCGCCGATGCGCGAGACCATGGCCGCCATGTTCCTGCGCCAATGCGGCTTCGACGGCAGCCAGCCCGTGCTGGACCCGATGTGCGGCTCGGGGACCTTCGTCATCGAAGCGGCGGAGATCGCCCTCGGCCTGCAGCCGGGGCGCGACCGCAGCTTCGCCTTCGAGCACCTCGCGGGCTTCGATGCCGGGCAGTGGACGGGGCTGCGCCGTCCGGCCCAGCCGCACCCGTCGGCTCCGCGTTTTTTCGGGTCCGACCGTGATGCGGGCGCCATCCGCATGGCGCGGGAAAACGCAGCGCGCGCGGGCGTTGCCGACCAGGTCGCCTTCGAACAGCAAAGCCTCGAAACCCTGGAGTCTCTAGGGGGCGAGCCGGGCATCATCATCGTCAATCCGCCCTATGGTACCCGCATCGGCGACAAGGCGCCCCTGTTCGGTCTCTACCGGACGCTGGGGCATGTCATCCGCACCCGGTTCGGTGGCTGGCGGACGGGAATCATCACTTCCGACAAGGAACTCGCCCGGGCGACGGGGCTGGAGCTGAAACTGGTCGAACCCACGGTCCTGCATGGTGGACTTCGCGTCGGGCTATGGCAAAACGACAACAAAGGGTTCCGGGCGGCCCTTTGATCGCCTCCGACATATCTTTTTGAAATGACGCGCCGTCGCCGACTGCGTAACGGTCCGATTCTGGAGAATGCCGGATGGATGCAGGAAATTTGAGATCGGTGCTGCGGCAGCAGACGGGTGACCTTCACGCCCGGCTCGACGAGCTCGTGGGCGGGTTTGACACTCTGGCCGCCTATCGGCGCTATCTCGTCGGGCTCTATCGCTTTCGCCATGCTCTGGAAACAGCGATACCCGATCTTGCCGACTGGTCCGTGCAGGGCGTGGCGCCGCTCATCCGGCAGGACATGACCGACCTGGGCATCGGCTCGGTCGAAATGGCCCCCGGATGGACCATCGATTGCAGCCGCTCATCTGTCCTGGGCACGGCTTACGTCCTTGAAGGATCGGCCGTGGGCGCGCGACTGCTTTACCGGCGCGCTGCGCAGCTCGGCCTTCACGCCACCCATGGCGCGCGCCACCTGGCGGCCCAGACCGGCGATGTTGAGCGCTGGCGCCGCTACCTGCATGTGCTGGAGGCCGGCAGCGCCAACCCTGCAGCGGCCATCGCCGCCGCGCGGAGCGCTTTCATGCTCGCCCTGACCCTGTTTGCGGAGCCTGTGCGTGAGCCTGTCTGAACCTGCCGTCGACCTGACGAACTGCGATCTCGAGCCCATCCACATTCCCGGGTCCATTCAGCCCTATGGCGTGATGCTCATCGCCAATCCTTCGACCGGCACCGTCGAGGGTTGCGCCGGCTTGGCTGGAACAGCGTCGACCGCCCTTGGTAAATCGCTGCAGCATCTGATCGGCCGCGAAGTCGCCGAGATTTCGGCCTCCCTTCCCGCGACCGGCGTAACCGCACTGGGTCGTGTGAGCCTGGATGGCAAGAGCCAGGACGCCATTGCCTATGCCAGTGGCGACCATGTGGTGGTCGAGCTGACCGACGTGGATGACAGCGTCGAACTGGGCGCGCCATACCTGGCGCAGCTGGAGACGCTGGGACTGACGCTCGAGCGTTCGACCACCCTGGGCGACATGGCCGAGCGGGCGGCGGATCTCTTCCGCCGGCTGACCGGCTTTGGCCGGGTCATGGTCTATCGTTTCATCGACGACGATGCTGGCGTGGTCATCGGCGAAAGCGTCGATCCCTCGCTGTCCAGCTTCATGAACCACCATTTTCCGGCCACCGATATCCCGCGGCAGGCCCGGGCGCTCTACGTCCGCAACCGGGTGCGCGTCATAGCCGACGTGCATTACCAGCCCGCCCCGATCATTAGTGCCAGCGGTGATCTCCGCTCGATCGACCTGAGCGACTCGACGCTGCGCAGCGTGTCGCCGGTACATATCCAGTATCTCAAGAATATGGGCGTCGCCGCCTCCGCCTCGATGTCCATCGTCAAGGACGGGGTGCTGTGGGGGCTTGTCGCCTGTCACCATCACGAACCGCGCAACCTGTCCCTGAGCACCCGCCTCGCCTGTCAGGCCATGGCGAGCAGCCTGGGCCGCCAGATCAAGGCGCGCGAGGAGAACGAGCTCTACCGCGAGCGTATCCGCCTCCGGGCCCATGAGGATATCGTTCTGGCGCGGCTGGGTGCCGATGCCTCCCTGGTCGAGTTCTTCACCCACTCGGGCGCCGAACTCACCCGCTTGCTCCAGGCCGACGGCTTCGCGGCCATCCAGGGTGGCGAACTGTTTCACGCCGGCCGCTGCCCTGATCCGATCGACATGCGGGCGCTGGCGGAATGGGTGCGTCAGCCGGGATCGGTCAAGCCGGTCGTCAGCCGCCAGCTCGGCAAGGATTATCCCCCCGCCCTGGCCTTCACCGCAACGGCCAGCGGCTTGCTGGCCGTGACCATGTCCACCGAAGTCCCCACCATCCTCATGTGGTTCCGCGCCGAGCAGTTGCAGACCGTCCGGTGGGCCGGCAATCCGCACAAGGATGTCGCGCATGAGCCCGGCGCGGTCCTGCTGCCGCGTGCGTCCTTCGAGGCCTGGACCGAGAGCGTCAGCGGCCGGGCTCGCGGCTGGACCCTGGCAGAGACGGAGTCGGCCGCGCGCATCGTCAAGCTGGCGCTCGAGGCCCGCAACAACAGCCGGATCCGCCAGCTCAACCGCGAGCTGACCACGACGCTCAACGAGAACGAAAGCCTCCTGGCGCAGAAGGATTTCCTGCTGCGCGAAGTCAACCACAGGGTGCAGAACAGCCTGACGCTGGTCAGCGCATTCCTGCGCATGCAGGCGCGCAGCACCAGCGACGAGGTGCGGGAACAACTGGAGCAGGCCGAGCGCCGGTTGACGGCCGTCGCGCTCGCGCATCGCCGCCTCTACCAGGATGACAGCGTCGAGATCATCGACCTGTCGCGCTATCTCGACGAGCTGGTGACTGAACTGCTCGATTCGATGGACGGACGCTGGCGCGTCGCCGTGGCCCTCGATTTCTCGCCCATGCTGATCAGCACCGACCGCGCCGTCAGCGTCGGCCTGATCGTCAACGAGTTGATCGTCAACACCACCAAATACGCCTATGAGGGCGCGCCCGGCCCGCTCTTTGTGAGCCTCGAACAGCACCGCGACACCCTGCGCCTCATCGTTTGCGACCGGGGCAAGGGCTTTGGCGGCGCGACGCAGGGCACCGGCTTCGGGTCCCGCATGCTGACCAGCCTCGTAGGGGGCCTCGGCGGCACGATCGAGTTCCTGGACAACGCCCCCGGGGCGCGAACGGTCGTTGCAGCGCCGATCAGTCCAGCGACAGACTAGGCCGCAACCGACTTTATCCGGACAAAGCCGCGCTGCAGCGCGGCAAAGCAGTCCGGGTCGATTGCGGTACCCAGATCGCGCTGCATGACGTCGAACGCCACCGAAACAGGCATGGCCTTGCGATAGGGCCGGTCGGCGGTCAGGGCGTCGAAAATGTCTGCGGTCGTGACGATCCTTGTGTCGAGGTCGATGGCCTCGGCCGTCACGCCGAGCGGATAGCCCTTGCCGTCCAGACGCTCGTGATGGCCGCCGGCAATGCGCGCCATGTCCTGGAACGCAGCGATCTTCGAGAGGATGGTCTGCCCCAGGCCCGGATGGCTGCGGATGGCAGCCCACTCCGCCTCGTCCAGCTTGCCATTCTTGTCGAGCACCGCATTGGAGACGCCCAGCTTGCCGATATCGTGCAACAGCGCCGCCCGACGGATCCAGCGGCGTCGCGCCTCCGGATAGCCCAGCTCCTCGGCGATCAGGTCGGCAAACAGCGCCACCCGATCACTGTGCCCGGCGGTGAACGGGCTCTTGGCGTCCACCACCTGCGCGAAACCTGCCGCGATGTCGTCCAGATAGGTCTCGTCGATCCGGCGCGTCATCGATCGCGGTTCGAGATCGACCACTCGATCGGGCAGGTCGTTGGCCAGCAGCACATCCCAGAACGCAGCGTCGTCCGCCATTTCGACCAGCTTCGACACCAGTTGCGGATCGAACCAGCGGCCGGCGCGCGCGCTCACCTCCTCGAGCGCCGCCGCCACCCCGCCGCGAATGAAGAACACATCGGCCACCTGTGCCAGCAGGGCGATGCGCGCGAAGAGCGAAATCGCCTGGCCCTGCAGCCCCAGTGGCTGGCCGGTGCCATCCCAGTGCTCGTCGAGATCGAGGATGCCCTGCGCCACCGGCTCGGAAAACCGCATGCTGCGGGCGATGTCGGCGCCGCGCTGGCAGCGCGTCTCGATCAGCTCGCGCGCGATCTCCCCGCCGTTGCGGGCGATGTAGACCATGGTCTGCAACCGCTCGATCATCCCCGACTTGCGCGCCGTATGCGCCAGCAGGAAGCGCAGGATCTCGGGCAGCTTGTTGTCGACGGCCTTGTAGGAACCCTTGAAGCTCAGGTCATCGGCCAGGTAGAGCTGGCAGATGCGGGCCGCATTGGAACTGCAGCCGATATCCTTGAGCAGCAGCGTGTAATAGAGGTCCGACAGTTCCGCCGGCGGCAACCCCAGCCGCATCCCTAGATGCATGCCGATCCAGCAGCAGCGCAGGCTATGCCCCACCGGCTGCCCCTCGGTGATGTCTAGCGCATAGCTCAGCGCCCCGACGACTTCGGAGAGGGGGATGGTGGTGGCTGCGGTCATGGGTGGCTCCCGTGGTGCAGCAAGACTAGCGGGCAATGCTTAAGGGGCGTTTGCGCTGGTCGTCGCGGACGAGGGCATTTCGACTGAGATTTTTGGGCCACGCGGCACGAGGCGCCGCCCGGCCCGGAGGCGTCGCGGTTCCACGATGCGAAGCGGCTTTCGCCCCGACGGCTTGCGCCGCCTGTTTGGTTAGTTGAAGAGGCGAAAGCCGCTTCACACGAGCTGGCATTCCTGCGCATGCCTCGAGCGGCCGCCCTTTCGGGTTGGACCTGGCACTCGCCGCGCTCGGATGGGTAGCCGTTCCGATACCGTCCTCATCGGCCGGGCCTTCCGGGCGCTCCACCTTCGCGCGACCCCATGCCGTCCGGCCGGTGGTCAGCATCCACGCATCGGCCTGGGCGACCCCAAGCAACCAGTCCCCCCGCCCGATGCTTCGTCGGCACCGCGTGAATGGCGGGGATGGGCGGAGTATGGTGGCGGTGGTTGCGGGCGGGGATAAGTTTTGTTGGGCCGAGGGGCATCGTGCCCAACCCGCTCGCGATGTCATTCCGGCGAAGGCCGGAATCCATGCGGTGACCGTCCCTCACGCTGGATGTTTTGGTCGCACCGCGGACATGGATTCCGGCCTTCGCCGGAATGACATCGGGGGTGGTGAGGCGATGGTGGTCAACTGCAGCCGATATTCTCGAGCAGCAGCGTAGAATAGAGGTCCGACAGTTCCGCCGGCGCCAACCCCAGCCGCATGCCCAGATGCATGCCGATCCAGCAGCAGCGCAAACTTTCGCCTTAGGGGCGGCTACCAACCCCATTGTGTTCGCTAGCTCCCCTTGTGCCAAAGGCCGAAGCGGCCACGCTGGGCTGACATTTCATTTCTCCAACCCGAGGTTTCGGTGGTATGCAGCGGCCGCTGCCCTGATCTTCGTCTCACCCTTTGCGATCGGGCTTTGGAGAGCATGCTTGCTGCTGGTGGTCATGGCCGCAGTCGTGGCCTTGGTGACATTTGCTGAAGGCGGTATGCCCGGTTGCTTCGTTCTGTTCGAATGCAGATCAGGTGAGGCCTACCGAGGGCTGATTTCCAGCTTCACACTGGTAGTAGTATTGTTGATCTATGTCGGTGTTGCTCTAGCGGCCCCTCTAGTACAGTTGCTTCGCTTACTGCGGTTCCGCCACCGCTGATCACCGTCCATCCGACAGTCTCGATAGTCGGCAGTCGACCCCATTGTTGCCGTTGGAGATGCGCTAAAAATCTCCTGAAACCGGACAATAGGAGCGACGATTGGCACCATCGGCGGCTATATCGAAATCTTTCCTGCCGACCCAAATGAATGGCACTCGGCGAAAAAAGTGTCGTGACCACCGATGAATTCCGCCTGCCTGAGCTGTCCTTACCTATAGGTGCATCGGGATGCTCCGACTGCGGGTGAGGAATTGGATCAATGGGGTCGTTGCAAGGTCAGAATGTCGTCGTAGTGGGAGGGAGCCAAGGTGTTGGCCGCTCAATCGTGGAGGCAGCCCATCGCGAGGGAGCATCAGTTCTCGCGGTCGCTCGCGGAGAGATCGCGCTGCTTCAACTCACAAGCCAAGTTAGCGGCGTACACATCCTCATGGCAGATGCCACTGAGGACACGGCTCCTGTCGAAGTGTTCTCTGCCTTGGCGCCGGATGTTCTGGTCATTTGCGCCGGCGCTCCTGCTGCCAGTGTCCCACTGCAAGACCAGACATGGAAAGACTTTTCGGCCAATTGGGAGACCGACGTCAGGGCATCCTTCCTGTTCTGTCAGGCGGCCCTTCGTGCCCCACTAAAGCCGGGCACCCGGATTATTGTGATGTCGAGCGGCGGAGCCCTGACGGGTGGCCCGCCATTTGCAGGCGGCTACTCGGGTTCAAAGCGCATGCAGATGTTCTTGGCTGGGCATTGCCAAAAGGAGTCTGATCGCCTTGGACTAGGGCTTCGCTTCATGGCGTTGGCGCCAATGGGCATCATGCCGGGCACTGGCGTTGGCGACGGCGGAATCGAAGGCTTCGTTGCCTATACCGGAGCGAAGGCGGATGATCTGCTGGCGAGTATGACTCACAAGCAGACGCCGGCCGATGTAGCGCGGGCGGTGGTTGAGCTTGCCACTGCCGTCCCAGATGGCTGCTACTTCTCAGTCAGCGGCGCCGGGCTTGCATGTGCCTCTTGAGATAAGTGACATGCCAGTGAAGTTAGCAACACAGGCTTCGTATGACTGACGCATCGGACCCTGGAACCTCAACTGACCAGCCGTTCCTGGATCAGCTGGACTTTGAGCTTTTGACCTTGACCCACCGCCGAGCGCTCAAAGTGCACTGCTATCGGATGATGGGGACGCTACACGAGGCTGACGACCTGGTGCAGGACACTTTCTTGCAGGCATGGCGGTCACGGGCAGACTTCAAACAGCGCGGCTCGCTGCGAGGCTGGCTGTACGCCATAGCCACGAACGCGTGTCTCAACGCGTTAAATTCTAGAACCAGAACCAGCAAAGTCCTACAGCAGCTCGATCGACGCCCCAGCCTTGGCTCCGCGACAGGCGGCCCAACGGCCGATGGCGAATGGCTGGAGCCCTATCCCGACTCTGAGTTGCCGGATTTTGCCGAACTTGAACCCGGCCCACTGGCGCGATACGAAACCCGCGAGGCCGTCCAGCTTGCTTTTGTTGCGGCAATCCAGTTGCTGCCTCCACGGCAGCGCGCCGTACTGTTGCTGACCGATGTCCTTGGCTGGTCCGCCTTCGAAGCCTCAGCGTTGCTTGGCACCTCTACTGCTTCAACAAACAGCGCCTTGCAACGGGCCCGCGCCACGCTTGCCGCACGCTCTGGCATGGATAGTCCGCTGCTGCAGACCCCGCCAAGCGCGCAACATAGCCTGTTGCTTGAGCGCTATATGCGGGCTTGGCATGATGGAAGCATTGACGATTTCACCGCGTTGTTGCGCGAGGACGCCACCTACAACATGCCGCCATGGGGAGAGTGGTATGAAGGCAGGCCAGCAATTCACGAATTCTTCCAAACAGTCTGGAACCGGTTCTCCGGCTACCACCCGGTTCCAATTGCTGCCAACGCCCAGCTTGCGGTTGCTATCTACGCCCGAACTCCGCAGAGAATCTCATGGCAGGCACACTCCTTGCACATTATACAACCGGCCCAAGATGGTTCGATCGTTGCACTTACCGTCTATGTCGGACCGCTCGGGCCCAGCCTGTTTCCAGCCTTCGGCCTGCCGCTCGGTCTAACCCGATGATTCAAGGCTAGCCGCGAGGCATCCGGATCTTATGGCCTTGTGCTTTTGATGAAGCTGGCCCGATCGTTCTGCCATGCCTCCAGGATGCCATCGGGGGCTGACCATCCTCGTACTTGGTTCCCCCAGGCGCTGAGCTCCATCAGTACGGGCACCAGGTCCAGGCCCTTATCGGTGAGGCGATACCGCAAGCTGCGTCCATCTTGGGAATCTTGTTCGCTCCTGATGATGCCAGCCTGCTGCAAGGTGGTGAGGCGGCTGGATCGCCGTGGCCACGCCCGACGTCCGTCAAGTTGTTGCTGAGCATGAGCAACGCGGCAATACCCCGATCCTGAGCGGCACGTCCAGCGGCGTAGACGTCCAATACCCCGATACCGAGCGTGAACTCGTAGAAGTTTTCAGCCATCTTCCTGAGGCATTGACCCACCTGGGGGCTGAGGTCCGACATTTCATAAAACAGGACGACAGCTTTTGCGTGATACAATGCGAAAAGCCGCCAGTCCGCCTCCCACCCCTTACTCGAAAAAATACAGCGCCCTCGGCTCAAGGCCGAGGGTGACGTCCGGAGGGAGGGGCGATATTGGCGCATAGGCGTCGGACGTCTTCATCGCGAGATTTCCGCCTGCGAGCGGCCGGGGGCCAAACCAGCCCCTTTGGGGCCTAGCTTGGAGCGTTCACACCACCCCTTCCCTTCCCCGTCCACTTCCGCTAGACAGCCCACCTAACCACCCGGTCCAAGCCTTCCCCAAGCGCCGCAACGCCACGTTGCCGCGCGCATGCGGTGCGGGTGGTCACGAGCCGGGTGATTCTTCTCGCCCGACCCCAGCGTCCCCGACGCGAACCAGAGTTGAGCGAGCGCCATGCCAAAACGTACCGACATCAAATCGATCCTCATCATCGGTGCGGGTCCGATCATCATCGGGCAGGCCTGCGAGTTCGATTATTCCGGCACCCAGGCCTGCAAGGCGCTCAAGGAAGAGGGCTACCGGATCATCCTGGTCAATTCCAATCCGGCCACCATCATGACCGATCCGGACCTGGCCCACGCCACCTACATGGAGCCGATCACCCCCGAAGTCGTCGCCAGGATCATCGAGAAGGAGCGCCCGGACGCGCTGCTGCCCACCATGGGCGGCCAGACGGCGCTCAACTGCGCGCTATCCTTGCGCAAGATGGGCGTGCTGGAAAAGTTCGGCGTCGAGATGATCGGGGCCACCGCCGAGGCGATCGACAAGGCGGAGGACCGGGAACTGTTCCGCGACGCCATGAAGAAGATCGGGCTCGAGACGCCCCGCTCGATGCTGGCGCATAACACGATCGAAGCGCTGCAGGCCCTCGAGGTGATCGGCCTGCCCTGCATCATCCGCCCGAGCTTCACCCTGGGCGGCACCGGCGGCGGCATCGCCTATAATCGCGAGGAATACCTCAACATCTGCGAGAGCGGCATCGACGCCTCGCCCACCAACGAGGTGCTGGTCGAGGAGAGCGTGCTCGGCTGGAAAGAATACGAGATGGAGGTTGTCCGCGACAAGAAGGACAACTGCATCATCGTCTGCTCTATCGAGAACATCGACCCGATGGGCGTCCATACCGGCGACTCCATCACCGTCGCTCCGGCGCTGACGCTGACCGACAAGGAATACCAGATCATGCGCGACGCCTCGCTGGCGGTTTTGCGCGAGATCGGCGTCGAAACCGGCGGCTCGAACGTGCAGTTCGGCATCAATCCGGCCGATGGCCGCATGGTCGTCATCGAGATGAACCCGCGCGTGTCGCGCTCCTCGGCACTGGCCTCCAAGGCCACCGGCTTCCCAATCGCCAAGGTCGCGGCGCGGCTGGCGGTGGGCTACACGCTCGATGAACTCGACAACGACATTACCGGCGGCATGACCCCGGCGAGCTTCGAGCCGAGCATCGACTATGTCGTGGTCAAGATCCCGCGCTTTGCCTTCGAAAAGTTCCCCGGCGCCGACAATCGCCTGACGACCTCGATGAAGTCGGTGGGCGAGGCCATGGCCATCGGCCGCACCTTCCAGGAATCGCTGCAAAAGGCGCTGCGTTCGCTTGAGACCGGGCTCACCGGCCTCAACGAGATCGGCATTCCCGGCCTTGGCGAAGGCGAGGACAAGAATGCCATCAAGGCCGCCCTCGGCACGCCGACACCCGACCGGCTGCTGCATGTGGCCGAGGCGATGCGCCTGGGCATGAGCCTCGAGGATATCTTCGAGGCCTGCAAGATCGACCCCTGGTTCCTCGAGCAGATGCACGGCATCGTCGAGACCGAGAACAAGGTCAAGCAGTTCGGCCTGCCGCAGGACGCGCAGAACCTGCGGGCCCTCAAGGCGATGGGCTTCTCCGACGCCCGGCTGGCGCAACTGGCCAACCTCAAGCCAAGCGATGTGCGCAAGCTCCGTCACTCGCTCGCGGTGCGCCCGGCCTACAAGCGCATCGATACCTCGGCTGCCGAGTTCGCCTCGCCGACGGCCTATATGTATTCCACCTATGAAATGCCCTTCGCCGGCAAGGTGAGCGACGAGGCGCGGCCGAGCGATCGCAAGAAGGTGGTGATCCTCGGCGGCGGGCCCAACCGCATCGGCCAGGGCATCGAATTCGACTATTGCTGCTGCCATGCCGCCTTCGCGCTGGCCGATGCCGGCTACGAGACCATCATGGTCAACTGCAATCCCGAAACCGTCTCGACCGACTACGACACCTCGGATCGGCTGTATTTCGAGCCGCTGACCGAAGAGGACGTCATCGAGATCCTCCTGACCGAGAAGCAGAACGGCACGCTGCATGGCGTGATCGTGCAGTTCGGCGGCCAGACGCCGCTGAACCTGGCCGAAGCCGTGCAGAAGGCCGGCGTGCCGATCCTGGGGACCCAGCCCGACGCCATCGACCTGGCCGAGGACCGCGACCTCTTCTCCAAGCTGCTCAACCGGCTGGAGCTGACCCAGCCCAAGAACGGCATCGCCTATTCGCTCGAGCAGTCCCGCCTCGTCGCCGAGCGCCTGGGCTATCCGCTGGTGATCCGCCCCAGCTACGTGCTGGGCGGCCGCGCCATGGCCATCGTCCACTCCGCCAAGGAGTTCGAGACCTATGTGCAGGATACCCTGACCGGCCTCGTCCCGCCCGACATCCTGCAGCGCTACCCAAACGACAAGACCGGCCAGATCAACTCGGTCCTGTCCGATAATCCGCTGCTGTTCGATGCCTACCTGTCCGGCGCCATCGAGATCGACGTCGACGCGCTCTGCGACGGCAAGGATGTCTTCGTGGCCGGGATCATGGAGCATATCGAGGAAGCCGGCATCCATTCGGGCGACTCGGCCTGCTCGCTGCCGCCGCGCAACCTGTCGCCGGAGGTCCTGGCCGAGCTCAAGCGGCAGACCACCGAACTCGCGTTCGAGCTCAAGGTCGGCGGCCTGATGAACGTGCAATACGCCTTGCGGGACGGCGTGATCTACCTCATCGAGGTCAATCCCCGCGCCAGCCGCACGGTCCCGTTCGTCGCCAAGGTCATCGGCCAGCCCATCGCCAAGATCGCCGCGCGCATCATGGCCGGCGAGAGCCTTGCCAGCTTTGGCCTTGTGGAAAAGACGTTCGAGCATACCGCCGTCAAGGAAGCCGTGTTCCCGTTCAATCGCTTCCAGGGCGTGGATACGGTGCTTGGCCCGGAGATGAAGTCGACCGGTGAAGTGATCGGCCTCGATACCGATTTTGCCCTTGCCTTCGCCAAGTCCCAGATGGGGGCGGGCTCCAAGGTACCGCAGACCGGGGCCGCCTTCATCTCGGTGCGCGACGAGGACAAGCAGTATATCGTCGATATGGCACGCCACCTGATCGAAGGCGGCTTCACCATCCTCGCGACCGGCGGCACCCAGAAATACCTAGTCGAAAACGGCATCGCCGCCACCAAGATCAACAAGGTGCTCGAAGGCCGGCCGCATATCGTGGATTCGATGAAGAATGGCGGCGTGCAGCTGGTGATCAACACCACCGATGGCATGAAGTCGATCAGCGACAGCCGCGACATCCGCCGCACCGCCCTGATGGGCAAGATCCCCTACTACACCACCATCGACGGCGCCCTCGCCGCAGTGGAAGGCATCGTGGCCTTGCAGAAGGGCAGCCTGGTCGTCCGCTCGCTGCAGGATTACTTCGCCTGACCCGGTCAAGCCTGAAGGGCGGGATCTCCTCCCGCCCTTTATACTGGCGTAGGATCAGGCGCCGGTCCTGAAGAAGCTCTCGACCTCGCGCAGCGCCCCCTCGACGGCGTCGTCGTCGATATCGAGATGGGTCACCCAGCGCTGCCGGCCATAGCCCAGGGCGCCGATGGCGCGCTGCTCGAGGAAAGCGGCAAACCCCTCGCTCACCTCCCCAGCCACATCCACGAAGACAATGTTGGTGTCGGGCATGGTAACCTTGAGTTGCGGGAAGGCCGCCAGTCCTTCCGCCAGCCGTTCGGCCCGGCGGTGATCCTCGGCCAGACGGTCGATATTGTGCTCGAGCGCATAAAGCCCCGCCGCCGCAAGAATCCCCGACTGGCGCAACCCGCCGCCCAGCATCTTGCGGTGACGGCGGGCGGTGTCGATCAGGTCCTGCCGGCCGATCAGCACCGAACCCACCGGCGCTCCGAGCCCTTTGGACAGGCAGATCGAGACAGTATCGAACGGGGCCGTGAAAGTCCTGATATCGGTGCCCAGGGCAATGCAGGCATTGAACGCCCGCGCCCCGTCCAGATGGAACCCAAGCCCGCGACGCCGCGCGATCTCAGCCACCTGCTGCATGTAGTCGACGGGTATCACCTTGCCGCCAAACGTATTTTCGAGCGCGATCAGACGCGTGCGCGCATAGTGGCTGTCATCGGGCTTGATGGCCTCCTCAATGTCGGCAAGAGAAAGCGTGCCGTCGGCCTGGTGCGCGATCGGCTGCGGCTGGATGGAGCCCAGCACGGCGGCGCCCCCGGCCTCGTTGACATAGAGATGCGCCTTCTGCCCCGCGATGAACTCATCGCCCCGCCCACAATGGCTCATCAGGGCGAGCAGGTTGGATTGGGTGCCGGAGGGCACGAAGATGGCCGCGTCCTTGCCCAACATGGCGGCCATCCGCTGCTCTAGCCGGTTGACCGTCGGATCGTCACCGAACACGTCATCGCCCACTTCGGCACTGGCCATCGCAGCGCGCATGCCGGGGGACGGCTTGGTGACGGTGTCGGAGCGGAAGTCGTAGCGCAGGCTGTTCATGGCAAACTCGATGTCGGAAAGACAGCCCTTGTGCCAAGCCCCGCTGCGTTTGCCTAGCCGTCAGGCTGCCACGTTGCCGTCATCCTGCCCGTCATTGGCTGCCGTCATCTCCAGCGGCGGCCGCCGCGCGACGATGAGCATGCCGGTGATCGGCGCGCCGCGGTCGAACCGCAAGACGGCGGTCTCGAAGCGCAGCACCTCAAGCCCGGCAACCACCAGCGCATCGCGTGTCGCATCGACGCCGTGCGCGTAGCGGAGCGAGGGGCGCAGGAAGACCGGTTCTGGCCCATCATGGGCTTCGAGCGAGAATGCGACCATCCCGCCCGGCTGCAAGGCCGGCAGCAGGGCCGCCAGAACTGGCTGGAGGGCTCCACAGTAGATGAAGACATCGGCAGCCGTCACGAGGTCGGCATCGGCACGCCGGGCGTTGAGGGCGGCGACAAGTTCTGCCTTCTGCAGGTGGTCATAGATGCCCTTGCGAGCCGTCTCGGCGATCATGGCTGCCGATACGTCGATGCCCTCGAGCACCGCCGCCTTGTCGCGTAGCCGCTGCCCCATCAGACCCGTACCGCAGCCCAGATCAAGGGCGCGGGCAAAGCCCTTGATGCCCAGCCGCGCCATTTCCTGGCTCACCAGGTCGTCCAGCATTTCGGGCACCCGATAACCCAGCCGGTCCACCAATGCCGTCTCAAACTTGGGCGCATACTGGTCAAACAGCGCCTCGACGTAACTTACCGCCGTACCGTCGGCGGCCAGTCCGGCACCGTACGCAGCCAGCTTCAGACCCGCGCCGAAGACGCCGGTATCATCCAGCGCCTCGACGTGACGCCAGGCCGATATCGCCCGGGCGATTTCTCCCGCTTTCTCTGCATGTGAGCCGAGCTTGTCCCAGCCAGCGGTCCAGTCGGGAGCAAGTTCGAGAGCCTGCTCCATGAGATCGGCTGCCGCACCGTAATCGCCACCTTCGGCGATCCTGCCTGCATATTCGGCACGACGGTCGGCGATGACATCGCCGGAAGAATGAAACGCCTTGATCAAGACAAAGAGATCTCTGAAGGGAAACCGGGCCCGATCGCCCGGCGCGCGGGGGTTTGCCGCAGTTCGAAGCGGAAAGCAAGCCCATACTACCAGTGCAAAATAGGGGTGCGACGATCGAACCGGTTTGCAGCCGGTGGAATTTCGGTATGTTAGGGTGTCCGGTCGATGTTCAGGCATCGGTTCGCGGCAACGACGCCCCTGCAATGGACGGTGATGACCGTCCTGCCGCGGGTCCCGCGTTTGCACCTGGCCCAGACGGCCCGGAGCAACTGTTCGACGATGATACGACTCGACTCGGCAGGATGTGCATTCCCGCCGGGCGATTCGTCGTGTGTAAACAGATATTGAACGGCCGATTTTTTCAGGCTACGTTTCCCGGATCGAATATTGCGGCCGACCGATCTGCTCCTGCGAATTCCATTCGCCGCCTGCTGACGTCACTTTCCGATATTTCGATATACCAAGTCCTGGCCAATAGTGGATCTGGACTCGCCTACAGCAGCGACTGCACGAGGGAACGCGCATCATGGCAACTGGCACCGTTAAGTGGTTCAACGGCCAAAAAGGTTACGGCTTCATCCAGCCTGACGAAGGTGGGGCGGACGTATTTGTCCACATCTCCGCTGTCCAGCGCTCTGGCCTGAATGGCCTCGATGAGGGCCAGAAGGTCAACTACGAAATCGTAAAGGACAAGCGGACCGGCAAATCAGCCGCCGACAACCTTACTGCCGAATGATCTGACAAGCGGGTCATCAAGTGAAGGGCGTGTCCGCCTTGGAGGGACGCGCCCTTTTTGCTTTCTCACATTGCGCTGCGTGGCATCGTGGATAGCAATGTCAGTTGCAGTTCCGTTCGGTAAGGGGCGAGGCAGAACAGTGAAGAACACAGGCGCTGCGTCGCAGCAGAACCATCTTGTTGAATCTTTATCCAGCGCCAAGAGCCTTGCTGACGCCAAGGATTACAACGCTGCCGCTCAAGTCTATTCCGATCTACTCAAGACCGATCTTCCTCAAGTCTTGCGCGGCGAGGTCCTGACCAACCTGGCGGCGGCCCTGTGCTTCGCGTCTCACGGAGCGAACGGCGAGGTCGCGCTGATAAACCTGGATCAGGCGAGGGAGTGCCTGCTCGAGGCACTGAACTACCGGTCACGGCAGAAGATGCCCGCCGCATGGGCAGTGAGCAGGGCCAATCTGGCACTGGTATATCTTGCTCGCCATGAAACTGCCGGGCGTGACGAGGATATGCTTTCCGCCCATCTGGCGCTGGATGGTACGGAAGAAGCCTTGCACGAAGCAGGCGACGCGGCCCTGCAGGATTGGGCGAAGGCCATCCGCGACCATCTCCTGGAACTGCGCGACCGGCGCAGCGAACGCCGCTAGCCGCGCCCGAGTTCCTCGCTGCGCCGGCGTGCCGCTTCGGTGGTCCGTTCCATCAGCGGCGTCAACTCGTCCATCAATACGCCCAGGCCTGCAGCCGTGGTGCCATTGGGCGAGGTCACGTTCTGCCGCAGGACGGCCGGTGTGGCCGGATCGGCCTCCAGCAAGGCTGCCGAGCCGATCACGGTCTGACGGGCGAGTTGCTCGGCAATATCCTCGGGCAGACCCATTTTCTTGCCTGCGGCCGCCAGCGCCTCGACCATATGGAATATATATGCTGGGCCGGAGCCGGATAGCGCGGTGACGGCATCAAGCTGGCTCTCGTCATCGAACCATACGACTGGGCCGGCGGCACGCAGCACCGCCTCGGCAATCTGCCGCTGCTCGCCGCTCACGTCTGGCCCGGCGACGGCCCCGGTGATGCCCTTGCCGATCTGCGCGGGCGTATTGGGCATGGCGCGGACGATCCTGGCCATGTCGAGCCCGCGCGCGAGCCGATTTATGTCGATACCCGCAGCGATGGAGATTGCCAGCGTGGACGGGCCGATCACCGGCGCCAGCGAACCCAGAACCGCGTCCATGATCTGCGGCTTGACGGCGAGGACGATCACGTTGGGCTGCAGTCCCGCCGCTTCGCCGCTGATGATCAGGCCATAGTCTTCGGCCAGGTCACGGGCAGCCTCGGACGGATTGGGGTCGACCAGCAACAGATTGCTGGCGGGAAGGCCGGCATCGAGCCAGCCGCGCGCCATTGCCAGTCCCATCTTGCCGGCGCCAACAAGCATCACCGGACCGATGAAACGCAGCGACCCGCTCATGCTTCGCCAACCGTTTCGAACATCACGTGGCTCAGCGCATCGGCGGCGGTCTTGCCGGCCCAGACAACGAACTGGAACGCCTGGTAGTAAAGATCGCAACTGTCGGTGGCCGAGCGCAGCAGTGCCTCGCATTGCTGTGGGGACACGTCAGCGCCCCCGGTCAGCAGGTGCGAATTGCGGAACAGCACCACGCCTTCCTTGTTCCAGATATCGAAGTGACCGATCCAGAGCTGCTCGTTGATAAGCGAAATCAGCTGCTTGATCTCGCCGCGCCGACCTTCGGGGACCTTTAGATCGAAAGCGCAGGCGATATGCAGGCTTTCGAGATCTTCCATCCAGTTGAAGGAGACATGGTAGTCCGACCAGCCGCCGCGAACGGAGATGGAAATCTCGTCGGCATCCTGCCGTTCGAAGGTCCAGTCGTTGATCGAGGCGATATGCTCGATAATGTCCACCGGGTGGACATTGCGATCGGGCTCGACTTGCAAAAGTGACATCGACGGTTCCGTAGTTTGGCCGGCAGATTTCGGTACTCAGGGAACTGCCCGCATGCACAAGGGCTTACGAATCGTCCTGATGAAAGGACCCTACACCGCCCTGGTGATTCAGGGGACGCAACGCGGGTCGTGGACGCCATTCTCTTGTGGATGACGATGTGGCCCAGAACGTTAACGGACTGTTAACGCCGAGAAGTCGTGATGCAGGAATTCGTGTCAAAATCGGCCACAACGATCACTTCGCACCACATCGGGTACCAAGGCGTGGCCGCAGACATCCAAATGACGACGAAGCGAATTAGCTGGCCTTGGCCTTGCTGCCCTTGAGCGCCGCCAGTTCCTTGCGCAGCGCATCGATTTCCTCGCCCTGGACCTGCACCAGCTCGCGCAGCGCATCGAAATCCTCGCGCTTGACCAGGTCCATGTCGACCACCAGGCGCTGGGCCTGGGACTTGACCACCGTCTCGACCTCGCGGCGGACGCCATCGGCCACGCCGGCGGCCTCATTCATCATCCGGCCCAGATCGTCGAAGATCCTGTTGTTCTGGCTCATCGCTCACCTATCCTGTTCGGCCCCTCCCCAATACTTAGGTCAAGCCACCCGACTTGACCAGAGAGGCCGAAGCGGCAATGGTCCGGCCGATTGCCGCAGGAGCTGTTTTTGCCCTTCCCCGACATCGACCCGATCGCCTTTGCCATCGGTCCTTTCGCGATACGCTGGTATGCGCTGGGCTACCTGTTCGGCGTGGGCCTCGGGGCGGCTTATGCCCACCGGCTGCTGGCCAACTCGCGGCTCTGGTACAAGGGCGAGCCACCCTTCCCCGCCAAGGACATCTGGGACTTCGCCTTCTGGACCATGCTGGCCATCGTGGTCGGCGGGCGGGTGGGCTATGTGCTGTTCTACAACCTGCCTTATTACCTGGCCGACCCCGCCCAGATGCTCAACACGCTCGATGGCGGCATGAGCTATCACGGCGGCATGCTGGGGCTGATGCTGGCCGTCGTGCTGTTCACGCGCTTCAAGGGCAATGGCAACTGGTTGAGCGGCCTGGACCTGATCGCCTCGGTATCCACCATCGGCATCTTCCTCGTCCGCATCGCGAACTTCATCAATGCCGAACTCTACGGCGCGCCCACCACCCTGCCCTGGGCTGTGGTCTTTCCCACCGATCCCGAACAGCTGCCGCGGCATCCGAGTCAGCTCTACGAGGCGGTGCTCGAGGGGCTCTTGCTGTTTCTTGTCATTCGCCTCTTCACCCATGTCTTCTACGCATTGCGCCGCCCCGGCATGGTCGCGGGAATTTTCGGCATCGGCTATGGTCTCAGCCGCATCGCGGTGGAATTCGTTCGCCTGCCCGACGCCCAGATCGGCTATCTCTATGGTGGCTGGCTCACCATGGGCATGGTGCTGTCCATCCCGCTGGTCCTCGCCGGACTTGGCCTAGTCATCTGGGCAGCGACGCGGAAGGAGGGTCTGGTCCGTGGCTAGTTTGAGGTCCACCGATGCCGCGGAACGATCATGCCCATGACTGACCCCGCTCCCACCCTGCCCGAACTGATCGACATGCAGATCCGCACCAGCGGCCCGATGTCGGTGGCCTCCTATATGGGCCTGTGCCTGACCCACCCGAGCAAGGGCTACTACAAGGGCGCCGATCCGTTCGGCGCGGCGGGCGACTTCGTCACCGCGCCCGAGATGAGCCAGATGTTCGGCGAACTCATCGGCTTCTTCGTGGTCAACCTCTGGCAGCAGATGGGGAGCCCGAAAGAGTTCACCCTGCTCGAGCTCGGCCCCGGCCGCGGCACGCTGATGGCCGACATGCTGCGCGTGGCCTGCCGGGCCGAAGGCTTTCGCGACGCGCTGGACCTGCGGCTGTTCGAAACCAATCCGGCGCTGATCGCCGAGCAGAACGCCCGGCTCGAGCCCTATGGCCCGAAGTGGATCGACGCCTTCGAAAAGGTCGGGGAGGGCCCGCTGATCGTTGTCTCCAACGAATTTTTCGACGCCCTGCCGATCCGCCAGTTCGTGCGCATGGAAGACGGCTGGCGCGAGCGCGTCGTGGGTCTGGTCGATGCCCAACGCCGCTTCGGCCTCAGCCCCACACCGATCCCGGCTTCGGCCATGCCCGAGGCGGTGTCGCAGGCCGAACCCAACAGCGTGTTCGAGGTCGGGCTCGCCAGTGGCGAGGTGATGAAGCGCCTTGCCGCTACGGTCTCGACCCAGGGCGGCGCCATCCTCGCCATCGACTATGGCTATGCCAGCACGCAGACGGGCGAGACGCTGCAGGGTGTCCGCCGCCACCAATATGCCGACGTGCTCGAGGCGCCGGGCGAGACCGACCTGTCGGCCCATGTCGATTTCGAAGCCCTGGGTAACGTGGCCTCTAGCCATGGCCTCACCGTCCACAAGCTTGCAACCCAGGCCGAGTTCCTCAACCGGCTGGGCCTCAAGGAACGCGCGGCGGCGCTGAGCGCTGCCAATCCTGGATCGGCGGCCGATATCGCGGCGGCACGGGCGCGGTTGGTGGAGCCAGACCAGATGGGCACGCTGTTCAAGGCCTTCTGCGCCGCCAGCCCCGGTCTCGTGCCACCAGGATTTGAGCCATGACCCAGCATTTCGAGCGAAGCGCGGGCCTTGCTGCACTGCCATCGCTCCAGCACGGCTTTTTTTGCCGCAAGGGCGGTTGTTCGCTCGGCGATTATGCCGAAAACAATATGTCGACTTCGACCGGCGACGAGTTGGAAGCAGTCGAAGTCAACCGCACCGGCGCCGCCGAGGCCCTCGGTTTCCAGCGCAACCAGCTCTTCCTGCTCAAGCAGGTGCATTCCAGCACGGTGCACCGGTTGGTGCAGCCTCCCCGCCAGGACATCGTGATCGAGGCCGATGCCGTGGTGACGCAGCTTCCGCTCACGGCCCTGGGCATCCTCACGGCGGACTGCACGCCAATCCTTTTGGCCGACGCGCAGGCCAGCGTCATCGGCGCCGTCCATGCCGGCTGGCGTGGCGCGGTGGACGGCATCATCGCCAACACCGTGACGGCCATGGTGGAACTGGGCGCCGACCCCGAGCGGATCGTTGCCGCCATCGGCCCCACGATCAGCGCCGAAAACTACGAGGTAGGCCCCCACTTCATGGACGATTTCGTGCAGCTGCGGCCGGACGGCTGGCGGCATTTTTCCACCCATAACAGCGGCAGGGCCCATTTTGATCTGCCCGGATTCGTGGCTGCCGAACTGGCGCGCGCCGGCGTGAAACAGGTCGATCGCACCGGCGGCTGCACCTATGGCCAGCCCGATCGCTACTTTTCGCATCGCCGGGCCACCCATGCGGGCGGCACGACCGGCCGCCAGATCGCCATCATCGGCAAGATCCAGGACCAGCGGCCGTAACGGCGGCTGGTTCGCCCCGTGCCTGCCCCCTCACAAGGGTCCTGTTTACTCATTTTGCGCGCGACCCATTTGTTGCGTTGCACGCCTTGGCACGAGCCGCTAAAGGTGCCCGCGAAACTGGATGGTCCCCGAAGATCGGCGACCGGTTGAGACAGGATCGCGCCCATGAAGCTGGTGACCGGCAACTCCAACCCTGCCCTCGCCCAGGCCGTCGCCAGCTATCTCGAACTTCCCCTTACAGATTGTACGGTCAAGCGCTTCGCCGACAAGGAAGTCTATGTGGAAGTGCATGAAAACGTGCGCGGCGAGGATGCCTTCATCCTGCAGTCGACCAGTTTTCCCGCCAATGACAACCTGATGGAACTGCTGATCCTGACCGACGCGCTCCGCCGCTCCTCGGCCAGGCGCATTACCGCCGTGTTGCCCTATTTCGGCTATGCGCGGCAGGATCGCCGCGCCACCGGGCGCACGCCAATCTCCGCCAAGCTGGTTGCCAACCTCATCGCCGAGGCCGGGGTGAACCGCGTCATCACGCTCGACCTGCATGCCGCCCAGATCCAGGGCTTTTTCGATATCCCGACCGACAACCTCTATGCGGCGCCGATCATCACCCGCGATATCCTCGATCACTACAAGCTCGACAATACGATGATCATCTCGCCCGACGTCGGCGGCGTGGCCCGCGCCCGCGCCGTGGCGCAGCGACTGGGCACCGACCTGGCCATCGTCGACAAGCGCCGGCCCAAGGCTGGCGTGTCGGAGGTCATGAACATCATCGGTGATGTGGCCGGGCAGTCCTGCATTCTCATCGACGACATCGTCGACAGCGGCGGCACGCTGGTCAACGCGGCCGAAGCGCTGCTCAAGGCCGGGGCGCGCCAGGTTTCCGCCTATATCACCCACGGCGTGCTGTCCGAAGGCGCCTCCGAGCGCATCGCCGCCAGCAAGCTCAAGGAACTGGTGGTGACCGACTCTATCGCCGAGACCGAGGCCCAGCGCAGCGCCGGCAACATCCGCCGCATCCCCATCGCGCCGCTGATCGGCGAAGCCATCGCGCGGACGGCCAGCGAACAGAGCGTGTCGAGCTTGTTCGACTAGGGGCGGCTTCCGAGGCCATTGCGGTCGTTCGAGCCCCTACGATGAGACGACCGAAACCTGCAGCCTCCCCACCCACCGTGCGTCACCCTCGGCCTTGAGCCGAGGGCTCTGTCCTTCAAGATGCCTGTACGAGCGGGCGGCTATGTCTACAGTCTTGCCGCTATGGCGAGGGCGCGACAGTTATCCAGCGCAAAACCTCACTCAAGAGCAAGGCTGCCAGTGGAGCCGGGAAAGGGCAATCCTTTAATGGCCCGATCCCCGGCGATCTCGCCAAGTGAAGTGCCCTTGGGTCAAGCCCGAGGGTGACGGCCGGTGGGTGGGCGATTCTGTGCCATAGCTGGGTGACCGAAACCGACCCAAAATCAGACGTCTGCCCTGTTTCCCAGAAGTCGCGAAGCTGCCGGTCTGCTGAGCCATTCTCGGGCCAGCGTGGGGCAGGTAACACCGGTTGCCGATACGACGCGCCCTCGGTGAGGCGCTCGAGCATCTATTGATCCGCCACAAGTTTGGCTAGCCATCATCTAGGACGTGGCGGACTTTGGCGAGCAGATGCTGCGCGGTATAAGGCTTCGACAGTAGTAGCACGCCCGCGTCGAGGCGCCCATGGTGAACGATGGCGTTCCGGGTGTAGCCTGTCGTGAACAGCACCTTGAGGTTCGGAGCGATCTGGCGCGCTGTGTCCGCAAGCTGACGGCCATTCATCCCGTTGGGCAGGATGACGTCGGTGAAGAGCAAGGTGGTACCGGGGCGGGATTTCAGCAGCTCGAGCGCCTCATGGCCATCGCGGGCAGCAACAACCTGATAGCCCTGCTCCGCCAGCGCCTCGACCGAGAAGGAGCGCAGGGACTCCTCGTCCTCGCAGACGAGGATCGTCTCGGTTCCCCGCAGATCTGTGCCCTCGTCGCCGATGACGGCAGCTTCAGGCTCAGCCGAATGAGCTCGGGCCAGGTACAACTTGACTGAAGTTCCTTGTCCCAACTCGCTGTAGATGCGGATGTGCCCGCCTGACTGCCGCACGAAGCCATATACCTGGCTTAGGCCAAGCCCCGTTCCCTTGCCGGCTTCTTTGGTGGTGAAGAACGGCTCGAAAACTCTCGAAACGGTCTCTTTGTCCATCCCCGTACCAGTATCCGAAACCGCGATCAGCACATACTGGCCGGGGGGTATCGGCTCACCGAAGGAGGCAAGATAGCTGTCGTCAAGGTAGATGTTGCTTGTCTCAATGGTCAACCGTCCGCCATCCGGCATGGCATCCCGAGCATTGACGGAGAGATTGACGAGAGCGTTCGAGAGCTCGGATGTATCCACCATAGCCGGCCATAGCCCACCATATTCCACGGCCTCGAGTTCCACCTGCTCCCCCAAAACGCGGCGAAGAAGGTCCGACGTTTCCCGCAGGAGCTGGGTGACGTTCAGCGGCTTGGGGTCGAGCGGCTGCCGGCGGGAGAAAGCTAGGAGCCGGGCAGTGAGAGATGCAGCGCGCTGGGCGCCAAGCGCAGCCATCTTCTGGGCTCGTTCGATGCGACGACGTGGCTCTCCGTCGTCCAGCAGGACGCTCTGGCGCCCGATAGTCTCCAATCCACCCATGATGACGGTCAGCAGATTGTTGAAGTCGTGAGCCACGCCCCCTGTGAGCTGCCCAATCGCTTCCATCTTCTGTGCTTGACGGAGCTTTTCCTCAGCCTCGAGACGCTGTGCGACAGCATCATCGACACGGACCTCCAGCTCAGAGTTTAGCTCTTCAAGGGCTGTATTCACCTGCGCAAGTTTGGCTCTCGTTTCGAGCAGTTCGCGTTCGTACCGGCGCCGGTCGGTCGCGTTGAAAATCGACATCCTGAGCGATTGAACGTCGCCTGCCGCGTCGCGGCTCTCCCTGGCATTGACCAGGACGGGCAATGTCGGGCCACGTTGAGTGACGATATCGAGCGCTACCTCATTGAAATACCCCTGCATGCGCAGGAGCGGCGCGAAATGCGTCTCGTAGTAGATCTTGCCCGCAATGTTCAACAGGTCTTGGAAGCGTTTGCCGACGAGGTCTTGGGCCGACGCGCCGACCCATTCGGCAAGGGTGCTGTTGACCTTCTCGATACGCCCTGAGGCATTGGCAATCACATACCCGCATGGAGCATGTTCGAACAGATCCGCAAGCTCGGCGAGCCGAGCCCCGTCGCGATCGGCGTTTCGATCAGACAAAGGCGCGGATCGCCTTCGTGGTTTCTTCCGGAGCGCTCAGGTTTGGGCAGTGTCCCGTCGCCTGCAGAATGACCAACGTGCTGTTGGGCAGTTTCGAATGCACGTACTCGCCCACTTCCAGTGGTGCAATCACGTCTTCGCTGCATTGAAGAACCAGCGTGCGGGTATTCAGCCCTTCCAGGTCCGCCCGATTGTCGGAGGTGAAGGTGGTTCGCGCGAAATGCTTGGCGATTTCCGGATCGGTTCTGCAGAAGCTGTTGGTCAACTCCTCGCCCAGCTCCGGGCGGTCCGCATTGCCCATGATGGTAGGCGCCATGGCCTGCGACCAACCCATGTGGTTGGAGTCGAGAAAAGCGAGCAGCTCTTCAATTTGTTCGGCAGTGAACCCGCCGACATAGGTGTCATCGTTGATGTACCTGGGCGACGGGCCGACCATTACCAGACTGGAAAATAGATCAGGACGCTTTCTGGCGGCAATTGCACCGATCATGCTGCTGACCGAGTGACCAACGAAAGTTACATCCTCAAGGCCCAGCTCCTCGCAGATTTCCAGGACGTCGGCGGCGTAGCCATCCAGATGAGCGTACTTATGACGAGAGTATGCCGCTAGGTCCGAGCCGCCAGCGCCCACGTGATCGAAGAGGATGATCTGAAAGTCGTCTTCAAACGACGGCGTTATGAAGCGCCACATGTTCTGATCGCAGCCGAACCCATGAGCAAACATGATAGGACGAGTTCCTCGACCTCGCACGGACACGTTGTTGCGTTCGACAGCGGACATATTCGCCTCCATTGATTGCAACGACGTGTAACAGTGGAGCAAGAGTGCGTCACCTGGCGTTTTGTCCAGCGCGAAACATTCGCCATGGAGCGCGTTTTGTCGCGGCTCACTCCAGCGGCTAAACGGCGTGATCATCAGTTTCGCGTCCAAGCCCGAAGGTCAGCTATCGTCATTGCTGATTGCATCAATTGTCAGCCCGGCTTCGGCCCCTTCTTGCCAATGCAACAACGTCCGCTTTCCCTAGAAGACAATCTGAAACCGGCCAGTCCGCAAGCCACCCCCATCCTGCCACCCCGTACACCAACCGCCTTGCCCCCTGTCTACCTTTCCGCTATAGCCCGCGCCATGAAGCGCTCGTCACCCCTGGAGGACGGGCGCGTATGTCGTTGTAGTGACGCATACACCAACCCAGAATGGATTATTCCATGGCTGCGACTACCAAGGTGCTCAAGGCACAGACGCGTGAGGGAGTGGGCAAGGGGGCCGCTCGCGAAATGCGTCGTCAGGGACTGGTTCCCGCTGTTATCTATGGTGACAAGAAGCCCCCCGTCACCGTCGCCATCCCCTACAAGGATGCGCACAAGGCCATCTATTCCGGCGGCTTCCTGAGCCACGTCCTCGACCTCGATGTCGACGGCACCGTGCATCGGGTGATCCCGCGCGACTACCAGCTCGATCCCGTCAAGGACTTCCCGCTCCACGTGGATTTCCTGCGCGTCGGCGCCAACTCGACCCTCAATGTCGAAGTGCATGTGAACTTCATCAACGAAGAGAAGAGCCCGGGCCTCAAGCGCGGTGGCACGCTCAACGTCGTGCGCCACACCGTCGAAGTCTCGGCGCCCGCCAGTGCCATTCCCGAAGAGATCACCGTCGATCTGTCCGGTACGGAAATCGGCGACTCGATCCACATCTCCGCCGTCACCCTGCCCAAGGGCGTGACGTCGGTGATCACCGATCGCGACTTCACCATCGCGACCTTGGTTGCGCCTTCCGCGCTGCGCTCGGCCGGTGATGAAACTGCCGCCGAAGAAGAAGCCGGAGAGTCCGAGGACGAGGCCGAGTAATCGCCCCGCCTCGATTTTTCTGCTATGGTTTGAGGCGGCCTGCGGGCCGCCTTTTTCGTTTCCGGAGAGACCGATGAAGCTGCTTGTAGGCCTGGGCAATCCGGGCGGCCAGTATGAAGGCAATCGCCACAATATCGGCTTCATGGCGCTCGACGCCATTGCGCGCGCCCACGGCATCACCCAGTTCCGCACCAAACATGGCGGCCTGCTCGCCGAAGGCAATATCGGTGGCGAGAAGGTCATCCTGCTCAAGCCGCAGACCTTCATGAACCGCTCGGGCGACAGCGTGCAGCAGGCGGCCCAGTTCTATAAGATCGCGCCCGCCGACATCATCGTGTTTTACGACGAGCTCGACCTGGCCCCGGGCAAGGTGCGGGTGAAGGTGGGCGGCGGCAATGGTGGCCACAACGGGCTGCGCTCCATCGATCCGCAGATCGGGCTGGACTACAAGCGGGTGCGCCTCGGTATCGGGCACCCGGGCAAGCAGTTCGTTACTCCCCATGTGCTGGGCGATTTCGCCAAGGCCGACAAGGCTTGGCTGGAACCGCTGCTCGACGCCATCGGCCGGCATGTGGACCTGCTGGTCGCCGGCGACGACAGCGGCTTGATGAACAAGCTGGCGCTGGCCGTGGGTGGCGAGGGCAAGGCCGACAAGGGCGAAAAGCCGGAGAAGCCCGACCGGTCAGAACGGCCGGCGCCAAAGGCACAAAGTCACATCCGGCAGGCACGGCCCACCAGGCCGCAGGTCGAGGCGCCCCAGTCCGGGCCCATGGCCGACATGCTCAAGAAGCTGCTGGGCAAGTAAGCCGGAGACGGCGGGTGCGGCATTGGTCCAGCCCCCTTCCCGGCTGCTGTCGGTGCCGGAAACGCCGGGCTGCCGATGAGAGGGAGCCAGGACGCCGGTCTGACACGCGGCGGCGCGGATTGACATCGGCGCCGATCCGAACCAAGTGGAGGCCAACAGTTTCCGGAGCTTCCCCATGGGTTTCAAGATGGGCATTGTTGGCCTGCCTAATGTCGGCAAGTCGACCCTTTTCAACGCGCTGACGCGGACCGCCGCGGCGGCGGCCGCCAACTTCCCCTTCTGCACCATCGAGCCCAATGTCGGCGACGTGCCGGTGCCCGACCCGCGGCTGCACAAGCTGGCCGCCATCGGCAAATCGATCAACGTGCTGCCTGCCCGCATGAGCTTTGTCGACATTGCCGGGCTGGTGAAAGGTGCGTCCAAGGGCGAGGGACTGGGCAACCAGTTCCTGGCCAATATCCGTGAATGCGACGCCATTGCCTATGTGCTGCGCTGCTTTGAGGATGGCAACATCATCCATGTCGCCAACAAGGTCGATCCGCTGGCCGATGCCGAGGTGGTCGAGACCGAACTGATGCTGGCCGACCTCGAAAGCCTCGAGAAGCGCCGCACCGGCGTCGAGAAGAAAGCCAAGGGCAATGACAAGGAAGCCAAGCTCACGCTCGACCTGATCGACCGCGCGCTCGTCCTGCTGCGCGAAGGCAAGTCGGCCCGCTTCGTCGAGCGCTCCGCCGAGGAGGAAAAGGCGTTCGAGGAACTGCAACTGCTGACCTCCAAGCCGGTGCTCTATGTGTGCAATGTCGACGAGGGCTCGGCCGAAGGCGGCAACGCCATGAGCAAGGCGGTCGAGGACTATGCCCATGCCAATGGCGCGGGCGTGGTGATCATTTCGGCAGAAATCGAGAGCCAACTGGCGCAACTGCCCGACGAGGAGCAGGCCGAGTATCTCGAGTCACTGGGCCTTCACGAACCCGGCCTCAACCGGCTGATCCGGGAAGCCTATGACCTCCTGGGCCTGCAGACCTATTTCACCGTCGGCCCCAAGGAAACCCGCGCCTGGACGATCCACAAGGGTGACAAGGCTCCCGCCGCGGCCGGGGTCATCCACTCCGACTTCGAGCGCGGCTTCATCCGCGCCCAGACCATCGGCTATGAGGACTTCGTGACGCTGGGCGGCGAAGTTCCGGCCAAGGAAGCCGGCAAGGCCCGCGACGAAGGCAAGGAATACGTGGTCAAGGACGGCGACGTGATGCTGTTCAAGTTCAACACTTAAGGCCTGCGGGCCGCTGGAACCGCCGATGGGATGGGACGCACTCAGCCAGTGGGGTGACGACGCCGTGCGCATCGAGCGCCTGACGGGCGGCGTGGCCAACGACGTGTGGAGCATCCGTATCGGCGGCCAGCTTGCGGTCGCCCGACTGGGGAGCCGGGGCGACGCCGACCTCGCCTGGGAAACCGGACTGCTCCAGCATCTCGATGGCCATGGCATGACCGTGCCAGTGCCGATTCCCACCCGGGACGGCCGGCCGTTTGTCGATGGCCTGGTGGTGATGAAATATATGGAGGGCGGCCCGCCCGAGACCGAGGCAGACTGGCGCCGCGTGGCGGCAGCGCTGCGGGAGCTGCATCGGCTGACGCGGGGGTGGCCGCAGCGCCCCGGCTGGCGATCCTCGACGGACCTGCTCCATGCCGAGACCGGAACGCGGATCAATCTCAACGCCATGCCGCCCGAAGCCGTCATCCGTTGCCGCGCCGCCTGGGCGCGACTGGCGGGGCGGGAAACCTGCGCCGTGCATGGCGACCCCAACCCCCGCAACGTGCGGATGAGGACCGATCGCGTCGCCCTGATCGACTGGGACGAAGCCCATGTCGACGTGCCCGATCTCGACCTGGTGCTGCCTCACAATGCAGGCGGTCTCCAGGGCGTGCAGCGGGACACTGCAGAGCAGGCCTCCTTCGCCTGGGAGGCCGCCGTCTGCTGGAAGGACGACCACGCCGTCACCCAACTCGCCCAGGTTCGCCCGGTCCCGACCGGCGACCCGCTTCCCCAGGACAGCGACTGCCCGGTTTGATGCGCAGCCGCCGCGTCGACGACTACGCCGCCTGGTAGGCGACCGCGACGTCGAGCGCCCAGGTGACGCCGAACTTGTCCTTGAGCATCCCATAGAGCGGCGACCAGCCGGACGGCGCCAGGTCCTGGATCACAGTTGCGCCTTCGATCAGCTTGTCCCAGTAGCCGGTGATTTCGTCGGCGCTGTCACCGCGGACCGAGACGAAGACGGGGATTTCGCCGGGAGCGTAGGAGAGACGCGACGGCACGTCATAGGCCATGATGGAAAAGCCTGCATCGGAGGTGACCTGGCCCCACATGACCTGGTCAGCTTCGGCCGGGTTCTGCACGGCGCCGGCATCCTTGTAGGTCACGACCATTGGATGGCCGCCAAACACCGACTGGTAAGAGGCCAGAGCATCGCGGGCCTGGCCGCGGAAATTGAGGTGAGTTGTGGTCATGATAGTCATTGCCGGTCTCCTTGTTGGCTTGCCTGACACCGGTGGTGATAGAGGTAGCCAACTGACATTTTCCGGCAGTTGAAACATGGCCCGTCCCGACCGTCTGTTCCGCCTCCTGCAAGCCATGCGCGTCATGGCGCCCCCGATCACGGCAGCCCGCCTGGCCGAGGAGACCGAAGTGTCCCTGCGGTCGCTATATCGGGACATCGACAGTCTGCGGGCGGCCGGTGCGCGGATCGAGGGTGAACGCGGCTACGGCTATCGCCTAGTGGAGGACTATGCACTGCCGCCACAGACCTTCGACCGCACCGAGATCGAAGCGCTGGCCCTCGGGCTTGCCGAAGTCGGCAGCATGGGCGACCCGGTTCTGGCGAAAGCTGCCAAGTCGGCTTTGGCCAAGGTAGTCGCGACACTGCCTGACGGTCGGGAGCAGCAGCTCGTCCATGCGATTTCCCAGATCTACCGGCCCGACGCGCGGATGCAGGTTGACGGAACGATCGATATCGTTCGGGAAGCCTATTTGCGGGAAGAGGCTATCGACATCTCTTACACCGACAAGGGCGGCGAACTCACGCTGCGAACCGTCCTGCCGCTTTGCTTCATGTATACCGACAGAAAGCTCATTGTGCTGGCCTGGTGCAACATGCGCCACGCCTATCGGATGTTCGACATGACCCGGATCGAGCGACCGATACTGACGGGCCGCAGCTTCAGACCAAGACGGGTCTCGATGCTGCGAGACTATCTCAAGCACCTGAGAGCTCAGGCAGTGCGATAGAACTCCTCTCAGGCAAATCCAGTATGGGCGGGTCGAGCCGGGTGCCGCATCACAGCGATCCATACCTCATTGAGAGGAAAGTGGTGGCGCAGGGGAATACGGCGCGTGGGGATCGCCCCTCTAGAGGTGATCCAGCCTTTCCTCGCCTAGATCTTGGTGGGCATCCTGCGCAAGTCCGGGTGCCGGCTCCCTTCGAGCGTTGCTACTCGCCAGAATGCTGGAGTGCCTGCAGCCAATCCAACAGGCGCGTTCCCTCGCGCTGCAGGAGCGACGGGTCTCCGGCGCTGTAAGAAAGCAGCGATGCCCCCTGCAAGGCCGATTGGAGATGAAGCGCAAGACCATCCGCGTCGTCGCCGTGCCCCATGGCGGAAAACTGTTCCGCCATCCAAGTCATGGGCCTGCTCAACAGTGCACCGGAGCGCGCGGCGAGATCTCCCCCCTCCTTGAGCAACTCAGCGCCGAGTGAGCCCATGGGACAGCCGAACTGCGCGACCATCGGTGCATTGGCAACCGTCATCCGCACGAAGGCCTCCAGGCGGGCCAGGGGAGTGTCTAGTTGGCCGAGCCTGTCCTGGAGGGCCGTGAACTCTTCTTTGCGATGGTCGAGGATTACGCTCCCTATTTCATCGCGGGACTTGAAATAGTAATAAATGTTGCCGAGCGGAACCTCCGCCGCTGTCGCCAGGTCAGCCAGAGTGGTGGAGCGATACCCCTGACGATAGGCGAGATCCACAGCCGCCTTAACCAACCGCTCGCGCTTTCCTCCCTTCTTCTCCGCCACCTTAGCCATGTTTCTCCTTAACTGACGAACTTGGTGCTTTGCCGCATCATATTCGCTGTCATTGACCGTACCAAGCCTGCCGGCATGAGCCGATTCATAATCCGGTAGAGACGCCCGGGCAGTACCGTCATCCTGTTGCGCCGCAGCCCGGCCAGACCTTCGCCGACGCACTGTGCCACCGTCATCGGCTTCATTGGCATCGCGCTCGATCGTAGGCCCATCTTGTCGATAATGGGCGTCTCGGTTGGCGTGACGATCAAAACCGTTACCCCGACCCCGAACGGGCGCAACTCGGCGTGAATGCTGCGCCCGAGCACGGTCACCAAAGCCTTCGTCGCTGCTGAGTGGGCGTTGAAGGGAATGCCCGTGTCTGCCCCTAGGGCCGACACCAGCAGAGTTGCCCCTTTGCCGCGCTGCACGAACCGGCGGCTGAAGTGGTGCGTCAGCACCATGTAGGACAGGGCGTTGAGCTGCGCGGTCGCGCGCAACTCGGCTTCATCGAAAGCAAGGAAGTTCCCAGGATGCCCCGCGCCGGCGTTCGAAACCAGCAGGCCCACGTCGAGGTCCGACGTCCGCTGCTTGACGGCGCTAACCCCCTGCTCCGTGCTGAGGTCCGCCACGATAGTCCTGAACGCGACGCCGTACCGCTGCTTCAGCGTCTCTCCCACCTGCTCGAGGACCTCGGAGCGGCGCGACACCAGCACCACGTTGATCCCCGACGCAGCGAGCTGTCGCGCAAACTCGCGGCCAATGCCGGAAGACGCACCTGTCACCACCGCCCAAGGGCCGAACCGATCCGCGTCCAGCTTCACCGCCCATCTGCTGTTGTCGCTCATCAATGCCTCCTCACTAGTTAGTTAGTTTTCTAACTTATTGTTGAGCAGTGGTCAAGCGTCATGAGCGGGCCGGCCCCCTTACCCCTCGATCGTGTCTTTGCGCATCTGGCTCGGCGTCATGCCGCAAGCCTTTCGCGAGCCTGCACCCTCGCTCCGGGAGCTTTACCCAGGTTAGACGCCGCACTAGTTTCCGCGGAAGCGCCGCCCAAGGCGCAAGAAGCTCACATCGGGCTTGATGCAAAGCCTGTTCTTGATCGAGAGTTGAATAGTGGAAACCCTGCTGTCGCCCGTCGTGCTGTTTTTCGTCCTGGGGGCGATGGCCGCATTGGTGCGCTCTGACCTGGCGGTGCCCGAGGCGATCGGCAAGGGCATCTCGATCTACCTCATGGCTGCCATCGGCCTGAAGGGCGGCGTGGAGGTCGCCGAGGCTGGCTTCACCATGGATCTGCTGATCGCGGCGGTGGCGGGGATCGGCCTCAGTTTTGCGCTGCCAGTCCCCGTGTTCTTCATCCTGCGCGGATTGGGCGCGCTGACCCCGGTGAACGCTGCGGCGGTTGCGGCCCACTATGGGTCGGTTTCCGTCGTGACCTTCGTCACGGGCCTCGAAATACTGGCACGGCAGGAGATACCGGCCGCCGCATATATGGTAGCCGTATTGGCGATGATGGAGACGCCGGCCATCATCACTGGCCTGTTGTTGGCGCAGCGATATGGCGTCGCTGGTAGCCGGCCCGCTCGAGAACTCATGCACGAAACCCTGACCAATGGTTCGGTCGTGCTCCTGATCGGCAGTTTTGCCGTCGGCCTGCTGATCGGCAAGGAGGGGTTCATTCCTATAGCCCCGGTATTCGACGGCGCCTTCAGAGGCGTGCTTTGCCTGTTCCTGCTCGATATGGGCCTAGTCGCGGCCAAGCGGCTCAAGGACGGCAGGAGCTTGACGCCGAGACTGATCGGCCTGGCAATTGCGATTGCCCTGGCCAACGGCACGCTGGGCGTCTTGCTGGGCGGCCTGCTTGGGCTTGACGCCGGAACGGCCGCTGCGCTCGGCATCCTGGCAGGCAGCGCCAGCTACATTGCGGTGCCCGCGGCCATGCGCCTGGCCCTTCCACAGGCCGACCCCGGACTGTATCTCGGCATGTCGCTGGCCGTGACCTTTCCGTTCAACATTCTGGTCGGTATCCCGATCTATATATGGCTGGCCCAGAGGATAGCATCATGAGTCTGCAAGGCGTTGAGCGAACACGGATCGAAGTGCTGCTGGATGCGCCCCTCGTTCCCGAACTGGTGCGCCTGCTCGACAAGCACGGCATCCATGGACACACAGTGATGCCGACGCTGTCCGGACATGGAGCGTCTGGAAGCTGGGATGATGACCTGATCACCAGCGCCCAGCACAAGGTGACCCTTTTTTCGGTGGCGGAGCCAGCCCGCGCAGAGGCGTTTCTGAATGATCTGCGTCCGCTGCTGGACAGCTACGGTCTGCTCGTGATGATCGGGACGGTCAATGTGCTACGGCCGGAGAAGTTTTCCTGACCGGACTAAGCGCGCGCGAGACACCACGCATGATGGAACGAGCGGCAGGCTGGGTTTGTTGAACTCTTCGAATGCGTAGCGAAGGCGATTTCGAAGAGGAGGATTCATGCCAGCAACAACAGGGATCACCCGCCGAACCTGGGGCTACATCGTAGGCGCTGTGGTAGCCCTCGTGCTCATTGTACTGGGGGTCTTGCTGTTTCAGCTCGTCCAGCCCCAGAGCGTGCCCTCGCCTGACCCGGTGCCATCCGCCGACGATGACACACTCCTCGAAACGCCCGTGCTATAGGGGCTCTTGCCGCCGCCATGCAGGCGCAAAAAGGCGCGGGGATGCCTGCGCCTTTTGCTATTGGTATCTGCGTTAAATCTCGGTGGGCTCGATGACCCCGCAGGCGATCCGGGCGCCGGAGTCGCCGCCGGGATCGGTGCTGTAGTCATCGGCATTGGCATGAATCATCACCGCTGAACCATCCTCATCGAGCAGGTTGCCCTCCTCGCCGTCGAGCAGTGAAACCATGTCGTTGTTGACATTGAGGTCCATCTGGCCGTCGGCATTGGCAGCCTGGTTATACATGTCACCGGCATGCGGTCCCTCCGGATCCTCGAAGCCGTGCTGGTTGCCGCGCGGTGCGAGGTGTCCGCCAGCCGATTCGAAACCGGTGGCCGGATCGCAGACGCCGGTCTCGTGATAGTGGAAGCCATGCATGCCCTCGGGAATACCGTCGAGCACGCCGGCAATCGTCACGCCCTCCTCCGTCTGCGTCAGGCTGAGCGTCCCGAGCTCATTGCCCTCGGCATCGATGACCACGGCCTCGGCGACCGTCAGGTCCATGGCCCCGGCCAAGGCGGGACCAGTTGCCAGCAGGGTCGCACAGGATAGTGCAAGAAAAGCGGTCTTCATGGTGGTGTCCTCGCTGTTGCTTGAATCACAAGCCAACGGAGCGGCTCTGGCTGCGTTCCCAACCCCCGGACTCGGGCGCGCAAGCTAACTCGGGTTATCCGGCCGCTCAGTGCGAACGTCGCATCGAATGACTTAACCCGAGCAAAGGCCGAAGGCCCCCGGGGACAGATAGCCCTGCGACAGGTTGGACCCAGGCTACGAAAAAAGGAGCGACCAAATGCTGATCAAGACTCTCACTACCACTGCCGCTTGCCTTTTGCTGACGACGGCAGCCATCGCCCAGGTCGAAATCACGCCCGACGAGTTCACGGCTGCGGACGAGGCGGCAGCCCGCATGTATGGCGGCGTCTATGGCGATGCGCCGCCCACCTACATGAGCACCAGCGACGCGATCGATCGCATCCAGGCCATGGGCTATACGGGCATTCACGACCTGGACGTCGAGTGGGGCGTCTATGAAGTCGAGGCCATTGCACCAAACGGTAATGAGGTCGAGATCGAGTTCGACCCCGTCACCGGTGCGATCCTAGAGGTCAGCGACAACTGGCTCTAACCGTTTCGTCAGCCTGACGATGAAAAATCTGGTGCGGCGGCAAATGCTGTCGCACCAGCCGCAGGTGCCAATCTTCTGCCCTGCGTAGTTCCCTACCCTTCGATAGTATCCTTGCGCATCTGGCTCGGCGTCATGCCATAGGCCTTGCGGAAGTGCTCATAAAACTGCGTCTGGCTCACGAAGCCGGCCTGGAACGCCACATTGGCGATGGAAAGGCTGCCATCGAAGAGCAGCGATCGCGCGCGGATCAGGCGCATCCGCGTGACGAATTTCTGCACCGAAATATGCATGACCTTGGTGAAGAGGTTGGTGGCATAGTTGGGATGCAGGCCCACCACCTGCGCGATATCCTCGGCGCTGAGCGGATCGGTGATGTTTTCCACAATATGGCGCACCATGCGCACCACATAGCGCACCGGGGAGCCGGTGCGGGTGCGGGTGCCGGTGCGCTCGACCCAGGCCGGCAGCAGAGTATCCCACCCGGTAATGGCGGCGCGGCGGAACATGGTGCCGATCTCGGACCGTACGATGTCGGAACGCAGCGCATTGCCGCTGCGATAATCCTGATGCCAGCGATCCAGCGTTTCGAGACCAATGCAGTCCGGCTTGAGCTGAATCACGCCGCCACCCATCAAGGTTTCGGTGAGCCGCCCCAGTTGCGGCATCTCAAGGAACGCATCCATAGGCAGGTAGATATTGAGCTGGCGCCCATCGCCGGTATCGCGGAGGCCAACCGTCTGGTGCGGGATGCCAGCCCAGAACGCGATGAGACGGTCCGCGCCGACTTCCACCGGCCCGCCGTCGAACACATAGTCCATCACCCCATGCGTCAGCCAGTTGAACTCGATATGGCCGTGGCTATGCGGCTGCGGCATGATCTGCGGCGCGAATGACCGGATGCCAAAGCGCCCGAATGCCTTGCCGGACGAGTAGAAACTGCGGTCCGGCCGCGGGGTCGGACGGGGCGCCTTTTCGCGCACGCGACGCGCGATAACGGCTGCGTCATCAATCATACCAATAGGCCAATTTCTTAGAAATCCGGAATAAGTCTCTACCATTCCGGATTGCATCGGCCAAGGCAAGGCGTACCATTTTGCCATGAGCACGGAATGAGACCGGAACGGTGTGTCCGGTCACGGCACGCAAGGCCGGCCGTTGCTATGGGAGGTTTTATGAGAAAACATGCATTTGCCCTTGGCGGGGCAGGATTGATGCTGGGCGTCTCGCTGCTGGCGATTCCCGCCCAGGAACTGACGGGCGAACTGCCCGATCCACCCGAATTCGCGGCGATGAGCGAACCGACTTTCGTCAGCGTTGACGACATACTGGAATACAAGGCGCTGCCGGAATATCACGAGCCCGACTGGGTGACCGAGCAGTACGTCGAGACTGGCGCCCTGCCGCCCGTCGCCGAGCGCCTGCCCGAGGAACCGCTGGTCTACAAGGCCGCCAACATGCCCGACGGCATCGGCGTCTATGGCGACACCATGCGCCACGTCATCGGCGGCCGCCCGGAAGGCTGGAACTATATCGGCGGCCAGAGCCAGGGCTGGGGTGGCATCGATATCGGTCTGTCCGAATGCCTGACCCGCACCGGCCCGCTGTTCATGGTCAAGGCCGATGAACTCGAGCCGCTCCCAAATCTCGCCAAGAGCTGGGAATGGTCCGAAGACGGCCGCGAACTGACCATGCACCTGATCGAAGGCGCCAAGTGGTCCGACGGCGACCCCTTCGACGCCGACGACGTGATGTTCTACTGGGACGACCACATCCAGAACACCAATGTCTCCCCCCTGAACGGCGGCACACCCGAAACCTTCGGCGCCGGCACCACGCTCGAGGCACTTGATCCCTACACGATCAAGTGGACCTTCCAGGAAGCGTTTCCGACGCAGTACCTCTACGCCATGGCCTATGGCACGTTCTGCCCCGGCCCCAGCCATATCCTCAAGGCCGAGCATCCGACCTACAATCCAGACAATACCTACGAGGAATACAAGAACGCCTTCCCGCCCGAATACATGAACATGCCGGTCATGGGCGCCTGGGTGCCGGTGGAATACCGCTCCGACGACATCATCGTCATGCGCCGCAATCCCTATTACTGGAAGGTCGACGAGGCCGGCAACCAGCTGCCTTACCTCAACGAGATGCATTACCGCCTCTCCACCTGGGCAGACCGCGACGTGCAGGCTGTCGCCGGCTCTGGAGACTTCTCCAACCTTGAGCAGGCAGAAAGCTATGTCGAGGCACTGCGTCGCTCGGCGGACGACAATGCCCCGGCCCGCCTGCAGTTCGGTGCCCGCACCATCGGCTACGCGCTGCGGATGAACCTGTCGGCCAATGGCTGGGGGGAACCGGACGAGCGCGCCCAGGCCGTGCGCGAACTCAATCGCGAGCTGGATTTCCGCAAGGCGATCTCGATCGCGACCGACCGCCAGCGTCTGGGTGAATCCCTGGTCCGTGGCCCCTTCACCGCCATCTATCCCGGCGGCCTCTATGCCGGCACGACCTATTACGACAAGGACTCGACGGTCTACTACCCGCACGACATCGAGGCGGCCAACGCGCTGCTCGATGGCCTCAACCTGATCGACACCGACGGCAACGGCATCCGCAACTTCCCCGAAGGCACTGCCGGCGGGGCCGATGTGGAGATCACCCTGCTTGCCAATACCGACTACGGCACCGATACCAACCTTGCCGAAGGCGTGATTGCCCAGATGGAGCCGCTTGGCATCCGCGTGATCGCCAACTTCCAGTCGGGTACGGCCCGTGACGACATGGCGCAAGCCGGCCAGTTCGACTGGCATGTGGAACGCCAGGGTGCGGAAATGGTCTCGGTGGTGCAGGGAACGTCTGCCTTGGCTCCGACCGGGCCGCGCACTCATCCGTTCCACCGGGAGGGAACGGACGGCACGCTTGATCTGCTGCCCTTCGAGCAGGAACTTGTCGACATCGTCAACGAGTTCATCGCCACCAGCGACAATGCCGAGCGTGCCGAACTGATGAAGGAGTATCAGCGCATCTTCACCGAAAACGTATATTCCGTCGGCCTGACGCAATATCCGGGTGCGCTGATCGTCAACAAGCGCTTTGCCAATATTCCGGAAGGCGCCCCGATCTTCATGTTCAACTGGGCTGAAGACAACATCATCCGCGAGCGCGTCTACGTGCCGGCCGACCAGCAGCAGAACTACGAGCTGCATCCCGAGACGCTTCCGGGCGAGCCCGGCGGCGCAGGCCCGGTCTAACCGCAGCCTGACGAACTCCGGCAGGGGGATCGGTCCCCCTGCCACTCTCCTGAAAGGCTTGCGGCATGTTCCGATTTCTTACCATGCGCGTTCTCGGCGCAATTCCGCTGCTGTTCCTGCTCAGCGTCGTGACCTTCGCCATCATCCAGGCGCCGCCGGGCGACTATGGCGACACCATCCGGTCGATGCTGATGAACCAGGGCGGCGTTCCCGCCGAGCAGGCCGAAGCGCAGGCCGAGATCTACCGTGAGGCCAACGGGCTCAACGATCCGGTCGTCGTGCAGTATTTCCGCTGGATCACCGGCATCGTGACCCGCTTCGATTTCGGCCACTCCTTCTACTACAACAAGGATGTCGGCCAGGTCGTCACCGATCGCCTCCCCGCGACGATAGCGCTGGCGCTGACCTGTCACCTGCTCGCCTCGCTGCTGGGTATAGGCCTCGGCATCGTCGCTGCCACGCGACAGTATTCCTGGGTCGATACGACCCTCGGCATCATCTCCTTTCTCGGCATGACGATCCCGCGCTTCCTGCTCGCGATCATCATCCTCTACTTCCTGGTCTTCCGCCTCAACGTCTCAGAGGTGGGCATGTTCTTCTCCGCCCGCTATGGAGGCGCGCCCTGGAGCTGGGACAAGTTCGTCAACCTGATGACCCACATTTGGCCGGTGATCTTCATCGCCACCTTTGGCGGGCTGGCCTACAATATGCGGGTGATGCGGGCCAACCTGCTCGACGTGCTCAACAGCCAGTATGTCGAGACGGCCCGCGCCAAGGGCCTGCCCGAAGGGGCGGTGATCATGAAGCACGCCGTGCCCAACGCGCTGCATCCGCTGGTCGCCTACCAGGGCGTGGTGCTGCCCTATATGCTGACCGGCGAGATCGAGGTCGCCATCGTCTTCGGCCTCGCCACGGTTGGCCCCGCCATCGTGGGCTCGATGGGCGTGGGCGACGTCTATGTCACGGCCACCTTCATGCTGGTGCTCGCCGCGACGCTGATCGTCGGCAACATCATTTCCGACATCCTGCTCGTGGCGCTCGATCCCCGCGTCCGCCTCGGTGGAGCGACCGAATGACCGAAAGCCAGACCCGCCCCTCGATCCCGCTGCCGCCCGATGTGGTCGGTGGCCCGATGCCAACGCCCGCCGAGGCGCCGAACGATTCCAACGTGGTCGTCAGCCGGTTCGGCGGCGGCAACGAGGGTTATGCGACATTGGTCTGGCGGCGCTTCAAGCGCTCGCCCATGGGCATGATCGAGCTGGTCCTGGTCTCGCTCATGCTGATCGTTTCGATCTTTGCCGACTTCTTCGCGCCGATGGACCCCAAGGAGGCCAACCTGCCGTTCGCGCCGCCGGACGTCATCGCCTTCGAGGACCCCGACGGCAATTTCAGCCTGATCCCCTATGTCTACCCCATAGGGGACACCGGCGAGTTCGATCCGATCACCTTCCAGCCCCTGACCGGGCTGATCAAGGACAATCCGACGCCGGTCGGCTTCTTCGTCGAGGGCTATTCCTACCACTTGCTGTGGTTCATCCCGTCCAACATCCACTTCTTCGGAGCGGTCGACGGGCGACCGATCCAGTTGCTGGGCACTGACAAGTTCGGTCGTGATATCCTGTCGCGCGGCATCGTCGGCTCGCGCATCTCGCTCATGATCGCCCTGGCGGTGGTCACGCTGACCACCATCGTTGGAACGCTCGTGGGCATCACCTCGGGCTATATCGGCGGCCGGCTCGACAGCTGGGTGCAGCGCTTCGTCGACTTCGTTCTCGCCTTCCCGCAACTGCCGCTCTACCTGGCCCTGACCTCGCTCATTCCGGTCACCGCACCGTCCAACGTGTTCCTGTCCTTCGTCATTTTCGTCATGGCGGTGCTGGGCTGGGCGCAACTGAGCCGCGAAGTGCGCTCCAAGACGCTGTCGCTCGCCCGCATCGAATATGTCCGCGCCGCCATCGCCGTTGGCGCAACCGACAGCCGCATCATCACGCGGCACATCCTGCCCAACGTACTGAGCCACATTATCGTGGCGGTAACGCTGGCCATCCCAAGCGTGGTGCTGCTCGAGAGCTTTCTCGGCTTCCTCGGCTTCGCGGTGAAGCCACCGCTGATCTCATGGGGCCTGATGCTGCAGGATACGGGCACCTTCTCGGTGATCGGCTCCTATCCCTGGATCCTCAGCCCTGTCATTTTCGTGCTGGTCACCGTCTTTGCCTTCAATGCGCTGGGCGACGGGCTGCGCGATGCAATCGATCCCTATTGAGGAACAGGCCGATGACCGAACCAGCATTCACGCCTGTCTCCGACGCGCGCCACGACAAGGGCAGCCACGGCCGCGAACTGATCCTTGATGCCCGCAATATCGGGGTGAACTTCAGGGTCGAAGGCGGCACCGTCAACGCGGTGCGCGACGTATCCTTCCAGTTGCACAAGGGCGAGACCATTGCCCTTGTGGGCGAATCCGGCTCGGGCAAATCGGTCACGGCCCGGACCCTGATGAAGCTGCTGACCAAGCGGGCGACGATCCTGCCTGAGACTCAGATCACCCTCTCGGGCAAGAACATCGTGACCATGAGCGACCGCGACATGCGCAAGCTGCGCGGCAATGACATCGCCATGATCTTCCAGGAGCCGATGAGCTCGCTGAACCCGGTCTACACGATCGGCCAGCAGCTCTGCGAAATCCTGCACCTGCACAACAAGATGAGCAGCAAGGCGGCGATGGCCAAGGCCGAGCAACTGCTCGAGGAGGTGCAGATCCCCGAGCCGGGCGCGCGGCTGAAGCAGTATCCGCACCAGCTCTCGGGTGGACAGCGCCAGCGGGTGATGATTGCCATGGCTTTGGCCAACCGGCCCGACGTGCTGATCGCCGATGAGCCGACCACGGCCTTGGACGTGACCGTGCAGGCGCAGATCCTCAACCTGATCAAGGCGCTCAAGGACAAGTATGGCATGGCGGTGATCCTGATCACTCATGACCTGACTATCGTCCGCCAGTTCAGCGAATACGTCTATGTGATGCAGAACGGCCGCGTGCAGGAGCACAACGCCACCGAGGCGCTATTCGCCAACCCGCAGCACGAATATACGAGGCATCTTCTGGCCTCCGAACCCAAGGGCACGGCGCTGCCGCTGGAGGAAGGTGCCCACGAAACGGTGCTCGAAGGCAAGGATGTGAAGGTGAGCTTCACCCTCAAGCGCGGCGGCTTCTTCAAGCCCGACTTCTTCGAACTCAAGGCCGTCGACAATCTCGATATCCACCTGATGCGCCACGAGACGCTGGGCATCGTGGGGGAATCGGGCTCGGGCAAGACCACCTTCGGGCAGGCGCTGATCCGGCTGATCGGCAACCAGGGCGGGCAGATCTTCTTCGACGGCGAACCCATCCACGACAAGGACCGTGCCGCCATGCGTCCGCTGCGCAGCCGGATGCAGATCGTGTTCCAGGACCCGTTCGCCAGCCTCAATCCCCGCATGTCGATCCGCCAGATCATCGAGGAGGGACTGATCGTCAACAATATCGGTGCCAACAGCCGCGAGCGGGTGGACCGGGTGCGCCGCGCCCTGCTCGACGCCGGCATGCCCGATACCATCCTGCAGCGCTTTCCGCATGAGTTTTCCGGCGGGCAGCGCCAGCGCATCGCCATCGCCCGTGCCATCGCGCTCGAACCCGAATTCATCCTGCTCGACGAGCCCACCTCGGCGCTCGACCTCAGCGTGCAGGCCCAGATCATCGACCTGCTGCGCAAGCTGCAGGACGACAAGGGCCTCTCCTACCTGTTCATCAGCCACGACCTCAAAGTCGTGCGCGCCCTCTGCCACCGCGTGATGGTCATGCAAAATGGCAAGATCGTCGAGCAGGGGCCGGTGGCCGAAGTTCTCACCAATCCCCAAACCGAATACACGGCCCGCCTGGTGCGCGCCGCATTCGAAATCGCCGCCTAGGAGCATTCAAGATGGCTAATCCAAAGATCACCTTCATCGGCGCCGGCTCGGCGGTGTTCATGAAGAACATTGTCGGCGACATATTGCAGCGCCCGGCCCTCGCCGGCGCCACAGTACGCCTGATGGACATCAACCCCACCCGGCTCGAGGAGAGCGAGGTCATCGCCAAGAAGCTCATCGCCACGCTGGGTGTCCCGGCGAAGGTCGAGACTTATTCCAACCAGCGCCAGGCGCTGGACGGCACCAACTTTGTGGTCGTGTGCTTCCAGATCGGCGGCTACGAGCCGTCGACGGTCATCGATTTCGACGTGCCCAAGCAGTACAACCTGCGCCAGACCATCGCCGACACGCTGGGCGTGGGCGGCATCATGCGTGGCCTGCGCACCGTGCCGCATCTGTGGAGCATCTGCGAGGACATGCTGCAGGTGGCGCCGGACGCCGTCATGCTGCAATACGTCAACCCGATGGCGATCAACACCTGGGCCATCTCCGAAAAGTACCCCACGATCAAGCAGGTCGGCCTCTGCCACTCGGTCCAGGGTACGGCGCATGAACTGGCCAACGACCTGGGAATTCCCTACGAGGAAATCCGCTACCGCTCGGCCGGCATCAACCACATGGCCTTTTACCTCAAGTTCGAGCACCGCCAGCCCGACGGCTCCTATCGCGACCTCTATCCCGATCTCGTCCGCGCCTATCGCGAGGGCCGCGCGCCCAAGCCGACCTGGAACCCGCGCTGCCCCAACAAGGTGCGCTACGAGATGCTGACCCGGCTCGGCTATTTCGTCACCGAGAGCAGCGAGCACTTCGCCGAATACACCCCCTACTTCATCAAGGAGGGCCGCGAGGACCTCATCGAGAAGTTCGGCATTCCGCTCGACGAATATCCCAAGCGCTGTGTCGAGCAGATCGCGCGCTGGAAGCAGACTTCGGAAGATTACCGCAAGGCCGAGCGCATCGAGGTCAAGCAATCCAAGGAATATGCCAGTTCCATCGTCAACTCGGTCTGGACCGGCGAGCCCTCGGTGATCTACGGCAACCTGCGCAACAACGGCGTCATCACCAGCCTGCCCCACAACGCAGCGGTCGAGGTGCCATGCCTGGTCGACGACAACGGCCTGCAGCCCACTTATATCGGCGAGCTGCCGCCGCAACTGACCGCCCTGATCCGCACCAACATAAACGTGCAGGAACTGACCGTGCGGGCGCTGATGGAAGAAAACCGGGAGCACATCTATCACGCGGCGATGATGGACCCCCATACTGCCGCCGAACTCGACCTGGAGCAGATCTGGAACCTCGTCGACGACCTCACCGAGGCCCATGGCAGCATGCTGCCGGAATGGGCTCGTGGCTCCAAGAAGCAGCGCGTAGCGTAATTCGCGGCGCACCGTCCTCCCCTGCTTCAAAAAGGACGGCTCCGATGCCAGGCATCGGGGCCGTTTGGATTTGAAGATATGCGGAGTCGACCGCATCCTGGGCTTATCGAAGGGGGAGGTCGTGGCGAGATCGCGTACCCGACCGCGTGGTTCGACAAGCTCACCACGAGGTCTCGCACAGCAAAACGGGCGCACCCGAAGGAGCGCCCGATGTCCGGGAGGACATGTCTCCTAGTGGTGACCGCCGACCACCTCGCGCAGTTCCTCGACCGAACGCACCTTCTTGCGCGCCGCACCGTCCCAGTCGCGGGTCTTGACTGTCGACTTGCCCATGCGCTCCTTTGCCGCCGGCACGGCTTCGGCATATTGCGGTAGCCACTGCGCCTGGGCGACGACCATTTCGTCGACCATGGCCCAGACTTCATCGGGCGTGCAGATGGCGCCGACTAGCGGGTCATGCAGCACGGCAAGCTTCAGCATGTCGAGGTCGCCGGTCATGGCTGCCTCCACCGACAGCCGCTGCACCGACACCGAAACCGAGCAGGTCGCTGCGCAGGCCATGGGCAACGTAATGCCCTCGATCATGTTGATGCCGAAGCGGTCGACATAGCCGGGACTCTCGATGATCGCATCGTCGGGCAGGTTGGTGATGATGCCATTGTTGCGGCGGTTGAAGTGGCCGCGATAGACCCGGCCGGTTTCCATTGCCTCGATGATGTAGCTGGCATGCTCGCTGGTCCGCTTGTGTTCGCTGAGCGGCTTGCTGGCCTCTTCCTTGAACACCGGGAAATCGGTTTCGAACCAGTTGCGGCGCTCCGTCGAGTAGCGCAGATAGCCGCCGGTCTCGCCGTGGATCCAGTGGCTCATGTCGATCCAGCGGTTGATCTCGTCGGGGCGCTTGCGATACCAGGGCAGGTATTCGGACAGGTGCCCGTTGGACTCGGTGGAGTAGACGCCGAAGCGCTTGAGTACGTCGATGCGCACCTTCTCGGTCTTGGAATAGACCGGATGCGCCTCAAAGCCCGCGATCAGCTCTTCCTTCTCGATCTTCCGGCCCTTGGCGCGGATGTCGATATACCAGGTCTGGTGGTTTATGCCCGAGCAGACATAGTCGAGTTCGTCGTCGGTGACGCCCAGCACCTCCGCGATCTGGTGCGCGCCATGCTGCACGCCGTGGCACAGGCCGACGATATTGACCCCGCCATACATTTCGGCGGCCCAGGTATTCATCGCCATCGGGTTGGCATAGTTGAGGAACAGCGCGCCGGGCTCCGCTACCTCCCTGATATCCTTGCAGAAATCTAGGATGACCGGAATGTTGCGCTGGCCGTAGAGGATGCCGCCGGCGCAGATCGTGTCGCCCACGCACTGGTCGACGCCGTATTTGAGCGGAATGGAAATGTCGGTGGCGAAGGCCTCGAGCCCGCCCACGCGCACGCAGCTCATGATGTAGCGCGCGCCCGAAATGGCGGCTCGGCGATCGGTCGTCGCGGTAATCCTGGCTGGTAAGTTATTGACCGCAATGATGGTTTCGATGACCTGCCTGACCATGTCGAGGTTGTGCGGGTTGATGTCGGTGAGAGCGAATTCGCAATCGACGAACTCTGGTACCTTGAGCAGGTCGCAAATCAGCGTCTTGGTGAAGCCGATCGAACCGGCGCCGATGACTGTGACTTTGAATGACATGGGCTTCCTCCAGGGATTCACCGAGTGGGTGAATTCGTTAGCGCATTGCTAGCGTTGACGGCGGGATGCGTGGTAGAGAAACCTTGTGCCAATCCGGGTAATTTTGTGCTCAGCCAGCTCATCGACCACGGCCACAACCTGCGCGTGCTGACGCTGCCCCGCAGCCCCGTGCCGCTGCACTGCATGGCCGTCAGCGCTGGCTACGAGCAGCGGCTGAACGAAGTCTACTCCTGGGACGGGCTGCAACGCGGCAGCGCGCCCTTTCTCGTCATCCAGCACACGCTGGTGGGCGAAGGGCGGCTGGACTTCGCCGGCACAAACTATCGCCTGACGCCCGGCCAGACCATGGTGCTGAGCCTGCCGCATGCCCACCGCTACTGGCTGGAACGTGGCGGACGCTGGGAATACTTCTGGATGGTGCTCAATGGCCGCGAAGCCCTGCGACTGGTCCGCGAGGTGATCGACGCCGCCGGGCCGGTGGTCAACCTGCCGGCAACCGTCATCGACCGCATGGCCGGAGCCTGCCACACCCTGATCGGGCGCGCCGATATCACCCCCGGCGAAGCCTCGAGCGCCGCATACGCGGCCATGGCAGCGTTGCACGACGGTGTGTTCGGCGCCGATGCCGCACCCGAGCAGACCCTGCCCGCCGCCATCAGCCGCGTTATGGCCCATGTGGAGGCCAATCTGGCGCAATCCCTGCAGGTGGAGCGGCTGGCGGCCGTCGCCGAGATGAGCCGCGGCCATTTCGTGCGCCAGTTCGGTGCCGCAACCGGCATGGCGCCATCGGAGTTCGTGCTGGAGCGGCGCATCGAGCGGATCGAGCGCCTGCTGCTGGCAACCGACATGAGCGTAGTGGCGATCGCCCGCGCCGTCGGCTTTGCCGACGCCAATTACCTGGCCAAGGTGTTCCGCCGCAAGCGCGGCATGGCCCCGCTGGAGTTTCGCGCCGAGGGGCGGCTGGCGGCGGGAACGTGAGGATGGGGATGCTTCCTTAGTGGAACCTCAAGCGTTTCAGTCGACACCCTCCCCCTTGTGGGGAGGGATCAAGGGCGGGGGTGTCTGGCCCCCAATATCGTGGCTCCCAACACCCCCTCCCATCCTCCCCCATCGAGGGGGAGGTGCCGCCCTGTGGTTTGGGCCGCATCATGCTCACCTAGCCTGCACCAGATCCGGGTTGCCATCGCCGAGCAAAAAGCGCAAAACCGCGACGTTGACGTATAGGGCAAGCAAATGACCAATCCTGTCACCAAAGATCGGCGGCATTTCGAGGACCTGCGCATCGGCGAGGTCATCGACCTGGGACGTATCACCGTGAGCAAGGAGATGATCGTCACCTTCGCCCGCGAATTCGATCCCTTCCCGTTTCATCTCGATGAAGCCGCCGCCAAGAAGAGCCTGCTCGGCGGCCTGGCCTCGAGCGGCTGGCAGACGGGGGGCTTGAGCCTGCGGATGCTGGTCGACAGCTTTCTCAACACAGTTGCTTCGGCCGGCGGGCTGGGCTTCACCGATCTCAAGTGGAAGAACCCCGTCATGGTCGGCGACACGATCGGCGGCACGGTGACGATCGCGGATTTGCGCCGCTCAGGCAGCCATCCGCAATGGGGCATCATGACCCTCGACTTCGACGTGCGAAACCAGAAAGACGCGCCGGTACTGACGATGCGGCTGGCCAACCTGATCGACACGCGCGAACCGGAGGTGACAGCATGACAAGGTGGTTCGAGGATATCGTCATCGACGAAGTGTTCCCGCTCGGGAGTTACACATTCTCGGCCGAGGAGATCGTTCGCTTTGCGACGCTCTACGATCCGCAATATTTCCACCTCGATGCCGAGGCGGCACGGCACAGCCATTTCGGCGGCCTGGTGGCCAGCGGCTGGCACACGGTGAGCGTGGGTCATCGCAAGATGGTCGACGCCCTGTTTGCCGAGGAAGAGCGGCTTCGCGGCCTAGGCAAGAAGCCGGGTGTCTCGGGGCCCTCCCCCGGCGTAAATTCGATGGACTTCAAGGTGCCGGTCCGGCCCGGCGACACGGTGAGCTATGAACTTGTGGTGACCGGCAAGCGGGCCTCCAACTCCATTCCCGGCTGGGGGCTGCTGTTCAACAAGCTGACGGCGGTCAACCAGCGTGGCGAACTGGTCTATCGTGCCGATCTCGTGGGCTTTTCCAAGGTGCGCGACTACCGCATGCCGCTCAGGCTCAAAGTGTTGCTCGCTCTCACCAAGCTCCCGCTCATCGGTCCCCGGCTCAAGCGCGGCTCTTGAAAGCTTGCCGAGGCACCGGCACTCTCACCTGCATGCGCCGAATCGCTCTCACAGCTATCCTGACCGTCCTGACCGCCTCCCCGGCGCTGGCCCAGAACTTTACCGGCAACTGGGCCTGCCGCGATGCGACCACCGCCAAGGCGGGTATTCTCACCATCTATGGCGGGGTCTATGGCTTCGCCTCGACGACGCGCGGTGATGCCAGCTCGGGCACCGGTACCATTACCGGTTATCAGGACGGCGTGAGCTTCGACGACGGCAACCTGCGCGCCGCCCGCGGCATCCAGGCCGGCCGCGTCATTCCGGACCCCGTCTATGGCAGCGCCATCCAGCTGGAAACCGCGGAAGCCATCGTGATGCTCTGCACGCCGCGATAGCGGGAAGATTGCTCATTTGAAGGCTACCCCAACTACCGCCTTCCCTCGGGCTTGACCCGAGGGCCACTCCTCACATCGCACAGGCGGCAAAAGACCCTCGGATCAAGCCCGAGCGAACGCGGTGGCTTGCATAGCGCGCAGTGGGTGCGGGAGCGCGCGCCGCGAATGAGGAGACCGCGTGGGTTGAGGGGATGCAGTGAAGGTAAAATGTGTTTCCCAAGCAATATTCCGCTACGCGCCGCTTGACCTTTTCTGCCGATAGTTCATGGTGGCGCCGCAGTGCCGGGCCCCTCTGGCGGGGATAGCTATTGTCCTCGCGATGTCGGAACTGCTCCAAACTTCATGGAGAAAGGTCCGGCGATGGAATCGCTGCTCGGCGCCCTCATGGGCGATTTTCTTGGTACTCCCGTCTATTTCTGGATCGCGTTCGTAGCGATCGTCCTTGCCCTGCTCGTCTTCGACCTCGGCATCCTGCATAGGGATGAACATGAGATCGGCGCCAAGGAAAGCCTGACGCTTTACGGCTTCTATGTCACCATCGCCATCGCCTTCGGAGGCTGGGTGTGGTGGCAGCGCGGCGCGCAGGCGGGCCTCGAATTCTATACCGGCTATCTGATCGAGCAGAGCCTGGCGATGGACAACATGTTCGTCATCGCCACCATCTTCGGCTTTCTCGCCATACCCCGCATCTACCAGCACCGGGTGCTGTTCTGGGGCATCCTGGGCGTCATCTTATTCCGCGCCATCCTGATCGGCCTGGGTGCGGCGCTGGTCTACCAGTATATCTGGATCCTCTACCTGTTCGGCGCCTTCCTGGTCTTTACCGGCATCAGGATGTTCCGCCATCAGGACGAAGAGCCCGACATCACCAAGAACCCGGTCTACAATTTCCTGACCACCCGCTTTCGCGTCACCAGCCAGCTGCATGGCCGCAATTTCACGGTGAAGCAGCCCGACCCCAAGACCGGCAAGATCGTCACCTGGCTGACGCCGCTGGCGATCGCCCTGATCATGGTCGAGACGGTGGACCTGATCTTTGCCGTGGATTCGGTCCCCGCCGTGTTCGCGGTGACGCAGGACACGTTCATCGTCTATACGTCCAACATCTTCGCCATCCTCGGGCTGCGTGCGCTCTACTTCGCCCTTGCCGCGGCGATGAACCGCTTCCGCTACCTGCAGATCTCGCTGGCCATCATCCTGGTCCTGGTCGGCATCAAGATCTTCCTCGTGCCCATGGGCATCAAGATTGACACGCTGCTCAGCCTGCTGGTCACCCTGTCTATCCTGGCGGGTGGCGTAATCTACTCGCTGTGGAAAACCCGCAACGAGCCAGACATCAGCGCCGAAGTTGCGCCCGAGACGGGCAAGTTGGAGCCCTGATTGCCATAATGGCGGCCGGCAGCGATGCCGGCCGCCGCCCCTGCGCCAGTCTTGCCGCATTTGCGTTCTAGCCACATGGCAATGAACGACCAAGGAGACGACCATGGGCAAGATCCACGAGATCGTGTTCGATTGCGACAAGCCATCAAAGCTCGCGGGATTTTGGGTCAGCCTGCTCGAGGGCTATGCGATCCGCGCCTATGACGATGCCGAGATTGCGCGGCTTGCCGCGCTCGGCTTCACGCCCGAGACCGATCCCACAGTGATGGTGGACGGGCCCGGCCCCTCCATCTGCTTCCAGAATGTCGAGGGCCGCCGCCACGACAACAACCGCGTGCATTTCGACATCGAGGTCATGGACCGCCCGGGCGAGGTGGAGCGGCTGCGCGAGGCCGGCGCCGAGACCGTGCGGGTGCTGCCCACCTATACCGTCATGCGCGACCCCGAAGGCAACCAGTTCTGCCTGGTCGACGCCCGGGAGGCCATGGCCGCCTGAGATGGCTGCGCGCGTTGCTGACACGTGCTGACAGCACCTTGGGCTAGCCTGGCTCCATTACCAGTACGGGGCCCGCCATGCCTCTCATCGCCAGCTGCCATTGCGGCACCACGCGGATCGAACTGCCGCACCTGCCCCACGCGGCCAAGAGTTGCAATTGCAGCTATTGCGCGCGGACGGCTGCCGTCTGGGGCTATTACGAGGAAGGTGAGTTGCGCGTGCTGGGGCATGAGGGCCAGCAGACATATTCCCCTACCGGCATGAACCAGCACCACTTTTGCGGCACCTGCGGCATCCAGACCTGGGGCAACTCTCCCGACTGGGCATCGATCTACAATGCCGACGGCACGCCCAAGGAAGGCCACACGCCGGGCAGCATGCCCACGAGGCGGATCCATGCCGTGAACCTGCGGCTGGTGGATGACCTGGACTGGTCGGCCGTCACCGTGGAACAGATGGATGGGCGCAACAACTGGTAGCGCGCGCAGCGCCCTTGGCTAGTGCCCCTCGAAGGCCATCAGCGACGAGACCGTTACATTCTCGGCCCGCAGCTTTTCCGCCCCGCCGAGGGCGGGCAGGTCGATGACGAAGGCGGCCTGATCGCAGATGGCCCCGGTGCGGCGCATGAGGCCGACGGCAGCGATGGCCGTGCCTCCGGTGGCAATCAAATCATCCACCAGCAGCACCTTGTGCACGTTGCTCAGCACATCGGCATGGATCTCTATCGTGTCGACGCCATATTCCAGCGCATAGTCCTGCCCGATGGTCTGGCCCGGCAACTTGCCCTTCTTGCGGACCGGGACGAAGCCCACACCCAGCGCAACGGCGATCCCCGCGCCAAAGATGAAGCCGCGGGCCTCGATGCCGGCGACATGGGTGAAGCCCTGCCCACGATACTGCTCTGCGATCCGATCGATGCTTTCGCGGAAGCCCTCGGGATGCTCGATCAGCGTCGTGATGTCGCGAAACAGGATACCGGGCTTGGGATGGTCCGGAATCGTGCGCACGAGGGCCTTGAGGTCGAGCGACATGGCGCACCTTGCAGTTAATTTGTGAAGAGAGAAGTCAGCCCTGGCGGCGACCGACGATATGCCTGGCAATCACCCCGGCATTATAGGCTGCCGAGCGGGTGACGCTGATGGCCGTCTCGCGTGCCTTGGGATTTGCCGCCACGGCACTGATGCCGGCCCGCACCACGGGATGCCGGCTCATGGTAATAGCTGCGCCGACGACAGTCACTGCGATGCGGATAGCGGACATGTCGGCTCCCTGCGCCGCCTGATTTGCCTGTCCCGAATATTGCGGGCCACACGGGGATTGGCAAGGCCCTCGAAGCAACCTTGACCGCAAAAAAGAAAGGGCCCTCGCGGGCCCTTTCGAATGGTTGACACTAATCTTAGTGCTCGATGCCTTTCCAGATGCGGCGCTTGGTGGCGTACATCAGGCCCGCGAACAGGATCAGGAACAGCAGCACGACGAAACCGGTCTGCTTGCGGCCCGCCAGATGCGGCTCGGCCATCCACATCATGAAGGCGGCGACGTCCTTGGAATACTGATCCACGGTCAGCGGCACCTCGGTCTCGCCCTCGGCGGCGACATAAGTGACGATGCCGTCCTGCAGGGGCGGCGCCATGCCGATGGCGTGGCCAGGGAACACGTCGTTGTAGTATTTGCCCGGCGGCAGCTCGAAGCCCGCCGGGGCTTCGTCGTGATAGCCGGTGAGCAGCGCGTGGATATAGTCCGGGCCGCCTTCCGAATAGCCGGTGAAGTAGTTGAAGGTCCAGTACGGGAACGGATCGCTCACGCCGCGGGCCTTGGCCAGCACCGAGAAATCAGGGGGCAGCGAGCCGCCATTGGCGTCGCGGGCGTCCTGCTCGGTGAGGAATGGCGACGGCCAGCGATCGGCCGGCACGGCCGTGCGGAAACCGCCCTCGGCGGTGTCGTCCGCCACTTCATACTCGAGGGCCAGCGCCTTGACCTGCTCTTCGGAGAAGCCGGGGCCGCCCGGCTCGGAGAGGTTGCGGAAGGCGACCAGACGCGCACCGTGGCAGCTGGCGCAGACTTCGCGATAAACTTGGAAGCCGCGCTGCAGCTGATGCTCGTCATAGGTGCCGAAGATGCCGGCAAACGACCAGTTCTGCTTGTCGATGACCGGGCTGGCGTGGCTGTCTTCCGCGGCGGCGGCAGGCAGAGCGAAACCGGCGACCAGCGCAACGGCAGCAAGGATAGTCTTGGTGTTGAACATGGTTCCTGCCTCTTCCGTCAATGCGCCTTGGCCAGGACGCTTTCCGAGATGCTGGTCGGCAGGGGCCGAGGCGTCTCGATGCGTCCGAGCAGCGGCAGAATGACGAGGAAGTGGATGAAGTAGTAGGCGGTGCTGATCTTGGCCAGAACCACGTAGATGCCCTCGGCCGGCGCCGCGCCAAGATAGGTCAGCACCACGAAGTTGATGGCAAAGAGCCAGTAGAACCACTTGAACATCGGCCGGAAGTTGCCCGAGCGGACCTTGGACGTATCCAGCCAGGGCAGGAAGAACAGGATCAGGATGGAGCCGGCGAAGAAGATCACGCCACCGAGCTTGGAGTCGATGAACAGGATGTTGAAGTCGATCGCACGCAGGATCGCGTAGAACGGCAGGAAGTACCACTCAGGCACGATATGGGCCGGCGTCACCTGACTGTTGAACGGAATATAGTTGTCCGGATGGCCCAGGATGTCCGGCGCGAAGAACGCGAACCAGGCAAACGGGATCAAGAACAGCACCATGCCGAATGCGTCCTTCATGGTGTAGTACGGATGGAACGGCAGGGTGTCGCGCTTGTCCTTGACGTCGACGCCTATCGGGTTGTTGTTGCCCGGCACGTGCAGGGCCCAGATATGCAGGGCAACCACGGCGGCGATGACGAAGGGCAGCATGTAGTGCAGCGAGAAGAAGCGGTTGAGCGTGGGGTTGCCCACCGAGAAGCCGCCGCGCAGCAGCTCGAGCAACGGCGTGCCGATGACCGGAATGGCGGCGAAGATATTGGTGATCACCGTCGCCGCCCAGCCCGACATCTGGCCCCATGGCAGCACATAGCCCATGAAGGCGGTCGCCATCATCAGCAGGAAGATCAGCACGCCCAGGATCCACAGGATCTCGCGCGGCGCCTTGTAGGAGCCGAAATACATGCCGCGGAAGATGTGGATGTAGACGGCGGCGAAGAACATCGAGGCGCCCACGGCGTGGAAGGCCTGGATCATGCGGCCGCCATTGACGTCACGCCGGATGTGCTCGACCGAGTCGAACGCCATCGACACATGAGGCGTGTAGTGCATGGCGAGGATGACGCCGGTGACGATCTGGATGCCCAGGCACATCACGAGGATGGCGCCGAAGGTCCACCAGTAGTTGAGGTTCTTGGGCGTGGGGAAATCCATCAGGTGCTCTTTGGAGAACCGGATGATCGGCAGGCGGTCGTCGAGCCACTTCTCGACGGAGTTGCCGGGCGTGTAACTTGAATGTTCGGACATCGGCGAAAGCCCCATTAACCGATCTGGACCAGCGTATCGCTGAGGAAGTCATAAGGCGGCACCACCAGGTTGGTGGGTGCGGGACCTTTGCGGATACGCCCGGCCGTATCGTAGTGCGAGCCATGGCAGGGGCAGAACCACCCGTCGAAATCGCCGGACTGGCCGACCGGCACGCAGCCGAGATGGGTGCAACTGGCGATCATGATCAGCCACTGCTCGTGCCCGACCTTGGTGCGCGCCTCGTCGGTAGCGGGATCCTTGAGCTCGTTGAGCGGCACTGCCCGCGCTTCCGCGATCTCGGCTGCCGTACGGTGGCGTATGAAGACCGGCAGGCCGCGCCACAGGATGGTGACCGACTGCCCTTCCGGGATCGAGGAGACGTCGAATTCGATGCTGGCCAGCGCCAGCGTCGACGCATCGGGGTTGAGCTGGTTGATCAGCGGCCAGACAGTGGCGACGGCCCCAACGCCCGCCACGGCGCCGGTTGCGACAAAGATGAAATCCCGCCGTGTCCTTGAATGTTGAGCTTGCGTGGCCAAGATCGGTATCCCCGTGAATCACTTCCGACGCGGCCGGCGCGACAAGCCATCCGCGCTTACGCAGAATCGGCAGCCGTCCGCCCTCAAGCGGCCCGTCAGTCGCGGTTCTTTTTGCACTGTCACACTCGCTTGTCCAGTGCGCCCCGGGTGACTTCGGGGAAGTGCGACACTATACCCAAGCCGCCCGCCCCCGCGCGCGCAGGCCCTTGCCACCACGCCACTCTCGATGGAATGCCCATGCCGGTCGATCTCGCCCTTTACCAGCCCGACATCGCCAACAATACCGGCACGCTGATCCCGCTCGGGGCCTGCCTCGGCACGACGATTCACCTCATTCACCCCGCAGGCTTCCCCTTCTCACCCAAGACGCTGGCGCGGGCCGGCCTCGACTATGTCGACCACGCCGTGGTGCGCGAGCATGTCAGCTGGGAGACCTTCGATGCCTGGCGACGGGGCGAGCGGCGCCGGCTGGTGCTGCTGACCACCAAGGCCGAAACGTCGGCCTACGCGGTCGACTATGGGCACGACGACATCCTGATGGTGGGTCGCGAGAGCGCCGGCGTGCCGGACGCGGTGGCCGCAACCGCCGACCTGCAAATTCGCATTCCGATGCGTAACGGCTTGCGCTCGATCAATGTTGCGCTCGCCGCGACACTTATACTGGGGGAAGCAAAAAGACAGACCGACGGGTTTACAGCGCTAAAATGACGGTTCATTTCACTTCTCCCATGACAGTCCCAGACGATATCGCCGCCAAGCAGGCCACTGCCCAGACCTGGTTCCGCGCCCTGCGCGACCGGATCCTGGCGGCATTCGAGCAGATCGAGGCCGATGTCGCAGGCCCCAACAGCCAGATGCCGCCCGGCAGGTTCGAGATCACCCCGTGGGATCGCGCCACCGGTGGCGGCGGCGAGATGGGCATGCTGCATGGCCGGGTCTTCGAGAAGGCGGGAGTGCATATCTCGACCGTGCATGGCGAGTTCAGTGCCGAATTCGCCAAGCAGATGCCGGGCACCGAAGAGGGCGCCAGGTTCTGGAGCTCGGGCATATCGCTGATCGTGCATCCGTGGAACCCGCACGTCCCGGCAGTGCACATGAACACCCGCATGATCGTTACCGGCAAGCAGTGGTTCGGCGGCGGCGCCGACCTGACGCCGGTGCTGGACCGGCGGCGGACGCAGGAGGACCGGGACACTCTCGATTTCCACGCCGCCATGCTCGCCGCCTGCGCCGGCCGCCCGGGCGTCGACTACCAGCGCTATCGCGACTGGTGCGACGAATACTTCTTCCTACCGCACCGCAACGAGCCGAGGGGCGTGGGCGGCATCTTCTACGACCACCACAATTCCGGCGACTGGGACGCCGACTTCGATTTCACCAAGGCTGTGGGCGAGGCCTTCCTCGGCGTCTATCCCGAGCTTGTCCGTCGCAACTTCGAGACGCCCTGGACCGAGGAGGACCGGCACGAACAACTGGTTCGCCGCGGCCGCTATGTCGAGTTCAACCTGCTCTACGACCGCGGCACGACTTTCGGGCTCAAGACGGGTGGCAATGTGAACTCGATCCTGTCCTCGATGCCGCCCGAAGTGCGCTGGCCGTGACATGACCCTTGCCGCCGTCGAGATTACGGGTTTCCGCTCGATCCGCAAAATCCGGTTTCCGGTGCGGCAATTGACGGTGCTGGTGGGCGGCAATGGCGTGGGCAAGACCAATCTCTATCGATCGCTCGAACTGCTGCAGGCAGCGGCGCGCGGCACGTTGGCCGACGAGGTCGCCCGCGAGGGCGGGCTCGCCTCAATCTTCTGGGCCGGGGGCAAGAACCTTGGCCCCGACGGCGGTTTCGATCCGATGTATCGCACCGATGGCTATCGCAAGAGCGAGGGCAACAGCCTGCGGTTGGCAGCAAGCCTGGCCGATCTGGGCGATGGCGGCTTCGATCCCAGTTATCGGCTGGAGCTTGGCTTCGCCCCCATCGACGCGGCCGCCTTTCCCGGCGAGGCGCAGATCAAGGCGGAAAGCCTCGATTGGCGGCAGCGCAGCAAGGCGGTCAACCTGATGGAACGCAAGGGTGGAATGGTCTGGGCACGGGACGCCGCAGGGCGGCGCGAACAGGCCAGTGACGACCTGCTGGCGAGCGAGACCGCCCTGGCGGCCCTGTCCGGCCGACCGGAAGTGGCCATGGTGCGGGACAGTCTGGCCGCATGGCGCTTCTTTCACGGCTTTCGCACCGACGCCGACTCCCCGCTGCGCCGTCCGGCACGCGCGGTAACGTCTCCGACACTGGCGGCGGATGGCAGCAATCTGGGTGCCGTGCTGGCGACGCTGCGCCAGATCCGGCAGGATACGACGGACCTTGACGCGGCCGTAGCCGACGCGTTTCCGGGCGCCGAACTGGTGGTGCCTCCGGTCGGCGATTTCGCCAGCTTCGGCATGCGCTATGCCGAAATGCCTAAGCGCGTCTTCCTGCCGCACGAGCTATCGGACGGAACGCTGCAGTTCCTAGCGCTGGCCGGCGCGCTGCTATCCTACCGGCTGCCGCCCTTCATCGCGCTCAACGAGCCGGAAAACAGCCTGCATCCGACCCTGCTGCCGATGCTGGCGCGGCTGATCGTCAAGGCCGCCGAACGCAGCCAGATCTGGGTGGTGACCCATGCACGCGACCTGGCCGACGCCATTGCCGCAGAAAGCGGGGTCCTGCCCCGCACCGTGACGCGCGATGACGGCGGTACCTCGATCGAGGGCCTGAACGCGATCGGGGAGTTCGACGACGATTGATGCTAGCGGGCGCTACCTGCCTGCGTAGCGCGCCGCTCGGCCATGCGGGACTGCCGCATGGCCCGGAACCGGGTGACCAGCGAGCGCACCACGACATAGAACACACCAAACACCAGGACGGCGTTGGGCAGGCCACCGATCATCATCGTGCTGAAGGTGGGCCAGATCGCGCTGAAGCCATCGGCGAAAAGCCCATTGCTGAGCTGGGCACCGGTTTCGGCCAGTCTGTCGCTTTCCGCAGCGCTCACCCCGCCACCACCCGTCAGCCAGTCGCCGACGGCATAGGCGGCCGCGAAGAAGACCGGGAAGGTGATGGGGTTGCCCCAGACGGTGCCGATGGCGGCCGCGAGCATGTTGCCCCGGGTGATGAAGGCCAGCACGAAACCCAGGATGAAATGCAGGCCAATCAGCGGAAACATCGAGACCGCGGCCCCGGAGGCGACGCCTGCGGCAATGGCATGCGGACTGGCAGACAGGCGCATGACGCGCTTGCGCAGATAGGCGCCATAGCGCCTGAGGCCCATCCGGGGCCACAGGGTGTCTCTCAGCTTGTCCAGCAGACCAACGCGCATCGGCAGTTTCGTCCTCCCGTGTTGTGCCAGTTTAACCGCTCGTCCCGACCCTGCCCAGCAAAAGCGTCGTGATGGGGAACGATCACCCCGGCAGCCCGTTTTGTCAGACTTGACCCCGGCCAAGGAGGATATGATGAAACGCTTTGAATCCGGCTCCCTGATCCCGGGCGCCACCTGGCATACCGAGGCCGACAACGAGGCCGAAGTGGTGCGCCGCGCCGTGGAAAACCTCAAGACCTATCATGGCGAAACCGAGGTGCGGCCCGAGATGATCGAGCGCATCAAGGAGCGCATCATCGACACCGGTGACAGCGACAAGACCACCCACTAGCGCTGGGCCAACGCCAGCAGGTCTTCCCTGCCAAGCGCGAAGCCGCTGTCGATCCAGGCCCGCTCAAGCCGGGCCAGTTCCGCACCAAGAGCCGGCCCGGGCGTCATGCCAAGGCCGGCCAGGTCGCGACCGTCCACAGGAAACGGCGGAACGATGGTTGCAGCCAGGGCACGAGCAACCTCGCTCAGCCGCGCGGCGCCCCAGCCGCCCTCCGATGCCGCTGCGGCGAGTCCTTCAACGGCGTGTTCTCCATGGCGATAGGCGGCCTCCGCGACCTTGTCCTCTGCGAGCAGCGCTGCAGCGCGAGTGATAGCCCGGGCTGCATTGACCGTCTCCCTGGAGAGGCGCCACGCGTCCTGCAGCCGGTCGAGGTCATCCCTCCCGATCAGGGCCAGCCTGGTGATGGCGGCGCGCCCGCCGATGGCCTCATAAGTCATGAGTGCCCGCAGCGTGGCATCGCGGAGACGGGTCAAGCCGATCTCGGACATCACCGCCAGCGTCATCGCGACGTTTGGCAGGCCCAGCATCCGCATCATCTCCGCCCCCACCCGCTCGCGCGACAGATGCCCTAGCGCGCTAACCGCGGCTGCGCAGGCAGTGAGGCCGTCAGCGTCGAGTTGCTGCTGCCCGTGGCTCGCCGACAGCCGGAAGAAGCGGTAGACCCGCAGGCCGTCCTCGACGATCCGGGTGGCTGCGTCGCCGATGAAGCGGACTTTGCCGTTGCGCGCGTCTTCGGCGCCGCCCAGGGGATCGAACAGCGTGCCATCGGCAGCGCAGTAGATTGCATTGAGATGGAAGTCGCGGCGGCGCGCATCCTCGACCCAGTCGGTGCCGAAGGCGACGACCGCGTGGCGCCCGTCGGTCTCGACGTCCCGCCGCAGCGTCGTGACTTCGGCCAGCGTCTCGTTGAGCCGGAGGGTCACCGTGCCGTGGGCGATGCCGGTGGGGTAGCAGGCAATGCCTGCGGCCCTGGCGCGCGTGATGACGTTCTCGGGCAGCAGTTCGGTCGCCATGTCGATATCGCCATCATGGGCGCGTTCCATCAGCGTATCGCGCACGATGCCACCGACCGCGCGGGTCCGGCCCGCCGCGCCATCCAGTGCCGCCAGGATAGCCTGCGTCTCGGGACGAGCGAGCCAGTCTGCCCGCACCGGAGCGTCCTTCATGGCACGGCCTCGCTCACTGCCAGGTCGTGCAGGCGGCGCGTGAGATTGGCGGTGATGCCCCAGATGCGGTGTCCGTCATGGTCGATCTGCCAGGTGCGGTGTTCCTCGCCATTGCGCTTGATACGGAACTCGCCATAGGTCTCGCTGGCGAGGATGCGCCGCAGCGGCACCTCGAACACCGAATGCACCTCGCCCGGATTGGGCACGAAAGGCCCGCTCGGCTCGACTGTGGCGACGACCGGGGTGATGAGGTAGTTGGTGCCGGTGAAGTAGGTCGGCATGAAGCCGATGACTCTGGCATCCTCGCGCTGCATCCCCACCTCCTCGAAGGCCTCGCGCAGGGCGGCACCAGCTGCATCGAGGTCGCTGGCATCCACCTTGCCCCCCGGGAATGCCACCTGCCCCGAATGCGAGCGCAGATCGGGCGAGCGCTCGGTATAGAGCACGGTGTGCCCCTCGGGCCGCCGCACCAGCGCGATCAGCACCGCTGCGGGGACAGGCGGCCGGTTGAACGGCTTGTCTGGCGCCCAGTCGGGCACGAGCGTATGCGCCGCCGGCAAGGCGGGCGGGGTGGCGAGCAGGCGCCTGGCAAGACGGTCGATGATGGAGTCGTCGGGCGACAAGTCGGCACCGCAATAGATTTCGGGAGCGGGAGCTTAGTGCAGACGGAGGAGTCGGAGTACCCCCTCCGGCTCGGCGAGAGCGGGAGGAGCAGATGACGTTTGCCGAGGATGCGCCAAGACCGCAGCGTTCCCTCGGACTTGATCCGAGGGCCTGTCGCCGCTTGTGTCAGCTTGAGAGTGGCCCTCGGGTCCAGCCCGAGGGACGCGGTGGCTCAGTCAGCCTTCCCTCTTGCCTTGAGGGGAGAGATCGAGGGTGGGGATGGTGGGGTGTTCTCCTGATGGCCCCCCCCCACCCCTCCCCTCAGGGGGGAGGGGAGCCCAAGATGCGGGCCGGATTACCAGGATTACAGAGACAATGTCCTCATCCGCAGGCGGAGGGAGGCGCGGCGGTCTACCGCTCCTGCCAGGCAGCGATCGGACCGCTCAGCGTCGTGGCCAGCGACTTGTCTTCTGCCAGCAGCAGCACGCGCGTCGGGTCGACCGGACCGGGGAACTCGATATTGCCCAGGGTGGTCGGCTCCCAGCCCAGGGGGCAATAATAGTCGCGGTCGCCCACCAGCATGACGAACTGGCCGTCGCCGCGCTCGAGCGCGCGGCGGGCGACTTCGCGTGCCAGCAGCTTGCCGGCACCCAGCTTGCGGAAATTGGGGTGGGTCGCCAGCGGCCCGAGCATCCAGCCATTGACGCCGCCAATGCTGATCGGGGTCATCCAGACCGAGCCGCAGGCCGTGCCCTCTACCTCGGCAACCAGGCTAAGGCTCTTGTCGATCGGGAAGCGTTCGCGGATGCGGTAGGCCGTCTTGGCGAAGCGGCCGGGACCGAAGGCAGTGGCCTGCAGATCCTCGATGAATACGTCATCGGCATCGGTCGCGGGGCGAACGGTGGGGATGCGCGGCGGAGATGCGGTGACAGCGGCAGTTGCGTCCGAGGGCGCAGGCGATACGGTCATGATGATGATCCAGGATGGGGATACGCAGGACAAGCCCGGCGCTCGCAAGAGCACCGTTTCGAGAGACCGCTTACGGTCGTCGTGTCACCAGCAGAACCTTCACCATCCTGGGCGCCTCCACGCCTGAAAATCGCATTAGCACCATGGTGACCTCGCGTAAAACGAAAATCTCGGCTGGCTGCCGAAATCGCAGATGGATGGCCGGGTTGTGGCCCGAATGCATAACGAATCGTTGCAGCATAACCGCCTTATCGTTCGCCCTGCCCGCGCCTATGTGTCAGGCAACGCAAACGCTACCAGCGACTTGATCCTCACAACGAGTCGATAACATGACGGAAAGGGGTCCGATCTTGGGACAACTGATCGACGGCAAATGGTCCACCCAGTGGTACGACACCAAAAAGACCGGCGGCGCCTTCAAGCGCTCGCAGGCGGGATTTCGCAGCTGGGTCACCCCCGATGGCAGCGCCGGGCCTTCGGGTGAGGGCGGCTTCAAGGCCGAGGCCGGCCGTTACCACCTTTATGTGTCGCTGGCCTGCCCCTGGGCCCACCGCACGCTGATTTTCCGCAAGCTCAAGGAACTCGAGAGCCTGATTTCAGTCTCGGTGGTGTCACCCAAGATGCCCGACGAGACCGGCTGGAGCTTTGACACCGCGACCGGCTCGACCGGCGACGACCTGCTCGGCAAGGACACCCTGTGGCAGGTCTATACCCAGGCGGCGCCTGACTATACCGGCCGCGTGACCGTGCCGGTGCTGTGGGACAAGCAGACGGGCACGATCGTCTCCAACGAAAGCTCCGAAATCATCCGCATGTTCAACTCGGCCTTCGACGAGCTGACCGGCAATACCGATGACTATTATCCAGAGGCGCTGCGCGACAAGATCGACCCGATCAATGCGCGGGTCTATGACAATATCAACAACGGCGTCTACAAGGCCGGCTTTGCCACCACACAGCAGGCCTATGACGCCGCAGTGACCGAGCTGTTCGAAGCGCTCGACTGGGTCGAGGGACTGCTCGGCGACACCGCCTACCTCACCGGCGACAGCATCACCGAGACCGACTGGCGCCTCTTCACCACGCTGGTGCGGTTCGACGCTGTCTATGTCGGCCACTTCAAGTGCAACCGCCACCGGATCGCGGATTACCCGAACCTCTCGCACTATCTCAAGGCGCTCTACGAGGTGCCCGGCGTCAAGGAAACCGTCGACCTCGACCACATCCGAACGCACTACTACTGGAGCCACACCACCATCAATCCGCACCGGATCATCCCGATCGGCCCGGAGCTGCCGTTCCTGAACTAGTAGCCCCAGATATCCCGGCGCGGCGCATTGTCGAAATATTCGTCGATGCGCTGGCTGGTCGCGGGGGTGACCTTCTCCGGCAGCGACCGGCGATCGAACCAGCCGACCTCGGCGATTTCGCGGTCCGGCTTGCGCTCGAAGTCCCGCTCGAACTGGGTGGCGATGTAGAAGGCGACATGGTCCCGGTCCGTCACCGGGCTGGAATTGTGGTAGATGCCGAACAGTTGCATCGGCCCGGTGATGCGGTAGCCGGTCTCCTCCAGCACTTCCCGCGCCGCCCCGTCGGCCACGGTTTCCCCAGGACCGATGCCGCCCCCGGGAAACTGCCAGCCGGGCACATAGGTATGGCGGATCAACAGCACCTTGTCGCCATCCACGACCATGACGCGGGCACCCAGCGTCATGCGGTGCCACACGCCCTTGAGGGTCAGGAACACCTTGGCCGTCAGCCGCTGCCTGCGATTCATCTGCATCGAAACACTCCTTGAGCCGTTACCGGTAGCAGAGACTTGATGGCGACAAAATTGACCGCGGGCCCGATTGACCGTTTTCTTGCCGGCCTCCTTCTGGCATTAGGCCCATGATGATCACTCTTGCCCATATTTCCGATATCCACCTGTCGCCAATGCCCGAGATCGGCTGGCGCGACCTGTTCGGCAAGCGCGTTACCGGCTACCTGAACTGGAAGCTGAAGCGCCATGACGAGCTGAACAGCGAGACCCTGGCCCAGCTGGTGTCGCATATGCAGGCGCAGAACGCCGACTTCACCGCAGTGACCGGCGACCTGGTGAACCTGGCGCTCCCCTCCGAGATCGATCGTGCGGGCGAATGGCTGCAGGCGCTGGGCGCATCGGACAGGATTGCGACCTGCCCCGGCAATCACGATGCCTATGTCAAGGGATCGCTGGAGTCAGCGCAGAGCGTTTGGGGCGAATATATGCGCGGCGAGACGCTGGACGATGCCGCGTTCCCCTTCGTGCGCCGCATAGGAGAGCTGGCGGTGATCTGCTGCTCGAGCGCGATCCCCACCCGCCCGTTTCTCGCGGTGGGCCGGTTCGACGAGCAGCAGGCCGAGCGGCTGGGCCGGATATTGAAGGTCATGGGCGAGGCGGATTATTTCCGAGCCGTGCTCATCCACCACCCGCCCAATCCGGAGCTGCAGCACCCCTCATTCGGGCTCAAGGGTCACAAGCTGTTCCGGCAGGTGATCGCCGAGCACGGCGCCGAACTGATCCTGCACGGCCACACTCATCGCTCCTCGATCCACTCTATTCCCGGCAAGGGCAAGGAAGTGCCGGTCGTGGGCGTCGCTGCTGCCAGCGCCGCGCAGGGCGGCACGCTGGACGACCCCGCGCGCTACAACCTGTTCCGCATCGAGCGCACCAACGATGGCTGGGGCTGCACGATGCGGGAATACGGTTTCCAGCGGCTGGGCACCGAGATCGTCATGCGCCTGCAGATGCGGATTTGCTGATCAGAGCCTCTTCCTTTTCGCGCACGCGGCCGTGGACTTCCTCCGCTTGCGGAGTCATGACCTCGGCGAAATCGCTCATCTCGAACACGGGGCGGATTTCGATCTCGCTGGTGCTGGGCATCGGGTTGGGGCAGCGCTTGACCCAGGCAATCGCCTCGTCCATGTCCCGCACCTCCCAGATCCAGTACCCGGCCACCAGTTCCTTGGTCTCGGAAAACGGCCCGTCCACCACCATGCGGCTGGAACCATCGAACACCACGCGCTTGGCCTGTGCGCTGGGCTTGAGGCCGTCCCCGCCAAGCATGATGCCGGCGTCGACCAGTTCCTCATTATATCGACCCATGGCCTCCAATAGCTCGCTCGAAGGCATGACGCCCGCTTCACTCTCTGACGTTGCCTTTACGAATACCATCACACGCATCGTTCGCTCCTTTGTTGAGGCCACGTCGGCCCGATGATACAGCGACGAACGAGCCTCCGCATTTTCGACAGGCAACGGACCCACTCCCGCCACAGCGGCAAATCACCTATATGGTGAGCCAACCTCGCGAGTGATCCAAGCCTTGACCGACCAGTTTCTCATCGAGCGCCCCACCTTCGACCCGGCAACGGGCAAGGCCAGCTTTGGCTATGGGCTTCCCCGGCTGCATTTTACCGAAACGCTGCTCCTGCCGACAGGCGCCGATGCGGCCGCGGCGGCAAGCCCTGCCTTTCGCAAGCTGCTCGACCTGACGGCGGTCGTGCTGGGCGTGAGCTATTTCAAGCTCAAGGCGCCTTTCGAGATCGTGGCGCCCGCCATTGCGCTGACCGAAGCGGAACGGGCCTTTGCCATCGACGTCTACGAAAATGGGCTGGGCGAGTTTTACGCCCGCAACAACCTCATGCGCTTCGGCAAGTTGACGATCGCGGCAGCGGAGGACCCGGGACCCACCATGCCCACCCCGGCCCTCCCCGATCGCACGCTCCTGCCCATCGGTGGCGGCAAGGACTCCCTCGTGAGCGTAGACCTGCTGAGCCATTCGGGCGTCGACTTCACGCCATTCGCGGTCAACCCCAAGGGCCCCATCCTGACTTCGGTGGACAAGATCGGCCGCGACCCGGTTTACGTGACCCGCACGCTCGATGCGGAAATGATCCGGCTCGGCCAGCAGCCGGGCTATTACAACGGCCACGTCCCCTCCACTGCCATCAACTCGATGATCGCAGCGCTCTGTGCCCTGCTCTATGGCTACAATCAGATCGTGCTCAGCAACGAGCGTTCGGCCAGCGAGGGCAATGTCGAGTTCGACGGCCGCGAGACCAATCATCAATATTCCAAGTCGCTGGGCTTCGAGCTGCTGATCGCCGACGTCCTGGCGGGGGCCACCGGCGGCGCGCTGAAATATTTCTCGCTGCTGCGCCCCTATTCGGAGGCGCGCATCGCGTCGCTCTTTACCCAGGAAGCCAAGTTCGACCACGTGTTTTCGAGCTGCAACCGCAACTTCCGGCTCGCCGGCAATGAGGGCCCGCTCTGGTGCGGTGAATGCCCGAAATGCCATTTCGTGTTCCTGATCTTTGCGCCTTTCATGGCCAAGGAGCGGCTGTTGGCGATCTTTGGCAAGAACCTGCTCGACGACGCCGCCAACGAAGGCTCGTTCCGCGAACTGTCCGGCCTGGCCGGCCAGAAGCCGTGGGAATGCGTCGGCGAAATCCTCGAAGCGGCAGCCTGTCTCTATACGCTCACCCGCCATGCCGACTGGCATCAGGACAGCGTGGTGAAGGCCATCAAGGCCGACCTGCTGAGCCAGTACGGCGAGCCCAAGCTGCAACTGGCCATGGCGGAATGCCTGACCGACAGCCACGACCACCACATTCCGCCGGCTTTGGCCGCCAGGGTGGCTGCCTATGCGGTTTGAGGAGCCCGTCCTGCTCTATGGCGCAGGGCGCGAGGCCATCTCGACCCGCGGCTTTCTCAAGGGCCGGCAGCCCGATCTCAAGGTCTATGTCACGGTCGACAGCGGCGAACCGGATATCGCCGACACCGAGATTCTCGCGCCTGCGGACCTGCCCGCAGCGATCCGCGGGCATCGCTTCGGACTGATCGTCAAAAGCCCGGGCGTTTCGCGCTACAAGGACGTCTTCGACATCGCTCGCGACGCCGGCATTCCGGTAACCTCCAACCTCAACCTCTGGGGCGCGGCGTATCGCGCCGGCCGGACCGTCATCGCCATCACCGGTACCAAGGGCAAGTCGACCACCGCGACACTGGTCCACCTGATGCTGGACCGCTCCGGCATCGACGCCGGACTGGCCGGCAATGTAGGCCTGGCGCCACTGGAGATTGCGGATCGGCACTCTGTGGTGATCTTCGAGCTCTCCAGCTACCAGACCGCCGATATGAGCTTCCTGCCCGACATCGCGGCGGTGACCAACCTCTATCCCGAGCATGTCGACTGGCACGGCTCGGTTGAGCGCTATTACCAGGACAAGCTGCATCTGGTGGACCGGGATGGTGGCTTTCCGGTCGCCCTGGGTGCGGCGGCCCGTGGCAACACCATCGTAGCCAAGGCCGTCCGCGATCACCGCCGCCTGATCCGCGACCTGGCGCCCGACGAGGCCGCCGCCATCGACCAGGCGGTGGCGACATCGCGCCTCAAGGGTGCGCACAACCTCGACAATGCGCGGCTGGCGGCACAGATCGCGCTCGCTGCCGGCGGGACAATGGCGGGCATCCTGCGCGGGATCGCCGCCTTCGTGCCACTGCCGCACCGGCTGGAGGAGCACCGCTTCGGCGGCACGATCTTCGTCAATGATTCCATCTCCACCACGCCCGAGGCCACCAAGGCAGCCCTCGCCGCCTATCGCGGCTTCCGCATCGCCCTGATCGCCGGCGGCCACGAGCGCCAGCAGGACTATAGCGAACTGGGTCGGCTGCTCGCTGGCCACGGCGTGACCACACTGGCCTGCCTGCCAGTCACCGGGGCCAGGCTCGCCAGTGCCACACGCGAGGTGGCACCGCAGATTACCATTCTGGCCGAACCCGATCTCGAAACGGCGATGCAGGCGCTGCATCAGCAGCGCCATTCCTTCGACGCGGTGATTCTCTCGCCCGGCGCGCCTTCCTACAACCAGTTCAAGAATTTCGAGGAACGCGGCCGCCGTTTCGTCGATCTGGCTCGCGCCCTGTTCGCGGCGGATCACCGATGAACGGAGCAGCCTACCTGGCCATCGCCATCGTTGGCGAAGTGATTGCGACGTCTTTCCTGCGGGCTTCGGCCGGCTTCACGCAACTGGTGCCCTCGGTTGTCGTCGTCGTGGGCTATTGCGTAACGTTCTATTTCTTCTCGCTGGCCCTGCAGACGATACCGGTGGGTGTCGGCTACGCCGTCTGGTCCGGGGTCGGCATCATCCTTGTGTCGATCATCGCCTATTTCGCCTATGGGCAGGTGCTGGATCTGCCGGCCTTGCTCGGCATCGGGCTCATCCTGGCCGGTGTCCTCGTGATCAACCTGTTCTCGCAGTCGTCAGCGCACTAGAACGGCCCGCTCAGCGCGGCAGGCGGCACCCCGGCCTGGATCAGTGCCCCCTCGACCGCGCTCAGCAGGTCCTCATCACTGATCCGCCGGTGCAACCGCGGCATCACCCCTTCCGCGCGAAAGTTGGGCGCCTTCAGAACCTCGGGCAGGTAGCGGTTGACGACCTCGCTGTCGCTCAGCTGCTGTCCGGCCATGATGGCCAGGATGGGACCCAGTTCACGATCCGACGTGGCGTAAAGTTCGGCGCTCGCGACCGCCTCTCCGAACTGCCCCTCCTGCAGGGCGACCAGCGCCGGCACCCCCATATACCAGGGCGGTGGAACGGGCGATCCCCTGATCGCCTCATTGGCCATGGCCTCTGCCGCGGCCAGCTGCCCGCTCAGCGCCAGCAGGCGCGCATAGGCGGCGAGAGCATCGCTATTGGCAGGATTGAGTTGGACGGCGGAGCTGAAATCGGCCCGAGCCCTCTGCAAGTCGCCGTTGAGCTGGTTGAGCCGGCCCGACTGCTCCCAGACAAAGCTGCTGAGCGGGTCGCTCTCGATGGCCGCCAGCATTCGGTCCGTCGCCAACTGATAAACATCTCCTGGCGCATCCGGGTCCGGCTGTTCAGCCATGAGGCTGGCCGTGGCGGCAAGCACCATTGCGCTTTGCCGATCTGCTCTGGGCAAGGCGCCGAAGCACTCGGCGGCGCGCCGCGCCACGTCGGGCTGCCGAGTCTCACGGTAGAGGTCGAAAAGGACACGGCAGAGATAGGGGGTGACCGCACCATCCAGGGGAGCCCCGGAGGCCAGGAATTCCCGTGCCCTTGCATGCAGTGGGCTGCGCGGACTGCCCAGCATCAAGCTCAGGGATTGCGAAACGGAGTCCAGGACATCTGCTCGCCTCGCCTCGTCCCCCGACACTGCCAGATTGTGGCTCCATACGACCGAGCCGCTGCGGCTATCGGTCAGAATGGCGCTATACTGCACCAGATCGCCCTCGGGGCGGACGATGCCGGTAAGCACATAATCACTGCCAGGGATCGTGCTGGCCGAGGTGGCGGTTTCCCCGCCGCCACCGTACCGCGCGTCTATGCTGCCGAACTGGTCCAGATCCGTGACGAGTTCGACAGCGAGCCCAACGACCTGGGGGCGCACCGCCGCATCGGTGGTCAGATCCTGGAAGTCGACAACGGAGATCGTGGGGCTTTGGATGGCCTCGGAAGCCGGACTGGGCCGCAGCACGACCAAGGCATAGCCAAGCAATGCGATGCTGATGATCGCCACCAGCAGCGGTAGCCATCCTGGCTTCAGCCTGCGACGGAAGGCTTCATAACGCCGTGGAGGCGATTGAACCTCGACTTCCGTAGGGTCTGCGGCATCGGGAACCACCGTGAACTCGGGCAGATAGCGACCGACCGGCAACTTGATCTGAACCGCCTCGTCGCTGCCCGGTCCCTTGTAATACTCATCGAGCAACGCTCTCAGCCGGCGTGCCTGGACCCGCACAATCGGATCGGCCTGCGGATCGAAATCGGCCGGGCGCCCAAAGACATCTACGGCGATCGAATAGGCCTTGATCGACGATTCCTGGCCCTGCAGCGAGCGCTGCACGATATAGTCGAGGAAGCGTCCGAGCTGTGGAGAGCGCTCCATTTCCGGCCACGCGAGCAACCGCTCGAGTGCGGCGAGTATAGCCTCGCGCTGCGGCGCGGGATCAACCAACAGCTCCTCCCCTGATGGGCCGATTGTGACGGTTTACATGTAAATTACAAGGCGCTTTACCCTGATCTTACGTCGGCTTGCCTGTTCGACGCGCACCCGTATCGATCATACGGCGGGCGTCGCAGGACTTCTGCGGCGCAGTTCGGCCCGGCCAGGCCCCGTGCCGAATTCTTCTGGTTCAGAGAGGGTTTTGACGGTCCCATTGGTCCGACGCACCCGGTTTCAAGCCATTGTCCCCTCAGGGGATGCGGGGTTTTGCAGTGAATGAACATGCGGAAAGCTCGGCTTTCATCGCACTGGTGGATGACGACGAGCACTCGGCGCATCTGCTGACGCGCATGTTGCTCGCTCATGGCGCGCCCGAAGTCAGGTGGTATGGCGCCGCCGACCCAGGAGCAGCCAGGCTGGTCGAGGTATTGGCCGATCCCGCTGCGGACTGGCCCAGCCTGCTGATCGTCGACCTCAAGAGCCACAGCAGGGCGAATCTCGAATTTGTCAGTGTCCTGCGGTGTCTGACTCGCCAGAAGGGTGTGCCCGTCGTGGTGATGACGGCGCCCTGCGACCGAGCCATGCTCCGGCCGCTGCAGGAAGCCGGGGTGGGGTCAGTGTTTTTCCGCCACGCCGAACTTGACGCCTATCGGCGCGAGGCGGCGGGCATAGTCGGTTTCTGGGCGCGCAGTCAGCGCCTGGATGCGGTCGGCATGTAACCCTGCGTCCACAGGTTGCATGCCTCGGTCGGGAGGGACGCTGCATGGCGGTTTGCGAACCGCTCCTGCATTCCCAAGCGTCCCTCCGGCCACTCCATTCCTCCCTCTGCTGCTCCTGAAGCGCCAGAAGGAGGGTGCCGAGCCCTACTCCAAGGGGGTTCGGTACATGGGCGCGGTCGCGACACCTCCCGGTCGCGTCCGCAGCGGGGAGAAGGACTCGGCAGCGCGCTCATCCCTCGGCGCAATGCCGCCCCAGGACTTCTCCCCACGGCCCCTGCTCAATCCTTATAGCTGTCTGCGCGGGGGCGATCACCCCGGATGACCTTGTGCGCCAGCGCGCGGAGCGCGGCCAGCACGATGACGGCCAGCAACGCCACGCCAATGGCGATGGTGTAGTATCCCAGTGCGGTTGCCATACCCACCGCCCCCGCCAGCCACATGCCCGCCCCGGTCGTAAGCCCCTGCACGCTGCCGCTATGCCTGAAGATCGCTCCGGCGCCGAGGAAGGCGATGCCTGCGGTAACCGCCTCGATGGAGCGGATCGGGTCTGCGCGTGAGTCGCCCGACTGTCCGCCGATCGTATGGAATATCTCGAAGGTCAGGATGGTGAACAACGCAGCTGCGGTCGCCACCAGAATGTGCGTGCGCAGGCCCGCTTCCGCGGTGTTCCATTCGCGCTCGATGCCGACGACGGCCCCCAGCACCGCAGCGATTACCAGGCGAATCGCAATGATATGTTCGGGTATATAGGTTTGGACGAAGCCGAATTCGTTGCCGACATCCATGGCATGTTCCGTATGTGACGCTGTCGTCACAACAACACATGGCGGCACTCGGTTCCAATGGCGCTGCTGGAGCAGCACCTGCCTATGGCTCTTCAGACAGCAACCTTGTCGCGCCGGCCTTAGTCCATCCTGTTCCTCCGGCCGGACCTACGCGACCCTGATCTGCAGCTTGACATCGGTCGGACGCGCCTCGACCGCCCGCTCGAATGCCGCCTTGGCATCTTCGAAGGCGAAGGTGTCCGAAATCAGCGGCTTGAGATCGACCTTGCCCGAAGCGATGAGGGCTATGGCTCGATCATACTGGTGGGCGTAGCGGAACACGTTCTCGATCCGCAATTCCTTGACCGAAGCACCCGCGATGTCGACGGCGACCGGCTCCACCGGCAGCCCCACCACGACGATCGCGCCGCCCGGGCGCGGGAGGTCCATAATGGACTTCCAGGCATGGGGCGAACCCGAACATTCGAACACCACGTCTACGCCCCAGTCCCCGGTCAGCCGGCGGACCTCTTCGACGATATCGTTTTCGGCGATGTTGACCGGGATCACGCCCTGGTACTGGGCGGCAATGTCGAGCTTGGGCTGCGCCAGATCGGCCACGATGACCCGGGCGCAGCCGCCGGCCAGGGCCGCAAGGGCCACCATAGTGCCGATGGGCCCGGCCCCCAGCACCAGCGCGGTGTCGCCGGGGGTGATCCGCGCCTTGCTGGCGGCCTGCATGCCCACGGCGAAGGGCTCGACCATGGCGCCCTCGGCGAAGCTGACATTGTCCGGCAGCTTGAACGTGTAGTTGGCCGGATGCACCACCTCGGGCGTCAGCACGCCGTGGACCGGCGGCGTAGCCCAGAACTGGACCGCCGGATCGATGTTATACATGCCCAGGCGGCTGGCGCGTGAGCTGGGGTCGGGTATGCCCGGCTCCATGCAGACGCGGTCGCCTACCTTGAGGTGGGTGACGCCTGCGCCCACTTCAGTCACGGTCCCAGCGGCTTCGTGGCCCAGCACCATCGGCGCGTTGACCACGAACGGCCCGATCTTGCCGTGGGTGTAGTAATGCACGTCCGACCCGCAGACGCCCACCGTGTGGATGGCGATGCGCACCATTCCCGGTCCGGTTTCCAGCGGCAGGTCGATATCGCGCAAGGCCAGTTCGTGCTGGCGCTCAAGGACAAGGGCGCGGACTTTGGCCATGATCGGTTCCCGTTGCTATTGCATCCAAAGCTTAGCCCACCTGACCGTCGCCGCGAAGGCAGCAAGCGGAAAATCTCGCTGTCGTTCACTGATCCGCAAGACGGCGGGCACTAGGGTAGCCATCGGCATGACCCTACCGGTGCGATGATGCAGCCCAAGACGTGGACACTCGAACGCTGGCAGTTCTCCGCCGCCGTTCTGCTGCCCGTGATTCTGGCACTGGTGATAACAGCGGCTGGCGTCCTGGGCTTCGTCTTCTGGTCCACCACAAGCATCGACGATCGTGCGCTTGAACGGCAAAGCGCCATGTTCGAGCACGTCATGGAAGCGCAACGCGCCCGCCTCGAGCACGAACTGGCCAGCGTGGCGGTGCGCGACGACACGCTGATCAACACCAAGCTGATGTTCAACTTCACCTGGGTCGATCGGAACCTGGGCCGCTGGATGAATGCGTTCTTCGGCCACAGCAGGACCGTCGTGCTCGACGACCTTGCCCAGCCGCTTTACCTCAGCGAAAACGGCGTATCGGTGGAACCGCAGAACTACCGGCGCATCGCCAGCGCCGTCCAGCACCTCGTCAATCAGGTCCGTGCACGCGCGCCGACGTCACTATCTTCAGGCACGGCGTCGGTGTCCGACTTCGCCCTCGTGGAGGGTCAGCCGGCGATCGTGAGTGTAATGCCGATAACCTCCGACACGGGCGTTATCCCCCAGTCACCCGGCACTGAGCCGCTGATCGCCACCATCCGCTTTCTCGACGAGGCTACCGCCGCCCAGTTCAGCCGGGAATATCTGTTCGAGGACGGCAGGTTCACCCTGGTTCGATCAATCGGGCCGGACCGCGCAACCCATCCCATTCTCAACAGTGCCGGTCGCTTCGTCGCCTTCTTCGAATGGCAGCGCAACCGCCCTGGCCTGACGATGCTGCGCCAGACCGGGCCTGCGCTGGCGGCCGCCTTCGCTGTGGCTGCGATACTGGTGTTCCTGCTGCTCAGCCAGTTGCGCCGCTCCTCGGCGGCGCTGGAGGCTGGACGACGCCATGCCGAATACCAGGCCGCGCATGATCGGCTGACGGGCCTGCCAAACCGGATGAGCTTTGACGCGCACCTGGCCACGGTCCTGACCAGCCGCCAGGGCCCAAGAGCCCGGCTATCGCTGCTCATGCTGGACCTCGACCGCTTCAAACAGGTCAATGACACGCTGGGGCATCAGGCGGGTGATGAACTTATCTGTGCCGTTGGCCAGCGCATTCGCAAGGTGCTGGGGCCGGGCGTGATGCTCGCCCGCCTCGGTGGCGACGAGTTCGGCATTCTCTTTGCCGGTCGCGAGACGTCGCAGGAGGTGAGCCGCGTGGCGGCCGAAGTCATCGCGGCCATCGCTAGGCCCTTCGATCTCAACCACTTCAAGGCGCATGTCGGCGTCAGCATCGGCATCGTCAATGCCACGGCTGGCAGCGCCGAGCCGAGAGAACTGGTGCGCAAGGCCGATATCGCCCTTTACGAAGCCAAGGCAGGTGGTCGCAACCGGGCCGTCATCTACGAAGAACACATGAACGAGTTGCTGCAGCTCCAGCACACGATCGAGGGCGAGCTGCGCGAGGCGCTGCAGCGTGACGACCAGCTCTACGTGGTGTTTCAGCCACTGATCGACCAGGCTACTCGCAAGGTCATCGGTGCCGAGGCTCTCGCCCGCTGGCGCCATCCGAGCTATGGCCAGATATCCCCGGCGCGCTTCATCCCGGTTGCAGAAAATACCGGCCTCATCGAAGCGCTTGGCGCCTTCGTTCTCCGCCGCGCCTGCGCCACGGGCGCAAGGTGGCCCGGCCGCACCATCGCCGTCAACATTTCGACAGCCCAGCTCCGCAACGCCAGCTTCGCAGACGAGGTCTTCGACATCCTCCGGGAGACCGGCATGCGCCCGCAGGATCTCGAGCTCGAGATCACCGAGTCCATCCTGCTTGACGACGAGCACGTGTCAGCAGCGCACCTGCGCACCTTCCGCGCCGCTGGCATTCACGTGGCGCTCGACGATTTCGGTACCGGCTACTCATCACTGAGCTACCTCAAGCGCTATCCGGTGGATCGCATCAAGATCGATCGCTCATTCGTCAGCCAGCTGGCCGATGGCCATGTTTCGGTCGCCATCACGCAGGCCATCGTCACTCTGGCCCATGCCATGGATCTGATGGTTACCGCAGAGGGGGTCGAAACGGCAGAACAGGCCGACATTCTGGGCCGACTGGGCTGCAACATTCTGCAGGGCTTTCTGTTTTCGGGTGGTGTCTCAGCCGACCAGATCGCGGTCATCTTCGAGGACGTCGCCAACAGGCGGGACCCGGGCAACCACAAGGTGGCGTGACGCGCAGCGACCGTCGCTAGGTCAGTGTCGCGAGCACCGCGCCGAGGCGCTTCTCGCGCTGCAGGAGGCCCGGACCGCCTCGGCCTGCACTTTCCCACATCACCTTGAGTTTGCCCTTGTCGAACAGCGTGAAGAGACACGGGGCGATGTAGGATTTGCGGCAGATGATCGGGGTGTTGTGCAACACCTCCGAAACCTCCCGGGCAACCTGCGCCATCTGCCGGCGGCGCGCCGTCTCCGAACGCCCCACTTCCATCTGCGCCAAAGCCTCCCCAGCCAGGGCGCTGGCATGCAGGGTGCGGAAATCCTTGGCAGAAATGTCCACACCGGCCAGGTCACGCAGCCAGTTATTGATGGCGCCGGTCTTGATCGGGCGCACCTTGCCGGCGTCGTCGCGCCAGACGAGGAGACGCTTGCCCGGCAACGTCTTGATCCGGGTGACGGCATCGGCAAGCCGCGCATCGACGAGGCTGTACTGTGCCCGCTTGCCTCCCTTGGCGTCGAATTCCATGCAGATTTCAGCGCCATGGACCGTCACGTCGCGCGCATAGAGCGTGCCGGCGCCGCGCGTGCCGCTGCTTTCCAGGTATTTTTCCCGGCCAACGCGCATGGCCGTCTTGTCGATCAGGGTCACCGCTATGGCGAGCGCAAGTTCGCGGCTGCCCACCTCGGCGGCCAGCGCTTCGGAGACCCGGCGCCGCAGGCGTGGCAGCACAGCCGTCAATACTGCCAGGCGCCGCTGCTTCTTGCGGTCGCGCCGTAGTTCCCAGTCGGGGTGGTAGATATACTGGTCCCGGCCCGCCTCATCGATCCCCAGCGCCTGAATGTGGGCGCGCGCATCGGGCGCAATCCGCACATCGTGCCAGGCCGGAGGAATCCCCAGCGCCTTGATCCGGTCCCGCGTCTCACGGTCTGCCACAAGGGCGCCGTCGGCGGTGCGATAGCAAAAGCCCTTGCCGCGACGCTGGCGCGTCACGGTGAGGCCGTCCCTTCTGATCTGGATAAGACGCATGTGGTCAGGTGGGGTTGGCTTGCGTCAGGGTGTAAACAGCATAAACAATGGCGAACAGCACGACGACGCCCACCAGCGACATGATCAGAACCCGCAAGTTCATCTTGCGCGGGCTGGCCTGCCGCACTTCGGTCTTGGACTTGTCGGGATCATAGGTTTTCATGACGCTCTCCTGTAGTTGCCTCAAGGGAACGGTCGGACGCGCGCGCGGTTCCGCTGCATGGATCCTGCGGCCCTTGACGCCGCTGCCGCCGAAGCCGACGTTCGGCCATCTTCCAAAGCTAGGAATCTCCCATGACCGCTGCCGCTTCCCTCACCCACATGATCATGGCTGGACAGGGCAAGGAACCGGCGGACCTGGTCATCAAGAATGTGCGACTGCTCGACGTGATCACCGGTGCGGTGGCGCAGACGGACATCGCCATCGTGGGCGACCGGATCGTTGGCACGCATGCGTCCTACGAGGGCAAAGCGGTGATAGACGGCGCCGGCCGCTTCGCCGTGCCCGGCTTCATCGACACCCATCTGCACATAGAATCGTCACTGGTTACGCCCTTCGAGTTCGATCGCTGCGTGCTGCCGCATGGCGTGACCACCGCGGTCTGCGACCCGCACGAGATCGCCAATGTTCTCGGTGCTGAAGGCATCAGATACTTTCTCGATTGCGCCGAAGAGACCGTGATGGACGTGCGGGTAAACCTGTCGTCCTGCGTGCCGGCCACTGGCTTCGAGACCTCGGGGGCGGCACTGGAGATCGAGGACCTCGCGCCGTTCCGCAACCATGCCAAGGTCATCGGCCTGGCCGAGATGATGAACTTCCCCGGCGTGCTCAATGCCGATCCCGGCATCATCGCCAAGCTAGCGGCATTCCAGGGCGGCCACATCGACGGCCATGCGCCGCTGCTGCTCGGCACTGCCCTAAACGGCTATCTCGCCGCCGCCATCCGCACCGATCACGAGGCGACCAGCGCTGCCGAGGCCCGCGAGAAGCTGAGCAAGGGCATGGCCATCCTGATCCGCGAGGGGTCGGTGTCCAAGGACCTCACGGCTCTCGCCGAGGTACTGGACGAGAACACCAGCTCATTTGTCGCGCTCTGTACGGATGATCGCAATCCGCTCGACATTGCCGAAGAGGGCCATCTCGACAGTTCGATCCGTCGCCTCATTGCAATGGGTCGGCCATTGCACCACGTCTATCGCGCCGCCAGCCACTCGGCGGCCCGCATCTTCGGCCTGCGCGACCGCGGGTTGGTGGCGCCCGGCTGGCGTGCCGACATCGCCCTCCTCGACAGCCTCGAATACTGCCGAGTCAGCGACGTCATCACCGGCGGGCGCCTGGTCGGCCCGGCGCTGTTTGCCGCCCGCCGGCCCATCGAGGCTGTCGGGTTTCAGTCGATGAAGGCCAAGCCGGTTGCCGCCGACGACTTTATTGTTTCGCCCCGCCCGGACCGCAACCAGACGCCGGTCATCGGGGTGAAGCCGGGGCTGATCCTGACCTTCCGCGACAGCGCCATGCTGGCGACTGGCGAGCGCGGTATCCTGCCCGACCTGTCGGCCGACGTTCTCAAGGTTGCGGTGATCGAGCGGCACGGCAAGAACGGCAATATCGGACGCGCCTTCGTGCGGGGCTTTGGGCTCAAGCGCGGCGCCATCGCCTCCTCCGTCGGGCATGATAGCCACAACATCACCGTCATCGGCGCCACGGACGAGGACATGGCCGTGGCCGTGAACCGGTTGATCGCCTTGAAGGGCGGCTTCGTCGTTGCCGATGGGGGCAAGGTGACCGCTGAACTGGCGCTGCCCATAGCCGGGCTGATGAGTCCCAAGCCCTTCGAAGAGGTCACGCGGGAACTCCGTGCTCTGCGCGAGGCCCTCGACTGCGTGCTGCCCGAGCCTTTCCTGCAGGTAGCCTTCCTGGCGCTGCCCGTCATTCCGCACCTCAAGATGACCGATCGGGGTCTGTTCGACGTCGACGCGTTCGACTTCGTGGACTGACCTCTGGTCCGAAAGGATGTGCCGTGAGCCTTGCCTCCTTCAGTCTCGCCAGTTTCTACGGCCTGCCGCCGCGGCTGTGTAGCGCGCGGCGCCGGCGCGATATTGCCCTGCCGATGGACGACGGCGTGACGCTGATGACAGACGTATACTCTCCGCAGGCGAAGGGGCAGCATCCGACCATCCTCATGCGGTTGCCTTACGGTCGCACCGGCTTTGGCACCGTCGCGGAATGCTATGCCGAACGCGGCTTTCACGTCGTGCTGCAGGCCTGTCGTGGCACCGAAAAATCCGGAGGGGACTTCGACCCGCTGGTCAACGAGCGCGCCGACGGCCTCGCCACCCTGCGCTGGATCGAAGCCCAGGACTGGTATGATGGTCGGCTGGGCCTGTCTGGCCCCTCCTACCTGGGCTAGGCCCAGTGGGCGATCTGTGATGCGTTGCCTGAAACTTCGGCGATGGCGACCAAGGTGACCAGCGCCGAGTTCAAGTCTGTCGTCTTCCCCTCCGGCGCTTTCCACCTCGGCCTGTGGCTGGGCTGGCTGCAGGTGATCGAAGGTCTGCGCGGCAATCCGCTCAAGATGAGTGGCACCATGTTCTCCGGCGGGGTTGAAAGGTGCACAGCGGCAGCCGCAATGACGCTGCCGCTGATCGACGCCGACAGGGCGGCGGTGGGACACGAAGTGCCGTTCTGGCGCAACTGGTTCGACAACGCCTTCGGCAATGATGAGTTTTGGGAGTCGATCGACCATCGCCACCGGTTGGGGCCCAAGACGCCGCCCAACCATTTCATCTCCGGCTGGTTCGACTTCATGCTCGACCAGTTGCTACGCGACTACCAGACGCTGGTCTCGTTCGGGCAGCAGCCCTATTTGACGATCGGCCCCTGGACCCATGTCGCGAACGACCTGCAGGCCGAAAGCATGCGGGAAACGCTCAACTGGATGCGCGCCAAGCTGCTGGGAGACGCCTCCGGCCTGCGCGACAAGCCGGTCCGCATCCACATCTCCGGGCTCGACGAGTGGCGCGAGTTCGACGCTTATCCCCCTGCCCCGCCGAAGCAGCAGACCTGGCACATCGGTCCGGGCGGGCTGCTCTCTCCAGAAGCTGCAACATCGGCAAGCTCGGACCGCTACCGCTACGACCCGGCCGATCCGACGCCAAATGTCGGCGGGGCTATCTTCGCCTTCACCGGCGCCGGCCCGGTCGACAACGCTGCGCGCGAAAACCGCGACGACGTGTTGTGCTACACCTCCGCTCCCCTCGCCGAAAATCTGCTCATCATCGGCCAGACGGGCGCGACGGTGCACGCCAGGGCCGACCTGCCCCACGCTGACTTCTTCCTGCGCCTCTGCGACGTTGGCCCGGACGGCGTGTCGATCAATATCTGCGACGGACTAATCCGGCTGACGCCAGAAACGCCCCGGGAGGCGGATGGCAGTTGGCGGCTCGAGCTCAAGCTCCACGCCGCGGCCCACTGCTTCCGGGCAGGCCATCGGCTGCGGCTGCAGGTCTCCTCGGGAGCCCATCCCCGCTATGCGCGAAACCTGGGGACCGACGAGCCGGCCAGCACAGCGACCACCCTGCTGGCCAACCAGATCGAGATTTTCCACGAGGGTACGGCGATTGAACTGGCGACCTGCGTCGTGTGACGGCGCCGCCACCAATCCTGTTAACCCTTGCGCGCCTTGACCTTCCGCCGCGCCGCATGCAGCAGCGGCTCGGTATAGCCGCTGGGCTGGGCGGCGCCGTGCAGCGCCAGGTCAAGTGCTGCCCGGAAGGCGACGGACTGAAAATTCTCCGCCATCGGCCGGTAGAGCGGGTCGCCCTGGTTCTGCTGATCGACCACGCTGGCCATTCGCTCGAAAGTCGACGTCACCTCGTCCTTGGACACGAGGCCATGCCGCAGCCAGTTGGCCACCGCCTGCGAGGAGATGCGGCAGGTGGCGCGGTCTTCCATCAACCCGACATCGTTGATGTCAGGCACCTTGGAACAGCCGACGCCCTGCTGCACCCAGCGCACCACATAGCCCAGAATGCCCTGGGCATTGTTTTCCAGCTCACGGGTGATCTCGTCGCGGCTCAGCGAGAACGGCACCTGGATCGGCATCGAGAACAGGTCGCTGAGCGGTGGTACGGCCTGGTTGTGCCGGCGCCGCTGCGCCTCGAACACATCGACCTGATGATAGTGCAGCGCATGGAGCGTGGCCGCCGTGGGCGATGGCACCCAAGCCGTGTTGGCGCCGGCAAGAGGATGGCCTGCCTTGCTGGCCATCATCGCCGCCATGTCGTCAGGACGTGCCCACATGCCCTTGCCGATCTGTGCCCGGCCGGAAAGCCCGCAGGCTAGCCCGATCAGGACATTGCGATCTTCGTAGGCGCCCAGCCAGCGCTCGGTCTTGATCTCGTCCTTGCGCAGCACGGCGCCGGCTTCCATCGAGGTGTGGATCTCGTCGCCGGTCCGGTCGAGAAAACCGGTATTGATGAAGAACACCCGCTCGCGCGCCTCGTAGATCGCCGCCTTGAGGTTGGCGGAGGTGCGGCGTTCCTCGTCCATGATGCCGATCTTGATCGTCAGCGGCGCGAGGCCAAGCATCTGTTCCACCGAGGCGAAGATGGCGCAGGCGAAGGCGACTTCCTCGGGACCATGCATCTTTGGCTTGACGATGTAGATCGCGCCCGTGGCGCTGTTGACCCTGTCCTGCATGGCGCAGAGCGTCGTCAGCACCGCATCCATCAGCCCCTCGCCGATGGGCCTGCCATCCAGCAGCACGGCATCGGTGGTCATCAGGTGGCCGACATTGCGCACCAGCAGCAGCGAGCGGCCCTTGAGCACGAGTGGAGCGCCACTGGTGTCCTCGTAGGTCCGATCCGGATTGAGCCGTCGCGTGACGGTGCTGCCGCCCTTCTCGAATGTGTCCTCCAGCGTGCCGTTCATCAGGCCGAGCCAGTTGCGGTAGACGCCGACTTTGTCCTCGGCATCCACCGCCGCGACCGAATCCTCGCAGTCCTGGATGGTGGTGAGCGCGGCCTCAACGATCACGTCGCTCAGCCCTGCCCGGTGGCTTCCGCCGATCACGCTGCCCGGCTCGATGACGAGGATGACATGCAGGCCATTGTGGCGCAGCACGATTTCCCGCCTGGCTTGACTGCCACCGGAAGCAACGAAAGCGTCGGGATTGCGGAGCCCGGTCCGTCCCTGGGCGGTATCCACCTCGAGGTGACGCGTCGCGCCGTCATCGACGACGTGGTAACCGGTGACCTGCGCGTGACTGCCGCTGGCCAGCGGGAAGGTCTCGTCGAGAAACGCGGCCGCCTTGGCCACGACCGCCGCACCGCGTGCAGCATTGTAGGTGCGGCCAGGCGCCAGTTCCCCGTCCCGACCGATGACATCGGTGCCATAAAGGGCGTCATAGAGGCTGCCCCAGCGCGCATTGGCGGCATTGAGGGCATAGCGGGCGTTGGAGACGGGCACCACCAGCTGCGGGCCGCACAGCGTGGCGATTTCCGGATCGAGACCGGTCGTCTCAATCGTAAAGTCCTCCGGCTCCGGGACCAGGTAGCCGATATCCCTGAGGAAGAACTCGTAGCCCTGCGCATTGTTGACGACCGGCCCATACTTGCGGTGCCAGTCATCGATCTTGGCCTGCAGTTCGTCCCGCTTCTGCAGCAGCCGCGCATTAACCGGCATGTGGGCAGTGACGAGCCCCGCCAAGCCGGTCCAGAACTGGTCTGCCGTAACCGGCAGGCCGGGCAGCGCTTCCTTCTCGACGAAATCAACCAGCAGCGGGTGAACTGAAAGGGTCGATCGCGTGATATGGGTCATGCTTGTTCCTTCTGCACCTCTTCCCCAGGAGAGAGGTTGACCGTCTTGGGTTGGTGAGGGGTTGCACCCTGCACCGGATCAGAAAAGCTCCCTCGCTCGGCCGATGCGCCGGCCTCGCCTCAGAGGAAGGGCAAGGAAGTCGATTGCAACCTAGGGGATGCCGTTCAGGCTGCCAACCCGCCTAAAGTGGACTTCGCCCTTGCGCCAGCCACATAGACCTCGGCGATGGCGCGGTCGTCACCCAGTGTCTGCAGCAGGAACAGTTCCTCGGCCAAGGTCTCGACATTGGCCATCCGCAGGGCCATGGCGGGCGTAGCGGCGGCATCGAGCACCACCAGGTCAGCGGCGTTGCCGGGAATGATGGCGCCGACGCGGCCCTCGAGCGACAGCGCCCGGGCATTGCCCAGCGTCATCATGTAGAACGCGTTGAATGGCGTCAGCCGCTGGCCGCGCAGTTGCAGAACCTTGTAGCCCTCCGCCAGGGTCTGCATCATGCCGTAGCTGGTACCCCCGCCGATATCGGTCGCCACGGCAATCCGCACGCCGCTATTGCGCAGCCGCTCCCGATCGAACAGTCCCGAGCCCAGAAACAGGTTCGAAGTGGGACAGAACACCGCGACCGCACCGGTCTCGGCCAAAACCATCGTCTCGCGGTGGTTGAGATGGATGCAGTGGCCCAGCAGGGTCTTGGGGCCAAGCAGCCCGTAGTCTTCGTAGATGCCGGTATAGTCCGGCGAGTCCGGATACAGTTCCATCGAATAGGTGATCTCGGCGGCGTTTTCGCTGAGATGGGTCTGCAGGTAGCAGTCGAGGTGCTCGGTAGTCAGCGCGCGAGCGGCTTCGAGCTGTCCTGGTGTCGAGGTGATGGCGAAGCGCGGCGAAATGGCATAGAACCCGCGGCCGCGGCCATGCCAGCGGTCGATCAGCGCCTTGCTGTCGTCGTAGCTGGACTGGGCAGTGTCGCACAGCGGCTCGGGCGCATTGCGGTCCATCATGACCTTGCCCCCGATCATCAGCATGTTGCGTTTCTCGGCCTCCGCAAAATAGGCGTCCACCGAGCGGGGATGGCTCGAGCAATAGGCGACAGCCGTGGTCGTGCCATTGCGGATCAGCTCGTCGAAAAACGCCGCCGAGACCGTGCCGGCATGACCCTGCTGGCTGAATTTCTGTTCCTCGACGAATGTGTAGGTATTGAGCCATTCGAGCAGCGAGCCGGCATAGGAGCCAACGATCTGGCTCTGCACATAGTGCAGGTGCGCATCGATGAAGCCGGGCATGATGAGATGGGGCCGGTGGTCGATCACCTCCGCATCGGCAACCGGCGCGTAGTGGCCCACCGCGATGATCTTGCCATCCTCGATGGTGATGCCGCCGTCCTCGAAGAAGCGGTAGCTGGACGTATCGTCGATGCCTTGCGGTTCGCTGACGAAGGTCAGCACCCGCCCACGCAGGATGGTCCGGCTCATCGTTGCGAGCCCTCTCTGAACCACGCGACGATGAGCGCCCGTTCCTCGTCGGTCATCTCGGTGACGTTGCCTGGCGGCATGGCGTGGGCATAGCCGGCCTGCATGGCGATATCCCTGGCGTGATTGGCGACGGCGATGTCGCTGTCGAGGATGACATTGCGGGGTGCCTCGTGAATGCCAGGCCAGGCCGGCTCTGCCGTGTGGCACATGGCGCAACGCGTCTGCACGGTCAGGCTGGCAGCGGCGAAGTGCTCTGCACCAAGAAAGGACTCGGCCGCACGAGACGCCACCGCCTCTCCCGCAGAACCCGCCATCTTGGGCCCAGTGGACAGCCAGGCGATAGTGACGAAGAGGATGGCGGCGACGGCCCAGGTCCAGTGTGGATTGCCCTTCCGGGCATGACGCGTATTGAAATAATGCCGGATGACCACGCCGACGAGGAAGATCAGCGAGGCGATGATCCAGTTCCACTGCGTCGCGAAAGCCAGCGGATAGTGCGACGACAGCATGAAGAAAATTACGGGAAGCGTCAGGTAGTTGTTGTGCAGCGAGCGCTGCTTGGCGATCTTGCCATACTTGGCATCGGGCACCCTGCCCGCCTTGAGGTCGCCGACTACGATCTTTTGGTTCGGGATGATGATCATTGCCACGTTCGCCGCCATGATGGTCGCGGTGAAGGCGCCCATATGCAGCAGCGCTGCGCGGCCGGTGAATAGCTGCGTGTAACCCCAGCTCATCGCGACCAGGATGGCGAACAGGACCAGCATCAAACCGGTGGTCGAACTGCCGATGGGTGACTTGCACAGGCTGTCATAGAGCACCCAGCCAAGCACGATCGAAACTAGTGAGAGCACGATCGCCTGCCAGGCCGACAGGTCGAGAACGTTGCGGTCGATCAGGTAGATGTCGGCGCCGACATAATAGATCAGCGCCATCAGCATGAAGCCCGACAGCCAGGTCCAGTAGCTTTCCCATTTGAACCAGGTGAGGTGCTCGGGCAGGAAGTCGGGTGCCACCAGATATTTCTGGATGTGATAGAAGCCCCCGCCATGCACCTGCCACTCCTCGCCATGCGCCAGCGGCGGCAGGCTCGGCGTCTTGCGCAGGCCAAGATCAAGCGCGATGAAGTAAAAGGACGAGCCGATCCAGGCAATGGCGGTGATGACGTGCAGCCAGCGCACGGCAAACATCAGCCACTCGTACAAGATAATATAGTCGGGCATCAGGCCATCCCCCTAGTAGACCTCATGTTGAGCCTGTCGAACCACGAGGACGTGCCGCCAACCCTGCCACGACCTCGTCCTTCGACAAGCTCAGGATGAGGTCTGTTCTGGCGGTCGCGAAAGAGGCGGGCATGAGCCCGCCTCCGCTTCTCGGCAAACCGGTCCAGCCTTACGACGGCGGATTCACGCCTTCGACATACCAGTCCATGCTCAGCAGTTCCGCATCGGTCAGGGTCACGCCAGCCGGGACGCGCTCGGCACCGGTATGGTCGTTGATCGGGCCGGTGAAGATGTTGAAGGTGCCATCGATCTGGCCCTCCTTTACGGCTTCGGCTGCCGCCTTGACGTCTTCGGGAACCTTGGGACCATAGGGCCCGATCTGCACTTCGCCTTCCTTTAGCCCCGGCCAGCTGTCCTTGCTCTCCCAGGTGCCGTCGATGACTGCCTGGGCAGCATTGACGTAGTGCGGACCCCAGTTGTCGATGATCGAGGTCAGTTGGGCCTGCGGTGCGAAAGCGCTCATGTCCGCGCCCTGGCCGAAGCCACCGACAATGCCGCGTTCCTCTGCAACCTGCAGGGCGGCCGGGCCGTCGGTGTGCTGGGTGATGACGTCGATGCCCTGGTCGATCATGGCACGGGCGGCGTCGGCTTCCTTGGCCGGATCGTTCCAGGTCGAGATATATACCGGGGTCATGGTGAAGTCAGGATTGACCTTGCGGGCCGCGAGGGTGAAGGCGTTGACGCCCATCACGACTTCCGGGATCGGGAACGAGCCGATATAGCCGCCCTTGCCGGTTTCCGACATGTGACCGGCAACGGTGCCGGCGACGGCACGACCTTCATGGAAGCGGGCATTGTAGGTGGCGACATTGTCGGCACGCTGGTAGCCGGTGGCGTGCTCGAACTTCACGTCCGGGAACTGCTGCGCAACCTTCAGGACATAGTCGCCATAGCCGAAGCTGGTCGCAAAGATCAGGTCGTGGCCGGACTGCGCCAGTTCGCGCAGCACGCGCTCGGCGTCGGGACCTTCGGGCACGTTCTCGACATAGGTGGTCTCCACCGCATCGCCCAGTTGCTCTTCCAGATAGAGCCGGCCCTGGTTGTGGGCATAGTTCCAGCCGTTGTCGTTGATCGTGCCGATATAGATGAAACCGACCTTGAGCGGCTCGTCTTGAGCGAAGGCGACGCTGCTGAGCAGCGGCAGCATGGCGGCGGTGAGGCCGCTCTTGAGGATGGTACGACGATTGATTGTCATGGCTTTCTCCTGAATGACGTTATCGTTGTGGATTGGGGCGGTCGTTGCATGCCGCCTCAATTGCTGGGCACGAACGGCTTGCCGAGGCAGGCCGGTGCATTGGTGGACGCGTCGCGGCGGATCGAGATCAGGACCAGCACCACGATGGTGGCAAGATAGGGCAAGGCGGCCCAGAGCTCGGACGGAATGGCGCTGAGCGGCCCGCCGCCGGCCTTGGCGTAGAGTTCGGTTGTCATGACGAGGCCGAAGAGGTACGCACCTACCAGCAGCCGGAGCGGCCGCCACGAGGCGAAGACCACCAGCGCCACCGCGATCCAGCCGCGGCCGGCGGTCATGCCATCGGCCCATTGCGGCGTCAGCAGCAGCGGGAAACACGCTCCGGCAATGCCGGCCATGGCCCCACCGAACATAACCGCCATATAGCGCACGCCGATGACGGAGTAGCCGATCGAGTGGGCGGACAGGTCGTTCTCGCCAACCGCTCGCAGGATCAGCCCGGCGCGGGTCTTTTTGAGAAACCACCAGATGGCAAGGACCATGAACAGCGCGAAATAGACCAGCGCGGAGTAGCCAAAGATCACCCGCCAGACCGGATCGCCGGCCAGCCCGGGGAACAGCGGTCCTAGCAGGGTTACGGGTCTCGCGCTGAAGCCCTGTCCGGCAAGCGCCGAAAATCCGGTGCCAAAAATCGTCAGCGCCAGGCCGGTGGCTGTCTGGTTGGCGGAAAGACTGAGGGTCAGGAAGCCGAAGATCAGCGATGTCGCCACCCCCGCCGCTGCGGCCAGGGCGATGGCGAGATAGTGGTTGCCGGTGGTGAAGACAATGACGAAGCCGGTGATGGCGCCGACCAGCATCATGCCCTCGACGCCCAGATTGAGCACGCCTGCCCGCTCCACCACCAGTTCGCCCAGGGCCGCGATGAGAATAGGCGTCGATGCACCCACCACGGTGATGATGACGGCGATGATCAGTTCGGTGGTCATGGCGTCACCCCCGCCGTCTGGGGTTGGACGCGCTTGATGCGGTAGCGCACGAGGAGATCGCCCGCGAGCAGGAAGAACAGCATCATCGCCTGGAACACCCCGGCAGCCGAACTGGAGAGACCGATCGTCGTCTGCGCCACCTCGCCACCCACGAAGGTGATCGCCATGACGATGCCGGCAAAGATCACGCCCAGCGGATTGAGCCGCCCCAGGAAGGCGACGATGATTGCGGTGAAGCCATAGCCGGTGGGAAAGCCCGGCACCATGCGCTGGAATGGCCCGGCCACTTCCAGCATCCCCGCCATGCCGGCGAGGCCGCCACTGACCAGCAAAGCGAGCCAGATCGTCTTGTTCTCCGAAAATCCGCCATAGCGGGCAGCATGGGGTGCCGCGCCCACCACGCGCATGCGATAGCCGAACACCGAGCGCGACATGATGAACCACGCCACCAGCGCCACCACAATCGCGATCGGCACGCCCAGATGGACGATCGTCGTCGGAATTATGGTCGGCAGCCGCGCTGCTTCCGAGAAGATCCGCGTTTGCGGAAAGCCCATGCCCATCGGATCTTTCCAGGGGGCGCGAACAAGATAGTAGATCAACTGCACCGATGCGTACGTCAGCATCAGGCTGGTCAGGATTTCGTTGACCCCCAGCCTGGTCTTGAGCAGGGCGGGAATGGCGGCATAGGCCGCGCCCCCGGCCACGCCGGCCACCAGCATTGCCGGCAGGATCCACCACCCGGTCATGCCATAGGTTGCCAGCGCCACCCACGTCGCCGCCAGACCGCCGACGATATATTGCCCCTCGGCGCCGATGTTCCAGACGTTGGCGCGATAGGAGATCGAGAGGCCTACGCCGATGATGATCAGCGGCGCGGCCTTGACGCCCAGGTCCTGCCATTTGAACGAGTTGGTCAGCGGCGTCAGGAAAATCTCGCGGACGGCGCCCAGCCCGTCGAAGCCGATGAGCGAAAACAGGACTGCGCCCACCACCATGGTCAGCAGGACCGCCGCCACCGGCGTGGCGTAGATCATGACGCGTGACGGCTCGGGACGCCGCTCAAGCCGGAATTGCATCACGCGCCTCCGTGCCATGCACGCCACCCATCAGCAGGCCGATTTCCTCGACGCTGACCTCGCCGACCGGCTTTGCCGCCGACAGGCGGCCGAGGTTGATCACCGCCAGCGTGTCGCAAAGCGTTCTGAGCTCATCGAGATCCTGGCTGATCACCACGATTGCCGACCCGGCCGCGGCGAGGTCGACCAGTGCCTGATGAATGGCCGCGGCCGCGCCGGCATCGACGCCCCAGGTCGGCTGGCTGACCACCAGCACGCTCGGCTTTTGCAGGATTTCCCGGCCCATGATGAACTTTTGCAGGTTCCCGCCCGACAGCGAGCCAGCCGTCGAGGCAGGGCCCAGTGCCTTGACGGCGAATTCGGCGATGACCCGGCCGGTATAGGTCTTGGCGGCACCCGAATTGATCAGGCCCATCACGACCATATGCAGCCTGTCCCGGGCGGTGAGCACGGAATTGTCCGCGAGGGTAAAATCGCCCACCGCGGCGTGGCCGTTGCGCTCCTCGGGCACGGCGCAGAGCCCGCGCTTGCGCCGGCCGGTCGTGTCGAGCAGTCCGAGCGGGTAGCCACCCAGGGTAATCGCTGCACTGTCACTGCTGCGGGTTTCTCCACTGAGCGCGTCCAGCAACGCGTTCTGCCCATTGCCGGCCACGCCGGCAATGCCGAAGATTTCCCCTTCACGCACGGTGAAGCTCACATCATCGACCGGCACGTCGAAGTGCCCGCTCTTGGGGGTAGAGAGCCGTGATACGACCAGCTTGGCCTGCCCGAGGCTGCGCCCCTGCGATCGCACGATGTCCCTGAGCCCTGCGCCGATCATCTTCTCGGCCATCGTCCGGCTGGTCTCCTGCCGGGGGTCGCAGGTATCGACCAGCTTGCCGCCGCGCAGGATCGTCGCCGTGTCGCACAGCGCCTTGATCTCGTACAGCTTGTGGGAAATGTAGAGGATCGAGCACCCTTCCGCAGCGAGCTTGCGCAGCACCTCGAACAGCTGTTCGACCTCCTGCGGCGTCAGCACCGAGGTCGGCTCATCCATGATCAGCAGCTTGGGCTCGAGCAGCAGCGCGCGCACGATCTCGATGCGCTGACGTTCGCCAACCGACAGGGTCGCCACCGTGCGGTGCGGATCGAGCAGCAGGCCGTACTGCGTCATCACCGCGCGAATGCGCGCTTCCAGTTCGCGGGCAGGAATCTTGCTGTCCATGCCCAGGGCAATGTTTTCCAGCACCGTCAGCGCCTCGAACAGCGAGAAGTGCTGGAACACCATGCCGATGCCCAGCCGACGGGCAGCCTTGGGATTGGCCACGACGACCGGGCGGCCATCCCAGCGGATTTCGCCGGCGTCGGGCTGCATGATGCCGTAGATCATCTTGACCAGCGTCGACTTGCCGGCCCCGTTCTCTCCCAGCAACGCGTGGATCTCGCCCGGCTTGACCGCAAAGGTGACGTTATCGTTGGCCAGGACACCAGGAAAGCGTTTGGTAATGCCGGTCAATTCGAGCCGATGCGGCATGCTAGCGTCCAATGACCACCCCCAATGATCTGGGGGTGCGCGCCCGCGCAATTTCAGCTTCCCGTTGCCCAATGTGGACCATAATTTCCGCCGCCGCCAGTGCCGCGATGACTTCGGGGCGCTTATCCCCAAGACCTGCTTGACCGATCGGCAAGACGAGGCGCTCAAGGGCGCTGGCATCACCGCCCTCTCTCAGGAACCAACTCGCAAACCGGGCACGCTTGGTCCGCGACCCGACCATGCCGACATAGGGGGCGTCGGGACGCGCCAGCGCTTCCTGGGCGATGAGGAAGTCCAGCGCGTGGTCGTGGGTCAGGACGACATAGGAACTGCCCGATGGGGCCGAGCGGATGACGGCCTCGGGCATGGCGACGGCGCGGGCGGCGATACCCGGGGGCAGCAGCCCAAGTTCCTCCTGCCGCGTGTCGATTACCTCGAGCTGAACCGGCAGCAGCGCCAGCATTTTGGCAAGCGCCCGCCCGACATGGCCGGCGCCGAAGACATAGACTGGCGGCAACGCCGCATCCTCTGCTGCCACCATCGCCGTCAGGCGCTGGCGCGTCTGCGCGTCTGCCAGGCGCAAATTGACGCCCACCCGCCCGCCGCAGCATTGGCCGATCTCGGGCCCCAGCGGCACATCCATTGCCTCTTCGCGCTGGCCGCCCGCCAGGAGCCGGCGCGCATGCTCGATCACCATATATTCCAGCGCACCGCCCCCGATGGTGCCGAACAGGCCCTGCGGCGCGACCAGCATGAACGTGCCCTGCTCGCGCGGGGAGGAGCCACGTACCGAAGTGAGTTCGCAGACGACGGCGTCGCCGTTCGCGGCGAGGAACTGGGCGAGTTCGGCAGCTCTCTTCATAAGAAGGACACCCCCACCCAACCTCCCCCTGACAGGGGGAGGGGCCGCGTAGTGTAAGGGGCAAGATTGTGCCACAACGTCCGGACTGTTCCTCCCCCTGTCAGGGGGAGGCTAGGTGGGGGTACTCCGACGACTGGGTAAGCCCTCACAAGCCCGCCTCCCCCTTCATCCGCTGCACACCCATCAGCACCCGCTCCGGCGTGACCGGGGTGTTGAGCCGGGGCGCCACGCGATAGTCGGCAACGCTCGCGACGGCCATCGACAGCGCCTCGACCACGCTCATCGCCAGCATCAGCGGCGGTTCGCCGACCGCCTTGGACCGGCCCACGGTCTGCACCTTGTTCACCGACCATTCGGCCAGTTTCACGTTGAAAACCGGCGGCACATCCGACGCCAGCGGGATCTTGTAGGTCGACGGCGCCTTGGTGCGCAGTTGCCCCTCGCCGTCCCACACCAGTTCCTCGGTGGTGAGCCACCCCATGCCCTGGATGAACCCGCCCTCGATCTGGCCGAGATCGATGGCCGGATTGAGCGAGCGGCCAACGTCGTGGAGGATATCCACCCGGTCGACCGTGTATTCACCCGTCAGTGTGTCGATGGTCACTTCGCTGACCGAGGCGCCGTAGGCAAAGTAGAAGAATGGATGACCCCTCCCGGTGGCACGATCCCAGTGGATCTTCGGGGTCTCGTAGAACCCGGCCGCCGAAAGATGCACGCGGTTCAGATAGGCCGACGCCACCAGCTCGCCGAACGGCACGAAAGTGTCGCCCGCCTGGACGCCGCCCTGCACCCACTGCACCTGAGCCTCGTCGACCCGATAGAGCTTCGCCGCATGCCGGACCAGCCGCTCCTTGATCTGGATGGCGGCGTTGAGGGCGGCGGCACCGTTGAGATCGGTACCCGAAGAGGCGGCGGTGGCCGAGGTATTGGCCACCTTGCCGGTGGAGGTCGCCATGATCTTGATCGTGTCGAGGCCAACTCCGAACGCATCCGCCACCACCTGGGCCACCTTGATATAGAGCCCCTGCCCCATCTCGGTGCCGCCGTGATTGAGCTGGATCGTGCCGTCCTTGTAGACGTGGATCAGCGCCCCGCCCTGATTGTACCAGGTGGCGGTAAAGGAGATACCGAACTTGACCGGCGTCAGGGCGATGCCCTTCCTGAGGATCGGACTGCCGGCGTTGTAGTCGAGGATGGCGGCCCGCCGCGCCTGATAGTCCGAGGACGCCTCCAGTTCATCGACCACCCGGTGGATGACATTGTCCTCCACCGGCTGGTGATAGGGCGTGATATTGTCGGTTTCCGTGCCGTAGAAATTGGCCTTGCGGATCTCGAGCGGGTCCTTACCCAGGGCATAGGCGATGTCTTCGATCCACCTTTCGGCAGCCAGCATGCCCTGCGGTCCGCCAAAGCCACGGAAGGCGGTGTTGGACACGGTATTTGTATAGAGCGGCTCGCTGCGCACCCGAACGGCCGGATACCAATAGGCATTGTCGGCGTGGAACAGGGCCCGGTCGGTGACGGGGCCGGACAGGTCGGACGAGAAGCCGGCCCGTGCGCCATAAAGCGCATCCACCGCCGCGATCTTGCCCGCATCGTCATAGCCGACCTCATAGTCGACCACGAAATCATGCCGCTTGCCCGTCGCCGTCATGTCATCGTCCCGGTCGGGGCGAATCTTGCAGGCGCGGTTCCATTTCTTGGCCGCCAGCGCGGCGACCGAGGCAAAGAGGTTGCCCTGGGTTTCCTTGCCACCGAACCCACCACCCATGCGGCGCACATTGATCGTCACGGCGTGCTGGCGGATGCCCAGCACCTGGGCGACCATCAGTTGCACCTCGCTGGGATGCTGCGTCGACGAGAAGACCGTGACGTCCTCGTCTTCCCCCGGCACGGCCATGGCTATGTGGCCTTCGAGGTAGAAATGGTCCTGCCCGCCGATGACGATGCTGCCGGTGACCCGGTTCGTGGCGCCGGCGAGGCCCGCCGCGACGTCGCCCCGCTCGAGCTTGAGCGGCTCGGTCACAAGCCTACGTCCCGCCGCCTGCGCCGAACGCACATCCGTGTGGTAGGGCAGGTCGCGGTATTCGACGCGCACGAGATGAGCCGCCCGCCGCGCCTGGTCGCGTGTTTCGGCGATGACCGCCAGCAGCGGCTGCCCCCAGAAATGCACCTTGCCGATGGCAAAGATCGGCTCGTCATGCTTATGGCTGGGAGAGACGTCGTTCTCGCCTGGAATATCGTCTGCCGTCAGCACGCCGATCACGCCCGGCGCCGCCTTCACCGCCGTCAGGTCGATGCGGACGATCTCGGCATGTGCCCGGGTGGAGAGCGCCAGATAGGCATGCATCATCCCCGCCGGCTCGACCATGTCGTCGATATATTCAGCCGTGCCAGTGACATGCTTGGGACCGCTGTCATGCGGGGTAGCGGTGTGGAGCGACGCGAGGGTGATGGGGGCTTCGTGTTTGTTCATGCCACCTCTCGCCGCAGCTGCTGTCCCTGCCCCGTCGTCTCGAGGAAAAACCGCTGCAGCAGATTCTGCGCGGCCAGCAGCCGGTACTCTGCACTGGCCCGCATGTCGGAAATCGGCTGGTAGTCCTTGGCGAAGGCTCCGATGGCCGCATCGATGCTGTCCTGCGTCCAGGGTTTTCCGACCAGCGCAGCCTCGACTGCCCTGGCCCGTTTGGGCGTGGCCGCCATGCCGCCGAAGGCAATACGAGCCATGCCGACAAGGCCGGCATCGTTGACGAAGATGCGGAAGGCACCGCAAAGGGCAGAGATATCCTCTTCCCGGCGCTTGGAAATCTTGTAGACGGCGAACTTCTCGCCCGCCGGCAACAGCGGCAGCGTCACGCTCTCGACAAACTCGCCCGGCTGGCGGTCCTGCTTGCCATAGGCGAGGAAATAGTCTTCCAGCTTGATTTCGCGACGGTGCTTGCCCTTGCGCAAGTGCAACTTTGCGCCAAGCACGATGAAGGGCGGCGGCGTGTCGCCGATCGGCGACCCGTTGGCGATGTTGCCGCCGATCGTCCCCATGTTGCGGATCTGCTCACCGGCAATGCCGTTCCAGAGCTCGCCCATTTGCGGAAACGCGGCCGAGATCACCGGCAGCGCCTCCGAATACGAAACGCCGGCATAAAAGCGCACTTCGCTGTCGTTCTCGGCGATCCGCTTGAGCTCCTGCAGGTGGTTGATGAAGATGACCGGTCCGATCGGGCGCATGAACTTGGTGACCCACAGCCCCACATCGGTCGAGCCGTTGACGATGGTCGCCAGCGGTTCGGCCTCGTAGACCGCGGCGAAGTCATCGAGACTGGCGGGCACGACGATGCGATCGGCGCCCTCTCCAATTTCGACCCGCCGGCCGTCGTTGATCGCCCGGATCTTGTCCTTGAGCGCGATACGCTCGGCCCAGAGCGGGTCGCCCTGCGGCATGCCGTAGCTGGAGATCGCCTTGCCGGCCCGGATGATCGGTGCATAGCCGGTGCAGCGGCAGAGATTGCCCTGCAGGGCCTTCTCGATGGCGCGCTGGCTGGGATCGGGGTCGCGCATCCACAGGCCGTAAAGGCTCATCACAAAGCCGGGCGTGCAGAAGCCGCACTGGCTGCCGTGATGGTCAACCATCGCCTGCTGCACCGGATGCAGGTTGCCGTTCTCGCCGCGCAGATGTTCGATGGTCACGACATGTCTGCCGTGCAGGCTCCCCACGAAGCGGATGCAGGCGGTCACCGTGTCATAGATGATGTCATCGCCGGACAGCCGGCCAACCAGTACCGTGCAGGCGCCACAATCGCCCTCGGCACATCCCTCCTTCGACCCGCGCAGGCGCCGGTCGAGCCGCAGCCAGTCGAGCAGCGTCGTGTCGGGCTTGACGTCGGTGAGGCTGACTTCCTCGTCATTGAGGATGAAGCGGATGGCGTTGCTGACTTGGGGCTCGGCGCCTGGAACTGTCACCGCTCAGCTCCCCCGGTAGGTCGAATAGGCAAAGGGGCTGACCAGCAGTGGCACGTGATAGTGCTTGTCCTCACCGATCGTGAAGCGAATCGGCACCACATCGAGGAACGGCACCTCGATCTCGACGCCCAGCCGCTCGAAATACTGCCCGACATGAAAGCGGATTTCGAACGCGCCCTGCTCGAACTGGTCCTCGCTCAGCAGCGGCTGGTCCACCCGGCCATCGGCATTGGTATAGCTGTCGGTGATGTGGTGCGTGTGATCGCCGTGGACATAGTGCAGTTCGATCCGCATGCCACGCGCCGGCTTGCCGTGCATGGTATCAAGGACATGCGTCGTGAGGCGTCCACTACCCGCCATGTGCTGCTCCGTCTGTCGTCCCCGCTAGGAGACTATCGCATCGAGCCCGATGCGCAATGCCCATATTTTACCATTTGGTCCATTTTTGTGCATCTTGTCGTGAACGGTCCAGCCGATACTATCCCGACACCGATACCAGACGAGTACAGCTCATGCGCTACCCCCGCGACATGCACGGCTATGGCCCGAACCCGCCGCACGCCAACTGGCCGGGCGGCGCCCATGTCGCGGTGCAGTTCGTGCTCAACTACGAGGAAGGCGGCGAAAACAACATCCTGCATGGTGACGCAGGGTCCGAAGCATTCCTGGCCGACGTTGTCGGGGCGGCACCCTGGCCTGGTCAGCGGCACTGGAACATCGAGTCCATGTATGAATACGGCGCGCGCGCCGGGTTCTGGCGGCTGCACCGGCTGTTCACCGAAGCCCGGTTGCCGGTGACTGTCTACGGGGTTGCCACGGCGCTGATGCGGGCGCCTGCCCAGCTTGCCGCGATGCAGGAAGCGGGCTGGGAGATTGCCAGCCACGGGCTCAAATGGGTCGAGCACAAGGACATGCCGCCCGATATCGAGCGCCAGCAGATCGCCGAGGCGATACGCCTCCATACCATCGCCACTGGGGAACGGCCACGCGGCTGGTATACCGGCCGTTGCTCGCTGAACACGGTGGATCTCGTCTCCGAGGAAGGCGGCTTCGCTTATGTCTCCGATACCTATGACGATGACCTGCCCTATTGGCGGGTGCACCAGGGCCGCCCCCAACTCATTATTCCCTACACACTCAGCGCCAATGACATGCGCTTCGTGACCCCGTCCGGCTTCGAGAACGGGGAGGCCTTCTTCCAGTTTCTCAAGGACAGTTTTGACTGCCTTTATGCCGAGGGGCAGGCGGGCGCGCCCAAGATGATGTCCATCGGCCTGCACTGCCGCCTCGTTGGACAGCCGGGGCGCTATCAGGGTCTCAAGAGGTTCGTCGACTACATCAAGGGCTTCGACAAGGTCTGGGTGCCCACCCGACTGACCATTGCCGAACACTGGGCAGAGCACCACCCCCATGTCGCGCCCGCCATCGTGCCGTCCCAGCTGGACAAGGCCGAATTCGTGGAGCGCTTCGGATCGATCTTCGAACATTCGCCGTGGATTGCCGAACGGGCCTGGGAAGGCGAACTGGCCCCGGCCAATGACACGGCCATCGGCCTTCACTTCGCCCTGCGGAGCCAGTTCCGCATGGCCTCCGCCGAGGAGCGGCTGGCGGTCTTGCGCGCCCATCCCGACCTTGCGGGCAAGCTCGCGGCGGCGAAGCGCCTGACCGATGCCTCGACCGCCGAACAGGCGTCGGCTGGCCTCGATGCGCTGACCGATGCGGAGCGTGATCGCTTCACCGCCCTCAACACCGCCTATGTTGAAAAATTCGGCTTCCCCTTCATCATCGCGGTGCGCGACAACACCAAGGTCGCCATCCTCGCGGCCTTCGAGAAGCGGATCGACAACAATGCAGCGGTGGAGTTCGCCACAGCCTGCGCCCAGGTCGAGCGCATTGCCCATCTGCGCCTCAAGTCACTTCTGCCCTGACCGTCAGCGTTGCGTCGATCGATTGCAGCATCGAGCGCCAGGCTGCTGCCGTGCGATCGACATAGTCGGCCCACTCGTCGCTCATGGTGTGCGTGGCGGTGACGGCGCATCCGGGCCCAGCTGGAGTGATTTCGATAGCGACGTCCGATTTGTCTTCCTGCTCTTCGTCGGAGGAGACGAACCAACTGAAGACGATGCGCTCGGGACGCTCGAGCGCCTCGTAATAGCCCCACGCTTCGGATCCTTCGCGCGTATCAGCGAAGCAGAAGCGACCGCCGACAACGGCATCCACCTCGATTCGCGTGATCGCAGCGTCCTCATCCTGCTGCCTGAGGTGGTCGGCCATCCACCGCCTCAGCAGGGCCGGATCAGTCCACGCCTGGTACACTCGATCGGCGCTCAGGTTCCTGAAGTCATGCCGCGCAACGGCTGCTACCCGCCCGCTCACTTGTAGAACCCTGCCCGCAGGTTGATGCCATGCTCCACATAGACCTTGAGCGCGCACAGCATGCCGGTCCAGCCCTCGCAATTGCCGAAGGCTGCCTTTTCCCCCGCCGGCCCGTCGCGGAAACCCTCTTCGGCGATTGCGACCAGGGTGCGACCATCATCGAGGGCTTCGAAGGTCATGGTCACCGTCGTTTCGTACTGCCCCCCGTCGTCGGGTCCGTCCGCAGCATCCCAGCGCAGAACGATCTTCTTGTCCTGCTGCACCTCGATGACATGGACGGGAAAGGCCCCGGGAAAATCATGAAAGTCCCAGGTCACCGTCGCCCCGGTTTCCAGCCGCCCCTGGGCGCCACCGGTGGTGAAATATTTTGAAAGTTGCTTTGGCTCGACCACAGCCTCGAAAACGTCGCGGACGGGCTTGGCGATGCGGCCGCTGACCCTGAATTCGTATGCCATTTCTCACCTCCTGCTTGACCTGAAGGATAATATGTTATAAGAATATAACATGTCAACCGAAGACGAAAACGACCTGATCTTCAAGGCGCTCAGCCACCGGGTGAGACGCAGGATCATTGACCTGCTGAAAGCAGAACCGCTCACCACCGGCACGCTGTGCACCCAGATGCCGGAGCTGGATCGCTGCACCGTCATGCAGCATCTCGGCGTCCTCGAGGAGGCGGGCCTGGTCGTGGCGGAGCGGCGCGGCCGCGAGCGCTGGAACCATCTCGACGCCCTGCCCATCCATGCCATTCATGAGCGCTGGATCGGCCCCTATGCTGCCTATGCCGCCGGCATGCTGAGCCGCCTGAAGCAGCAGGTCGAAGCCTGACGCTTGCGCGGTCGCCGGGCGGCGCGCTACAGCCGGTGGGGGAGACCGCAATTGCTCACACTCATCATCGGCAACAAGAACTACTCATCCTGGTCGCTGCGGCCGTGGCTGGCTCTGCGCATGCTCGACATTGCCTTCACCGAAGAGCTCCGCCCCTTCACCGACCACGGCAGCCACGACGACTTTCGCGCCTTTTCGCCGACCGGCCGCGTACCGCTGCTGATGGATGACGGCCTCGCGGTCTGGGACTCCCTTGCCATCATCGAGCATCTCGCAGACACCTATCCGTCGCTGTGGCCAACTGACCGAGCTGCGCGGGCCTATGCCCGCTCTGTGAGCGCCGAAATGCACTCCGGCTTCTCCGCCCTGCGCGACATCTGCACCATGAACTGCGGCCTGCGAATCGAGTTGTGCGAGCGCCCGCCGGCGCTCGAGCGGGACCTGGCGCGGATCGCCGAAATCTGGACAACGGGGCTGACGCGGTTTGGCGGCCCCTTCCTTGCGGGGAACCAGTTCACCGCCGCCGATGCCTTTTACGCGCCGGTCGCCCTTCGGCTGCAGACCTATGGCATATCGCTCGGCGATGAAGCCGATGCCTATGCTGAACGCCTGCGCGCCTTGCCGCCCATGGTGGAATGGTACGAGGCCGGGCTTGCGGAAGCCTGGCGAGAGCCGGATCATGAGGCCGAGGCGCACGCCGCCGGAACCATCACGCGCGACCTGCGCCGCACCGCCGAGCGCCTGCACCCGTAGAACAGCCGAGACAAAACGCCATGGCCGATACCACCTACGCCTCGCCTGCCGCCGGCCTGCCGCCGCAAAGCGCCCTGCACACCGGCCGCGCCGTCTTCACCGAGGCCTATGCGCTGATCCCGCGCGGGGTCATGCGGGACATCGTGACCAGCTACCTCCCCAATTGGGACCGGAGCCGCGCCTGGGTCATCGCCCGCCCCATGACCGGCTTTTCGGAAACCTTCTCGCAATATGTCGTCGAAGTCATGCCCGGTGGCGGCAGCAGCCAGCCCGAGCCCGATCCACAGGCTCAGGGCGTGCTCTTCGTGGTCGAGGGGCAGGTCAGCGTCACGATCGATGGCAGCGACCATTTGCTCGGCCCCGGTGGCTATGCCTACCTGCCCCCCACGATTACCTGGTCCCTGGTCAACCGCGGCGACGCGCCCGCCCGTTTCCACTGGGTGCGCAAGCGCTATGAGCCCGTCGCGGGCATCGACGCTCCGACCGCCTTCGTAACCAACGAACAGGACGTTCCCATCATCTGGATGCCTGATACCGGCAACACCTGGGGCACCACGCGCTTCGTCGAACCCACCGACATGCGCCACGACATGCATGTCAACATCGTCACGCTGGAGGCCGGCGCCGTCATTCCCTTCGAGGAAACTCACGTTATGGAGCATGGTCTCTATGTGCTCGAAGGCAAGGCGGTCTATCGGCTCAACCGCGATTGGGTGGAAGTGGAGGCGGGCGACTTCATGTGGCTGCGCGCCTTCTGCCCGCAGGCCTGCTATGCCGGGCCCGGCCGCTTCCGTTATCTGCTCTACAAGGACGTCAACCGCCACATGAAACTGGGCTTGTGAGCGATGACCGGGCGCACCGTTTCCATCGAGCCTTTAACTACCGCGGCCTTCGCCCCGTTCGGCCAGGTTATCGAAACGGCCCGCGCCCATCACTATCCGATCAACAACGGCATGACCGAGCGCTATCATGATCTCGCCCGGGTGGAGCTGGGCGGCGTGCATCCCCGCCCGCTGATCTCCCTGTTCCGCGGCCAGCCTTACGCCCTGCCCCTCAAGCTTGATCTCGTCGAGCGCCATCCACTCGGCAGTCAGGCCTTCTATCCGCTCTCGACCGGCCCCTGGCTGGTGATCGTGGCCGAGGATGATAGCGGCACGCCCGTTCGCCTTCGCGCCTTCGAGCCCTCTCCGGGCCAGGGCGTCAACATCGCCATGAACACCTGGCATGGCGTCCTGACACCGCTCGACGTTCCCGGCGAGTTCCTGGTTGTCGACCGTGGCGGCGAGGGTAACAATCTCGAGGAACACCGCTTCGAACAGCCTTGGCTGGTGACCCGCTGACCCCTGAGCACCGACCTTTCCAATAGGAGAGGAGGTGGCTACGCTACGGCGCCTGCCACGGAGCCACCATGGACAAGATCGACCTCATTTCGCGGCTGCTCGACGTCATCGAGCACGATATCGCGCCCTTGACCCGCCGCGGAGTCGCCCAGGGCAACAAGCTGTTCGGCGCCGCAATCCTGCGCAAGTCGGACCTCGCAGTCATTGTCGCCGAGACCAACAACGAGATCGAGAACCCGATGTGGCATGGCGAGATGCACGCCATCAAGCGCTTCTTTGAGCTTCCCGCCGATCAGCGCCCCGCGACGGCGGACTGCCTGTTTCTGGCGACGCACGAGCCGTGCTCGCTCTGCCTCTCCGGCATCACTTGGTCGGGCTTTGACAATTTCTACTATCTGTTCAGCCGGGACAGCTTCGCCATTCCCTACGACATCCAGATCCTCAGGGCTGTCTATGCAGTGCCCGATCCCGATCGTACCTCGGTACCCGAGCATCGCCCGCTCTACAACCGCACCAATCCGTACTGGACCAGCTACGACATCGCCCGGATGATTGCTGCTCTCGATCGCAGCCACAAGGAAATCCTGCTGGCGCGCCTCGATGATCTCACCGCTCTCTATGGCGAACTGTCTGCCATCTACCAGAACGATAAGGGGACCGGGAGCATCCCGTTGGCTTAGCTGCGATTACTCGTGCGTGTCCATGACCAGCACTTCGCTGCGCGGCACGTCGGCGAAGGAGGCGGCGAAGGTGAGGAAGCTGATGGCCAGCGCGAAAAGTGCTGTCAGAAGGAGCTGGGGCATTTTCCGCAATCCGGACATTGTTGACGCTGGACCTTCTATAGTTCCGGGCGGTTGAATGGCGGACCAATGCCCCATTCAGACGACATTCAGAAGACGCTTGAACGCATGACTGCCATGTTCAACCGAACCAATCGGACTGACGTGCGTTTCACTCCGTTGTGTTCAGCGAAAGACCGCCCGATGCCCTCTGACGACATTGCTGCTGCGCCGAACGCCCCGCAACTGGCTATTTTCACGGATTTCGATGGTACTTTGGTCGAAATTGCCGAAACGCCCGACGGGGTGGAAGTGCCAGATAGCCTGGCACCGCAGCTTGAACGAACAGCGCGGGAGCTCGACAGCGCGTTCGCCGTCATCACCGGCCGTGAAATATCCGATATCGACCGCTACCTAGCACCCCTCCACCTGCCGGTTGCCGGCGCCCATGGCACCCAGCGCCGCCGGGCCGACGGCGTGGTGGAGACCGTCGATCCCGCCGCCATCACCGGCGCCGCAGAGATCGCCGAGGCGCTGTCGCCGCTGGTGATGGCCCATCCATCCTTGATCATCGAGACCAAGGAAGGCGCGGTCGCCCTGCACTACCGGCAGGCACCGGAACTCGAAAATGCCGTCCGCATCGCCATGGAGGAGGCTGTACTGGGGGTTCCTGGCTTTACGCTCGTGCCAGGCAAGATGGTGCTCGAAGCCCGGCCCGCTGGCGCCAACAAGGGTACTGCCCTGCGCGCCTTCATGCGGGAAGTGCCTTTCGTTGGCCGCACACCTATCTTCATCGGCGACGACACCACCGACGAGGATGGCTTCATCGCCGCCCAGGAACTGGGTGGCGTCGGAATCAAGCTGGGCGAAGGTGAAACCGCTGCACGCATGCGGATCGCCAACGTTGCGTCAGTCCATGCCTTGATCAAGGGGCTGGGCGACATAGCCGCCCGTGATCGCGAAAAAACTGTGACGCACTGACTGGACGAACGGGGGCAATAAATGAGCAGAGTTATCATCGTTTCCAACCGCACCCCGGGCAAAGGCCCGGCAGCGGGAGGACTTGCGGTGGCATTGCGCAAGACCTTGTCGGAAAGAGAAGGTTTCTGGTTCGGCTGGTCGGGCAAGCTCGTGGACCAGCCATCCGGCAAGGCCACCTTTGAAGACATCGACGGTCTTTCCGTCGCGCAGATCGATCTGACCCGCGAAGACCATCACGCCTACTACGCCGGTTTTTCCAACTCGATCCTCTGGCCCAGCTTTCACCTGCGGCTCGACCTCGCCACGATCGAAGCCCACTGGTATGAGGGCTATCGCCGCGTCAACGGGCAATTTGCCCGCGCCTTGCTGCCGCTGCTGAAGCCGGACGACATCATCTGGGTGCATGATTACCACCTGATCCCGCTGGCCAGCGAGTTGCGCCGGCTCGGCGTCCGCAGTCGTATCGGATTTTACCTCCACATCCCGTTCCCGACCAGCGACGCGCTCTACGCCATTCCGCACCACCAGGACTTGATGCGCGACCTGTCCTGCTACGATCTCGTCGGCATGCAGGCCAACCGCGACGTCACCGCCTTCACCGAATTTGCCGATCATCAGGCGCCATCAACACTGTCCGGCTCGCCGCTGAAGTCGGTGGATTTCGGCCGCACCGAAGTTGCGGCCTTTCCCATCGGTTCCGATCCGGATGCGTTTTCCCGCCTCGCCAGCAGCTCTGCTGCCGTCAAGATGATCCGGCGCATGGAGCGGTTCCTGCATGGCCAGCAACTGATCCTGGGCGTCGACCGGCTGGATTATTCCAAGGGCTTGCCGCAGCGGGTGGAGGCCTATGAGAAGCTTCTCGCCAATGACAGCCGCTTCCGCAGGCAGGTGCACTTGTTGCAGATTGCGCCTCCCTCGCGCGACACGATCAAGGAATATCAGGCCACCAGCGACACGCTCGATGCCATCTGTGGCCGCGTGATGGGGCGTTTTGCCGATCCCGACTGGCAACCCCTGACCTACGTCAAGCGCGCCTATGGCCAGCCCAGCCTTGCCGGTCTCTATCGCCTTGCGCGGGTCGGGCTGGTGACCCCCCTTCGCGACGGGATGAATCTCGTAGCCCACGAATATGTCGGCGCTCAGGACCCCGAGAATCCGGGTGTGCTGGTGCTCTCCCGCTTTGCCGGAGCCGCCGAAATCTTCGAGGACGCCATCCTGGTCAATCCGTTCGACACCGACGAGACGGCCGAAGCCCTGCGCATGGCCTTGGACATGCCGCTCGACGAGCGCAAGCGCCGCTGGCAGACTCTCATGGCGGCAGCGAAGAAACACAATGTGGAGGACTGGTCCAGGGAGTTCCTGGATCGTCTCGCACCCGCGTCGGTCACCGCGACGAGTACAAGGGACATCCTCTACCTGGCTTCGGTCGCCTAGCGGCAGCGTGCCTCCCGATCCGGCCGGTGCGTCTCCTCCTGGCGCCGGGCGCCGCGGCCCGTGCCTTGCTGGATGACTAGCAGGTCACCCACGGACTGCCCGACGCCTCGAGCAATGTCACGAGAACTCGGTTCATCGGCGTGGCGATACCGTGCGTTGCCCCGAGCCGCACGATGACGCCATTGCGGGCGTCGATCTCCATGGGTTGTCCGGCAAGCCGGTCCGCGTGGATGGAGCCGGCGACCGCGCCGGCTTCCATTGTCCGCATTGTGGCAATTGTGCTGTCGATCACGCTGGAGGGAATGTCAGCGCCCTCGGCTCGGCCCACCGCCGCGCATTCCTCCACCAGCCCTCGTACGATCACCTCCAGTTCCTCGCTCCAGACCGGTCCGGTGGTGCGCAGGGTCAGTGTCGGCACGATCGCAGCGCAGTTGCCGCAAAGCTTGATCCAGACCTGCGAGAGGAAATCTGCATCGGCGGAGGCTTTGATATCGGTGCGGTCGAACAGCGCCACGAGGTCCTCGCCGTTGCGGCCCGCCGGCACGACGATGAAGCCATCACGGCTCTGCACAATCCGCCCCGGAGCATGGCGCACCGCCGGCAGGTTGATCATGACCGGCACCAGCCGTTCGGCATGCACGAGATGCTGGAACAGCCGGACATGCTCCACCCCGTTCTGGACGATGGCGACGCGCGTCCGCTCGCCGACCAGACGCTCCAGCCAGGGCCGTATCGCCTCTACGTCATAGGTCTTGGTCGCAACCAGCACCCAGTCGAAGGTCCGTGCCGTTGCGGGGTCTGTCAGCACCACCGGCTTGGCCGTCAGCACCCCCGATGGCGTCTCTACCTGCAGGTCATCAAGCGGCGTGCGCGCGCACAGGGTGATATTCAGCGCCGGATCCTGTGCCAGCCAGGCCGCCAGCGTACCGCCGATCGCACCGGGTCCGATGATCGCGACTGTCGTCATGGCAAGCTCCAAACAAGAAGGGCGGCCACTGGGGCCGCCCTTTGTCTATCCGATTCACTGCCGCTTAGGCACGGCCACGCTGGCGATCGGCGTTGGAGCGGCCATTAGTCCTGGCCGCTTCCTTCTGCGCCTTGCCCCAGCGCTGCTTGGTCTTGTCGCCGGCCGGCTTGTTGTTCAGCATCGGCTTGCCAGTTTCCATGTCGCGACGCACGCCGCGAACTGGGGCAGCGCCATCAACCGGACGCGTCCGTGCGGCTGCATCCGGACGGCCGCGGCCGCCCTCGGCAGGACGGGCCCGTGGCGTATCGGAGGGATGGCGATGCGGCTGGCTCTTGCCGCCCGTCTCCGCTCCGCCGAATTCAGCGAACGGACGGCGCTCGGCCGGCGAACGACGATCAGCCTGCGCCGCGCGCGGGTTCTTGGCCGAACGGGGGCCAGGCCGTCCACCCGACGGCTTCTTGTAAGCCGAGCGCGGTGCTTCCACCACGCCGGTTTCGTTGCCCGAATGCAGGTCGCCCGTATAGGGCAGCGTGCGACGGATCAGCCGCTCGACGTCGCGCAGCTTGCCGCGCTCGGTTCCGTCGCACAGGGTGATGGCGACACCCGAGGCGCCGTTGCGGCCGGTACGGCCGATGCGGTGCACATAGTTTTCCGGATCATCGGGCAACTCATAGTTCACTACATGGCTGATGCCCGGCACGTCGATGCCGCGCGCCGCGATATCGGTCGCGACAAGAATGCGGACGTCACCGGTGGCGAAGCCCTTGAGCGCCGCCTGGCGCGCATTCTGGCTCTTGTTGCCGTGAATGGCCGCTGCCTTGTGCCCGTCGATCTCGAGATTCTTGGCCACCCGGTCGGCACCATGCTTGGTGCGCGAGAAGATGATCACGCGCTCCATATTCTCGGTTTCGCTCAGCAGCAGTTCGTTGAGCACGCCGCGCTTGGCCTTGGCGCCGGACAGGATGACGCGCTGGTCGATCTTGACCACGGTCGAGCCGGCAACCGAGGCATCGACGCGCACCGGATCCTGCAGCAGGGTCTTGGCGAGGTCGGCGACTTCGGGCGCCATCGTGGCCGAGAACATCATCGTGTGGCGCTTCATGCCGATCGCCTTGACGATATGACGGACCGGGGCGATGAAGCCCATGTCCAGCATCCGGTCGGCCTCGTCCAGCACCAGCCAGCGGGTTTCGTTCAGCTTGATCTTGCCGTCGTCCATCAGGTCCTTGAGGCGGCCCGGCGTGGCGACGACGATGTCGACGCCACGCTCGAGGCGCTTGACCTGGTGATAGCGCGACACGCCACCGAGCAGCAGCACGGTGTCGAGCTTCATCTTGCTGCCGGCAAACTTGCGGATCGCTTCATCGATCTGCACGGCCAGTTCGCGCGTTGGCGCCAGGATAAGGGCTCGCGTGGTCAGCGGGCGCGGTCGGCCGGTAAGGCCCAGGATGCCAGCCAGGATCGGCAGGCCGAATGCCGCCGTCTTGCCCGAACCGGTTTGTGCGATGCCCATCATGTCCCGGCCCTCGAGGAGCTTGGGAATGGCCTGGGCCTGGATCTTGGTCGGCTCGGTAAAACCGCCGGCGGTCAGGCTGTCGCTGAGGATGGCAGGCAGGCCGAGGGAGATAAAATCGTTCAAAAGACACGTCTTTCTGCGCCGGAACGGCGCTGCAACGCGCGCAGAACAATGCAGCGCGCATGTCGCCGGACGCACTGCGCCGGCGGGTCAATGGTGCAATCGGGCGATAGGGAGAGTATCGCGCGGGTGCTGGCTCGAACCCGGACAGATTGTTTCCGGGCTGACTTCGCCGCTCACCGCAGGGGATAAGAAGTGAAGTCCGTCGCAAAATTTTCTGGTGCGGGACAGTGTCCCAGCAGCGACGATGCAGCTGATATGGGGCAAGCCCGCTGAAATAGCAAGGCTTTTGGCGCGCCCGTTACGCATGGCCAGGCTGCGTTGTGCAAGACGGCCGGGGATACCCCCACCTCGCCTCCCCCTGATAGGGGGGATTTGTCCGGTGGATGGGCACCATCTTGCCTACAGCACCGCACTGCTCCTCCCCTGTCAGGGGGAGGTTGGGTGGGGGTAGTTCCCCTCAGATGCCGCCGTACCAGTCATAGCCCTGGTCGGGCCAATAGCCGCCCTTGCCCTTGCCGAACGGCGTCAGGTCATCGACCAGCTCGATCGTGTGCAGATATTTCGGCTGCTTGTAGCCCAGCGCCCGCTCTATCCTGAGCCGGATGGGCGCGCCGTTGGCCACCGGCAGCACCTCGTCGTTGAGCCCGTAGCTCAAGATCGTCTGCGGGTGGTAGGCGTCGATCAGGTCGCTGCTTTCGTAGTAGAGAATGTCGCCACTCAGCGTGCGCTGGATATTGTCGTAGCAGTGATAGACACAGAACCTGGCCTGCGGCTTGACCCCGGCCAGGTCCAGGATCGGCCCCAGCGGCGTGCCGGTCCACTTGGCGATGCAGCTCCAGCCTTCGACACAATCATGGCGGGTGATCTGGCTGCGGGCCGGCATGTTGCGCAACTCGGCCAGCGAGAAGCTCACCTCGCGGTCCACCATGCCCTTCACGGTCAGCCGGTAGGGCTCGAAATTCTGCGCCTTGAGGAACAGGTATTCCGGCGTCGTTGGATCGACCGAGCCGTTCGGCTTCTGCCCCTGGCGGATTTCGCTGGCTGAATATTCGCGCGCCAGGGTCTGGTCCCCGATCAGCGTGCGCTGCACGTTATAGGTCAGCACATTGGCCTGCTCCATGACGTGCCGGACCGGGTTCTCCTTGGAGCCGAGGAAGTTGAACTGGTCGCAACCGGCCATGATCAAGCCCGACCCAGCCACGGCCGAACTGCGCAGGAAATTACGGCGCGTGATCAGTCTGCTCATGGCTTGTCTCCTTCAACTCGGGGCGTGCCCGGGGCGGCGCGGTACCAGCCCGTGGTCATCGAGCGCAGTTCGTTGATCGGCCCGGCCGCCACCACCATCACGATATGGATGATGAAAAACGCCACGAGGAGGAGCATGACCACAAAGTGAATGGTCCGCGCCGTCTGGCGGCCTCCGAAAATGTCGAGCAACCACGGCCAGGCGGCGTTCAGGCCGGGGCTCATCGTCAGGCCGGTCAGAATGATCAGCGGGAACAGGATGAAGAATACGCTGAAATAGGCGATTTTCTGCAGAGGACCGTAGCTGCGGCCATGCTTCAGGCGAAACCGTGCGTGGTCCGCCACATCGCGCGGCACGCCGGCAATGTCGCTTTGTTTCGGCACGATATCCCGCCGGATGTGACCGTTTATGAAGCTGGCGGCAAACCAGATGAAGAGGGTGGCGACAAAGATCCAGCCGAAGAAGAAATGCACCACCCGTCCGGTCGCCAGGTCGCGGTAGGACGGAATGGTCACTGCGCCGGGAAAGGCCGTGAAAGACGGCCGTGCGGCATCGCCACTCATCCCCAGATAGCCGGTCGTGTCGAATGTGTTGCCGAAGATCGTCGTCTGCCCGTGCGGTCCGGCTTCAGTGTTGATGGCACCGATCTCAAGGATGGCGTTTTCGAACTCGAACCCTGACTGCTCTCCGATATAGAGCGCGGGATGCGCGTTGAAGATCTGCAGCCCGGTCAGCAGCAGGAAGAAAAGGCAGATCGCCCACACCCAGTGGGTCACGCGGGTCCAGATCGACTGGCGGTAGATCAGCGGACCCTTGTCGGCCGGCACGTGGGCTTCAGTCATCTCGTCTCCCGGTCATCGAGGCACCTGCTCACCAACAAATACGAGGCCGCGCGGAACAAGTGACACCTAGCACGAAATGTTTATCGGATGCGCGGCACATCGGCTGGTCTCCGTTGGCTCCCGATGTCATTCGACTGCGAGACGACACCCGTTACCCCATCACGCCGACGTGTAGGCTGGTTCGCCATTCCCTGTTGGCGTCGGCGCATGTAACCTTGCCTCTATCCGGAGCGAATGGATGGACAATGCAGGCTGATCCGACCGAGACGCGATTGCGGGATTTGATGCTCGCCTCGCTCGATGGTGACGCTGCGGCCTACCGGACGCTGCTGGCCGAGCTTGGCCGGCACCTGCGCCCATATTTCATCCGGCGGCTCACCCCCGCCTTTGCATCGCACGCGGAGGATCTCGTGCAGGAGACCCTGCTGGCCATTCACACCCGTCGCATGACCTACGATCGCGCCCGGCCCTTCACCGCTTGGCTGCATGCGGTGGCGCACCATAAATTTGTCGACCACGTCCGCCGGCAGTCGATCCGCCTCACCGTGCCGCTCGAAGACGATGCCCCCATCTTCGCCCATGACGACAGCGCCGATGCCCTCGCCAGGCGCGATCTCGACGCTGTGCTGGACACCGTCCCGTCCCGCACCCGCGACCTGATCCGCCGCACCAGGGTCGATGGCGCCTCGGTTGCCGAGGCTGCCGCGGTCCACGGCATGTCCGAGACGGCGGCCAAGGTCTCCATTCATCGCGGCCTCAAGTCGCTGGCCGCGCGCTTCGCCGGAGGCCGCAATGACTGACGAGCTGATTGCCCGCCTGTCCGCCGATCTCAGGCCCGTGCGCCGCACGGCCATGGCGCGGCTGTTGCTGGGCGCGACCATCCTCACCACCATCGTCGCGGCCCTTGCCATGAACATGTGGTTGGGCATGCGGCCGGACATGGACGCCGCGATGGGGACCATGAGTTTTTGGACCAAGTTCAGCTATACGCTGTCGGTTGCCCTGCTCGGCGCTGTCGCGACGCTGGCTTTGGCGCGACCAGACGGGCGCATCCGCTGGCCTTGGTGGCTCGCGCTCGGCCTGCTCGCGGTTTTGGTGATCTTGGGCTTCATCCAGCTGTCCCGGGCCGAACCGGAGATGATGATGCCGCTGGTCATGGGCGGAACCGCGCAGGTCTGCCCCTGGCGCATTATCGTGCTGGGCCTGCCGGTGCTCCTGGGCGCGGTGCTGGCACTGCGGCGCCTCGCCCCCCGCAGTCCCACGCTGGCCGGCTTTGCCGCCGGCATCATGGCAGGCGGCGCCGGTGCGTGGGTCTATTCCTTCGCCTGCGCCGAAACCGGCATGATGTTCCTTGCCCTATGGTACACGCTGGGCATTGTGGCAGTGGGCGTGCTTGGAGCCCTGCTGGGTCGCTTCCTGCTCCGCTGGTAGTGCCGACGGGCCGGCGCTACTCGTCCCGTGCCGCCCAGTTCATGCCGCGACGCATGATCGTCGCCATTTCCCGCACGTCGAACTCCTTGGCCTGATGGCCCAGCGTCGAGTGGAACACCCGTCCCTTGCCATGGTGGCGCTTCCACACCACCGGCATCTTCACCCCTTCGATCCACGGCGCGTGCTCGCCGCTGAAGGTCGTCGTCGCCAGCACCTGGTTGGAGGGGTCGACATGCATGTAATACTGCTCGGACGTATAGGCGAATGACTTGATCCCGGCCATGATCGGGTCGAGGGGATCGGCTATATCGACTGTGTAGTCGATGATGTTGCCCGGATGGGCCACCCACTGCCCGCCCACCATGAACTGATAGTCCACCGCCTCGCGGAAGGCGTCGCTCATGCCGCCGTGATGGCCGGCAAGCCCCACGCCGCCTTCCACCGCCTTGGTCAGGTTCGCCACTTCTTCCTTTTCGATCTTGCTCATCGTGAAGATCGGGATGATGAGGCTGAGATCTTGAATGGAGGGGTCGGCGAAGGCGCTGGTTTCAGTCGCGGTGCGCACCGAGAACCCGTCCTCGTGCAGCCACCGGCGATAGATGGCAGCGCACTCTTCGGGATCATGCCCGGACCAGCCGCCATAGACGATCAATGCACTCTTCATTGCCACGCACTCCGCAAATCAAACGGCGCGGAGATTACCTGACTGAACCACTAAAGAAACCCCGCCATCATGCAGGGACGGCAATTCGCCACTGTACGCGAGCGAACGCCCAGCTGCGCAGCACCATGAAGTTGACGCCCGAAGTCAGCGCGATGACCAGGATCGAGGCGAATACGGTCGGCAGGGCCAGCACGCCGTGAATGACGAAGGAGAACAGTGCGGCAAGCAGCAACGCCATCCCCTGCACCGCCATATAACGCGGCAACGCCTGGACGTGCGGCGCGTCCGAGCGGAAGGAGTAGCGCCGGTGCATCAGATAGACCGGCACGATGAGCGCGCCATAGCAGAACGTGTTGACGATCCAGTCGGCGATGCCGGTCTGCAGCCATATCACTGTCGTGGACAGCACTACGAAGGCTGCGGCGCTGGCACCACCGATGGCGATGAAGGCGAACAGCCCGCCCAGTGGCGGCTGGCTCGGCTGCGATGGGATGCTGCTGCGCATCAGGCTCTGCAGGGCTGCACTCATGGCCAGCTGATCCTCATGCGGGTCCGTTCGCGGCATCATTGCCTCGGTTCCTTTCGGGTGGGTTTATTCCGGCAGTTGCGCGCCGCTCTCTTGCCGCATGGTTTACCGCTGTTGAACAACCAGCTCTGCATGAGCGCTATGAACAAAGTGCGACAGGATCGAAATTTGACCAGAAGGTCCACTTTTCACTGTCACAAAAGACTGGTTAACTTCCTGGGTCTTGGCTGTACCGTAAGGTGGCCGATCGACCCGACCCTGGCGAGGTCGGCCCGCTATGAGACAAAAAAAGGATACAGGGATGAAACGACTGCTTCTCGGCGCTACGGCGCTCACCTTAAGCGCTGGCTTTTCCGGTGCGGCTTATGCGGATTACACGCTCAATATCCTGCACATCAACGACTTCCACTCCCGCTTCGGCCCCATCACCAGTTCCGATTCAAACTGTGATGCGGAAACCGACGCTGCTGGCGAGTGCTTCGGCGGCGTTGCCCGTCTCAAGACCGCTCTCGACAACAGGCGTGCCGAACTCGAAGGCGAGAATGTAGTGTTCGTCGACGCCGGCGACCAGTTCCAGGGTTCGCTGTTCTACACGCAGTACCGCAGCGAAATCATCTCCGAATTCGCCAACGACCTAGGCATCGAAGTGATGGCTATCGGCAATCACGAGTTCGACGATGGTCCCGAAGAGCTCGCAAAGTTCCTCGATTCCGCAGAGTTCCCCATCATCTCCGGCAACACCAATGTGACGAACGAGCCTTTGCTCACCGGCAAGTTCGAAGGCACTCACGTTCTCGAAATCGGCGGCGAACAGGTCGGCTTCGTATCTGCCCTGGCTGAAGATACCGACGAGACATCCGCGCCCGGCGACAATGTCCAGTTCGAGGACACCTTCACCAGCCTGCGCGCCCAGGTGGACGCTCTGACTGCCGCCGGTGTCGACAAGATCATCGCCCTGACCCATGTGGGCTACAACGAGGATCTTCAGATCGCCGCCAATGTGCCCGGCATCGACGTGATCGTCGGCGGCCACTCGCACACCCTGCTGTCGAACACAGAGGAAGGTGCGGCCGGTCCATATCCGACCATGGTCAACGGCCCGGACGGCAACGAAGTGCCGGTCGTCACCGCCTATTCCTATGCCAAGTATCTCGGCGACCTGGCCGTGACCTGGGACGACGAGGGCAACGTGATCTCCGCTGAAGGGGCGCCGCTCCTGCTCGACGCCTCCGTCACCCCGGATGAGGGCTATGTGGCTCGTCTCGCCGAACTCGAAGAGCCCATTCAGGAACTGATGTCCGAAGTCATCGGCACGGCCACGGCACCGATCGAGGGTTCGCGCGAGGTCTGCCGGGTCCAGGAATGCTCCATGGGTAACCTTGTGGCCGACGCCATGCTCGACGCTGCCGCCGCTTCGGGGGCCACCATCGCCATTCAGAATGGCGGTGGCCTGCGCTCATCGATCGACGCCGGCGAGATCACCATGGGCGAAGCCCTCACGGTCCTGCCCTTCTCCAACACGTTGGCCACCGTCGACATTTCGGGTGCCGACGTAATCGACGCACTCGAGAACGGCGTTTCCGACATCGAGAACGGTGCCGGGCGCTTCCCGCAGGTCGCGGGCCTGCAATACAGCTACACCCTCGCCAACCCGGCCGGCGATCGCATCAGCGATGTGATGGTTCGCGGCGAAGGCGATAGCTGGGTCCCCATCGACGAAGAGGCGACCTACACCATCGTCACCAACAACTACATGCGTGGCGGCGGCGACGGCTATGGCACCTTTGCTGAAGGCGACAACCCCTATGACTTCGGCCCGCCCCTTGAGCAGGTGCTTGCCAGCTACCTGTCCGAGCAGGGCGGCGAATACACGCCCTATACCGACGGTCGCATCACCGTCGTCGAGTAGTCCGGCCACGCTGAAACGAGAAAGGGCGCCTTGAGGCGCCCTTTTTCGTTGTCCGCACGAGGGGACCGAAGCCGCGATCAGGCGCGGCGACGGGCGATTTGATTCCAGATCAGCAGGATGATCACCGCACCGACGATGCCGCTGAGAAAGCCTACACCTTCGCTCTGCGCGCCGCCGAAAATCTGTTGCCCCAGCCAGGTCGCCAGCACCGAGCCAACGATGCCCAGGACCGTGGTCAGGATGAAGCCGCTCGGCTTGTTTTCGCCCGGCGTGATCCACTTGGCGATCAGCCCCGCGAAAAAGCCGATGATGATAGCCCAGATGATACCCAAGTTGACGCTCCTGCTGTTGTTGCTTCCGGTTAAGTCGGCACCACCCGTCCCGGTTGCAAGGCCGGCTCGCCAATGCCCTCTCCAGATGTGATCAAACCGCTCTGCAACCGGGCATGAGATGCGCCGTTTAGAGGCTTGTTCACTGGGGGCCAGATCCCAAGGAGTACAAAGTGAAAAAGACGATCATCGCATCCACCCTCGCGGCACTTCTCACCACCGCCGCCCTCCCCGCAGTCATGGCGCAGGACGCCAATGCGGGCGCAAGCGTTGACGCAGGCGCAGATGTCAGTGTGGAAACACCGGCGGTCGATGCCGGCACGGGCACCGACGCCGGCGCCACGGCAAATGCCACGACTGGCACCGATACCGGCGCCAGTGTCGACGCCTCCGGCAACATGGCTGCCGATGCCATGGCGAGCGACGATATGGCCAACGACACCTACGGCTCGGCCATCGCCTCCATCGGCACCTCGCGAGATGTCGATTTTTCCCGCTTCACTGATCAGGCCCAGGTCAGTATCGTTACCGTGACCTCGCTCCAGGGCGACGCGGACGTCGAAGGCGCCGCGCTCGATACCGAGATGGCCAGCAACGCCGACGCAATGGCCACCCTGCACAGCGACATCGAGGGCAACTCTGCCGTCATGGCAGCTCTCGATGCCGAAGGCTATGCCGCCAGCGACGTCATCGGCGTCAAGACCCAGGCCGACGGCACGCTGATCGTCTACGTCGACGACCGCAGCTGATCCTCGTTCGGCTCATGTGAGAACCCCGGCCTTCCGGCCGGGATTTTTCGTTCAGACCTTATGCTCGGAGCGGTCGCGATCGGTTGCCGTGGCCAGATCCAGCACCTTCTGGATGTTGGTGGCGTGGCGGAAGCTGGGTTCGCTGTTCTTGCCTGCCCGCACCGCATCGACGAACCGCATGTAATTGGTCGGTACGGCCTCGACGGCCACCTCCGTCCACGTACCCGTTTCGACATCGCTCCCCAGGCAGGTATAGAGCTTGGACCAGTCGTGGCGATGCTGCACCTCGACCGAACCGAGTTCTCCATAAACGCGCAGGCGCAGTTCGTTGAAATGCCCGGTGGCCCAGCGGGTGGCGTGGATGACTCCCAGCGCCCCATTCTCCAGCTGTGCCGTCATCGCGAAACTGTCATTGGCATCGAGATCGTATTCACCGATCCGGTCGTTCTCGGCCTTGTCGAAGGTCTCCAGCCGGCAGAACACGCGCGAAAAATCGCTGCCGGCGCCATAGGCCGCGAAATCGAGGATATGTACCCCGATATCGCCCAGCACGCCGTTGGAGCCATGCTTCTTGCTCAGGCGCCACAGCCACTGGCTCTCAGTGCGCCAGTCGCCCCATGCCTTGCTGACCAGCCAGCTCTGCAGATAGCTCGCTTCGAAGTGCTTGACCTTGCCCAGTTGCCCCGCCTGCACCAGTTCACGCATCTTCTGCAGCTGGCTCACATTGCGATAGGTCAGGTTGACCATGTTGATCAGCCCGCCCTGCTCGGCGGCTTCGGTCATCTCCATGGCTTTGCCGTGGTCGGTCGCGAGGGGTTTTTCGCAGAACACGTGCTTGCCGGCCTTCAGCGCCGCCATGGTGGTGGGGTGATGCACGCTGTCGGGGGTGACGTTCGCCACCGCGTCGAACTCACCCCACGCCAGCGCAGCGTCCAGCGAGCCGAAACCCCTCTCGATGTTATGCGTGGCGCAGAAGGCTTCGACCCGCGCCGGATCGACGTCCACGCCGCCCACAACGGTGACGCCTTCGATCGCCGCAAAGTGCTTGGCATGCTGATTGGCCATGCCGCCGGTACCCAGAATGAGCAGCCGCATATGTATCTTCCCGGGCGGCACCCTTTGGGGCCGCGAGTGCGAGGCAAGGCTCCTGGAAACCGACCTGATCCCGAGCCTGTGGAAGGAGCGAGGTCGTCTGCGGCACGCAGCATCTCATGGCGACACCCTCGGCTTGCGCGAGGGGACGCCATAGGACTGGCTGCAACGCCTGAATGAAAGCCTACTTGAAGCCTTCTTCCCGACCGTGGTGCAGCTTGGGACCACGCTCCACGATCTTCTCCACCGCCTCTTCCACCGGCGTGTTCGGTGCCGTCAGCATCTGTGGATACTGGTTCTCGTTATAGGCCCAGTTGACCGCGTTTCGCAGCACCAGCCCAACCGTATCGTCGTGATAGGTCGGATAGGTCTCGTGGCCGGGGCGGAAGTAGAAGATATTGCCGGCACCGCGGCGATAGGTCAGGCCCGAGCGGAACACTTCGCCGCCCTGGAACCACGACACGAACACCGTTTCGAGCGGCTCCGGCACGCTGAAGGGCTCGCCATACATCTCTTCCATTTCGAGCTCGAAATAGGCCGGCAGTCCCTTGGCGATCGGATGGCCGGGATTGGTCACCCACAGGCGTTCCCGCTCACCCGCCTCGCGCCAGTGCAACCCGCAGGGTGACCCCATCAGGCGCTTGAAGATCTTGGAGAAATGCGCCGAGTGCAGCGCGATCAGGCCCATGCCCTCCCACACCCGCTTGGCGATCCGCTCGACCACCTCATCCGCGACCTGCCCATGCGCAGCGTGGCCCCACCAGATCAGCACGTCGGTCTCGGCCAGCGCTTCCTCGGTGCAACCATGTTCTGGTTCCTGCAGCGTCGTGGTTTTGGTCACGATGTTGCTGTCGCTCGCCAGGAGCTTGGCGATCTGGTTGTGCATGCCTTCGGGATAGTTGTCGGCAACGATCTTGTTCTTCTGCTCGTGGACGTTTTCGCCCCAGATCAGGGTACGGATCGGCATGGATAGTCTCCTATGGTCGCGGCTCCGGCAGGGGAGGCGCTGGATTTCTGGTCATTTCCTGCATCATTCCCACACAAGCGGAAATCCCCCGCTTCTGCATGGGAGATCCTCGCCTTGGCGATAACGCACTGGATTGTTCAAGTGGCGACTTCGGGGCCGCCACCGGCAGATTGGCGCTAGCGGATGGGCTTGCCCGCCGCGTCGAAGCGGTGGATCTTGTCTTCCATCGGCGCGATATGCACCGTGTCGCCGCTCTTGTAGGTGTTGACGCCGTCGAGCCGCACCACAACGGGCTCCTCGGTGCCCATCTCGAGATAGACGTAGGAATCTGCGCCCAGGTTTTCCGTGTGGATCACGGTTCCTGTCCAGGTACCCCCGCTCGGCACGATCGTGATGTGCTCGCCGCGGATGCCGACCGTCTCGGCGTTGTAGACCTGAGCCTTCTCGCCCGAGATGAAGTTCATCTTCGGCGAACCAATGAAGCCGGCCACGAAGACCGAATTGGGGCTCTCGTAGAGCTCCATGGGCGTGCCCACCTGCTCGACCAGGCCATCGCGCAGCACGCAGATGCGATCGGCGAGCGTCATCGCCTCCACCTGGTCATGCGTCACGTAGATCATGGTGACGTTGTGCATTTCCTCGTGCAGCTTGGCGATCTCGATGCGGGTCGCCACGCGAAGCGCGGCATCGAGGTTCGACAGCGGCTCGTCGAACAGGAACACCTTGGGATCGCGCGTGATGGCGCGCCCGATCGCGACGCGTTGGCGCTGCCCGCCCGACAGTTGCTTGGGCAGCCGATCGAGATAGTCGCGGATCTGCAGCATGTCCGCCGCCCGCTCGACGCGCTGGCGGATCTCCGCCTTGTCCTTGCCCTTCTCGAGGGTCAGGCCGAATGCCATGTTTTCGTAGACCGTCATGTGCGGATAGAGCGCGTAGCTCTGGAACACCATGGCGATGCCGCGCTTGGACGGCGCCAGCGAATTGACCACCTTGCCGTCGAACAGCATGTCACCCGACGTGATGTCCTCCAGCCCCGAGATCAGCCGCAGCAGCGTGGACTTCCCGCAGCCCGAGGGGCCGACGAACACCATGAACTCCCCGCTGCGCACGTCGAGGTCGACACCCTTGATCACCTCGACCGCGCCGAACGCCTTGCGGATATTGCGAAGCTCGATACTTGCCATTGCCTTTTCCTTAACCCTTCACGCCGCCTGCGGTCAGGCCGCTGACGATCTTGCGCTGGAAGATGAGCACCAGCGCCACCAGCGGCACGGTGACGATGACGGATGCGGCCATGATGGCGCCCCAGGGAATTTCAAACTGCGAGCCGCCCGACAGCAGCGCGATGGCTACCGGCACCGTGCGCGTGTCGTTCGACGAGGTGAAGGTCAGCGCGAACAGGAACTCGTTCCACGCCCCGATGAAGGCGAGCAGTCCCGTCGTCACCAGCGCCGGCCACATCAGGGGCATGAACACTCGCGTGATGATCACCCAGGGGGATGCCCCGTCCACGATAGCGGCTTCCTCGATCTCGATCGGCAGGTCGCGCATGAAGGTCGTCAGCACCCAGACGGTGAACGGCAGCGTGAAGATCGTGTAGCTGAAGATCAGCGCCCAGGGCGTGTTGTAGATGCCCAGGAACCGGATCACCTCGAAAAGGCCGGCCAGCACGGCGATCTGCGGGAACATTGACACCGCCAGGATGGTCATCAGCAGCAGGCTGCGGCCCCGGAAGCGGACGCGACTCAGCGCGAACGAGGCCGTGACCGCCAGGAACAGGGCCAGCAGCACGGTGGTGCTGGCGATAAACACCGAATTGAGCAGATTGCGCGGGAAGCTGCCCACCCGCAACACCGATTCATAGTTCTGCAGGCTGAACGAGGTCGGCCAGTAGGTGATGCGGAACAGGTCCGTACCCGATTTGAAGCTGGTGAGGATCGCGTAGTAGAACGGGAACACCGACACCACCACGATCACCAGCACCAGCAGGTAGAACAGCACCGTCTTGGTGAGCTTCCACAGATTGATCGACCCGGTCATCAGCGGCCTCCACCTTCGAAATTGACCTTGCCCAGCCAGATATAGAGGATGGTGAAGGACGCAATGATCAGGAACAGCAGCGTCGACTGTGCCGACCCGTAGGCGAAGTTGTCGAAGTCGAACAGGTTTTCGCGCGCCAGCACGGACATGGTCTTGGTCGCGACGCTGTTGGGCGTGAGCACGTAGATCAGATCGAAGATACGCAGCGCGTCCAGAATGCGGAAGATGATCGCCACCATCAGTGCGGGCCGCACCAGGGGGAGCGTGATCTTGAAGAACTGCTTGACTGGATGCACCCCGTCGATCTCTGCAGCCTCGTAGATGTCCTTGGGGATCATCTGCAGGCCCGCCAGGATAAGCAGCGCCATGAATGGCGTGGTCTTCCAGATATCGACCACCAGCACCGCCGTCATCGCCGTGTCGGCGCTGGCGGTCCACGCCACCTTTTCGCTCAGCAGGCCCAGGCGCATGCCCAGGTCATTGAGGATGCCGAACTGGTCGTTGAGCATCCAGCCCCACATGCGGGCCGAGACGATCGTCGGGATCGCCCACGGGATCAGGATCGCCGCGCGCACGATGCCGCGCCCCTTGAACTCGGCATTGAGCACCAGGGCCACGATCATGCCGAGCACGGTCTCCCAGAGCACGGACCAGAACGCGAACTGCACCGTATTCCAGACGGCATTCCACCAGGCTGGATCGACCAGCAGGCCGCGGTAACGCACCGTGCCGCTGCTTTCCAGCACGGTCCAGCGCAGATAATTGCCGAAGCCGATCCACTCGGCGCCGTAGAGGTCGTTGAGCGAGGCATCGGTAAAAGAAAAATAGATCGAGCGCAGCAGAGGCCAACCGGCCACGACTGCCAGCGCCGCTAGCATGGGAAGCAGGAACCATCGCGCCGCGCGCACGCGCTGCTGCATCAGTTCCGATCTGGCAGGCGATCGTGCCGACGTCGCCGGCGACGCCAGGGTATCAGTTGCCATCGATTAGCCTCCCGCTCTCTTCGTTGTTGCGCAGGACGGGCGGCGGGATCACCCGCCGTCCGCCCTGCAAAGGCCGGGTAGACTTACCAGGAGTCGCCCTTGAGGTCGGCGAGGTCCGCCTCGAGCAGCTCAAGGTTCTCCGCAGCGCTGCCATTACCCGACAGGGTATTGTGCACGGCGCTCCAGAACAGCGCAGAGACTTCGTTGTAGTTGGTCTTGGTCGGTGCCGACGGACGCGGCACCGCGTTCTGGAAGATTTCCTTCCAGTTGGCCATGAAGGGCGCGGCCTCGAGCACGTCCTCGTCGTCATAGAGCGCTTCGATCGTGGGCAGGTTCGTCTGCTCGATCGCCCGCTCTTTCTGCACTTCCGGGGAAGACAGGAACATTGCCAGCTCGGTGGCGGCCTCCGGATCCGGGCTGTACTTGGACACGGCGTAGTTCCAGCCGCCCAGCGTTGCCGCCGAACGGGCATCCGGGCCTTCGCCGGCCGGGAGCGGCGCAACGTCGAACTGCCCTTTCACGGCAGAGTCTTCGCTGTTACCGAGCGCATAGGCATAGGGCCAGTTGCGCATGAACACCGAATTGCCGACCTGCCAGACGCCGCGGCTTTCCTCTTCCATGTAGCCGAGCACGCCTTCGGGCGCGATCGTACCGACCCAACCGGCTGCCGTCTCGATTGCCTGTGCAGCCTGCTCGTTGTTGATCGAGATCGTACCGTCGGCTTCCACGATCTGGCCGCCGCCATACGACTTGACCCACTCCAGGGCGTCGCAGGTCAGGCCTTCATAGGCGTTGCCCTGGAACACGAAGCCCCACATGTCGGGGTTACCTTCGGCGCGTTCGCCGTCCATGATTTCCTGGGCGGTCGCGGTCAGCTCCGACCATGTCGTCGGCACTTCCTTGTTGTACTTCTCGAGCAGGTCGGTGCGGTAGAACAGGGCTGGCGCGTCGGTGAAAGCTGGGATGGCCACGAGGCGGCCGTCCACGGTCTGGGACTCGATGATCGAGGGGAAGTGCTGGTCCACCACGCCGGCGGCCGCTTCGGTCAGGTCGAGGAACTGGTCGGCGAGCTGGGGAGCCCAGATGACGTCGGTGGTGTAGACGTCGATGTCGCTGTTGCCGGCAGCCAGCCACAGACGATACTGGCCGAACTGGTCAGTGGTCGAGGAAGGCATCGGCACCACGGTCACGGTGTGGCCGGTCTCGGCTTCGAACCGCTCCAGTTGCTCCTGGAGAAAGGCCAGGCCGTTGCCCGTATCGCCCGAGACAACCGCCAGTTCGGCAGCCTGCGCCGAACCGGCGACCAAGGTAACGCTCGTCAAGAGGCCGACGAGCAACTTGTTGATTTTCATTAGATATCCTCCCGAATGAACCAACTTTGGGGAGGGCAGACCAAGCCAGCCCCGCGCAACCGCGCCGGTCCAGATCAAGGTCATCCTCCCAAAGCACTTGTGTCCGCGGCTGTTCCGCCTGATCTCCAAAGCGCTTTGAATGAAATGGAAACAGAGCGGCCAATTTCTGTCAAGCCACCCAGGAGCGGCGTGCTGGAGATTTCCATGACCAGATCGGAAGTTCTGCAGTTGGCGCAATGGCTTACAGTGCTGCAACTGAATTTTGGTAAGCAGGACTGTCGTTTCGACTGACGTACGCACCTCAGCAACACGGTGAGCTTTTTGACCCCTTGCATCCAAATTTGAAATCGCTTTGAATGCAATTTGGAGGAGGAAGCAGGAACCGCTGTTCAAGGCGGCCTGTGTGCCCGGTGGCGAGAACAGGCGAGCGAAGTCGGGCGGATCACCGCCGATGCGCTGGCTGATCCGCATGGGCCAGTTGCAGCTATGAGACTGAAGGATCTGGCCGAGCATCTCGGCCTGTCGCAGACCACTGTCAGCCGTGCGCTCAACGGCTATCCCGAAGTCAATGAGGCGACGCGGCTGCGCGTCGCCGAGACGGCCGCGCGGCTGGGCTACCGGCCCAATGCCAGCGCCTTGCGCCTCGCCACCGGACGCTCCGGAGCCGTGGGCCTCGTGCTGCGCGGCGCAGACGAGCTCGGCCCCCACATGAGCGAATTCCTTGCCGGGATGGGCGGTCGCATGGGGACCGAGGAAATCGACATCCTCGTCACCACCGTCGATAGCTACGCCGAGGAGGTGGCAGCCTACCGTCGGATCGCGGCCAGCCAGAAGGTGGATGCCATCGTGCTGCACGGGCCCACCCTCAATGACGAGCGAGCCGAGATGCTGCTGGAGCTCAAGATTCCGTTCGTGCTGCATGGCCGCACCAATATCGGCCAGCCGGTGGCCTGGCTGGACATCGACAATACCGGTGCCGTGGAGCGCGCCACCAGCCATCTGCTCGATCTGGGGCACCGTCGCATCGCCCTGCTCAACGGCCGCAAGGGCCGCACCTTCACCGAACACCGCGAGATCGGCTACTTTGCCGCGCTCTCCGCCCGCGGCGTACCGTTCGACCCTGCGCTGATGGGCAATTCCGTATTCACCGATGAAATCGCCTTCCGGATGGCCCAGGCCATGCTGGAGCTGCGCCCCCGTCCCACCGCCTTCCTTGCCGGCTCCATGATGACTGCACTCGGCGTGTTTCGGGCGATCCGACAGGCGGGTCTGGAACTGGGTCGCGACGTCTCCATGATCGCCCATGACGACGTCTTTCCCTATCTCAACGCCGACAACATGTACCCCTCGATGTCGACCACGCGCTCCCCGATCCGCCAGGCGGGCATGCGCATCGCCGAGCTGATCCTGCAGCTTCTCGCCGGCAAACCCATGGCGGATATCCACGAACTCTGGCCGGTCGAACTGGTGCTGCGCGAAAGCTCGCGTCCGCTGCTGCAGTAGGCCACAGGGTTTTGCGCGACGGGCAAAATGCCTTTTGCGCCCGTCGCGAGGCGCCGTCCCAGCCTCCGCACACCGTCATCGCGCCGTCATCTCATCACACTACTTGCCTCCCCAGTTCGCCGGAGCGCTTCCCCTACGGGCGCTCGCGAACGACTTTCAGGGAGACTGAACATGTCCATCAAGAACACGCTCGGCGCATCAGCATCGATGCTGGCCGTGCTCGCCGTTGCTGCCCCCGCTTTCGCCCAGGCCGACCTCGATGCGCTTTACGAAGCCGCCAAGGCTGAGGGCCAGCTGACCACCATCGCCCTGCCCCACTCCTGGTGCAACTATGGCGGCGTCATCGAAGGCTTCAAGGCCAAGTATCCCGGGATCACCGTCAACGAACTCAACCCCGATGCCGGCTCCGCCGACGAGCTCGAAGCCGTCCGCGCCAATATCGGCAATACCGGTCCGCAGGCTCCCGACGTGCTCGACATTGGTCTCGCCTTCGGCCCGCAGGCCAAGGAAGAGGGCCTGCTGCAGCCCTACAAGGTCTCGACCTGGGACGAGATCCCCGCCGACGCCAAGGACGAAGAAGGCTACTGGTATGGCGACTATTACGGCGTGCTGGCCTTCGGCATCAACAAGGACATCATCATCGGCGACAATCCCACCTCCTGGGCCGACCTGAACAAGGACGAATTCGCCAATTCGGTCGCCCTGGCCGGTGATCCGCGCACCGCCAACAACGCCATCATGTCGGTTTATGCGGCAGGTCTCTCCACCGGTGCCGACGAGGCCAACGCCGCCCAGGCCGGCCTCGAATACTTCAAGGCCCTCAACGACAAGGGCAATTTCGTGCCAGTCGATGCCGAGGCGGCCGCTATCGCCCAGGGCACGACGCCCCTCGCCATCAACTGGGACTACAACCTGCTGGCTGCCCGCGACAACCTCAATGGCAACCCGCCGATCGACGTCGTGGTGCCGTCGGATGGCGTCGTCGCCGGGGTCTATGTCCAGGCCATTTCGGCCCATGCACCCCACCCGAACGCCGCCAAGCTCTGGATGGAATATCTCTATTCGGACGAGGGTCAGCTCGGCTGGCTCGCCGGCTACTGCCACCCGATCCGTTTCAGCGCCATGGCCGAAGCCGGCGTGCTGCCGGACGATCTGATGGCCAAGCTGCCCGCCGCCGACAACTACGCCGAGGCCGTGTTCCCCTCGATCGAAGAGCAGAACGCCAACAAGACCACCATCACCACCGGCTGGGACACCACCGTCGGCGCCAGCATTCAGTGATCTGCGAACCGGCGGGAGTGGCACGAATGTGACCCAACCACCGGGTTCACCCTCCCCCTTGAGGGGAGGGAAGCGAGATAGGACTTAGCGTCAGCTAAGTCCGTCGTCGAGCAGGGAGGGGGTATGCCTCCGCAAATGCGATTGCTGTGGGATCCCCCCCTCCCTGCCCTCCCCTCAAGGGGGAGGGTAAACTCCACTCGGCGGCATCATCCTGCCCTAGCTCGGAGCGGCGAACTCGTCCGTACTCACATGACCGACACCTCCGCTTCGACACCCCCCTCACGCCGCCTCCCCTGGGACGCAATCGCCGTCGCCCCATTCATTGTCTTTGCGGTGATGTTTCTCTTCCTCCCCACCCTGGGCATCATCGGCGCGGCCTTTGCCGATCGTGCCGGCAATTTCACCCTCGAGAACACTGCCGGCCTCTTCACCAGCCAGATCGTCGCCGCCTACTGGATTTCCATCCGCATCTCCGGCGCCTCCGCCTTTTTCGGCGCCCTGATCGGTCTCACCATCGTCCTTGCCATCATCCGGGGGCGGCTGCCTGCGCCACTGCGCTCGGCGGTAATGACCTTTTCCGGCGTCGCCAGCAATTTTGCCGGCGTACCGCTCGCCTTCGCCTTCATCGCCACGCTCGGCCGCCTGGGTCTCGTCACCATCATCCTGCGCGCCGTCTTCGGCATCGACATTTACCGCTCGGGCTTCAACCTCCTCAGCTTCTGGGGCCTCACCCTCACCTATCTCTACTTCCAGATTCCGCTGATGATGCTGACCATCGCCCCGGCCGTGGACGGCCTCAGGAAAGAGTGGAACGAGGCGGCGCAGATGCTCGGCGCCAGCCAGTGGCAGTTCTGGCGCCATATCGGGCTGCCCATCCTCTGGCCCAGTTTCCTGGGGACGCTGAGCCTGCTCTTTGCCAATGCCTTCGGCGCCATCGCCACCGCCTGGGCGCTCACCGGCTCCAATCTCAACATAGTCACCGTGCTGCTCTACAACCAGATTCGCGGCGATGCCCTGCAGAATCCGGGCCTCGGCGCCGCCCTCGCCCTGGGCATGATCGTCATCACCTCGCTGGCCAATATCATTTATCTCGTCGTCGCCGCCCGCGCCGAGAGGTGGATGAAGTGAGCGCCAACAAGTTCTGGTCCTGGCTCGTCTTCGCGCTCGGCGCCGCCTACTTCATCGTGCCGCTGCTCGCCACCTTCGAATTCTCGCTGCGCATACGGCGCGGGGAATACAGCTTCGATGCCTATGCCTCGGTTTTCTCCGATCCGGGCTTTGCCGCCAGCTTCGGCTATTCGGCGATGATCGGCCTCTTCACCATCATCGTCGGTGTCCTCGTCGTCGTCCCGGCGGTCTATTTTGTCCGCCTGCGCCTGCCCTGGCTGCGACCGCTCATGGAATTCATCACCCTGCTGCCGCTGGTCATCCCGGCGCTGGTGCTGGTCTATGGCTATATCCGGCTCTACAACTCGTCCTCGATCATCCCCTTCACCGGCAGCGCGCTGGGCACCGATATCCTGCTCACTGGCGCCTATGTCACCCTGGCCATGCCCTACATGTATCGCGCCGTCGACAATGGCATGCGCACAATCGATATCGCGACGCTCACCGAGGCCGCCCAGATCATGGGCGCCAACCAGGCGCAGATCATCGGCCAGATCATCCTGCCCAACATCCTCGTGGCCATCCTGTCCGGCGCCTTCCTGACCTTCGCCATCGTCATCGGCGAATTCACTATTGCCAGCCTGCTCAACCGCCCCGCCTTCGGTCCCTACCTCGTCAGGGTCGGCACCAGCCGGGCCTACGAACCCGCCGCCCTCGCCATCATCTCCTTCATCGTCACCTGGGGCGCCATGGGCATGATCAACGTGCTCGGCCGCCTCGCCCCCCGCACTTCCACCCGGACCGATTGACCCATGGCAGCCTTTCTCGACGTCAAGAACCTCACCAAGACCTTCGGCCCCACGACCGTCGTCAAGTCGGTCAGCTTCGGCTTCGACAAGGGTGAGTTCATTTCCCTGCTTGGCCCCTCCGGCTGCGGCAAGACCACTATCCTGCGCATGATCGCCGGCTTCGAAAGCCCCACTTCTGGCACCATCCGGGTCGACGGCCACGACATCACGCACCTCAAGCTTAACCAGCGCCAGCTCGGCATGGTGTTCCAGGCCTATGCCCTGTTCCCCAATCTCAATGTCGGCGACAATATCGGCTTCGGCCTCAAGATCGCCGGCATGCCGGCCGAGCAGCGCCGCGCCCGCATCGACGAGATGCTCAGGCTCATCGGCCTGCCCGGCTTCGAGAAGCGCTATCCCTACGAAATGAGCGGCGGTCAGCAGCAGCGCGTCGCCCTCGCCCGCGCCATTGCCCCCCGCCCCCGCATGCTGCTGCTCGACGAGCCTCTCTCCGCCCTCGACGCCAAGATCCGCGTCTCCCTCCGCGAGGAAATCCGCGCCATCCAGCAGGACCTCGGCATCACCACCGTCTTTGTCACCCATGACCAGGAGGAAGCGCTTTCCATCTCCGACCGGGTCGTGGTGATGAACGCCGGCAATATCGAACAGCTCGGCGCCCCGCGCGAGATCTACAACCGGCCCGCCACCAGTTTCGTCGCCACCTTCGTGGGCCAGTTGAACAACCTCGAGGGCACCGTGCTCGATCCAGCCACCGGCACGATCGCCATCGATGGCCAACCGATCATTGTGCCCCACCTGACAGCAGGCGCCACGCGCAACGCCAGCAGCCGGCTCGCGCTCCGTCCCGAAATGGTCGCCATGGGCCCGCGTGAGGGTAACGACATTTCGCTGACCGGCACCGTCGCCGACGTCACCTTCCTCGGCTCGGTCATTCGCCTGCGCGTCGCTCTGGGCAGGAACATTATCAGCCTCGACACCTTCAACGACCAGCGCGCTGCCCCGCCGACCCGCGGAGAGCCAGTCACCATCAGCCTCGCCAGCAAGGATTTGCTGGTGCTTTAGCCTGGCGCGCACCCCTGCCCCCTTGCGGGTGAGGTTGCGAGGAGGGTACGACTGGGCGCAGCACCGAAGGAGTTGACGCGAGATGGAATCCCCCTTCGTCACGACCGATTGGCTCGCCGACCACCTTACTGATCCCGATATTGTCGTGCTGGACGGCAGTTGGCACCTGCCGACTGCCGCGCGCAATGCCCAGGCCGAATATCTCTCCGGCCACATCCCCGGCGCCGTCTTCTTCGATATCGACGGCATCGCCGACAACGCCACCACCCTGCCCCACATGCTGCCCGCCCCCGCCGATTTCGCCCGCATGATCGGCGCGCTGGGCATTTCCGACACCATGACCATCGTCGTCTACGACGAACTCGGCCTGTTCTCCGCCCCCCGCGTCTGGTGGACCTTCCGCGCCATGGGCGCCCGCGACGTCCGGATCCTGGCCGGTGGCGGCCCCAAATGGCGCGCCGAGCGGCGTCCCACCGAGAGTGGACTCGTCACCCGACCCCGCCAGGTCTTCCACACCAGCTTCGATCGCGACCGCATGGCGGCCTTCGAAGCGGTGCGCGACCACAGCCGCGACGGCACGGCGCAGATCGTCGACGCCCGCCCGGCGCCGCGCTTCCATGCCGAAGTGCCCGAACCGCGGGCCAGCCTCCGCTCCGGCCATATCCCCAACAGTCTCAACGTCCCGGTCACCCTGCTGACCGAGGCCGGCCAGATGAAGCCGCCGGCCGAATTGGTCCAACTCTTCGCCGACCGCGGCCTCGACCTCAGCCGGCCCATCGTCACCACCTGCGGCTCGGGCATCACCGCCTCCACCCTGGCGCTGGCGCTGCAGTTGGCCGGAGCGGAGGACGTGGCCGTCTATGACGGCTCCTGGGCCGAATGGGGCGGCCGCAAGGACACCGACGTCGAGACGTGACGCCGCCCCAACGGCTCAAAAACGCCTTGCGGCCATGCCGCGCATGACAGAATAATCGCCCGACTGGTGAGGCGGTATATGGCGCAGAGAATCGATACTTCCAGCAACCGGCTGGACGACGCAGCCCGCGCCGGCTGGCTCTACTACGTGGCCGGCAATACTCAGGAGGAGATCGCCGCCAAGCTGGGCATCTCGCGCCAGTCGGCCCAGCGGCTGGTGTCGCTCTCGGTCAGCGAGGGCCTGATCAAGGTACGCCTCGATCACCCCATCGGCCGCTGCATGGATCTCGCCAGCCGGCTGCAGACCCGCTTCAGCCTCGATCTCGTCGAGGTCGTGCCATCCGATCCGGCCAGCGAGTCCACCACGATCGGCGTCGCCGAGGCCACGGCGGCTGAAATCGAGCGGTGGTTGAAGCGCAGTGAGCCCATCGTCATGGCGATCGGCACGGGCCGCACGCTCAAGGCCGCCGTTGAGCAGCTGACCCCGATGGCCTGCCCGCACCACAAGGTCGTGTCGCTGACCGGCAATATCGCTCCCGACGGCTCGGCGGCCTATTACAACGTCATCTTCAACGTCGCCGATACGGTCAAGGCTCGCAGCTTCCCCATGCCTTTGCCCGTCATCGCCTCGTCGGCGCGCGAACGCGAACTGCTGCACGCCCAGCCGATGATCCGCGAAACGCTGGCTCTGGCCGCCCAGGCCGACGTGACCTTCGTCGGCATCGGCGATATCGGTCCCGATGCCCCGCTCTATCTCGACGGCTTCATCAACGAAACCGAGCTCAAGGCGCTGCAGAAGGCCGGCGCCGTGGGAGAGATCTGCGGCTGGAGCTTTGATGCCGAAGGCCGGATGATCGACGGCCTCACCAACGACCGGGTCGCCTCGGCGTCGATTCCCTCGCGGGAAAACTCTCTGGTCGTGGCAATCGCCATGGGCCGGAAAAAATTGCCCGGCATTCGCGCCACGCTCAACCGGCGCCTCGTCAACGGCCTGATCACCAACGAAAGCACGGCGGAAGGCTTGCTGCAGGCGCACTGACGCCCGCCCCTGTGCCGCCCGCAAACGCCCCGCCCACGCCACCCAGCGCACGCGCCCTGCGCATGGCACGCTTGACTCTGCCGCATGAGTTGTGAACATTTGCTCATCACTGAGACAATTGCCCGTCTCGGTCACTGGGAGGTATATATGAAACTGACACCCCTTTTTGCGGGCGCATTCACCCTTGCGCTGGTGGGCTCGGCATCGGCGCAGGCGCTCACCATCGCCACCGTCAACAATGGCGACATGATCCGGATGCAGGGTCTGTCCGAGCAGTTCACCGAAGAAACTGGCATCGAGCTCAACTGGGTCGTGCTCGAAGAGAACACCCTGCGCCAGAACGTCACCACCGACATCGCCACCAATGGCGGCCAGTATGACGTCATGACCATCGGCACCTACGAAGCGCCGATCTGGGCGCGGCAGGGCTGGCTCAAGCCGCTCGATGGCCTGATGGCGGATGCCGAATACGACGTGGATGACCTGCTGCCGCCGATCCGCGATGGTCTGTCGGTCGATGGCACGCTCTATGCGGCGCCCTTTTATGGCGAAAGCTCCTTCATCATGTACCGCAAGGACCTGATGGAAGAGGCGGGCCTCACCATGCCCGATGCCCCCACCTGGGAGTTCATCGCCGAAGCCGCCCGCGCCATGACCGACCGCGAAAACGACATCAACGGCATCTGCCTGCGCGGCAAGGCGGGCTGGGGCGAGAACATGGCGTTCCTGACCGCCATGTCCAACAGCTTCGGCGCCCGCTGGTTCGACGAGAACTGGCAGCCCCAGTTCGACTCGCCCGAGTGGAAGGAAACGCTGGACACCTACCTTTCGCTGATGGCCGATGCCGGCCCGGCCGGTGCCTCCTCCAATGGCTTCAACGAAAACCTGACCCTGTTCCAGCAAGGCAAGTGCGGCATGTGGATCGACGCCACGGTCGCGGCATCCTTCGTCACCAATCCCGAGGACTCCACCGTTGCCGATCAGGTCGGCTTCGCCCTGGCGCCCGACACGGGCCTGGGCAAGCGCGGCAACTGGCTCTGGGCCTGGTCGCTGGCTGTTCCCAACTCCTCGCAGAATGCCGAGGCCGCCGAGCAGTTCATCAACTGGGCGACCAGCAAGGACTACCTCGCGCTCGTGGCCGAGAACGAAGGCTGGGCCAACGTCCCTCCCGGCACGCGCACCTCGCTCTACGAGAACCCGGACTACCAGGAAGCCGCGCCCTTTGCCGAGATGACGCTCGACTCGATCAACGCCGCCAATCCCAGCGAGCCCACCGTTGATCCAGTGCCCTATACCGGGGTGCAGTTCGTCGCCATTCCCGAATTCGCGGGCATCGCCACCAACGTCGGTCAGCTTTTCTCGGCGGCGCTTGCCGGACAGATGTCGGCCGACGAGGCCCTGGCCCAGGCCCAGGACGCCACCACCCGCGACATGACCCGCGCCGGCTATATCAAGTAGAGATAGCGCATAGAGTGGGGATGCTTCGGCACCCCCACCCACCCTCCCCCTGAGAGGGGGAGGGGCCGATCGTGCCTGTGGCAGCATTCTGCCGATGAGTGGAGCCACCCCTCCCCCTGCCAGGGGGAGGCTGGGTGGGGGTTCTCTCCACAAAGGAGATCTTTCAATTGGCCACCGCACAGACCCGCACGCTTTCGCGCATCATGATGGCTCCGGCCGTCATCGTCCTGCTGGTCTGGATGGCAGTGCCGCTGGCCATGACGATCTGGTTCAGCTTCCAGAACTACAGCCTGATCAACCCGATGATGACCGGCTTTGCCGGCTGGGCCAACTACGTATACGTCATCGGCGATCCCAGCTTCACCCAATCGCTGGTCAATACCCTGCTGCTGGTCGGGGGCGTGCTCTGCATCACCGTCATCGGCGGCACTTTCCTCGCCCTGCTGCTCGACCAGCCCATCTGGGGCCAGGGCATTCTCCGTATCATCGTCATCTCTCCCTTCTTCGTCATGCCGCCGGTCGCGGCGCTGATCTGGAAGAACGGCTTCATGCATCCCGGCTACGGCATGCTGGCCCATCTGTTCGAGTTCTTCGGCCTGGAGCCGGTGGACTGGTTCAACCAGTATCCGCTGCTCTCGGTCATCATCATCGTGGCCTGGCAGTGGCTGCCCTTCGCCACGCTCATCTTGCTGACAGCGCTGCAGTCGCTTTCCGAAGAGCAGCGCGAAGCCGCCGAGATGGACGGCGCCAATGCCATCAACCGCTTCATCTACATCATCATGCCGCACATGGCCCGGGCGATCACCATCGTCATCCTGATCCAGACCATCTTCCTGCTCGGCATCTTCGCCGAAATTCGCGTCACCACCGGCGGCGGCCCCGGCTATGCCTCGACCAACCTTACCTTCCTGGTCTTCCGCACCGGCATTCTCGCCAACGATATCGGCGCCGGCTCGGCTGGCGGCGTCGTCGCCGTGATCCTCGCTAACATCGTCGCCATCTTCCTGATGCGGGCCGTGGGGAAGAACCTCGATGCTTAGCGCCATTCCCCAGAATACCCCCCTCCGAGCGTCGCTAGGCGCAGAGCGCCAAGCTCTGCTTGCCTCCCCCTCAAGGGGGGAGGTGAACCCGGTGAACACGACCGGAGGGTGCCACACACCCTGTTTCACCCTCCCCCTTGAGGGGAGGGTAGCGAAGCTGGGCTCGCAGAGCACTAGCGTAGCTAGGGAGGGGGTATCTTCCCCGGCCGGCTGCAACGTGGAGAAACACTAGCATGGCCCGCAACGTCCTTGCCTCCACCCGCATCGGCTTCACCGCGCTGGCCTGGGCCGTTGCCCTGCTGCTCTTTGCCCCCATCCTCTGGACGATACTGACCGCCTTCAAGACCGAGGCCGAGGCCATAGCGTCGAACCCGACATTCCTGCCGCAGACCTTCACGCTGGAAAACTTCGCCGCGGTGCAGGAGCGGTCCGACTACTTCAAGCACGCCACCAATTCCGTCCTGGTCTCGGTCGGCTCCACCCTGCTCGGCCTCGTCATCGGCGTCCCGGCTGCCTGGGCCATGGCCTTTGCGCCCACCAGACGGACCAAAGATGTGCTGATGTGGATGCTCTCCACCAAGATGATGCCGGCCGTCGGCGTGCTGATCCCGATCTACCTGATCTTCCGCGACCTGCGCCTGCTCGATACCGTGCACGGCCTGACGATCATCATGACGCTGATCAACCTGCCGATCATCATCTGGATGCTCTATACCTACTTCAAGGAAATCCCCGTCGACATCCTCGAAGCCGCCCGCATGGACGGCGCAGAACTGTGGAACGAGATCGTTCACGTCCTCGTCCCCATGGCGGTGCCGGGCATCGCTTCGACCCTCCTGCTCAACGTGATCCTGGCGTGGAACGAGGCCTTCTGGACCATCACGCTCACCTCCGGCCGCGCCGGCACGCTCACCGCCTTCATCTCGTCTTTCTCAAGCCCGCAAGGCCTGTTCCTCGCCAAGCTCTCCGCCGCCTCCCTCCTCGCCATCGCGCCGATCCTGCTGATGGGCTGGTTCAGCCAGAAGCAACTGGTGCGCGGCCTCACCTTCGGAGCGGTGAAGTGATGGGGCTGGATGTATCAGTCGACACCCTCCCCCTTGCGGGGAGGGATCAAGGGTGGGGGGTGTTTGGCCCGACCATCGCGGCTCTCGCACCCCATCCCACCCTCCCCCATCAAGGGGGAGGTGCCGTCCGGCGGGCGCCTGACGCGATCAGTCCCTCCCCCTGCCAGGGGGAGGCTAGGTGGGGGTTGCCCCAGTCAGACCCGGAATACCCGGCAGAACTCAATGCAAGCCTACACCTGCAGCGCATCCGGAAGGACTGAAAATGGGCTCCATCTCCCTCTCCCACGTCAAGAAGTCCTTCGGCGACGTCGAGATCATTCCGGACATCTCGCTCGACATCAAGGATGGCGAATTCGTGGTCTTCGTCGGCCCCTCCGGCTGCGGCAAGTCCACTCTGCTCCGCCTGATCGCCGGTCTGGAGGATACCACCAGCGGCACCATCCTGCTCGACGGTGAGGACATGACCAAGGCGCCCCCCGCCCGCCGGGGCCTGGCAATGGTGTTCCAGTCCTATGCGCTCTATCCCCACATGAGCGTGCGCGACAACATCGCCTTCCCCCTCAAGATGGCCAAGGCCAGCAAGGAAGAGATCGACAAGAAGGTCGAATACGCCGCGCGCACCCTCAACCTTTCATCCTATCTCGACCGCCGCCCCCGGGCCCTGTCCGGCGGCCAGCGCCAGCGCGTCGCCATCGGCCGCGCCATCGTGCGCGAACCCAAGGCCTTCTTGTTCGATGAGCCCCTGTCCAACCTTGATGCGGCCCTGCGCGTCAACATGCGGCTCGAGATCACCGAACTGCATCAGCAGCTCAAGACCACGATGATCTACGTGACCCACGACCAGGTCGAGGCCATGACCATGGCCGACCGTATCGTCGTGCTCAATGCCGGCAAGGTCGAGCAGTTCGGCTCTCCACTCGACCTCTACAAGAAGCCGGCCAACCGCTTCGTCGCCGGCTTCATCGGCAGCCCCAGGATGAACTTCGTCGACGGTCCCGAAGCCGCCAGGCACGACGCTCACTCCATCGGCGTTCGTCCCGAGCACTTCACACTCGCGACAACACCAACCCCCGGCACCTGGAAAGGCAAGGTGGGCGTCGCCGAGCAACTGGGCAGCGATACGTTCCTGCACGTCAATGTCGATGGGCTCGGCCTCATGACCATCCGCACCGATGGCGACCAGACCTTCAGCCACGGCGACGATGTCTACCTCACGCCCGACCCCGCCCGCATCTACCGCTTCGATGCTGCGGGCAAGGCGATCTGAGGATGTATGGCACCCAGGTATCGGCCGGTCCCGCCCTTCCCCTTGAGGGGAGGGTAGCGCCGCCAGGCCTGAAAGGCCGTAGCAGAGCTGGGGAGGGGGTCGCCTTTCACGGCAACTCCGGCTTCAGCGCCAACCGCACCACCCCCCACCCCAACCCTCCCCCAGAAGGGGGGAGGGAGCCGACCGTCCCGGCCACGAGCACACCCCATGACCACTAAACTCACCGCGGCCACCCTGCCGGCCATCACCACGGCGTCAATTCCCGCCTATGACCGCGGCAGCCTCACCCCTGGCATCGTCCATTTCGGCGTCGGCAACTTCCACCGCGCCCACCAGGCAGTCTTTCTCGACGACCTGTTCGCCACTGGCGCCGAGCACGACTGGGCCCTCATCGGTGCCGGGGTCCGCGACGCCGACGAAGCCATGCGGCAGAAGCTCATGACCCAGGATTGGCTCACCACCGTGGTCGAACAGGAGGCGGAAACCAGCAAAGCCCGCATCACCGGGCCGATGATCGATTATCTGCGGCCCGGCGACAGCACCGTCATCATTGCTCAGCTCGCCGATCCGGCCATCCGCATTGTCTCGCTCACCATCACCGAGGGTGGTTACTACATCGACCCGGCCAGCCAGGCCTTCGACCCGACCCATCCCGACATCGTCGCCGATGCCGCCAACATGGAGGCGCCGCGCACCGCCTTCGGCCTTATCCTCGCAGGGTTGATCCGCCGCCGCGCCGCCGGCATCCAGCCCTTCACTGTCATGAGCTGCGACAACATTCCGGGCAATGGCCACGTCACCATGCAGGCAGTGACGGGATTGGCCCGGCTGGTCGATCCGTCGCTGGCCCAGTGGGTGGCGGATCAGGTGGCCTTTCCCAACGGCATGGTCGACAGGATCACCCCGGCAACGTCCCGGCACGAGATTTCATCGCTCGCCGACAATTTCGGCATTGAGGATAACTGGCCGGTCTTCTGCGAGAGCTTCCGCCAGTGGGTGCTCGAGGACAATTTTCCGGCCGGCCGCCCCGCCCTCGAAAAGGTCGGCGTGCAGTTCGTTGCCGACGTGGCGCCCTACGAGCACATGAAGATCCGCATCCTCAATGGCGGGCACGCCACCATCGCCTACCCGGCGGGACTGCTGGATATCCACTTCGTGCACGAAGCGATGGAGGATCCGCTGATTTCCGCTTTCCTGACCAAGGTCGAGCAGGACGAGATAATCCCCATCGTCCCCCCGGTGCCCAATACTGATCTCGGCGATTATTACGCGCTCTGCCGGCGGCGTTTTGCCAATCCCAAGATCGGCGATACCATCAGGCGGCTGGCCCTGGACGGCTCCAACCGGCAACCTAAATTCATCATTCCATCCGCACTTGATCGCGCTCAACGTCAACAGTCCGTTAGCGGATTGGCACTCGTAAGTGCATTGTGGTGCCGCTATTGCTATGGCCAGACCGACAGCGGCGCCGTCATCGAACCCAACGACCCGAACTGGGATCGACTGACCGCCCAGGCGCGCCTCGCCAAGGACGATCCGAGCGCCTGGCTGGCCATGGCCGACATCTATGGCGACCTCGCCCGCCACCCCAGCTTCGTCGCCGCCTTCGCTAACGCCCTGACAACCCTCTGGAAAAACGGAACCAGGGCAACGCTGGAGCGCTACCTGTCGGATTCGCTGTAGCGTCCCCATTTTCCTTCCGCTACTTTCGCGCCCGACCAAGAACAAGGCGCGACATCGGCAATGAAAAGCCTCCTCGTGGCAGTGGACGTAGGCACGGGGAGTGCCCGGGCCGGGGTGCTCACCGCGCAAGGCGCCCTGCTCGGTCGCGCCGAACACGCCATCGCCATGAACCGCAGCGACGCCAACCATGCCGAGCACGACAGCGAGCAAATCTGGCACTCTGTTTGTGCTGCCGTGCGCGACGCACTGGCTCTTGCTGCAGTCGATCCGGCAGACGTCGTCGGCCTGAGCTTCGACGCCACCTGCTCCCTGGTGGTCCGCGACGGCGATGGCCGGCCGGTGACTGTATCGGCCAGTGGCGCGGACAATTGGGACACCATCGTCTGGCTCGATCATCGCGCGCTTGCCGAGGCGGAGGAATGCACAGCCACCGGCCACAACGTCCTGACCTATGTCGGCGGGGTCATGTCCCCGGAGATGGAAGTGCCCAAGCTGATGTGGCTCAAGCGGCACATGTCCGATACCTGGGATCGGGCCGGCATGATGTTCGACTTGGCCGATTTCCTCAGTTGGAAAGCCACAGGTTCGCTCGCGCGGAGCCAGTCCACCCTGACCTGCAAATGGACCTATCTTGCGCATGACGACAGCGGATGGCAGCCCGATTTCCTGGCCTCTATGGGCCTTGAGGACATGCTGAACAAGGCAGCCCTGCCCGACAGGGCAAGCCCGGTCGGTAAGGATCTCGGACCTCTCACGGCAGCGGCAGCCGCCGAACTTGGCCTCACCACCGCCTGCCGCGTGGGGGCTGGCCTGATCGACGCGCATGCCGGCGCGCTTGGCGTTCTAGGCGCTTTTGCCGGTGATGTCGGAACAATCGACCGTCACTTGGCGCTCATCGCCGGCACCTCGAGCTGCGTGATGGCCCTGTCGGCGGAAGACCGGCCGACAGCAGGGGTGTGGGGCCCCTATCTCGGCGCGGTTCTGCCAGGGGTATGGCTCAACGAAGGCGGCCAGTCCGCCACCGGCGCATTGCTCGACCACATCATCCGCTGGCATGGTGCCGGCGGCGAGCCGAGCGCCGAAAGGCATCAGCAGATCGCAGCCCGGATCATGGCACTGCGCCAGCACGAAGGCCTGTCCCTCGCCCATCGGCTGCATGTGCTGCCCGATTTCCATGGCAACCGCTCGCCCCTCGCAGATCCCTTCGCACTTGGCGTCATCTCCGGGTTGACGCTGGACAGTGACTTCGACTCGCTCTGCCGGCTCTACTGGCGGACCGCCGTGTCCATCGCGCTGGGCGTGCGCCACATTCTCGAAACGCTCAACAAGCGCGGCTACGCCATCGACACCCTCCATGTCACCGGCGGCCACACCAAGAACGCCATCCTGATGGAGCTCTATGCCGACGCCACCGGCTGCACCGTGGTGGAATCGTCGGCCGCCGACGCCACTCTGCTGGGCATGGCCATGGTCGCCGCTACGGCTGCCGGCCTCTATCCCAGCCTCGATGCCGCCTGCGTCGCCATGCAGCAGGGCGGCACGGCACGGGCACCTGACGCTGCCGCCCGAGCCCACTTCGACAGCGATTATCGGATTTTCATCGAGATGCAGCGCCAGCGGCAGAGCCTCGATGCGATGACCTGACATCGCGCCCACGCTGCGCCTAGCCCCCGCCGGCAAACCCCGATAGGCTGAGCCTTGGGAAGCCATATTCGTGGTCTGAAGCGAGCGACACCAACGCATGTCGATCAAAGCCGCCGTCTATCACCTGACGCACTACAAATATGACCGCCCGGTCTATCTGCAGCCACAGATCATCCGACTGCAGCCGGCGCCGCACTCCCGAACCAAGGTGCTGAGCCACTCGCTCAAGGTGTCCCCGTCGCTGCATTTCGTCAATGTACAGCAGGACCCCTACGGCAACTTCCTGACGCGCTTCGTCTTCCCGGAGCCGGTCACCGAACTCAAGATCGAAGTCGATCTCGTGGCCGACATGACGGTCTACAACCCCTTCGACTTCTTCGTGGAGGAGAGCGCCGAAACCTTGCCCTTCCAGTATCCGGAAGACCTGCGCGACGACCTATCCATTTACATGCAGCCCGAGCCGGCAGGACCGCTGCTGCAAGAGTTCATTGCCGGCATCGACAGGTCGCCGATCAATACGGTGAACTTTGTCACCGCCATCAATGCCTCCATCCAGAAGCATATCGCCTATATCGTGCGGATGGAGACCGGTGTCTGGACGCCGGAGGAAACGCTCGGCAACGCCAAGGGCTCATGCCGGGATTCCAGCTGGCTGCTGGTCCAGATCCTGCGTCATCTGGGTTTTGCCACCCGCTTCGTCTCCGGCTACCTGATCCAGCTCAAGCCCGACCTGGTCTCGCTCGATGGGCCGGCGGGGACCGATCATGATTTCACGGACCTGCACGCCTGGTGCGAAGTGTACCTGCCGGGCGCCGGGTGGGTCGGTCTCGATCCGACCTCCGGGCTCCTGACGGGAGAAAGCCACGTCCCGCTCGCCGCTACGCCGCATTTCCGCAACGCTGCCCCCATTTCCGGTTTCGCCTCCTTTGCCGAGGTCGACTTCGCCTTCGAGATGAAGGTCACCCGCGTTGCCGAGCATCCGCGCATCACCAAGCCGTTCTCGGACACCAGCTGGCAAGAACTCGATGCGCTGGGCCGCCAGGTCGACAAGGTGTTCTCTGACAACGACGTCCGCCTCACCATGGGTGGCGAGCCCACTTTCGTCTCGATCGACGATTTCGAGGCCGACGAGTGGAACACCGGCGCGGTCGGCCCCACCAAGCGCACGCTGGCCGACGACCTGATCCGCCGCCTGCGCCAACGCTTCGCGCCGAACGGCATGCTGCACTACGGACAGGGCAAGTGGTATCCCGGCGAAACCCTGCCCCGCTGGACCTTTTCGCTCTACTGGCGCCTCGACGGCAAGCCAGTCTGGACCGACGACGCCCTTATCGCCCGCGAGGGCGTCAAGACGTCGGCTACCCATGAGGACGCCCGCAAATTCCTCGACAGCTTCGCCCGTAACCTCGGCCTCACCGGGGAAACCATCGCCGAAGCCTACGAGGATCCCGGTGAATGGCTACTCAAGGAAGCAAACCTGCCGCCCAATGTCGACCCGGCCAATTCCGAACTGGCAGATCCCGAAGCGCGTTCGCGCATCGCCCGGGTCTTCGAGCGCGGACTGACCCGGCCCACGGGCTATGTCTTGCCGGTCCAGCGCTGGAACGCGGCCGCATCGAGCCCCTGGCTGACCGAGATGTGGAAGACCCGCCGCGGCAAGCTGTTCCTCGCTCCCGGTGACAGTCCGGCCGGCTACCGCCTGCCGCTGAGTTCGCTCAAGCATATCAAGCCCACCGATTACCCCCATGTCGTGGCGCAGGATCCTGGCGCGCCGCGTGGCCCCCTGCCCGATCCGGCTGATTTGCTCGCCCAGCAGAAAGCCGGGCCGGGAACCGATTCCCGCGCCCAGACTGCCGCCTCCTTCACCGCCGCCAGCGAGCAGCAGGATCGCACGGAGCAGGAGATAAGCGAGATTGAGGGACAGGTGCGCACCGCCGTCACCGCCGAGATACGCGACCACCGCCTCTGCGTCTTCCTGCCGCCGGTGGAAAAGCTCGAGGACTATCTCGAGCTTGTCGCTGCCGCCGAGGCCGCTGCGAAGGACATCGGCCAGCCGGTGCATCTCGAAGGTTACTCGCCGCCGCACGATCCGCGCTTCAATGTCATTCGCGTCGCGCCTGATCCTGGGGTCATCGAGGTCAATATCCACCCCGCATCGAGCTGGGACGACTGTGTGGCGACCACCACCGCCATCTATGAAGAAGCGCGCCAGTCACGCCTGGGCGCCGACAAGTTCATGATCGATGGCCGCCACACCGGCACGGGTGGCGGCAACCATGTCGTTGTCGGCGGCGCCACGCCCCATGACAGCCCCTTCCTGCGCCGGCCGGACCTATTGAGATCACTGGTGCTGCACTGGCAGCGCCACCCGGCCATGAGCTACCTGTTCTCGGGCCTTTTCATCGGCCCGACTTCGCAGGCGCCCCGGTTCGACGAAGCCCGGCACGACAGCCTCTACGAGCTGGAAATCGCCATGGCGCAGGTGCCGCTTCCTGCCTCGGGCGAGCCAGCGCCGCTGCCATGGATGGTAGATCGCCTGTTCCGCAACCTGCTGGTCGACGTTACCGGCAATACGCACCGCTCCGAAATTTGCATCGACAAGCTCTACTCCCCGGACGGTCCCACGGGCCGGCTGGGCCTGGTGGAGTTCCGCGGCTTCGAGATGCCGCCCAATGCCCGCATGTCCCTCGCGCAGCAGGTGCTCATCCGGGCGATAATCGCCCGCTACTGGAGCGATCCGGCTGACGGCCCTTTCGCGCGCTGGGGCACCACCCTGCATGACCGGTTCATGCTGCCCCACTACGTCTGGCAGGACTTCCTCGATGTTCTCGCCGACCTGGCGCGTCATGACTTCAAACTGGACCCAACCTGGTTCGAGGCGCAGCTGGAATTCCGCTTCCCGTTCTGTGGCGAGGTGGAATACGAGGGCTTGAGGCTTGAACTGCGGCAAGCCCTCGAGCCCTGGCACGTCATGGGTGAACAAGGCACCATCGGCGGCACCGTGCGTTTCGTCGATAGCGCCGTCGAACGGCTTCAGGTCAAGCTCGAAGGCGCCAATCCGCAGCGATATGCCGTCGCCTGCAATCAGCGCCCGGTCCCGCTGCGCGAGACGAACACGGCCGGCGTCGCTGTTGCCGGCGTGCGCTATAAGGCATGGCAGCCCGCCTCGGGCCTCCACCCTCAGCTTCCGGTCAATGCGCCGCTGGTCTTTGATATATACGATACTTGGACGCAGCGCCCGGTCGGCGGCTGCGTCTACCACGTCGCCCATCCGGGCGGCCGCAGCTATGACACCTTTCCCGTGAACGGCAACGAGGCGGAGGCCCGCCGCCTCGCCCGCTTCGTGCCGCACAACTACACCGCAGGCAGCTACAGCCTCCGCACCGAAAAGCCTGCGGATGAATTCCCGCTGACGCTTGACCTGCGCCGACCGCCGCGCTTCTGGTAGCCATGGACATGCGATCGCAAAAGCCGACGGGCAAGCCCCCGATGCCCGGCATCATTGCCGATTACCACCTGCAACCAGGTGTCCCTGACGAGATGATCGACCCGGACGGCAACCTGCGTCCTGGCTGGTCCCAGCTCATGACAGCATTCGACCGGCTCGGGCCGACGGAGCTGGTGGCGCGCTTCGAGCGCGCCGACCAGTATTTACGCGATGCGGGTGTTTTCTACCGCAAGTACGACGGTGCGGAAGGCAAGGAGCGTGACTGGCCGCTCGCCCATGTGCCGCTGCTGATTGGCGAGACCGACTGGTCACGCATCAGTTCCGGCCTGGTCCAGCGCGCCGAACTGCTCGAGCTGATCATCGCCGATGTCTATGGCGACAACAGGCTGGTACAGCAGGGCCTGCTGCCGCCCGAACTGATCGCCCGCAATGGCGAGTTCCTGCGCCCCCTCGTCGGCATCAAGCCCGCCAGCGGTCACTATCTGCACTTCTGCGCCTTTGAACTCGGCCGTGGCCCGGACGGGGCTTGGTGGGTGCTCGGCGATCGTGCCCAGGCGCCGTCCGGTGCCGGCTTCGCCCTCGAGAACCGCGTCGCCACCACGCGGGCCCTCTCCGACATCTATGCCGACATGAACGTCCATCGGCTGGCCGGCTTCTTTCGCAGCTTCCGCGACACGCTGTTTGCCGACGCGAAGCGCAGCGGCGGGCGCGTGGGGATACTGACCCCGGGCCAGCTCAACGAAACCTACTTCGAACACGCCTATATCGCGCGCTATCTCGGCTTGATGCTGCTCGAAGGCGAGGACCTGGTCGTCGAGGATGGCCGGGTCATGGTCCGCACCGTCGCCGGTCTGAAGCCGGTGAGCGTGCTGTGGCGCCGCGTCGACGCCAGTTTTGTCGATCCTCTCGAGCTTCGCTATGATAGCCGCATCGGCACGGCCGGCATGGTTGAGGCGCTGCGCCACGGCTCGATTTCAATGATCAATGCCCTAGGCACCGGCTTGCTGGAAACCCGCGCATTGTCCGCCTTCATGCCCGGCCTGGCGCAAAAACTGCTGGGCGCCGACCTCGAATTGGCCGAAATCGCTACGTGGTGGTGCGGCCAGCCGCGCGAACAGCGGCACGTCATCGACAACTTCGACAACCTGCTGATCGGCCCCGCCTTTTCCACCACGCTTCCCTTTGATGACCTGCGCGGGACGGCACTGGGCGTGTCCATCCCTGCCGAACAGAAGGCAGCCTTGGTCGACCGCATCCGCGCCAACGGCGCCGACTATGTGGCCCAGGAGCCCGTGCGTCTCTCGACAGCCCCGGTCTATGCCGATGGCAAGATGCGCCCGCGGCCGATCACCCTTCGCGTCTATGCCGCCCGCACCGAGACTGGCTGGACCATCATGCCGGGCGGATTCGCCCGCGTCGGCTCGACTCTCGACACCAGCGCCATAGCCATGCAGCGCGGCGGCCAGGCCGCCGATGTCTGGGTCCTGTCGTCAAAGCCGGTGGAACGCGTCTCGTTGCTGCCGCAGGACGACCAGAAGCTGGTGCGCAACGCGCCGGGAAGCTTGCCCAGTCGCGCGGCCGACAACCTGATCTGGCTGGGCCGCTACGCCGAGCGCTGCGAAGCTTCGGTGCGTATCCTCAGGGCCTACAATGCGCGTCTTGCCGAGTTGGGCAAGACCGACCTGCCCATCCTGACTCATTGCGCCGATTTCCTCGATACGATCGACGTCGATGCCAGTCAGGCCATGCCGCAGGGTCTATTGGCCTCGATCGACAGCGCCGTGCACAGCGCCGGTCAGATCCGCGACCGCTTCTCGCCCGATGGCTGGCTGGCGCTGAACGATATGCAAAAGACCGCCCAGCGTTTTGCCACCCGCATCCGGTCCGGCGACGATGCGACCCGCGCCATGACGGTGCTCCTTCGCAAGCTGGCCGGTTTCTCCGGCCTCGTGCATGAAAACATGTACCGCTTCGCCGGCTGGCGCTTTCTCGAACTGGGTCGCCGCCTGGAGCGCGCCATCCAGATCGCCCGCATCGTCGGCTGGCTGACCCGCAGGGATGCGCCGGACGGTTCCCTCGAAATGCTGCTCGAGATCGGCGACAGCGTCATGTCTCATCGCCGTCGCTACTCGGTCAGCGCGGGGACGCAGAGTGCCGTCGATCTGCTGGCGCTCGACCCGCTCAACCCCCGCTCCGTCATCTTCCAGTTGAGCGAGTTGCGGATGCAGATCGAGATGATGCCGGGCGGTATCACTGACGGCCTGCTTTCGCCCGCCGCCAAGGCCGCGCTGGAGATCGAAACGCAGCTGCGGGTCGCCGAACCGGGAGACATGACCCCAGAGCGCCTCGAAAAACTCGCTGCCGACATCGGCACGCTCGCGGCGCTGGTCGCCGCGGCCTATTTCGTATGACAGCGATGCTCTACGATCTGCGCCTCGAACTCCGCTACGACTATGACGCCACGGTCCATGGTGGCCGCCACCTCGTGCGGGTCGCACCCATCACCGTACCCGGCATACAAAGGGTGGTTGCCTCGAGCCTGTCGGTCGAGCCGCGCCCTCAGCGGGAAACCACCTTCACCGATTTCTTCGGCAACTCGGTGACGACCCTCACCTACCTGTTCCCGCATGATCATCTGGCAATCCGTCTGAGCGCCCGCGTCCAGGTAGAGGACCTGCACCCGCCGGCTGACCTCTCGCCAACAAGGCAGGCTCTGCAGCAGGAGCTCGCGAGATACTGGTCCGTGGAGCCGGATAGCCCACACCATTTCCTCGCAGCCTCTCCAAGGATCCAGCTGGTCTCCGCCATCACAGAATATGCCGACACCGTCACTGCAGGTTGCCCATCGGTCATGGCTGCCGTGGACGCCCTCTGCCGGGCCATCCACCGCGACTTCTCCTACGATGCCAAGGCTACCGATGTCGAAACCAAGCCTGCAGAATCGTTCGAACTGCGCCGGGGCGTCTGCCAGGACTTCGCCCATGTAATGATCGCCGGCCTGCGGGGCATCGGCATCCCGGCCGGCTACGTCTCGGGCTTCCTTCGGACCACGCCGCCGCCCGGCAAGCTGCGACTGGAGGGAGCCGACGCCATGCATGCCTGGGTCCGGGTCTGGTGCGGCCAGCATGTCGGCTGGGTCGAATTCGACCCGACCAATGCGATGATCGCCGGGGCCGATCACATCTCCATCGGTCACGGTCGGGACTATTCCGATATCTCCCCGATCGTCGGCGTCCTGCGGACGCACGGCTCACACGAGACCAGCCAGTCAGTGGATGTGGTGCAGGTCCAGTAGGCCACACGCAATTTTGAAGCGCTACGGAACCAAAGCAGTCAGCGCCCGTTCATTTGCCACGCGCACGATGCGCTGGATGGAGGCGGAGGTCGGGATGACCCATATGGAAATCAAGGCTCTTGAAGATGCTAGCCGCTCTTCCACGGCGTGGGCCGAGGGTTATGATGGCCAGACCCACTATGCCGGGGTCTTACGGGCACTTGCGCCAGCGCTGCTAATCCTGGCGACCGCCGCAGGGCTCATGCTCGCGCTCCTCTAGTTCCGTTCAAGCGTCACAAGAGCCACAAATTAGGAGACTGCCTTGGGTCTGGGCACGATACTCATCATCATCTTGATCTTGCTTCTGATCGGCGCATTGCCGAGTTGGGGCTACTCTCGCGGCTTCGGATATTTTCCCTCCGGCATTCTGGGTGTCGTACTCGTTGTCGTCATCATCCTCGTCCTGATGGGACGGTTCTGACCCCAGTCACACCAAAAGGCGCGCGAACATTTCGATGTAGCGCGCCCGCGGGTTGAAAGTAGCCCCCCTTTCACCCGCCCCTTGCCACCCCAATGCATCTAGCGTGCATTGGGGTGTCTTCTTTTGTGATCGACGGAACCCGATGATGTCACCCGCGTTGATCGTTCACAGATACAGGAGCGTCAAATGGCCATCACCTCAGATCCAGTTCCAGGCGGCACCGCTGCGGCAGCGCGCGCCAGTCGCGCGAGCGGCAAGGTGCGCGAGGCACAGCTCGAAGATCAGGTGGCTCAGCTGCAGGACGACATAAAGGCCATCGCAGCAACCCTCGCCCGGCTCAGCAATGACAAGGTCGACGAAGTACGCAACGTTGCGAAGGGTGAGGTGCGCCACCTGAAACGCCAGGGACAGCACGTTGTGGACGACATGCAGGAGCAGGCCAGCGTCATGGAGAAGCAGCTCAAGGATGCTATCCGCGAGAAGCCCCTGACCGCCGTCGCAAGTGCCGTGGGTATCGGCTTCATTCTCGCGCTTCTATCGCGGCACTAGTCATGCACCTGGTTGCTTCGCTCGCCGCTCTGCTCGGCATAGAGCTCGAAGCCATCACCGAACGGCTCAGGAACACCATCATCATCAATGCGGTGATGGCGGGGCTGGCCTTTGTCGGCTTGTGCTTCCTCCTGGCTGCAGGCTTCTTCGTCCTCGCCGATCTCTACGGCGCAATTTTCGCAGCACTGATCCTGGCGGGCGTTTTCCTGGCTCTGGCCCTGATCGTCTACCTCGCCGGCCGGATCGCCCAGTCTCGGCGGCGAAGAATCGTGGTCGAGAGACGGCGCTCAAGCGAAGCTGGCGCTTTCGTAACGACAGCGGCGCTGACTGCCCTGCCGGCGTTGCTGCGCTCCCCAGCCGTCAGAACCGTCGGCCTACCGGCCGCTGCAGTCGCCGCGTTCTTGCTGCTGCGCGGAGGTAGCCGCCCCAGGAAAGACTAGGCGGCGGCAGGCAACGGGATCCATATCCGCGCCACAACGCCGGTGGCGTCGAACTGCAGGTCGACCTCGCTGTCGAGGACCTTGGCGAGGCTTCGCTGGATGAGGCGCACCCCCAGGCCGTAGTCGCGGGGCTTGGACACCTCGGGTCCCCCGCTTTCCTGCCATATCAGACGCAAGCCGCGTGCCGGCTCCTCCTGGATGTCCCAGTGGATGCTCACCAGTCCCTCGCTTCCCGACCAGGCACCGTGCCGATGCGCATTGGTCGTCAGCTCGTGCAGGATCAGCCCTAGCCCCAAGGCATGATCGGCCGGCAGCGTCACATCTGCGCCGCGCACGTCGGCCCGATCGGGGTGGGTTCGGAATTCCGGGCCAAGCTGCGACGCGATAACCTCGTAGAGTTGCACGCCGGACCAGTCGCGGTCCGCCAGCAGCACATGCGCGTCCGAGATCGTGCGCAACCGGCCCGTGAACGAGTTGATGAAATCCTGTGGGTCGGGATTCTGCCGGATCGTCTGGCGGGCGACCGACTGGATCATCGCCAGGGTGTTCTTGACGCGATGATTGAGTTCACGCAGCAGAAGCCGCGTCTGATCGGCACTCTGCTTGCTTTCCGTGATGTCGATGCTCACGCCCATCATCACCAGCGGCTTTCCATGCGCATCGCGCTGATAGACGCGCCCACGCATCGTCAACCAGCGTCCCGACTGGGCTACCCGCGCCTCGGCGCTGTAGTCGGTTCCACTCTCGAAGCTCGACTCGATGCCCGACTCCACAGTCCCACGATCCAGCGGGTGGATGGCTGCCAGGATGTCCTCGACATGCACAGATGTAGTTTCGGGCAAGCCATGCATACGGCGGAAGGTGTCATTGCAGGCGACCGCGCCGCTCTGCACTTCCCACACCCAACTGCCGACCTTCCCCGCCTCCAGCGTCAGCGCGTGGCGCCACTCTTCCCGAACAAGCGCTGCTGCCGTCCGTGCCCGCACCCGCGCCTCGTCCTTGAGCGAGAACAAGGCGGAAGCCAGGGCCGCCAGATCGACCAGTTGCGCGACCAGTTCGGGCCCCAGGCTGGCGCGCGGCTCCTTGCCCATCACGCATAGCGATCCGACCTTCTGGCCGCCGACGATGATTGCTGCACCGGCGTAGAACCGGATGCCGGGCCACCCCGTGACCAGCGGATTGTCCTTGAAGCGATCATCTTTTCGAGCGTCGAGGACGATGAAGGTGTCGTCGTCGCCGGGCAGCGCGATGGCATGGGCGCAGAAAGAGGTCCGCGTATCCGCCTCGGTGACGTCGTTGACGCCGAAGCAGGCACGAAACCACTGCCGCTCTTTGTCCAGCAGTGTTATCAAAGCGATATCGGCGTTGAAGACATGGGCGGCCGTGCGGTTCAGCCGATCGAAGTCCAGGTCTGCGGCACTATCAACCACATCCAGCGCCGCAAGCCCCCGCAGGCGCGCCGGATCATCCACTACCTTCCGTACGTCCTCCGGAAGGACAGTCCTTTTGTCTTTCACGTTCCGTCCTGACGCTTACGCGGCACACCCACTCCACCCAATCGGTGGCCAAACGCAGGCGCAGGGCATTTGTTCCGCAGAACACTCGACATCGTCCTGTCTTCCTTGACATTCAGTCAATGGCCTCGATACCCGGCAAAGGCATGCTGACGCTCACGCCTCCCCCGGCGCGCTGTTCATAATTAGGCTCCGTGCTCAACTGCGTTGCCAACTGCTTGACGATAACGGATCCGAGCCCGCCTTTCGTGGACTGCTGTCCCTCCGGCAACCCAATGCCGTCATCCACAACGCTGAGTACCGGTACGCCGGCCGCATCGCGGAGCAACTCGACCGTGACCGCTCCGCTGCGTTCCCCGGGGAAGCCATGTCTGACCGCATTGTTGACCAGTTCCCCGACGAGGAGGCCCAACGTCGTAGCGTCGCGGGCTCGGACAACGATCGGCTCATATCGGCCCCTCAGCCGAATTCTGTCGGCGGCGCCATATGCCGCGTCAACTTCTTCCAGTACAGCGGCCAGGAACTCGTCGGCCTTGGCTGACTCGAACGCCCCTGCGGGACGCAGGCGACGGTGGACTGCCGCGATGGCGTGTACACGAGATCGCGCCGCCTCGAGCGCCACCCTCACCTCATCAGACTGGCTGCGCAACAGTTGCAATCCCAGCAGTGACGAAATGGTGGCCAGCGAGTTTCCGATCCGATGGCTTGCGTCCTGCGACAGCCTCTCGACGCGCTGTTGCACGCGATCGGCGCGCTCACGCTCGGCCACCAGCGCCTGCGTCCGCTCCAGCAGGTCAGTCGACAGGAGCGCATTCTCGGCCCGCAGTCGATCAACACGCCTCGCCAGCTCACCGACCTGCTGCTGCCCTCTCGATATCCGCAGATAGGCGGCGATCGCCGCGACTGCCAACACCAGCCCGAAAGCACCGGCGAGCCAGGGCCAGCTACGGTCGAGATCCGGACCGCGATGAGGCAGTTCAATATCTGGCTGCTCCACCCCGGGTTGCAGCCCGTCTACCGTTCCGAGGCTCATCTGGGCGAGGGCAGCGCTATCCTGCTCGCCGAGGTCCACGGGCCGCCCCGCTGCAGCTGACGGTGCGGCGCTCGTCAGCAGATAGCTGTCCATATCCATCGTTGACGCGGGTTGGTCTGTTCGGCCGCCGTTTTGATAGGTGACGACAGCCTCGACCGGCGGGTTGACCATTTTCAGAAAGATTAGAGCTGTCGCAGCAGCGGCAGCCGCCGGCACAAGCCATGCCAGGACGCTCGCGCGATGCCCTGGGCGCCGCCGGGCTTTCCTTGCCTGTGTCGTTCTGGCCAACACACCTGCGATGCCTGCGCTCATGAGCTCCTCACGGCTGCCCTGTCCACGAGAGGCGGGCAGGACTTCCCTATATCAACGGTCGGCGTCTTTCCGGCAGGCCCTCCCAGCCAGCCACCTCCATCAGGCCAGGAAGATTCAGGACCTCGCAGGACCGGTCGAGCCATCGGATCAGTGACCGGTCCGCCAGCTTACGCAGCGTCTTGTTGGTGTGAACGATGGAGAGACCCAGCGTGTCCGCGACATGCATCTGCGTAATCGGCAGATAGAGGGTGCTTGCCTCGGTCAGGCCAACTGAGGTGGCGCGGTTATGGAGGAAAGCAATCAGGTATGCCGCCCGCTCAAGGGCCGACCGACGACCAAGGCTCAGGAGGTGGTCGTCCAGCATCCGCTCCTCTTGCGCGGCAAGCCAGGTAATGTCGAAGGCCAGGCCTGGGTGGTTGCTGAACAGCTCGTTCAGCCGGTCGCGCTGGAACACGCAGAGTACCAGGGGCGACAACGCCTCCACCGAATGCTGCATCTCGCCGATGACCGAGCCCTGCAAGCCCACCAGGTCCCCTGGCAGCATGTAGTTGAGGATCTGGCGCCGGCCATCCGGCAGTGTCTTGTAGCGAAAGGCCCAGCCCGACAGGAGCGTGTAGAGATGTGCGCTATGGCTGCCTTCGGTCACCAGACTGGCGCCGGTTTCCGCAACCAGTTCTCCGGTCTTGAAGGAAGAAACGAAGCGCAGTTCCGACGGCTCGAAGTCTCGAAAGCTCGGCATCGCCCTTAGCGGACACTGCTCGCATGGCACGCGGCGCCCGGAACCTGGGAGAACAAGACTCAAGTGGCACCACTGACGCTGGAGGCGATCGGTCCTTGGGCTGGGCAGTCCCAGTCCTCTCCGGACATGTCAAACTTAAATGACAGTCCGACCACATCGGCGCATGAGTGCCTTAAAAGATGCGGAAACAATATGCTCAAAGGCCTGACGGCCCTCGTCGTCGAAGAAGAATTTTTGATTGCCCTGGATTTCCAGCGCATGCTCGAAGGGCTCAATGTTGGCCAGACCATCTTTGCGCGCAGTCCCGCCGAGGCGGAACTGCTTCGCTCGCAGTGGCCGGATATTGCCCTTGCCATAGTGGACATTTCCAGTAATCCGGCCGGCTCGCTGCGTCTCATCAGTGACCTCGAAGCCGCCGGGATACCAAGTGTGCTGACCGTGACCGACCTGACGATCCCAATCGCCTTTGCGCGGGACAAAGAGCAGTTGCGCGTGGTGAAGCCGGTCGCCGAGACGGTCATGGCCCTCGCGGTAGCCCAAGCGCTTACCATGCGCCTAGAATGAGTGGTTGCTGGTGGTAACCTGCGCGGAGACCGCATCTGGACCGTAATCGACTTCGCCAGTGATCTTGAGAATATCCTGCAGTCGCGTGCGGGCCCGGCTGACCCGGCTCTTCATGGTGCCCACGGCGCAATCGCAGATCTCGGCTGCCTCTTCGTACGAGAAGCCCGACGCGCCGATGAGGATCACGGCTTCGCGCTGGTCGTCCGGCAGCTGGGACAGCGCCTTGCGGAAGTCCTGCATATCCATCGAGCCATACTGCGCCGGATGGACCGACAGCCGTTCGGTGAAGGCGCCATCACTGTCCTGCACCTCGCGACCGCGCTTGCGCATCTGGCTGTAGAACTCGTTGCGCAGGATCGTGAAGAGCCAGGCCTTGATATTGGTTCCCATCTCGAAGCTGGACTGTTTGGCCCACGCCTTCATGACCGTGTCCTGGACCAGATCATCGGCTTTGTCATGCTTGCCGGTCAGCGACACGGCGAAAGCACGCAGGCTTGGCAGGGTACTAAGCATTTCGCGTTTGAATGACGTTGGTTCAGCAGCCACCGTTCTATTCTCCGTCACGAGCAGAGTTCTTTTGCTTGTGCGCGTTTTCAGCTGAATCGAGTTTCTCGAGCAGGTCGAGCAGTTGGTCAGGCACGCCTTCGTCCTGCACTGCTCCGTATAGCGCGCGCAGCCGTGCACCGATGTCCGTATTGGGACCCAGCCCATCTTCTGCCCGCCCCGCCTGCGTTCGCATACGTTGCTGGGTCACCAGTTTGTCCTTTATCATGCCGTATCTAGACCGTCAGATTGATTATTGCCCACATTTGGCGAACATAATGCACCGGTCCAAAAAAAGTTCCAGTCCGCTCGGAACTTTCTTCAGAGAGACCACGTTTTCCGTGTTCGTGCCAACCACGAGCCTCAAGCGTCACTGGGAGTTCACACTAAATGACTTTGTCCACGCGGATTGCTCCGCACCTGCCGTATCTGCGGCGGTTTTCCCGCGCAGTAACCGGGTCGCAAACCTCCGGCGACGCTTACGTCGCAGCCACCCTCGAAGCTCTCATCGCCGACATTTCGCTGTTTCCTGAAGCGAGCAATGACCGCATTGCCCTCTACAAGCTCTTTTCGGCGTTGTTCTCGTCGTCAGCGGTGAAAGTTCCCGAGCCCAGCTCCACCTTCGCCTGGGAGAAGCGAGCGGCCAACAATCTGGCTAATCTCTCGCCGCGGCCCCGTCAGGCGTTCCTCCTCGTAGCCGTTGAGGGGTTCACCCACGCCCAGGCTGCAGAAATCCTCTCTGTCTCGGAGGATGAATTCAGCTCCCTGCTTGACGAGGCTTCGGTGGAAATCTCGCGCCAGGTGGCCACCGAAATCATGATCATCGAGGATGAGCCGCTGATCGCGATGGACATCGAACAGCTCGTTGAAAGCTTGGGACACAAGGTTGTCAGCGTTGCCCGTACCCACAAGGAAGCGGTCAACCTGTTCACCCAGACCCAGCCGCGGATGATTTTGGCCGACATTCAACTGGCGGATGGCAGCTCGGGCATTGATGCTGTCAACGACATCCTGAACAGCCATTCGGTACCCGTGATCTTCATCACGGCCTTCCCCGAGCGCCTGCTGACCGGTGAGCGTCCCGAGCCAACTTTCCTCGTTACCAAGCCGTTTAATCCGGACATGGTCAAAGCGCTCATCAGCCAGGCACTCTTCTTTGATGAAGGCTCGCGTGCAGCAGCATAAAATACAGTGTCACCACTAGATCTAAGGCCGGGAAATCCCGGCCTTTTTCATTGAGCATCAGGAACCTGCGGCTTCCACTAACCGTTGTTGGAATAACCACAACTGGAGAGTGCTATGCTCTACTATGCCCTTGTCTTTCTGGTGATTGCATTGATTGCTGGTGTGCTCGGCTTTGGCGGCATAGCTGGCGCTTCTGCAGGCATAGCGCAGATCTTGTTCTTTCTCTTCCTCGCCTTCCTGGTCATTTCGCTGGTGATCGGCTTTTTCCGGCGTACCTGACCAACCGATGCGGCTCGGCCTGCTGATCACACGGCGTTGGCATGGTGACGCCAGCCGCATCTTCGCTCCCGCCGCATGGAAGAGTACCGTTTATGTCAGCCCCACCCACCGACGCAGCGCAGCAGATGAGGCTGAATGTCTTGTCAGCCGGTCTGCGCGCCCGGGGCATCTGCGTCCTGCATCAGGACCGCAACCATCGCTTCGATCTCGCTGAAAACCTGCCCGAGGCCCTGGAGGGCCAACACGTCGTCGGCTTGACGGAAGCCGAGTTCCTGCCGCCCGACGTCGCCGCACCTTTCCGGCAGGGCCATGAGCGCTGCATCGCTAGCGGCAAGGATCAGGCACTGGAGTTTGCGCTCGGCGAGGGTCTGCGTCGTCGCCACTTCGAGGTTACGCTGTCGGCAGACGACGCCGGAGTGACGTCGATCGTGGTCGACGTAACCGACGAGCGTGCTCGCGACCTGGCGGTGGAGTCACTCCTGCGCGAAGTCAGCCACCGCTCTAAGAACCTGCTGGCCATCGTTCAATCCGTGGCCATGCAGACAGCCCAGCACAGTGGCAGCATCAAGGATTTTCTCGATCGGTTCCGGGGCCGCTTGCATGCCCTCTCGAGCACCCAGGACCTCGTCACCGAGAGCAACTGGCGCGGCACCTATCTGCACTCGCTTGTAGCCTCCCAACTCGCCCGGGTTGGCTCCTCGGCCCTCGCCAAGGTGCGCGTCACCGGAGAGAACCCCTTGCTCGGGCCCAACGCGTCGCTCCACATCGGTCTCGCCATTCACGAACTCGGCGCGAACGCCGTGCTTCACGGCGCGCTGTCCAATGGCGCCCATGGCAATGTCTGGATCGACGCCAGCATTATCGAGGACGCGGAGACCGACCTCGCTCTCGTGATCGAGTGGCAGGAGACGGGGATCTCCACCGAGACCGTACGTCACGAACCCCACTTCGGCACACTCGTGCTGGAACGGATCGTCCCCCTCTCCGTGGGAGGAAAGGCCGATTTCAGCATTGAGACCGATGCCGTCCGCTACCGGCTTGTCGTGCCGGCCGATCAGTTCGAGACCTGAGCCGGGAAAGGCTCCTCGATACGGCCGGTCCAGTGGTAGACGGCAAGCCCGATCCACTCCTTCACCGCCACCCCCACCGTCTCCAGGTTCTGAACCGGATTGACCAGTTCGAATGCAAAGCTCGGGCTGCCCGCGCTGCGGTAATCGGTCGGCCAGGGGAGCACATCGATGCCGACGCGTCGGAACAGCCCGATCGACCGAGGCATATGGAACGCTGACGTAACCAGCACGACCGTACCCGGGTCCTCCCCAAGCATGGCCTTTGTCAATTCCGCATTCTCGTCTGTATTGCGGGAAGCTGCCTCCAGCAAAAGTCGGTCCGCGGCAATGCCTATGCCGGCGAAAAATCGCGCCGCGATTTCCGCTTCGGACTCCCCCTCCGCCACCAAGCGCCCGGAGCCGCCCGTGATCAGGATCCGGGCATCAGGATAGCGCAGGGCCAGCTGCAGCGTGTCTGTCAGCCGATCGCCGGCATCGCTCAACTCGGTGATTTGCCGCGCCGTGCTGATCGTGCCGTCCGTGGCTCCGCCGAGCATGACAATGGTGTCAACGGCATCGGGCAACCTCACAGGTCGCGTGAACCGGTCTTCGAGCGGCGCGATAAGCAGGGTACCGAGCGAGGTAAAGCTCGCTACCGCTAACAGGATCAACCCTAGCCCGCCTGCCGTCAGGCCCAGTCTGCGGCGCCCCAGCAGCGTCAGCAGCCAGCCCGCCAACAGCAGCAGGAAGACGAGAGTCAGCGGTTGGACCAACGTCCAGAACACTTTGGAGACGACAAAAAACATGCTCTTCTCTCCATCGGCACGTTACCGCTCGACCCGCCGGCGCCTGGCCTTAACCGTCGGGCGCGTCCCCAGCCAAGGATGGCCAATACATCATTTCCCTTGCTAAGTGCCGTGCTTTTGCTTTTCTAGAGAGCGGTAAAGGTTGCCAGCCTCAAAAAAAGGCAGCCGCCGCTCAGGAAGATGCCCGATCTGTCGGGCCAGGGTTCAATATGACGCCAGCTACTGCCGCTACGGCGGAAAAGTGGCCTGTCGTGGCTATCCGCGACTTGCACAAATCGTTCGGCGCGGTGGAAGTGCTAAAGGGCATCTCCTTTTCCGCGAACGAAGGGGAAGTCGTGTCGCTGATCGGGTCGTCGGGCTCGGGTAAGTCGACGCTTCTGCGCTGCATCAATATGCTCGAAGTGCCTGACGCTGGCGTGGTGGCGATTGATGGCGAAGAGATCAAGCTGCGCGGCACGGCACCAAACCGGCATATCGGCGACGAGAGCCAGATCCGCCGCATTCGCTCCGAGCTGGGAATGGTGTTCCAGAGCTTCAATCTGTGGGCCCACCTCACTATCCTCCAAAACGTAATGGAAGCGCCGCTTGTCGTGCAGAAGCGCGACAGAGCCGAGGTGGAAGACGAGGCGCGGGCGATGCTGGACAAGGTTGGCATCGGCGAAAAGGCTGACGTCTATCCAGCCCAGCTTTCCGGCGGCCAACAGCAGCGCGCCGCCATTGCGCGCGCCCTGTGCATCAACCCGCGCGTGATGCTGTTCGACGAACCTACATCCGCGCTCGATCCCGAGCTGGAAGTCGAAGTGCTTCGGGTGATCAAGGTTCTTGCCGACGAGGGCCGCTCCATGGTGCTGGTGACGCACGACATGGAGTTCGCCCGCTCGGTCAGCGACCGGGTGATTTTCTTGCATCAGGGCGTCATCGAGGAGGAGGGCACGCCGGACGAGGTATTTGGCGCCACCCGATCGGCACGACTTAAGCAATTCCTCAATGCCGCGAACCATGACTAAATGGCGGCATTGACGACCAGGCCCGGCCAACGGGCATAACGACAAGAACAAGCAACGGAGAAACAGATGAAAAAACTCATCATCGCAGCAGCGGCCATCCTGGCCCTTGGCTCGGCCACCCAGGCGCAGGAAACGGTTCGTATCGCCACCGAAGGTGCCTATGCGCCATGGAACTTCCTCAACGACGCTGGCGAACCGGCCGGCTTCGAGATCGACCTGGGCAATGCTATCTGCGAGCAGGCGGGGCGGACCTGCGAGTGGATCATCAACGACTGGGACTCGATCATTCCCAACCTGCTCGCCGGCAACTACGATGTGATCATGGCCGGGATGTCCATCACCGACGAGCGCCTCGAGACCATCGACTTCACGCAGAACTACTTCCCGCCCGATCCGTCCAAGTTCGTTGCTGCCGCCGGTGGTGGCGTTGATCCGTCGGCCCTCGAAGGCATGCGCGTCGGCGTCCAGGGCGGCACCATCCAGGCCGCCTATGCCGAAGAAAACCTCGGATCGAACAACACCATCGTCTCGTTCGGCACGGCCGACCAGGCCATGGCTGACCTTGCTGCGGGCAACCTCGACACGATTCTCGCCGACGGCGCATATCTCGAGCCAGTGGTTGCCGCATCGAGTGGCGCTCTGGAATTTGTCGGCGAAGACGTGATGATCGGCAACGGCGTCGGCGCTGGGCTTCGCAAGGACGAGGCCGAGCTCAAGGCCCAGTTCGACGACGCTCTGACTGCCCTCAAGGCTGATGGCACTGTCGACGAGCTGATCGCACAGTGGTTCGACGGTCGCGGCCCCTACTTCGCTGAATAAGTAGGCTGTCGCACTTTCGCGCTCCGTTCACACGGTTGGACGGAGCACGAGCCCAACTAGATCTGACACGGGAGTGGGGGCGCATCCCCACTCCATCCCTCCACCCGAGGGATCAGCCTTGGATACTCCCCATGCTCCTGCCTGAAGACGCTCATCGATGAGCGAGGATATCGCCTTTTGGCTGAGCTACATAACCAACGGCAAGCATCTCACCTGGTATGCGAGTTTCCAGTTCACCATCTTCGCAGCCGTCTTCGGCGGCGCGCTTGCCGTCATCTTCGGGCTGATCGGCGCGACGCTCAAGAATTCCCGCTTCCTGCTGCTCCGCACCATCGGGACGCTCTATTCGTCGATCGTCCGCGGCGTGCCGGACGTGTTGTTCTTCCTGTTTTTTCCGCTGGCCTTCGAGCAGGCGGTGGAGTGGTTCATCGCCTCCCAGATCTGCACGCCAGAGATGCTGGCGGCGCAGTCGGCGGCCTGGCCGCCCTGCCGGGAAGCCAACTGGTTTCTGGGCACCCCCGAATATCTCGTCCTCGCCTCGGTATCCCTCGGGCTCGTCTACGGCGCCTTCGCCACCAACGTCATCCACGGCGCGCTCCGCTCGGTTCCCAAGGGCCAGCTTGAGGCCGCTCGTGCCTATGGCATGAGCGCCAGCCAGTTGCTGTGGCGCGTTCACATCCGCCAGATGTGGGTCTATGCGCTACCGGGCCTCTCCAATGTCTGGATGCTGATCGTCAAGGCCACGTCCCTGCTCTCGCTGCTGCAGATTGCCGACATCGTGCTCTGGGCCGACCGGCTCGGCGCGCCCAACTTCCTTCCCGCAGTGGGCCTCGTGCACGGGGACTGGCGCTGGCGCTACTACCTGGTGCTGTTCGTTTTCTACATTGCAGTAGCGCTGCTGTCCGAGAAAGCCTTCGGCGCCATCATGCGCCGGGCCGGTCGCGGGATTCTGAGTGAGGCCCGCTACTGATGGACCGCTTCTTGCAGGAAATCGCGCTTTTCGCCCCCGCGGCCATGTTCAACGTCTACTTCGCCGTCGCGTCCATCCCGTTGGGCTTCGTGCTGGCCATCTTCCTGTCGCTCGGCAAGGCGTCAGCCAATCCGCTGATCTCGCGTCTCAGCCGGGGCTATATCTATGCCTTTCGCGGCTCACCTCTCTTCATCCAGTTCTTCATGGTCTATTCGCTGGCTCTGTCCTTCAATGTGGAGGTGTGGAAGCCATGGGGCATTTCCTGGCTTGTGCTGCACCCGCTATTCATCGGACCGTTTGTGCTCATCCTGAACACCTCGGCCTATACAGCCGAAATCTTCTACGGCGCCCTGCGCGCAGTGCCCCAGGGCGAAGTCGAGGCGGCCCGCGCCTACGGCATGAGCCGGTCGCAGCAGTTCCGCCACGTGATCTGGCCCAACCTGATCCGCCTCGCCTGGCCCGCCTATACCAACGAGGTGGTATTCCTGTTCCATGCCACCGCCATCGTCTATTTCGCCCTGCCGGTCATCGGTCAGCAGAAGGACCTGATGATCACCGCAAAGGAACTGTTCGAGCGGGACTACAACGCGTTCCTGCACTTCTCGGTGGCGGCGCTCTGGTTCCTGGCCATCTCGCTGGTGATTTTCTTCCTGTTCGGCCTGGTTTATCGCAGGCTCATGCGCCACATGCCCGCTGCGCCCGGTATTCGCTTCGCTCCCAAGTGGCTGCGCTAAGGATTCAAGATGAGCTTCGACCTGCACCGAACGGTGCTTACCGGCGATACGCCCGGTGCCTCCACTGAATTGTTCTGGTACACGGCCGGTCCGCGTGACGCTGCAAAGCGCGTCCATCTGCAGGCGGCGCTGCACGCCGACGAACAGCCCGGCACGATGGCGCTGCACCACCTGCTGCCCATGCTACGGAACGCCGATGCTGCTGGGCAACTGCGGGCGCACTTCACCATCTTTCCCTCGGTCAATCCGCTCGGGCTGGCTAGCTATTCGTTGCGCCATCACATTGGTCGCTATGATGTTGAGACCGGCGTCAACTACAACCGTCGCTGGCCCGACCTCTACCCGCAAATCGCCGCCGCCGTGGACGGTCAGTTGACCAGCGACGCGGTGGCCAACATCGCCATCCTTCGCAGCGCGGTAGCCGCCTGGATCGACGGGCAGCAGCCCCGCACGGCCATACAGCAGTTGCGCCTGCTGATCCTCAAGTCCGCTGCCGCAGCCGATATCGTGCTGGACCTGCATTGCGACGATGACAGCCTCAAGCACATCTTCACGTCACCCGAACTCATGCCGGGTCTGCAGGACCTTGCCGACTGGATGGGCGTTGCGGCAACGCTGACCGCAGAGGACAGCGGCGGCGGCTCGTTCGACGAGGTCCTGCCCACGCTCTACCGAAAGGCGCAACTGGCCAACCCGGATCATCCCATCCCCGCAGGCTGCGAAACCGCCACGCTCGAATACCGTGGCCGCGCTGACAGCTTTGGTGCCATGGGTGCCGAGGACGCGGCGGGCCTCTTCGGCTTCTTCGCCGCTCGCGGGCTCATTGCCACGAGCCCTGAAAAGCCGCCCGCGGCCGCACCTGGTCCCACCCCGTTCGAAGCGACGGAAGTCCTGCGAGTGGATGCGCCGGGGCTCCTGGCCTATCGGGTCGAACTTGGCGAGCATGTGCGCAAGGGCCAGCCGGTTGCCGACCTCATCGCCATGGACGGCCCGGAAGCCTTCCTGGCGCGGCGGCCGATACTTGCCGGTACCGACGGCATCGTACTGTCCCGTGTTATGGGGAAATACGTCGCCCGCGGCGCTGCCATCGCCAAGATCGTAGGCAAGACGGTCCTGCCCGCCCGCGCTGGCGCCTACCTGTTGGAAGACTAGTACCTACGAGGGGCAGGCGTGACTGGGGGCTGGAGCCCCAGTTCCGCATGTTCCAGTGCCGTCATCACGCCACGCAGTTCCGCCAGCCCCTTCATCCGCCCGATCGTCGGGTATCCGGGCTGCGAACGCCGCCCCAGATCATCGAGAATGTCCTGGCCGTGGTCCGGACGCATTGGGATCGTGTGATCCTTGCGCCCCGCCGCCTTGCGCTTCCGCTCCTCGCGCACGATGGCGCCGATCAGGGCGACCATGTCTGTGTCACCTGACAGGTGCTCTGCCTCATAGAAGGAACCGGCTATGTCATCGCTGTCCCGCTTGACGTTGCGCAGATGCAGGAAGTGCACCTTATCGCCCAGTCTTTCCATCATCCCGGGTAAATCATTATCCGGCCGCGCGCCCAGCGAGCCGGAACACAAGGTCATGCCATTGGCATGGCTGTCCACGGCATCAAGGATGTACCGATAGTCCTCCTCGGTCGACATCACCCGCGGCAGGCCAAGCAGGGCGAACGGAGGATCGTCCGGATGACAGCATAGCCGCAGCCCCAGATCTTCTGCAGTCGGCACGATCGCCTCAAGGAAGTCGACGAAGTTGGCGCGCAGCCGCTCCCGGGTGATCGCGCCATATTCGTCCAGATGCGCCTGCACATCCTCGAGCGACATAGACTCCGTCGAGCCGGGCAGCCCCATCGTGACATTGCGCGCCAGTTGCTTGCGTGCCGCATCATCCATGCTGGCAAAGCGACGCTCGGCCTCGTCGGCGATGGCGTTGCTATAGTCCGTGGCGGCGCCCTGCCGCTGCAGCACATGGATGTCGAACGCGGCGAAGTCACTGATATCGAACCGCATGCACGAGCCGCCATTGGGCACCGTCCACCGCAGATCGGTCCGCGTCCAGTCCAGCACCGGCATGAAATTATAGCAGATCACCTCCATGCCGCTGTCGGCCAGGTGTCGCATGGAGATCTTGTAGTTCTCGATGTGCTGGCGCCAGTCGTTCTTCTGCTTCTTGATGTCTTCCGAAACGGGCAGGCTTTCCACGACGTCCCACGTCAAGCCAGATGGCGTACCGTCCTTGCGCGTGGCGATTTCTGCATACCGCTTCGCGATCTCCTCGGGGCTCCATACCACCCCATTGGGAATGTGATGCAAGGCGCTGACCACGCCTTCGGCTCCGACCTGGGTGATGTCATCGATGCTGCACAAATCTTTAGGTCCGAACCAACGCCAAGTCTGTCGCACATCAGGCTCCGTCTTCTTGTATGGTAGTGCCATGCCACAGGCGGGCCCGGCGGGAAAGTTCTAATCGTTCGCCAGTCGCAACAGGACATCGACATGGCACGGTGATCCTTGACGGCACCAGCAGGCGAGGTTTCTGCCGCCCAGTCTTGTCCTCATCTCGTCAAGCATCGGCGCAGACTTCGGTCCCGCCAGGTCGCCCTTGATCCAGCGCTCATGACGCCTGACCGCCTCCTGCTGCGCCGCATCACGGCCGAGGCCGGTTTCCCCCATCACTTCGGCGATGGAAAATGGATTGCCCCATGGCCCCGGTCGCGCCACCGACTGCGCCGGCAGCCCGTTCAACGCCAGAGAGGTCGCTTGCAGGTCAAAGCCCGCTTTGCGCGACAACACAATCCTGACCGGCTTCATGACAGGTCCTCGTCATCCGTCGCGGGGAAATCGATTACGTCGAGCATCGGCGCTCCTGTCGAAACCGGGTTGTCTCGGGTCACGTTATCGAACGAAACTGCCGCGTCCAGTAGAGCCAGCATGCGCCAGCCCAAATCCGTCAGATCCCTCGAAGAACTCGGCCGCATTCGCCTCAGCGACAGCTTCTTCCTGCGCGATTTCCTCTATTCCGAAATTGCCGTCATCCACGGCTTCCAGAACATTCCCGATGATCCCGACCTTGCCATAACCGCCGGCCGGAAACTGTGTGAGACGCTCCTCGAGCCCCTGCAGGCCCGCTTCGGCAGGCTGTCCATACGCTCCGGCTACCGCTCCCCTCAACTCAACCACTTCGGCAACGTCAACAAGCTCAATTGCGGCCGCAACGAAACCAACTTCGCCGGCCACATCTGGGACCGCCGCGATGCCGAAGGCCGCATCGGAGCCACCGCCTGCATCGTCGTCAACCGCTTCGTCCGGTACTACGAGCGGACCGGAGACTGGGAATCCATGGCCTGGTGGATTCACGATCACCTGCCCTACTCGGATATGGAGTTCTTCCCCAAGCTGGCCGCCTTCAATCTGCAGTGGCGACAGGAGCCGGTGCGCCGCATCTACAGCTTCATCCCACCCCGCCGCGGCCTGTTGACCGGGCCGGGCAAGCCTAACTCGATAGGCCGGCACGACGCTAGTTACGCCCGGATGCTGGCGACCATCGGTTAGACGAAATCCTGGCGCATCGGGGTGAACACATCGACCAGCCGGCCCCGCGTCAGCGCCACCACACCGTGCTCAATACCGGAGGGCACGATGAAACTGCCCCCCTGCTCCACCACCTGCGTCTCGCCGGCAATGGTCACTTCGAATCGCCCTTCGGCAACGTAGCTCACCTGCACATGCGGGTGGCTGTGCAGCGCCCCGACCGCCCCCTGCTCGAACCCGAACTCCACCTGCATCAGCTCTGGCGTGTGGATCAGAACCCGGCGTGTATTGCCGGGCGCAAGCTCGGTCCAGTCCGTTTCGTTTGGCTGCGCAAACAGCTTCTGGTCGCTCATGTCGTCACCTCGCCAGCCATCCGCCATCCACCGGGATGACGGCACCATGCATATAGTTGGAAGCGCGCGACAGCAGGAACACCGCCGCATCGCCGATATCGGACGGCGCGCCCCAGCGCCCCGCCGGAATCCGCCCCAGGATTGCCGCCGATCGGTCGGGATCGGCCCGCAGCGCTTCGGTATTATTGGTCTCGATATAGCCGGGGGCAATGGAATTGACGTTGAGGCCCTGCGCCGCCCATTCGTTGGCCAACAGCCGCGTGATCCCCAGCACCCCGCTCTTGGAAGCGGTATAGCTGGCAACCCTGATGCCGCCCTGGAAGCTCAGCATTGAGGCGATGTTGACGATCTTGGCGGTCCTGCCAGCAGCGATCGCCCGCCTCCCCATGGACTGGCAGAGGAAGAACATCGTCTTGAGGTTGATGTCCATCACCTGGTCCCAGTCAGCCTCGGTGAAATCGACCGCATCGGCTCGCTTGATGATCCCGGCATTGTTGACCAACCCGTCGATCGGTCCATGCTCATCCCAGACCGCCTCCAGCATCGCTTGCGCCTGGGCAGTCGAAACAAGATCGGCATTGATCGCGGTGAACTCAGCACCCATACCCGCCAGCAGCGACCCGGTTTCCTCCATGCTGGAGCGGCCGACGCCGATGACCCTGCCCCCGGCGCGGCCGATGCTCACCGCAATACCCTGCCCGATCCCGGTATTGGCGCCGGTGACCAGCACGGTTTTGCCGTCAAGGCTGAACGCGTCCAGGTCCGTCACAGCAGTTCGTCCATCCCGACCTTCTCGACATCGGTGTAGTCGACATTGTCGCCGGCCATGGCCCAGATGAAGGTATAGGCGCCCGTTCCCGAACCGGCATGGATCGACCATGGCGGCGAGACCACTGCCTGCTCATTGCGCACGATGAGGTGCCGCGTCTCCTCGGGCTCACCCATCAGGTGCACCACCAGTGCGTCGGGCTTGAGATCGAAATAGAGATAGGCTTCCATCCGACGATCGTGGATGTGGGCCGGCATGGTGTTCCACACCGAGCCCGGCGCGAAGCTGGTGAGGCCCACCACCAGCTGGCACGTCTTGACGCTGTCCGCATTGACGAACTGGAAGATCGAGCGCTCGTTCGCCGTCTCCTGGCTCCCCAGGTCCAGGCGTTTGGCGTCGCTCTGCTTGATCAGCGTCGTTGGATAGCTTGCATGCGCCGGCGCACTCAGCAGATAGAACTTGGCGCCATCCCCGGAGAACCGGACGTCCTTGGCGCCCATGCCGATATAGAGCATGTCGCGGGCGCCCACCGCATAGTCCGTCCCGTCGACGGAAACCGTCCCGGCGGTACCGATATTGGCGGCGATCAGCTCCCGCCGATCCAGGAAGTTCGCCGTACCGGTGGGCTTGATCGTTTCCAGCGCCAGCGCCGCGCCCGTCGGCACCGCACCGCCAACCGCCATCCGGTCATAGTGGGTATAGGTCCAGTTCACGCTGCCGGGGGCAAACAGGTCGTCGATTAGGAAATGCTCCCGCAGTTCCGCGGTGTTCATGCTCGACGCGGTCACTGGATCGATGGCAAAACGGATGTCGTGATTGGTGCTCATGCTGTTTCCTGGTTTGCCGACGTCTGTTCGCGCAGGCGGTTTCGGTAACGTTGCTGGCTCAGCGACAGGTGCTGCCGCATGGCTTCGCGCGCGCCTTCGGCGTCCTGCGCCGAAATGGCCTTGAGAATGGCGAGGTGCTCGCGCTGCAGCCCGGCCTGGTACTCGAAGGTCAGCACACTCTCGGTGCCCCATGGCGAGGCGACATCGCAGGGGATAGTCCTGCTGCCAAGTCCGTCGAGGACCTCGATATAGAAGGGATTATTGGTCGCCGCCGCGATGGCGCGATGAAAGGCGAAGTCGGTCTTGCCCGTGGGCGTTCCGAGCTTGAGCAGCCGCTCGAAGTCATTCCAGGCTTCCTGGATCGCCGCCTCCTGGCTGGCGCTGCGCCGCATTGCCGCCAGTCCCGCCGACTCGATCTCAATGCCCATGCGGACCTCGAGCACGTTGATCGCCACCGAAATCTTGTTGGACGTGTCAGCACCGATCGCGGTGAACGGACTGCCGGCATGGGTCACGACGAACACGCCGGCGCCCTGGCGCGACTGCACCAGCCCGTCCGCCGCCAGCGCAGCGATCGCCTCGCGTATCACAGTCCGGCTCACACCGAAGATCGCCGTCATCTGCGACTCTGTTGGCAACTTGCCACCGGCGCGGTACTCGCCCGTACTGATGCGCTTGCGCAGCGTGCCGATGACGAGATCGGCCAGCTTCGGCTTGCGCCCGAAGGCGACGCTTTCCCCGCTCAGGCTCATTACTGACCCCGGAACAATGCGGGCAACCACAGTGACAGCGCCGGGATGTAGGTTACGAGACCGAGCACGACCAGGCCGGCGAAATAGAACGGCCAGATGCTGCGCATGGCCTGCCAGACCGATATCTTGCCCACCGCGGCGGCCACGAACTGCACCGGTCCCAACGGCGGCGTATTGAGCCCGATACCGAGGTTCAGGATCATGATGACCCCGAAATGGACTGGGTCAATGCCGAAGTTCTTGACGATCGGCAGGAAGATCGGCGTCGTGATGATGATCAGCGGCCCCATATCCATGAACGTGCCCAGCACCAGCAGCAGCACGTTGATCATCAGCAGGACCAGCAGCGGGTCGGACGAAATCGCCGCGATAGCATCGGTCAGGATGATCGCAACCCGCAGATAGGCCATCAGCCAGCCGAACGAGGCCGCCGCCCCGATGATGAACAGCACCATCGCGGTCGTCCGTACCGCGCCAAGCACGGAATGCACGAACTCGCTCCAGCTCAGCGAGCGATAGACCAGGAGGGTCACGAAGAACGCGTAGAACACCGCGATGCAGGAGCTTTCGGTGGCCGTGAAGACGCCGGAACGTACGCCGCCGAAGATGATGGCGATCAGCATCAGTCCCGGGATCGACACCAGGAAGAAGTAGCCGGCTCGCTTGAAGCCGGGGAATGCCTCGGTGGGATAGCCGCGCCGGATCGCCACGATATAGGCAGTGATGCTCAGAGCCAGCGCCAGCAGCAGGCCCGGAATGATGCCGGCCGTGAACAGGTCGGCGATTGAAATGTTGCCGCCGCCGGACAGCGAATAGATGATCATATTGTGGCTGGGCGGCAGCAACAGCGCGATCAGCGCCGCCATCGAGGTCACGTTCACCGCATAGTCGGCACCGTAACCGCGCGCCTTCATCTGCGGGATCATGATGCCGCCCACCGCCGCAGCCTCCGCCACGGCCGAGCCGGAGATACCGCCAAACAACGTCGAGGCAGCGATGTTGACCTGGCCGAGACCGCCGCGCACATGGCCGATCAGCGAGCCGGCAAAGGCGATGATCCGCGCTGCGATGCCGCCGCGCATCATCAGGTCGCCGGCAAATATGAAGAAGGGGATTGCCAGCAGACTGAAGGCGGAAACGCCTGAATTAAGCTGCTGGAACACCACGATGGCCGGGCGCCCGAGGTAAACGATCGTCGCAAAGCTGGCGATGCCGAGGCAGTAGGCGATGGGCGTTCCGATCAGCATCAGAACGGTGAACACGCCAAACAGGATCCAGTATTCCATCGCTCTCAGGCCTCGGTGATCGCCGGAGCATCGGCGGCGGTATCGACCGGTTCTCCAGCCAGGCGCAGCAGAAAGCGCTCGAGCGAGAACAGGCACATCAAAAGGCCGGACACTACGATCGGGAAATAGGTAAAGGAGGTCGGCAGCCCCAGAACGGGTATCCGCGTCGACCAGTAGCGGATGGCGAGTTCGCCACCATAGTACAGCATGCCGAAGGCAAAGGCGAAAACGGCGATGTCACTGATGCCGCGCAGCCAGGGCTTGGCCCGGGCGGGCAGCACATAGACCAGCACGTCGAAGCCCATGTGGAAGTTCTCGCGCACCCCGACCGCCGCACCCAGGAACACGAACCAGTTGACCAGCATGATGGCGCCGGCTTCGGTCCATGAGGGAGACGCGTTGATCACGAAGCGCATGAACACCTGGTAGGCGACGATGATCGTCATCGCCAGGAGGCCGATCCCGGCCAGCCACAGAATGGCGGTGGACAGCCGTCCAAGCACGGCACTGATCGGCAGCAGCCAAGTTTTCATTCGTCAGTAGACCTCATGGTGAGCTCGCCGAACCACGAGGTCGTGGCACTCAAGGCTCCATTGCGCGCTGTGCTCGCAAAATTTGCAGGCGTCACCCACTCCCTGGCGGAGAGGGTAAGGGAGGGAGGGTAGCCCTGATATCGGGGCTCTCACCCCCTCCCAACCTCCCCCGTCAAGGGGGAGGTGCCGTGCGGTGGACGTGGCTTCAATGAAGCCAATCCATGGTTCATACGACTAGCCCTCGGTGGCTTGGATGCGGGCAACCAGATCCTGCAACGCCGGGTCGGTGACGTACTTTTCGTAGACCGGCTTCATTGCGTCGATGAACGGGGCCTTGTCCACTTCGTTGATCTCGACACCAAGGGCTTCAACTGCAGCCTTGGATTCCACTTCCTTGGCAGCCCAGAGTTCGCGCTGCTTGGCAACCGACTCCTTGGCTGCTTCGCGGAACAGCGCCTGATCCTCGGGCGTCAGGCCGTCCCACACCGTCTTGGAGATGACCAGCACTTCGGGCACCATCAGGTGCTCGTTGAGCGAGTAGTACTTGGCGACTTCGGCATGGCCGGCGGTGTCGTAACTCGGATAGTTGTTTTCCGCGCCGTCGATGACGCCGGTCTGGATGCCGGAATACACTTCGCCATAGGGCATCGGCGTGGCGTTGCCGCCCAGTGCCGCAACCATGTCCACGAAGATGTCAGAGCCCATCACGCGGAACTTCATGCCTTCCATGTCGGCAAGCGTGGTGATCGGCTTTTCGCTGTTGTAGAACGAGCGGGCACCGCCGTCATAGAAGGCCAGTGCAACAACGTCCACGGCATCGAATGCCGCCAGGATTTCCTCGCCGATCGGACCGTCCAGCACGTTGTGGAAGTGTTCGGTGGAGCGGAAAATATAGGGCAGCTGGGTCACGGTCGCGGCGGGCACCTGCGTGCCGAAAGCGCCGATCGAGATGCGGTTGAGATCGATCACGCCGAACTGCGTCTGCTCGATCGTGTCTGCTTCCTGGCCGAGCTGGGCGGAGTGAAACACCTCCACCGAGTAGCGGCCATCGGTCTTTTCCTCCAGCAACTCGCCGAAATGCTCGACAGCTTCCACCGTCGGATAGCCGTCCGGATGCGTATCGGACGAGCGCAGTACCGTCTGAGCACTGGCAGTCGTGACCATCAGGCTTGCAGCGACGAGCGCAGTCGCTGCCAGTTTAGGCAGATGAAACATGGATGTCCTCCCAAAGGTGACACCGGTCCGGCCCGTCCTCCGCGCCGCCCGCGATGTCGTTGATCTGCGGCGAGGTCTCCCCTTGCCGCTCAGGCTCACCCACGTCCTCTGGACGCAGAAGCTCCTGGTTCTCAAACTGGTATGGAAGACTAGGTCCTAAGTCAACATACAATAGTTGGTATGTTGTATGACGAATATATTTTCGAGGACCGCCTGCAGCGCGTCCAGCGCTACAGGTCACCGTCGGCACCCTAGATGTGGATGGCCCCGTCTCCCAGGGAGAGCGCTGCTTCGCGTACAGCTTCCGACAGAGTGGGATGGGCATGCGTCGAGCGCGCCAGATCCTCGGAAGAACCGGAGAACTCCATCAGCACCACCAGTTCGTGGATCATCTCGCCGGCATTCTTGCCCACGATATGCGCTCCGAGCACGCGATCGGTTTCCACATCGCTCAGGATTTTCACGAAGCCCTGCGTTGCCAGCATCGCCTTGGCGCGCCCATTGGCGGTGAAGGGGAACTTGCCGACCTTGTAGTCGATGCCATCAGCCTTGAGTTCATCCTCGGTCTTGCCCACCGAGGCCACTTCCGGGTTGGTATAGACCACCGCCGGGATGGCGGCATAGTTCACGTGGCCGGCCTGACCATTGAGGATTTCGGCAACCGCGATACCTTCGTCCTCAGCCTTGTGCGCCAGCATGGGGCCAGCGATGACGTCGCCGATCGCATAGATACCATCGACCGACGTCTTGTAGTGCCGGTCGACCCGCACCCGCCCGCGCTCATCGAGCGCCACGCCCACGATGTCGAGCCCCAGCCCCTCGGTGAACGGCTTGCGGCCGATGGCTACCAGCGCCACATCGGCGTCGAGGATCTCCACCTCGCCGCCCTTGGACGGCTCGACCCGCACCTTGAGCGAGCCGTCTTCCTGCTTGTCGATACCGGCGACCTTGCTGGAAAGCTTGAACTCCACGCCCTGCTTCTGCAGCATGCGCTGGAACTGACGCGCAACTTCGCTGTCCATGCCGGGCAGGATGCGGTCGAGATACTCGACCACCGTTACCTGCGCGCCGAGCCGGGCCCAGACCGAGCCCAGTTCCAGCCCGATCACGCCGGCACCGATCACCAGCAACTGGCCCGGGACCTTGTCCAGGTTCAGCGCCCCGGTCGAGGTGACGATGCGCTTCTCATCAATCTCGATGCCCGGCAGGCCGGCCGAAACCGAGCCTGTGGCGATGATGATGTTCTTGGTCTCCACTTCCGTGGCGGCACCCGACTGCGGCGTCACCAGTACCTTGCCCGGCGACACGATGGTGCCGATGCCGCGCAGCGTCGTGATCTTGTTCTTCTTGAACAGGTAATCCACGCCGCCGACATTGGCAGCCACCGTCTCGGTCTTGTGGTTCATCATGGCCGGCAGGTTCAGCACCGGCGTCGGGATGTCGATGCCAAGGGCCTTGAAGCCATGGCCGGCCTCCTCGAACAGTTCGGAGGCATGCAGCAGCGCCTTGGACGGGATGCAGCCGATATTGAGGCAGGTACCACCCAGCGTCGGCCACTTCTCGACCACCGCAACCTTCATCCCCAGTTGCGCTGCCCGGATCGCCGCGACATAGCCGCCCGGACCCGAGCCGATGATGGTGAGATCGTACGCGTCTGCCATTTATAGCCCCGAAACCTGTTTAGTGTTGCTGCGCAATCGCCACGCGGACGGCGAGCACGAGGAAAGTAACGCCGGTGACCCGATTAAACCACCGGCCGAAGCGGAAAAAGCCCTGCCGTACCGAGGCTGTCGTAAAGAATATCGACACCAAAGCGAACCAGGCAAAAAGCATGATGCTCATGCAGAGGACATAGATCATCTTGGTCTGTCCGCCGGTATGGGCGGAGACCAAGGTGGTGAACAGCGCCAGGAAGAACAGCACCGCCTTGGGATTGAGCAGGTTGGTCAGAAAGCCCAGGGCGAAGGACGCGAAGTCTCCACGGCCCCCAATCGCCAGTCCGTCAGCGGCCGGTGCCACGGGAGCCGGGCTGCGAAAGGCGGAGATGGCGAGCCACACCAGATAGGCGGCGCCAAGCCACTTGATGATGTTGAACAGCAGCAGCGACTGCCCCACGATCACCCCGATGCCCAGCAGGGTATAGCTGCCATGGACCAGGATCGAGGCTGCGATGCCCGCCGAGGTAAACAGCGCCGCGCGGCGCCCGCCGGCGACGGCCTGGCGCAGCACCATGGCGAAATCGGCGCCGGGGATGACGGCATTGATGCCGAAGGCCAGCATCAGGGCAGAAAATTCAAGCCACGGAAAGGTCATGTGCGCCAGCACTCACAAGGTCACTCCCGCAGAGGCGGGTGTCCCTGTTTAGCGAAGTCCGGCGCTTTGGGAAACGACAATTGGCGCGATTGCGGCTATTGAGCGGCGATGGCCTGGGCCTTGGCCAGGGCGTCGGGCAGCTGCTGGTCGATGTCGAGGGCGCCGCTGTCGACCTGTTCCAGGAAGGCGCGGCAGAAGACGTCCTTGGCGGGCGCCTGGTTATAGGCAGTCATGATCTGAGTGCCGCCGTAGATCTCGGCGGCTTCCTGCTGGCCCTCGTAGCCACCGCCCAGCCGGGCAATCACCCGATCGGCCAGCTCGAGGAAACCGATATTGCGCAAGTACCAGTTATCGTTGGCAATTTTATATGCCCCGTCCAGCCCCGTCGTCTCGTAGCAGTGCCCGGTCATGGCCGAAACGATAGCCTGGGAACCGTGGAAAGCCATCAGTTCGCCCACCAGCTCAGGGTCGGCAGCGTCCTGCGCAGTGGCAGGGACCAGGGCGATGAGCCAGCTCGCGGCGAGCATGAGGGGGCGAGACAACAGAAGGCAAACTCCGCAAATAGCACGACAACGAACCGCCCGTTGGCGTCCCGCATAGGCCCCTAAACGCTAACGGACTGCTAACGTTGAGTTCGCATCTCGGCAACGCAAAGGGCCCGCCAATGGCGAGCCCCTATCGCACTGCAATGCGGCGAGACTTAGAGGTCGAGCACCAGGCGCTCGGGCGCTTCAAGGCTCTCCTTGACGCGCACCAGGAAGGTCACGGCTTCCTTGCCGTCGACGATCCGGTGATCGTAGCTCAGCGCCAGATACATCATCGGGCGGATGACCACCTGCCCGCCAACGACCACCGGCCGTTCCTGGATCTTGTGCATGCCAAGAATACCCGACTGCGGCGCGTTGAGGATAGGCGTCGACATCAACGAGCCGTAGACGCCGCCATTGGAGATTGTGAACGTGCCGCCCTGCATGTCGGCCATCGACAGCTGGCCGTCGCGGGCCTTCTTGCCCAGCGTGTTGATCGACTTCTCGATCTCGGCAATGCTCATCTGGTCGGCGTTGCGCACGACCGGGACCACGAGGCCCTTGTCGGTACCCACGGCCACGCCGATATGGGCATACTGCTTGTAGACCAGGTCATCGCCGTCGATCTCGGCATTGACCGCCGGAATCTCCTTGAGCGCATGCACCACGGCCTTGGTGAAAAAGCCCATGAAGCCGAGCTTCACGCCGTGCTTTTTCTCGAACAGTTCCTTGTAGGAGGCGCGCAGGTCCATCACCGGCTTCATGTCCACCTCGTTGAAGGTGGTCAGCATGGCCGCGGTGTTCTGCGCATCCTTGAGGCGGCGCGCGATGGTCTGGCGCAGGCGGGTCATCTTGACCCGCTCCTCGCGCGAGGCGTCGTCGGCGGAAACCGGTCCGCGCGGCGCAGCCGGTGCCTTGGGTGCCTCGGCCTGCTTTGTGGCGGGCGCTGAAGCCGGCGCCGGATTGTAGACCTGGGGGGCGTCGCTGGTGTCGAGGCCACCCTGGACCGGCTGCTGGGCCTGGCTTGCAGGCTTCGGCTGGCGAAGCGCGGCCAGCACGTCTTCCTTGAGCACCTGCCCGGACTTGCCCGAACCGGCAATGGCGCCGGCATCAAGCCCCTTCTCGTTGATCATCTTCTGCGCCGAGGGCGCGGGAGCGCGATCGGTTTCGCTGCGTGGCTGCGGCACCGGCTCCGGATTGACGTTCACCGGATCGTCCTGGCTGGGCGCAGCGGGTTGTGCCGACGCGGCGGACGGCGCGGCGGCTGCAGCACCCGAACCGGCGCCAATGGCACCAAGCAGCGCCCCGACGTCCACGGTGTCACCCGGGTTGGCGGCGATGGCCTCCAGAACACCGGCCGAAGGCGCCGGCACTTCGATGGTGACCTTGTCGGTCTCGAGCTCGACGATGGGCTCGTCGGCATTGACGCTGTCGCCAACCTTCTTGAACCACTGGCCGATCGTGGCCTCGGTGACGCTTTCGCCAAGGGTCGGGACGCGGATTTCAGTCGACATTGTTTTGTCCTTTTAGCTGCCGAGGGCTTCGTCGAGGAAGGCCTGCAGTTGGGCGAGGTGGGTCCGCATCAGACCCGTGGCAGTGGAAGCCGATGCCGGGCGGCCGGTATAGCGCACCCGCTGGCCGGTCCGGCCCATCTGGTCGAACACCCATTCAACATAGGGCTGAATGAAGGCCCAGGCACCCATATTCTTGGGCTCTTCCTGGCACCAGATGATCTCGGCATTCTTGAACCGACCCAACTCGTCCAGCAGCGCCTTGGCCGGGAAGGGATAGAGCTGCTCGATGCGCAGCAGATAGACATCGTCGATGCCCTTCTTCTCGCGATCCTCGAGCAGATCGTAATAAACCTTGCCGGTGCACAGCACGACGCGGCGAATCTTGTCGTCGGACGTCAGCTTGATCGTGGTCTTTGGCTCGCCCGGCGCCTCCGCGTCGTCCCACAGCATGCGGTGGAAGCAGGAGTCGGGGCCCATTTCGGCCAGGCCTGACACGGCACGCTTGTGGCGCAGCAGGCTCTTGGGCGTCATCAGGATCAGCGGCTTGCGGAAATCGCGCGTCACCTGCCGGCGCAGGGCGTGGAAGTAGTTTGCCGGCGTGGTGCAGTTGGCGACCTGCATGTTGTCTTCGGCGCAAAGCTGCAGGAAGCGCTCGGGACGCGCCGAGGAATGCTCCGGCCCCTGCCCTTCATAGCCATGCGGCAACAGCATCACGAGGCCCGACATGCGGAACCACTTGCGCTCGCCCGAGGAGATGAACTGGTCGATCACCACCTGGGCGCCGTTGACGAAATCGCCGAACTGGGCTTCCCAGATCGTCAGCGCCTTGGGCTCCGCCAGCGAATAGCCGTATTCGAAGCCGAGCACGGCCTCTTCGGACAGCATCGAGTTGATGACTTCGTAGCGGCTCTGCTGCGGATCGAGGTTGTTGAGCGGCGTATGGGTCTTGTTGTCGACCTTCTGGTCGTTCAGCACCGAGTGGCGCTGGCTGAACGTGCCGCGCTCGACGTCCTGGCCCGACAGGCGCACTGGATGGCCGTCGGTTACCAGCGTGCCGAAAGCCAGGGCTTCCGCCGTCGACCAGTCGATACCCTCGCCCGATTCGATCGCTGCCAGCCGGTTGTCCATGAACCGCTTGACGGTCTTGTGGACGTTGAACCCTTCCGGAATGCGCGTCAGCGCCGTGCCGATCTTGACCAGCCGGTCGAGTTCGACCCCGGTCTGGCCGCGGCGCGGGCCTTCCTGGTCAGCGGGCTTGAAGTCCTTCCAGGCGCCATCGAGCCAGTCCGCCTTGTTGGGGCGATAATCCTGGCCGGACTCGAACTCGCTTTCGAGCTTGGCGCGCCAGTCGGCCTTCATCTGGTCGACCTCCTCGGCCGTAACCAGGCCCTCGGCCACCAGCTTTTCCGAATAAAGCTCCAGCGTCGTCTTCTGATTCCGGATCTTGGAATACATCAGCGGCTGGGTGAAGCTGGGCTCGTCGCCTTCATTGTGGCCGAAGCGGCGATAGCAGAACATGTCGATGACGACTGGGCGGCCGAACTTCTGCCGATACTCCACTGCCACCTTGGCCGCGAAGACCACCGCTTCCGGATCGTCCCCGTTCACATGGAAAACCGGAGCCTCGATCATCTTGGCCACATCGGTCGGATAGGGCGACGAGCGCGAATACATCGGACTGGTGGTAAAGCCGATCTGGTTGTTGATGACGAAGTGGATCGAGCCGCCCGTGCGATGCCCCTTGAGGCCCGAGAGCCCCAGGCATTCGGCAATGACGCCCTGCCCGGCAAAGGCAGCATCGCCATGGATCAGCAGCGGCAGCACCATCGAGCGGTCGGGCCTGCCCTCGACAGCCATGTTGACCAACCTGCCATCGGGGGCAATGTGCTGGTCCTGCTTGGCGCGCGACTTGCCCAGCACCACCGGGTCAACGATTTCCAGATGGCTCGGATTGGCCGTCAGCGACAGGTGCACCTTGTTGCCGTCGAACTCGCGGTCCGAAGAGGCACCCAGGTGGTACTTGACGTCGCCCGACCCCTCGACGTCGTCGGGATAGAAGGCGCCACCCTTGAACTCGTGGAAAAGTGCACGGTGCGGCTTGGCCATCACCTGCGTCAAGACGTTCAGGCGCCCGCGATGGGCCATGCCCAAAACGATATCCTTGATACCCAGCGCACCGCCGCGCTTGATGATCTGCTCGAGCGCCGGAATGGTGGATTCGCCGCCGTCGAGGCCAAAGCGCTTGGTGCCGGTATACTTGACGTCGATGAACTTCTCGAAGCCTTCGGCTTCGACCAGCTTGGCGAGGATGGCCTTCTTGCCCTCGGCGGTGAAGCTGATTTCCTTGTCGGGGCCCTCGATGCGCTCCTGGATCCACTGCTTGGCGTCGGGATCGGAGATGTGCATGAACTCGATGCCCAGCGTGCCGCAATAGGTGCGCTGCAGGATGGCCAACATCTCTGGGATCGTCGCGTATTCGAGACCCAGATAGTTGTCGATGAAGATCTTGCGGTTGTAGTCGGCTTCGGTGAAGCCGTAGCTCTTGGGATCCAGCTCTGGGGCTGGCTCATCGGCCTTCATCTTGAGCGGATCGAGATCGGCATGCAGGTGCCCGCGCATGCGGTAGGCCCGGATCATCATGATCGCGCGGATCGAGTCGCGCGTGGCCTGCAGCACGTCGGCGACGCTGCTCTTGTTGACGTTGAGCGCCTGAGCCTTGCCGGAAACGGCCTTCTCGGTCTTGAGCGCGATGTCGCCCCAGTCGCCGTCGAGTGCGCTGACCAGGTCGCCCTGCGGGCTCTGCGGCCAGTCCCTGCGACCCCAGCTCGGCCCCTCGGCATTCTGCTGGGCTACACCTTCGCCGTCATCGAGTTTGGAGAAGAAGCTCTTCCAGGTGTCATCGACACTGTCCGGATCGGTCTTGTAGCGGGAATAGAGCTGTTCGATGTAATCGGCGTTCCCACCATAGAGGAACGAAGTCAGCAAGAACGTGTCGTTCTTTTCCTGTCGTGTCATCGCTTTTTTGTCGCGAGGCCCACGCCCCGCCATCCTTCTCAACATACCGGCAGGAGGCCGGTCTCATGGGCGGTCAGAAATTCTCGGGGATATTGACCGCTTTTCCTTTGTATCTTGTTAAGCCTTGCGGCGCCCCTTGGCGCCGCGGATCGCTCGATTGTGAAGCCCCTCAAGACCTCTTCGGCCTAGCACCGATCTGTGTCCGAAGCGCGACCGACATTGGTCGCATACTTTCGTAGTAGACCCCCACCTAACCTCCCCCTGAAGGGGGAGGAATACGGCTGGTTTTCGTCGCTTCTTGTGCCGCAAACCCGGTCTGCCCCTCCCCCTGACAGGGGGAGGATGGGAGGGGGTACTCCGACTTTAACCCTTCAGCAGTTCCGCCAGCGTCCGGCCAATCCGGGCCGGCGACTTGCTGACGCGAATCCCTGCCGCTTCCATGGCAGCGATCTTGTCCTCCGCGCCGCCCTTACCGCCCGAGATTACGGCGCCAGCATGGCCCATGGTGCGGCCCTTCGGTGCCGTCAGCCCGGCAATGAAGCCAGCCATCGGCTTCTTGCGACCGCGCTTGGCTTCGTCGATGAGGAACTGGGCGGCGTCTTCCTCGGCCGAACCGCCGATCTCCCCGATCATGATGATCGACTTGGTCGCCTCGTCGGCGAGGAACATTTCCAGCATGTCGATGAACTCGGTGCCCTTGACCGGATCGCCGCCGATGCCCACCGCAGTGGTCTGACCTAGCCCTTCATTGGTGGTCTGGAACACCGCTTCATAGGTCAGCGTGCCCGAGCGGGACACGATGCCGACCGATCCCTTCGAGAAGATCGAGCCCGGCATGATGCCGATCTTGCATTCTTCCGGCGTGAGGACGCCGGGGCAGTTCGGCCCGATCAGCCGCGACCTGGACTTTTCGAGCTTGGCCTTGACCCGCACCATGTCGAGCACCGGCACGCCCTCGGTGATGCAGACGATGAGCGGGATCTCCGCCTCGATCGCTTCCTCGATGGCCGCCGCCGCACCCGCCGGCGGCACATAGATCACCGAAGCGTTGGCGCCGGTTCGCTCCTTGCCCTCGGCAACCGAGGTGAAGATCGGCAGCTCGGTGCCATCGAGACCCGAAGACCAGGTTTCGCCACCCTTCTTGGGATGGGTACCGCCCACCATCTTGGTGCCGTAATAGGCCAGCGCCTGCTCGGTATGAAACGTGCCGGTCTTGCCGGTGAGGCCCTGGACGAGAACGCGGGTGTCTTTGTTGACGAGAATCGACATGGGGTACTTCTCTCTTCGAGGGGCTTAGGCGGCCTTGGCGACGGCGGCGACGATCTTCTGGGCGGCATCGTCCAGGTCATCGGCCGAGATCACGTTGAGACCGGACTGGTCGAGGATGGCCTTGCCTTCCTTGACGTTGGTGCCTTCGAGACGCACCACCAGCGGCACTTGCAGACCCACTTCCTTGACCGCGGCAATCACGCCCTCGGCGATCACGTCGCAGCGCATGATGCCGCCGAAGATGTTGACCAGGATCCCCTTCACCGCCGGATCGGCGGTGATGATCTTGAACGCGGCCGTCACCTTCTCCTTGGAGGCACCGCCGCCAACGTCGAGGAAGTTGGCCGGCTCGGCGCCATAGAGCTTGATGATGTCCATGGTCGACATGGCCAGGCCCGCGCCATTGACCATGCAGCCGATATTGCCGTCGAGCGCCACATAGGCGAGGTCGAACTTGGATGCCTCGATTTCCTTGGCGTCTTCCTCGGAAAGGTCGCGCAGCTCCTTGAGCTCGTCGTGGCGGAAGGCGGCATTGTTGTCAAAGCTCACCTTGGCGTCGAGCACGCGCAGGTGGCCGTCTGTCATCACGATCAGCGGATTGACCTCGAGCAGGCTCATGTCGGTGTCGGTAAACGCCGCGTAGAGGATGGGGAAGAGCTCGGCCGCGTCGGCCTTGGCGTCGCCCTCGAGCTGGAGCGCCGCAACGATTTCGGCGATGTTGGCTTCGGTCACGCCCGCCATCGGGTCGATGTCGACGGTGATGATCTTTTCGGGCGTATGCTCGGCGACGGCCTCGATGTCCATGCCGCCCTCGGTCGAGACCACGAACGACACGCGTCCCGTGCCGCGATCGACCAGCAGCGAGCAGTAGAGCTCGCGCGCAATGTCGGCGCCGTCTTCGATATAGAGGCGGTTGACCTGCTTGCCGGCATCGCCGGTTTGCTTGGTCACCAGCGTGTTGCCCAGCATTTCCCTGGCATGGACCACCACGTCCTCGACGGACTTGGCGAGGCGCACGCCGCCCTTGGCGTCGGGGCCTAGTTCCTTGAACTTCCCCTTGCCGCGGCCACCGGCATGGATCTGGCTCTTGACCACATAGAGCGGGCCCGGCAGCGACTTGGCAGCGGCCTCGGCTTCGTCGGCCGAAAAGATCGCCACGCCCGCAGCGACCGGCGCGCCATAGGACTTCAGCAGTTCCTTGGCCTGGTGTTCATGGATGTTCATTCAGTTCCCCTTGGATGGGTGTTCGACCTGCGCCGAGATAACCGTCGCCCTCATGGTGAGCTTGTCGAACCACGAGGGCGTACCACTATGTTGCCACGACCTCGTCCTTCGACAGGCTCAGGATGAGGTCTGCTGCTTGATCTCAAGCCAGCTTTGGCGCGATCTTCTTGCAGGCCTCGATCAGCCCTTCGACCGATGCGACCGACTTGTCGAATGCCTTTTGCTCGGCCGAGTTGAGGGAGATCTCGATGACCTTCTCGGCGCCACCGGCCCCGATCACCACCGGCACGCCGACATAGGTGCCTTTGACGCCATACTGGCCGTCGAGATAGGCGGCCGAGGGCAGCACGCGCTTCTTGTCCTTGAGGTAGCTCTCGGCCATGGCGATGGCCGAGGCCGCCGGCGCATAAAAGGCCGACCCGGTCTTGAGCAGCCCGACGATCTCGGCGCCGCCGTCCCGGGTGCGCTGCACGATCTGGTCGAGCTTTTCCTTGCTCATCCAGCCCATCTTGACCACGTCGGTCAGCGGGATGCCGGCAACGGTGGAGTAGCGGGTCAGCGGCACCATCGTGTCGCCGTGGCCGCCCAGCACGAAGGCGGAAACGTCTTCCACCGACACGCCCAGCTCCTCGGCGATGAAGTGCACAAAGCGCGAGCTGTCGAGCACGCCGGCCATGCCGATCACCTTGTTGGTGGGCAGGCCGGAGAACTTCTGCAGCGCCCAGACCATGGCGTCGAGCGGATTGGTGATGCAGATCACCAGCGCGTCCTTGGCGTATTTCGCCACGCCCGCGCCCACCTGCTCCATCACCTTGAGGTTGATCTCGAGCAGGTCGTCGCGGCTCATGCCCGGCTTGCGCGGCACGCCGGCGGTGACGATGACGACGTCCGCGCCTTCGATGTCCTTGTATTCCGACGTGCCCTTGAGGCTGACGTCGAAGCCCTGGCTGGGGGCGGACTGGGCAATGTCGAGCGCCTTGCCGGGACCGACGCCCTCGACGACGTCGAACATGACGATGTCACCGAGCTCCTTTTGCGCCGCCAGCAGCGCGAGCGTACCACCGATCTGTCCCGAGCCGATAAGAGCGATCTTCTTGCGCGCCATTAGTCCTCATCCCAGAGTGCGTTGATTTGGCGCACGTCTTAACCCTGTCGGTGGGCACGGGCAAGTGAACCCTTCGTCGTAAAGCCGATTTGGCCCTTGCCGATGGGCGAAGGGGTGGTGCCGGATGGGCAAGGAGTGGCGGGAGCCACGCCAGCGGCGCGGCCGTCCCCTTTTCAGGGGGAGGTCGGGATGGGCTCCTCTCCCGTGGACGCATCCCGCAACCCCGCGCCCAGATAGTCCTCGGACTGCATCTCGACCAGTCGCGACACCGTGCGCTCGAACTCGAAAGCCGTGCGTTCATCCTTGGCCAGTTGTTCGAGCGGCACCGCAAAGCTCGCGCCCAACTTGACGCCGCGATCATAGAGATTGTCGATCAAGAGGATGAAGCGCTTGGCGGCATCGGACCGCGTGCGGTCCATCTGCGGGATATCGTCGATGACGATGGAATCGAAGCGATGCGCCAGCCGCACGAAGTCGCGCGAGCCGAGCGGCTTCTCGCAGAGATCGGCAAAGCCGAAGCGGGCCGCACCCATCGCCATCAGCGGCACGCGAATCTCCCGCCCGATGCTCTCGACGACGCCAGGCTGGCCCGGCTCGCCACCGGTGATGCGCAGCCAGAGCCGGTCCATCTCGGCGCGGACCTCGGGACCGGTGCCGAAGGCATAGACGTGCTGGCCGGCGAACTTCAGCCGGCGATAGTCCTGCGCCGCCGGCAGCGAGGCCACGGTGGTGTGCTGCTTGAGCAGCGCGATGAACGGCAGGAAGAGCTGCCGGTTGAGCCCATCCTTGTAGAGCTCGTCAGGCACGACGTTCGACGTCGCCACCAGCGTCACGCCATGCGCGAACAGCTTGCCGAACAGGCGGTGCAGCAGCATGGCATTGGTAATGTCGTGCACATGGAACTCGTCGAGGCACAGCAGGCGCAGCCCTGATTTGACGATCGGCCTGACCACCGCCTCCACCGGGTCGGCATCGCGGCCTTTCTCGCTCTTGCGGAACGCCGCCATGCCGGCATGCATCTCGTCCATGAACTCGTGGAAATGCACCCGCCGCTTCTCCGCGATCGGCACCGCCTCGAAGAACATGTCCATCAGCATGGTCTTGCCGCGTCCCACCTCCCCATGCAGGTAAAGGCCAGGCACGGGTTCGGGCGGCTTGCCGAACAACTTGCTGAGAAAGCCACCCGGCTGTCCCGCCGAGAGACCGGCGAGAACCTCATCGAGCAGCCCCGCCGCCTCCCGTTGCGCCGGATCGGCAACCAGCACGTCGCGCTGCACCAGCTCGGCATAGGCAGAGGTGACAGGGCCGGTCGATGCAGGGGGAGCGGAGCGTGAGGGGCGCAAATGCAATCAGATCATCTCTGAGCAGACCTCATCCTGAGCCTGGCGAAGGAGGAGATCGTGGCACGAAGCGGGCACGACCTCGTGGTTCGACGGGCTCACCATGAGGTCTACTGGATGGTGTAGAAGCAAGAAGCCGGCCTTTGAAGCCGGCTTCAGGAACCTAGCGCGACATCGAGATCGCCTGGCCACCACCCATCGTGCCGATATAGCGGCCGCCGCTCGGGGCGAGGAAGGCAGCGATGTTGCCGTTCTCATCATAGAGCTGCAGCTGGCTACCGACCTGCTGCCAGCCGGTCACCGAGGCAATCTGCGGCACGGTGCAGCCCGGCGCCGAGGCGCGGTAATAGCTGGTGCCGGTCTTGGCCGTCATCGGCAGGTTGATGCGGCAGGTTGCCGTCCCGGCCGAGACATTCCAGGCGCCCTCGGGGCCCGTGCCCACGCTTCCCGCGACAGGCTGGGACAAGGAGACGATCGAGGGCGAAGCGCCCGGGGCGGTCACGCCCGCACTGGCCATTGCCGTCTGGGTCGCCGGGACGCCGCCCAGCACGGGCTGGCCACTGAGGCCAGGCGCCGGTGTGCCGGTAGCGCCGATCGCCGGCAGGGTGCCCTGCTGCACGGTCGAGTTGGGCACCGCCTGCAGCTGTGCGGGGGCGCCGATCGTGTTGAGGTTGGCCGTATTCGACCCGGTGGACTGGCAAGCAGCCAGCACGACGGCGATTGCCGCCACGCCTACTGCGGACAACGATCCGCGCATCGAAACCATCATGGATCCGCTCCTGCCCTAAGGCTTAATAAAGGTTAACAGCTCGGCTGGCTTATAGCCAATGGCCGCGCTGCGTACAACCGCCCGGTCCGCTTGTACACCGGGGCTTAGCAATGTGGCGAATTAGAGGTCGGTTGCCGTCATCTGCTTTAACAGGTCGCGGGCCAGAACGGTTGCATCGGCCGCCTCGTCCTCCGGCACCTGCACCGGTACGCCCTCACGACCGAACATGGCGGGCACCCCCGGCAGTCCGCCATCGCCGACTTCAAGGGGATTGAACCCATAGGCCCGCAGGGCGACGGCAAGCGCGCGAGCCTGCGACTGATTTTTGACGGTGGCGATGATCTGATAAGCCATGCGACTGATCCTGACCGCTGCCGCGCCAGGAAGCAAGAGCGTGCTCGCAACGACCTTGCCCGACATCCGTGTCGTGGCTGCCGGAAGCAGCCACGGTACGCTCAGCGCAGGGTGCGCCCACCGGCATCGAAGCGGTAGCTGCGGCCTTCCACCACCGACAGCCCCAGCGTCTGGTCCAGCACCACGGCATGCTCGGGCGACAGTTGCACGGTCACCAGCGTTCCGTCTTCGAGCTCTGCATAGGCATAGGACACCGAACCGAGATTTTCCACCGTCCGCACCACGGCCTTGATCGGGCCCTCGCCCGCGAGCAGGTGCTCGGGCCGCACGCCGACCGTCGCGGCGCCATCGCTCCCTGGCACCAGCCTGGCCGGAATGAAGTTCATCTTGGGGGAGCCGATAAAGCCCGCCACGAAGACATTGACGGGCTTGTGATAGAGTTCCATGGGCGAGCCGACCTGCTCGATCACCCCGTTGCGCAGCACCACGATCGTATCGGCGAGCGTCATCGCCTCGACCTGGTCGTGTGTCACATAGATGAAGGTGGCCTTCAGCCGTCGGCGAAGCTGGGCGATCTGCAGCCGCATCTCGACACGCAGTTCCGCATCGAGGTTGGACAGCGGCTCGTCGAACAGGAACACCTTTGGGTCCCGCACGATGGCGCGGCCGATGGCGACGCGCTGCCGTTGCCCGCCCGACAGATGTGCCGGCTTGCGCTCCAGATAGTCTTCGAGGCGCAGCAGCTCGGCCACGTCCTTGACCTTGCCGCGCACCACCTCCTTGTCGACCTTGGCGACGTTGAGCGGGAAGGCGATGTTTTCGCCAACGCTCATATTGGGGTAGAGGGCGTAGCTCTGGAACACCATCGACACGTCGCGGTCCACCGGCGCCTCGTCCGAAATATCCTGCCCGTCGAGCATGATCTGCCCGGATTCCTTGTCTTCGAGCCCGGCAATGGTGCGGAGCAGCGTGGACTTGCCGCAGCCCGAGGGCCCCACGAACACGACGAACTCGTTGTCGGCGATATCGAGGTTGATGTCGTGCAGCACACGGGTCTTGCCGTAGGCCTTGTTGAGGTTGCGGATCGAAATGGAAGACATGGCTTACTCCTTCACCCCGCCCTGGGTGAGGCCCTGGATGAACTGGCGCGATGCGAGCAGGAACGCGACGATGGTGGGGACGAGCATGATCAGGATGCCGGCGAACATCAGGTGCCACTGCACGTCATATTGCAGCCGGAACTGGGAGATCCCCAGCGTGATCGGGTAGTTGCTCTCGGACTGCAGGAAGATCAGCGGCAGGAAATATTCGTTCCAGCTCGAGACGAAGGTCAAAAGCCCCACCGTTGCCAGCGCCGGCTTGATCAGCGGCAGCACCACGCGCCAGTAGATCTGGAACGGCAAGGCGCCGTCCATCTTCGCCGCCTCTTCGAGTTCAGCCGGCACGTTGCGCAGGAAAGCGGTCAGGATGAAGACCGCCACCGGCATCATCGAGGCGGCCTGCACAAAGATGACGCCCCATAGCGTATCGAGCAGGCCAAGCGATTTGACGATGACGAAAAGCGGCGCCAGCGTCAGCCGGATGGGGATCACCACGCCGAGCATGAAACAGGCAAAGACCACGACCGAGCCCTTGAACGGCATGCGCACCAGCACGAAAGCCGTGGTGGAAGCGCAGAAGGTGACGATCAGGACGCAGGCGCCCGAAATGATCGCCGAATTGAGAAAGTAGTTGGCAAAGTTCGCCCCAACCCAGGCTTCCCAGTAATTGTCCCAGCTCCAGACGCTGGGCAGGGCGAAGGGCGCCCGGTAGACCTCGCCCAGGTTGGGTTTGAGCGAATTGATCACCGCGATGAAAATCGGAAAGACGACGACGCAGGTCCAGGCAATCAGCACAAACTGGACGATCGTCTGCTCGAGTTTGGAGAGCTTGAAGAGACGTTCCATCAGGCGATCCCTCCGCAGTCCCACAGTGACGATGGCGCAGCCCCCCCACCCTCACTCACTCCCCACAAGGGGGAGGGAAGCCTGGCCGGCGCGTGAGCATTGCCTGTGCCACGGAAGGTGTATCCTCCGCCTCCCTCCCCTCGATGGGGAGGGAATGAGGGTGGGGTGGAGTGCAACGCCGTGATCTGAGGGTGTGCAGGCATCAATCCCTCCGCACGTTGCGCAGCGCCAGGAACAGGGCCGCCGGCAGGATGATCACCGCGATCACGAGCCCGATCGTGGCCGACATGCCGAAATTGACATTGGTCGAGGTCGCCGATCCGCCGAAGGCCGACCGGAACAGGAAGGTACCCATGATGTCGGTGCGCCCGTTCGGCCCGCCCTCCGGCCCCATCAGCAGCAGCGTGTAGTCGGCATTGTTGAACACATCGACCATGACGATGACGGTGATCAGGACGAAAGCGGGCGCCAGTACCGGGAACACCACGGCCTTGAGCGTCTGCCACCGGTTGGCGCCATCGAGCATGGCAGCCTCGATCAGGTGCACCCGCACCGCCACGATGGCCGAGAGGATCAGGATGATGGCAAAGCTCATGCGATGCCAGGAATAGAATATGGCCAGCGTCGGCAGGGCCAGGTTCGGCTCGCCCAGGAAGCCGATGGCGTTTTCGGTCAACCCCGATTCCACCAGCAGCTGGTTGATCGGGCCGCGCGTCTGCACCAGCAGCTGCATGAGAAAGGCGACCGCGGCACCGGCCAGCGGATAGGGCAGGAAGAATATGGTCCGGTAGTGGTTGCGCCCCCAGGTGCCAAAGCTCAGCAGCAGGGCGAGGCCCGTCCCCAGGATCAGCATGGCGCCGATGATGATGACGAAGAACAGGATGTTGTTGAGGAAGGCGTTGATCAGCTGGTCGCGGAAATAGGGATTGCCGAATAGGATCTGGAAATTCTCGAAGCCCACCCACTGGACCGGGCCAATGCCTGGCCACTTGACCAGCGCCAGCACCAGCAGGCCCAGCAGCGGTACGAAGTTGAAGATGCCATAGAGCAGCACGCCCGGCGTCAGCAGCGCGATGCGCTGCAGGTTGGCCTTCTGGTTGTATTTCATCGCCATGGCGTCGGCTCGACTTCGAATTGAGTACCTCCCACGGCGTCATTCCGGCGCAGGCCGGAATCCACGTCCGTGGTTCACCGCGACATCCAGCTTCGGGACAGTCCGCCGCATGGATCCCGGCCTGCGCCGGGATGACATCGCGCAAGGTGATTAGAATGGCAGGGGCGCATGGACCATTCCACGCGCCCCGGGAGAGACTGGTTTACTGGCAGTTTTCCGCGCCGACATAGTTCCAGGAATTGAGGCCATCCTGGATCTTCTGGGCGAGGTCGGTCGGGCTGATCGAGCCGCTGAGCAGCGACTGGTAGCCGTCCGCAACCAGCGTGCCGTAGCTCGGCTCACCCGAGTTCAGCGCATAGGCAAAGAACGGCGTCTGGCTCGACGAGTTGGTGGCGATCAGCTCGGCCACTTCGGCCAGCTGCGGATCCTCGACGGAATAGTCGCCGCCATAGGCCGGCAGCTCGCCAACCTGTTCGACGAACAGTTCAGCGAATTCCTGGGTGGCGGTAAAATCGAGCACCTGCTGGGCGATCTCGGCCTTGGCCGAGTTGGCGTTGACCTGATAGGTGCCGTCGCCGAAGGCATAGACCTTGCCGTTGTCACCCGGCAGCGCGAAGAAGCCCATCTCGAGCTCCGGATCGATCTCGTACATCGGCGAGGTCGGGCCGGTCGACCAGGCGCCGTCGATCATCATCGCCGCTTCGCCCAGCGCCAGCGAGGTGCGCATTGCGCCATAATCGTCGGCCATGGCCGAGGCGTTGAGGTAGCCGGCGTCCTGCCAGTTCTTGACGGTTTCGAGTGTGGCGACGAATTGAGGATCGGTGAAGCAGGCCTCGCCCGAGATCAGCTTGCCGGCAAATTCGTCGGAGACCAGGCCCGCCGTCATCACTTCGCCCACGACCTGGTTGAGCCACCAGCCCGAACGGCCACCGAAGACGATCGGGGTCACGCCGGCTTCCTTGAGCTTGGCTGCGGCGGCCTCGAATTCTTCCATCGTGGTCGGCACGGCGATGTCGTTGGCCTCGAAGACCGCCTCGTTGTAGATCACCGACTGCATCTGGATGGCGAACGGCACGCCATAGAGCTCCCCATCGGCGCCGCGGGCCGAGTCCAGCGCCGCCGGCGCAATGCTGGACAGATCGACGCTGGTCGGCTTGATGATGCCGGCATCGATGAACGAGGCCAGCCAGGCAGCGCCGGCACGGGCCTGGAACAGGTCGGGCGCGTTGGACTGGATATCGGTGCGCAGCTTGGTGTCGTAATTGTCAGACTGCACCAGCACGGCCTCGACATCGATATCGGGGCCCAGGATGTCGTTTTCGGAAATGTAGTTCCACAGCGGCACTTCCTGTTCGCGCCAGGTGTAGAGCTTGACGGTTTCGGCATAGGCACCGGTGGTGAGGAAAGCCGCGCTCAGTGCGGTCGTCGCCAGCAGAGTCGAAAATCTCATTGTCCATCTCCCTTGGAATTGCGTGTAGGCCAATATGAGACCTAAGCAATACCACTTTAGGACCAATTTCAGCGATTGCAACGACATTTTCATATCGGGGACCGCCAATTGCGGGTGCGGCCCCCGGCAGTGATCCGCCTGGATTTCTTGTGGCTCAATGATTTGGCTACCGGGGCAAAGGCTTGCACCGGCCTCTCGCCGCCACGCAAGTGGTATCGGAGTGGTCGCAGCGGGCCGGAGCGGCGCTTGCCAAGCCGTCACCAAAGTGTTGCATTCAGGCCAAGCCGTTTCACTGCATGGTGATTTGCTGACGCAACCGGCCCCGCGTTTAGCTTCAGCAGTCACTCGTCTGCGCCGGAGAACCGATGGGCGCCTATATACTTCGCCGGCTGCTGCTGATGATCCCGACCGTGTTCGGCATCATGGCCATCTCTTTCATCATCACCCAGTTCGCCCCCGGCGGCCCGGTCGAGCAGGCGCTCGCCAACCTCTCCGGCCAGAACGTCGCCATGTCCGAGCGCATCACCGGCTCGGCAGAAGGCGATTTCGCGGCGCAGCCGGGCCAGGGCGGCTCCTCGGCCTATCGGGGCTCGCAGGGCCTCTCGCCCGATCTGGTGGCCCGCATCGAGCAGCAGTTCGGCTTCGACAAGCCGCCGCTCGAGCGCTTCGGCATGATGCTGTGGAACTACCTGCGCTTCGACTTCGGCGAGAGCTACTATCGCGACATCTCCGTCATCGACCTGGTGCTCGAGAAGATGCCGGTCTCGATCTCGCTGGGGCTGTGGATGACGCTGATCGCCTATGGCATCTCCGTCCCGCTGGGCATCAAGAAGGCCGTGACCGACGGCTCGCGCTTCGATGTCTGGACCTCGACCGTCGTCATCATGGGCTATGCCATCCCGGGCTTCCTAATCGCCATCGCGCTGGTGATCCTGTTCGCCGGTGGCAGCTTCTGGTCGATCTTTCCGCTGCGCGGCCTTACCTCCCCCGGCTTTGAGAGCTTCCCCTGGTGGCGCCAGATCCTCGACTATTTCTGGCATCTGACGCTGCCCATCATCGCCATGGGCCTGGGCGCCTTCGCCACCACGACGCTTCTCACCAAGAACTCGTTCATCGACGAGATCGGCAAGCAATATGTCACCACCGCCCGCGCCAAGGGACTGACCGAGAACCAGGTGCTCTACCGGCACGTCTTCCGCAACGCCATGATGCTGATCATCGCCAGCTTCCCGGCCGCCTTCATCGGCGCCTTCTTCGGCGGCTCGCTGCTGATCGAGACGATCTTTGCCCTCGACGGGCTGGGCCTGCTCGGCTTCGAGGCGGTATCCACCCGCGATTATCCGGTGGTCTTTGCCACGCTCTACATCTTCAGCCTGATGGGCCTCGCCATCGGGCTCATCTCCGACCTGGCCTATATGTGGGTCGACCCGCGCCTCGATTTCGAGAGCCGCGAAGTATGACGGAGATGACGCAGCAGGCCGCGGCGATCGAGCTGCCGCGCAATCGTTTCCTCAGCCCGCTGAACCAGCGCCGGCTCGACAATTTCCGCAAGAACCGCCGGGGCTACTGGTCGCTGTGGATCTTCCTGGTCCTGTTCACGCTGACGCTGGGCGCCGAATTCATCGCCAATGACCGCCCCATCCTTGCCTATTACAAGGGCGAACTGCTGGTCCCCGCCGTCATCGACTATCCCGAATCCCGCTTCGGCGGCTTCCTCGCCACCACCAATTATCGCGATCCCTTCATCGCCGAGGAGATCGAAGCCAATGGCTGGACCATCTGGCCCCCGGTCCGCTTCAGCTACAATACCGTGGACCTCTATCAGCCCGGTTCGGGAGCCACCCCGCCCAGCTGGCTGCTGAGCCGCGAGGAGGCCTGCGCCCGCTATCCCCTCGGCGTGGACGACCCCGCCTGCAACTGGGGCAACTACCACTGGCTGGGCACCGATGGCGAAGCCCATGACGTGCTGGCCCGCCTGCTCTATGGCGTCCGCATCTCCATCCTCTTCGGCTTTACCCTCACCATCCTGTCCTCGATCGTCGGCCTCGTCGCCGGCGCCGTGCAGGGCTATTTCGGTGGCTGGGTCGACCTGATCTTCCAGCGCTTCATCGAGATCTGGACCTCGATACCGGCGCTCTACCTGCTGCTCATCGTCTCGAGCGTCATCGCCCCCAGTTTCTGGGTCCTGCTCGGCATCCTGCTGCTGTTTTCCTGGGTATCGCTCGTGGGCGTCGTCCGCGCCGAATTCCTGCGCGGGCGCAATTTCGAGTATATCGCGGCCGCCCGCGCGCTCGGCGTTTCCAACCTCACCATCATGTTCCGGCACCTCTTGCCCAATGCCATGGTGGCAACCCTTACCTTCATGCCCTTCATCCTCTCGGGTTCGGTGGTGACGCTCACCTCCCTCGATCTGCTCGGGCTCGGGCTCGAAGTGGGCACGCCCTCGCTGGGCGACCTGCTGTTCCAGGGCAAGGAAAACCTGCAGGCCCCCTGGCTGGGCCTTACCGGCTTCTTCGCCATCGCCATCCTGATGACCCTGCTGGTCTTCATCGGCGAAGCCGTCCGCGATGCCTTCGATCCACGAAAGTCGATGGGATGACCGCCCCCCTGCTCTCCATTCGCAATCTCACCGTGGCCTTCGGGACCAACGAAGCGACGCGCGCCGTGTCGTTCGATATTGCCCCCGGCGAAACCGTTGCGCTGGTGGGCGAAAGCGGCTCGGGCAAGTCGGTGACCGCCCTCTCCGTGCTCAAGCTGCTGCCCGCCTCGGCGCGCCTTTCCGGCCAGATCCTGTTCAAGGGGCAGGACCTCGTCACCGCCCCCCCGGCCGAACTGCGGGCGGTGCGCGGCAATGACATCTCGATGATCTTCCAGGAGCCGATGAGCTCGCTCAATCCGGTCCACACCGTCGAGCGCCAGATCGGCGAGGTCCTCGCCATCCATCGCGGCCTGCGCGCCAGCGCCGCCCGCGCCCGCGCGCTCGAACTGCTCGACGCCGTCGGCATTCCCGACCCCGCCAGCCGGCTCGCCGCCTATCCGCACCAGCTTTCGGGCGGGCAGCGCCAGCGCGTGATGATCGCCATGGCCCTGGCCAATGAGCCGGACCTGCTGATCGCCGACGAACCCACCACCGCGCTCGACGTCACCGTGCAGGCGCAGATCCTGACCCTGCTCAAGGACCTGCAACACCGCCTCGGCATGGCCATGCTGTTCATCACCCACGACCTGGGGATCGTCAGGCGCATCGCCGACCGGGTCTGCATCATGACCAAGGGCGAGATCGTCGAAACCGGCCCCGTCGCGCCGATTTTCGCCGATCCGCAGCACGCCTATACGCAGCATTTGCTCGCGGCCGAGCCGCGCGGCAAGCCACCCGCATCCGATCCGGCGGCGCCCAGTATCGTCGACGTGGCCGATCTCAAGGTCTGGTTTCCCATCAAGCGCGGCCTGCTGCGCCGCACGGTCGGCCACATCAAGGCCGTCGACGGAGTGGACCTGTCGATCCGCCGCGGCGAGACGCTCGGCGTCGTGGGCGAAAGCGGCTCGGGCAAGTCGACGCTGGGCTATGCCCTGCTGCGCCTGCTGCCGTCCGACGGGCGCATCGTCGTGCTGGGCAACCAGGTGCAGGGGCAGTCATGGAAAGCCATGCGCCCGCTGCGCGCCGACATGCAGATCGTGTTCCAGGACCCGTTCGGTTCGCTGAGCCCGCGCCTTTCGGTGGACCGCATCATCGGCGAGGGGCTGGCCGTCCACTTCCCACATTTCGACGCCGCCGAACGGGACGCCCGGGTCGTGCGGGCGCTCGAGGAAGTCGGCCTGTCTCCGCAAACCCGCTTCCGCTACCCACACGAATTCTCCGGCGGGCAGCGCCAGCGCATCGCCATCGCGCGCGCCATGGTGCTCGAACCCAAATTCGTCGTGCTCGACGAGCCGACCTCGGCGCTCGACGTCTCCATCCAGGCCCAGGTCGTGGACCTGTTGCGCGACCTGCAGCAGCGCCATGGCCTGACCTATATGTTCATCTCCCACGATCTCAAGGTCGTCCGCGCGCTGGCCAACCAGCTGATCGTCATGCGGGACGGACGCATCGTCGAACGCGGCGACGCCGGCGAGATTTTTGCCGCACCGCGCTCGGACTATACCAAGACCCTTATGGCAGCGGCTTTCGACGTGGCGGTGATCGACGCGCGAACTCTTGATCCACCGCCCCCTGTCACCCGGTGAGAAATCTGCCTAGGCTGTCACAAAACTGCAATACCGGAGCCTTCCGATGAAGTTCGCCCCTGCCCTCGCCGCCGCCATCCTGCTGGGATTGGCGGTCCCTGCTTTGGCCCAAACCCCGACCGATGTCTGGAGCCATGCCTTCACCATGGAGGGCGAACCCAAATATCCGGCCGACTACGAGCATTTCGACTACGTCAATGTCGATGCCCCCAAGGGTGGCACGGTGCGCCTGGGTGCCATGGGCGGATTCGACACCTTCAATCCCATCCTGCCCAAGGGCGAGCCGGCCAACGGCATCGGTCTCATCTACGAGACGCTGATGACGCCCAACATGGATGAGCTCAATACCTATTATGGCCTGCTGGCCGAGAGCTTCAAGATTTCGCCGGACTATGACGCGGTGACATTCCGCATCAATCAGGATGCGCGCTGGCACGACGGGGAGCCGGTTACGGCCGAGGACGTGGTTTGGTCGTTCGAGAAGCTGATCGAGCTCAATCCCGATCAGGCTCAGTACTACGCCGATATCACCAGCGCCGAAGTGACGGCACCGGGCGAGGTCACCTTCACCTTCCGCGAGGCGGGCAATCGGGAACTGCCGCTCATTCTGGGCCAGCTCATCGTCCTGCCGCAGCATTGGTGGGAAGGCACTGACGCCGAGGGCAATGCCCGCGACATCGGTGAATCGACGCTGGAGCCGCCACTGGGCTCCGGGCCCTACCGGCTCGCGAGCTTCGACGCCGGCCGCACCATCACCTACGAGCGGGTCGAGGACTATTGGGGCGAAGATCACCCGACCCAGGTAGGCCACAACAATTTCGACGACTATGCCTTCGAGTATTTCCTCGACCTGACGGTGCAGTTCGAAGCCTTCAAGGGTGACCAGTTCGACTGGTGGGCGGAAAACGCCGCCCGCCGCTGGGCCACGGCCTATGATTTCCCGGCGGTCACCGATGGCCGCGTCGTACTGGAGCTTTTCCCGCAGGACTACGCCAGTTCCGGCATCGGGCTAGGCTTTATTCCCAACCAGCGCCGCGAGATGTTCCAGGATCCGCGGGTGCGGGAAGCGCTCAACTACGCCTTCGATTTCGAGCAGCTGAGCGATACCCTGTTCTTCAACCAGTATGAGCGCATCGACAGCTACTTCTACGGCCTGCCCTTCAAGTCTACCGGCCTGCCGGAAGGCGAGGAGCTCGAAGTGCTCAACTCGGTCAAGGACCTCGTGCCGCCGAGCGTCTTCACCGAGCCCTATACCAATCCGGTCAGCGGCGACCCCGCCAAGCTGCGCGACAACCTGCGCACCGCGCTCGGCCTGCTCAACGAGGCTGGCTACACGCTCGATGGCAACCGTCTGGTGAACGCGGAGGGCGAGCAGTTGAGCTTCGAGATCCTGCTCAACGGTCCGGTGATCGAACCCGTCGCCCAGAACCTGGTCACCAATCTGGCCCAGATCGGCGTCGACGCGAGCATCCGGACCGTGGACAGCCCGCAGTATATCAACCGGCTCCGCTCCTTCGACTACGATGTCATCTATAGCGGCTGGGCGCAGTCCTTCTCGCCCGGCAACGAGCAGCGCTTCTTCTTCGGCTCGGAAGCTGCGGCACAGGAAGGCAGCCAGAACTATGCCGGCATCGCCGACCCGGCCATCGACCAGTTGATCGAGCAGCTGGTGCTCGCCGACGACCGCGAAACGCAGGTCGCCATCACCAAGGCGATCGACCGCGTGCTGCTCCACAACCACTACATCGTGCCGAGCTATACGCTGCGCAATTCCCGCATCGCCCGCTGGGACCGCTTCAGCCATCCCGAGCCCCTGCCCGAATTCTCGAGCGGCTTCCCCACCATCTGGTGGTGGGACGAAGCCAAGGCGGCAAAGACCGGCGGCGCGAGCCAGTAGGGCGACGGTGCCACAAGCGCAACACTTGCATCGGAGCCGCCAGAGGACCCCGATGCACCCACACCCACAGCGTTGCCCTCGGGCTTGACCCGAGGGCCTGTTGCCACTTGTGCCGTGTTGAGAGCGGCCCTCGGGTCAAGCCCGAGGGAGCGCGGGGACTGGCGAGCTATCGAGCCCAGGGCGCCGGACCCGCCTGCTTGCCTTGAAAACCTGGTAGAGGCGGCGCTGGCACCCATGCACCCACACCCACAGCGTTCCCTCGGGCTCGACCCGAGGGCCTGTCGCCGCTTGTGCCGTGTTGCGAGCGACCCTCGGGTCAAGCCCGAGGGAACGCGGTGGTCGGGAAGCTGATCGCGTATGAAGCGAAAATAGGGCAGCGCCGCTCAGTAGTCCTTCTCGTAGAACACGCCTACGCTGGAATTGCCGTCCTGCCCGGCCGAGCCGGTGATCTTCAGATCGTCGGTGACGTCGAGATTGATGGTCACCTTGCTCTGCCCACCGGCCCCGGCCTGAACGCCGACATAGACGTTGTCCTGGATATAGGTGCCAGCCTGCACCGCGACATTGCCGGCGTCATCCGTGACGATGTCGAGGTCGGCCAGTCCGGCAGCGCCGCGCAGGCTGTCGACTAGGCCATTACCGCCGCCGACCAGTTCGGCGGCCGCGCCGGCAAGCTTGACCAGTTGCAGCGGGGACAGTTCGCCCATCGAGCGGTTGAAGATCAGCCGGCTCAGCACCTCGTCCTGCGGCAGCATCGGATTGGAGGTGAAGGCGACATCGAGCTCCGAGACTCGTCCCGAGACGGTCACGAACACGGTGATGCCTTCGCCTTCGGTGCTGGCCACCAGGTTGAGGAACGGATCGAGATCACCCACCAGCGTCACCGTGCCGCTGTCGAAGGTGATGCGCTGTCCCAGGATCGCGAGGCGCCCGCGGATCAGCGAGAAGCCACCAACCGGCTGGATATCGCTGATCGGCCCGGTAAGCCGCACCGAGCCGCCCACTTCGGCGTCGAGGCCCCGGCCGCGGATGAAGATCTGGTTCGGCGCGCTGAGATTGACGTCGAGCAGCAGCCCGGCCGGCCGCGTCTGCGGGATAGGCGCGCCGGTGCTGTCGTCGATCCGGGCGCGCTGCAAGGTGTGTTCAACCGCGGGCGGCGTATTCACATGATCGACGTCGATCAGCAGCGCACCGTTGCCGAAATTCTCCGGCACCGTAATGTTGGCTTCCTCGACGAACACGTCGCCGCTGAGCAGGGGCGATCCTATAAGATTGCCGGTCAGCGCCAGGTTGCCCGATAGCGTCGCCACCAGCAGGTTGCCATCGGCATAGCGCGCAGAATCGAGCGCCAGCCGGATATCGGCGGGGAAGCCGCCGCTCAGACCTACCGTTCCGGAAGCGGAGACCGATCCGCCGCTCGCCAGATTGGCCGAGAGGCGATCGATGACGAGGTTGCTGCCACTGAGGCTGGCCGACCCGGTAATCCCCTGCAGGCGCAGATTGAGCTCGGGGTCGACATAGCCCGCACCACTGGTCGAGACCCGGCCACTGAACTGGGGATCGGCGAGGCTGCCGCTGACCTGCGCGTCAAGCGTCACCACGCCGCTCAGCTGCCCGCCGCGGTCGGCCACGAAGCGACTGCCCAGCGCCAGCGGCGCCGATCCGGTCACCGCGACATCGAGCCCGCCGCCCTCGAGCGGGATCGTGCCCGAAGCCTGGAGCGTCAGCCCGCCTGCCCCGTCGGCCGCGGCCTGAGCCAGCCGCACCGTGCCGTCGCTATAGGTTCCGCTGGCCGTCACGCTCAAGGGGGTGATCCCGAAATCGTCGATGGCGGCAGCGCTGACGCCCTGGGCCTGCGCCTCGAAGCTGACCTGCGGATCGCTGCCGGTGCCGCTGATGCTGGCCTGCCCGTTTAGGGTCCCCGCGAGGGCAAGTTCCGGCACGATCGCATTGGCGATCGAGAGTGGCACGCTGTTGATGACGAGATCGATGTCGAGACTTTCGCCCGCCGATCCGGTGGCGGTGATCGAGCCCGAACCGACATCGAACCGCACCGCATCGAGCGCCACATCGGTGCCGCTGACCTGCACGACGGTCGGCTGCGCCAGCCGCGCCGATAGCGCGCCCTGTTGCAGCTGCGCCCGGTCCAGCGCCAGGCGATAGCCCTCTTCCACCGGTGTCAGCGACCCGCCGATGTCGATCTCTGTGCCGGTCGCCAGACGCGCCTGGGCGTCGAATGCCGTGGTCTCTTCGGTCTGGCTGGCGCGCGCCGTCAGCGTCTCGATATCGACGCCCGCCGCCGACACGTTGCTGGCGCTGGCCGTGCCATCAATGGCCGGCACGCCGAACAGGTCATCGATCGTGGCGCTGATATCGGCAGCGCCGATTCGGATGTCGTTGACGCTGAAGTCCTGCACGTCGCCGCGCACCGTCGCGCCCTGCCGCCCGTCTTCTGGCGCCAGCGTCACCTCGGCATTGACCGAACCGGATGCGTCGAGCAGGGCCAGCGCCGCCGGCACCGACACGTCGGGCGAGACGATGGTCAGCTCGCCATTGAGCAGGCCGGTCAGCGACGCGCGCGACAGTCCACCCGCAATACGGGTTCCCGCTGCCTGGAAGTCGATATCGCTCAGGCGCTGCTCGCTCGGCGTCACGCTCACATCGGCGGCCAGCGTCGTGCGATAGCCATCAAGGGCCGCCGCACCGGAGATCTCGCCCGCGAGCCGGTCAACATTGTATTGCCCGCCGAAACCGATCGTCGCGTCGCGCAACGTCCGCCCCGCCAGGGTGCCCGCGGGGACTGTGGCCGTGAGGTCAAGGTCGATGACCTCCCCCTGCCCCTGGGCCGTACCCACCACGTTGAGCGCGCCGGAGGCATTGTCCGCCAACAGCCCCAGGTCGCTGAGGTCGAGGTTGAAGTCGAAGTCGGCCCCGGCGCTGGAATAGGTGCCATCGGCCAGCAGTTGCAGCTGCTGATTGGCGATCCGGAACTCGTCGGCCAGCAGGCCCGCCTCGGTACGTGCCAACTGACCCGACAGCGTCACGGTGCCATCCAGCAGCCGGTCCACCACCGGGTCGTCGATCGCCAGGTCCGTACCCGTCCCGTCCAGCGTCAGGCTGAACCCGCCCGACAGCGGCATGATCGACCCCGTCGCGCTGAGCGACAGCGCGCCGTCGAGTTCCCGCCCCGCCAGGCCGGAGAACGGGGCGATGCTCGACGTCTCGAGGTCGATATCGCCATGGAAATCGAGCCCGTCCAGTTGCCCGCTCAGCGCCGCCGTCAGGGCCTGCCCGGCGATCACCAACTCGGCCAGTTGCACCGGTTCGCCCGCATTCCACATGCCGGCAATGCCGATGTCGATCGCATCGCCCAGCGCCGCCTCGATCTCTTCCGAGCCGGCAATGCCCGACAGCGTGCCGTCGCCGTTGAAGGTCACCCGGCGTGCGTCCGGGTCGGACAGGTTGGCGGCAACGCCGCCCAGCGTCAGGGCCAGGTTCTGGGCCGAAAAGCCGGTCGTCTCGAAGCCGCGTGCGGCCAGCGTGGCGTTCCAGTCCTCTTCGCCCTCGCCGCCGAAATCCACGGCCAATTGCGCCGAATCGATGCGCGTCGCACTGCCCGGCACCGGCAGGATCACCTTTCCGCCCGCCGGATCGGCGATGGCGGCGTTGAGCTCGAGCGAGCGCAGGAAATTGTCAGGCGTGGTCTCGGCCGAGGCTTCGAGCGACAGTTGGCCGCCGGTCAGCCGCAGGCCGTTGATCGAGATACCGCCTTCCGAGCGGAGCAGCGCATCGGCCGTCAGCGCGGTTTCGGCGCCGAAGAACGGCCGATAGGGCTCGGCGATCAGCGTCGACAGCGGCCCGCGCAGGTCGACATCCACCGCAATGCCCTCAGGCTGCTGGTTCACGGTCGCCACGCCCGCCAGCGCGGTCTGATCGTTGGCCTGCAGCGTCAGCTCGGTGCGCAGATCCGTCACCGGCCCTTCGCCGCTGAGTGTCAGCGTGACGGCGGGACGCCCTTCGATATTGAGCAGGTTGGCCAGCACGCCGTTCTCCGGCTCCACCAACGCCAGGTCCAGCACGATGCTGCTGTCGGCATTGCTGTAGGCGACATCGAGGTCGAGCGTGCCGCCCGGACCATCGAGACGCACGATATCGAGATTGGCATCGAGATTGCCGTCATCCAGCGTCATCGCTCCGGCCACCGAGATTTCCGAGCCGAGCCTGAACACATTCTCGCCGAACGTCACCGACGGAATACGGAACTCTTCGATGATCACCGCGACCGGCAGGTCGGGCACTTCAAACCCGGACGCCTCGGGCGGCGGCAGGTCGACCGCGCCCTCCACCGGCACCGGATTGCGGATATAGTTGATGGATTCAGCCGTCAGCGACTGGATTTCGAGCCGCCCGGTCAGCAGCGCGGCCTGGTTCCAGGTCAGCTGCGCATTGTTGACGCGCAGCCACACGCCCTGCGCGTCCGAGATCGTGATCTCGCGGATCGACACGTCCGAGCCCAGCGCCCCGTCGATATTGGAGATCCGGATCTGCCGCTCCGGCGTCGAGAGCTGGTCCTGCACGAGGTTCGTCAGCCAGCCCTTTTGTTCCTCATTGTCCATCGCCAGCACGTCTTCCTGCGCGATGGTGACGGCAGGCGCCGCCATGCCCAGCCCGAGCAGCACGAGCAACAGGACGACGAGGCGTCGGGGGAGCGAGAACAACCGGGCCATCAGAATGCCTGCCCTATACCGACATAGAGCGCATAGTCCGGGTCGCCCGGACGCTTGTTGAGCGGCAGCGCCACGTCGAGGCGCAGCGGCCCCAGCCCGGTATAGTAGCGCACACCCACACCCGCGCCGACGCGCAGATCGGTCAGCGCCGGAAACACATCCGCCGCCACATAGCCGCCATCGACGAAGGCGACGACACCGATGTCGTCCGTCACCTTGGCACGCGCTTCGAGCGATCCTTCGAGCAGATAGCGCCCGCCGGTAACGACTCCAGCGCCGTTGTCCACGCCGATGGACTTGTAGCCATAGCCGCGAACCGAGCCGCCACCGCCGGCAAAGAACAGCTTGTCGGGCGGAATTTCGGCCAGGCTCGGCCCCAGCAGCAGGCCACCCTTGAGCCGCGCCGCCAGCACGTAGGGATCGTCTTCGCCGAAGCCGAAATAGGTGCGCCCCTCCGCCGTCAGCCGCGCAGCGGCATTACCGTAGTTGAGTTCGTAGAACGGCTCGAGATTGACCTGCCCAAACCACCCTGACGTCGGATCGACGCTGTCATTGCGGAAATCCAGTGTCGCGCCGCCATAGAGGCCGATCGTCTTGAAGTCGCGCGTGCCGAACACGTCGTCGAAGCGGTTGATCTCGAACTGCGCCCCACCCTCGAGAGTAATCTGGTCCGACAGGAAGTGGGTCAGCCCCACACGTCCCTCCGCCGAGGTCTCGGTATAGGTCGGATAGATGGTGCGTTCGGCCGACACGGCGGCGACCAGATCGGTATCGGGCGTGAAGATGCCCGGCTTGGTGAAGGTGCCACCGAAGAAATAGTCGAACTGGGCGGTGTCAATCGGATAGCCGATGCTGGCGACGCGGGCATCGAGCCGCAGCCGCTCCGCCTGCCCGAAGAGGTTCCGCCACAGGTGGAATGCCTCGAGCCCCAGCCCGTCGATCGTCGAGTAGGTCGCCCCAACGCCAAAGCGCCGTCCCGGCAGTTCCTGCACGATCAACTCATAAGGCAGCAGGCCACCGGCACCCACCGACTCTGCCGCTTGGAGGCGGGCCGACCGGAACACGTCGAGCCGGTCGAGGCGCTTCTGTGCGCGTTCGAGCTCGTCCGGGTCATACTCCTCACCCACCGTCAGCCCCGTCTGCCGGCGCAGGAAACCGGGATCGAGCGTTTCCGCGCCCGTTACCGTCACCGGTCCGAACGCCGCCCAGGGCCCGGGATCGACCGTGATGGTCACGTCCACCATGCCCGTCGCGTGATCGGCCACCACATCGCGATTGGCGATCGCGGCCTTGGCGTAGCCCTGCTCCCGCCACGCCGCCAGCGCCAGTCGCTCGGCCGCCAGGATGACAGACGATCGGGCGATCTCGCCGGCGCCGAAGCCTTCGCTTGCGGGCGGTTCGACATAGTCATAAGGATCGGCAGTTGGCGGCGCCTGATTGGCGATGTTGACGCTGCTGAAGCGAAACAGCGGCCCCGGATCGACCGCGATCACCACATCCACCGGGTCGGGCAGGTTCACGTCCGGCGCAAGACGGGACGCTTCCACGCCACCGACGCGGATCGAAACCACCCCGCCATAATACCCTTGATTGTAGAGTGCCGCGACGATGCGGCGATAGTCGCCCCGTGCCTTGGCCAAGAGGCCCGCGGTGCCCGACGCAGGTTCGTCCCGGTCCGCTATCAGAGCCGACGCGTTGCGCACGGCGCTCTCGACGTCACCGACAGCATTGACCGTCAGCACGGCCGTATAGGGCTGCGGATCAGCGATCACCGCTGCCGCGTCTTCCTCGCTCTGGTCTTCGAACAGCTTGAGCCCGAAGATTTCGAAGGCAGCAGTCGGCATTGTGGCGGCACCGAACCCGGCTGCAGCAACACACAAGACGCAGAAACTCGATACCAGACTCGCGATCTTCAGTGGACTGTCCGCCCCGTTACGCTTCAACCGGATAGGCAGAAGCTCAGTTTGCCGTTGGGGCGGAAAGATTCCGTTAAGTCTCTTCCACCTTGCCGCGCTGACGCCGTGCGCATGTCCAACAGGCGTTGATTTCATGGCGACTTTAGGGCTGCGAGGCGGCGGGAACAACCTGCCAGGGCACTTTCTGCCAAACTGAAGGCCTGCATCGTGGCGGATCGGCAACGGGCCGCCTCGACGCAAGTCTATTCCCGCGCCAGCGCCTCCACGGGATCCATGCGGGCTGCCGAACGGGCCGGCATGAAGCCGAACACCACGCCAATCAGGCTTGCCGAGGCAATCGCCAGCATGATCGACTCCGCCGAATAGCTCACGCGCGCCCCGCTCACCAGCGCGGTCAGCAGGCTGCCGAGCCCGAAACTGAGCGCCACGCCCGCCGCGCCGCCGACAAAGCAGACCAGCACCGCCTCGATCAGGAACTGCCGCAGGATGTCGCCGCGACGCGCACCCACGGCCATGCGGATGCCGATCTCCTTGGTGCGCTCGGACACGCTGACCAGCATGATGTTCATCACCCCGATGCCGCCCACCACCAGCGAGATCACGGCGATGGTCGAGATCAGCAGCGTCAGCGTTGCTGCAGTGGACTGGATCGTGTCGCGGATCGTGGCGGTGTTCTGCAGGAAGAAATCGGTCTTGCCGTCATGCAGCCGCGTCAGCAGGTCGGTAATCTCGGCCTCGGCCTCCGCCATGTCCGCGTCGTCGCTCACCCGGACCGCGATCGAGCCGAGATAGGACTGGCCCAGCATCCGGTCCATCGCCGTAGTATAGGGCACATAGACATTGGCGCTGTTGCCACCCGGCCCGAAGCCGGTGACGTTCTCGACCACGCCGATCACCCGCACCGGCACTTTGCCGAGCATGATGACCTGCCCCACCGGATCCTCGCCATTGATGAAGAAGGCGTCGCGCGCATTGGCATCGATCACCGCCTCCTGCGTGCGCTGGATGATGCTGGTTGCGTTGAAGCCGATGCCCTCGGCAAAGGTTCGACCATTGACCTGGAAATAGTCCTCGCCCACCCCGGTCACCGAGGCGTTGGACGAGGTGTTGCGGAACAAGACCGTGGCATTCGCGCTGACCTGCGGCGATACGCTGTCGGCATAGGGCTGCATCCCGATCGCCTCGGCGTCGGACGGCAGCAGGGTCTGGATGCGGTTGCTCCGTCGATCACCGAACCCGCTACCTGGATAGATATTGATCGTGTTGGTGCCGATCGAGGCGATGTTCTCGAGCACCGTCTGCTGGCTGCCCTGCCCCAGCGCCACCACGCTCACCACCGACGCGATGCCGATGATGATGCCGAGCATGGTGAGGAAGGTGCGCAGCTTGTGCGCCACCATGGCCCTCAGCGCCATGCGCAGGGCCTCCAGACTCCGATCAAAGCCTTCGCGCCAGCGGGCGACGCGGCGGATCTTCTCGTGGGCCTTTTCGACCCGTGTATCGTCCCCCGTCCGGCGATCGGCGATGATGACGCCGTCGGAAATCTCGATCACCCGCTCCGTCTGCGCCGCAATGGCGGGATCGTGGGTCACGATGATGATGGTGTGGCCGTCGCCGTGTAGCTCGGCCAGCAGCGCCATCAACTCCTTGCCGCTGCGCGAATCCAGCGCGCCCGTCGGCTCGTCGGCCAGAATGACCTCGCCGCCATTCATCAGCGCCCGCGCCACGCTGACGCGCTGCTGCTGCCCGCCAGACAGGGCGTTGGGCCGGTGGGTCAGCCGCTCGCCCAGCCCAAGCCGCGTCAGCAGCGCAATGGCCCGCTCGCGCCGCGCGCCGCCGTCCACGCCGGCATAGACCGCCGGCATCTCGACATTTTCCACCGCATCGAGATCGGGCAGCAGCTGGTAGCGCTGGAAGATGAAGCCGAAATGCTCGCGCCGCAGCTCGGCCAGCGCATCCGGCCCCAGCTTGCCGACTTCACGGCCGGCAAAGGTGTAGGTTCCCGCACTGGCCCGATCGAGGCAGCCCAGGATGTTCATCAGCGTCGATTTGCCCGATCCCGACTGGCCGATGATGGCCACGAGTTCGCCCCGATGAATGTCGAGATCGACCTCCTTGAGCACTGTCACGGTTTCCGCGCCGGTCTGGAACTGCCGCGTCAGGCCGCGCAGCGAAATGATCGGATCGCCCATATCTAGCCGCCCAAGCGCATGCCGGGGCCGCCGAAGCGGCCGCCGCCCCCTGCGCGCTGGCCAGCCTCCTGCCCAGCGGGCCGGGCCGCTCCGCCGCTCACCACCTGCTCACCCTCGCGCAACCCGCTCTCGATCTCGGCCATGACATTGTTGTCTAGCCCCACCTCGATCACCCGTGGCTCCACCGCCTCGGTGGCCGGATCGTAGACCGCGACGATGGTTTCACCTGCAGCGTTCTTGCGCCCCACCAGCCCCGACGGCAGCACCAGCGCATCCGCAACCTCGTCGAGCACGATCGTGACCTGCGCCGTCATCGAGATGCGCAGCTTGTGGTCGGGATTGGGCACGTCGAACAGCCCGTTGTAATAGACAGCGCTGTCGCTCGAGGCGATGTCGGAGCTGATCGAGGTCGGTGCCGGCTCCACCTCGCGCAGCGTGGCGTCTATCTTGACGTCCGGCTCACCCAGGATGGTGAAATAGACGCGCTGCCCCGCCTGCACCCGGACCACGTCGGCCTCCGAGATCTCGGCCTTGATCACCATGGTATCGAGATCGGCGATCTTGACGATGGTGGGAATGGTCGAATTGGCGTTGATCGTCTGCCCCTGGTCGACCAGCAGGGCGACGATGGTCCCGTCGCTGGGCGCCACGATCCGGGTCCGCGCCAGGTTCAGTTCCGCCGATTCGACGCTGAGTTCGGACTGGGCGATCTGGGCATCGAGCTGGTCGATCTGCGCCTGCGCCGAATCCACCGCGGCCTGTGCCGCTTCGAGGTCCGTCTGGGACACGAGGCTGTTGGCATTGAGCTGCTGGTTACGTGCCAGCGCCGCCTCCGCCTTGGCCAGGCTGGCTTCCTGGCTGCGCCGCTGCGCCTCGATGCCGGCCAACACGGCCTGCGCCGTCTTGAGCGCGTTCTCCTGGTCGAGGCGATCGATCTCGACGATCAGGTCGCCCTTCTTTACCTCCTGGCCCAGTGCCACATGCACTGCCTCGACGCGCCCCGACACCTCCCCGCCCACGCTGACCAGCGAGCGCGCCTCGAGCACGCCCGACGCCAGCACCGTGCGCTCGATATCGCCGCGGCCGACCACCACGGTGCTGGGCACGGTCGCCGCCTGCGGTGCGGCCAGAAAATTCCACCATGCACCCGCCCCGGCGCCGCCGACCACCAGGAGTGTCAACAGCCATTTCATCACGCTCTTCAAGGCCAGGTCCTCGTCAATTTCGTTCATTGGTAGGATATTACGTCTTGGAGGCGAGTTCACGTTAGCACTTGGTAAGGTTGGCGCGCCGTGCCCTTGCTCTGACAATGCGGCAGTTGGGGCTCACAATCTGCCCATACCCACCGCGCGGATTCCTCCCCCTGATAGGGGGAGGCGAGGTGGGGGTTCCCGTAAGGGGCGAGGTGAGGGTATCGAAAACAAAAACTCTTCCCGCCGTTGACCGCCTCACCCCCGGCGGTCCACCCTCGCCATCTCCCCCATGCAGGACCTCCCATGTACCAGTTGCTCGATCCCAGCCGCTTCGTCACCTTCATCACCGGCGCCACCTCGGGCTTTGGCGCCGCCGCCGCCCGGCGCTACGTCGCGGCAGGCGGCAAGGTCGTGGCTACCGGGCGCCGCGAGGACCGCCTTGCCGAACTGCAGGCCGAACTGGGCGCCGACAACTGCCACGTCGTGGCGCTCGATGTGCGGGACCGCCCCGCGATCGACACCGCCATCGCCCAACTGCCCGCGCCCTTTGCTTCCATCAACATCGTGCTGGCCAATGCCGGACTGGCGCTGGGCCTGCAGCCCGCGGCCGAGACCGACATCACCGACTGGGAAACCATGATCGCCACCAATGTCACCGGCCTCGCCTATACGGTGCGGGCCCTGCTGCCCGGCATGATCGAACGCGGCGGCGGGCATATCGTCACGCTGGGCTCGGTTGCCGGCGACTATCCCTATCCCGGCGGCTCGGTCTATGGCGCCACCAAGGCCTTCGTGAAGCAGTTCGCGCTCAATCTGCGGTCGGACGTGCAGGGCAAGAACATCCGCGTCACCAATATCGAGCCCGGTCTCACCGAAACCGAATTCTCGCTCGTCCGCTTCAAGGGCGACGAGAGCAAGGCCGCCAAGCCATATCAGGGCACCAAGGCGATGAATGCCGACGATATTGCCGAAACCATCTTCTGGAGCACGACCCTGCCCGCCCACGTCAACGTCAACCGCCTGCAGGTGATGGCGACCACCCAGGCCTTCGGCCCCTTCGACATCTACCGCGAGGGCTAGAGCCCGAGGAACCGCACCGTGTCGGGGTCGACCGGCACGCCCTCGGCCTGGCGCCGTGCCATCTCCTCCCATTCGCGGTCGCCCGGCGCCATCACCCGCTCGGCGCCCGGCCGCACTGCGGCGCCCCGCAAGCCAGCCAGGTAGCGCGTGATCATCGCCCCGAACATGTCGCGACCGACGAACTTGTCAGGGTCGATCACCAGCACGAAATGACCCATGTTGCGCGGCGTCGAGATATCGCCGCTGCCATACATCGGAATGAAATCGGTATCGAGCGTCGTGCCGGTCAGCAGCGCCGAGAACAGGGTTGCCACCCCGGCCAGCGCCGCACCCTTGTAGCCGTATTCCGCCCCGCCGAGCGGCAACAGCATCTCCGCCGCCTGCGCATCGGTGGTCGGGCCGCCATCTTTGTCCGCCGCCACGCCAGGCGGCAGGTCGATCCCCAGCGAGCGGTGCAGCAGCACGCGGTTCATCGGGATCGACGATGTCGCCATGTCCAGCAGCCACGGCCGGCTGTCGGGCACCGGCGCCGCAAAGGCCAGCGGGTTGGTGCCGTGGAACCGCTCCGCCCCGTCATACAGCGCCACCATCGAGTCCGTGTTTGTGGTGGCAAAGGTGACAAAACCCCGCTCGGCGCCGGCCAGCGCATAGGCGCCCGCAGCGCCAACATGGGAGGAATGGGCGATACCCACCGCCCCCACGCCGGCCCCTTGCGCCAGCTCGATCCCCACCTCGACGGCCCGGTAGGCCGCGTAATGCCCCAGCCCGTCATCGCCATTGACAATCGCGCTGCCCGCCGCGCGGACGTCCACCGCAAGCTGTGGATCTTTGTTGAGCCGCCCGCCCTCCAGCATCTTGTAATAGTGCTCGGTCAGGCGCACGCCATGGCTGTCCACCCCGACCAGCGAGGCATGCAGCATCGCCCGCGTCGCGGCGCCGAGCGACGCCTCGCTCGCCCCCGCCTCGCGCAGCCGTGCGGCAACTCGTTCCTCAAGCACCGCCGCCGGAAACCGCTTCGCTTCGTTGTTCTGCATGCTTTCAGTAGTCCTCATGGTGAGCCTGTCGAACCACGAGGGCGTGGCGAGATCGATGGTCCCGCCCCATGGTTCGACAGGCTCACCATGAGGTCTGTGTGGGCTGCTCGGCAAGCCAGATTCCCCCTCGACGGGAATGACACGCAAGCCACAGCCCGCTATGCTCGGGCCATGACAGCAATCGACCCCACCACCCGCGACCTCTGGCAGGTCATAGCCGCCACCGACGAGGTACCCGTGGGCGTGGTGCAGACCACCCTGCTGCTCGACACGCGGATCGCCTTGACGCGTGACGGCGACGGTAACCCCGTGGTCTGGCGCCAAGGCACAGAGCAGGCCGGCGACGAGATCGACCCCGAGACGATCCTCGACCGCCTCCCCGTCACCACCGGCTATGGCTATGTCTGGACCAGCCTGGGCCAGCCGCCTCGGGAGCTGTTCCCCATCCCCGAATATGCCGAACCCGACCGCGTCAACATGAGCTGCGGCTCCATCGGCATCCACGTCTCGGCCCCTCGTGCGGTCGAGAATTTTCTCGACATGGGCCATTTCCCCTACGTTCACACCGACATCCTGGGCGCCGAGCCGCATACCGAGGTCAAGGAATACGATGTCGAGGTGTCCGGGGAGCGCGACGAGGTGCTGGCCACCCGCTGCCGCTTCTTCCAGCCGCGCGCGGCCCTGTCGGCGACCGACGGGATGGAAGTGGAATATGTCTACCGCGTCCCCCACCCCTTCTGCTCGGTGCTCTACAAGTCCTCGCCCGAAGCGCCGGATCGGCGCGACGTCATCGCCATCTTCCTCCAGCCCATGACCGAGGAACGTTGCCGGGCACATCTGCTGCAGTCGATGATCGATTCCACCTCGACCATCACCGACCTGCGCCGTTTCCAGCAGACCATTTTCGGCCAGGACAAGCCGATCCTCGAGAACCAGTATCCCAAGCGCCTGCCGCTCGACCCGCGCGCCGAAACCCCGATCCGCGCCGACAAATCCGCCATCGCCTATCGGCGCTGGCTCAGCCAGAAGGGCATCACCTATGGCGTGATCCCGATGGCGGGTTGATGGATTTGGATTCGTTGCAGTTGCAGTCGACACCCTCCCCCTTGAGGGGAGGGATCAAGGGAGGGGGTTCTGCGACCGCCGCCACCTCGGCACCAACGACGAGCGTCCGCCCCCCCTCCCGAGCGGCGCTAGGCGCTGCGCGCCAAGCTCTGCTTGCCCTCCCCTCGAGGGGGAGGGTGGAGCGTCACGCCAGATTTGCATTCCCGTACGCCAGGACTGCGAGCAAACCGAAGTCGGTCGTGGCGCGATCCCAGTCCACCGCGGATCATCTGCCATGCCCCTCTCGCTGACCGACCCCACCTGGTACCCCATCGCCTCCAGCGATGACCTGCCCTTTCGCCACGTCTATGCGGGCCAGCTGCTCGGCCGCGAACTGGCCGTCTGGCGCGCCGACGACGGCAATGTCAACGTCTGGGAAAACCGCTGCCTGCATCGCGGCGTGCGCCTCTCCATCGGCATCAATGAGGGGGGCGAACTCAAGTGCCAGTATCACGGCTGGCGCTATGCCAACCGCTCGGCCGGCTGCACCTATATCCCCGCCCATCCCGCCGATGCCCCCGCCCGTCGCATCCAGAACCGCACCTATCCGGTGCGCGAGGCCCATGGCCTGGTCTGGTCCGCCGCCAATGACGATCAACCCTTCCAGCCCTTCCCGGGCGCCGAGGGCCATGACTGGTTTCCCCTGCGTCCCATGCCCGTCAACGCCGCGCCCGAAGACGTGCTCGCCGCGCTGGCGGCGCTCGCCCCCGACGACCAGCCCGCCGACCTCCTGCCCGGCCTCGCCGTCCGCACCGGCGGCATTGTCTATTTCGTGCAGCCCGTGGACGCCGGCCGGGCCGTGATCCGCGGCTTGCTGGCCGAGCAGCCGGCAGACGCCATGACCGCGCTCCGTCAGCACAACGAAATTCTGTCGAGGCTGCGTGACCGCCTGGAACGCGCCGCCGCCCGCAAGCCCGCGCCCGAGCCGCTGCAGCCCGCCTTCGCACCGCTCTCGGCCGATCTTGCCACCATGCCCGACATCGCCGTGCCGCGCGGCAATACGCTGACCGTTGTGGTAAAGCGCAAATGGACCAGCGCCGATGGCGTCATCGGCTTCGAGCTGGCGGCCCGCGAGGGCCATCTGCCCACCTTCCAGCCCGGCGCCCATATCGACGTCCACCTGCCCAATGGCCTGATCCGCCAATATTCCATCACCAACGGGCCTGGCGAGCTGATGAGCTACATCATCGGGGTCAAGCAGGAGAGCGCCTCCAAGGGCGGCAGCAAGATCCTGGTCGAAACCGTGCGCGAGGGTGACCTGCTCTCCATTTCCGAACCCCGCAACAACTTCCCGCTGCGCCGCGACGCCACTCGCACAGTCTTGATTGCCGGCGGCATCGGCATCACCCCGCTCCTGTCCATGGCGCGTTTCCTCGACAAGTCCGACCTGCCCTACGAACTGCACTACTTCACCCGCGCCGGTGAAACCGTGGCCTTCCGCAGCGAACTGGAAGCCCTGCTTGGGAAGGTGTTCTTTCACACCGGCCTGCCGCGCGACCGCATCGGCGAGACCATCGCCACCGCGCTTGGCCAATGGAGCCATGCCCAGCACGTCTATGTCTGCGGCCCCGGCCCCATGCTCGAAACCGTCCGCGCCACCGCCGCGGCACAGGGCTGGCCCGAAGAGTCGATCCACTTCGAATATTTCAGGAACGACAAGCCGATCGATGATTCCTCTTCTTTCGAGATCGAGCTCGCGCGCTCGGCCATGACGCTGCATGTCCCTGCCGGCAAGACCATCCTCGAGGTCATGCGCGAGGCGGGCCTCACCGTCCCCTCCTCCTGCGAACAAGGCGCCTGCGGCACCTGCCTCGCCACGGTCATCGAGGGCGAGGTGGACCATCAGGACGTCTATCTCAACGACAGCGAGAAGCGGTCCAACACAGCCATGATGACCTGCGTGAGCCGCGCAAAGTCAGCGCGTCTGGTGCTGGACATCTAGACTTTCAGCAGACCTCATCCTGAGCCTGTCGAAGGGCGAGGTCGTGGCAATATCGGCATGACCGACCGCCTGGTGCGACCAGCTTACCACGAGGTCTCAGGGGAAATGCGAGTATACCAATCATGATCACCCTCTACGACTTCGAGCTCTCCGGGAACTGCTACAAGCTCCGCCTGCTGATGAGCATTCTCAAGCTGCGCTACGACATCGTCCCCGTCGATTTCTATCCCGGCCGCGCGCACAAGGCCGACTGGTTCCTGCGCCTCAACCCGTTCGGACAACTGCCCGTACTCAAGGACGACGACCTTGTCCTCTCCGATTCCGGTGCCATCCTCGCCTATCTCGCGCGCAAATATGACGACACCGGCCGCTGGTTCCCCGACGATCCGGCAGTCACCGCCGAAGTGCTCCGCTGGCATGCCGTTGCCGATGACATCACAGCAACCGCCTCCGCGGCGCGCCTTGCTCTGGGCTTCTTCTACGACGTCGATCTCGACAAGGCGCAACAGGGCGCCCACCGCATCTTCCGGCTCATCGACGAACATCTGTGGTTCGGCGAGCGTCAGGGTCGCGACTGGCTCTGCTCGCCCGCCCACCCCACCACCGCCGACATCGCCTGCTTCCCCTATGTCATGCTGAGCGAGGAGGGCGGCATCAGCCGCCAGGACTATCCGGCCATCCGCCGCTGGACCGACCGGGTCCGCCGTATCCCCGGCTTCGTGGTCATGTCCGGCATCTTCCCGGCCGGCAGGCCGCTGCAGGCGGATGCTGCGCCCGACGTCTGAGCCTGCCGGGCGCCGTTCATGCCTGCTCTGTCGAAACTTCCGCCTGCGTCGGTAGTTGATCCCCAACGGATCACACAGGAACGCTTATGTCAGGGCTGGAAGACACCCTCCGCCGCACCCTCGCCATTCTGCCAGACTGGATGCTCACCCTGGTCCTGTTCGCTGCGGCTATCGCGCTGTCGGCACTCGCCAGCATTTACATCCATCGCCTGCTGACCCGCCTGGTCGCAGGGCGCTCCATGCTCTGGCGCTCGCTGGTCAAGCGGCTGGCGCTACCCTTGCGTCTGGCGCTAGGGATCCTGGCCTGCTGGTTCACCGCCTTTCTCGCGCCGCTCACCCCACAGCAGGCAGATATCGTGCGCCACGGCCTGCTCATCGCGCTGATCGTGCTGGCCGTGCTGGCCGCCCGCACCGCCATCCATATCTGGCTGACCCTCTATCTGCGCCGCTTCAAGCTCGACAGCGAGGACAACCTGCTGGCCCGCAAGCATGTCACCCAGTCGCGCATCCTCGAGCGGGTTGCCGTGACGCTGCTGGTTATCATCGGTACCGCCGCCGTGCTGATGACGTTCGAGGGCGTGGCGCAGTACGGCGTCAGCCTTCTCGCCTCCGCCGGCGCCGCAGGCCTCGTGCTCGGCCTGGCGCTGCAGCCGGTGCTCAAGAACCTGTTTGCCGGCATCCAGCTCGCAATCACCCAGCCAATCCGCATCGATGACGCCCTGCTGATCGAGGGCGAGTGGGGCACGGTAGAGGAGATCACCGCGACCTATGTCGTGGTCAAGATCTGGGACTGGCGGCGCCTCGTGGTGCCGCTGAGCTATTTCATGGAAAAGCCGTTCCAGAACTGGACGCGAGAAGGCGCCGCCCTCATCGGCTCGGTCATGTTCTACCTCGACTACACCGTCCCGGTCGACGCTATCCGCAACGAGCTTCAACGCATCGTCAAACAGTCCCCGCACTGGGATGGCAATGTCGCCCATGTCCAGGTCACCGACCTGCGAGAAACCACGCTCGAAGTGCGCGTCCTGGTCACCGCCCGCAATGCCCCCACCACGTTCGATCTGCGCTGCGAGGTGCGCGAGAAGCTGATCAACTTCCTCCAGGCAGAATACCCCGAGGTCCTGCCCCGCGTGCGCACCCTGCGGGGCGAAACCGGCGAGTCCCCCGACGACCGCTCGGCCAGCGCTGCCGCGGCCTATTCGGAGCTGGGCGGGTAGGCGTGCTCGCCGCCCTGCCAGTCCCGCACCGTAAAGCACCCATCGCCTGCCGTTATTGCCGCGGCCCGGATATCGGCTTTGCCGTAGCCGCCGGGGATATCAAGCACATAAGTGGGCTGCGCCAGCCCTGATATCTGCCCGCGCAGCGCCGCCACTAGCGCCTGACCTTCCTCGATGCTCACCCGGAAATGGCTGGTGCCAGGCGCCAGGTCCGGATGGTGCAGGTAATAGGGCTTCACCCGGTTCTCGACGAAGGCCTTCATCAGCGCCGCCAGCGTCTCGACATCGTCGTTGACGCCCCTGAGCAGCACCGACTGGCTGATCAGCACGATGCCGGCATCCGCCAGCCGCGCCACGGCCATCCGCGCTGCCTCGGTGAATTCGCGCGCGTGATTGGCATGCACCGCCAGATACGTCGCCTTGCCGCTGGCGCCCAGCGCAGCCACCATTGCGGCATCGACCCGCTCGGGCTCCACCACCGGCACCCGCGTATGGAACCGGACGATCTTGACATGCGCGATGCGCGCCAGCCGCTCCATGGTCTCAGCCAATCGGCGCGGCGAGAGCACCAACGGATCGCCCCCCGTGAGGATCACTTCCCAGATCTCGGTGTGATCGGCGATATAGGCCATCGCCGCGTCCAGCTCCGCACCTGTCAGCGTGCCCAGCCCCTGCGGGCCCACCATTTCGCGCCGGAAGCAGAACCGGCAATAGACTGGACACACATGCACCGCTTTGAGCAGCACCCTGTCGGGATAGCGATGCACGATGCCCTCCACGGGCGAATGGTCAAGGTCCCCGATGGGGTCGGCCCGCTCCTCCGGCGTCGTCACCAGTTCGGCAGCACTTGGCACGAACTGCCTGGCGATCGGGTCATCCGGATCGCTCGGATCGATCAACCCCGCTACGGCCGGGGTGATCGCGATCGCATATTTTTTGGCAACGGCGTCCAACGTCGGGTCCGCAGCAACCAACCCGGCACCTGCCAGGTCAGCAACACATTTGAGCGGCCTGGATGGCGACGAAACGGCCGCATCGCCCCCTCGCCCCTCAGGGGAGAGGGTAGCGGCGCCGGGAGCGACGCGACCTGGCAGAGCTGGGGTGAGGGGTGAATATCCATCGGTTGCCACCGTAGCCACTACCGCCTCTGAACCCCTCACCCGCCCCTTCGGGGCGACCTCTCCCCTCAGGGGAGAGGTGACCTTGCCCATCGCGCTCATTCGGCAACCGGCGCCCACAGCACCGCCTCTATCCTTGGTGCGGCCGTCGCCAGCATCACCAGGCGATCAAAGCCCAACGCCACCCCGCTCGCCTCCGGCATCACCGCCAGCGCCGCCAGGAAATCCTCGTCGAGCGGATAGCGCTCGCCATAGAGCCGTTCCTTCTCCGCCATCTCGCGAGCAAAGCGCCGGCGCTGCTCGTCCGCATCGGTCAGTTCGCCGAAGCCATTGGCCAGTTCCACCCCGCAGGCGTAAAGCTCGAACCGCTCCGCCAACCGCCGGTCATCCCCCGCCCGCCGCGCCAGCGCGGCCTCCGCGGCCGGATAGCGATCGAGCACCGTGATCCGCCCAAGGCCGAGCCGGGGCTCCACTTTTTCCACCAGGATTCGGCTGAACAGATAGCTCCAGCTGCGATCATCGGGAACGTCCAGGCCGACTGCTGCCATCTGGGCGGCCAGCACCGCGCCATCGGTCTCGCCATCGGCATCCATCGTCGCCAGCAGGTCGATCCCGGCATGGAGCTGGAACGCCTCAACCACGCCCAGCCGCTCCGGCGCCGCAAACGGATCGCATTGCCGGTCCCTGAACTGCAGCACCCGCACTTCATTCGCCTCTGCCGCCAGCCGCACCAGCGCGATGCAGTCCTCGACCACCGCGTCATAGGCCTCGCCCGCTCGATACCATTCGAGCATGGTGAATTCGGGGTGATGCAGCGCGCTGCGCTCCCGATTGCGCCACACATGGCCGAGGCTGGCGATCCGCCTCTCGCCCGCCGCCAGGAGCTTCTTCATGGTGAATTCGGGCGACGTGTGGAGATACATCGCCTGCCCTTCCCCGTCATTGCCGATCATCTGCGTGCCAAAGGCATGCAGATGCGTCTCGTTGCCTGGCGAGCGCTGCAGTCCTGGCGGGTCGACCATGAGGAAGTCGTGCTGCACGAGGTATGCCCGCACCGCGGCCTCGATCCGCCCCCGCGCCAAGAGGATCGGCCGGCGATCCGCATGCACCGATGGCGACCACCACGGCGATGGATGGGAGGGGTTTGCGTTCATTTGACCTTTATCGCGGCCGGGCTGGCGATTCTCGCCGGGATAGGATAGTTGGCGCCAGGAAAACTCCATTCCGGCGCGGCGGACGGCCTGCCTCTACGACGCGCCAGCGACATGAACAAGGAAGAATAATGGTCAAGGTCATCGCCTCTTCGCTGCGCAAGGGCAACGTCGTCGAGCAGGACGGCAATCTGCACGTCGTGCTGACGGCCGAGAACGTCCACCCCGGCAAGGGCAATTCCATCACCAACGTCAACATGCGCCGCATCTCGGATGGCGTGAAGGTGGTCGGCCGCTGGCGCACTGTCGAGATGGTCGAGAAGGCCGATGTCGATGATCGCGAATACGACTATCTCTATTCCGACGGCGAAGGTCATCACTTCATGAACCCGGAAAACTACGAGCAGATCACCGTGGCCGACGACGTCATCTCCGACCAGAAGGCCTATCTGACTGACGGCATGAAGGTTCACCTCAAGACCTTCGAGGGCAACGCCCTTTCGATGGAACTGCCGCAGCGCCTGACCTTCGAGATCGTCGAGACCGAGCCGGTGGTCAAGGGCCAGACGGCGTCCTCCTCCTTCAAGCCCGCCATCCTCAACAATGGCCTCAAGGTCATGGTCCCGCCCCATATCGGCGTCGGCACCCGCATCGTCATCCTGACCGACGACAACTCCTACGTCGAGCGCGCCAAGGACTGATTGTCGTCTGCACGCAGGCACAAAAAACGGGCCCCGCGGGGCCCGTTTCCTTTGCCGTGGCTGAGCGCGCGGGCCAGGCCCGCGCCGTTGAGCCTTAGGCGGCCTTCTTGTTGGCATTGGACGTCGCGACCTTGGTCAGCTTCTGGTCCGTTGCCATTTCTTCTTGCAGCGTCTGGTCGAGCAGCGACACCGCCTCGGTCAGGCCCATCTGCCCGGCCCAGGTCTTGAGCGTGCCGTAGCGGGCGATCTCGTAGTGCTCCACGGCCTGCGCGGCAGCCACCAGACCGGCATCGAGGGCAGCGGTGCCCTTGTACTCGGTCATGATTTCCTTGCCTTCTTCGATGATGCCAAGGATGGCATCGCAGGTCTTGCCGCGGGCCGGCTTGCCGATCAGCTCGAAGATCTGCTCGAGGCGTTCCACCTGACCTTCGGTTTCGGTGGCGTGCTGCTCGAAGCCGGCCTTCAGTTCTTCCGACTGCGCCGCCTTGGCCATCTTCGGCAGGGTCTTCAGGATCTGCTTTTCGGCGTAGTAGATGTCCTTGAGCGTATCGAGGAACAGGTCGTCGATAGTTTTTTCGCTAGCCATTCTATTGTCTCCGGTCAAATTATGGACGCTGCGGCAAGAACGACTCCCGTGTGCCAAGGTTCCCGCCCGTCGCAGTGCTTGTGCAACCAGCGCCCGGCCGCATAGGCTATTGCCACCGCACCCCGATCGGCGCCCCATGACCGCTTCGCTCTACCCCGCCGGCTTCTACGAAAACCGCCGCGCCCATACCGCCCATGCCGCCGCGACCATCCTGCGCGCACTTCCCGCTGGGCTGCCCCGGCGCCGGCTGGCCGATATCGGCTGCGGCACCGGCACCTGGCTCGCCGCCGCCCTCGCAGCCGGGGCCGAAACCGCCTTCGGCGTCGAAGGCGACTGGGTCACCACCGCCATGTTGGACGACAGCCGCATCGCCTTTGCACCGCACGACCTGGAACAGCCTCTTGCCGCGCCGCGCGTCGACCTGGCTATCTCGCTCGAAGTGGCCGAACACCTGACGCCCGCCCGCGCCACCGGCTTTATCGCCGATCTCGCCGCTCTCGCCCCCGCCATCCTGTTCAGCGCCGCCGTCCCCGGTCAGGGCGGCGTCGGCCATCGCAACGAACAGTGGCAGAGCTGGTGGGCGGCGCATTTCGCTGCCCACGGCTATAACGCCCATGACGTCATCCGTCCCGCCATCTGGGCCGACGAGGCGATACCCGCCTGGTACCGGCAGAATACCGTGCTCTACCTCGATGCACCCACCGCAGCATCACTGGGGCTGGCCCCGACCGATCCACCCCTGCTCGACCGCATTCACCCCGCCTTCTGGGACCGCGCCAACCGCGAGCTGCGCTACGCCAATGCCCTGCCAGAATCCGAGGTGCTGAAGCGCCAGGCCGAGGCGGCCCAGCAGCAATAGGCGTCAGCGCGCCGCCCACAACAGCCCGCGCCGCAGGATCTCCCGTACCGGCCCACCGGCCAGTTCGTCTGCCGTGTGCCCGAGCGAGGAGTAGAACACCCGCCCCTGGTCATGCATCGTCGTGAACACCACCGGCATCACCACATCCTTGCGCCAGGGATGGAATTCGCCGGAAAATGTCGTCGTCGCCAGCACGTCCACGGCCGGGTCGAAGTTGAGGTAATACTGTTCGCTGGTATGCTTGAAGCTCTCGATCCCGGCCATGATCGGATGGTCGCCCTGCGCCACGTCGACGCGATAGGTGATGATATTACCCGGATGCTGCACCCAATAGCAGCTGGCCATGTAGCGGAACGGCACCGAGGCGCGAAAGCTCGTCGCCAGCCCCATGTGGTACCCCGCCAGCCCCGTCCCGGCCCGCACTGCCGCCACGAGGTTCGCCATCTTCTCAGGGGCCAGCGTGCCATCGGTGATCACCGGCACCACCAGGTCATTGCTGCCGACATCGTCCGCCCCCAGTGCCTCGTAGTCGTCCGTCACCGTGACGGCAAAACCCTCCGCCTCGAGCAGTTCGCGCACCACATGCGCGCCCCGTTCCGGCGTGTGCAACTCCATCCCGCCCCAGACCACCAGCGCTTTCTTCTGTGCCACGTTCAATCTCCTATGCCTGATCAGACCTCATGGTGAGCCTGTCGAACCACGAGGTCGGGCGAGTGGAGGCCCAAAGCACGACCTCCTCCTTCGACAGGCTCAGGATGAGGTCTGGTTCCAAACTCACAAGCCCAGCCCCACCGCCCGGATCCGGTGCACCCCCTTGGGCACGAAGGCAAACTGATCGCCCAGCCCCAGCAGATCCGCCGCCAGATGCACCACACTCAGCCACATCTCGGTGCCCTGCAGGCTCGCCTCCTGGCCATCGGCAAAGGCGAACCCCTCGCCCGGCATCCAGCGCTCCGCCGCCCGCGCGATAACAGCCCGCGCGATCGCCTCGGCCTCGGCACGGCGATAATCGGTCTGCCGCAGGCACAGCAGCAGCGGGTGGATGGTGTCGAGCAGGTTGCAGGCCGTGTAGGTGGGGCCCGAAAAGCCGTCATACTGCCGATAGTTGAGCAGGACAGAGTCAATGGCGCGTTCGGCATTGGGCACCGGCAGCCCGAACTGGGCATAGGTGCCCCGCGTCAGCCGGTAAAACCCGTTGACCGGCTGCAGCAGTCCCTCCCTGGCGGTGGCCGAGCCCCACAGCCCCGTCGCGCGGTCCTGCCGCAGCGCCAGCCAGCCGAACAGCGTTTCCCGCGTCCGTCCGGTCGTGAAATACCGTGCATTGAAGTAAAGCGCTGTGCCGATCGCGTCCACCGCCGCGCCGGCGCCCCAGGCCCGCTCCCGCCAGCTCAACCCGTCCAGCCAGTCGCAAAGCTCCGCCGCCCCCAGTTCGACCGCTGTCACCGGCCGCAGCGGCTGCCCACCCAGCACTTCGATCGCATAGCCCACCGACAGCACGTTGTAGAGCGCCAGCCCGTCATCGCGCATCGCCTGCCCCGCCGCCGGCGGCCGATGCGGATCGGGAAACAGTCCCGTCTCGGGGTCCTGCATCGCCTGCAGTTCGACCAGCGTCGCCGCGACATCGAGCCCCTCCGGCACGGCGCCGAAGCCTGCCGCGATCTCGATGGCGTCGTTGCGGTGCCGCGCGCTCGGTCGCACCGTCCCGTCCGCTTCGCGCGAGACGTATTGGCCGTCCGCGCGATGGCGGGCCAGCACCTCCGGCCATTGCGCAGCGGCCGCCCCACCGATCCGGCCCAGCGTCGCCACGGCATCGCGCCGCGCCGACTGTCCCCGATAGCGCACCACCTTGGCCGGCACCCCGCCAACTATTGCCAGCGGCGGCACGTCCTTGCTGACCACAGCCCCGGCCGCGATCACCGCGCCCCGACCCACCGTCACCCCGTCCAGCACCACCGCATTGGCGCCGATCCACACATCGTCCTCGATGCTGATGCCGAGGCTCTCGTGCTTTTGCTTGTGGATCGGCACGTCGGGGTCGTCGAAGCCGTGGTTGAACCCGACGATCGAGACGTGGCTCGCAATGCGCACACCGTCACCGCAGCGCACCCTTCCCGAAATCATCGCATAGGGGTTGACCGTGCAATGGCCCCCCAGTTCCACATCGCCCCGCACCAGCGCGTGACCGGCAACCCAGGATTGCTCGCCCAGCACCAGATGCGTGGTGAAAATCGCGGCCTCCGCCGCCACATAGGCCGTCGGGTGAAAGCTCGCCCCCGCCACCTTCTCCCAATGCGCTAGCCGCGCCCGATGCGCGGGCGCCGCGATGTCATCGGCCGTCCGGTCCCATGTCAGGAACTGCAGCCGGGCTTCGTGCTCGGTGTCTTCTGGGGTCCTGAAATGATCCATCAGCGTCCTCCATGGGCGACAAGACTGCTGCCCATATGTGGCAGTCGACACCCTCCCCCTCTGCGGGGAGGGATCAAGGGTGGGGGGCGGTTGGCCCGAATATGGGGGCTAAGCCCACCCCCTCCCAACCTCCCCCGTCAAGGGGAGGTGCCGTCCGGTGGCCGAGGCCACACCGCGCCCCTCTGCCAGGGCACAAAGTCCGTCTTCTCCCCTTGAGGAGAAGTTGAGGGGTCTCTGCCCCACCGCAAATCGCGTCACGCCAGCCGCTCCAGCAGCGCCGGCTCGATCTCGAACGCCATCGCCTCGCCTGCCACGAAGCGCTCGATCTCTTCGATCGCCATCTGCCCCAGCCGCAGGCGCTCCGTCCCCACCGCACCCGCCACGTGTGGGGTCAGGAACACGTTGGGCAGGGTATAGAATGGCGAGCCGCGATCGGGAATTTCCGGATCGGTCACGTCGATCACCGCGTGGATGCGGCCGCTCTGCAGTTCCGCCAGCAGGTCCGCCTCGTTGATCAGTGCTCCCCGCGCCGTGTTGATGAGCGTCGCCCCGTCCTGCATCAGCCGCAACTGCTTGGCGCTGATCATCGCCCGGGTCGATGGCAGGGCCGGTGCATGGATCGAGACCACGTCCGAACGCGTCATAAGCGTCTCGAGGTCCACCAGCTCCGCCCCCGCCAGCACCGGGTCCCCCGGCCGCAGGAACGGGTCGCAGATGAGCACAGTAAAATCGAAGCCGGTCAGCATCCGCGCCACCTTGCGGCCGATCCGCGACGCCCCCACCAGACCGATGGTACGCCGATAGTTGCCGATCGGCTGGTCCATCAGTTCATAGCTGCTGCGCCGTCCGGCCTCGGCCCGATAGCGGTCGCGCAATTCGAACACGCGCTTGTTGGCAAAGATGATCGCCGCCAGCGTGTATTCGGCAACCGGCACCGCATTGGCGTCCGCCGAATGCGTCACCCTGATCCCCGCCTCGTAGACCGCCTGGTCCAGGGTATATTTCACCGTCCCGGCCGCATGCGCGATCAGCTTCAGCCTCGGCGCCGCCCTCACCACCTCGGCGGTCACCATTGGGCAGCCCCAGCCGGTCACCAGCACGTCGATCTGGCCCAGGACCGCCCGCGCCTCTTCGCTCGACAGCTCCTCGAGCGGGTCGGCCCGCACCACATCGCAGCACCGCGCCAGCCGCGCCAGTGCCTCGGCGTCGAACACATGCCTTGTCTTGTCCGCCGCCATGGCGAAGGCGAGTTTGGGACGCATCAGAACCGCTCCGGCACCAGGATGGCGCTGACATCTACGCCCTCGCGGGCAAACAGGGCCTCGAGCGCCGCGAGGTCCGGCGCGCCGGGCACCTGCGCCAGCGCTGCCTCTGCCTCCTCGCCCGCCGGCATCGCCATGGCCGCCGTCATCAGCACTGTGGTGCCCGCACCGATCTCGCCGCGCAACTGCGGCACGATCGACTTGGCAACGATCAGGTTCGAGTTCGGCAAAGCCCGCAACGCGCGCCCCTGCCGCTGGCCGATGAGGTCGACGATGGCTGCGACGTCGCTTGCGCCCCGCGCCACCGCGCGGCCACCCTCGTCGGTACAGCGATCGGCGTTGAAGTCGGCGCGCGGAATGGCAAAGCCGCCTTCGGTTGCGTGCAGCACCCGCGGGGAGGTGATGCGGTGCACGCGGATATGCCAGTGGTTGGCCGGGATCAGCCAGGTCTCGGCGGTCACGTCGCCCCACGGCTTCCAGCGGGCGAACAGGCAGTTCTCGGCGATCTGCGCCACCTCGTTGCTCTCGCGCGCCCGATAGTGGCGGCCATCGTCGGAGAAGGCCAGGACGCCATCGAAGCTGCCGTTCTGGTAGGCCCGCTCATCGGTCTCCACCGAAAAGCCGTAGCGGCTGGAATAGACCAGCTTGGCATATTTCTCGGCTCCCGCGCGCATCTGCCAGTTCTGCTGGCCGCTCGACAGCGCCACCACATTGCCCGGCGTGTGCTGCATGACCATGCCGGGATGGCGCAGCGGCACCGGCTTGCGGTCGAAATCGGCCGGCAGTTCCTCCGCCGTCCAGAACGGATGATCGGCCGGCAGCGCCAGCGGCAGGAAGGCCTTGAGCGCCCAGTAAGGCGAGCCGCCCGAATTGTAGTTCTCGCTCATGAAGAGGTTGGGATAGCCATAGCCAACCGAGAGCACGCCATTGCCATGCGCGATCGGCTTGTCCGCCCACCAGCGCAGGTGGCGCATATAGTGACCCTTGATCACGCCCCAGGGCAGCGCCTCCACATCGGCATAGGCCAGCGCCGCCCAGATGCCGCCGCAGGCAAAACGATAGGTCAGGCTCCGCCCGAAGGCCAGCACACCGCCATCTTCGTCGAACCAGTGCTGCACATCTTTGGCGAACAGGGCCGCGCGTTCGCGATAGGCCTCCGCCCGCTTCCGATCCTTGCCGAGCTTGGCATAGATCAGGCCGTAGAAGTGCATGGCGAACGGGATGTAGTGGTCGACGCGGCGCACATTGCCATCGCGATACCAGCCGTCGCTTAGATAGAACCCTTCCAGTTCCTCAAGGTATTTTTCCGTCAGCGCCTCATCGAAGGGCACCCCGCATTGTTCGAGCCCCATGTCGAGCAGGATTCGGAAGAATTTCCAGTTGTTGTCGGCATAGTCGAACTTGCGGGCATGGGTCAGGTAGGCCGCGATATTGTCCTTGGCCTTCTGCGGCTGCGGGTCCCAGACCAGATGCGGCAGCAGCTTGAGCGTGAAGCCGATGGCCGCCAGTTCGACCTGACGCTGGTCGGTCCCGTTCACCGTCCCCCAATATTCGGGATGATCGGGATCGGTGCCATTGGCGAGGCCCTGCCGGAACAGCTCCCAATGCTCGAACGCGCCGCCACCTGCCGCCAGTGGCGTCAGCCCCCAGAGCGGGCGGGCGAAGCCTTCGAGGTCTGCCGCCGCCCGGTCGAAATGGGCGCCCGCGCCGTCGAGCCGCACCCGCGCACTGCCCTCCGAGAAGTATGGCAGCAGCGGATTGAACAGGTCGTGCAACCCCTTCTCCACGTCGGCGCGGGTCTTGAGCGGATTGCCGAACAGGGGATTGGCGCTCACTGGATCATGGGTCATTCAGGCGAGTTCCTTCGCGGGCGCACTGTCATAGGCGCCCTTCAAGTTCAGGGTTTCGGCAAAGTGGCAGGCCGCTTCCTGCGGCGTTCCATTGACCGGCCGCAGTGCCGGCTTGTCGGTGCGGCAGACGTCCTGCGCATATCGGCAGCGGGTATGGAAAGGGCAGCCGACCGGACGATTGCCCAGATAGGGGATCTCCCCGCGCATTTCGGTGCGCTTGCCCTTGCGCCGCAGCGGATCGGCGATAGGCAGCGCTTCGAGCAGCAGTTCGGTATAGGGATGGCGCGGCCGCTCGAACAGCATTTCGGTGGGCGCATTCTCCACCACATGGCCCAGATACATCACCACCACCCGGTCGGCGATGTAGTTGACCACCCCCAGGTCGTGGCTGATGAAGATATAGGTGAGCCCGAACTCGCTCTTGAGGTCTTCGAGCAGGTTGAGCACCTGCGCCTGGATCGATACGTCCAGCGCCGACACCGCCTCGTCGGCGATCACGAGCTTCGGGTCGAGCACCAGCGCCCGCGCGATGCCGATGCGCTGGCGCTGCCCGCCCGAAAAGGCATGCGGGTAGCGCCCGACCGCCTCGGCGGGAATGCCCACCTTTTCCAGCGTCGAAATCACACGCTCTTCGAGCGCCTTGCCCCTGGCGATCTTGTGGATGCGCAAAGGCTCCGCGACGATGTCGAACACCCGCATATTGGGGTTGAGCGAGCTCATCGGATCCTGGAAGATCATGCGGATATCCTGCCGCCAGGGCTTGATCTCGCGCTTGGACAGCGCCGACAGCTCCACCTCCCCGCCCGACTTGGGGTGATAGACCACCCGGCCCTCGCTGGCCGGCTGCGCCTGGATGATGCAGCGCCCCAGCGTGGTCTTGCCGCAGCCGCTTTCACCGACGATGGCCAGCGTCTCGCCCGCCTCCACCGTCAGGTTGATATCGGTCAGCGCATCGAGCCGCCGCTCCGGGCCGAACAGGCCGCCCGACAGCGTGAAGTGCTTCGACAGATGCTCGACAGTCAGCAGGGTGCTCATGCTGGCTCCTCCACCGGTACGCGCGTCAGCAGGTGGCAGCGGGCGTGATGTCCGTTGCCAACATCGGTCCGCGCCGGCCTTATCGTGGGGCATGGCTCGAACGCATAGGGGCAGCGGCTGGTAAAGGCACAGCCCTCCGGCCGGTCCTTGGGCGCCGGCACCGTCCCCTTGATCGGCGACAGCCGCGTCCGGTCGGCCTTGCGCGCCATCTTGGGAATGGAGTTCATCAGGGCCTGCGTATAGGGGTGGCTGGGCCGGGCAAAAACGTCATAGACGCTGCCCTGCTCCACCACGTCGCCAAGATACATCACCGCCACCTCGTCGGCGATTTCCGCCACCACGCCCAGGTCGTGGGTGATGAACAGCATCGCCATGCCGAAATCCTCCTGCAGCTGCCGCAGCAGGTCGAGGATCTGCGCCTGCGTCGTCACGTCCAGCGCCGTGGTCGGCTCGTCTGCAATCAACAGGGCCGGCTTGCAGGCCAGCGCCATGGCGATCATCGCGCGCTGCCGCAACCCGCCTGAAAGCTCGAACGGATAGGCGTCCGCCCGCTGCTTTGCCCCCGGAATGCCCACCTGGTCGAGCAGCGCCACCGTCCGCTCCCGGGCTTGCCTTGGGCTCAGCCCCTCATGAGTGGTCATCATCTCGTCGATCTGGTCGCCGATCGTGTGCACCGGCGACAGCGAGCTCATCGGCTCCTGGAAAATCATCGCGATGTGGTTGCCGCGGATCGCCCGCAGATGCAGGCTGTCCGCCTTGAGCCTTGCAATATCGACACTCGCGCCGCCCTCGGGTTCGAACAGGATCGACCCCCGCCCGATCGTCGCATTCTTGTCGAGCAGGCGCAGGATGGCGCGCGCGGTGACGGACTTGCCGCAGCCGCTCTCGCCCACCAGCGCCAGCGTCTTGCCCGGCGTCAGCGTCAGGTCCACCTGCCGCACCGCCTCGATATCGGCCTCGTCGGGCGACGAAAAGCTGATCGACATGTCGGAAATGGTGAGAATGGGTTTGGTCATGGGGACACTCCTCGAACCCGGGCCTGCCCTGAAGCCACCCCCTCCCCAGCGCCGCTACGACCCTGCGGGTCGAGCTCTGCTACCCTCCCCTCAAGGGGGAGGGTGACCCTGGGGGAATGGCACCCTCTCGCCAAACCCACCGGTCCCACCGCCCCCCTTGAGGGGGAGGCCAGCAGAGCTTGGCGCGCAGCGCCTAGCGCCGCTCGGAGGGGGGGATTCTTCTGCAGAAGCAACATCATCATCTCACCGTCCATGCGGGTCGGCCGCATCGCGCAGCCCGTCCCCAAAAAAGTTCATGGACAGGATGACGATGACGACGCAGACGCCGGGCGCCAGCAGCCACGGCGCCGTCGCCAGCGTGCGGATGTTCTGCGCGTCCTGCAGCAGCGTGCCCCAGCTGACGATCGGCGCCTGCAGGCCCAGGCCGAGGAACGAGAGCGCCGTTTCCGCCAGGATCATGCCCGGAATGGCCAGCGTCGCCGCGGCGATGATGTGGCTCATGAAGCTGGGCACCATGTGCCGGGTGATGATGCGCCAGTCGCTGGCGCCGTCGAGTTGCGCCGCGGTGACGAAATCCTCGGTCCGCAGCGACAGGAACCGCCCGCGCACCACGCGCGCCAGCTCGGTCCAGCCGATGAGGCTGAGGATGATGGTGATGGCGAAGTAGGTCTGGAGCGCAGTCCAGTCCTTGGGCATCGCCGCCGCCAGCCCCAGCCACAGCGGGATGGTGGGCATCGAGCGGATGAACTCCACCACGCGCATCACCGCGCTGTCGAACCAGCCGCCGTAATAGCCGGCGAACCCGCCGATGATGATGCCGAAGAACAGGCTCAGCGTCACCCCCGCCAGCCCGATGGACAGCGAAATCCGCGTGCCGTGGATCAGCCGGCTCAAGAGGTCTCGCCCCAGCCGGTCGGCCCCCAGGATATAGAATGGCGCCCGCGGCTCGGTCACGCCGATGAACTTGACCGACATCGGTATCAACCCCGCCAGCAGGTAGGGCTCGCTCGGCACGAAGAACCGCACCGGGATGCGTTGTTCAGGATCGATCACGAACGTCCGGCGCAGCGCCACCGGGTCGATCTCGGTCTTGTAGCCATTGACATGCAGCTGCAGTGACCACGAACCGTCTGGCTCGGTGGCAATCAGTTGCAGTCCCTGGGGCGGCGCATAGGTATAGCGGGCACTGTAGGCCGAAGGGTCGGTGGGCGCCAGGAAGTCGGCCAGGATGGCCACTAGGTAGAACGCCAGGACGATCCACATGCTGGCCAGCGCTAGGCGGTGCTGCCTGAACCGGCGCCACATCAGGCCGATCTGGGTTTCCCGTCTTGGTCGCGCCTGCGGCCTGTCCACGACCGGCACTGCTCGCATCGATTCCACCGTCATCACTTGCTCCCGTACCGGATGCGCGGATCCATCCAGGCGAGCAGGATGTCCGAGATCAATGTGCCGACCACGGTCAGCACGCTCAGCAGCAGGATGATCGCCCCGGCCAGGTACATGTCCTGTGTGGTCAGCGAGCGAAGCAGCATCGGGCCTGCCGTCGGAAGGTTCATCACCACCGATACGATGACCGACCCCGACACCAGTGCTGGAAGCAGCCAGCCGATGGTTGAAATCAGCGGGTTAAGCGCCAGTCGCACCGGATACTTCATGATCGTCCGGAATTCGGTGAGCCCCTTGGCGCGTGCCGTTGTGACGTAGGGCTTCTTGAGTTCATCCAGCAGATTGGCGCGCAGGATGCGGATCAACTCCGCTGTCCCGGCCGTTGCCAGCACCAGCACGGGGATCCAGGCGTTGGAAAGGAAATCCCAGACTCGCGGCAGGCTCCAGCGCGCTGTCTCGAATTCAGGCGAATAGAGACCCCCGATCGTTTCGCCGAACCAGACGAACGCCAGATACATGACGATAAGGGCAAAGAAGAAGTTCGGAACGGCAAGCCCGATGAAGCCCAGCACGGTCGCCAGATAGTCGCCTAGCGAATACTTGCGCACGGCGGCATAGATGCCGATGGGCAGCGCGATCAACCACATCACCATCACGGCAAGTCCCTCGAGCATGATGGAATTGCCGAGCCGGCCCCAGATCAGTTCGGAGACGGGGCGTTTCCACTCGAAGCTGTGTCCGAAATTACCCTGCAGGATGCCAGTGACCCATTTCCAGTATTGCACGTAGAAGGGCTCCCCCAGTCCATACTGAACCCGCAGGTTTTCGATCACGCGCGGGTCGACCTGGTCACCGGTGGACGACAGCGCGGCGATGTAGCTGGTCAGGTAGTCGCCCGGCGGCAGTTGGATGATGGCAAACGCCACGATGGAGACCGCCACCAGCGTCAGGAGCATGGCGATGGAGCGTCGAATGATGAAGCCTACCATGGTGGGCCTTTCCCGTTATTTTGAGCTCCCCCCGCGACAGAGTGATGCCGCGGAGGGAGGGGCGGGGAGGAGGATCCCGCCTATTCGAAGTACCAGACCACCGGATTCATCGGCGATGGTGTCGGGAACAGCCACGCGTTGAACATGGATTCAGGTGCGTTCTTGAGATCGTTCCGGATGATCGAATAAGAGTTCGGCATCAGGCTCACCCCGATCACCGGGAACTGTTCCTTGGTGATCGCCAGGATCTGCTTCATCAGGTCGGCACGCTGTTCGGGATCAGACGACGAGCGGATCTGGCGGTAAAGCTCCATCTGCTCCTGCGCCCAGTCAGCGGGCTCTTCGGCGATTTCCGGACGCGTGCCATTGAACCACTGCGCCCACTTGTAGGCCCAGACGCTCTCATCATTGGCCGGGAAGTAGTAGCGCGGCTCCTGCACCACTTCGAGGCCACCGTCGCCCGCCCAGACCTGCGCATCATACTCATTGCCCGGGCGCTTCTCGTAAAACAGCGTGCGGTCGATGTTGTTGAGTTCGATGTCGATGCCAACGGCACCGAGCTGCAACTGCATGATCTCGAGCATGTCGATCCATTCTGGACGAAGCGCCGAAATCACGTCGACGGTGATCTTGGCTGGCTCACCATTACTCATCAGGCGGATGCCGTCTCCGTTCATCTCGGTCAGGCCCGCCGCCTCGAGGTGCTCGATGGCAAGCTCTGGATCGAACTCGGTATACTGCTTGGCCAGTTCCTCGTCATAGAACGGGGATTCAGGCCGCGGCGCCACCTGGAAGGGCTCGCCCTGTCCGGTGAAGACCACATCGACGATTTCCTGACGGTCGATGGCATGGCTGATGCCGACCCGGAAGTCCTTGTTCTGGTAGAGTTCACGCTTGACCGGATCGTCGTGGTTCAAATTGAGCTGCAGCACCAACGTGTTGGAGGCCGAGGGGATCACTTCGCCCAGATGGTAGCCACCAGCTTCCTGTCCATCGAAGAACAGTGGCTTGTTCACGTTGGTGGCGATGTGCCGTTCCTGGAAGTCGATCTCGCCATTGAGGGCCATCAGGGTCAGCTCTTCGACGCCCTGGCTGACACGCATGTCGAGATTGTCGATATATGGTAGTTGATTCCCTTCGGCATCGACCTTCCAGTAATAGGGGTTGCGCTTCCAGGTGACGCGGGCCGCATTGGCGGTCAACGGGGTATCAATCACCCAACCGTAAATCGAGGGCAGGTCGGGATTGGCAAAGCGGATGGTTTCCCAGCCCCAGGCGCAGCGGTCCTGCAGGTAAAGCGCCCAGCTCGAAAAGCCGGCGGCCTCGGCTTCTGCCGCAGCATTCTCATTGTAGGTGGGGTGGAACTGGCTGCAATAGGCCTTCTGCAGCGAAGTGATGTGAATACCGTTCACGCTCGCCAGTTCGTCCATCAGCATGCCATTGGGCGTGTCGAACTTGAACTTGAAGGTGAGATCGTCGACGACCTCGAGGATTACTGGATTGTTCTTGTTGTCGATCCAGCTTGAGGCCGCATAGTCGGGATCCTGGTACATCTCGACGGCAAAGGCGATGTCTTCGGTGGTGAAGGGTGTGCCGTCCGACCACTTGACGCCGTCGCGCAGCTTGAAGGTGTATTCGGTGGCGTCGGCATTGGCTTCCCAACTCTCCGCCAGATTTGGCACGACGGACTGCCACTCCGGATCAAAGCGCACTAGGCCCTCATACGCGACCGTCTTGACGATCAGGCCGTTGTCGCCGCCGCCGTTCATGCCCATGCGCCAGGTGCCGCCATAGGTGCCGATTGAATCGGCTTCCACCACCAGCGGATTCTCCGGCAGGCGCTCTTCGAGCGGCGGCAGTTCGCCGCTTTCCACCATGTCCTCGAGCATTGGCGCCTGCTGTTGCGCCAGCGCCGGAGCCGCGGCGAGCAATGCGGCAAGCGCCGCACCCGCAAGCCCCAGCCATGGGCGTTGATGTATCAACGTGTCTCTCATGCGTAGTCCTCCCTTGCCCCGGCGCAGGCTGCACCGGGTTCTCCTCCAAGATTGATCGGCCTTCAGCCGTCGTGCAGTCGGGTAGGCCCCGCCTGCAAGCTCCCTTGTCCGCCCTAGAGCGGAGTGATCTCCAGCGCCACCTCGCCCCGGCTCTGCTGCGCCTTGGCGGCGAACAGCACCCGGGTCAGGTCGACAGACGGCGCATATTGCTTTTCGACGCCGCGATGAATGTCGGTCGTGACCGCGACTTGCGAAGGATCGAAACTCACCCTCACGCCGCCACCCTCGCCACCGATGCGTACCGCGCCCTCCTCGAGCGCCACGTCCAGTGGCGTCACCAGCACGGATTGGAAGTCACCCCCACCATTGGCGAAGGCGAAGCGGTCGTTGAGCGCGATCCGCCCGCCCGGCGCCTGACGGTCCAGGCTCACGCTGCGCCGCAACTCGGCAAGACCGGCCTCGGCCGGATAGGCGCCAGCCATGTCGATGGCCAGCACGTCGCGTTCGGCCCCATGGCTGTGCTCCACCACCGTCGCAGCGCGGTCGGCGCCCTCTGCCTGCTCGCAACCGTTGACGACAGGGACCGAATGGCCGCGTGAGGAGGCCATGATGTTGCTGTAGCGCTCGGGCCCGAAATAGGATTTCGAATACCGCCCGCGGCCGGGATCGGTCAGCACCACGCGACCCTGGTTCACCACCACCAGCGAGCCGACATCGTTCTGGTTGTGCATCTCCCCATTGTGCCCGCCCTTGACGGCGAGCCGCAGCGAACCCGGATCGGCCGGGTCCAGCCGCGAAATCATCCAGGCCATGTCCTCGTACCAGTCATGCGCCGTGCCGCCGAATGCCACGTTCTTCTCGGGCAGCGGCCAGGCATACTGGCGCAGGGGCCAGACGAACTGGTTGAAGTGGTCCACTTCGAAGTCGTTGCGCATCCCCAACTCCGTCAGCGCCGGCAGGTCCAGCCGCTCCGCCAGATGGGCTAGCAGGCCGGGATGGAAGTTGGGATTGCTGTCGGAATCCGAAAAGCTGACCCACACTCCGGGCGCCATCACCGTGCGCACCGGGAACTGCGCAATGTCACGAATGCGCGGGTCCGCCAGCAGGTCGATGGCGCCGCCGGTCCGGGCGTGCAGCAGATGCGCCAGCACCACAAAGTTGCCGAACCCGTAGGACCAGTAGTCCGGCCCTTCCGAGGACCCGCCCTGGCTGTCGAACGTCTCGAGATAATCGGCGAGGCTGTGCAGCCCCCGCGTGATGATTTCGGCCAGCCGGTCGAGGTCCGTTGTGAGATAGCAGGCAGCGCCCACCACGCCCGCCACGCAGACCGCCGTCCAGTTGTTGACCTGCTTCGTCGGCGTCGTATGCAGCCACCAGTGATCGTTGCGCTCGAGGAATGGGGAAATGGTTCTCCGGTCGACTTCGCTGGCGATCCGCGCCGACAGCGCGGGAGAGAAGTCCGCCCCCACGAGATATGCCATCTCCGCCAGGTCCAGCCCGGTCATGGCCGCCGCCAGGTCCACCGTGGGACGGTCGGGGAAATCGAGCGTGCGGGCGTGGGCCGGCCACGCCCAGTTGGTTTCTTCCAGCCGCGCCCAGGCGATGTTCTCGATCGCGTCCTTGAACCGGCCCCCGCCCTCCAGCCACTCGGCCAGCGTCAGGCGGTAAAGCATGTTGCGGCGGCGGCGCTGTGCATCCTCATAGCCTTCGCGCCGCCCGATGCGCAGGAATTCGAGATAGAGTTCTGCTGGCAGTGCGGGAATGGGCGCCGTCATGTCGGCTTCGGCGGCGCTGAGCAGTTGGGCCAGCGCAGCCTCCCCCACCTTGGCACGGATCGCTGCGATTTCCGGCGCGCCACCACGCGCGAACGGGGCGAAGACCGGTGCTGTTTCGAGCACCATGCGGACGTGCTTGACGTTCCACCGCCTCAGATCCATCGACCTCTCCCTGAGCGCTCATTGACGCTCCCCGTCGTGATCCTTGTGCCAATGCGGCGCCTGATCGCTTAACGGAAGTTATGTGTCACTGAAGCTAGGGCATAATTTGCGTGACTGCAAGCATTTTGCGCAAATCACGCAATTTACGCAAATTTGCTGAATTTGCGTCGATGGCACAAGGGCATATGCCGGCGATGTCACGCTTCCGGCCGTCAACGTTAACAGTCCGCTAACGAATTCGACGGTGACGTGACTGAGTTTGAGCGTCTCGAAACGCAGCGGCTAGGCGGGAAAAACCGTCTCGCCGTCCACCATGGTGACGCCGATTTCGAGCTGCTGCACCGCCGTCTCGCCGTCCATATGCTCGACCAGCAGCCGCACCGCGCCCCGCCCGATCGCCTCGCGATCCACCCGCGTCGTGCTCAGCCGCGGCGTCGCCATGCTCGCCACCGGCAGGTCGTCGAAGCCGATGATCGAGAAGTTCCTGGGCAGCGGACTACCGGCACCATAGATGCCTTCAAGCATCTCCACGGCAACGATGTCATTCCATACGAAGGCAGCGGTAACATCATGCTTGCCAGCCAGAATATCCGCCAGCAACTCCGAGGTGTGGCGCTCGTCGGTACTGACAAGCGTACCCACGGCCCCCGGTGTCTTGGCGATCGCCGTCTCGAAACCGCGCTGGCGCTGCCGGATTGTTGGCCGATAGCGATGGGTATAGTGCAGGATTTTCCGGTGCCCGGCATCCAGCAGCCGCTGCGTTGCCCGATACGCCCCGTAGTAGTTTGCAGGCGAGACCGAACTCACCCGCATCATCGGATCGCTGCCATTGACCAGCACGACGGGCGTTTCGGCCTCGATCGACCAGGTCGCCAGCTCCTCCCAGGCATCGATACCCGCAAGCAGCACGCCGCCAGCATCGGCATGCTCGATCTGCTTCTGGATCAGGTCCAGCGTCACCACCGATTCATTGACCAGGCGCACATCGAGCAGCATGCCCGCCGCCGCCGCCTGCTCGCGCATGCCCTCCACAATGCCGAAATAGAACCCCGAGAGCCCGCTCGTGGCGCTGCCCAGCGGGACCAATGCCACGGCCCGCTTATCCCCGTTCGCGGCAACCATGCTATGCTTGGACTTGTAACCCAGCGTCCGCGCCATGCGCTGCACGTCCCGCCGCACGGCGTCGCTGATGCCGATCTCGTTGGCCAGAGCGCGCGAGACGGTGCTGATCGAAACCCCCAGCCGCGCGGCGATATCAGCCTGGTTTGCTCGTCTCTGCGTCGCCATCGGTGCCTCGCGCTGTCCTCTACGCAATATTTGCGTTTTTTGAGTTGCGCAAGGGGCTGTCGCGTTTATTCCTAGCCGAACCGCTCCGCCAGCCACACCATCTGCGCCCGGTCCTGAAACGCCTGCCCGCCCTCGTGGTTGTTGAATTCGTACTCCTCCATGCGCTTATCGCTGCCGGCATAGGCGTTGTAGGCGCCATAGACCGTGGAGGGCGGACAGGTCTCGTCCATCAGCGCGACGGAGAAAAGAGCCGCCGCCTTCGCCTGCCGCGCGAAGTTGACCCCGTCGAAATAGCTGAGCGTTTCGAATATGTTGGCCTTCTTGTCCCGATGCTGCGCCAGGAAGCGGACGATCTCGAGATAGGGGTCCCGCGCCGCCTTCTGCACCGCGCGCGGGTAGTCGCAGAGGAACGGCACATCCGCCATCACCGCCTTGACCCGGGCGTCGATCCCCGCCACCGCCAGCGCGATGCCGCCGCCCTGGCTGCCGCCGCAGACAGCGATCTTCTCCGCATCCACAAACGCCTGCGCCACCAGCATGTCGATGGCCCGCACCGCATCGGTGAACACCCGGCGATAGTAGTAGTCCTGCTTGTCGAGGATGCCCTTGGTCATCATGCCCGGGATCGATGGTGTCGTCCCGACTGGATCGGCCGTGGCGCCCATCGACCACCCGCTGCCCTGCCCGCGCGTATCCATGCGGAAATAGGCATAGCCCGAAGCGGCCCAGTGCAACTGCTCGTGCGGGAAGCCGCGCCCGCCACCATAGCCCAGATACTGCACCACCAGCGGCAGGCGGCCGGCCCGGTCGCGCGGCAACACCAGCCATCCCTTGATCGGATGCCCGCCAAACCCCGGAAAGGTGACGTCGAAGACCTCCAGTGACTTCAGTGTCGTGTGCGCCGGCACAATGGCCGTTGTCCCGCCCACGGCTCGCGCCTCGGCGATTGTCGCGTCCCAGAACGCGGCAAAGTCGCCCGGGACAAGCACCGCGCTGCGATAGGCGCCAAGCTCGGGCTGGATCAGGTCTGGAAAGGGCAAGACGGCGACTCCTTGGCATGTGTCGCCAAGAATGCACCGCCGCCGCCCGTCACGCCAGATGGCAGGCAGCGACTTTTCTTGTCCCGCGCCTGCGCCTGCGCCTGCTAAGGCTTCAGGTCAGCCGGCACCGGGGAGATCTCGTGAAGCAGTGTGATCTCGATCCGCTCGTTGGCCGCCATGTAGGGGTCGTTGGGGAAGAATGGCTCCGCTGTTGCCCGGCCCACCACTGAATTCACCCGATCATCGGCGAGCCCGAACTCTCCCAGGATCTGCCGCACCGTATTGGCGCGGTCGGCGGACAATTCCCACGAGCCATATCGCGGATTGGCATAGATGCCACCCGCCGCCGTATGCCCCGAGATACGCACGGGGCTCGACAGCTTCTGCAGGATTGGCGCGATTGCCGCGAGCGCCTGACGCGTCACCTCGTTGGGATATTTCGATCCCTCGGGGAACATCGGCCGCCCCTCCTGGTCGATGATCTTGATGTTGAGGCCCTCCTCGGTCTCCTCGACCAGCAGGTTGTCAGAGATCTCGGTGATGTCGGGCATCTCCTGCCACGCCTGCCGAATGCTGGCAGCGGCGCTGTGAAAGGCTTGATCGTCGACCGCCTTGAGGTCGTATTGGGATGCCATGGCAGCATCGAACTGGTTGCCCTGCTGTTCGTCGCGCCCGCTCATGGCGCCCGACACGGTGCCGAACTCCTTGCCCTTGGGTGTCACGGAGGCATCCACGGTGACGTCAGGGGTCGACCCCTGCATCATGGCGGCGTCGGCATTGTCCAGCGCCGTGCCCCCCATCAAGCCGCCGGAACCGCTGGTGCTGGGGCTGATGTTGGGTGGAGCGAAATAGGTCGCCAGCCCTTCCTTTTGCTCGGGCGTGGTCATGCTGATCAGCCACATCAACAGGAAGAAGGCCATCATCGCAGTCACGAAGTCGGCATAGGCGATCTTCCAGGCACCACCGTGATGGGCGTGCTTGTTCTTCTTGACCTTCTTGATGATGATCGGCTGGTCGAAATTGGCCATTCTGGCCTCCTGTTCGGCGTTAGGTCGCCGCAGTCAGCGTGGCGGTCGCTTCATCGATTTCGGCAAAGGTCGGGCGGTCTTCCGACAGCAGCGCCTTGCGTGCGAATTCAACGGCCATCACCGGCACCTGCCCCGAAATGTGGGCCAGCAGCCCCGCCTTGAGCGACAGGAAGTATTTGGACTCCGACTCATAGGTGCTGCGCAGCGATTGTGCGAATGGACCAAAGAAGCCATAGGCGACGAACACGCCGAAGAACGTGCCCACCAGAGCGCCACCGATAAGGTGGCCCAGAACCTCGGGCGGCTCGCTGATGGCGCCCATGGTCTTGATGACACCCAGAACGGCGGCGACGATGCCCAACGCGGGCGTGCCATCGGCCAGTGCCTGCATGGCGTTGACCAGACGCTCCTGTTCCTGATGGTGAGTCTCGAGTTCCTCGTCCATCAGGGCTTCCATCTCGTGCACGTTGTTGGAGCCCAGCGTCACCATGCGCATGTAGTCGCACACGAATTCCACGGCATGATGATTGGCCGCGAACTTGGGGAAGCGATTGAACAGGGTCGACTCGTGCGGATTTTCGATATGCGGTTCGAGCGCCAGGATGCCTTTGGCCTGCACGAGCTTGTAGAGGGTATATTGCATCCCCAGCAGCTCGACATAGGCGGCCTTGTTATACTTGGAACCCTTGAACAGGGCCGCGAACATCTTGCCGGTCTGCTTTATCACGGCACCTGAATTGGCGATGATGTAGGCGCCGATGGCGGCTCCGAGAATGATCACATATTCAAACGGTTGCCAGAGAACCTCGAGATGTCCGCCCATGGCGGCATAGCCACCGAAAACGCAGGCAAACACCGTGAGAACGCCGATTATGAGACGCATTGGACCTGATACTCAACTTTAGGGGCGACGACGCCGTAGGCAGGTCCGCATTATCGGTGGGTTTCCCTTAACAGCCGGTTATCCAGCCCTGTTCGTCGCCGCACCTTGCCCGGCGGCGGTGCTGCAACGTTGAAGATCGAAGTGGGGAGTTAAATCGAATGCCGCTCAGCGGCGCTTCTGAGGCACGCGTGCGCGGGGCTGGCAACAAGCGCTCGTAGCGCGCTGGGCGGTCTAGACGTGCTCGGCCGAATACAGCGACACACTTTGCGGCGTCCAGTCGTCCCGGAGATACCAGATCTTTGCGCGGACAACCCTGCCAGACAGCTGCAGCGGCTCGGCCAGCACGAGTTCGCCGGCCTGCAGCGGCCCCTTGGCTTCCACCGTCACGCAGGACGACGCCTGGCCCTGTTGCATCTCGATGCGCTGCACACTGAAAAGACCCAAGCTGCTCACCTGAACCCTCCGATTGTTCAGCAAGGCTGAACTGGTGCGGTTAACAAATCTTCAACGACAGGCAAAAGAGGGCCGGTGTCGACCGGCCCTCTCGCTTGATCAGGACTGCGCGGCGCGGGCTTCTTCTAGCCACCCGTCCACCATGTCGCGGTTGTTGGCAATCCAGTCGGTAGCCTGCTGCTGGATGTCCTCGGCGCTGCCGGCGCCCTCGTTCATCGCAGCATTCTGCTCGAAAATGGCGGCCAGCGGAATGGACGTCACTTCGAGAAGCTTGGCTGCCGCGGGGTTGTCCGCGAGGAATGCGCTGTTGGCCACGGGAACGATGTCGTTGGCCGGGAAGCCCAGGGTGCAGGGATCAGCCACGCAACCCTCGACACCTTCCATCACCGCCGCATCGGCAAGGTCCGCCATGTTTTCGGGCAGGTTCACTTCCGGAACCTCGATCCACATCACGTCCTCGCCCGGGACCAGTTCATTGACGGTCCAGTTGGGCGTCCAGGTGTAGAACAGGATCGGCTCGCCCGCTTCATGTGCCGCGACGGCATCAGCCATCGAGGCGGAATAGGCAGCCTTGATCGGGTTGATGTGGTCGCGCAGGTCGTACGCATCGAGATGGTGCTCGATGTTGATCTCGCAGCCCCAGCCCGGCGGGCAGGCAACGAGGTCAGCCAGGCCATCGCCATTGCGGTCGAAGGCTTCCTTCACTTCGGGGCGCTTGAAGTCCTCCAGCGACTGGATGCCGAACTCCTCGACCGAAGCCTTGTCGACGAGGTAGCCCTCGAGCGCGCCGCCCTTGGCAACCGCGCCGATGATTTCGGCCTGGCCTTCGAAAGCGGGGCGATAGGTGTTGTGCAGCGGGAACCAGCCATTGACCCAAAGATCGACGTCGCCCTGGGCGACCGCCTGGTAAAAGGGCGGGTTGTCGAGCGTGGTCGGTCCTTCCACTTCATAGCCGAGCTCACCAAGCAGCTGCTTGTAGACTTCGGCATGGAACCAGCCAGTGTCCCAGCTGGCCTGGGCCATGTTGATCGTCTTGCCCTCGCCCGGATTGTCCTGCGCAATGGCGGGAGCGGCAACGAGAAGGGTGGAAACGGCGACGGCACTGAGCGTTTTGGTGAGTCTGAGCATTGGATCAGCTCTCCTTTGGTTTTTGGCGTTGGAAGATAGCTGCGGACGCGCCAACGTCCGCTCGAGATGGTGCCGGGATCGGCACCTGGAGGGGCTTAGGTACCCCTCCGCGTCTCACCGGTGACCACGGGGGTCCCTCGGCGGAAGAAGGTAACCAGCGTCTGGCGCAGCGAAATGGTTCGGAAACCCTGCATTTCGCCCAGCGCCTGCGTGATGCGGTCCAGGATGATGGCCAGTAGGACGATGCCCAACCCGCCCGCGGTCGCGCCGCCCACATCCAGCCGTCCCAGCCCGGTATAAACCGTCAGACCAAGTCCACCCGCGCCAATCATCGAGGTGATGACCACCATCGACAGCGCCAGCATCAGCGTCTGGTTGAGGCCGGCCATGATCGTACGCAGCGCCAGCGGCAACTGCACCTCGATCAGCATCTGCCACGGCGTCGAGCCGAAGGCCTCGGCGGCCTCGATCAGGTCCCCGCGCACGTTGCGGATTCCCAGATTGGTCAGGCGCACAATGGGCGGCAGCGCGAAGATGATGGTGGCGATGATGCCGGGCGCCATCCCCACCCCGAACAGCATCACGATCGGCACCAGGTAAACGAACGACGGGATCGTCTGCATGATGTCGAGCACCGGCCGGATCACCGCCAGCACCTTGTCGCTGCGGGCGGCGAGGATGCCGAGCGGGATGCCCAGCACGACACAGAACAGCACCGAGGTGACGATCATGGAGAGCGTCGTCATCGTCTCGGGCCACAGGCCGATCAGGTCGATGAACACCAGCGCCAAGACCGTGAACAGCGCCATGCCGCGCCCGACCAGACGCCAGGCAACGAAAGCCAGTACGGCGGTGAACACCAGCATCGGCACGAAGTTGAAGAAGGCGTCGAGCCAGTTCAGCACAGTTGTTACCGGCACCTGCAGCGCCCGGAAGATCGGCCGGAAATTCGGCACGATCCACTCGCGCACCAGCACGTTGATCCAGTCGGCGAACGGCAGCAGGAAGAAGTCGGAAAGGCTAGGCATGGGCGGCCTCCGCTTTGGCTTCGGCCCCGGCTTCGGCGGGCGCCGGCGTATCGCCCGACAGCTGCGCTAGGACCGCTTCGGGCTCCACCACGCCGAGCAGGCGATTGTTGTCATCGGTCACGGCGATGGGCAGGCCGTTGCTGGCCGGTGCATAGAGTTCGTTCAGCGCGGTGTCCGCGTTGACGCTCGGAAAATCGGTGTTGACCACATCGGCCAGCGTGACGCCGTCATTGCGGACGGCGGCAGCAGCATCCTGGTAGGTCACGGTGCCTGCAATATCCTCGCCGTCCATCACGTAGAGCGCGTTGCGCTGCACGTCTTCCATGTTCTGGACCGCCGATTCCGCGCTGTCAGTCAGTTGCAGGAAGACCGGTTCCTGCGCCACCGACTGTGCCGTGAATACCTTGCCGCGATCGATATCGGCGACGAAGGCACTGACGTAGTCATCCGCCGGCTGGTCCACGATCTCCTGCGCCGTGCCGACCTGGACCAGTTCGCCATCCTTCATGATCGCGATGCGGTCGCCCAGCAGCAGCGCTTCATTGAGATCATGGGTGATGAAGACAATGGTCTTGCGGAGTGCCTTCTGCAGCCGCAGCAATTCGTCCTGCACCTCGCGGCGGATCAGCGGATCGAGTGCGCCGAAGGGCTCATCCATCAGCAACACTTCGGGATCGGTCGCCAGCCCCCTGGCAAGCCCCACGCGCTGCTGCATCCCGCCCGAAAGCTCTCCGGGCGCGCTATCCGCATAGGCGCCCAGCCCGACCTGCTCGAGGGCAACCTGCGCCCGCTTGCGGCGCTCGGCGGCATCGACGCCTTTCACCTTGAGGCCGTAGGCGACGTTGTTGGCGACGCTCATATGGGGGAACAGCGCAAAGTGCTGGAAGACCATCGCGATCTTGTTGCGACGCACCGCGCGGAGGACGGCGGGTGAGCAGTTGGCGATATCCTCGCCATCCACCAGGATCTGCCCGTCGGTCGGCCGGATTAGCCCGTTGAGCATGCGGACCAGCGTGGACTTGCCGGAACCGGACAGTCCCATGACCACGAAAATCTGGCCCTCCGGGACCTCAAAACTCACATTGTTGACGCCGACCGTGCTGCCGGTGGCTGCGAAGATGGCGTCCTTGCTTTCGCCGGCCTGCAACCGGGACTTGGCCGCCTCCGGTGCTTTACCGAAAATCTTGGTCAGATTCTTGATTTTTAACTTGGCTGTCATGTAATCTCTGATTTGAAACTCGCTGTAATAGTAGCCAGCTTCAGCGAAGAACTTGAATTGGACCGTGCATGCAAGCAGAACCTGCACGATTGCATAAAGCAACCGCGTTCCGCGCTAGGCAACGATCATTCGATTTGCGCGGAACCTATTACGCATGGGCCGTCAGATCAACCCTTGGCATCGCTTTTTCGACTTTTGGGCGGGCGAGGCGCTCACGCAGGGACGGCGGGACTACATAGATAGACTTAGAATGTCGCCGGATACACTGGCACTTCAACCGTCGGTCGCGTCGCTGCCGACCAGCCTAGGTTAAGACCAGGCTCCATGAGGAACGGTGTCGGTTTCTGGCTGTTCAACATGCTCTGACCACTTCTTGACGAGCGCATCCATGACATCTGCCCGAGAACCCGTCGCCAATGCAGATCCGATGGTGAACTCCCCGACGCCCCCCATCGCCTCGATGGATTTTCAGCATCACGTGAACACTTACAACCGCTTCCTGCACCTCACGAAGTGGTTTGTCATCCACCTGTGCGTGCTGCTCGTGTCGCTGTACTTCTTCATCATCGCGGCCAATGGAATCGGTGGGGTAGTGTTCCTCGTGCTGGCGATCGCCGCCCTGGTTTACGGCATCATGTCGGTTCCGGAGGGGCGAACCGCAGCGGCTGCTGCGGCTGGCGCCACCGACCGGGAACCCGATGAAATCCGTAAGTAGGACCCTCGCAGTGCGCTGATGAGCAGCCCAACTAAGGGAACAGCTAGCCATGCCAAACCATTGTTGTCCCTGATCGATAAGGGGAGACTGCGGGATGGATTGGCTGGAGATGTTCTTTCAGGGCTGGCAAGGGATCCTGCGCACACTGATCGTGGGCACCCTCGCCTACATCACCCTGGTCGCGTTCCTGCGCATTTCCGGCAAGCGCACCCTCGCCAAGCTCAATGCCTTTGACTTGGTCGTCACCGTGGCGCTGGGCTCGACCCTGTCAGCCGTGCTGCTGCAGGAATCGGTTGCTCTCGCCGAGGGCGCCACTGCGCTGGCCCTGCTCGTCCTGCTGCAGTATCTGGTGACATTCACTTCCGTCCGGTCAAAGACCGTGGCCAAGTTGATCCGTTCCGAACCCTCGCTCATTGCCCGCGACGGCGCGTTCTGCGACGCAGCCATGAAGCGGCAGCGCGTCACGCGCGACGAGGCGCTGAGCGCGGTGCGGGCAGCCGGCGGGCGCGGTCTCGATGACGTCGAGTCGCTGATACTGGAAAGCGACGGTACGATCAGCGTTTGCCTCCAGGGCAGTTCCTGACGCCGAGCCAAGCCGTCCTTAGGCGCAGGCGGGAACGACATAGACCGGGATGGTCTGGTAGATGACCGCCACCAGTGCCAGCGCCGTTACGGTGATCGTCAGCTTGCGGAAGAACACCGATGTCCGCTCGTTGGCCGCGTCCGGCAGGTTGGGGGCCTTGTCGAGGAAAGCCAGCGCGGCGATGATTGCCAGCCCGAGCACCGCGGCGATGGTCGCCATGGTAATAGCGAACGGCACCAGCCCCATCCCGAGCACGGTCTGATCCATCCAGCGGCGCTCGCAGTTCAGGGCGTTGACGGCATAGATGATGCCGAAATGGGCCGCCCAGATCACCAGCCCGGATACGCTGGCCAGCAGGGGTTTGAAAAAGGTCTGCTCCCGCATCTCAACCCATCCCCACCAGGCGCGGGAAGATATGCGCCAGGCTCAGCCCGATGAGGCCCTGTGCCGTCATGTAGTGCCAGAACAGCGTCGTGTTATCCACGCTCGCCCGGCGGCTGGCCGAAAGCCGGCCCGTTAGTGATCGCATCAGCACGAACGATCCCATCAGCACCAGTGCGAAAACATAGATGCCTTGGATGACGTTGAGCATGTAGACGACCGCGCCATAGCTGCTCTGGGTGGGAGACAGCCCGGTCTGCCACTGCCCGTAGATCGAAGCGCCCAGACCCGCGATCATCAGCGGTATCGCTAGAACAAGCGCGAGGCGCAGCGGCCACGCGTTGCTGCCAGGCAGCTTGCCTGCATGGCGGAAGACGAATGCCATCGCGGCGCTGCTGGCGAGGTAAAGGCCAGCCGGAAGGGCGTACCACAACAGGGTCGGCAACTCTTGCTGGCTCGGCAGCCAAATCTCCCCGTTGACCAGCCAGAGATAGAGGTAGGAGAACACAAGGCAGGTGAACAGCGTCGCGCCCACGAGTATCAGCGTGACGGTGCCCCACCAGGAATGGCTTGCCGGCCCCGCCGCATTGATCGGCAGTTCGAGCTTGTCGCCCACGCGGACGGGATGATCGGCAGTGTCGGGATTGGTATCCCACATCCACCAGAGGATCATCGCGATGGCCAACACCCCGCAGGCCAGGGAGGCAATGTAGAGCTTGATGGTCAGGCCCATGAAGAAGGCCGCCGTAAACAGGGCCCCCAGGAATGGCGCCCAGCTGGGACCCGGCAGCTTGAGCAGGTATTGCGGGCGTGCATCGATCGGGCTGGTGATGATGGTTTCGCGACCACCCGTGGGTGCGCCGGGCAGGTAATAGCGCCCGGCCACCACATCCTCGGCGAGCGTGGGCTGGTCCCACAACGGCTCTCGGCTGGCGACATGAGGAATGCTGCGGGTCTGGTAGTTGCCGCTCGGCAGCCATTCGAGCGTGCCGGCCTTCCACACGTCCCCGGCATTGTTGCCGGTGAACGGACGGAAGTTCCGCGCGAGGTCGATCAGGAAGAGCAGGACGCCGGCCGCGATCATGTAGCTGCCCACCGTCGAAACCATGTTCAGCGCACCCCAGCTCAGATTCTGCGGGTAGGTGTAGACCCGACGCGGCATGCCGGCGAGGCCGGTAATGTGCATGGTGAAGAAGGTGACGTTCACCCCGATGAACAGCAGCCAGAATACCCACTTGCCGATCCGCTCGGACAGCGGACGCTCGCTGGCGAGCGGGATCCAGTAATAGACCGCGGCAAACAGCGGGAACACCATGCCACCGATCAGGACGTAGTGGAAATGGGCGACGACGAAATAGGTGTCGTGCACCTGCCAGTCGAACGGGACCAGGGCCACCATCACCCCGGTCAGGCCGCCCAGCGTGAAGATGAACAGGAAGCCCAGGATGAACAGTGCCGGGGTCTTGAACTGGATCTTCCCGGCGGCCAGCGTGGCGATCCAGGCGAAGACCTGAATGCCGCTCGGTATCGCCACGGCCATGCTCGCGGCGGAGAAAAAGCTCAGACTGAGCGAGGGAATACCGGTAGTGTACATGTGGTGGACCCAGAGACCGAAGCTGAGGAAACCCGTCGCCAGGATCGCCAGCACCACTAGCCGATAGGCCACCAGCGGCGTCTGGGCCATCGTCGGCACCATCATCGAAACCATACCCGCCGCCGGCAGGAAGATGATGTAGACCTCCGGATGCCCGAAAAACCAGAACAGGTGCTGCCAGAGCACCGGGTCGCCGCCCCGTTCGGCGATGAAGAACGGCCAGTCGAAGGCGCGTTCGAGCTCGAGTAACAACGTGCCGAGGATAATCGCGGGGAAGCCGAAGATGATCATGCCGGCAAAGACCAGCATGGCCCAGGCATAGACTGGCAGCTTGTCCAGCGACATGCCCGGCGAGCGGGTTTTCATGATGCCGACCACGATCTCAATCGCCCCGGCTATGGCCGAAATCTCGATGAAGCCGATCCCGAGCAGCCAGAAGTCGGCGTTGATGCCGGGCGAATACTCGGTGCTGGTGAGGGGCGGATACATGAACCAGCCACCATTGGGTGCCAGCCCAAAGAAGATGCTGCAAAAGAAGGCGAGCCCGCCCGCGAAATAGGCCCAGAAGGCATAGGCGCTGAGCCTGGGAAACGGCAGGTCGCGCGCACCGAGCATGTTCGGCAGCAGATAGACGCCCATGGCCTCGACGGCCGGGACCGCGAAGAGGAACATCATCATCGTGCCGTGCATCGTAAAGAGCTGGTTGTAGAGCTCATGACCGATGAAGGCATTCTCCGGCATCGCCAGTTGCGTGCGGATCACCAGCGCCAGAATGCCCGCCAGCACGAAGAACAGGAATGACGCACCGACATAGTAGACGCCGACGTAGTTGTTGTTGACCGCAGAGAACAGGCGCAGGCCACGCGGCGGCTCCCAGACCTTCTGCAGCTGTTCCAGCTCGCCCTCCGGGCGCGGCAGGCTGTTGGGATACTCGATCTCGGTGGTGGGCGCCCGCTTTCTGGTGTCGGCGATGCCGCCCTCGCTCGTCTTCTCGCTCACTTGAGATTCTCCAGATAGCCGGCAATCGCCCGCAATTCCGTGCCTTCGAGATTGTCGAAGGACGGCATCTTGTTGTCGGGCTTGAGGTGCTGGGCGGAAGCAATCCAGCCCGCCAGCGTCCCCACATTGTTGGGCAAGGTGCCCGCCGCCAGCGATACGCGGCTGCCCACATGGGTGAGGTCGGGCCCGATCACCCCATCTGCCGGGGTGCCCCGCACAGTGTGGCAGGCGCCGCACCCATTGGTGAGGAACAGCTCACGACCCGCCTCGAACTGAGGCAGGTCGGGCTCGGCCGCCGGCTGCACCTGGTCGGCATACCATTGCTCGAACTCGTCCTGCTCCATGGCCACCACGTAAAAGGCCATCAGCGCATGCTGTGCGCCGCAATATTCGGCGCATTGTCCCCGGTAGACCCCGGCTTCGTCGGCCGCGAAGCGATAGGAGTTAACGCGCCCCGGGATCATGTCGAGTTTTCCCGCCAGGCTCGGCACCCAAAAGCTGTGGATCACGTCGGCGCTCTTGAGGTCGAACTGGATGGGCAGGCCAGCGGGGATGCGGATTTCGTTGGCGGTGACCAGTCGGATCGCCCCCGTCTCGTCCAGATAGTGCACCCGCCACCACCATTGCTCCCCCACGACCTCGATCCGCAGGGCGGCCGCTGGCGACGAGACCAGCGCAGCGGACCCGCCCAGGCCATAGACCAGCATGGCCGTCAGCGTCACCAGCGGGAAGGCGATGCCCCCGATGATCACGGTCCGCCGCTGTCCGATGCCCTTGCGCCACCTGTCCGGAGCAAAGATGGCCAGCGTCGTCATGATCACCACCAGCAGCAGGATCAGGCCGCCGCCGATGAAGATGAGCCAGCTCAGATGCGCCACCCAGCCGGCATGGGGCCCTGCCGGAGCAAGCACCGATTGAATACCATCGCCTAGGTCGGGCCAGTCCCACATCAAGTCGGTCCTATCGCAGCGTGTAGAGATAGGCGGCGATATCGCGCGCCTGGGCTTGGGAAAGCGGCAGGTCCGGCATTCCCGTTTCGGGGATCAGCGATGGCGCGTCCTGGACCCACTGCACCAAGATGGTGGGTTCGTTAGGCATCACGCCGCCGATGAGCTTGCGATGGCCGAAGGCGTCGAGCGAGGGACCCACCACCCCGTGCGCGCCGCGGACGCCGGGAACGTGGTGGCAGGCGCCACACCCGATCGCGACGATCGCTGCGCGTCCCCGTTCGGGGTCGCCGTCAACGATCCGGTGCTCTGCCGGCACGCCTTCCTGCTGGCATGCCGCCACCGCCAGCACCATTGCTGCCAGCAGCACGCCTCGAGCGATGATGGCGCCATGCCAGCATGCGGTCATTGGCCACCCACCGGCTCGATCGATTCGACAGGCACCACCGGAAGCTCCTCGTCGAACCTGGGCAGGTAGGGCGGCAAGACATCGGGGGCGAATTCTGCACCCGGCGACGCCTCGACCGGCACGACTGGCACCACCTGAGCCGGCACGACGGCCTCGACCGGCAGCACTGTCTCGATCTCGCTCTCGGTCAGCCAGTCTTCGGAGTGGATCGACCCATAATAGAGCGACACCGCCTCGATCTGCTCCTCCGTCATGGCCGAGGCGATGCGGGCCATCACATTCATCGGGTCGCCTTCCCGCAAGCCGTTCTTCCACAGCAGGAGTTGATGCTCGAGGTAGGGCGCAAACTGACCCGCGAGGGCAGGATTGACCGGCGGCAATCCCTCGCCTTGGGTACCGTGGCAACTGGAGCAGGCCGGCACACCCTGGCGGGGCAGGCCCACTGCGGCGATCGCTCCACCGATCTGCCGGACCTCGATATCCGCCTCGGGGGCTTCCACCTCCCTTTCCGCCACGATGGAGGCATAATAGGCCGCCACCTCGCGCATTTCCTCGATGCTCATGCTCCGCGCGATCGGCACCATGACCTGGCTGGGCCGACGCCCGGCGGCGTAGTCGGTCAGCGTCTTGAAGAGATACCACGCGTTCTGCCCGGCCAGGCGCGGAAAGGCCCCGCTGCTGTTGCCCATTCCATCCAGGCCATGGCAGCGGATGCAGTCGATCCGCTGGTCCCCGAAGATGCCTCCCATCGCCGTGAAGCGCCCTTCGTTGATCTCATCGATGGAAAGAACGCCGGCGTCCTCCGTCTCGAGGCCGAGCAGGCCCTGTGCGACGGCCGGCAACGGCATTCCCGCCAGGACCGTCAGCGCTGCGCCGAAACCGATGTTCATGAACCGATATCGCATGGCTACACCAGGGGTCGGGGATTGCTCATATACTGGTTCAGCATGGCATCGGCTGCCCAGTAAGCCAGCGCCCCGACCGTGTCTGTCGGGTTGTAGCCGGCGTTCTGCGGAAAGACGCTGGCGCCCATGACCCAGAGATTGTGCAGGTCCCAGGACTGCAGGTAGCGGTTGACGACGCTGGTCTGCGGATCATCGCCCATGATGGTGCCGCCCGTATTGTGCGTCGTCTGGTAGGCGACGATGTTGTAGTGATCGTCCAGCCAGCCGACGGAGATTTCGTCGCCGCCCATCGCCAGGGCAATGTCGCGCACCTTTTCGGTGACATAGCGCGCCATCAGTCGGTCATTGTGTGGGAAGTCGTAGGTCAGCATGCCCAGAGGCTGTCCGAAGGCATCGCGATAGGTGGGGTCCAGCCCGATATAGTTGTTGGGATGCGGCACCGAGGAGCCGTGAAAGGTCAGCCCCACCGTGCTGTTGTAGTGGCGTCGCACTGCCTGCTTCCATTCCGCACCCCAGCGCGGCGTGCCGCTCGGCACCGGATGGTACTTTATCGGCCGGCCGTTCGTCTGGTAGGCCGCCACATAGCCGCCGCCGATGAAGCCGAGGCCGGAATGGTCCATGCTGCCATTGTTGAAATCGTCGATCGCCGTTCCCAGCGCGCCGGCGCCCATGAACGGGTTGATGTTCCGTCCGTCCGCGTAGAACACGTCCACGCCCGTCATGGTCTGGTAGCTATAGTTGCGGCCGACGGTGCCGGTGCGCGTCTCTGGATCATAGGCATGGCCGATACCCGACTGCAGCATCAGCACCGGATTGTGGTGGGCGAAAGCGCACAGCACCACCATTCCGGCCGGCTGGAAGATCTCCTCGCCCGCCGCATTGATGTAGGTGACGCCGGTAGCCACCTTGGCAACGGGATCCCATTCGATGCGCTGCACATAGGCATGCGTCCGCATCTCGAAGTTACGGCTGGCCATGGCGAACGGCAGGATGTTCACCTGCGGGCTTGCCTTGGCATAGTGCTCGCAGCCGAAGCGTTCGCAAAAGCCGCAATACATGCATGGTTGCAGCTCGGCCCCGAACGGGTTGGTATAGTGCCGCGTCATGTTGGCCGATGGCACCGGGAATGGGTGGTAGCCCAGTCCTGCAGCTGCTTCTTCGAACAGGGCGCCGGAATAGGATTGCTTCATCGGCGGGTTGGGATAGGGCTGGCTGCGCGGACCCTCGAAGGGATTACCGCCACCGATCACCACATCCCCGTCCGCATAGGGCAGGCCGCCGATCCCCATCACCCTTTCGAAGTGATTGTAGTAAGGCTCCAACTCGTCATAGGTGATGCCCCAGTCCTGGATGGTGACGTCGTCGGGCAGGAAGTCTTCGCCATAGCGCTCGTTGACCCATGAGCGGAGCTCGAACCACTCTGGCTGGAAGCGCCAGGTCTGGCCGTTCCAGTGCACGGCGCCGCCACCCACGCCTTCCCCGGGCAGGAACGATCCGAGCTGCCGCATGGGCAGGGGACGCTGTCCCACGAAGTTGCGGAAGCTGAGCGTCTGCACGCTGACATCCTGTGCCAGGCCATAGCGCACGTCGTATTTCAGCTCGTCATGCATGGTGGGCGACTGAAAGTCCGGAACGGTGTCCCGCATCTTGCCGCGCTCCAGCGCCACGACCGTATTCCCGGCCTCCGCCAGTTCCTTTCCCAATATAGAGGCGGTGAGGCCACCCCCGACAAGGACGACATCGACTGGCGGTAAGCGCGTGGCCATTGGCTGAATTCCCCTCAATGTCCGTGGATGTGGTCTTGCCGCGCCTGCTGGTCGGCAAAGCTGATTGGCCGGCGCTCGAACGCCACGCCGTGGTCCTCGACCACATCGATGTAGGCGGCATAGGCACCGGGAAAGCCCACCATGCGCCATCCGACCATGTCGCGATTGCCGCCATAGGCGGGGTCCGCAAAGAACCCCTCGATCGTGTTGGCGAGCAGCGTCTCGAAAAACACCGGGCTGGGGATGGATGGCAGCGCTGCCTCACCCGATTCAAGGGCTTGCAGCACTCGGTCCATGCCCCCCGGGTCGAGGTCCCAGAACTCCTGCTGGTTCGAGCGCTCCCGCACAAAGAGCCGGGTCTCGGCAATGCCGATGCGGTAAAGTTCGGCCGGGCTCTGGCGCAGCTGATAGCCGAATTGCGGCGGAGCGTCGGGCACCCAGGGACCGTCCAGATACATCCGCGCGCCGGCGCCATAGCCGGCGGCGAGTTGCCGGTCGATGTAATACAAGACCCCGGCCCAGCCGGCGCCCGGCCATTCCGGATCGGCCGGGATCAGTCGCTCCACCGCCGCCTCGATGAACTGGGCTTCCTCGTCGTTGAAGAAGAATAGCAATCCCTCGGTTTCCGGTTGCGCATGGCCGGCATGAACCGCGCCTTCTGCGGGCTGCACCGGCACTTGCGCTTGAGCGCCGCCCGGAAGGACTGCTGCCGCACTGCTCAGACCAGCCGCTTTCAGCAGATCGCGGCGTGATAGACCCTGGCTCATAATCCCTCATCCCCTTCTTCTGCCAGCACCAGCGCCAGGCAATAGGCGTAGGCTGGCTGGTCCACGTAGTCGGTACAAAGGTCGGCGCTGGGCAGCGGCGGCAGTTCCCCCGGCTCGAGGCCACCACCTTGGTCGGGACCACTTACGCCGGTTGTCACGCCATTGGATGTCCCGGCTCCGACCGAGGCAATCTGGCCCTGCGGGCCACCCTCACCCTGTCCCTGCGACTCGATGTTGCTGGCAGTCATGTTGGTCTGTGCGACGGCCACCCCAGCGCTGAGCAATCCAGCCAGTGTCAGGCCGACGAGAAGGCGTCTCATGGCAGTGCTCCTGCTATCGGGGCCGCGCTCTCCAGCCCCCATAGGGCGGAACGATCGGGAGCGCCCTGCGGACGGATGGATGCGTAGTAGAATGACACCGCCCGGATCTCTTCGTCCGTCATGCGCTGCGCGATGAAACTCATGATGTTGTGGAGGTCACCGTCACGGGTGCCGTTCTTCCAGGCGAGCAGCTGCGCTTCCAGGTAGGGCGCATATTGCCCCGCCAGCGCAGGATAATTCGGCGCCAGTCCACTCCCGTCGGGTCCGTGACAGTTGATGCACCCCTGGATCCGCCGTTCGGCAGACCCGACGGCTGCCAGCGCACCGCCCAGTTCCAGCAGGTCATAAGGGGCGTCTGGGCGCGGCGGCATCGGGGCGTCGGTCTGGACGGCGTAAAACGCCGAGACGTCCCGCATCTGCTGCTCGCTCAGGGCCCGGGCGATTGGCTCCATGATTTCGCTCTTGCGCGCTCCCGACGCGTAGTCGCGCAGCGTGTTGACCATATATTGGTAAGGCTGTCCGGTCAGACGCGGAAACGCCGCAGCGCGGTCACCGCCGCCGTCAAGGCCATGGCACTTGAAACAGGCCCCTGCCGGGGAGTCGGTGTAGGTCCCGACGGCGATACCGCGCCCGTTCTCGATATCGGCGGGCTCTATCAGCACGGGAGCCGGAACAAGCGGCGCGTTAACGAGCTGCTGCGCCGAAACTGGAACAACAATAAGCAGGATTGCACCGGCGAACCGCGCCAGAAAGCTCGGCATCAATCTCTCCCCGCATTGGTTGTCTGTGCCGGGCGCCGTGATGATCCTTGAGAAGGATAGGCAGCCCCCGCGGCCTGAAACTTTTGCCATTGCCCGATTTGATGCACGACCCTGCCGAACATGGCGTGAGCCCAACCCCACGAGCAGCAGCTGGTTGCTCATCCCACTCAAGCTTAACCTATGTTGGCTGCGAACGACGCGACGCGAGCGGATGAAGACCTGACTGGCGGAACGCCGTTCGGCTGCAGACGTTCGATCACGACACAAGCCGGTAGCCAGCTACCCGGGACCTATCTAGCCATGCCTCAACTCAACATCGCGCTGGCAGTCATCGCGCTGGTCATCATCCTGGTGGGCGCCTTCTCAAAGGTGGTCAAGAAGAGCCTCGTGCAGGAACCGATGTTGGCGGTCGTGGTCGGCGTAGCGGTCGGGCCTTACGGCCTTGGCTGGTTACAGATCGACACCTGGGGCGACCAGAATACCGTGCTCGAACAGGCCTCTCGCCTTACCCTGGCGATCGGGCTGATGGGCGTAGCGTTGCGACTGAAGCGACATAGCGTCAGATCCCTGATGCGGCCGGCGACCTGGCTCCTCACCGTGGGAATGCTGGGCATGTGGCTCCTCTCGTCCCTCATAGCCGCCTGGGCCTTCGGCTTACCCCTGTGGGCGGCACTTCTTGTCGGCGCGGTGGTGACGCCGACCGATCCCGTCGTGGCCAGTTCCATCGTCACCGGCCCCTTCGCAAAGAAAAACCTGCCGCTGCGGGTGCGCGACGCCCTGTCGCTGGAATCAGGAGCCAATGACGGACTGGCTTACCTCTTCGTCATGCTCGCAATCTTCATGGTGCAGCACGACGCCGACGAGGCCTGGGGGCGCTGGGCGGTGCAGTCGGTGGCCACCGGTCTGCTGGGCGCGACTGTAATCGGCGTTGCCGTCGGTTGGAGTGCCGCGCGGCTGCTGGCTTTCGCCGACAAACACAAGACCGTCGAGAACGCCTCCCTTTTGGGCTATACGGTCGCCTTCTCGCTGTTTACGCTCGGGATGGCCGCCTTCGTCGGTGCTGACGCGCTGATCTCGGTGTTTCTCGCCGGCCTGGTGTTCAACTTCTCGACTGATCGGGATGAGGAACACGAGGAGGAGCACATACAGGAGGCCGTGGCAAAACTGTTCACGCTGCCCATGTTCGTCATCTTCGGCATCGCCCTACCCCTGGCTGAATGGCTACAGCTTGGCTGGCCGCTGCTCGGCGCCTGCGTGGCGGTCCTGCTGCTGCGCCGCCCACCCGTCCTTGCCCTGCTGCTGCCGCTGCTGCGCCCTACCCTGCAGCCACGCGACGTCGCGTTCCTCGGCTGGTTCGGCCCCATCGGCATCGCAGCAGTCTACTACGCGGCCCTGGCACGCGGCCACACCGAGGATCCGACCATCTGGTACGCGGCAAGCGCCATGGTCACTGCCTCGATCTTCGCACACGGCATCAGCGCCGCCCCCCTCACCCGGCTCTACGCCAGACACTCGGCGAGGAAATAATGGCTGTTCCTCAACAGCATCACGCGGCGGCGCTTACTCCAATCGCAGTTACCCGGAGTAGTCGGCTCGGCTCCAATATCGCTTTGTTAGCTGGCTTGGTTATCTTGGCCGCACTCTGGCTGGGTCCCCTGCCGGAGATGAGCCGCAGGGCTTTCTCGCCGCATATGATCCTGCATCTGTCGATCGTGACGGTGGCCTCGCCGCTGCTTGCCTATGGCGTGGCGGCGTATCTTCCAGCGATGCGTAACTTCCGCGACGCGATCTCCTGGCTGTTGCTCGCCACCGTCTTCGAGATGGTGGTTGTATGGGGTTGGCACGTGCCCGTCTTGCACAGTTATGCAGCCCTGCACGACGGGGCGTTCGTCCTCCAGCAACTCAGCTTCCTGCTTGCTGGCCTTGCTGTCTGGACCGCCGCGTTCAATGCCGGCAGCCCGGCGGCCGCGGCGGCAGGCAGCATCGCGCTGTTCCTGACCTTCATGCATATGAGCATGTTCGGGCTGCTGCTGACCCTGGCGCCACGTCTGCTCTATCCGCCCGAACTGTGCCTGGGTGCGTTCGGGCTGAACAGCCTTGAAGACCAGCAGTTCGGCGGCCTCCTGATGGCAGTCGTGGGTGGCATGCCCTACCTCGCCGGCGCCGCCGTCTCGGCATATCGGGCACTGGGGCGTGACGAGCGCCCTGACACTGAAGTGTCAGGACGCCCTGTTTTGAACCGCGCCAAGTCCAACAGCTAATAGCAAATCGCTATACGGGAACTGGGCGGGGAGTTCGATCTTTGGCATCAGCACAAACAAGGCCAGCAACAGGATGCCGATGCGACGCATGCGGCAGACGACGGATTTCCGGAGATACACGAAATTCCTCCGGCTAGAGGCCGGACCGGCGGCGCGGCAGACCATTGCGGCCGATCTGCGCGATATCGTCTCGCGTCAGCCCGATGTCGTTGAGGATCTGGTCGCTGAGTCCGTGAAGCTGCCGCTGGGTCTTGCGGATAAGGCGCTGCTCGCGCCAGACGTCGAAAAGGTTGTTCATTGCTTGAACTCCTGGCGCGCTTTCTATGGCCTCTTCCCATGACCCGCCCCACCCATTTGAGGGGGTGGTTTTGCGCTTGAAGTTCATCGCAGGGGACAAAAAACCACCCGGCTACTGAGCGGGGTGGCAAGGCTTGGAGGCAACGCCCCTGCGATAAGGGCCCGACGACTGCTAGCAGCTGCTACTCAATCCCGCCCCACCTGTTTGGGGGGTGCGCTGCCCTGGTCCGCCTGCTGCGATGATGCAGCACCAGTGTCGCCAGCACCGAAGCAACGATCGTCAGCAGAGCCAGACCCACGCACAAGAGCAGCGCCGTGCGCGGGCCGGACAGTTCATTCCCGACAATGAAGATTCCCAGCAGGCCGTAGCTGGCCAACGGGAGGTCGTTCCCAAACATGATGGCCTCCATATTCGTTTTGATGCTGGTGAGGAACACGATCGCGCCGGCCAGGTCGCCACCCAAATGGGTGGGAGAAACAGAGTAGCCTCTGCGCTCCAGCGCATGGCTTGCAGTTGTCACCACTCAAACAGGTGGCATTCGAACATTTTTTTACCCGGGCGCACTATGACCGCTGGACCAAACTTATGCGCCAGCACAATATGCCGCCCCATTGTGGTTTCCTGCGTGGGCAGAGGTGCGGGTGTAACCGGTCATGAGTGCCAGAATTCTTTGCGTGGAAGATGAAGCCGACCTTAGGGCCGACCTCTGCGAAGAACTGGTCGCCAGCGGGTACTCAGTGGATGAAGCCGGCAATGGCCGGGACGCGCTGTCCAAGCTCCAGGCGCAGACCTATGACCTTGTCCTGTGCGACATCACCATGCCCCACATGTCAGGCCTCGATCTGCTAAAGGAAGTGCGGAAGGAACCGAGCCTCGGCAATCCGCCGTTCGTCTTCCTGACCGCCCTCGCCGGTCGGCAGGACATCATCGCGGGTAAACAGGCCGGGGTGGACGACTACCTCACCAAGCCCATCGATTTCGACCTCATGCTCATCACTATTGCCGCACGGCTCGACCAGGTCGCGCGGATCAAGGGGCTGCATCGGGAGGAGGACGAGGAGCGTCACGGCCTTCGCGCGGCGCTCATGGGAGCCGATGAGGCTCTCAACCGCATCGCGATCGGGGTGTTTCTGATCGACAGTGACCGTAAGGTGCTGTTCCGAAATCGGCGCGCCAATGAACTGCTGGAAGAGGGCGACGGGATCAGCCTGTCGCGCGACAGTCTGCTGCGCGGCGAACGGGCCGACCAGACACAGGCTCTCCGCACAATCATGGAAACCGCCATCGGCCGGGCCTCCACCGGCAGCCGTCAGGGGAGCGATGCCGTCGCCCTGGTGCGCAAGAGCGGCAAGCGGCCGCTGATTGCCGTAGCCTGTCCGCTCGGGCGGGGACCGGCAGTGGCAGGTGAGCCGACCGTTGGGCTGTTCGTGACGGATCCCGAGTGGCGCCCCAGCGATGCGGCGCAGACCCTGGCCCAGCTATACGGCCTCTCGCCGGCCGAAACCCGGCTGGCACTCGCCCTTGTCCGGGGCCTGCGACTGGACGAGATTGCGGAAGAGTTCGGTCTCTCGCGCAATACGGTGAGCTACACGCTGAAAAACCTGTTCCGCAAGACCGAGACGGATCGTCAGGCCGATCTCATCAGCCTGTTCCTGTCCAACCCGGTGGCGCCGGACCAGGCTTGACGTTCAGGCCGCCTGGCGTCGGGTGTTGCCACGGCGACCAGCCTTGGCACTCGGCATAGCGGGCCGCGGACGCCGCTTTTGCGCAGGCTTGGCCCGCATTGCAGGATCGCTGGTGACAATGGCGGCGACGGCAAGGTCGATGCCGCGAAAGATGTCGGCCAGTTCCGGATAGGCGTCTTCGTTGAAGTCGATGGTGTGAGGTAGGCGTGGCATGATCCGAAATCCCTTCCTGTCTTAAGCCACCACGGCGTAGGGCAGTGCGAGCAAAGTCAGAGCAAACACGTAAAGGCCTGAGAGCAGTAGAGTGCGACGCATCTGGGGTGTCCGGTGGCTGTCTGGTGAGGCAGCGACATCGCTGTCCATGGGCGCTATTAACCACCTATCAACATTCGTAACGCCCCCCAAATGGGTGGGCGCGAACGCGAAAAGAAAGAAAACCGAAAACGGCCTGAAAGAAAAATGGCGCCGGGTTGTACCCCGGCGCCGCGTCGACCTTCCTTGCGTGCTTCGCCTCAGGCGGGCGCAATGTTCTGGTTGCGACGGAACAGATTGGTTGGGTCGCAGCTTTGCTTGACCAGTTGCAGGCGCTGCCAGGTCAGCCCTGGATAGCTGGCGCGGATAGCCTCCTCGCCCTGATTGGCCAGAAAGTTGATATAGGTGCCGCGCTTGGCTCCACCCAGCACCGCCACGCATTGCTCTGCCCACTGGTCGTGCCGCGCAGCGGCTTCCACGCTGCCATCCAACGCCAGGAACCCGATGATCATGCCGGCATCGCGGTGCGCATAGGCGGTGGCCGAGCTCGATACACGGGCCGCCGCCCCGCCGAGTACACGAATCTGCGCCATGCGCATCGGTGCATCGCAGCGGTCGATCTGTGCAAGGATCGCGGCAGCTTCCTCCCGATCCACGTCATCCTTGAACATCGATCGCACGGAGATGGTCGGCCTGAAGGCCGGATCTTCGGGTGGATACATCATGCTGTAGGAGCCGGGACGCACAAGATCCGCAAGGGGCTTAGCCAGTGCCCGGAACGGCGCCAGCGCCAGTTGAGCATCCCGGGCGGAGCCGGCATAAGCCATCATCCCCATCAGCACCGTCTCGCCCACGACCTCGGGCGGCAGGAACGGCATCGGCGGCGCGGGCATGGCCAAAAGGATGGAGGTCAGCTCGTCCGGCGCCGCCTTGGCGGCGGCAACGAAGCCGGCCAGCACGTCGGGCGTGGCAGGCAGGATGAGCGGCCCACCCGTGAACTCGGGCATCCGATTGAGACGATAGCAGAAGCGCGTCACGACGCCGAAATTGCCGCCACCTCCACGCAAGGCCCAGAATATGTCGGGATAGCTCGTCTCGCTGACCGTCAGGATGCTCCCCGACGCCATGACGATCTCGGCGGCCAGCAGCGCATCGATAGTGAGGCCGAACTTGCGCGTCACGTAGCCGACGCCGCCGCCCAGCGTTAGGCCGCCGATACCGACCGAACTGGAATCGCCAAAGCCCACCACCACGCCATGCGGATCGAGCGCTGCGGTAACATGTCCAGCCGAGAGGCCGCTGCCGGCCCAGACCGTCATGGCCGCCAAGTCGATGTCGATGCCGTTGAGGTCACGCAGGTCGATGACCACGCCACCGTCACAGGCGCTATGCCCGCACACCGAGTGCCCGCCACTGCGCACGGCAATTTCAAGCTGGTTGCGTCGTACAAAATCAACGACATCCGCCACGTCGGGAGCGCCTGAGACACGCGCAACCAGCAGCGGTCGATAGTCCCAATTGCTGATGGCCGGCCGGCGGAGGGCGTTATAGTCTGTATCGGCGGCATCCAGGAGCCGGCCCTCCAGCCGGGTCCTCAGTGCCTCGATTTCCAACGCCAGAGGTGGACTGATCTGGTGGGCCTGGGCCCGCATGTAAACGTTCATTTGCATTTGCTCCCGTCAGAAAAGCACCATCCGGCGCCGCTGGCAGGCTTGTTAGAGCAAGGACAGTGACGCTTCCCCACCTGTTTGGAGGGGCAACTGCGCAGTCCTGAGCGGCACCATGCGAGGTCGGGTCATGACTCCGTTCCTGGAGCCTTCGTCCAGATCTGCAGGGCCGCGCGTAGCTCCATTTTTTTGATGCAGTCGGCTGCGCAGCGGCGTAAATGTACTTCTCCGTGGTCTTGTCGAGGCAATCGCCATGTCATTCCCTAAATGGACGTCTCGTCTGCGCGCGTTGCGCGTCTGCCTGCCCAGGATGTCAGCGCTGGGCAGCTTCCTACTGCTGCCGCTCTTGATGGTTCCCTATGCGCAGGCTGCGGAGCCTTTGACCGAGCCCCAGGGGCCGGTGCTGCTGACCATTGGCGGCAATATCGAGGTGACCAATTCCGATGCTGGCGCCGCTTTCGACCGCCAGATGTTCGAAGAGTTGGGCCTCTCCGAGATCACCACCACCACCCCGTGGACGGACGGCGAAATTGTATTCACGGGCGTGCTGGTGCGCACGGCGCTCGAGCGAGTGGGCGCCAAAGGCAGCGTAGTGATGGCCTCGGCGCTCAACGACTACACAGTGGAGATCCCTATCGAGGATTTCCTGAACTACGACGTACTGCTGGCCACCGAAATGAACGGCGAGGAAATGCTCGTGCGCGACAAGGGCCCGATCTGGATCGTTTATCCGCGCGACCAGGAGCCGGCATTGCAGGACCGCAAGCTGCACGACCGATGGGTATGGCAGCTCAAGGCGCTGCAGGTGCAATGAGGCTGCGACCGTGGATTTCGCGACCATTTCTGGCCGCGGCCCTCGCGCTGACCTTCCTGTTCGTCCTGCTGTTGACGGCGGTGACGCGACTTGCCGTCAATGAGAACCGCCTAAGTGGCGAGCCGGCGGAGGGCGTCATCTGGTTTGCCAGCCAGGGCCAGTACGAGGCCATGCGACTCGCCGACGCCGCACTGCTGTTTGAGCTCGGCCGGGTCCCGCGCGACGAGGTGACGCTGCGCTTCGACCTGCTCGACAGCCGCCTGCGCCTGTTCGAAGAGGGCCAGATGACCAGCCGGGTGGCGGCAATGGCCTTTGACGACGAGGTCGTCGCCCTGCGCGACACCTTCGAGGCGCAGCGGGCGGCTCTGCCAGATGTGCAGCAGGGCAATCCCACGGCCATTTTCGGGCTCCATCAAGCAGCCGTTTCCATAGCGCAAACCATGCGGGATTTCGCCAATGCCGGCATGCTGGACGGGCGTGACCGCCAGGATGCGGTGCGCGACGGCCGCCGGCAGATCCTGTTCGAGTTGCTCGGTTATCTGGTCGCTACCCTCGCCGCAGGCGTGCTGGTCGCCATCATCGTGGTGCGGGGCTTGCGCACCATGGTCCGGGCGGAGGCGGCTCTGCAGCACGAGCGCGAAGTCTCGCGCCTTCATCGTGCCTTCACCTCGGTGGTGTCGCATCAGTTCCGTACGCCGTTATCGATCATCGATGCCAGCGCGCAGCGCATGCTGCGCCGCGGCATGGCGATGACCGAAGACGAGATGACCAATCGGGTGACCAAGATCCGCAACGCCTGTCAGCGCCTCACCCGGCTGATGGAAAGCACGCTCAATGCCGCCCGCCTCGAGCAGGGTGAGATCAGCTTCCGCCCCCACCCAACCAACATGCACGAACTCATTGCTTCAGTGCAGGAGAACCAGCCCGACGAGGACCTTGGCCGGGTCACCTGCTCGGTGGGCGACCTGCCACGCCAGGCGATGGTGGACAGCATGCTTCTGGAGCAGGCAGTTCAGAACCTCGTGTCCAATGCCTTGAAATACTCCGATCGCGACTGCCAGGTCGTCATTCGAGGCGCCAGGCAGGGCGATGACATCACCGTCAGCGTCGAGGACAGTGGCGTGGGTATCCCCGACGACGAAATCGCCTTCATCACCGAGCGCTTCTTCCGGGCCCGGACCGCAGACGGCATTCCGGGTACCGGAATAGGGCTCAACTTCGTATCCCAGATCATGGCCCTCCACGGCGGTCGCCTCGACGTGCAGAGTGTTGAGGGGAAAGGATCCACGTTCACTCTTATCTTCCCCTGCCGCCCTGTGGAAACCCACTCGGCTGCTGCCGCCAGCGCAGCTTGAAGAGACTGCCGTCGCTTCTCCGGCAGCCGATCCAGCCGGATCCTTGGCCACCTGCTTGTCATCCACACTAGAGTCCGCGGTAGACCGGGCCGCCGGGCAGGTTTCGACCAGGCCTGGGTCCTGCGCCAGCCCATCGCAGTATCACTGACTGGGTCCTCGCGGAGGAGAGCGTAGTCCTGCCGCGCTCAAGCATGGTTGTATGTCCTGGCTGCACTTCCACAGCGTTGATCACTAGCGGGAACTCGGCCTCCAAACGGTACAGACCGGGTATGGCGATCGCAATGGCACTCGTGTCGGGGCCCGCCTCGACCGACTTCCCGGCGACCCAGATCTTGCCAGCCTGCGGGATGTAATTGTCGCGCAGCAGCGCCCTGTCTTCGGGTAGCAGACGAGCATATAGGCGCGCCGTTGGCGGCTCGCCAACCGCGTCCTCCAGCGTAGGGCTATTGAGCACCAGTAGTGGTACTGGGCGTTCCGCCAGTATTTCACCGAATACCGGCACCGCGGCGGTAAGGTAGTTCTGCAGGCCCCACGTGGACATGAAGAACCCCACGCGGGGGAAGCTTGCGATCATGCCGTTGCGATCTATCGTGGCCACCGGCTGGGGATACATGGCGTGGACTTCGTCCAGTATTGCTTGCTGTGTTTCCTGGCCGTTGTCGCGCACCCGATCCCAGTTCAGGAACGCTGAGGTGACAAGGGCAAGGACGAGTATCATCACCAGCCTCGCCGAGGCTCTGCGAGATTCGATAGCATAACCGATCAGCAGCATCGCCGGCGGAAGGATGAAGGGAAAGAAGTAAGGGAAGGCGTTGCGGTAGGCCACAAGGCAGACTGCCACCAGCGCCATCAGCAAGAGGGCCTGAGCTCGAGACTTGTCGTCCTCGATCTTGCCGAAGAAGGCGGCCAGGGCCGACGCGGCGCCCGCGATCCAGAGCAACACTTGCAGCGGATCCTGCAACATGTGCCGGATGATGTCGCGGGCACGCGGGAACAGACTGGCGTCGAGCAGAGTGACTTGCGCGGCGTTTGAGAGCATGACGGCCGACCGCGCATCGCTCGCGGCCGCAAGCGTTCCCTTGTGCAGCCAATAGGCGAGTGCAAAGGCTGCCAGTGAAACCAGGGTGATGGCCGCCCAGCGCTGGAACGTCTGCAGGCGATTGGGCGCCGTCTGCAACTGCCACAGCAAGACTGCGAGAAAGGCAGGTGCGTAGAACACCACCTTGACGGTGACAAGCAGGGCGGCTGCCGGAGCGAGAACCGCAACAGCGGCGCGCAGAGGGCCGAGCCTCGTCTGGCTCACTGCCACCAACCCAGACAGGATCAGGAACGCTGCGAATGGGTCGGCGCGGAAGCTGGAACCATGCATCAGCACATTGCCCGACGCTGCGTAGGCCAGGACTAAGAGTAGCGCGGTCGATGGGGCGAAGAAGCGGCGCGAGAGGCGATAAAGCAAGGCCATAGTGCCGCATTGGAGCCCCAGCATGATCAGCCGACCTATCTTGACCTGCAGGATTTCGTCGCCGGGCAGCCACAACAGGGGTGCGAACAGGTGCACATGCGCCGTCTGGAGGGCGAGGCTCAGCTCGCCGCGGGCATATTCGTGGACGAGCGCCAGATAGTGGAACTCGTCCCAGTTTATTTCTGTGATCCAGGACAGGTGCAGTTGCAGAGCAAGGCCCAACGCGATTGCCGAGAAGAGGAGACGGGAGAGCGTGCGCTCCGCCATCTCGCGGCGGCCCTTTGCCGTGAGCCCGGCGGTTGTTTCAGCCGTCGCGGTCACGCGACGCGCTTCTGGGCATGCCGGTCCAGGGCTGCGACGATGTAGTCAGTGAGGTTACTGCGGCCGGCGAGATAGCTCACGAGCCTGCTGCGGGTGCATGCCGCCACGCCGTCAACCAGAAAAGCATCGACTTCTGCGAGCAAGCCATCCTTGCCCGGCTGGCGCAATGCGGAGAGGAGACCGTGCCGGGCCAGTTCACGCGTGGTTCCGGGATGATCGGTGCCATCGTAGATTGCGGGAACGCCGAGGAAGGCGGCCTCATGCGCCATTGTTGCGCTTTCTCCGACGTACAGGTCGCAGTGCGCCATGAGATGATGCACCGCGCTTTTGGCGCCGGTGTAGTGGTATTGCGCAAATTCAGATGGCAGGAGCCGCTCGCTCGATAGGTGGACCTTGCCCCGCTTCGCCAGTTTGGCAATCAGCGCCATGAGAGTATCGTCGTCCCAGCCGCTCTTTCCCAGGTCGTGATTGGCGCGCCAGCTTACCGTGCGAATGAAATAGTTGGCTCGGTCAGGATCCCAGCCGCTTGCGAGGGCAACTGCGGCATCGGGCTGAAAGTTGTCGGGATGAAAGAAGGAGAGTTCCTTGACGCCGGGAAAGCGCGTGGTGCGCTGGGGCGGCACCGGGCCTGCATAGCTTTCTGGCACATAGAGGTGGGTGATGAAGGGCCAGGTCAGGCGGGTTTGCAGACTCGCCGTATCGGCGGCGTAGAAACTGATCGCCGGAATGTTGAGCATCCGGCCGACATGAGCTATGGCGACGCCGCCAAAACCGATCATCACCTCGGGCCGGTTCATGCGCACATGGCGCAGCAATGCCCAATCTCGGCGGACCAACTCTGAGGCCAGCCCGACGCGTCCGTTGCCAGCGCGAGACAGCGGACGATGTGGCAGCCCGAACTGGTCGAGTAAGTCGCAAGCCACGTCCTTTTCACGCGATACGATATCGACCACGTCTGCTCGCGCGATCAGGTGTCGCATCGGGCCCAAGAAGAACAGGACGTCGGCGGGGTGGACGATATCGAAAAGCACGCGCATCAGCCTGCCCTTCCGGCTGTTGCCGGCCGCTTGCCTCTTGCGAGCAGCAAGTGCGCGCCGACGACGAGGGCGCTACCGGCAAGGCCCAGCAGGCGATTGATACCGAGCGCGAGGAAAGCCGCTGCGGGAAGCACACTGACGAGGCCGGCCATTGCGGCGCCGATGCCTTCCGCAATGCCGAGGCCGGATGGCACGACCACCACGCTATTGCCAAGCACGCCGGCGAGCATGAAGTTCGCGCTGTCTTGCAGGCTCACGGGCTGACCGATCGCCTGGAAGCAGAAATAGAGACGCAGCGCCAGCAGGCCGAGCATAGCTCCGCGCACAAGGAGGAACCCGGCGCTGGTGCTCTGGCCGGCGCGCTGCGCCGTCCACCGAGCGATCGCGACACAGCCGAGTGTGCCAGCGACGAGGGCCAATGTCCCCCGGGGGCTTGGCGCCAAGGCAAAGCCGACGCAAGCGGTCGCCATCGCCAACCACAGCAGTCCGGCGGCAGCCAGGATCTTGCCGCTCTCGATCCACCCGGCGCCCGCGCCGACAAGCGCCTTGGCCCGCACCAGCAGGCCTGCGGGCAAGGGGAGAACATTGGCTATTGTCGCCGCCGCTGAGCAGATGAAGGCAGTTTCGACAGGCATGGCGCGGCCGGTAGCGCGGGCGCACAAGGCGAGTTCAAGGGCATTGGCGAACATGGCGAGGGGCACTGTTGCTGCGGCCCAGATCAGCCAGCTCCACCGCATCCCAGCAGGATCCAGACTGAGATCGGCAGCGGACAGGATGAACAGTAGAGAGAATGCGCCGATGGCGGTCAGTACGATTGGAACGCGGAAGCGTTCAGCGAATTTTCGCAGTGCAGCCCGGACTGCAAAAAGCCCGGAAAGGCGCTCGGACCTATCCATTCGTGCCGTCGCGGCGCACGGGACGCACAGGATCAGCAAAGGCGGGGTCAGCCGAGCGCGGTTGTTGGGGAAGCAGGTCTTCGATGGCGTGCAGGCGCTCGAGGGTCTGCTCGAGCAGGACACGATTGCGGCCGATCAGATCGGCAACGGCGCCAAGCATCATCGCGAGCATGCGAAGGACGATTAGTGCGCCGCCGATAACGAGTGACTGAAGATGACCCTCTCCGTCGCCCATCGCGTAGGAATAAACAAAACGCAGGATCGGCAGGGCACCCAGGAATGCGGCAACCGCGCCGATGAGGATGAAGCTCTTCAGAGGATTGTACATCGCATAGGCGCGCACCATCGTTGCGCCCGTGCTGCCAATGAACTGTGGAATGGAGTGGAACAGTCGCGACGGCCGTACCGGGCGATTTGTGCGCACCGGCACCGACTGGATCGCGAGGCCTTTGCGACCGGCCTGAATCAGCATTTCAGTGGTGTAGGAAAAGGTGGCTGTAATGTTGATGCGTTGCGCTGCCTGCCGGTTCATTGCCCGAAATCCGCTGACCGCGTCGGCTACATCGGTTCCCGAGAGCCAGCGTACGGTAGCGCTGCCAATGCGCTGCAGGCAGCGTTTGACGGGTCCGAAATGGGTATTGTGTGCCACGCCTCGGTCGCCCACCACGATGTCGGCGCCCCCCGAAACGATCGCCGCAACGAGCTTGGGTATGTCCTGGCCATTATACTGGTTATCGGCATCGGTATTGACGATGATGTCGGCGCCCTCTCGCAAGGCACGGTCCAGGCCAGGCGGAATGCTGCGGCAAGCCCGCGATTAGTGCGGTGGCGTACGACATGATGCACACCGAAACGTCGCGCGACGTTGCCGGTATCGTCGCTGCTGCCATCGTCAATGACAAGGTACTCGATGCATTCGATGCCCTCGATCCGCCGCGGCAGCGCCAGCAGCGTCTCGGGAAGGTTCTTGGCTTCGTTGAAGCACGGTATCTGGATGATTAGCTTCAAGGTGGCGTCCTACGTGCAGGGATTGTCGCCGTTGCAATCGCGGCCAAGCACTAGCAGCATAGTGGCCGATACCATTAAGAAGCCGTGTAATGGACCAGCTCAACAAGACGAATACGCAAAAGCTGGTTTGCTTCCGCCGTCTTCTCGCCTGCACAATCAACGCCCGCGTCGAACTGCAAGCTCAAACAGCCGAAAGCATGCGGCGCAGCCGCTCGTTGTGGCCGATTTCTCAAACAGCGTGTCCCGCTTCTCACCTCCGGCATTCGCAGGTCTGCGTAGCTGTCCTTGCGAACCCTCCTGTCTGAATAATCGGGTCCCTTTCTGGGGGTTAGCCCCCGGAAGCTCGGGGGGGTGCTCCCGGTTTCGTGCGCTAGCCGCTGCGTCGACTATGGAGCCATCCAAAAAGGAGGTTTCAAGATGATAAAACTAGCCACGATCGCCCTGCTTGCGATGGCGTTGACCGGACCAGCCATGGCGCAACAAGCCGAGCTTGCACAACCAACCCAGCCCGGGGCGGCTCATAGCCTGGAGCGAGCAGATATTGACGCATGGCTCGATGGAATCGTGCCCTATGCGCTACAGGCTGGCGACATGGCCGGTGCCGTAGTGACCGTCGTAGCGGATGGCGAGGTCCTGACAACCAAGGGCTATGGTGATGCCGACGCTGCTACCGGCAAACCAGTGGACCCGGAACACACGCTGTTCCGCGCCGGCTCGGTGTCCAAGCTCATGACCTGGACCGCCGTGATGCAGCTTGTCGAAAGCGGCGCCCTTGAACTCGACACCGACATCAACACCTATCTCGACTTCAGCATTCCGCCCTTCGATGGGCAGCCCATCACCCTGCGGCACGTCTTGACCCACACTGCGGGTTTTGAGGAACAGCTCAAGCACGTCATTGCTTTGGACCCGAGGGACGCGGTGCCGTTTGAGGAACTCGTGCGCGACTTCATTCCGGCGCGCATTTTCGCTCCCGGCACCACACCTGCCTATTCCAACTATGCCACGGCTTTGGCCGGCTACATCGTCCAGCGCGTCTCCGGCCAGCCGTTTGGCGAATACGTCGACGAGAAGATCTTCACCCCACTTGGTATGGAGGGTGCAACATTCTCCCAAGACCTCACAAAAGCGCAACTCGCCAATTTGTCTAACGGTTATGCCACGGCCACTGGCGCGGCGACGCCTTTCGAGCTGGCTGCCGCATCTCCGGCCGGCGCTCTTACCGTGACCGCTCCAGACATGGCTCGGTTCATGCTGGCGCACCTGAACAAAGGGCGCCTGGGCGATGCGCAGATCCTTCAACCGGCCACCGCAAACCTCATGCATGAGCGGGCTTCGGCCACTATTCCTGCGCTCAACGGCATGGCTCTCGGCTTTTACGAAAGTTCCGTGAACGGGCATCGGGTCATCGGTCATGGCGGTGACACCCAGACGTTCCATTCCGACGTAAACCTCTTCATCGATGAGGGCGTGGGCATGTTCGTATCGATCAACAGCACTGGCGAGGATGACGCTGCCTACGACCTGAGGGCTCTCCTGTTCTCGGAGTTTGCCGATCGCTATTTTCCTGCCCAGGGAACGCCGGTGCTCACTGATATCGGGCAAGGCAACGCCAGTCAGTTGGTCGGCCAGTGGACGGCCTCGCGTCGCGCCGCAACAAGTTTCGTGAGTCTGGCTGAGCTCCTGGAGCCGACTATCATCACTGTTGCCGAAGATGGCACGCTGCAGGGGACCAACCTGCCGATTCTGGGAGCGCCAGTGCACAGGTGGATCGAGGTCGAACCATTCGTCTGGCAATCGAGCAACAGCCATGAACGCCTCGCCGCGACTGTCGACGAAACGGGTGCCGCTCGCTTCAGCCTTAACAGCATGGCGCCTATCATGGTCTATGATCCAGTGCCTTGGCAGCGTGCTGCCAACTGGCTTGTGCCTGCCCTCCTTGCAAGCCTGGGTGTTCTGGCTCTCACCGCTGCTCAGTGACCCGCCGCAGCCCTGGTTCGCCGTCGCTACGGCGCCCGCCTCGCCCTGCCTGGTACAGCTCTTCTGGCCTATCATGGCGTACGAGCATCGGCTCTCGTGGTTGTCTTGGCCTTCGTCGGCTGGCTCATGATGCTGAATGCAATGTTCAACGACTTGAGCCTCCTCAGCGACCGAACGGACGCTCTGCTGATGACCCTTCAGGTGATGACGGTGGTTGGCACGCTCGCCCTGGGTACCAGTGCGGCGGCCAATGTGGTGCACGCAATAGGTGACCGGCGTGGCGTGTGGTCGACGATCGTCGCCGTTTCCCTCGCGCTGGCTACCATCGCAGTCGTCTGGGTGGCCTTTGTGTTCAACCTGCTGAAGTTCGGCGTAAGCTACTAGGGAGTGGATGATGAACCAGAACACACAATCCAGGGCCCTGTCTGTTGCACAGGCCGTTGGCTCTGCCTTCCGCTCGCTCTTTGATCGCGAGCGGTGGGCCCTGGTGCCGCGCCAGAGCTTGTTCCTGCTGACCGCCCTCCCCCTGGCCCTCACTGTTCCAGTGGTGATGATATGCCTTGTTTCGATCGGCGCGGGGCTGACAATACTGGGCGTCGGGATCATCCTGTTGCTTTTGGCGGCATTCCTGGCGAGGTGGTTTGGGGCGTTGGAGATCCGGCGCCTCACCTGGGCCGGTGCTTCTCCCATCGAGCCTCCGATCTGGCCGGATCTTGCCGGCCAGACGTTGCCGCAGCGCCTCCGGCTGGTTCTGTTCGATGGCCACCAGTGGAGCTATATAGTCTACGGCGGACTCTACCTTGCGCTTGGCACCGTGACTGGCAGCGTGGCCCTGGTGTGGATTACCAGCATCTTCAACGGCGCGACGCGGTGGCTCTGGAACGACTGGGCCGTAACAAGTCCCGAGGAACTCGCACAAGCTGGCATTTGGTGGCCCACACTTTGGTCGCCGCCGCTCTTCCTCCACGGACCGCTCACGATCCTCGCCTATACCGTGCTCGGTGCCGCTGCCTTGGTGGGGTTACCATGGCTCACTCGCAACATGGTCGCGCTGCACGATCGGATCGCGAGGGTATTCCTTGGGCGATACAGTCCTGAGGAGATCGAGGCCCAGATGGCGGGCCTGCGGCGGTCGCGGCAGTCAGGCATGGCGGCAGAGGGTCGAACCTTGCGCAAACTCGAACGCGACCTGCATGACGGGCCGCAACAACAGTTGCTTCGTCTGCAACTCGATTTGGCCTCGGCACAGCGCAAGCTTGCCAGTGATCCGGAGGGTGCTGCCCGCCTGGTCGAAGAGGCTGCGCTCCCATCGGCGCAAACCCTGGGTGAATTGCGCAGCTTGGTGCGTGGCCTGGCGCCTCCTATCCTGCAGGATCGCGGCTTGGCAGCAGCGTTGGCTGCCCTGGCCGAGCGCAATGCCATAGCCACGACGATTTCGACTGCACTCGACCCCACCATGGAAATCCAGGCCGCGGTGCAGCAGGGCATCTATTTCGTTGTAGCCGAGTTGCTTGCCAATACGACCAAGCACAGCAGCGCGAGCAACGTTGCCATAGTCTGCCGGACCGACCCGGCGGAGCAAGCTGTTGTGGTAACGCTTGTTGATGACGGGCAAGGCGGGGCTAAGATGCTGCCCGGTCACGGACTCTCTGGCATTGCCGAACGGGTGGAAGGGCTTGGCGGCCAGATCTCCATCACAAGCCCCACGGCGGTCCCACCACCGCAACCCTGCGCATTCCAACCGGTCTTTCCTGAGAACCGCGGCTTGAAACTTCCTGGTACGGCAACCTCTACTTCCGGATGCTGGATGGCAGAGCTGCGAACAAGCCCTGAGCGAGGTGTGGGCGCACCTCGGCCAGCAAGCGACGTCGGGCGTCGCTCGATCGAGCGCCGCACACCAAATCATCCCCGATCGGATGGGCATACTCCGCTGAGAATATGCATCATCCCCGATCGGATGGGCATACTCCGCTGAGAGTATGCATCACCTCCTGTGGGTGGATGCGGCGCCTGACGGTTGCCATCATCATGGTGGGAGACGCAAACATCGGAGCAGACTGACATGAAGCCGATAGCAAAACCCGAGAAGAACCTGATGATAGGACGCCGCAGTTTCCTAGGTGGCGCGGCTGCACTTGGTGTTGGTGCCGGATTAGCCGCACCCGCCATCGTCACCCGCGTCGCCGCGCAAGAGCCTTCGGTCATCGCGTTGCGAGACCAGGATCTGCCGTTCATCGCCACGGAAGAGACCTATACCACTGACGAATTGATCGCACTGAATGCGATCAATGATGAACACGTTGAGTACCTTGAGGGCACCGGTCTTCTCGAAATCGGCCCAGACCGCATCGCCAAGATGAATGAGGCGGGGATCAATGTCCAAATCCTCTCCGCACATACACCGGGCGTGCAAGATGTCCCCGGTCAGGAAGGCATCGATTTTGCGTACCGTCTCAACAAGATGATTGCCGAGGGCCCGATGGACGCCTTTCCCGGGCGCTATCAGGCCTATGCGACCCTGCCTCTGCAGGACCCCGAAGCATCAGCGGACGAACTTGAACGCGCCGTTCGGGAAAATGGCTTTGTAGGAGCCATGACCAATGGATTCATCGGAGAAAAATTCCTCGACCATCCCGACTTTGACCCGCTTCTGGCACGTGCCGAGGCACTTGGTGTGCCCATATACCTGCATCCAGGTTACCCACCTGAAGCAGTCTACGACATTTACTACCGCACGACGCGGCCAGGCGATGACCAAACGTTCCAAAACTACATTTTCAGCGGCTCGGGATATGGATGGCACCAGGAAGCCCTCACTCAATGCCTTCGACTGATCTTCACTGGGACGTTCGACAGATTCCCTAACCTGCAGATGATCCTCGGCCACATGGGAGAAGGACTTCCGTTCTACTACGAGCGTATAGTGGGAGACATGAGTGAATCGACCGAAGGTTCACTGAATAAATCTCTCGGGCAATATTTCAGCGAAAATTTCTGGTACACGACCAGCGCGTTTTTTCAGGATGAACTGCTTCATCTTCTGCTGAGATATATCAGCGCGGATCGGGTGATGTTTGGAACCGACTATCCATTCGCAGACATGAAGCACGGAACCGACTGGTTTCGCTCGGTCGATCTTCCTCGCGAGGACAAGGAAAAGATCGCGTTCCGCAATGCCGAAAAACTGTTCGGCATAAAGGTCTGACGCATCCGCATTGGATCGAAGATACGGCCTGATTTCATGTCAGCGCCCGGCACAAGCGGAGATCACTTTGGCTGTATCTGAGGATGCAGCCAAAGGATGGTGGACCGAACATCGGCGTCGTTTTGCCGATCGGGCTCGGCCGCTGTCGGAGAGCGACAGTTAGCCGGACCACCTGCTCTCCTCACTCTCAATTCTGTGGTTTTGACGTGCTCGCCAAGGGTGAGAACGCAGACATTCCTCTAGGACACCGGGCTAGGGAAACGCCGTGGATCGGTTCGCCTTTGCTTTCTCCACTTGGCTTGGGTCCGGTTATATTCCGGTCATCCCAACACTGGTCGCCGTCTTTTCGATCGCGCTTGCTTATCGGGCTTTTGGCCAAAGGCCTTCGATCTTTTGGCCATTCACCGTCGCCACCATCCTTATCGGCTGGTGGGCTTCACATCAGACAGGTCGGTTCACGGGCATCAGCGAGGATGGCCGCATCGTCGTGGACGAGGTGGCGGGTGCGGCCTTGTTGTTGGCCCTTGTTCGTCCTCGCGACCATTGGAAGACGGCTCTTCTGCTTATCTGTTACCTGGCAATTGATGGGATCAAGCCTTGGCCGATGTCGGCGACGGAAGCGCTACCGGGCGCATATGGCGTCATGGGTGATGACTTGATGATCGCTGTGCTGGCTGGCATTTTCCTCATCCCGTTGCGCCTCTGTCAAGCGCGGTGCAACTGAATGTAGATCGCATCTCGATGACGACAAAGAGTCATTGGCAAGTGTTGAGCCACTGCGGGGTCGTCCGGGAGAATGACAGGTTTGAGGAAGGCCAAGGTCTAATCGATGAATGACCTAGGTGGGTCGGTAGCTGCTGACTGCGAGCAATCCCGCCCGATAGGCAAACGAGGGTGGAATGCGGAAGGGCAGCGCTTGAGAATACTGCCGCGACAGCCGCCGTAAGGCGTGCCGCCTATTCTGCCTCAATCCAGAACCTCGGCCCAGGCAGAAGCCCAAGTACCACCGAACCGGGTTGGCTGACCGACCGGCCCCACAGTGTGCTGGTTTGTTGAAACGACGTTCTCCGGCGGGTATACTCCAGTGAGAGTACGCGTCACCTCCTGTGGGTGGATGCGGCCGCTGACGGTTCCCGTCATCATGGTGGACACCAAGCACTCATCGGAGGTCGCGTGTCCTCGCATCCAGATTCCACAGTTGTCGATCGGCAGACCGTGGCCCCGCTCTCAGCGAACGCTGACGACGCTGCGGCCGTCGCAGCCGGCTTCGGCTGGGCGCTGATCGACGTCACCGGTGGCATGGAAATTCTATCGATTGTCATACCATGGCCCCGCCTCGCAGAAACGCTCGTCGTTGCGGTCGCGGCCGGGGTCCTAGCCGCAACGTGGCCCGCGTTCCGGGTCTCCCGGGTGCCAGTGCTCGAGCTTGTGAGGGGGGGGCCGCTGATGCGCAAGTCCCACGCGTCGATCGGGCGGTCCAAGACCCATCCCGGTGCACAAGCCTCCCAGATGAGAACGCCACTGCCATCGAACGCGACGATGGTGGGACCGTGACCGGCGCGGAGTACCGTAACGGTCCTGCCGACCTCGCTGTGCTTTTGGCCGCGTTCGTGGTGTCGATCGGCGTGTTGGTCAACGATCCGGACGTCGTGGCCGGACGGCAGCTCCCCGGCATCGCGATCGCGTCCGTCGCCGCAGGCCTGATCGTCGTGCTAAACGATCGGTTTGGTCGGGTCATTGTCGTGGCGATCGGTGTGCTGGACATCGTCACCCTTACATGGACTTCCAGCCCAATCGCGCTGCGACCGCTGCTCGCTCTGGCCCTGTTCCGTCTCGTGCTCCGGAGCGAAGATCGTTCTGTGATCTGGTTCGCCTCGCTCATTGCCATCGTGGTAGCCAGCGTCGGGTTGCAGATCGATGATGAGCCGTTCTGGTTCGAGTGGGCCACAGATGCAGCCGTGCTTCTGCTCCCGATCGCTGCCGCCGAAGCCCATCGCTCGAACCTGCGGCGTCGAGCCGACGCAGTGAACCGCCAGGTCGCCGAGCGGCTGCAGGCGGAACGGCTTAGCATCGCATACGATCTGCACGACATCGTCGCCCATTCGCTGTCGGCGATCACCGTCCAGTCAGGCATCGCCGCCCACCGGTTCGAGCGCGATCCCGCCGGCGCTCACACGGCGCTTGTCGAGATCAACGACACAGGCAGGCGATCGCTCGACGAGTTGAGGTCCCTCCTCGGGCTCCTCCGATCCGATGAGCCGGTCCCGCTTCGCCCGGTTCCCGGGGCCGACACCACACTCAGCGACGTCGTCGCCGCCGCGGGACATTCAAAGGAGGTAGAGGTCATCGAGAACGGCCGCTATCCTGCAGGCGTGGCGGAGAGCACCGCGGTAACGGTGCACCGCATCGTGCATGAGTGCCTGGTCAACGTCACTCGCCACGCTGGCGACGTCCCCGCGATCGTCCGGCTCTGGCACGGGGATGGCGGCGTGCACATCACCGTGTCCAACGACGCTCCGGTCACCAAACGTGCTCCGGCGCCGGGCACCGGCATCGGTCTGGTCGCAATCCGCGAGCGAGCGGAGCTCCTCGGTGGCACCGTCCACGCCGGGCCGACCGAGGACGGCGGGTTCACGGTCCGCGCGTTTGTGCCATACCAGATACCTGGCAGGTGGGAGGCATGACCCCTCGGCTCGACGCATCTGCCGTGGCCACTCGCGACATCCGCGTGCTGCTCGTCGACGACCAGGAGTTGGTGCGCCGCGCGTTCGCAGCCCTGCTCGCCAACGAACCCGGCATTCAGGTCGTCGGTGAGGCCGGCGACGGCGCGCAGGCGATCGCCGAGACCCGGCGGACACGCCCTGACGTCGTGCTGATGGACATCCGCATGCCGCGCATGGACGGGCTCGACGCGACGCGATCGATCTGCGGCGACGAACGGCTCAGCGCCACCAAGGTGCTCGTGCTCACCACCTTCGCGCTCGACGAGTACGTCTACGAGGCGCTCAGGGTCGGCGCCTCCGGTTTCCTGCTCAAGGATACCCCACCGCGACTCCTGCTCGAGGCGATCGCCGCCGCCGCCGCCGGTGACGTCCTCATCTCACCGGCGATGACCAGGCGGTTCGTCGCCGACTTCGTTCGCCGTCCGATCATGCGTCCCGGCGACTCGGGTCCTCTCGATATCCTCAGCGAGCGGGAGCGCGAAGTACTCGCCGAGGTCGCACGGGGCAAGACCAATTCCGAGATCGGCGAGTCGCTCCACATGTCGCCGTTCACGGCGAAGACGCATGTCAGTCGCATCCTCGGCAAGCTGAACGCGCGCGACCGCGCTCAGCTCGTGATCATCGGATACGAGACCGGACTCGTCAGCCCCGGGGAGTGAGCATAGCGAGCGTCGTGTTGCTTGGCACTGTCGACGTGGCCGCGGAGATCGTCTCCCTTCGTCAGGGCCGAGGCCAGGATCTCGCGTCTCGAAGAACAACGCAGCCTGAAACATCCGGGAGTTGGTGAAATGGGTGCGCGGGAATTTGGCAAAGCGCGGCAGCGTTACCATAGCCTGCAATACCGAGCTGGCAGAGCAAACTGTTGTGGTCGCTATGACGGGCACGGTGGGGCTAAGATGGTGTCTGGAAATGGCTTGTCGAGCATTGCCGAACCGCTCGACGGGCTTCGTGGCCAGTTCTCTATCGCAACGACCAAGGCGCTCCCACCACCGCAATTCTGCCCGTCCCATCCAGGCTTTCTTGAGGAAGATGATTTGTCACAGTATCCGCACCGAATTGCCATTGTCGAGGACTCGATGCTGCTGCGTGAAGGCCTGGTGAGGCTGATCGAGGAAGCCGGCTTCTTTGTCGCTGGCGCCTTCGCCGATGGCGACAAGTTCAAGCAGGCGCTGCCAACCCTTGAGCTTGATCTGGTGGTCATGGACGTTCGGATGCCACCAACCTTTACCGACGAGGGTCTCAAGGTCGCCATCGCCTTGAGGCAGGAACGTCCAAGGTTTCCCGTGCTCATCCTCAGTCAGTTCGTCGAAAGTCTCTATGCGCAGGAGCTCTTTGCCGATGGGCAGGGCTTCCTCGGTTACCTGCTTAAGGATCGCGTGGTGGCCATTGATGCCTTCTACGAGGCAATCCAGAAGATCGCTTCCGGCGGGACGGTGCTTGACCCTGAAGTGGTCAGCGCCTTGCTCAAGGTTCGTCAGGATCCTCTGCAGTCGCTGACGCCGCGGGAGCGGGACGTTATGGGTGCGATGGCGGAGGGGCTCACGAACGCGGCCATCGCCCTTCGCTTCGATATTAGCGCGGGAACAGTGGAAAAGCATATATCCACGATCTTCTCAAAGCTTGGTCTGTTCGACGATCAACAGGAGCATCGACGCGTACTCGCCGTTCTGGCGTGGCTACGAGGCCACTAACGTCCGTTGCAAAAAGTCGGTCTGTCAGCGATTGGCCACGGCATGGGCAGGCCTTCACCCTAAGACCTGCTCGGATGGTCCTCTGCAAGCGAATTGCTATTCAACCCGAAAAGGCCTCACGTTGCGCCACACGGCCGCCTGTCGCCCCTTGACCTATACCAAGGTTCTTTTTATAACCGAATGATCGGAAATAAAAGAGGCTTCGATGGGGCGAAAGCGAACGATTGATCAGCAAGCCATTCTCGATGCCGCCGAGAAGGTCGTAGCAAGAGATGGCGCCGCCAATCTCTCGGTCGAGCGTGTGGCAACGGAAGCTGGCATCAGCAAGGCCAGCGTTCTCTACGACTACAAGACCAAGCAAGCTGTGCTGGAAGCTGTCGTGGAAAGGGCGTTTGCCCGTGATAACGCAATGCACAGTCAGATCGAAGCGGGCCTTCAGGCGCCGGAGAACCGAACTGTTACCGGCAGGTTATTGGGCGCTACGGCGCCCATTTCTGAGCCGTTCCGCAATGCCGCCCTCAACCTGAGTGCGGCACTGGTTCTGGACAAGTCACTCCGCGCCAAGATGCAGGCTAATCAGGCCAAAGTTATAGAGGGCGTTCACCAGACAGCTAAATCGCCCAGAGGAGCGCAACTAGCCTATCTCGCGCTTGAGGGCCTGAAGTTGCTGGAAAATCTGGACTTTCATCGCTTCGACGACGACGAGCGCAGCCGAATTCTGCGCGAGGTCCTGTGGCTTGCCGATGTCGAACCACAGGAACGTCCACTGCCCGAGATCGACTGACACACACCACTACAGGATACGACCATGTCTACTAGCACGGAGGCGAGTGCATCGCCGGCCGCCAGCACGCTCGCGCCAGATTTCCCGAAACGCATCTTCATCACCGGAGCCAGTGGTTATGTCGGCCGCAATCTCGTCCGGCACTTCCTTGCCGCAGGAAGCAAGGTTATCGGACTGACTAGAAGTGAGAAGGGCGCGCAACTTATACGAGACCTCGGCGCTGCGCCGGTTGTTGCGGACATTGTTTCGACCGATCTCATCGATGCGATGCGGGGTGCTGACGCAGTGGTGCACGCCGCGGCGAACACCGATCATGGCCTGCCTAGCAAGGCGCAGCAGGAGACCAATCAGGAGGGTACCCGTCGCGTCTTTGAGGCTGCTCGACGGGCCGGTATTGGGCGGGCCGTCCACATCAGCACTGAATCCGTGCTTGCAGATGGCCGCCCCATCGTCAACGCCGATGAATCCTGGCCCCTGCCGCGCCGCCCAACTGGCGGCTACTCACGAAGCAAGGCGGCGGCGGAAAAGACGGCCCTTGCATTCAACTCTGCAGAATTCAGGGCAATGGTTGTTCGTCCCCGCTTTGTCTGGGGCCGAGACGATACCACCGCGCTGCCCTTTCTGGTGCAGGCCGCACGATCGGGGCAGATGGCGTGGGTCGATGGCGGGACGTATCTGACCTCGACCACCCACATCGCCAATCTCTGCTTGGGGGTAGAACTGGCCCTTGTTAGGGGGTCAGGCGGGGAGGTCTATTTCATCACCGACGGCGCGCCGGTGGAGTTTCGCAGCTTCATTTCCCAGATCTTGGAGACCCAGGGTGTGGCTGCCCCGGAGAAATCCGTGCCCCGCGCCCTCTTGAGGGCTATTGCCGGGATCGGTGACGCGTTGGGCGCAATGTCGCGCGGCAAGTTCAGGGCGCCTCTCACGATGCAATCCTTCGCAACCTCAGCTGTGGAGGTGACACTGAATATCAATAAGGCCAGAACGGAGCTGGGCTACGCACCAGTATTTTCCAGGGAGGCTGGGCTTGCGGAATTGCGAGAGCAGGCCGTCCAAGCGCGTCAAGCGGAAATCCAAAGGCAACGCGAGTAGCAGCACCCGCGATTCCGGCGTTACGTTGGACTTGGATGCTACATCAGCACCGAGCTGGTTCCAGCCAAAGGCAGCAATATCTTAAAGAGCGCGCCTCCCCCAGGAGCATCTCCAACTGTAATTTTACAGTGGTGACGGGTGATAAGTCTCGCACGAGATTCAAACCAAGCCCTGCGCCCTGTTCGAGTGGCTCCACGCGGTTGAAAGGTTCGAAGATGGACTCACGATGCTCTGCCGCAACTCCAGGGCCATCGCCCGCCACACATAGGCTGCCATCTCGCCCCACCTCAACCCGGATAGCAATATTGCTTATGGCGATGCCCGAGGTCGAGAGCACCTATACCAGCATCGACGCTGGCACTGCTTCCGGCGGAAACCGCGCCAGCATAACCGTGGCGCTGGTTCCCGCCGATGAACGGACCAGTTCGTCCCAGCAACTGACGGCGCCGATCCGGAACGCGCTGCGGATCATTCCCGGCGCCAGCTTCGTGATCACCGCCGCCGGCGGGCTCGGCGGGGGCGGCAGCCCAGTCCAGATCAAGTTGCTGGGAGAAAACCTCGATGGTCTGGCTTCGGCCGCGGCGGATCTGAGCGAACGCATGCGTGCCATTCCCGGCCTCGTCGATATCGAACTCAGCTTGCAGCAGGTCCAACCCATGCTGGACATCGTGCTCGACCGGCAGGCCGCCAGCGATATAGGCGTCGACTCGCAGGCGACAGGTGCGGCGTTGCGCACCATGCTGGGCGGCGAGAACGTCTCGGAATGGACAAATGGCGCCGGCGATCAGCTAGACGTGGTAGTTCGCCTGCCCGAAGCGATGCGGCAGAGTGCCGACGCCATTGGCGGGCTTCCGATCGCCCAGGGCCGGACCGAGACCCCGGTCACCAATCGCCTCGACGAGATCGCGGAGGTCACGCCTAGCCTCGGCCCCAGCGAAATCAACCGCGAGAACCTGACCCGCCAGGTCACCATCAGCGCCAATATCGAAGGCGATGTCAGCGCCCGGATTGAAGCCGTAGTGGCTGACCTCGACCTGCCTGCCGGTGTGAGCGTCGCGCAGGACGGCGATGGCAAGATGCTCACCGATACGGTTGGCAGCGTGGTGTCGGCGCTGCTGCTGGCCGTGATTTTCATCTATCTCGTGCTGGCCAGTCAGTTCGGCAGCTTTCTGCAGCCTCTGGCGATCATGATGGCTCTGCCACTGGCGCTGGTGGGGGTGATGCTGGGCTTGCTGGTCGGTGGCTCGACACTCAACATGTATTCAATGATCGGCTTCGTCATGCTCATGGGTCTGGAGGTCAAGAACGCCATCCTGCTTGTCGACAACGCCAACCAGCATCGCGTGACGGCGCGACCTCGGTGGTTGCGCTCGTCGAGGCCGGAGGGACGCGTTTCCGACCGATCATCATGACAACGCTGGCCATGATTTTCGGCATGCTGCCGCTGGCCTTGGCCATCCAAGAGGGCAGCGACCAGAGTGCTCCGATGGCCCATGCGGTGATCGGTGGCCTGATCAGTTCTACGCTGCTGACGCTGGTCGTGGTGCCGGTGATGTGGACCTATGTCGATGCGCTATCGCGTTTCATTGGCCGCTTCCTGCCGCGAGCGCCGGACCATCACGGATCGGAGTTCGGTCTCACTCAGCTTGCTCACTGATGCCGCACACGCCCCGCTTCGCACAGCGCCGCGCTTCTGCGTCACATGGCAGAACAGAGAGTGATGGCCACCTAATTTCTCTCTAACCAATGACCAAAGGCACAAAAGACGAGGAAGACGAGGAAGCTGCTGCCTGTCCATTTGGGCGGAGGCGCGCCAAAACCGACAGCCACCCGCGGTGTGATACCGTCAAATCCGCCATACACACCAAGGTAGACTCGCAAAAAAGAGAGCACACATGATCGAGATCACGCCGGCGCGATACGATGACCTAGGCCCATGGTTGTTGCTGGCTGAGCAGGTAACACCACTATTTGGTCCGATGCCGGGCCTTAGCGCCACACTCGAGCGCAAAATCGCACAGAAGCAGGCTTACTGTGCTCACGTAAGCACAAGTAACGCGACCTTGGTAGGCGGAGTTCTCATTGGCGGCATGGGCTTGGAGCACTGGATCAGGTGGCTGGCAGTCTCGGCGGAGTATCGAAGGATTGGGGTTGGCAGGATGCTGATGGAAACAGCGATTTGTTTGATACCCGCCAATTCCGCTATTTTCGTCGAAACCTTTGTAAGGGGAAGTGCCGGAGCGGATGCAGCCATTCGCCTCTACGAAAGTTGCGGCTTCGAACCGGCGGAGATCACTCAGGTGGATGGTGTCGTTCGCCAGCGATACATAAGGCTTCGTTCCAGCAAGTAAGGAGCCTCCGCCAGAAGGCTGCCGGTAGACGACTTCGCTGGTCTGCCGGATTTGCAGTAATCAGCCGATGACGCGGCGCGAGAACAGCTCGATGACCACGGCCAGATACTCTATCAATTCGGCCGCTCAGATTCCACAAGTTGGGCTCAAATATCAACTACAAGGTTTGCGCACGGCAATGGCAACCGACGGCAGCTTTGGCAAACTGCCAAGAGCGCTGATACGTCCGAACAGGGCGCCGAGCAGACATGAGGGATTACGCAGTTCCTCACACTCCAGCGCGAGCTGTTGATCCTGCTGACACCTGCACTTGCCGGCCAGGTATGATGATGGAGCAGGCTGAGTTTTTCGCGCGATCATGCGGAAGGTTTCGACTGGCAGGCGACACAGATCTGCGCCGATGCCCATATATCCACAGCAGACACCCGCTTCTCGGAGTTGAGGCGACATAGCTGCCGTCGGCGCCCGCCGCGTTGAACAATTGCACGTTCACGATGTGCTTTGACCTAAAGGTAGGCAAGCCGCCTACCACTTAACTCGCCGAAGATGGGTTATGAACCAATTGATGTAAATCCTCGTTTTGGGGAGCTCGGCCCCTGTTATGGGCCGATACCGTTGCTTCCGTGCCGCTGGAGCAATTTAGGTGAGTTAGTGGGCCGGCAGCCTTGATGAGAAGGACTGATCGGGGGGATAGTTCGATGGGCCCGCAGACGGGTAAACTTCACAGGTGACACGGCCTTGTTCCTGATTTGCATGAAGCACCTCAGGGGCTTCCATGGAACCCAAAGGGAGGAATGAATTTTGAATGGTCAGCTTGGATCGCCGGCTCTCCCGGGGAGAGCGACACAGCGAGTTGAGGTGGGGACGGTAGGACAGTGCCCGGCACGCTCGCAGGGGAAGAACTGATCGGGATGGAGCCAGCGTCAAATTTTGCTTTCGAGATGAGTTATTGCGGATCGCCGCCGCAGATGGAGACGCTGTGGACGCGCTGGAATTTCGAGCCGCTGTTGCTCAGTGTGCTGCTGATCGCTGCCTTTGCAGGCTCCGCCACTTTGCGTAACGCGGGCGCGTCGCGGCAGTGGTCGTTCTCGGCGGCGTGGCTGGGAGCGGCCGTGCTGTTCATCTCTCCGCTTTGCGCACTGACGGTGGCTTTGTTCTCCGCGAGGGTTGGCCATCACATCGCTCTGACGATGGGCGTCGCACCGATGCTGGCGCTAGCTCTTCCACCGGCTTGGGGGCGGCATCTCAACCTGCTGCCAACGCTTGTCGTGTCGACCATCGCATTGTGGATATGGCACGCGCCTGACATCTACGCGGCATCGTTCACTCATCCAGCGATCTATTGGTTGATGCAGTTTAGCCTCCTGACCAGTTTCACCGCTTTCTGGCTCAGCCTGTTGCGGGCGGAGAACGCAGTAGGGGTGGGGGTGGCTGCACTCTCGGGCGCCATGCAGATGGGGCTGCTTGGAGCACTGCTGGTGTTCGCACCGGGACCGCTTTACCTCCCGCACCTGGCAACGACGGCAGGCTTCGGCCTGGTGCCGCTAGAGGACCAGCAATTGGGTGGGCTGATCATGTGGGTGCCCGCTAATCTGCCACTGCTGGCGCTGGTGCTCTGGCGGCTCATTGTCATGCTGCAACCGGCGCAAAGGGTATCGCCCCGATGACGGTCGATATGATCGTCACGGCGCTCAAGTTCGTACATGTGGCTGCAATTTCGCTTTGGTCGGGTGGGCTCCTCGCCCTGCCGTTCCTCTATCAGCAGCGGCGGGGGCTTGAGGGCGACGCCCTGCACCGCCTGCACGCTTTCACGCGCTTTTTCTACATCAACCTTGTATCGGCAGGGGCCTTCGCGGCCATTGCTTCGGGTACCGCACTCATCCTGCTACGCGAAACCTACGCCAACTGGTTCTCCGCCAAACTACTGGCCGTGTCTGTGATGACTGGGATACATATATTTTCGGGCCTTCTGATCCTGCGAATCTTCGAGAAGACGGGCCGCTATCCCAGCACGCGCTTCCTGCTCACCGTGCCGCTGACGGCGATTTCCATTTGTGCCATCCTCGCGCTGGTACTGGGCAAACCGCGTCTGGAGTGGCCGGAATCCTGGCAACAGTTCTTCGCTCCGGGCAAGCTTTCGGAAATGGTGGGTCCGATCATTGCCGGGTGGATATGATGAGGCCTACGCCATGATCGAAGACAAGCTTGCCGCCGTGCCAGCTGGCGAATGCCGTGGCCATGCTGGCCAAGACCGAGAGCATGAGTCCAGCGGGCAAGATCAATTCGGGGTAGTTGATTCGCAGACCGGCATTCGCGCCGGCGATGGCGAGCAGCACCATGGCGGCGACGGCATGGTTCCAGCTGGCGACCCGCACACGAATCCCCGGCACGGCAAGCAGTTCGAGGGTGCCGGCGACGGCGGCGAGAACACCGAAGGCAAACGCGGCACCAGCCGACCAGATGCCGACTTGCACCCAGAACGGATCGGCACTCCACCAGTAGAAGATGTCGATGCCCAGCGTTGCGATGATGAACGCGATCGGGAAGTGCACCATCATTGCGTGAAGCGGGTGGCCGGCGACGGCGATCGCCGAGCCGATGTCCTTTTCGGCGACCGAGCGGATATAGGGATTGGGATGATCGGAGCGGGCCTCGGGGGGCGAGCCCTCCTCCTCGTCCATCTCCCGTTCCTCGTTGTCCTTCGGATTTTCGCTCATGGGGTGCGCCTCAAGGTCCGGATGCTCGCTGTGCTTGCAACTCCTGCAGTGCTTGCTGGTTGCAGTGGCGATCTGTCCACGCTGGATCCTGCCGGCCCCCGTGCCGCCAGTATCGCAACGCTGTGGTGGGTCATGTTCATTGGCTCGGCGATCCTGTTCGTCCTGGTCCTTGCACTGTTCGGACTTGCCTATTTCCGATCAGCCTGGTTGGCGCGCATCACGCCGATGCAATGGATCGTGGGCGGTGGACTGTTGCTGCCCATTCCGATCCTGGTGTTCCTGACCGGCACGGCGCTCGTGCTGGGCGAGCAACTACTGCCCAAAGGGAAAGCGCCCATTCGCATCGAGGGACAGGCGCAGCGCTGGTTCTGGACTTTCTCCTATCCGGGCGCCCCCGCAATGGCGCCGACCGAAACCCTGCACATGCCTGCAGGGCAGCCGGTGGACATTGCGGTAACCTCCACCGATGTCATCCACGCATTGTGGCTGCCGCGCCTCGGCGGCAAGATCGACGCCGTACCCGGTCATGTCAATGTGATCCGGCTCCAGGCCGATGAACCGGGGATCTATTGGGGGCAGTGTGCCGAGTATTGCGGGATCGGGCACGATGGCATGCTGTTGAGGGTTGAGGCGCATAGCGCCGGAGACTTCGCCGCACTGATGGAGGGCGGCCAGTGACCGATCGAGCGTCATCGCCTGTTGCCCTGCACAAGGCCCTGGATGCCATCTGGAACACCCCCCCGGGTATCGGCCGCCTGTCCAGCGTCAACCACAGCGTGCTGGGCAAGCGTTTCATGATCACGGCGTTAGTCTACTTCGGCATCGGCGGGCTGCTGTCGATGCTGATCAGGGCCCAGCTCGCTACGCCCCACAGCGCCTTCATCGGGCCGGACATCTACAACCAGATTTTCACCATGCATGGCACGGTGATGATGTTCCTCTTCGCTATCCCCATGCTCGAAGGTTTCGCCATCTACATGCTGCCCAAGATGCTGGGCGCGCGTGACATGGCGTTTCCGCGGCTCACGGCCTACGGGTACTGGTGCTATTTGCTGGGCGGCACGATACTGATCGTGGCCATGCTGATGGGCGTAGCGCCCGATGCGGGCTGGTTCATGTATACGCCGCTCTCGTCCAAGCCCTATACACCAGGCATCAATGCCGATGTGTGGCTCCTTGGCGTGACCTTTGTCGAAATCTCGGCGGTTACCGCGGCGGTCGAAATATTCGTGTCGATCCTGAAGATGCGGGCACCCGGCATGTCCCTGACGCGCATGCCGCTGTTTGCCTGGTATATGCTTGTGACGAGCGGCATGATGATCGTCGGCTTCCCGCCGCTGATCCTGGGGTCAATCCTGTTGGAGCTCGAGCGGGCATTCGATTTGCCGTTTTTCGATCCTACGCGCGGGGGCGACCCGCTGCTGTGGCAGCATCTGTTCTGGCTGTTCGGGCATCCGGAGGTTTACATCATCTTCCTGCCGGCAGCGGGCGTGCTGTCCACCATAATCCCGGTTTTTGCGCAGCGGCCGATCCTGGGCTATCGCGCCATCATCGCTGCCATCGTCGCGCTCGGATTTCTGTCCTTCGGACTGTGGGTGCACCACATGTTCACCGTCGGCATTCCGCACTTGGCGCTGGCGTTCTTCTCGGCGGCCAGTGCGCTTGTGGCGGTTCCGACAGCCGTGCAGATCTTCGCCTGGATCGGCACGCTGGCCTCCGGGCGCCCGCGCTGGGACATTCCGATGCTTTATGTCTTCGGTTTCTTCGTCGTGTTCGTCATCGGCGGTCTGACAGGCGTGATGCTGGCCATGGTGCCGTTCGACACCCAGGCCCACGATACCCATTTCGTGGTAGCTCACCTGCACTATGTTCTGGTGGGCGGTTTTGTGTTTCCGATGCTGGCCGGAATTTACTACTGGCTGCCCCATATCAGTGGCCGGCAGAGCCTCTACCGCCTCTCTGTGCCAGCATTCTGGCTCATCTTCGGCGGCTTCAATCTGACCTTCTTTCTTATGCACCTCACGGGGCTCATGGGCATGCCCAGGCGGATCTCCACCTACCCGTCCAATTGGGGATGGGATTGGCTGAATCTGCTTTCCTCCGTCGGCGGCTTCATCCTCACAATGGGCTTCGCACTCGTGCTGGCGGACATGATCCTCCAACTGCGGTTCGGCTACCGGTTCCGTCGCGATCCCTGGCGCGCGGGCACGCTGGAATGGGCCACGGCCACGCCACCGCCGTCCTATAACTTTGCCGCGATCCCCCGTATCGCAGAACGGGCGGACCAACTGATGCCCGCCGCTATCGGCCCAGTGCTTGCGGGGGGCAATGGTTACCTTGGCTTTGCCCGAAACGGAGAGCAGGAAACGCTGGGCGTCGACATGGCCACCGGCGAAATCGAGCATGTGATCATCCTGCCGCGCAGGTCCTACCTGCCACTTTGGACCGCGCTGGCGACTGGAAGCTTCTTTGTAGCACTGCTGCTCGGCTTTTATTGGCTGGCGCCGTTCGGGGCTGGCGCTACGCTCGCACTGTTCCTGATATGGCCCGCCAACCTCGGCCAGAAGCGTGATGTCGGTCCGGTCGCCATAGGCCAGGGGGCACGGGCACCACGCGATGTGGAGACACCGCACAACGTCAGCATTCTCGCCAATCGGGTCGCACTGCTGATGGACGCGACCCTGCATGGATCCCTCTTGTTTGGAGCACTTTTCCTGTTTGTTGTTGCCCCGAACTGGAATAGGCTGGCTCAGTTGGACCTGCCGATCTGGGCGGGAGTGGTGGCGCTCTTGGCGGCGAGCGCAGGCGCTGGGCTTGCCTGGTTGGCCCAGCGGCTCCATGCCGAAGGCACGACTGCTGGCTTGTTGCTCGGTGTGACAACCCTGGCCCAGCTCGTTGCAGCAACCATGTTGCTTACCATACTGGCGCACGTGCCTGACCCTACGGCTCATGCGCAGCAGGCCGTCATTTTCGCGATGATCAGCTATACCGCAATCCATTGCAGCCTCGGCGCCGTCATGGCCGGGCACGCGTTCTGGCGGCTACGAGGCGGCTATGTATCGGCGCGACGACAGACGGAAGTCGTCCTCGCCTGGCTCTGGAATGGATATGCAGCGGCATCGCTCGTGCCCTCGCTGGGGCTGGTCCTGCTACTGAGTGGTGCTGGAGCGATGCGGTGATGTCACACGGACGGAAGGCGCTGTTGCTGTTGATCGCCGGCTTCACCATCTGGTCCGGTGCCTTTGTGCTGCTTTATGGGGTGCAGGCCCTCGGCTGTGCCTATGGCTGGCCACACCATCGGCTGGTGCTGATCGCCATCTATCTGCTTAGCCTCGCCCCATTGGGATGGTTGGCCATGTGGCGTCCCGATCGTTCGGGTGAACCGGCTGCGGGGCTGTCGATCGCCGCACTCTGGGCCAACCGCGCAGCGTTCGTCGCAGGCGCCCTTGTATTCCTGCCCGTGACCTTCACCAGCATATGTGTATAGCGAGTAGCAGAGGCTTACCAGCAGTGACTAGATTACGCTGATACGTGCGAATGTAAGACTGTCGGGATCGTCCTGATGATCGCGGCCACCTATACGCCGCCTATCTGCTCTCGGGCGCCTGGGCTTGGTGGCTGACGACCAGCCTTTGGGTGTTGGCCGGCCTGGGAATTGCTGGCAAGATCTTTCTGCCGCCGATAAGCCAGAAGATATGGGTGCCCATTTATCTGGGCCTGGCGTGGATCGGGGCCATCGCGGCAGTCCCCCTTGCGAACATGACATCGGGGGTGGTGCTGTGGCTTCTCGCTATGGGCGGCGTGCTGTACACACTTGGTGTTCTCTTTTACGCTAACAGGCGGCTGCAGTTCGCCAAGGCCATCTGGCACGGCCACGTGGTCGCTGCGGCGGCGAGTCACTGGGTAGCCGTGCTGGTGGCACTGTTTGTGGTCCGCTCCTGATCGCTGCACCTAAGCGAGCGATGCAGCGTTGAAGGCTGTGGTGCTGTGCTGTGGCGCTTTCCCAGGAGCGGCTGGTCCGCTTCAAAAACCTTATGCCGAACCCTTCAGCGGACCGTCGATCTCCCGTTGCACGTCTTTCTTTAGGCGCTCATGCGGACTTTCATCGTCTTCATTTTCATCGCTGGTGCTCTCGGCGTGCTCGACGTCGTAGGGAACTTCGGGTCGGGTGGGTATAGGATCGCCCATTCCGCGAATGATCTGTCCGAAGCGGTTCGCCTCTTCATCATCGACGTCCACCGGTTCGCTGCTGTCGTCCGGCAGCCCCTCTCCCGTCTGGGCAATCGATACATCCTTTGGTCGGTCATTGGCTCCGCCCACGGGCTTCGATTTGGTCATGGCTTGATACTCCTCAAACCAATTGAACGCGCCACAGCGGAAAAGTTGCATGGTGCCACACTAGCGTACCCGTCGGCCAGTGCTCCACCGCACAAGCTGCGGTTCATGGGGTGGAAAGGAGAATGGCGGGTTTTTGGTAGCAAAGCCACGGAAGCGGACAGCTCCACAAATCACCGAGCCGCCATCTCACCGATAATCCACTGCCGGAAGGCCGTGATTTCGGCGGAGGGACGCCGTTGGGGGGCGGTCACCAGGTGGTAGCTAAGGTCCGAAGGAAGGGTCTCAATGAAGCAGCGAACCAGCCGGCCGGTGCCTAGGTCGTCAGCGACCAGCGAGGTGCGTACCAGCGCAAATCCTTCGCCGCGCCGGCAAGCTGCCAACATGTCGGAGAAGCTGGAAAAGACCGGCCCAGCGTCGAAATCGATAAGAGCGGCGAGATTGGCGCCGACGCTGCCCGCTTCAATTCCGAAAAGCTGGCTGTGCCAACGCCGCCAGTCGAGCACGGTATGACGGGCGCCCTCGTATTGGAGGAGCGGCGCTGCGGTCAGGCCCTCCCGCGGTGGCAGGCGCTCCGACAGTTCGGGCGAACTAACCGCAAATTCCTCTTCAATCGCCAGGCATTCGGCTGAGAGCCGGGCATCCCCCCTTCCCAGCCATATGCCAATATCGGCCTCGCCGCCGACAATGTCCGCGCGCCGATATTCCAGCGTCACGCTGACGCTGATCGAGGGATACCTTTCAACGAAACGCTCGAGACGGGGCGTCAGCCATTGCGTGCCGAATTCCGGCGTTGTGGAAACGGTCAGCCTGCGTCGCGCATCTGTGCGGCGCGCTTGGGTGAGCACGTGGTGAAGGTTGGTGAGGCCTGCGGTTATGCCAGGCAACAGATTCTCGCCGAGCAACGTCAGCCCGATATTGCGTCCCTCACGCAGGAATAGTTCGTCGCCGAGCCATTCTTCAAGTTGCGCGATCTGATGGCTGACCGCAGTTTGCGTCAGGCCTAACTCGGCCGCGGCGCGGGTGAAGCTGCCGGTTTCCACTACAGCGAGGAATGCACGAAGTGAGCTGCTGCCGGTTTTGAGGACACCGAGTTAAGGTGTTTTTGGAACTGGAGAGTTTTGATGGAGAGACGCAAGTTCAGCCGGGAGTTCAAGCTCGAGGCTGTTAAGCTGGTCAGGGAGCGGGGCGTTGCGGTGGCGCAG
>DASYHM010000012.1:0-2144 GCA_035998575.1 Devosia sp.
CGGGCCAAACGGGCGGACCGGATCAAGATCGTGTGGTGGGATGGCACTGGCCTATGCCTTTACGCCAAGCGGTTGGAGAAGGCATCGTTCTGCTGGCCGCGGATCGGGCACAGCCGGGTCCAATTAGGCCATGCCCAACTGCTGGCCCTGGTCGATGGTATGGACTGGAAACGGGTGCGCTCGGTGCCGGTGAGCCGGCCAACATCGGCTGGGTAAAAGCCTGCGGCAGACTGACTCACTGGTACGAAAACTGAGGCAATCCGGGGTGTTTTGTGCCATCTTCCAGGCATGATCCCGGCCGATCCGCAGCAGCTTCCCGATGATGTTGACGCCCTCAAGGCGATGATCGCTGCCGCCCATGCCGAGAAGGCATTGGCCGATCAAGAGCGCCTCGCGCTGCAAGCCACGATCGCGGCCCATCGGGCAGAAATTAGCGTCCATCAGGAAGAGATTGCGGCCCATGAAGCGGCAATCGCGCAGATGAATGCGGCCAAGACCGCCGACGCCGAAAAGATCGCTCGGCTGGAATCGATCGTTGCCATGCTCAAGCGGGCGCAGTTCGGGACACGTTCGGAAAAGCTGCGGATCGATCCGCTCGATGCCGAGCAGATGGCCTTCGTGTTCGATGAGCTGCAGACGGGTCTGGGCGAGATCCGGGCCGAACGCGACAAGCGCGCTGGAACTGCTGCCCCCCGTCCGCCGCGGCCGCGAAAGGGCTTTGCGCCGCACCTCGAGCGCATCGAGCAGATCATCGAGCCCGAGGTGCCGGCCGACTGCGTGGGCCTTGAAGCTGTTCGCATTGGTGAGGACGTCTCCGAGCGCCTTGATGTGACCCCTGCCACGTTCCGCGTCATCGTCACTCGCCGCCCCAAATACGCCTACCGCCTGGCTGACGGCGAAGACCGCATCGTGCAGGCGCCGGCACTCGATCACCTGATTGCCTGCGGCATCCCCACCGAGGCGCTGCTGGCCCAGGTGGCGGTCAGCAAATATGCTGATGGCTTGCCGCTCTACCGGCAGGAGGAGATCTATGCCCGGGACGGCGTGGAACTGGATCGTTCGCTGCTGGCCCAGTGGATGGGGCGGCTCGGCTTCGAGCTCGAGCCGCTCGCTCAATACGTCCTGCACACCATCAAACAGGGCGAGCGCGTCTTTGCCGACGAGACCCGATTGCCGACGCTGGTGCCGGGGGCAGGCAAGGTGAAGACCGCCTGGCTATGGGCCTATGCCCGGGACGATCGACCGTTCGGTGGATCTGGACCACCCATGGTGGCCTATCGGTTCGAAGACAGCCGATCGGGTGATTGCGTCGCCCGGCATCTGGATGGCTATCGCGGTATCCTGCAGGTGGACGGCTATGCCGCCTATAACCGGCTGGGCAAGGGTCGGGGCGCCAACGACGCCATGACCCTGGCCGGGTGTTGGGCCCACGCACGGCGCAAGTTCTTCGACCTGCATGCCAGCGATGGCTCGCCCTTTGCCAGTGCCGTGGTCAAGGCCATGGCGCCGCTCTGGGCCATCGAGGAGGACATCCGCGGCCATGGTGCCAAACTGCGCGCCAGCATCCGTACAGAACGTTCCCGCCCCATTGTGGCTGAGCTGTTCGCCATGCTGGACCGGGAGCTGCCGCGCCTGTCGGGCAAATCCAAACTGGCTGAGATCATCCGCTACACCCTGAGCCGCCGGGCGGCCTTCGAGCGGTTCCTTGCCGACGGCCGCATCGAGATCGACTCCAACATCGTCGAACGCGCAATCCGGCCGCAGACCATTACGCGCAAGAACGCCCTGTTCGCCGGCTCCGATGGTGGTGGGCGCACCTGGGCCACGATCGCTACGCTGCTCACCACGGCGAAAATGAACAGCGTCGATCCGCATGCCTGGCTGACCCAAACCCTCCAGCGCATCGCCACAGGCTGGCCAAACAGCCAGATCGCCGACCTCATGCCCTGGAACTTCAGCCAATAACGGCCCCGGCTACGCGCTTACGCTTCTCCAGTTCGCGGACCTGGGAAGCACCAACAACATCTTCGTCGGCCTGAACGGCCGCATGACCGCCCTCTAGCATGCGGCGCTTCCAGGCAAAGAGCTGCGAAGGGGAAATGCCGGCGCGGCGTGCCACGTAGGAAACGCTCATGCCAGGCTGC
>DASYHM010000013.1:0-42378 GCA_035998575.1 Devosia sp.
CGGGTGAACGGGGCCAGTCCCGCCAGGGCGGCGATGGCCCGCCGGTCCAACTGACCCAGCTCAGGCAGGTCAGCCAGCAGGGCGCGGGCGATCTTGTCCCCGATGCCGGGAACCGAGGCGAGCAGGTCCTGCTTGTCGCGCCAGACCGAGCTTTGCTCGATGAGCCCGCCCAGGTCGCTGTCAAGCTGTGCCAACTCCCCATTGAGGGCGGCGATGATGCGCACCACGCTCAGCCGGGCCTTGCCTGGCGGTAGCTGGCCCTGCCGGTTCTTCTCGGCCACCAGCATTGCCACCAGTTGGCGTCTTCTGGCCATCAACTCTGCCAGGGCCGCCGTCTCGTGGTCCACCAGCGCGCGCAGCTCCGGTTCGGTGGCCGCCACGAACAGGGCGATCATGCGCGCATCGATGCTGTCGCTCTTGGCGCGCATGCCAACGGCCTTGGCATAATGGCGGATCTGGGCGGGATTGATCACCACCACCGGCAACCCGGCCTGCGCCAGACTGGCCGCCGCCAGCTTCTCGTAGCCGCCCGTGGCTTCCATGCCGACGCAATCGGGCTGGATAGAACCAAGCCGATCAACCAGCATGGTCAGGCCCGTCTCGTCATTGTCCAGGCTGAACAGCGTGCCCTCAGGGTGCACATACACATCCAGCCGCTTCTTGCTCACATCGATGCCGACGGTGATCTCCATAATGTCCCTTCCTTGCGCAAACGGGCTCGCAGAGCGGCCCAAGCGACTGTTCGGGATCAAGGGATCAAGGCGCAGCGGAACTCTCTCCCCCACGGGCTCAAACACCCAGCATAGGTCCGTCCTGCTGCGCCTCACCGCACCTGATGATCGATCAAGCAACGGCAACGTCAAGTTACAAGGTTAGGTGGGAGTTGCAACACATCTCGCCTTCACCCGTTTCGCTTGACCCTCCTCTCCCAATCCTGTTCTCTCCGCCCATGGCCAGACATCCCCTGCTGCTCATCCCGAACATCATCACCATTGCCCGGATCCTGGCGATCATCCCGATTGTCTGGATGGTGATGAGCGGGGACCCGACCTTGCGCGTGGTGGCCTTGGTGCTTTACGTCATCGCCGCCGCCAGCGACTGGGTCGACGGCTACCTCGCCCGCGCCTGGGACCAGTTCAGCCCGCTCGGCCGCATGCTCGATCCGATCGCCGACAAGATGCTGGTCGGCATCCTCATCACCGCCCTCGCCTGGGACGGCAGTTTTTCCGCCCTCGACATGATCCCCGTCGTGGCAATCCTGTTCCGCGAGTTCTTCATTCCGGGCCTTCGCGAATATCTCGGCAACGCCCGCGTCGTCCTGCATGTCACCAATCTGGCCAAGTGGAAGACGACCATTCAGCTGGTCGCCTTCGCCGTGGTCCTGCTCGAGGGCGTGGTGCCGGCCATCTGGCTGGTCAGCGATCTGCTGCTCTGGCTAGCGGGCATCCTGACGCTGTGGACCGGCATCGACTACCTGCGTTCCGCATGGCCACATCTGGTCGACAACCAGCAATGAAAATTCTCTACTTCGCCTGGCTGCGCGAACGCCTCAACTGTGGCGAGGAAAGCGTTGCGCCACCGCCCGAAGTCGCCACCGTGGCCGACCTGATCGACTGGCTGGCCGCACGCGACGAAGCCTTTGCCCACGCCGTCGAAAAGCGCAGCCTGATCAAGGCCGCAGTCGACGCGCGGCTTGTTTCCCACGATGCCCCGGTCGCGGGCGCGCAGGTCGTGGCCCTGTTCCCACCCATGACAGGCGGCTGACATGGTGGTGCGCGTCTCCACCGAGCCATTCGACCCCGGTGCTGAAACCAATGCCTTCATTGCCGCTGCAGCCGGTGCCGGTGCCGTCGTGACCTTTACGGGGCTGGTGCGCAGCAACCCCGCCGACCCGATCACCGCATTGACGCTGGAATGCTATCCCGATCTGGCCGTCAACCAGCTCGGCGACATCCTCGACCAGGCCTCCGCCCGCTTCGAGCTTCTCGCCGCCACGGTGATCCACCGCTACGGCACCCTCCGGCCCGGCGAGCCCATCGTTCAGGTCATGACCCTTTCGCCGCATCGCGAAGCCGCTTTCCAGGCCGCGCAATTTCTCATGGACTACCTCAAGACCGACGCGCCGTTCTGGAAGCAGGAAACCGGCCCTGCCGGCACCCGCTGGGTCGAGGCCAAGGCCGAGGACGACGCAGCCAAGGCGCGGTGGGAGTGAACTGCGCGGCCTCGTCCTTCGACAGGCTCTGCCCGGGAACCTCCAGTAGACCTCATGGTGAGCCCGTCAAACCACGAGGTCGTGGCACGGGTCCATTCAAACAAAAGCCGGGCTCGATGGCCCGGCTTCTTCAACCTCTACCTGAACTTTCACTCTGCCGCTGCCCGCTTGGGCTGCACTTCCGCGGCATAGGCGTCGATCAGCGTCCGGCATCCCTCGGCGGGCTTGAACTTGTAATCCCCGATCTCGCTGACGGGCGTAACCTCGGCAGCCGTACCGGTCAGGAAGCATTCATCGAATTGGCTCAGTTCTTCAGGCATGATGTGGCGCTCGGTGACCGTATAGCCATTGCGCTTGGCCAGCTCGATCAGCGTCTGCCTGGTAATGCCGTTGAGGAAGCAGTCCGGCGTCGGCGTCGTGATGTCCTTGCCCTTGATGAAGAACACGTTGGCTCCCGTGGCTTCCGCCACATAGCCGCGATAGTCCAGCATCAGCGCATCGGCATAACCATTGGCCATCGCCGCGTCCTTGGAGAGCGTGCAAATCATGTAGAGACCCGCTGCCTTGGCCGAGGACGGAATCGTCTCGGGCGAGGGGCGCTTCCACTTGCTCCATTCGAGCCGGATGCCCTTGAGCTTTTCCTCGACCGAGAAATAGCTCGGCCAAACCCATGCAGCGATCGCCAGGTGCACCGTGTTGTTGCGCGCCGGCACGCTCAACTCTTCCGAGCCACGCCACGCCACCGGGCGCACATAGGCGTCGACCAGGCCATTCTTTTCCAGCACCGCACGCTTGGCCTCCTCGATCTGCTCGACCGACCAGGGCATGGGCATGTCCAGCGTCCTGGCCGAGCGGATCAGTCGCTCGGTATGCTCGCGCGACTTGAAGATTTCCCCGCCATAGGCGCGCTCACCCTCGAACACCGAACTGGCATAGTGCAGCCCGTGTGTCAGGACGTGGATTTTTGCGTCTTGCCACGCTTTGAATTCGCCATCAAACCAGATCCAGCCTTCACGCTGGTCCATGGGCAGGCCTGCCATGTTCCTCTCCCGAATATAGTCATGCGGCGCCACTCCCGGGCGGCCGGATTGACGCCGATCATGCCCCAGGCCCCAGGCCTTGGCAAACCACAAAGGCTGAGGGATAAGACATCAATGGCGTCTGATGGGAAGACAATGGCAGCGCAGCAAAAAAATGTCAACATGGCTGACATATATTCTGTCCTGCCCGGGAGCGATGCCCTGCCCCTCGACATTATGGGGCTCTTCTTCTTCGCCTACCGCGATTTTACCGGCGACGCCGATGCGCTGCTCGAACGCCAGGGCTTCGGACGCGCGCATCATCGGGTGCTTTACTTCGTGAACCTGCGGCCGGGCATGCCGGTGGCCGACCTGCTCGATATCCTCAAGATCACGAAACAGAGCCTGGCGCGTGTGTTGCGGCAGTTGATCGACAATGGCTATATCGAACAGAAGACCGGCGACACAGACCGTCGTCAGCGCCTGCTGCACGCCACCGACAAGGGGCGCCATTTCTTCGCCAGGCTTTCCGCGACGCAGGCCAGTCGCATCACGGCTGCCATTGCCGCTCTCCCGCCTGACTCTCGTCACGTGGTGACCAGCTTTCTGGCAGGGATGGTCGATCCCGCCGACCGGCCTGTGCTGGATCGCCTCAACCTCACCGCCGGGCTGTAGCGCAAAAGGAAAAGGGCGCGAAACCGGAGTTTCGCGCCCCACCGGAGACACCACAAAGGAGCGTCAGCCTCTGCAGCAGTCCACCGATCACTGACGTCCTGGAGGGGAGCGGACGCCATAACGGGCCCTGAGCGCCAACAATGGCAGGCACCCCGGGGTTCGGTCAGATAACGGCCGCGGACAGCAAGAGTTCCCCGGCGGGCAATCTGTGATTGAAGCTGGTGGACAGCCGCGACGGGGCACGGAAAAGTAAAGCCCCACGCCCGAAGGCGCGGGGCCGAGGTCGTTGGTGCAAACCACCTCTGCCGAAGTCGAAACTCCGGTAGCACCAATCTACTCCAGTTCCGGGACCATCCCAACTCCTAACGCATTGCGTCCTCCGACGCGCTTGGAGGGCCCAGCCGCCCCATACCGCGGCAGCAAGTCGCCATTCGCCTAGATTTTAAGCATGCACCCCCGTACATGCCCGCGATATAGGCAGCGGTGTGTTCGCCCTTCACGCATCTCACGCCCCGGCTCAGTCGGCACCACCCCCCACCTTAGCGGATTCAACAACTTACCTGTCCGCCGACAGCGCTGGCACGGCCTTTGCAATTTGTCTGCCGGTGCAAACACACATCTGTCGGAGGTAAACATGACAGTAGCGAACCGCTCGATTGCGGCACTGGGGCTGGGCGTAGCAATGACTATGGGCGCTGTCGCCGTGCCTGTGCTGGCGCAGGATGAGGGCCCGATCAAGGTGGGTATCCTCCATTCGTTGTCGGGCACGATGGCGATTTCCGAAACCACGCTCAAGGACACGATGCTGTTCCTGATCGAAAAGCAGAATGAAGCCGGCGGAGTCATGGGTCGCCAGCTCGAACCCGTCGTCGTGGATATTGCGTCCGACTGGCCGCTGGCGGCCGAACTGGCCCGTCAGCTGATCGAGGTCGATGACGTCGATGTCGTGTTCGGCTGCTGGACCTCGGTATGCCGCAAGTCCGTGCTCCCCGTCTTCGAGGAGTTGAACAGCCTGCTATTCTACCCCGTCCAGTACGAGGGCGAGGAAAGCCAGCGCAACGTGTTCTACACCGGCGCCTCTCCGAACCAGCAGGCCATTCCCGCCGTCGACTATCTGATGAGCGAGGATGGCGGCTCGGTTGAGCGCTGGGTGCTGGCCGGAACCGACTATGTCTATCCCCAGACCACCAACAAGATTCTCGAGCAGTACCTGCTCGACAAGGGCGTCGCTGCCGAAGACATCATGATCAACTACACGCCTTTCGGTCATTCCGACTGGCAAACCATCGTGTCGGACATCGTCGCCTTCGGCTCCGAGGGCAAGAAGACCGCCGTGGTCTCCACCATCAACGGCGACGCCAACGTGCCGTTCTACCGCGAACTGGCCAACCAGGGCGTGGCCGCTGAAAACATTCCCGTTGTCGCCTTCTCGGTCGGCGAAGAGGAACTCTCCGGCTTCGACACCACTCCGCTGGTCGGCCATCTCGCCGCCTGGAACTACTTCATGTCGGTCGACACGCCGGAGAACGAGGAATTCATCGCCGACTGGCAGGAATACATCGGCTCCACCGATCGCGTCACCAATGACCCGATGGAAGCGCACTATATCGGCTTCAATCTCTGGGTTAAGGCCGTCGAAGCGGCTGGAACGACCGACACCGACGCCGTCATCGATGCCATCGTCGGCCTCGAAACGCCGAACCTGACCGGCGGCATGGCCACCATGCTCCCCAACCACCACATCACCAAGCCGGTGCTGATCGGTGAAATCCAGGACGACGGCCAGTTCTTCGTCGTGTGGGAAACCGAAGACCTCGTCCCGGGCGACGCCTGGTCCGACTTCTTGCCGGAATCGGCGATGCTCGAGGCTGATTGGACCGCTCCGATCAACTGCGGCAACTACAACACCGAGACCAGCACCTGCGGCAGCGCCGCACAATAGGTCTCTGATCTGATAACGGCAGGGGCGGTTAGCTGCCCCTGCCCGACCTGAACGACGGGAACAGGCCACCCATGACGATCGTCCGCATGCTCTCCTTGCTCCTGCTGGTGCTGACCGGCGCCCTGGCGTCGGCCACCACCGCCAGCGCCCAAGCGCCTTCCGTCGATATTGCGGCGTCGATCGGCGCCATGGGCGAGGCCAGTCTTCGTGAACTGACCCAGATCGTTGAGGACCTTGCCTCCACCGGCGACGACACGGTCGTGCCGGCGCTCCAGGCGCTTGCCGCCGGCGATCTCTATGTCGAGGAAAGCACCGGCGCGATCGTTATTCAGCGCGGCCGGACCCTACTCGATCCCATATCTGGTGCCGAAGTCAGCATCGCTGATCACGACCTGTCGCGCATCCGCGTCAACAACGGGTTGCGCAACGACATTTCCGCCGCCCTCAGCAGCATGACGCTGATGAGCGACAATCCCGCGAGCAGATTGAGCGCCGCGCGCTCGCTGCAGGCCAATCCCGATGCAGACAATGTCGCGTTGCTCGATGAAGCCATCGCGGCCGAGACCGATCCATCGGTACTGAGCGCGATGCAGACGGCGCGCGCCGTCACCATCCTCGATAGCGACGAAGCCAGTCTCGAGGACAAGCGGGCTGCCGTGCCCGTTGTCACCCGCAACGCCGGCCGCGACGCCATCACCATCCTCGCCGCGGCTCGTAGCGGCGCTCCGGAGGAACTCCATCCCGCCATCGACGCGGCGCTGGCCGGCCTCGAGCAGGAGCGCGTCTTCTGGGGCGCCATGCAGAATGTCTGGTTCGGCATCTCGCTTGGCTCTGTACTGCTGCTCGCCGCCATCGGTCTGGCCATCACCTTCGGCGTCATGGGCGTCATCAACATGGCGCATGGCGAAATGGTCATGCTGGGCGCCTACACCACCTTTGTCGTGCAGTTGGTCATCCGCCAGTCCTTCCCCGGCCTGCTCGACTATTCGCTGGCCATCGCCCTGCCCGCGGCCTTCCTCGTCACCGCGCTGATCGGCATTGCTATCGAGCGCGGCATTATCCGCTGGCTCTACGGCCGTCCGCTGGAAACGCTCCTGGCCACCTGGGGCCTGTCGCTGATCCTGCAGCAGACCGTGCGCTCGATCTTTGGGCCCACCAACCAGATGGTCATCGCCCCGACATGGATGTCGGGCGCCTTCGCCTTCTATGGCCTCAACATCACCTATTCCCGGCTGTGGATCGTCGGCTTTGCCATCGCCGTCTTCGCGCTCCTGCTGGTCGTGCTGAACCGGTCATCGCTCGGGCTGCAGATGCGCGCCGTGACGCAGAACCGCCGCATGGCCTCTGCCATGGGCATCCGCACCCCCTTCGTCGACGCCATGACCTTCGGCCTCGGTTCGGGCATTGCCGGCCTGGCCGGCGTCGCCCTGACCCAGATCGACAACGTCTCGCCCAACCTCGGCCAGAACTACATCATCGACAGTTTCATGGTCGTGGTTTTCGGCGGCGTGGGCAATCTCTGGGGTACGTTCGTGGGTGCCATGACGCTCGGCATCGCCAACAAGTTCCTCGAACCCTATGCCGGCGCCGTCCTGGGCAAGATCCTGATCCTTATCCTCATCATCCTCTTCATCCAGCGCCGCCCGCGCGGTCTCTTCGCCCTCAAGGGCCGGTCGGTGGAGGCATGACCATGACCAAAGCCAACCGGCACGGAGTCTATCCATGCTGACACAGGCCCTGTTCCGCGCCCTCGACAAGAAGGCCATCTGGCTCATCGCGATCTTCCTCGTGGTCGCCGCCCTTGTGCCCGTTGCCAATCTGCTCATCCCACCGGGGCAGTTCGGCCATGTGCCCACCTACATGGTCTCGCTGCTCGGCAAATATCTCGCCTATGCCATCCTGGCCCTGGCGCTCGACCTGGTATGGGGCTATTGCGGCATCCTCTCGCTCGGCCATGGCGCCTTCTTCGCGCTGGGCGGCTACGCCATGGGCATGTATCTGATGCGCCAGATCGGCAGCCGCGGCGTCTATGGCAATCCGGTCTTGCCCGATTTCATGGTGTTCCTGAACTACTCGGAACTCCCCTGGTACTGGCTCGGCTTCGACAATTTCTGGTTCGCCATGCTGATGGTCGTGCTCGTGCCGGGCCTGCTCGCCTTCGTGTTCGGCTTTCTCGCCTTCCGCAGCCGCGTCACCGGCGTCTATCTGTCGATCATCACCCAGGCCATGACCTTTGCGCTGCTGCTGGCCTTCTTCCGCAACGACATGGGCTTCGGCGGCAATAATGGCCTGACGGACTTCAAGGAGATCCTCGACTTTCCTGTGCAGGCACAGGCCACCCGCGCCGCCCTCTTTGCAGCCACGGCAATTGCCCTCGCCCTGTCGGTTCTGGTCTGCTCGGGGATCGTCAATTCCAAGCTGGGCAAGGTGATGGTCGCCGTGCGCGACGCCGAAAGCCGCACCCGCTTCATCGGCTATCGCGTCGAGTATGTGAAGCTCTTCGCCTTCGTCGTATCGGCCGTCATGGCGGGCATCGCCGGCGCGCTCTACGTGCCGCAAGTTGGCATCATCAACCCCAGCGAATTCGATCCCGCCAATTCCATCGAGGTGGTGATCTGGACCGCCGTCGGTGGCCGCGGCACGCTGGTCGGGCCTATAATCGGGGCCATCCTGGTCAATGTGGGCAAGTCCTATTTCACCACCGCCTTCCCCGAGTTCTGGCTGTTTGCGTTGGGAGCACTGTTCGTCTTCACGACGCTGTTCTTGCCCAAGGGGATTGTAGGGCTGATCGGCCAGTACCGCGCGGCAACCACCCGGCGCGAACAGCATGATCGCAATGCTCGCAAGCCTGAGCAGGTCGAGGCTGGCGTCCAACCGCAACCTCATCCGGCGGAGTAGGACCATGCGCGACACATCTGGCACCATGCTCTATCTCGACGGCGTCTCGGTTTCCTTCGACGGCTTCAAGGCGATCAACAACCTCTCCATCATCGTCCGCCCCGCAGAGATGCTCGCCATCATCGGCCCCAACGGCGCCGGCAAGACCACGATGATGGACATCATCACGGGCAAGACCCGTCCAGATGACGGCCAGGTGCTTTTCGACGGGCGCACCGACCTCACTAGGCTGGACGAAGCCGCCATCGCCAATCTGGGGATCGGCCGCAAGTTCCAGAAGCCGACCGTTTTCGAGAGCCATACCGTCTGGGACAATGTCGAGATGGCGCACAGGAAGCCGCGCGGTATTTTCAGGACCCTGTTCTACACCGCTGATGCCGCCGATATCGCCCGGATCACCGAGATCCTCGAAACCGTCCGCCTCATCGGGCGCAGGGACGATCTCGCCGCCAACCTCAGCCATGGCCAGAAGCAATGGCTCGAGATCGGCATGCTGCTGGCGCAGGATCCCAAGCTCCTGCTGGTCGACGAGCCGGTGGCCGGCATGACCGATGCCGAGACTGTCGAAACCGCCAAGCTGCTGCGAGAAATTTCCAGAACCCGATCCGTCGTCGTCGTCGAGCACGACATGAGCTTCGTTCGGGAACTGGGCGCGCGCGTGACCTGTCTGGCTGAAGGCTCGGTCCTGGCCGAGGGGAGCCTCGATCAGGTCAGCGCCAATCCAATCGTGATTGAAAGGTATCTCGGACGATGAGCATCGCCCTTTCCGTCAACGCTATCGACCTGCATTACGGGGCAGCGCAGGCCCTGAAGTCGGTATCGATTCAATGCCGTCCCGGCCGCATCACCGCAGTGCTCGGGCGCAATGGCGTTGGCAAGTCCTCCACGCTGCGCGCCATCACCGGCGTCAACAACATCACCGCCGGCGCCATTACCTTTGGCGAGGACGCCCTCAGGAAATCACCGCCCTATAAACGCGCCCGCATGGGCATCGGCTACGTGCCGCAAGGCCGCGAAATCTTTCCGCTGCTCACGGTCAGGGAAAACCTCGAGACCGGCTATGCCGGGCTCCCGCGTTCCGAGCGGAACATACCGCCCTACATCTTCGAGCTTTTCCCCGTGCTGAAATCCATGCTCGGCAGGCGCGGCGGTGACCTCTCGGGTGGTCAGCAGCAGCAACTGGCCATCGGCCGCGCGCTGGTCACCCGACCCAAGGTCCTCGTGCTCGACGAACCCACCGAGGGCATTCAGCCCTCAATCATCAAGGACATCGGCCGGGCCCTTCAATTCCTTCGCGACGACAAGGGCATGACCATCCTGCTCGTGGAGCAGTTCCTCGACTTCTGCAGGGAGGTTGCCGACGATATCTACGTCATGGATCGTGGTGAGATTCAGCACGCTGGACCTGCCAGCGATCTGGACTTGCCAGAGGTGCGCAGGCACCTCATGGTGTAAACAAAAAAACGCCCGGCTGTTGCCGGGCGTTTCAACTAGATCGAGGCTGGTATTAGTCGCCGATGCGCTCGACGAAGCCGGTCTCCAGGCACCAGGCGTAGGTGATCAGGTCTTCCTGGACGCCCGGGATGTTGGTGTCTTCATCATCGTCCGCGTCAGTCTCGGGGGACAGTTCGACGGCCGAATCCTGCTCGCGCTCCAGATCGTTGCAGTAGTTCTGGATGCGGGCGATATCGCCTTCGGTCAGCTGCTGGCCTGCCAGCATCTGGGCGGTGGCCGGGCCGGTGAGGCCAAGGGCTGCGGTCAGAGCGGCAACGGAAAGGATGGATTTGATGTGCATTTTTCTCGCCTTCTGTAATGTATTGGTGAAGAGCACCTGCTCGACCTAGGAAACGCAGTTCTTTGACAATCGTTGCCGAGACTCGAGAGAAAGTAGCCGCTTGCACTATTCACCCGCGACTGCAACGGGCGCGCGGCGACGGCCGGATCGTCACCAAACAGCGTGACGGAAAAAGCCGGCTGGCGACACTTTACCAGGATGGCTGCGCCAAGATCCGCCTGCCGCACACCCACTCCTCCGCCATCGAGGCGGTGCTGATCAACACAGCCGGCGGCCTCACCGGCGGCGATCACATGACGTGGTCCGCCGAGCTGGCTGCTGGCGGCCGCATGGTCATCACCACCCAGGCCTGCGAGCGCATCTATCGCTCGATCGGCGGCGCCGCACGGGTGGAAACGCGCCTCGTCGTCGGTGCGGCGGCCCATCTCGATTGGCTGCCGCAGGAGACTATCCTGTTCGCCGGCAGCCAGCTCGACCGCCGCATCGAGATCGATCTTGCGGAGGGCGCTAGTCTGACGGCAATTGAGGGCTTCCTGCTCGGACGCGATGCCATGGGCGAGGCGGCCCTCGATGCCACTCTGCGCGACAACTGGCGCATCCGCCGCCACGGGCGGCTGATTCATGCCGAAGCGACACGACTCGACGGTACGGCCTTCGAGCGAAACAGCCTGTCCTTGCTTTCCGGCCGCCGCGCCTTCGCGAGTGTTCTCCATGTCGCGCCAAGTGCTGACCGCTGTGCTATGGCGCTCGCCCGCTTACGAAAGTCCCTTCCCGCCGATGAGCGCATCGCCGTCAGCGCCAATGGCGAAAGACTGGTGGTCCGCGCCCTGGCTCAAACCGGGCTTGCTTTGCGCCGACTAGTCGTTCCAATTCTCTCTGAACTCAGCGGCGCTGGCACGCTGCCGCGTCTCTGGCATCTCTAGGATAAGCTGATGAACCTGACCCCGCGCGAAAAAGACAAGCTGCTCATAGCCATGGCCGCCGTCGTTGCCCGCCGGCGACTTGAGCGCGGCGTCAAGCTCAACCACCCGGAGGCGATCGCGCTGATCAGCGACTTCGTGGTCGAGGGCGCCCGCGATGGCCGCCCTGTTGCCGAACTGATGGAGGCTGGCGCCCACGTGGTCAGGCGTGACCAGGTGATGGAAGGCATCGCCGAAATGATCCACGACGTTCAGGTGGAAGCCACCTTCCCCGACGGCACCAAACTGATCACCGTCCATGAACCCATTCGGTAATTGCCATGCTCGAGCTTCGTCCCTCCTGCGAGTGCTGCGACAAGCATCTGCCCCCTGATGCGGCTGATGCCCTGATCTGCAGCTTTGAGTGCACGTTCTGTGCCCACTGTGCGGAGCACCGGCTCGGGAATACCTGCCCCAACTGCGGCGGCAACTTCGCGCCTCGCCCCATTAGGCCCGCGGGCAAACTGGTCAAGAACCCTGCGTCGACAACTCGCACCTTCAACCCCGCAGGCTGCGCGCCGGCGGCAACCGCATGAGGCAACATGATCCCGGGCGAAATCATCACCAAGGACGGCGAGATCGAACTCAATGCCGGCGCTTCCCAAATCATACTCGAGGTGGCCAATACCGGTGATCGGCCGATCCAAGTCGGCTCGCACTACCACTTTTTCGAGGCAAACGCAGGGTTGCGATTCGATCGCGCCCAAGCCCGCGGCATGCGGCTCGATATCCCCGCCGGCACAGCCGTTCGCTTCGAACCCGGCCAGGCACGCGAGGTTCGCCTGATCCCGCTGGGCGGCGACAGGATCGTCCATGGCTTCCGCCGGCAGGTCATGGGCGCCCTTTAGGCCGAACGACAATAATTGTGTCGCCGCAGCATGGCGGGCTGGCCGCTCACATGCTTTAAGGGCGGCAAACCGTACTGACCCGGACTTGCCCGATGACCACCAAGGAACAGGACTTCAAGCGCCGCTTCATCGCCGTGCTCGCAGACCTTCAGCAGAACGCGCTCGATGATGACGAAGCCATGTGGCTGCTGGGCAGCCTCGCCGCCGGCCTGATCGATGATCTGGGCGCCAGCGACTGGGTGAGTGCCAAGCGCAACATGGACACCGCCACCCGCGACGGCCTGCTGCGCACGTTCGAGACAGAGGGCAATGCGCACCACCAGGCAGGACGGGGCAAGCAGGCCTACGCCATCCAGGCCATGGCGGTCTCGCTGATCGCTACCACCCAGACCTCCAATCCCGAGATTGCGGTGGGCGAGCCGTTGCTCGATCAACTCATCGATGCCAGCGCCACCGCTTACCGACGCCAGCAGGCGACGCGTCCGAACTAGGTTGGCCACCGCCTCGGCCGAGGGTGATCTGCCGCTTTTTTGAGCACTGCGTAAATTTCGCGCCGGAAGTCACGCCGCCGCCCTTGCCAGGCCCGTAGAACCGCGACAAAGTCGGCCATCAGCGCCCACACTGGTTCCGGATCGCCATGCCCGCTCGTATCTCCCGTGCCACCTATGCCGACATGTATGGCCCCACGACAGGCGACCGCGTGCGGTTGGCCGATACCGAGTTGTTCATCGAGGTGGAGAAGGATTTCACCACCTATGGCGAGGAGGTGAAGTTTGGCGGCGGCAAGGTCATCCGCGACGGCATGGGCCAGTCCCAGCGCACGCGGGCAGAAGGCGCGGTGGATACGGTCATCACCAATGCGCTCGTTGTCGATGTCACCGGCATCTACAAGGCCGATATCGGCCTCAAGGACGGCCGCATCGCCGCCATCGGCAAGGCGGGCAATCCGGATACCCAATCGGACGTCGATGTCATCATCGGACCCTCTACGGAGGCCATCGCCGGCGAAGGCCACATCCTGACGGCCGGCGGCATGGACGCCCACATCCATTTCATCGCGCCCCAGCAGATCGAGGAGGCGCTGATGAGTGGCGTGACCACCATGCTGGGCGGCGGCTCCGGCCCGGCCCATGGCACCCTCGCGACTACCTGCACCGGCGCCTGGCACATTCAGCGCATGATCGAGAGCTTCGATGCATTCCCGATGAACCTTGCCCTGGCCGGCAAGGGCAATGCATCGCGTCCGGAGCCGCTCGCCGAGATGGTCTTGGCCGGCGCAAGTTGCCTGAAGTTGCACGAAGACTGGGGCACCACCCCCGCTGCGATCGACAATTGTCTCTCCGTCGCCGACGACTATGACGTCCAGGTGATGATCCACACCGACACGCTCAACGAAGCCGGTTTCGTCGAGGACACGATCGGCGCCTTCAAGGGACGCACAATCCACGCCTTTCATACCGAAGGGGCCGGTGGTGGCCATGCGCCCGACATCCTGCGCGTTGCTGGTCTGCCCAACGTCATCCCTTCATCCACCAATCCGACACGGCCCTACACGATCAACACCATCGCCGAGCATCTCGACATGCTCATGGTGTGCCACCACCTTTCGCCATCCATCCCCGAAGACGTCGCCTTCGCCGAAAGCCGTATCCGCAAGGAAACGATCGCCGCCGAGGACATCCTGCACGACATGGGAGCCATTTCGGTCATCGCGTCCGACAGCCAGGCCATGGGCCGCGTCGGCGAAGTCCTCATTCGCTGCTGGCAAACTGCCGACAAAATGAAGCGCCAGCGCGGCCGGCTGCCCGAGGAAACCGGCGAGAACGACAACTTCCGGGTGAAGCGCTATATCGCCAAATACACCATTAATCCCGCAGTCGCCAATGGCATGAGCCAGCACATCGGCTCGATCGAGGTGGGCAAGCGCGCCGATCTCGTCCTGTGGACGCCGGCCTTCTTCGGGGTAAAGCCCGAAATGGTGCTGCTGGGCGGATCGATCGCGGCCGCCCCGATGGGCGATCCCAACGCCTCCATCCCCACACCGCAGCCGATGCATTACCGCCCCATGTTCGGCTCGTTCGGCAAGCTGGTGACCTCGTCATCCGTCACCTTCGTATCGCAGGCCGCCTTCGACAACGGCCTGCGCGACACGCTCGGCGTCGCTAAGCAGATGCTGCCCGTCACCAACACGCGTGGCGGCATCGGCAAGGCCGCGATGGTGCACAACTCCGCCACGCCAAGCATCGATGTGGACCCAGAAACCTATGAAGTCCACGCCGACGGCGAGTTGCTGACCTGCGAGCCCGCCACAGTTTTGCCCATGGCGCAGCGCTACTTCCTGTTCTAGCCCGACGGCGGCGGCAGCAAGGTCAAAACCTCCGCTGGCGCTGCAAGCCCACTCTTGCTGTGATCGGCTTTCGGCAGCACCATGGGCCCGACTCGATGGAGGCTCTTATGACCAGATTCTTGGCTGCTCTCGCGACCGCCATGCTCATCATCCCGTCTGCATCCGGAGCCGAGGCTTCGCTGCAGATCGAGATTGCCGCTGGCTCCGATTTCGAGCGGCGCGTCACCCCCTACACATGCTCCGACGAAAGAATGTTTAGCGTCACCTATATCAACGCCGCGCCAAACTTTCTCGCGATTGTGCCGATCGCCGAAGAACCTGAGCCGCTGATCTTCGCTGCGGTCATATCCGCCTCTGGCGTCCGCTATGCCGCTGGCCAGTGGACCTGGTGGAGCCAGGGTGTGGATGCCAGCCTCTACGATGCCACACTCGGAGATGATGCCGAGCCCGTCCTGACCTGCACTGAAATCAACAACACGCCCTAGCGCACCCTATGCAACACTCGGGAGCCGCGGAGCTCTTCCCACACATCCGCATCGTTCTCGGCATGATTGTAGGGCTCGGCATGACTCGTCTGCTGCTGACCGTCGCCGGCCTGATCCAGCACCCGCACCGCCTGCGCGTTTCAAGCATCCATCTGCTTTGGGTGCTCTCCATCCTGCTCGAACTGGTCCTGTTCTGGTGGTGGGAATTTGCCTTGTTCCGGCTTGAGCACTGGAACTTCTCCATCATCCTGTTCCTCATCTCCTATGCCACCACGCTGTTTCTCCTCGCCGCCTTGCTGTCGCCGGACAACATCGCCGAGTATGAGGGATATGAGGATTTCTTCCTCAAGCGTCGCCGCTGGTACTTCGGGCTGTTCGCGGCAACGTTTGTGCTCGATATCGTCGACACGCTCATAAAAGAAGATGGCTACTGGACCCGCACCGAGTTCGACTACTTCATCCAGGTGCCACTCGGCCTGCTGCTCTGCGCCCTCGCCATAAAGTCAGCCGACCGACGCGCCCACCTCGCCGTCGTTCTGCTGCATCTGGCCTATCAGGCCTATTTGATCACCCGCTTTTTCTATACCGTTCCCTGACTGGACCAAGGGTAGTTGCCTGACCGATGTTGCGCGCCATTTCACTCCTCTCGCCCGGCCATGGCCGGCGCGTCTATGACACCGTGACGCTGGAGCACAGCGAACGACGCCTCCGCCGCAAGCTGCTGCGGCTCAGCGGCGGTGATGAGGTGATGCTCGATTTTCCCCAGACCCTCACGCTCGCCCATGACAGCGCCATCGAACTCGACGACGGCCGCGTTGCCGGCGTCGTCGCCGCCGATGAACTGCTCTACGAGGTTCGCGGTCGCGACACGGCACATCTGGTGCGGTTGGCCTGGCATATCGGCAACCGGCACACCTCCGCCCAGTTGGAGGACCGGCGCATCCTCATCAAGCGCGATCATGTGCTGAGGACCATGCTGGAAGGGCTGGGAGCGACAGTAGGCGATGTCGTCGAACCCTTCTTTGCCGAACATGGCGCCTATCATAGCCATGGCGATGCCGGCCACGCCCTGCTGGCGCGATGACCCGCGGCGGCGACCTGCAGAAACTGCTGACCTGGCTGTCGCCGGCCTTTCCCGTCGGCGCCTTCGCCTGGTCCGCCGGGCTGGAGTCGGCCATCGTCGCCAGCACTGTCCATGATCGGGCGACGACAGAGGCCTGGATCGAGGGCGTACTTTGCTATGGCAGCCTTCGCACCGACGGCATCCTGTTCGCCCATGCCTACCGCGCCTCCGCCGATGCCGCCGCGCTGGGCGGACTTGCCGACCTCTGCCTGGCCCTCACATCGGCCCGCGAACGTCACGACGAAACCACCATCACCGGCGCCGCATTCGCCACGGCCGCGAAGGCGTGGCCGACACCTGCGCTGGATCACCTGCCGAGCCCCTGCCCCTACCCCATCGCAGTGGGCGCCATTGCCGCCGGTCACGCGATCGCGCTCGATATGGCGCTGCTGGCCTGGCTGACCGCCAGCATCCATAGTCAGGTCTCGGTCGCCGTGCGCCTCGTACCTATCGGCCAGTCGGACGGGCTGGCCATCATGGCCGCATTGGAGCCGGCGATAGCGGCCACGGCGGCGCTGTGCCAGCATGCCGCACTCGACGATATTGGCGCTGTAGCCTACGCAGCCGATATTGCGCAGATGTCGCACGAAACGCTCACCACGAGAATCTTCCGATCATGAGCATGCTGATTTCCTCTTTCATGTTCATCGCCCTGCTGGCCGTATCGACGGCGCACTTTCTGTGGTCCATCGGACGGACCTGGCCGATCCGTAACGAGAAGCTGCTGGCGCAGACGGTCGTCGGAACAGCGGGCATCGAACATATGCCACCGCGGCTGGCTTCGCTTGGCGTCGCAGTCTCCCTTCTCGCGGCTGCCTTCGCTTCGCTTGCCCTCGCGGATCACGACGGTGGTGGAGCACTGTTGACCGCCGCCGGCTTCGCACTTGCTATCCTGTTCCTGCTGCGGGGGACCGTTGGCTATACTTCCTGGTGGGCGCGGCTAACCCCGGAGCCCAACTTCCGGCTCAACGATCGCCGGGTCTATTCACCGCTCTGCCTGTTCCTGGGCTTGGGTTTCCTGACACTCGCGATCATGAGGCTCATGTGAAATCGCTCAACGGCCCCCTGCGCATTGGTATTGGCGGCCCCGTCGGGTCCGGCAAGACGACCCTGTGCGAAATGCTGCTCAAGGCGATGCGCGAGCGATATTCCATGGCGGTCGTCACCAACGACATCTACACGCGTGAAGACGCGCTGATCCTGGCGCGCGTGCAGGCCATCTCCGAAGATCGCATCGTCGGCGTCGAAACCGGCGGTTGCCCCCACACGGCGATCCGCGAGGACGCGTCGCTCAATCTGGCCGCCATCGATGACCTCAATCGGAAATTTCCTGACCTCGACATCATCCTGATCGAGAGTGGCGGCGACAACCTGGCGGCCACCTTCTCACCGGACCTTGCCGACTTGACCATCTACGTGATCTCGGTCGCACAGGGCGAGAAAATCCCGCGCAAGGGCGGCCCCGCCATCTCCCGCTCCGACCTGCTGGTCATTACCCACACCGACTTGGCACCCTATGTGGGCGCGAGCCTCGAGGTAATGGAAAGCGATACGCAGAAGGTGCGGGAAGGTCGCCCTTACATCTTCACCGATCTGCTCCGCCAGGAAAGCCTCGATCAGATCATCGCCTATGTCGAGAAGGCCGGCGGCCTCAGCGCTCCAGTGGCAAACCCATAACCGGCATTATTGGGCCACCGACACGACGTGGCTGACCATTCTGCCCGAGGCGAAATGGTGGATGAGCAGCCCGGGCGGATCGCTGATGGACGTTTCGCGACCGTCGAGCCGCAACTGGTTCGCGCGGGTGACGGACGGTGACATCGTTGCGGGGCGGTTGGCGAAGCGCGTGAACATGGGCCGGTGCACATGGCCGCAGGTCAGTCCGACGATCGGATCGCTCGCCGTCTCGATCAGCCGGGCAAGTTCATCGCCGCCATAGCAGATATTGCGATCCTTGCCGTCGATGCCGCATAGAAACGGGTGCTGGTGCTGGAATATCAGCGCGGGCGGCCCGCCCGAATTCAGCTCCTGCCCCAGCCAGTCCAGGACCGGACGGGCGTCCCCGTGATGGGCGCCCGCCACGGTGACGTCTAGCCCGATCACCCGCAACTGTCCCTCACCGACCAGCCCGGAGACGTTGAGCGGCCGCTCTTCCCCCCATCCGAAGCGGTCACCGAACACCCGCTGCATTTCGCGGTGATCATCGACATTGCCCGGCACGACGAAATAGGGCGCGTCCAGGCTCTCGAGGCGCCGGCGAACCTCGGGATAGCATTCTTCATGTGCCTCCTCCGCCAAATCACCCGACACGATGATCGCGTCGGGCCGTAGCGGCTGAAGCCATCGCACCACCGCGTCCAGGCGATCGAGCGAGCGGGCGCTGCCGTCGGCATGGATGTCGCTGAGCTGGGCAATGATCATGGCCGCACCAGAGCCACTACCGAGCGCGGGGTCAGCGTGGCGGTAGCCTCGGTGATCGCCACGCTCGCGCCGTTGTCCGAGAGGATGCCAACCCGCCAATCGCCATCCGGCAGCCGCGCCACCACCGGCTCGGTGCGGCGGTTGAACCAGATCAGCACCTCGTCATTCTTGTGGCGCAGTTGCATGCCGAGCACTGAGGCACCCGATCGACCCCAGTCGCCTTCGGTCATCTCGTGCCCGTCCGGATGCCACCAGACCACGTCCCGCACACCGTTCTTCTCCTGCCCCGACAGGAAATGATCGTGCGTCAGCGCCGCGTGCGCCTTGCGGAACTTACTGAGGACGGCGACGAAATCCACCATGTCGCCATCCGCATTCTCCCAGTCCACCCAGCTTATCTCGTTATCCTGGGCATAGGCGTTGTTGTTGCCCTGCTGCGTGCGGAACATCTCGTCACCCTGCTGCAGCAGCGGCACGCCGCGCGACAGGAACAGCGTCGCCAGCATCGCCCGCACATCACGCTTGCGCGCTGCGATGATAGCGGGATCGTCCGTTTCGCCCTCTACGCCGCAGTTCCACGAGGCATTGTGGTTATGGCCGTCGCGATTGCCCTCGCCATTGGCCTCGTTGTGCTTGTCCTGATAGCTCACCAGGTCGCGCAAGGTGAGCCCGTCATGCACTGCCAGCAGATTGACCCCGTGACTGGGCTTGCGGCCGGCAAAGTCGAAGATCTCCGCCGAGCCGGCAACCTTGCCCGCCAGCGCGCCGATCTTGCCGTTCTCGCCGCGCCAGAACTGGCGGATCTCGTCGCGGAACGTGTCGTTGTGTTCCTTGAACTCCTTGCCGAACTGGCCAAGGGCATAGCCGCCCGGGCCCGGATCCCAAGGCTCAGCGACCAGGATGCACTGCTTGAGGATCGGGTCGGCCTTGATCTTTTGCAGCATCTCGGCATTGGGATTGAAGCCCGGATCACGCCCCAGCACCGTTGCCAGGTCGAAGCGGAAGCCGGAAACCCCCATCTCCTCGACCCAGTAGCGGAGGCTGTCGATCACCAGCCGTTGCGTGGCCGGGTGATCGCAGCGCAGAGTATTGCCGGTGCCGGTGTCGTTCACCAGGTGCTGCTTGCCGTCCACTTCGACAAATCGGTAATAGGTCTTGGCGTCGAGCCCCATCATGCTCAGCATCGGTCCGTCGGCATCGCCTTCCCCGGTATGGTTGTAGACCACGTCGAGGATCACCGAGATGCCGTTCTTGCGATAGAGGTCCGTCATGTGGCGCAATTCCTGCGGTCCACGCGGCGCCAGCCGTGGATCGATCGCCGAATAGGTGACGGGGTTGTAGCCCCAGGCATTGGTCAGTCCGAGCACCGGCAGGTGTCCCTCGTCGATCCAGGCGGCGGTCGGCATCAGTTGCAGCGTATCCACCCCGATATACTTGAGATGGTCGATCACCCGCTTGGTTGTCAGCGCTGCGATAGTCCCGCGCAGCGGCCCCTGTACGCCCGGGTGGCGCATCGTATAGCCGCGCACATTCATCTCGTAGTAGAGCCCGGGCGCTTTCTTGCGCGGCAGGATGTTCTCGTTGCCCAGCCCGACCACGATCGCCTTTGGGATCAGCGGCGCAGTGTCCACTGCCTCGGCCCGATCCAGCCGCAGGCGCGGCGACCGAACGAAGACCCGGTCCAGCCTTTTGGCATAGGGATCGACCAGCAGCTTCATCGGATCGAAGAAGTACCCCTGATCCGGGTCGTAGGGGCCATCCGCCCGCAGGCCGTAGCGGGCGCCAACGCCAAGTCCTGCGATTAGCCCCGCAAAGATGTTGTCCTGACGCACGTCGAGTTCGAGGCGCTCGATCTCGAGGTCCTGCTCGTCGTAGATCGAGACCCAGATATTGGTGGCGCTTTCCGAATAGACGGCGAAATTGACGCCCGCCTCGGTAACGGTGGCGCCGAGATGGGCAATACTGCCCCCGTCGGGGACCAGCATGGGTTTCATTGGCATTCCGATGCTATGTGATCACGCTGGGCTCTTGCCGCCCCGTGCGCTGCTGTATTCCTGTCAGGTGTTCGGCCAGCTCGATGAGCGGTTGCAAAGCCGTCTGCGTCTCGAGGTCATGGCGGCCATCGGCGGCCTCGTAGCGCTCCAGGTAGAGCCGCAACGTGGCGCCCACCGTGCCGGTGCCGCTGAGACGCACCACGATGCGGGAGCCGTCGGTGAAGCCGATCCTGATGCCTTGCTTGACGCTGGTCGAATTGTCCACGGGGTCATGATAGGTGAAGTCGTCCGCATAGGCGACCTGCAGGTCGTCGCCGAAGACTTTTCCGGCAAGTCCCGGCAGTTGCGCCCGCAGGTCCTCGACCAGCGTATTGGCCACCGCGGCATCGACCTCTTCATAGTCATGGCGTGTGTAGTAGTTCCGGCCATAGGTCGACCAATGCTCGCGCACGATCTGGTCGACACTCTGCTTCCGCGACGCAATCACGTTGAGCCACAGCAGCACCGCCCACAGGCCGTCCTTCTCTCGCACGTGGTTGGAGCCCGTGCCGGCGCTTTCCTCGCCGCATATCGTGACACGCCCGGCGTCCAGCAAATTGCCAAAGAACTTCCAACCCGTCGGCGTCTCGTGCATTTCAATGCCCAGCTTCTCCGCCACCCGGTCCGCCGCAGCGCTGGTCGGCATCGAACGGGCAATCCCGGCGATGCCGGACGCATAACCCGGCGCCAATGCGGCATTGGCAGCCAGGATGGCGAGGGAATCCGATGGCGTCACGAAACGGTTCTTGCCGATGATGAGATTGCGATCCCCGTCACCATCCGAGGCAGCGCCGAAGTCCGGACCTTCGGGCGTCATCAGCAGGTCGTGCATCTCCTTGCAATAGACCAGGTTCGGATCGGGGTGTCCCTTCCCGAAATCGGGCGAAGGCGTACCGTTGATCACCGTCCCTTTCGGCGCACCAAGCATGTCCTCGAGAATAACATGCGCATAGGGCCCCGTGACGGCGTGCATGGCATCGAAAGTCATGCGGAATCCTGCGGCAAACAGGTCCCTGATGCCGGCAAAGTCGAACAGCGACTCCATCAGCGCGGCATAGTCGGCAACCGGATCAATGACCTCGACCACCATTTCACCGGAGCGATGGCTGCCGACTTCATCCAGCGCCACGTCCGGCGCATCGATGATCTTGTAGCTCTCCATTTCCTTGCTGCGGGCGAAGACCGCATCGGTGATGCGCTCGGGCGCCGGTCCGCCATTGCCTATATTGTACTTGATGCCGAAGTCGCCGTCCGGACCGCCGGGATTGTGGCTCGCGGAGAGCACCAGCCCGCCGAAGGCCCCGTAGTGACGGATGACATGGCTGGCGGCAGGCGTGGACAGAATGCCGCCCTGCCCCACCAGCACCTTGCCGAAGCCGTTGGCCGCCGCGATCCGGATCGCCTTCTGGATCGCCACATCGTTGTAGAAGCGGCCGTCGCCACCGATCACCAGCGTCTTGCCCTCGAACCCTTCGAGACTGTCGAAGATCGCCTGGATGTAGTTTTCGACGTAGTTCGGCTGCTGGTAGACGCTCACCCGCTTGCGCAGGCCCGAGGTGCCGGGTTTCTGGTCGGTGTAAGGGGTGGTGCTAATGGTCTGGATGTTCATTTGTCGTGAGCCCGGTAAGGTTGGCGTAGATCTCGGCATAACGCGCGGCGCTGGTTCTCCACGACACGTCCGACTTCATCCCCCGCCGTTGCATCTTCTTCCAGAGTCTGCCGTCGTCATACAGTCGCACCGTCCGGCGGATGGCTTCGCGCAGCGCGTCGGCGCTGTTGGGGGCAAACATCACCCCTGTCGCGACCTCGCTGGCAACGGCAGCCGGATTGGCATCGATAACGGTGTCTGCCAGCCCGCCGATCCGGCTGACCACCGGCACGCAGCCATAGCGCAAGCCGTAGAGCTGGGTCAGGCCGCACGGCTCGAACCGCGACGGGATGAGAATGGCGTCGCAGCCGCCCTGCATCAGGTGGCTCAGCCCCTCATTGTAGCCGGTGGTCATGGCGACCTTGCCAGGATGGCGCTGCGACATCTGGCGGAAGCCATCCTCGATCTGCGCTTCGCCAGAACCGAGCACCGCCAGCCGCCCGCCCAACGCGACCAGGCTATCGACGCTCGACAGCAGCAGGTCCATACCCTTCTGGTCGGTCAGCCGGCTGACCACGCAGAACAGCGGCCCATCGGTGCCGTCGAGGCCGAACTTGTGGGCCACGGCCGCCTTGTTGGCCTGCCGGAGATGGAGCGTATTGGCCGAATAGGTCTGCGCCAGCGCCTGGTCCCTGGTGGGGTCCCAAGCGTCGGTGTCGATGCCGTTGAGGATCCCCGCCAGCGTGTCGGCACGGCCGTTGAGCAGGCCTTCCAGCCCCATGCCGAATTGGGGCGTGCGGATTTCATCGGCATAGTTGGGGCTGACGGTCGTCACGTAATCCGCGCATTCCATCCCGCCCTTGAGGTATGAGATGCCGCCGTAGAACTCGACGCCCCCAACCGAGAATGCCTGCGGCGGCAGTCGCAGCCGGGGAAAGACGTCCGCGCCGAAGAAGCCCTTGAAGGCAATGTTGTGGATGGTCATCACCGTCTTGACCGCGCTGGTGGGGCCGAACTTGATGTAGGCCGGCGCCAGCCCCGCCTGCCAGTCGTGGCAGTGCAGGACCTGCGGGTGATAGCCCTCCACCAGTCCCTGCGCCAGTTCTGCTGCCACCCAGCCCAGCGCGGCAAAACGCCTCCAGTTGTCCGGCCAGTCCTGCCCGTCGGGGCCGACATAGGGATTGCCGGGGCGATCGAACAGCGCAGGAGCATCGATGACGATCACATCAAGGCCCTCGATCCTCGCCGCGATCAGCTTTGCCGGCACGTCGAACAGATCGTCCAGTCCCTTGACGACGCGACCGCCCTTCAGCCGGCTCATCACCCCGGGATAGCCCGGCACCAGCGTGCGCATGGTGACGCCGCTGCCAACCATTGCGCCCGGAAGGGCGCCCGCCACGTCGGCGAGCCCCCCGGTCTTGATCAGTGGATAGAGCTCGGACGCGACCGAGAGGACTTCGATCATCGCCCCGCCAGATACTTGTTGATCATGTTCTGGGTGATGAGCGTCACCCCATCATCGGTGCGCCGGAACCACTTGGCGTCGAATTCGGGATCCTCCCCCACCACGAGGCCCTCCGGAATATTGACACCGCGATCGATGACCACCTTGCGCAGGCGGGCATTTCGCCCGATATCGCAATAGGGCAGCACCACGGCCTCTTCGAGCTCGGAATAGGAATGCACGCGCGAACCGGTAGACAGCAGAGTCCGCTGCAGCCGCCCGCCCGAGACGATGCAATCGCCCGACACCAGCGAATTGACCGCCGATCCGCGACGGCCATCGAAATCATGCACGAACTTGGCCGGTGGCGTGATCTCGGCATACGTCCAGATCGGCCAGTCCCGGTCATAGAGATCCAGCTGCGGCTCGATATCGGTGAGGTCGATCGAGGCTTTCCAATAGGCGTCGATCGTCCCGACGTCACGCCAATAGGCCACGTCCTCCTTGGAGGATCGCACGCACGACCGGTTGAAGCGGTGCGCCCACGCCGTCCCGTTCTTGACGATATAGGGAATGATGTCCTTGCCGAAATCGCGGCTCGACCCCACAGTGGCGGCGTCGCGGCGCAGCTGCTCCATCAGGAACCGCGTCTCGAACACATAGATGCCCATGCTCGCCAGCGCCGTGTCCGGGCGGTCCGGAATGCCAGGCGGGTCCTTGGGCTTTTCGACGAACTCGATGACGCGGTCCCGCCCGTCCACATGCATCACGCCGAAAGCCGTGGCTTCCATGCGCGGCACCTCGAGGCATCCGATGGTCACGTCGGCGCCCGTATCCACGTGCTGCCGCAGCATGATCTCGTAGTCCATCTTGTAGATATGGTCGCCCGCCAGGATCACGATATAGCGCGCGCCATAGTCCTCGATGATATCCATGTTCTGGTAAACCGCATCGGCTGTGCCGGCATACCACATGTCCTCGGCCACCCGCTGGCTGGCAGGCAGCACGTCGAAGCTTTCATTGCGCTCGGGACGCAGGAAGTTCCAGCCGCGCGACAGGTGGCGGATGAGGCTATGCGCCTGGTATTGCGTCGCCACCGAAATGCGGCGAATGCCCGAGTTGATGGCGTTGGACAGCGCGAAGTCGATGATGCGTGACTTGCCGCCGAAATAGACTGCCGGCTTGGCGCGCCGGTCCGTCAGTTCCATCAGACGCGTGCCGCGCCCTCCGGCCAGCACATAGGCCATGGCCTCGCGGGCCAGCGGCGATGGTACTCTGTAGTCTGCCATTCTTACCCTCCACTCTGCCCGTTTCCCGGGACGTATCGCATAGCTTCGCCGGACTAGGCCGGCTCGTATTTCAAGAACAGCGTCGACAACGGCGGCAGGTAGACCTCCGCCTCGGCTGGCCAATGCTGACCCTCGACCGGGTAAGCCTCGACCGCGCCCTGGTTCCCGGTGTTGGAGCCGGCATACCATTCCGCATCGGTATTGATGCGCTCAACCCACCTGCCCGCCTTGGGCATGGGTAGCTTGTAGCCGCTGCGGGGCACCGGCGTGAAATTGCTGATCACCAGAATGGGATCATGGCCCGGCGCCTTGCGCAGCCAGGCAAAGACCGAATGGGCGTGGTCATTGCCGATCACCCATTCGAATCCGTCCGGTTCGCAATCGCGTTCATGCAGCGCCGGCAACTGGCGATATGCGAGGTTTAGGTCGGCGACCAGCCGCCGGATGCCCTCATGCATCCCCGCATCCAGCAGGTACCAGTCGAGCGACTTGGCCTCTGCCCACTCGTCGCGTTGCGCAAATTCCTGCCCCATGAACAGCAGTTTCTTGCCCGGGAAGCCCCAAATGAAGGCATAATAGGCCCGCAGGTTGGCGAACTGCTGCCAGTCATCGCCGGGCATCTTCCCCAGCAGCGATCCCTTCCCATGCACCACCTCGTCATGGCTCAGCGGCAGGACGAAGTTCTCGCTGAAGGCATAGACGGCGGCAAACGTCATGTCGTTGTGGTGATACTTCCGGTGCGCAGGCTCGCGGCTCATGAAGCGCAGCGTGTCGTTCATGAAGCCCATGTTCCACTTGAAGCCGAAACCCAGCCCCCCGGTGTGAACTGGCTGGCTTACGCCCGGCCAGGAAGTGGACTCCTCGGCAATCATGAACGTGCCGGGATGCAGCCGGTAGGCCTCCGAGTTCACCCGCCGCAAAAACTCCACTGCCTCGATGTTCTGGTTGCCGCCGAACTGGTTCGGCACCCATTGCCCGTGCTGGCGCGAATAGTCGAGGTAGAGCATCGACGCCACGGCGTCGACCCGCAGGCCATCGAGGTGAAATCTCTCCAGCCAGTAGAGCGCGTTGTTGACCAGGAAGCTCACCACCTCGCGGCGGCCGAAGTTGTAGATCGCGGTGTTCCAGTCGGGATGATAGCCCTGTCGCGGGTCCGCATGCTCGTAGAGCGCTGTACCATCGAACTGCGCCAGTCCGTGCTCGTCGGTGGGAAAATGCGCCGGCACCCAGTCGAGGATGACGCCCAGCCCGGCTTCGTGCGCGGCATTCACGAACCGCGCAAACCCCGCGGGATCACCAAATCGCGCCGTGGGCGCATAGAGCCCCGTCGGCTGGTAGCCCCAGCTCGGATCGAACGGATGCTCTGTAATCGGCATAAGCTCGATATGCGTATAGCCCATATCCGCAACATAGGGGACCAGCTGTTCGGCGAGCTGGTCATAGGACATGAACCCGCCATCCGGCCGCCGCCGCCAACTCCCCAGATGCACCTCGTAAATGGACATCGGCGTCCGCCGCCAGTCGCGCGTCGCCCGCTCCTCGAGATACTTGCCGTCCGTCCAGGCGAACCCGGCCGGATCAGGCACGACCGACGCCGTGCGGGGCCGCATTTCGGCCTGGCGGGCAAAGGGGTCGGCCTTGAGCGGTTGCACCACGACTCCGGGGCCGACGATTTCGTACTTGTAGAGCGTTCCCGCCCCGAGCCGGGGGATGAACACTTCCCAGATGCCGGTTTCGAGGCGCTTGCGCATCGGGTGGCGTCGTCCGTCCCAGTCATTGAACGGTCCGACCACGCTGACCCGCTCGGCATTGGGCGCCCACACGGCAAAATGGGTGCCGTCGACGCCGTCGAACGCCATCTGGTGGGCACCGAGCTTGTCGAACAGCCGCAGGTGGTTGCCTTCACCGATATAGTAGTCGTCCATCGGTCCGAGCACCGGCCCGAAAGTGTAGGGATCGTAGACGTCCCACTCCCCGCCCGCATTGCTGGCGCGGTAGCGCACCGGCTGGCGCTTGTCGATGTTGACCTTGCCCTCGAAAAAGCCTGCCGGATGCCGTTGGATCAGGTCTCCGAGTACCATTCCATCCAGCGTCAGCGCCGACACCGTCTCGGCATGCGGGATGAACGCCCGCAGCACCGATTGCCCACTGACTTCGTGCAGCCCCAGAAAGGCAAAGGGATCGGCGTGACGACCGGCGACGATCGCTTCCACCTCTGCCGCCTCGGCCTGCCAGTCTTGCTTGCTCACGCGCCCGCTCTCCCAGAAGGAGCGCCAGCCCCTCGGCCGCGCCTCCTGAACTCCTAACCGGCAGAGGTCAGCGTCCGGTCTGCCGGCCGCCCCCTGCTCGTAACCCTCACTTTTCGGCTACCGCGACACCCCAGATATCCTGCGCGTACTGACGAATGGTTCGGTCCGACGAAAAGAACCCGACATGGGCGGTGTTGCGGATCGCAATGGCGTTCCAGCGCCGCTTGTCACCCCACAGCGCATCCACTTCCGCCTGAGCGGCGGCGTAAGCATCGAAGTCCCGCGCCACCATGAACCAGTCATGATCATGGAGCCCGCCAATCAGGTCGCGATAGCGATGCGGATCGTCAGGAGAAAACACGCCCTGGGCTATGGCTTCCAGCGCTTCCTTGAGCCGCGGTGACTTGTCGATGGTAAGGCTCGGCGCCTCGTTCTTGGCCCGCTTCTCATTCACCTCGTCGGTGGTCAGGCCGAAGATGACGATGTTGTCGGGGCCGACTTCCTCGTGCATTTCCACATTGGCGCCGTCCATCGTGCCGACGGTAATGGCCCCGTTGGCCATGAACTTCATGTTGCCGGTGCCCGAGGCCTCCATGCCGGCCGTCGATATCTGTTCAGAGAGGTCGGCGGCAGGAACGATCACTTCGGCGAGGCTCACATTGTAGTTGGGCAGGAACACCACCTTGAGCAGGCCGCGCACCGCCGGATCGTTGTTGATGACCTTGGCGACATCGTTGATCAGCTTGATGATGAGCTTGGCGTTCCAGTAGCCCGGCGCCGCCTTGCCAGCGAAGATCTTAACGCGCGGCACCCATTCGCGTTCCGGGTGAGCACGAATTTCGTCATACAGGGCAACAGCTTGTATGATGTTGAGCAACTGGCGCTTGTATTCGTGGATGCGCTTGATCTGCACGTCGAACAGCGCTTCCGGCGACACCGTGATGCCCAGCCGGTCCTTGATCAGCTTGGCCAGCTTCTGCTTGTTGGCATGCTTGACCGCCGCGAACTGCGCCTGGAAACTCGGATCATCGGCATGGGGAGCGAGCCCCTGCAGCAGATCGATATCGTCGAGAAATCCCGGCCCGATCCGCTCGCTGATCAGCTTGGTGAGCCCGGGATTGCACTGCATCAACCACCGACGCGGCGTGATGCCATTGGTCTTGTTGTTGATCCGGCCCGGATAGAGCTTGTGCAGGTCCGAAAACACCGTCTGCTTCATCAAGTCGGTATGCAGCGCAGACACGCCGTTGATCGAATGCGATCCGACAAAAGCCAGTTGCCCCATCCGCACCCGGCGCCCGCCCGATTCGTCGATCAACGACACGTTGGCGATTTGCGCATCACTGAACTTCGCCCGGGTCCGGGCGTCGCTCAGCACATCGGCATTGATCTGGTAGATGATCTGCATGTGACGGGGCAGCAATCGCTCGAGCAGCGCCACCGGCCAGCTCTCAAGCGCCTCGGGCAGCAGGGTGTGGTTGGTGTAGCCGAACGTAGCCTTCGTCAGCTTCCACGCTTCCGCCCATTTAAGGCCATTGTCGTCCACGAGGATCCGCATGAGCTCGGCAACCGAAATCGCCGGATGGGTGTCATTGAGGTGGATGGCCACCTTGTCGGGCAGCGAGCCGAGATCGCCATATTGCTGCAGATGCCGGCGCACGATGTCCTGCAGCGAGGCGGACGAGAAGAAGAACTCCTGCCGCAGCCGCAATTCCTGGCCGGCGGCGGTCGAATCGGCCGGATAGAGCACCCGGGTAATGGCTTCTGCCCGCGAGCTTTCCTCTAGCGCGCCGATATGGTCGCCGGAGTTGAACTTGTCGAGCAGGATGGGGTCGATCGGCTGCGCGCTCCACAACCGCAATGTGTTGACGCGTGCGCCCCGCCAACCCACGATCGGTGTATCGAAGGCCACGGCCATCAGATGATCGTTGGGCCGCCACTCCTGGCGCACCGAGCCGTCCGGATCGGTCACCGGCTCCACATAGCCGCCGAAGCCAATTTCATAGGCGCTTTCGCGCCGCTCGAATTCCCACGGATTGCCGTGCGCCAGCCATTCCTCGGGCAGTTCGACCTGCCAGCCCTCGCTCATTTCCTGCCGGAACAACCCGTGCACATAGCGGATGCCATAGCCGTAGGCGGGAATTTTGATCGAAGACATCGACTCGAGGAAGCAGGCGGCGAGGCGCCCCAGGCCGCCATTGCCCAGCGCCGCATCGGGCTCGAGGTCGATCAGGTCGCCGAGGTCCACATTGAGGTTCTTCAGCGCCTCGCGCACGGGCTCGATCAGGCCCACATTGCTCATCGCGTCGCGCATCAGCCGGCCGATCAGGAACTCGAGGCTCAGGTAGTAGACGCGCTTGTTCGAGGTCCGCCAGGTTTCCCGCGACGACTCCATCCAGCGGTCCATGACCCGGTCGCGTACCGCCAGGATCGTCGCTGCCAGCCAGTCATGCCGTCGGGCAACGATGGGGTCCTTGCCGACCGAATAGATTAGTCTTTCGAGTATCTCGGCCTGTATGGCCTCAACGGTAGAGGCACGCGGTTCGGGCGTAGGGGCGTCGTAAACGATCGGCTGTTGCGGCATGTCGCAATCCAGTTTTCATGTCGATGTATTCCCCTCTTGCACATAGTCTTGCACTTAAATTCAGCAGGCGAAACCCCCTATGCGCACCGAGCCTAGGCGAGCTGTACCGGGTGCGTGCTCTTGGCCACGGCATCTTCTGCGGCCGCCTCGGGCACGGTGACGCCACCCTCGCGCGCCTGGTCCTGCGCGTTGCTGATCAGCAACTGCCGGCCCTGGAGCCAGTCCGCCCCCGCCAGTTGCATCTCGAATCGCTGGCCGTCCCGCTCCCGCACGCCCGCCACGACCTCGACCGTCTCCGACTCGGTCGCGCCCAGCACCCGGATCGCTTCACCGCCAAAAGTGAGTGCAGACTCGAACAGTTCCCGCAACTGGTACTCGACGCCGACCTTGATCAGCTCGATCGCATGGGCGCGGTCAAAGGCTCTCGCCATCACCCGCACCAGCGGAAACTCGTCGCGCACCAGTTCGGCGATGCGTGTGGTCTGGTGCTTGTCATCGGTGCAGATAAGGATGAGGTCGGCCGTGCCGGCGCCTGCCGCATGCAGGATGTCGAGCCGCGTCCCGTCGCCGTAATACACCTTGAATCCGATCTGCGCCGCAGCGCGAATCATGTCGGTGTCGTTGTCGATGATCGACACCGAATGCCGCATCGCCAGAAGCGGCTGGCTGGCGATCTGCCCGAAGCGTCCGAACCCGATGATCAGGACTCGATCGGACAGGCCAGCGACTGTCTCGACACCGTCCATGGACTGTTCGGCAGCCTTGGGCATCGCGAAGCGCAACAAGATGATGAGAAAGGGCGTCACCACCATCGAGACGATCACCGTGGCGGTGAAGATCGCGTTGGTGGGACCATCGACCAGCCCGGCCGAAGCCGCAGTGGTATAGAGCACGAACGCGAACTCGCCGCCCTGCCCCATCAACACAGCTCGCTCCAGCGCCACTCCGTGGCTCGATTTGAGTAGCCGGGCGACGCCATAGATCGCCGCTCCCTTGACCATCATATAGGCGAGCACGCTGACGGCAATGATCTGCCAGTTGTCCGCGACCGTCGCGAGGTTGAGCGACATGCCCACGGCCAGGAAGAACAACCCGAGCAGGATGCCGCGAAACGGCTCCACATCCGCCTCGAGTTGATGCCGGAACGTGGACGTCGAGAGCAGCACGCCGGCCAGGAACGCACCCATGGCCATCGACAGCCCGCTGGCCTGGAACAGCAGCGCAGCGCCCAGCACCACCAGCAGCGCCGCCGCCGTCATCACTTCGCGCAGCTTGCTCGAGGCCAGCACGGCAAAGAAGGGGTTCATGATGCGCTGGCCCACAAAGATCAGCAACAACACTGCTCCGATCGGGGCTGCCACGCTCAGCAGCCGCTCGACTAGGCCAATATCGCCCCCGCTGCTGGGGGCCAGAATGGCGACCAGCGCCAGCAGCGGCACGATGGCCAGGTCCTCGAGCAACAAGATCGAAACCATGCGCTGGCCGCTGCTGGTCGAAAGCTCGCCCCTCTCCCCCAGAATCTGCATCACGATCGCGGTGGAGGTCAGCACGAAACCCATGCCGAAGATGAAGGCGACGACCGGCGCGAACCCCAGCAGCACGCCGACCCCGGTCAGCAGCGCTCCGCTGACACCCACTTGGATCACCCCCAGCCCAAAAATCTGCTGGCGCAGCGCCCAGAGCTTGCTCGGCTCCATTTCAAGCCCGATGATGAACAGGAACATCACCACGCCAAGCTCGGCGATGGTCAGGATCGATTCTGGGTCGCTGATGAGCCCGATCCCAGAGGGGCCGAGCAATAGTCCTGCTGCCAGGTATCCGAGCACCGAGCCGAGCCCGATGCGCTTGAATAGCGGCACCCCGATCACCGCCGCGCCCAGCAGGGCCACGACCGGAATGAGGTCTACCCCATGCGCGGCCGCCTCTGCCGCATGCCCTGCCACGTCACCCGCCATCGATCCTGCCCCAGCTGTTGAAGCCGGACTCTCCGCCCCGACGGCAACGCCGTCAAGGACGATGGCGGCATGGCTGCTTTTCCTTGCCATTTCGGGCAGTCGACCGCCGTTGCGACAATCGCTACTGTGCCGCCCGGATTCGGGGATTCCTCAAGGTCATCACATGCCGCGCAAGATCATATTCGACAGCGATCCTGGCCAGGACGATGCCGTCGCCATTCTGCTGGCACTCGCATCGCCGCAGGAGTTGGAGGTGCTCGGCATCGTTGCCGTCGCCGGCAATGTGGGCCTGCACCACAACGCCACCAATGCCCGCAAGGTAGTGGAGCTCTCCGGCCGCCGCGACATACCCGTCTATGCCGGATGCGCACGCCCCATGCGTCGGCACTTGGTGACCGCCGAGCACGTGCATGGCGAAACCGGCCTCGACGGTCCCGATCTGCCGGCGCCCACCATTCCGCTGCAGGACCAGCACGGTGTCGATTACATCATCGACACCTTGATGGCGTCCGAGCCCGGCACCATCACCCTGTGCACCCTGGGTCCCCTGACCAACATCGGCATGGCCTTGGTCAAGCAGCCGGCGATCGCCGAGCGCATCGCCGAGATCGTGATGATGGGCGGCGCCTATTTCGAAGTGGGCAACATCACGCCTGCCGCCGAATTCAACATCTATGTCGACCCGGAAGCCGCCGACGTCGTGCTGCGCTCCGGTGTGCCGATCACCATGCTGCCGCTCGATGTGACGCATCAAATCCAATCCACACCGGAACGACTGGCGGCCATTGCAGGGCTCGGCAACCAGTCCGGCAAGGCCATCTACGAGATGCTGACCTTTTCGGAAAGCTTCGACCTCAAGAAATACGGCTGGGCCGGCGCTCCCCTGCACGACCCCACCGTCATCGCCTACCTGCTGCAGCCAGAGCTGTTCGAGGGGCGGCACTGCAACGTCACCATCGAGACGGCCAGCGAACTCACCATCGGCATGACCGTTGCCGACTACTGGCACGTCACCGGCAAGGTGCGAAACGTCAACTACCTGCGCAACGGCAATGCCCGCGGCTTTTATGCCCTGCTGACCGAACGCCTGGCGCGCCTGCCCTAGGCCGTCGTCCCTTCGATCCCGCCACGGGAGTGGAGCCCACCTGCGCCTTGACGGGGAGGCAGGAGAGGGTGGAGTCCCACCCGCCACGGTCCGCACAGCCCCCACTTGGCAACCTGCCCGCCCCGGCCTAGTGTCCGCCTCCAACTTCCGAGACAGCCGCCATGGACCCCTTCACCCTCCTTGCCTTCACCATCGCCTATGCCATTGCCGTTCTGGTCCCCGGGCCGGGCGTGGCTGCCGTGGTGGCGCGGGCTCTGGGCGGCGGCTTCAAGGGCGCCTTCCCCATGGTGCTGGGCATCCTGGCCGGTGATCTGGTCTACTTCGTTTTCGCCGTCTTCGGTCTGGCCGCCATTGCCACTCTGTTCGGCCCGGTCTTCGTGCTGGTCCGCTGGGCCGGCGCCGCGTACCTGCTCTACATCGCCTACCGGTTCTGGACCGCCCGTCCCGGCTCCGAACAGATGAAGCCCAGAAACGAGGATGGCTGGAAAACCTTCCTCGCTGGATTTTCCCTGACCATGGGCAATCCCAAGACCATCGTCTTCTACCTCGCCATCCTGCCCACGGTGATCCCGCTCGACCAGATGAACCCGCTGGCTTTCGCCGAGCTCACCTTCATCGTCGTTGCGGTCTTGCTCCTCATCGGCTGCGGCTATGCCTGGCTGGCCTCCGCCGCCCGGGAAATGTTCAAGAGTCCGCGCGCGCTGGGCCGCCTTAACAAGACCGCAGGCGTGATGATGGCGACAGCCGCCGGCCTCGTGGTCTGGCAGCACTGACCCCACGCCTGCACAAAGCTTGCTCACTTTGATGCCCGATTGAGCGAAGCGCCGCCGGCCCCTGCCGATGCAAGCGGCAGGCGGGACTTCGGCAAGCTACTGTAGCACAATAACTATTTCCCATAGAACCGCTCTGGCACGCTTCGTGCTTCGTGTCTGGGGCGGCACCATGGGTGTCACCTTCATCGAACGTCCAGTGCTGGGCGTTCCTTTTGGCAAAGCTGCCAACTGACAGGCGCTTGGGTCTTCGGACCCGGCAGCAGGTCGGTTGGCAGCTTTTTTCGTTCTTGAGCTGCATTCGGCAGCGACAGTGGAGAAGCATCGATGACACAAAAGCTCGTCATCATCGGCAACGGCATGGCGCCCGGCCGCATGCTCGAACACCTGTTCGAGGCAGCCCCCGGGCACTACGAGGTGACCATCTTCAACGCTGAGCCGCGGGTGAACTACAATCGCCTGATGCTCTCGCCCGTGCTGTCCGGCGAGAAGACCTACGAGGACATCGTCACCCATGGCGACGACTGGTACGCCGCCAACGCGGTGACGCTGCACAAGTCTTCCCCCGTGACGCTCATCGACCGCCAGGCGCGCCGCGTGATCTCGAGCAACGGCATCGTCGCCGACTACGACAAGCTGGTCGTAGCGACCGGGTCAAGCCCCTTCATTCCGCCGGTTCCAGGGCACCAGTTGCCGGGGGTCGTCACTTACCGGGACCTCGATGACGTCGAGAAGATGCTGACCGCCGGGATCGGCAGCAAGGTCGTGGTCATCGGCGGCGGCCTGCTTGGCCTCGAAGCGGCGGCCGGACTCCGAATGCAGGGCATGGATGTCACCGTGCTGCATCTGCATTCAACCCTGATGGAGCGCCAGCTGGATCCTGCCGCTGGATACCTCCTGGAAAAAGCCATCCGCGATCGCGGCATCACCGTGATCACCAAGGCCAACACGAGCAGGATCCTGGGCACCGACCGTGTCGAAGGCGTCGAACTCAGCGACGGCACGGTCATCGACTGCGCCATGGTGGTCATGGCGGTGGGCATTCGCCCGGCCTCCTCCCTGGCCAAGACCGCCGGCCTTGCCGTCAACCGCGGCGTCGTGGTCGATGACCAGTTGCGCACCGATGATCCCAACATCTTCGCCCTCGGCGAATGCGCCGAGCACCGCGGCACCTGCTATGGTCTCGTTGCGCCGCTCTACGAAATGGGGGAGGTGCTGGCCAGAACGCTGGCCGGCGAGCCTGCCACCTACCAGGGCTCGGTGACCTCCACCAAGCTCAAGGTCACCGGCATCGACCTCTTTTCCGCCGGCGACTTCGGCGAAGGCGAGGACCGCGAGGAAATCGTGCTGCGCGACGCCACGGCCGGCGTCTACAAGCGTCTCGTCCTCAAGGACGACCGCATCATCGGAGCCGTCCTCTACGGGGAGACAGCCGATGGTCCCTGGTTCTTCGACCTGCTCAAGCGCGGCGTCGATACGCGCGACATGCGCGACACCTTGATCTTCGGCCAGGCCTATCAGGGAGGCCCCCCCCTCGACCCTATGGCGGCCGTTGCAGCCTTGCCGGATGAGGCAGAGATCTGTGGCTGCAACGGCATATGCAAAGGCAAGATCACCGGCGCCATCGCCAGCAAGGGGCTAACCTCGCTCGACGGCGTGCGCGCCCATACAAAGGCCTCCGCCTCCTGCGGCTCCTGTACTCATCTCGTCGAGCAGTTGCTACACGTTGCGCTCGGCGATGCCTATAACCCCGCCGCGGTTCAGCCCATCTGCCCCTGCACCGAATACGGGCATGACGACGTGCGCCGGCTCATCGTCGCCAAGGGCCTCAAGTCCATCCCTGCAGTGATGCAGGAACTGGAGTGGAAGACCTCCTGCGGCTGCGCCAAGTGCCGGCCGGCCCTCAACTACTACCTCATTGCCGACTGGCCCGGGGAATACGAAGACGATGGCCAGTCCCGCTTCATCAACGAGCGCATCCACGCCAATATCCAGAAGGATGGCACCTATTCGGTCGTGCCGCGCATGTGGGGCGGCATGACCAATTCCAAGGAACTGCGCGCCATTGCCGATGTCGCCGACAAGTTCGCCATCCCCGCGGTCAAGGTCACCGGCGGGCAGCGCATCGACCTGCTGGGGGTCAAGAAAGAACACCTGCCCGCCGTATGGGCCGATCTCAATGCCGCCGGCATGGTTTCGGGCGCCGCCTATGCCAAAGGCCTGCGCACCGTCAAGACCTGCGTCGGCTCCGACTGGTGCCGCTTCGGCACCCAGGACTCCACCGGCTTGGGCATTCGCCTAGAGAAGTTCATGTGGGGCGCCTGGACGCCCGCCAAGGTCAAGCTGGCCGTCTCCGGCTGCCCGCGCAACTGCGCCGAAGCCACCTGCAAGGACATCGGCGTCATCTGCGTCGACAGCGGCTACGACATCCACTTTGCCGGCGCCGCCGGGCTCGACATCAAGGGCACCGAACTGTTGTGCCATGCCGATACCGAGGACGAAGCGCTCGAGATCATCGTCGCCCTCACCCAGCTCTATCGCGAACAGGGCCGCTACCTCGAACGCATCTACAAGTGGGCCAGGCGCGTCGGCACCCCCTCCATTCTCGCCAATGTCGTCACCGACCGCGACAAGCGCCGGCACTACTTCGAGCGCTTCGTCTATTCCCAGACCTTCGCCCAGGTCGATCCCTGGGAAGAGCGCGTCAACGGCAAGGACGCCCATGAATTCGCCGCGCTGGCCGAATTCGGCATGCCCGTAGCAGCAGAATAGGATGATCGCAGATGAGCGACTGGATCGAGATCGGCAGCATTGACGCTATTCCCCGCCGCGGCGCCCGCTGCGTCAACACGCCCGCTGGCCGCATTGCCGTCTTCCGCACGCAGGAGGACCAGGTCTTCGCCATCGAGAACCGCTGCCCGCACAAGCAGGGCCCGCTCAGCGAAGGCATCGTCCACGGTGCTTCGGTCACCTGTCCGCTGCACAACTGGGTCTTCGACCTTGCCACCGGCAAGGCGCTGGGCGCCGACGAGGGGCAGGTCAGGACCTACCCCATCGACCTGGTCGACGGCCGCATCTTCATGGCCACCGAAACACTCTCGGTGGCCGCGGAATAGCGCCGGCATCGCCTCCGTCAGGCGATGCCGCCAAGGCAGACATACTTAATCTCGACGAAATCCTCGATGCCGTAGCGCGAGCCTTCGCGCCCGAGCCCCGAGCTCTTCATGCCGCCGAACGGCGCCTCGGCGGTCGAGACCAGGCCGGTATTGACCCCCACCATGCCATATTCCAGCGCCTCGGCCACCCGCCACACCCGCGACAGGTCCCGGGCATAGAAATACGACGCCAGCCCGAACTGGGTGTCGTTCGCCTGCGCGATGACGTCCGCTTCGTCGCTGAAGCGGAACAGCGGCGCGAGCGGGCCGAACGTCTCTTCCCGCGCCACCGCCATGGCCGGCGTGACATCGCCGAGGACGGTCGGTTCGTAGAACGTGCCGCCAAGCGCGTGGGACTTGCCGCCGCGCAACAGGCGCGCACCCTTGCCCACAGCGTCTGCCACATGCTCCTCGACTTTCTGCAGCGCCGCCTCGTCGATCAGCGGCCCCAGCATCACGCCCTCGTCGAAGCCATTGCCGGTCTTGAGCCGACCCACCGCATGGGTGAGCTTTTCGGCGAAGGCGTCATAGATGCCGTCCTGCACGTAGATCCGGTTGGCGCAGACGCAGGTCTGGCCGTTGTTGCGGAACTTGGCGATCAGCGCCCCCTCCACCGCCGCATCGAGGTCCGCATCGTCGAACACGATGAATGGTGCATTGCCGCCCAGCTCTAGTCCGAGCTTCTTGATGGTGGGGGCGCTCTGTGCGTAGAGCGCGGCGCCTACTTCGGTGGATCCCGTAAATGTCAGCTTTCGCACGGTCGGGCTCGACGTCATCTCGCCGCCGATCTCGCGCGCCGATCCGGTCAGCACGCTGAACAGCCCCTTGGGCAGGCCTGCCCGCTCGGCCAGCACGGCCAGTGCGATCGCCGAGAATGGGGTCTGCGAGGCCGGCTTCAGCACCATGGCACAACCGGCCGCCAGCGCCGGCCCGGCCTTGCGGGTGATCATGGCATTGGGAAAATTCCAGGGCGTGATCGCCGCCACGACACCGATCGGCTGCTTCATCACCATGATGCGCGCGTCGGTGCGATGCCCCGGAATCAGGTCGCCATAGACGCGCCGAGCCTCTTCGGCAAACCACTCGATGAAGCTGGCCCCATAGGTGATTTCCCCGATCGCCTCTGCCAGCGGCTTGCCCTGCTCCAGCGTCAGGATGCGCCCGAGGTCGTCGCGGTTTTCCATCATCAGGTCGAACCAGCGGCGCAGGATGTTGGACCGCTCCTTGGCGGTCCGGGCCGCCCAGGCCTTCTGCGCCGTCTGCGCCGCCGCGATCGCCTGCCGCGTTTCGGTCGCGCCCAGCTTGGGCACGTGCCCGATGATCTCGCCGGTCGCCGGATTGGTTACCGCGATGCCGGTCGCTGCGTCCGCATTGATCCAGCTTTCGCCCACCAGCGCACTCTGGCGCAACAGCGTCGTGTCGTTGAGCTGCATCTTCGCTCCCTTGGTTATGACCTCGGGTCGAATATACCCTTCGCCGCCCCAATGGAAACCGGCGCGCTTACTGTTGCGGGGCAGCTACCCCGGGATGACCTCACCGTCCTCCTTGGTGAACGTGCCGATATTGGGATTCTCCAGGATCTCGAGCACCACCTCGGAGGGTCGGCACAGCCTGGTGCCGAGCGGCGTCACCACGAATGGACGATTGAGCAGGATCGGATGCGCCCCGATCGCGTCGAGCAGTTCCTCATCGCTCAAGGCAGGATCGCCCAGCCCGAACTGATCGAAGGGCGTATCCTTCTTGCGCAGCGCATCGCGCACCGACAGGTTCGCTGCGGCGATGAGGCCCGCCACCGTCGCCCGATCCGGCGGCGTCTTGAGATATTCGATCACCACGGGTTCGATGCCCGACTGCCGGATCATGGCCAGCGTGTTGCGCGACGTGCCGCAGTCCGGGTTGTGGTAGATGGTGACGCTCATTGCGCGGCCCTTGCCTCGGTATTGTGCCGAACCGCAGCGCCGCGCTCATACCAGCCCTTGCTGCGGTTCACGATCCAGACCACCGAGAGCATGACCGGCACTTCCACCAGCACGCCGACCACCGTGGCAAGCGCCGCGCCCGAGTTGAACCCGAAAAGCGCAATGGCCGCCGCAACAGCCAGTTCGAAGAAGTTCGACGCGCCGATCAGCGCCGAGGGTCCGGCCACGCAGTGCTGTTCCCCTGACATCCGGTTCAGCAGGTAGGCCAGCCCCGAATTGAAATAGACCTGGATCAGGATCGGGATGGCCAGCAGCAGGATGATGGCGGGCTGTGCGATGATCTGCTCGCCCTGGAAGCCGAACAGCAGCACCAGCGTCAGCAACAGCGCCGCGATCGAAATCGGCTGCAGCACCGCCAGCGCCCGGTTCATCGCGTCGATCCCGCCACTGGCCAGCAGCCAGCGGCGATAAAGTTGCGCCGCGACCACCGGCACCACGATGTAGAGCCCCACCGACAGCAGCAACGTGTTCCAGGGGACAGTGATGGCCGACAGGCCGAGCAGCAGGCCCACGATCGGCGCGAACGCCACCACCATGATGGCATCGTTGAGCGCCACCTGCGACAGGGTGAAATGCGGCTCCCCGCGCACCAGGTTCGACCACACGAAGACCATGGCCGTGCAGGGCGCCGCTGCCAGGATGATCAGCCCGGCAATATAGCTGTCGATCTGCATCTCGGGCAGCAGCGGACGGAACAGCCAGCCGATGAACACCCAGCCGAGCAGCGCCATCGAGAAAGGTTTGATGGCCCAGTTGATGAACACGGTGACTCCGATCCCGCGCCAATAGGCGCCGACCTGGCGCAGGCTCATGAAGTCGATGCGCACCAGCATCGGGATGATCATCAACCAGATCAGCACTGCCATCGGGATGTTGACCTGCGCATATTCCAGCGCCCCCAGGCCCTGAAACACGGATGGGAAGAAGTGGCCGGCGGCGATGCCCACCACGATGCAGATCGCGACCCACAGGGTCAGGTAGCGTTCGAATATCGACATCAGGCAGCGCCCTTCTGCGATCCCGAGCTGCCTTCCATGGCGCCCATGTCACGAAGTTTGGACGTCAGAGCCATCCGGTCCATGCTGGCAAGCGGCAGGCTCGTGAACGCCATGACGCGGTTGCGCAGATAGCGCAGCGCGTCCTCGAACGCCGCCTGCCTCTTGAAATCCGGACCCTGCACGGCAGCCGGATCCTCGATTCCCCAATGGGCCGTCATGGGCTGGCCCGGCCACACCGGGCAGGCTTCACCGGCGGCGTTGTCACAGACGGTGAAAACGAAGTCCATCTTCGGCGCATCGGCCACGGCGAACTCGTCCCACGCCTTGGAGCGCAGGCCTTCGATCGCAATGCCGGCCTTCTGCAACGTCTGCAGGGTCAGCGGATGCACCTCCCCCTTGGGCGTCGAACCGGCCGAATAACCGCGAAAGCGGTCCCCTGCCACGTGGTTGATCAGCGCCTCGCCCAGGATCGAGCGGGCCGAATTGCCGGTGCAGAGAAATAGAACATTGTAGACGCGATCAGACATGGCCGGTTTCCTTGGGGGCACAGCATGGGGTGAATTGGGCGACGAGCGGCTCGCACAGTTCGGCGCGTCCGCCGCAGCAGTCCTGCACCAGGAAGCTGGTGATCTCCCGAACGCGCTCGACCACCGCCCGATAGACAATCGACCGGCTATGGCGCTCCGACTCGATCAGTCCCGCCCGGGCCAGGACGGCAAGATGCGTCGACATCGTGTTCTGCGGCACCTCGAGCAGCCGCGCCACTTCGCCTGCCGGCAGGCCATCGGGTTCATGCTGCATCAGCAGGCGAAACGCGTCCAGCCGGGTAGGCTGCGACAGCGCGGCGAAGACATCGGTAGCCGCAGTTGATTCCATATATCGAGTATTACGGATATAATAGCGCACGGTCAAGCTGGCGAGTCGGTCAAGCGCGAGAAAACGCAGCAGTGGATGACGCCGGATTGGCCGCCCATGCGCGACCTGTTAGGTTTGACGAAATCTGCGTGCCGTGAGGGGCGTTCGATGGCAGATATCGATCATAGCGTCGCCAGGCGCATCTATGCTCGGCAAATGGTGGGGCTACTGGGCGTTGCCGACAAGCGGCTGGAAAATGCGTTCGCCGCCGTCCCGCGCGAGAACTTCCTCGGGGCCGGCTCTTGGACCATCAAGCAGTGGCCCAATGGCTCCGTCGCGCTACCTTCGAATGATCCGCTTTACATCTACCAGGACGTGCTGGTGTCGCTCGATCCCGCACGCGGCGTCAACAATGGCAGTCCTTCGCTGCATGCGCGGATGATGCGGGCCCTGTCGCCCCGGCCGGGCAGCACCATCGCCCATATCGGCGCCGGAGCCGGCTACTATTCAGCGATCCTGGCGGAGATGGTGGGCCCTGCCGGGCATGTCACGGCCGTCGAGTTCGACCCCGATCTGGCCGCCAAGGCGCGCATCAACCTGGCGCCGTGGGAGAACGTCAGAGTCGTCGCCGGTGACGGAGCCCTCTGGCCCCAGTCCGCTGTCGACGGCATCTATGTCAACTTCGCAGTCGGTAAACCTGCCGCCGCCTGGATCGACAACCTCAGCCTGGGTGGCCGCCTGGTCTTCCCCTTGGGCGTTGCCGGCGGCAAGCCCGGCATGGGTCCCCGCAATTCACGCGGGGCCGTGCTGCAGGTCACCAAGGCCGAGACCATCCATCCCGCGAAACTCGTCAGTCCGGCAAGCTTTGTGTTTGCCGAAGGTGACCTGCTGTCATCCCCGGAGGAACAAGCCAGGCTCGGCGACGCCTTCACGAGAGGCGGCCTCGAATTCGTCGGCTCCCTGGCCTGGCGCACGCCCGTGGACCCCTCCAGATGCTGGTATGTCGCATCCGACTGGGCGCTGAGATATGACCCGCCCCCCGGCCGATAGCATCGCATGATGGAGCGAGAGAAAATTACCGGATCGGTAGAACAATAAACTGCAAAGACAGGTACCGGGACGTGATGCCCCGGCACCCTGCTTCCCTTGGCCCGGCCCTGGGAGAGTGGCCGTGTTGCCTGCCAGCAGCAGCGCTTCGGACGGCTTGGTGGTGGCATAGACGAAGATCGTGCCGGCTTCGACGAAGATGCGCGGCAACTCGGCGCGCAGTCATTCAGGATCAGGCGCGCCTGGACCGTTTCTCGTTGACCGCTGGTCGCGTCCTTGAGGGAAACCGTCCACAGGGCAGCATTCCGTTGCGCCGAACGACGAAAGCAAAACGAATGACAACCGAAGAAAACCGCGCGTAGCGGCGCTCGCTTAACCCGTTGAAGAGTCGTCGGTTCTTGGGCTCGTTTCGATCAGCCACACGCCCGCCTCTGCGCAAACGGCGCGTACCGCCTCGGAACTGCAGTGATCGGTCACGAAGGTATCCACCTGGGACAGGTGCGCGATCCGCACCGGCGCGGCCCGCTCGAACTTGGTGGCGTCCGAAACGAGAATGACGTGTCGCGCATTGCCGATGATTGCCTGCGCGACCTTGACCTCGCG
>DASYHM010000008.1:0-427068 GCA_035998575.1 Devosia sp.
GCGACAAACCCGTGCGCCGCTCAATCTCCCGGATCGGCATCCCCTTACGAAAATGCCAGCCACGGATAATGCTCAATAACGCCATGTCGATCACTCCAATGCCCCCCAGCCAGCAGCCAGGCGACGATCAAAACATGGGTCAAATCTCAGTGAAAACTTCTGCCCCTAACGGGTCAGATCTCGGTGACATTCAACAGCATAGCCTCATGCAGCGCAAGCGGCGTTTAGCGACTTCGGCACTTTGGCCCATGGGCGACACCGAGGCCGATGCTGGTGATCTCCAACGCATGGTGGCGGACGGAGTGACAAGCAGTGGGGGCGATGCAGTTATGTCAGCCATGACTGCAATGTTTCAGAGAGACGACATTCCAGTGCCTGCACTTCGAGACGACGGTTCGTTGCCATTCGATTGAGCCTGTTACCGCCTATAGAGTGCATGGGACCCTGGCATTGAAGCGCTCACTTGATTACAGTCCCGATTGGGTGGAACTTCACACAGACTGCCACTCAACCTTCCACACAAGCGTTTTTGGGATCAAGTTTTTCTTTGTATTTTCAAGGGCTTACCGAGGGAACTGGTTCTCACATGGAATCCAGGTTTCCGTTCCGCGCCTGGCATGGCGGCCACCCAAACTCACACACGCCTAGCTGGGTCGAAATGACTGAATCGCTTCTAGCACCATCCTATCGGTCCGCCGCTGGAGGGTGGGAACGGCCTCGTCATTGCATTCGGCCTCCAGAAGTCGTATATTTCCTTTGAAATTTTTTTGGCTTCTTGTTTCAGAGGATCGAATGACCCGCCCCGCCGTCCGGATCGACGAGCAGCCGCAGAAGGGCAAGGTCGTCACCACGGCCGTGCTCCGTGCGGCTGACACTATGGGCCTGACCGCCAAGCGCTTGGCCGCGGTAATCGGCGCCAGTGAACCTACCGTGTCGCGGATGAAGGCAGGTGCCTTCGTGCTCGAGGAGAGGGGCAAACCCTATGAACTGGCCGTGCTGCTGATCCGCCTGTTTCGTTCGCTCGACGCCATTGTGGGCGGCGACGCCAAGGTCCTGCGGCAGTGGCTGATCAACCCCAACACCGCCTTGGGCGGCAAGCCTATCGACAAGCTCGAGACCATTTCGGGATTGACCGATGTCCTTGCCTATCTGGACGCCCGCCGCGCTCTCGTCTAGCGCCCGCCCCTATGCCGGAACGGCGTGGCGGCTGGTGGAGGCGCAGCATCGTGTCTCGACGCTGCGACTGGTCGACACCCTGGCCGAGCAGCAACTGCTCGAGGAGATTCTCGACGAAAGCAAACCCGTCGTTCCGGCGGAATGCCAGGGGCTCGACTATCTGCTCTCAACGCCATTCCGCTACGGCCCCGCCTATCCTCACGGCTCGCGCTTCCGCCGGGCCGGCCGCACCCTAGGTGTCTTCTATGCTGCAGAGAATGTCGAAACGGCGGTCGCCGAACTGGCCTTCTATCGCCTGCTGTTCTTCGCCGAGTCACCCAGGACTGAATTCCCGGAAGGCGCATCTGATTACACAGCCTTCTCAGTCGCACTCGTGGCCGACCGCGTGCTGGACCTTACCGCGCCGCCGCTTTCAGGCGACGAGGCAAGCTGGACGGACCCCGTCGATTACACCGCATGCCAGGCCTTGGCCGATGCCGCCCGCGGCGCCGAGGTGACTCTGCTCCGCTACCGATCAGTTCGTGATCCAGGGTGCCGCGCCAATCTAGCGGTTCTGAGCTGCCGCGCCTTCGCCCGCCCGGCGCCCCTGTCGCGCCAGACCTGGAAGATTCGCTCCGGCCGCGATCGGGTTCAGGCGCTCTGCGATTTTCCGGTAGCGTCGCTCGAGTTCACTGTGGCCGAATTCGCGGCCGATCCGCGGCTCGCGGGTCTGCGGCGATGACCTTGAGCGCAGGGCGAAGCTTCAAAACGGACAGGACCGGAATGGGGGTGGGTCCTGGTCAGTAGATGCGCCCAGAAGCATATAAAGCATTCACCGTCTTCCAGCGAATTCGCACCATCTCGACCTGGACATCGATGCTAGGGCCTTAGGAAGAAAGTCGCCGGCCTTTAGTTTCAACTTATGGAATAGCCACCGTCGACAGTGAGAATGGCCCCGGTGACGAAGGAGGCTATGGGAGAACTAAGGTACAGGACTGCACCCGCCACTTCCTCGGGATGCCCCCATCGCCCGAGAGGCGTACGCGACAGAATCTGACTGCTGCGCTCCTCGTCCGCCCGCAACGCCGCGGTGAGGGGCGTGCTAATCCACCCGGGCGCCACTGCGTTTACTCGAACGGCATCGGCAGCATAGGCAATGGCAAGAGATTTTGTGAGTTGGGCTATGCCGCCTTTGCTGGAAGAATAGCCAGGGACCAGCCCTCCGCCGAAGATTGAAAGCATGGATGCCAGGTTCACGATGGAGCCCTGCCCGCTAGCCTTGAGGAGGTGACGGGCCGCGCTGCACATGCGCATCGTGCCGTTTAGGTTGACGTTGACGACCTCAGCGAAGACTTCGGGATCGAGCTCATCGCCGCGCCGTATGATGCCGGCGCAATTGACGAGGACGTCGAGCCGGTCGAGACCAGACACCAGGCTGCTGATGTCGAGCGATTTCCGCACGTCCAGCGCGTGGAGCTCGGTCCCGGCAAAATCGCCATCGCCGTCGAGAGCATCGATTTCGGCCGAGGACACTCCGGTGGCCATCACCTCCGCCCCGGCGCCAGCAAATGCCCTTGCGACTGCTGAACCGATGCCGGATGTGCCGCCGGTAACCAGAACTCGCTTTCCGGCAAACCAGCCGCGCGCCCAGTCATGGCGCCCTGGCTCAAGGCTAGCGGATGAACTGGTCGACATATCCGGACCCCAGTCCGCTTGCGATATAATGGGCGCGGCACATGTCGATCTTGGTGAATACATCCTCGTAGCCGACATGCTCGTCGTTCTCGTCGAGATAGACCATGGACCCAGTGATATTGAAGAAGGTGATCATCTCCGGGCAGTCCTCGGGGACGATCAGCGTGTGGATTTCACCGGGTGGCTCGAAGACATAGGAGCCGGTTCCCGCGACCCAGTCGTGCTCGCGATAGTGCCAGCGACCGGCAATGACATATCCATGAACCGGATTGGGATGTAGATGCCTGGACAGCACACCCGACCGGCGGACCCGCAGCAGGTTGCACCACTGGCCCTGCAGGGTGTTGAGCATCAGTGGACGGAACCAAACGCCATCCGCTTGCGGCACCCAGACACGCTCGTCCTCCGGAATGGCCCCGACAGCGATTTCCCTGGGTGCCAGGCTATGGGCCGAGCCGGTCATGTTGGCGTACATTAGGCTTTTCCTTCAAGCGTTGTCGACAGCCAGGGCTATCCGCGACCGTGCTTCCAGCCGAGAAGGCGTTCGGCTTTGCTGGAATCAAAGAAGCTGCGGTGATTGTTCCAGTCCGGCGCGAGCGGCACACCGGGTGCATATTGCGCTGCCAGCTCACGACTGGGCGTATCAGAAATGGTATCGGGCGCTACAATGTAGAACGGCTCATGACCCGCGAAGGGCGCCTCCAGGCTCAGGAGGCATGCGTCGGCTGCTGCATCGCGAAGGGTGTATGCCCAGAGATGCTTCAATTTCTCCGGGTGCGGATCGTAGTAGTTCTTCGCCACCGACTTGGCGTCGCAAACGAAGTGAAAGCGCATACTGGCGATGACCATGTCGGGGTAGCGCCGCACGAAGGCGTCGGCCTGCTGTTCGCAGATCCACTTGGAGAGGCTGTAGGGGTCTTCGCTATAGTTTGGATGTAGCTCGTCGATGGGGAAGTAGTCGTAGCGCGGGTGCCGACTGAAGGCATGGCCTATCGCGTTGACGCTGGAGGCCTGGCACACCCGCCTGACGCCATTGTCCGCGCACGCCTGCAACACGTTGTAGCTGCCAACCACGTTGTTGTTGTGGACCACGTGGCTCGGGTGCCGCCCCGGTGAGGGAATGGCCGCCATGTGGACCACGGCGTCACACCCGGCGAAGGCATCCATTAGGGTCTCGTATTGATCCATACTGGCGAGGATGAAGCGGCGATGCTCATTGGCCGCGACATCGGGGTGCTCGACCTGGTCAATGCCGACCACCGTGTGCCCCCTGCGCTCGGCCTCCTGAACGACAGCGCGGCCGATGCCGCCACTTGCTCCGGTGACTGCGATCCTCATGAGATCGACCTATCGCGCATAGACGGCCTCGTGCAGGCCGCGGATGTAGCCGATGGCGTAAAGGCGCCCGAAGGCAGAATATCCGGCATTGTCATTGCTGTCGCCCTCCACCGTGGGCACGTGGTCCGGCCGCAGCACCCCATTGAACTGTATCTCGCGATACGCCCTCATACAGGCGAGCATGTCGGTCTTGCCGTCATCGTGCCAGGTCTCCTCAAACCGCGTGGGCACCCCCCTGACGTCGCGGAAGTGAACGAACGAAATCTTGTCGTCGAACCTGCGGATGACGCCTGGCAGGTCGTCCGTCATCAGGGTGAAGTTGCCCTGGCACATGGTGATGGTGTTCATCGGGCTTGGCGCCAGCTCGAGAAGGCGCTGAAAGTTGTCCACCGTGCGCATGATGCGGCTTACGCCGCAGATGGGCGTGATTGGGGGATCGTCGGGATGCATCGAGATTTTCACGTTAGAGCGCTCGGCCACCGGCAGCACGCGCTTGAGGAAGTAGTCAAGATTGGCCCACAGCTCTGCCTCGGCGACTGGCGACTCACCCGTCAGATCGGGTGAGACGTCATCAACGTTGAAGCTTGTGACGACCGAGCCACCGCGTGAGAGTTTGTCGAACGTGGTCCGGACCCAGTTGAAATCGGCCATCCACTCGTAGCACCAGACGGGGATGGAGAGTTTGCCCATGCTTTCCAGCAAGGTGCACACGACGTCGATTTCCTCGTCGCGCCCCTCCAGACCACGCTTGGCCTTGTTGAGCGGCGGCCGCGCTTCGATGACGCGGAGCTCGAAACCAGCATCGCTGTAGTTTTGCTTCATCCGGGTTAGCGGCGCGAGGTCCCCTACCCGCTCCCCCGGCCGCAGGCTGTCAAAGGGGAGGCCGCCAACGGCCAGGCTGACCCCTGCCTGGAGAGCGAGCTTCCACACCGGGGACGGCGTCGGGCTAATGTATTCGGCGATCTCTAGCATGGCATGGACTCAGGCGGGCAACAGTTCGGAGAGGCGTTGCGAGACCAGGGCCGGCTTCTGGTCATGCAGGTAGCAGGCGGCTGCCTGATGCGGCGTGATCTGGAACAGCGGGGGCCTGGTCTTGCAGATATCCATCGCCTTAGGGCAGCGGGGCATGAAGGGGCAGGCACCGGGATCATGTTTGCTGCTCTCGCGGGCGATGATGGATGTCTCGCCCCAGCGCTGGTCCAGGTTGGGCCAGGGAATGGAATCCACCAGGAGCTGGGTATACGGATGCTGCGCCGACTTGATCACCGCATCGACGTCGCCTGCTTCCATCACGCCGCCCCGGTAGAGCACGATGATCGACTTGGCGATGTGGTAGGCCGTGGTGAGGTCGTGCGTGATGTAGATGATCGACACGCCGTAATTGCGCTGCAGATCCCGCAAGGTTTCGAGGATGTTGGCGCGAAGCGATGCGTCGACCATCGACACTGGTTCGTCCGCGATCAGGAGGCGCGGTCGGAGTAGGAGCGCGCGCGCCACGTTGATGCGCTGGCGCTGCCCGCCGGAAAGCTGATGCGGAAATCGGCCAAGAACGTCCTCGGGCCGCAGGCCCACTGCCGTCAGCGACTCCTCCACAAGCCTCTGCGCCTCGGACTTGCTGCGGGCCAGCTTGAACTGGCGGATTGGCACCGTCAGCAGGTGGTCCACCTTGTAGAACGGATTGAAGACCGCGAACGGGTCCTGGAACACCGCCTGAACCTCGCGGCGATACGCCAGCCGCTCGGCTCCAGTCAGGCTGGTGATGTTGCGCCCCTTGTAGAGAATCTCGCCCATGGTGGGGTCGATGAAGCCCAGAAGCAGCATGGCGAGCGTCGTCTTGCCGCTGCCGCTCTCCCCAGCAACGGTGACGATGGTGGGTTTGTCCTCCTTGAGAGTCAGCGACATCTCGCGCAGCGCGATCGTGGGCTCAGCGGCCGTCAATCCACGCGTATAGACCTTGGAGACGTTGCGCAGTTCAAGCAGGTTGGTCATGGAAAGCCTCGGCAGCGAAAAGGTGGCAGGCGACACGACGGCCATCTTCCAAGTTCAGCACATCGGGGCGAACCGACCGGCATGCATCCAGAGCGTAGGGGCACCTGGGGTGGAAGGCGCAGCCGCCTGGCAAGCGCAGCAGCGATGGCGCGAGCCCCGGTATGCCGCGGAAGACGCCCTTGTTCTCGAGGTTGGGCAGGCTTGAGATCAGCGCTTGCGCGTAGGGATGCTTTGGGTCCGTGAACATTTCCCGCACGCTGGAGACTTCCACCAGCCGCCCGGCATACATGACCGCCACCTTATCGACGAACTGGGCCATCAGGCCCATATCGTGCCCGATCAGAATGACGGCGGCGCCGATCTGGTCCTGCACCCGATCGATAGTTTCCATCACCTGCCGCTGTGTCACGACATCCAGCGCGCTGGTGGGCTCGTCGGCGATGATGACGCTCGGCCGCAGCAGGATGCCGATGGCGATGCAGACGCGCTGCTTCATGCCACCGGAAAGCTCATGGGCGTACATATGGAACACGGCCGGGTCGAGATCGACCGAGCGCAGTGCATGGACACACCGCTCGTTGATGGCCGAGCGGGACTCGCGCGGCAGATGCGCCTGGGCGGCATCCACCATCTGCGCCCCGATCTTGATGACCGGGTTGAGCGAGTTCATCGCGCCTTGCGGGATATAGGCGATCTTGTTGAGGCGCGCATGACGCATGCCTTCCTCGCTCAGGCCCATCAGTTCGGTCTCGCCGACAAAGACCTGTCCGCCCTCGATGCGCCCCGGAGGCTTGATCATCCGCATCATGGCGAGGGCGAGCGTGCTCTTGCCGGACCCCGACTCGCCAACCATGCCGAGTTTCTGGCCTGCTTCGAGGGTAAAGCTGACATCCTCCAGCGCCCTGGCCCGGCCAAGGTCGGTGTAATAGGTGACTTCGAGACTGTTTACCCGCAGCACCGGGTGCGAAACCGGGGATGGGGCCGCGCCGACGGGGCTGGGCGCCACTGTGGCCGGATCAAGGGTCGTGTGTTGCACAGCGCTACTCCGTCCGTCTCACGCGAGGATTGGCCAGTTCGTCCAGCCCCATGATGACCAGGGCCAGCGCGCCCAGGATGAGGATCATGGCGAAGGCGGGTTCGAGCGGCCACCACCACCACCCGTTGAAGAAGGCGCCCTGGCTCTGGGCGGCCCAGATGATGTTGCCCAGCAGCGGCTCACGCAGCGGCCCTAGGCCGAGCACGGCCAGATAGAATGACGCAAACACGGCGCCAAACACCTGCCCCACAAAGGCTGCAGCGATGAATGGCAGCAGATTTGGCAGGATTTCCTTGAAGATGATGCCCATATCCGAGACGCCGGAGATTTTGGCAACCGCTACGAACTGCCGCTCCTTCATCGTCAACACCTGCGCCCGGATCACTAGGGTCGGCGCCATCCAGGCGAGCATCGCCACGATCATCGCCATGGTGACGATGGTCACGTCGCGCTTGTCCAGCGAACCGGCCACCACCACCTGTATCAGGAGCACCGGGATGGGTGTCAGTATCTGGCAGATGGTACGAATGACGTTGTCGGCCCAGCCACCGAAATAGGCAGCCACGAAACCGAACACCAGGCCAACCAGCGTCCCGATCCCACCTGCCAACAGTCCGATGAAAGCGGTCTGCCAGGTACCCACGACCATGGCCGCCAGCAGGTCGCGGCCGAAGAAGTCGGTGCCGAAGGGGTATCGCAGACTGGGTGGCTGCTTGATCGCTGCCGAGAGCGGATAGGCTTTCTTGGGATCGATCACCAGCAGGCCGATGATGGTGAACAGCGCCAGTGCGATAAGAATGGCCAGGCCGATTGCGAGGGCCTTGTTGCGGCGAATGTAGCGCAGAACCAGCGTCAACCTCGATGGTTGGGCCGGTGCTTCGATAGGCGTGATGGTTGCTGCTTGAACGAGCGTCATGGTGGCCCCCTAGCTGACGCGAATGCGCGGATCGAGGATGGGATAGACGAACTCGAGCAGCGTCATCAGGAGTGCGATGGCTATGGTGATGAAGAGCACGATGCCGTAGATCACGGGGAAATCGTTGGCCCGGATGGCAAGGTTCAGGGCCGTGCCGATACCGGGAAGGCCGAAAAGTCCCTCAACGACCACGGCCGAGGTGACCACCGTGCCAAGTGCCAATGCCAGCCCCGTCACTTGCGGCAGCAGTGCGTTGCGCAGGTAGTAGTCTCGGAAGATGCGCCGGCCGGTGAGCCCCTTGTGCTCCGCAAAATTCACATAGTCTTCACCCTGGATGGTAACGCCCATGCCGCGCATGGAGAGAACCCAACCGCCGACCGATCCCAGGATAAGCGACAGCGCGGGAAGGATCTGGTGCTGCATGAGATTGAGGAAGAATGGCCAGGACCATTGCGGCACGACGCCCACCGAATAGGCGCCGCCCAACGGCAGCCATTTGAGGCGGAAGCCGATAAAGAACAGGAGCAAGATGCCCATGATCACCGGCGGCACGCCCGTCAGAAGTATGAATGGAGTGGCGGTCGACCGAAGCCAGGCCGGCGCCTTGGGCCAAGCCGCGACGGCGCCCAGTAGCGTCCCAATGACGAAGCTCAGTGCGGTGGTTACCAGCAGCAGTCCGATCGTCCAGGGCAGCGATTGCGCAATGACGTCGGTGACGGTCATGGGATAGCGGCTGAGCGAGTAGCCGAAATCCATACGCAGGATATTGCCCAGATACTGCCAGTACTGCTCCAGAAGAGGACGATCGAGGCCGAACTGCTGCTGCATGGAGGCCACGAGTTTCTCGATATCCCCCGGCGAGAAACCGCCGGTGCGGGCGAGTTCACCGAAGCGCTCACGAATCGCATTGCGCGTTGAGAGGCGCGGGACGAAGAACACGATGGTTGAGGCTGCCCAGACCACCAGGACGAAAAAGAAGAGTCGCTTGGCGACGATGCGAATATTCACAGGACGACTTCCCGATGCACTGGGTGGAGGGTGCGCGGCGACCGCGCACCCGCTTTCGGGGACTAGTTGCCGGAAGGTTCGAGCCCGGCGATCACAAGTAGTCCGGTGTGTGCCCAGAAGGCGCCGTTGGTGCCCAGGCCGACATTGGTGGCGCTCGGCCAGTTGGTCCAATAGTGGTTGTTGTACGGGATACGGTGAAGCCACTGGATAACCGGCACATCGATGACGTCACGCCAGTAGATGCCCAGCGCCTTGGCCGCGCCTTCGATGAACCGGGGGTCCTGCGAGTCGAGCGGGGCGATCTCGTCCAGCAAGGCATCGAACTCCGGGTTGGAGTAGCGGGAGAACCGATTGTTGCCCGCTGCCGAGCCGATGGTGCTCGAATACTTGCCGTGGAACAGGTTCAGTGCCTCGAAGGGATCAAAGAGGCTGGCGCCATGGCCGAACATGTAGAGCCCTGCCTTGCCATCGACCATGTTCTGATAGGCGTCGGTGCCGAAGTTGACGTTGGCATCGAAGCCGGCCTGACGCAGCATTTCGGCGAGTATCGGCGCGATATCGCCATGGATGCTTTCGAAGGCCTGGATGGTCATGTCGAGGGTTTCCCCGTCCTTTTCCCACAGGCCATCACCATTGCGGGTGAAGCCGGCTTCTTCCATCAGGGCAGCACTCTGGTCCGGATCGAACGCCCAGGGAATATATTTCTCCTCCTCCGCCTTCACTTGCGGGGTATCCACAAAGGCCTGCAGGTTGGGATAGAGCGGGAACGGGTAGGCCGTCGCGATCTCGGCACCCTCGTAGAGGATCTCATTGATGAGGTCGCGGTTGACGGCAAGGCTGATGGCCCTACGGACATTGGGATTGTCGTACGGCTCGAGCTGGGTGTTCATCCAGAGCGAGTTCGGCCACCAGTCGAGATAGCCGAAGGGCGACTCGTTGCCAGTCCAGGACTGGATGTCGGGGTTCTGCTCGAGAATGTTGCCGATGATCTGCGCCCGCATGTCGACGGACGAATCGAACTCGTTGTTGACCAGTCGCTGCGCAACTGTATCGATCGGCTGGTTGAGAATGTTCACCACAACCACGCGCTTGACCGCCGGCTCCTGGATGCGGCCCGCCTCGACAGCCCACCAATCGTCACGCAGATCGAGGATCTTCTGGTTCGCGTTCCAAGCTACCACGTCATAGGGCCCCGAATGGGGCATCTCGTCGAAACCGGGTGCCTTGGTCGGGTCTTCCTGCTGTGAGAGCCAGTGCTCCGGCACGATGGGAATACCCGTGTCGAATTTCTCGGTCAGCACCTCGAACTTGAAGCGCGGCGCGGGCTGGGTGAAAGTCACCTCGACCGTCAGATCATCCTTCTTCGTGATTGTGTCGACCAGGTCGGCAAACTGCGTGTGGTAGGGGAGCGTCTCGTATTGGCGCTGCCCTTCGAACGTGTAGACGACGTCATCTGCTGTCACCGGCTCGCCGTCCGACCACTTGGCCATCGGATTGAGCTTGATCTCGAGTGCGGTGAAATCGTCGTTGGTATATTCCATGCTGTCCGCCAGCCACGGAATATAATCGTTCTTGTAGATGCCGAAGTACATCAGCGGCTCGAACAGGAGGTTGTTGCCTTCCTGGTGCGTGTAGCCGGGTAATACCCACGGGTTGGTGGTGCCGATGGACGACGACGCCGACACGCCCCAGGCCAGATTGAGACTCTGGTTCCTGGGAACATCAGGCAGCGAGTCGGGCACGATCTCGGTTGGTGGCGGTGCGCCGGTCTGGGCGGCGGTGTGCACCGGACCCGCGACGATCCCCAGCGCAAGCACCGCTGCGGCGATTGCTTTATACTTGACCATTGGCCAGTTCTCTCCCTTTTTTACGCAGGACTTCCGTCGCGACAGCCATGGGCCCCGCCTGTTGGACGCCTGCTCTCTGCAGCCGGTTTCCACCGGCTCCTGTTGTTGGTCCTGCAGCGCGCCGGTCTCCTCAACCAGGTCGCGTCGCCCCTCCTGATGAACCTTGCTCCGGTCTCCGCCGGATGTCGAGCTCAACTTGCTTTGATATACTGCTTCCACTATTTAGGTTATGCAAGAAGATTATTACGGTAGCCTTGCGTGTAAATTGCACAATGCATCGCAATGCCAGAAAAACTAGCGGTTCAAGTTCAGCATATATTTCCTAATTACTTCACGCTTCTCTGCTTGTCGCACCTCCGTTCGCCTGAACGGGATGGGCCAGAACGCTGTGGCGGATCACCAGCGGTATGCCCGAAACCAATTCAACCGCCGTGGGTATGCCACGACGGTTGATGGGGTTCTCTCGCGCTGAGAGGGCCGTGTGCAGATCGAAGGCAGAGGCAATCGGCTCGACACCGATTCCGCGGTACTGGCCTTGCCATGGTGCCCCCTGAATCCCACGGTCGGTGCACCAGATCTGCAGCGACGGCAGTATGTCCCGGTCCCAGTCGAGTTCCAGCTCGGCGCCCTCGTCGAGAAACACCGCACGCAGCGGCCCCTTCATGCCGCAGAGTTGCACGCTGACATTAGGGCGTCCGACAGGCACGTGGCTGATATCGATCACCTTCCCGTCAAATGGAACCGCATTGAGTTCGGCAAACTCCTGCTGCTGCCCCGCCTGGACAAAGCGCGGATGCACGAGGCCGAAGGCAAAGTCGGCCTGCAGCTTCAGTCGCCCAGGCTGTTCGGGCAGACGCAGGATGGGGTGCAGGCCCACCGACAGCTTTCCGGACCGTCGCGGATAGATGGTCAACCAGGAATCGAGCGCCGCAGCGCCATCGCGACCGGTCACCGTGCGCTCCAGACGCTCCACGATCGAGGTTTGCGGATAAGGAAGTGCCAGGGTGACGCTCGAGCGACTATACGAAACCAGTTGCCACTCTTCGTCGCCAGCAAGGCCGTGCACCGGGCGGTAAGGCGGGTCGGACATGAGGCTTGCCCATTCCGGCGGACCCACGGGGTCAGCCGGCCCGGTGCCAAAGGGAACGCAGGCGAAGTCGCCACCCAGTTCGCGGAGGTGCCCGATGATGGCGGGGTCATCGACCGTACCCATCCAGGGGGCGCGGGCATAAGGCCTGAAGGGGCCGGCGGGCAGGTCGAAACGGCAGTCGGCCAGGACGGCAGCCGTCGTCAGGACCACTGCCTCGCCGTGACTCCACTGCAGCGTGAAAACGGTCACCGTACCCTCACCAATTGGTCACAGAGCCGTCGCGCCGCCTGAGATGGGGCGCTTCCCAGAAGCGGAAGCTATCAGCAGTGAGTTGGGCTTCATCAACCTCAACGCCGAGACCGGGCGCATCGGACACCGGATAAGCGACGCCCTCAAGCTTGGGATAGCGGGTAAAAATCCTGCCGCCTGCGTCGCCGCTATAAAGGTCGCCCTCTGTTCCGCGCGTTTCAAGCCAGGCAAAATTCGCTACCGCCGCCGAGAAATGAATCGTTGCTGCGGTGCAGATCGGCCCGAGCGGGTTGTGCGGCATCATGTCGACATAGTGCGCCTCGCTCCATCCAGCGACCTTCATCGCCTCGGTGAAGCCGCCGACGTTGCACAGGTCGAGCCGATTGAACTGGTGGATGTCACGCTCGATGTAGGGCAGGAATTGCCACTTGCTGGCAAACTCCTCCCCGATGGCGAATGGCACCTCGGTAAGGCGCCGCAGCGCCTCGTAGGCCTCGGGCGTCTCGTCGCGGATGGGCTCCTCGAGAAAGTCCAGCGTGCCGGACGGCATTTTCTGGCAGAAGCTTGCCGCCTCCGCGACGTTCAGCCGGTGATGGTAGTCGATGCCGAGCACGACGTCGTCCCCCAGCGCCTCCCGTGCCTTGATTAGCCAGCGAGCCGTCTCGCCGATGGAAATCCGCGGCTCGAAAGTGTTCTCTGCGTCGTTCCAGGCTGCGGGAAAGAAGCGCACCACGTTCCAGCCACGCGCCACGAGCGCCTTGGCCGCCTCGATGGTTGCCTCGCCGTCGATGCTTCCGGTGGAGGGAAAGGTGGGAATGACATTCCGCTGCTTGCCGCCTAGCAATTGATAGACCGGCACGCCAAAAGCCTTGCCCTTGATGTCGTGCAGCGCAATATCGATTGCCGATTGCGCCGCCGTCAGGACGCGTCCCCCTTCGAAATACTGACTGCGGTAGAGTTCCTGCCAGATGGCGCCGATTGCCGTCGGATCGCGCCCGATAAGGAACTCACGGAAATGCTTGATGGCACCGATTACGGCCTTTTCCCGGCCCGACAAGCCGCTTTCGCCCCAGCCAAAAATGCCCTCGTCCGTCTCGACCTTGACGATGAGCTGGTTGCGGTGGCCGACCCAGACGGGGAATGGCTTGATTGCGGTGATTTTCATGACTGTCCTACCAACTGGTGAGAGTTCCGTCCTGAAGACGGGCAATGGGGAGATAGCTGGGCTGATAGGGATGGCGTGCGGCCACCGCCTCGTCGATATCGACCCCGTGCCCAGGCGCCTCACCCGGTTGGAGGTAGCCGCGCTCATAGCTCCACGCGCGCGGGAACATCTCCAGGGTCTGCTCCGTGTAGCCGGAGAATTCCTGAATCCCGAAATTGTTGATCGCGGTATCGACATGGATGTTGCAGCCCATGGCCACCGGCGAAACATCCATCGGACCATGGCAAGCCGAGCGCACGTGATAAATCGAGGCAAAGTCGAAGATCTTCTTGATCCCGGTGACGCCACCGGCGTGGACAGAAGTCACCCGGATGTAGTCGATCAACTGCTCGGAGATCAGCGTGGTGAGGTCATGGATCGAGTTGAACACTTCCCCAACGGCAAGCGGCTGGGTAGTGTGCTGACGCACGATGCGGAAGCCTTCCTGCAGTTCGGCCGCAACCGCATCCTCAAGCCAGAACAACCGGTACGGCTCAATGTCCTTGCCCAGTCGCGCCGCCTCGATGGGCGTGAGGCGGTGGTGTACATCGTGCAGCAGGTGCACGTCCCATCCGACGGCATCGCGTATTTGTTCGAAGAGCTTGGGCACGAGTGGCAGATACTTGTGCGTCGCCCACACCTCCTCGTTCGGTAGCGCCCGGAGGTCGCTTTGCGGTGATTGGCCTGACGACGGTCCGGTGCCGTAGATCGGCGGCAGGCCGGGAATGGCGACCTGCGCACGGATCGCCTCCACTCCCTGCTCCCGCAGAGCCAGTACGCCCTCAACGACTTCGCTGATCTCCATGCCGCTTGCATGCTTGTAAACCATTACGCCATCGCGGGACCGGCCACCCAGCAGCTGGTACAGCGGCATGCTGGCTGCCTTGGCCTTGATGTCCCAAAGCGCCATGTCGATCCCCGAGATCGCTGCCATGGTGATGGGCCCGCGTCGCCAGTAGGCGCCCTTGTAAAGATACTGCCAGATGTCCTCGCTACGCATCGGGTCGCGGCCAATCAGACACGGCGTAACGTGCTCCTGGAGATAGGCGACAACGGCGAGTTCGCGACCGTTCACCGTGGCGTCGCCGATCCCGTACAGGCCCTCGTCAGTGAGAATCTTGACCGTAACGAAGTTGCGGCCGGGGGAGGCGACGATGATCTTGATGTCGGTGATCTTCATGGAGTCTCAACGCAGTTGCGGGTGAAAGGCGATGGCGGTTGGTGATCCGGCAGCAATCGGCATGCCGATCGCTTCGAGGTCACCGCTTTCAGCGCGGTAACGGAAGAGACGAACCTGGTCGCTTTCCTGGTTCGCCACCGCGAGAATGGTGCCAGACGGATCAAGGGCGAGGTCGCGCGGTACCCGGCCGCCAGCGGGTGTCGTGCCAAGCAGCGTAGCGGTGCCGTCCCGCGGGTCGAGGCTGAAGCGTGCGATGCTGTCGTCGCCGCGGTTGCCGACATAGAGGTGCTTGCCGTCGCGGGTAATGGCAATTGCCGAACAGGAACTGTCTGCGTGACCGTCGCGTGCCAGGGTGGAGCCCGTGGCAATCAGCTCCAGCGCGCCGGCCTTCGCATCATACGCGATGTTGGCGAGGGTGCAGTCGAGCTCGTTGACGCAATAGAGTACCGGCAGGCTGGGGTGGAACTGGACATGGCGCGGACCGGCGCCAGCCTTGAGCGCGACTTCGCCATGCGGCTCGACCCCGCCGCTTTCCGCATCGAACCGGTAGACCAGCAGCCGGTCGATGCCAAGATCGGCGACAACAACGAAGCGACCGTCCGGGCTCCAGCGAACGCAATGGGCATGCGGACGGGACTGGCGCTCGGCGTCGCCCCCCTGCCCGCGATGCGTCACCGCAGCACTTGGTGCGCCCAGCGTGTCACCGGTCAGCGGATAAAGCGAAAAGGATCGGTTGGGGCGCTCGATCGGCGGCAGGCCGCCATAGTTGGCGACGCCGAGATGGTGCGCCGATGGATGGAAGCCGATGTGGCAGCTATGGGCGCCACCGGTTGGCTGCTTGTTGCAATAGCGCAGGGCGCCGCTGGTCGGATCGATCTCGTAAGCAGTGACCAGCCCCTCGTTCCAGTCACCGACTTCGCTCACCGCCGCCAGCATGCGGCCATCCGGCGACACCGCCACGAAAGTTGGATTGTCTATCCCCTTGGTGACGTCGAGCGGGCGGGCCGCGCCGGTGTCGAGATCGAGCAGGAAGGCGGCGATGCCCTCAGCGGCAGGCTTGGCCACGTAGCCGATTTCACGATTGACGCCGCCGAGATAGAAAAGCGCAGAAGGCATGCTAAAACCCGCCTTTAGTGATTGAAGGCTCGGGACCGCCCGGAGCACCAGGCCCTAGAGGGCACCAGCGTGGGTTGCCATGCGGATCAGGCCCTGCATGTAGCCAATGGCATGGGCCCTTCCGCGATGGTTCCAGTCGCTGTCGCCGTCCATCTTCGGCACGTGGTCGTCCAGCAGAAAACCATCGAATCCGTGCCGTGCAAGGCGCGCAATGACATCGGCAGGATCGAAATTGCCGTCGCCGATGAAGCACTCGGTGAATTTGGGCACCGAGCCCTGCACGTCGCGGAAATGGATGTAGGCGATGGCGCCACGGGGCGCGAAGTAGTCGATCATCTCGATGACATTGTCCGCTCCGCCCCGCATTTCAGAACAACAGCCGAGACAAAGGTCGAGTGACCATGCCGGCGACTGCCCCGTCATCTCGTAGGCCTTGCGGAAGCCTTCCGGATGGTGGAACAGCCGCGCCACACCACCCAGCATGGCGACCGGAGGATCGTCAGGGTGCAGCGCCAGCCGCAGCCCCTCCTGCTCAGCCACCGGCAGTACTGCGTCCATGAAGTACAGATAGTTCTCCCACATCGCCTCGTGGCTGACGACCGGGCCATCCTTCCCGAACAGCGGCATCGAGCTGGCGTGACCCAGTGTGGTCGGCATGAAGCTACGCAAGAGTTCCAGGTCTTCGGAGTTCGCTTCGACCACGCTCATGTCGAACTGGCGCGCAAGCGCGCCTCCCCGCGTCGTCGCCGCACGATCCGTGCTCCAGACGGAGTTGGGCATAAAGTGGTAGCCAAGCACCAGCACACCGGCGCGCGCCACCGCGCGTATCGTGGCCTGATAGTTCTCGATCTGCTCGTCACGGCCCTCGAGACCCAGCATGGCCTTGTGATAGAAGTGCGTGGGCACGTTCTCGATGGCTTCGAACTTCAGGCCCGAGGCTTCGACCCTTTCCACCAGCGCCCGCACATCCTCGACGCGCCAGCTCGTGTCCCCCGGAAGGTTTGGATTGTTCATCTGAACGCCCGAAGCACCGATCTGCGCAGCGAAGCGCAGGTGCTCGTCAGTCAGATCGCGGAATTGACCCACAGCGATCCGGATTGCCACTGCTACCCCCAAATGTGTCGGAGAGGGCAAACCCTTCCGATCTCGTTGATCTTCTTCTAGCGCAAAGACCTACGCGCTCCAATAGCAAGCACACCAAAACCCACAAATAATGTACAATCCGGCTGTTTGTAACAGATGTTCGTTGCGCTCGCGGCAGTGAGCTGCGGGAGCCTGGGGACGCACTAATTGCGAGCGGAAAGCTGCTTAAGGAAAACGCACTGCGTGCCGTGGTTCGAACTCAGCCCGGTCAAAGGTGGCGCGTACGTTGTTATGGGTCCATTCGAACGGATAGCCGAGCTTGTGTGGCATGGCGGAGGTCAGTTCCTCCAGCACCCCGGCATCGAGGTCCAAGTCCCCCGACTCCAGGTTTTCTGCCACCTGTTCAACCCGGCGCACGCCGATGATCGCCGCCGTCACTCGACGGTCCCCGAAAAGCCAACTGAGGGCAACCTGACTTGGCGTCCGACCGAGGCGCTGAGCGATCTCGACCACCTTATCGATCATGACCAGCGCTTCGTCAGACCAGTAGCGCGGCATTGTAACTGCCGCCTGAATGCCGACGCGGGACTGTGCATCGGGCGTTTTCTGTTTGCGGTACTTGCCCGAGAGCATGCCGGCGGCCAATGGGCTCCAACAGATCATCCCGATCCCTGCGTCCTCGCAGGCCGGCAGGATTTCCCGCTCCACATCTCGGCGGATCAAATTGTATAGATGCTGAGCCGAAATGATCGGCTCATGCCCTTTCCACTCAGCCAGCGTGGCAGCCTTGGCGATCTGCCAGCCATAGAAGTTGGAGCAGCCAAGGTACCGGACCTTGCCTGAGCGGACGAGGTCCTCGGCCGCCCGCAACGTTTCCTCGATAGGGGTATGGGGATCGGGACCGTGGAACTGGTAGAGGTCGATATAGTCGAGCCGTAGCCGTTGCAGGCTTTTTTCGCACGCCTCCACGATGTGTTTGCGCGAAAGGCCCCGTGCCGTCACGGCCGAGCCGGTGGGAAACCAGCACTTGGTGGCGATCACCAGATCGTCACGCTCAAGGTCTCCGATCGCAGCACCCAGCATGCGCTCGGAGGCGCCGGCACTGTAGCCGTCCGCAGTGTCGATGAAGTTGCCGCCGCCTTCGATGAAGCGGTGGACGATGGCACGAGCCTCTTCCTGGTCGCACCCCCAATCCTTGTTGCCAAAGGTCATGGTGCCCAGGCAAAGGCGCGAGACCAGGAGACCGGAGCGGCCAAGATGACGATACTTCATGGGCGTGTCCTCCTACTGATCAGTCGAAGAAGCTGGCATCCTCTTCGAGCAGGTATGGCTTTGCCCCTTCCGGATCTATGTCCAGCCCGAGCCCCGGAGCCTCGAGCAGTTCGACATGGCTGTTCTTGACGATCTGGTCGGGCAAGCCGATCACGATGTCCTCCCACCAGGGATCGGAGGCACTCGGGTATTCGAAGGCGATGAAGTTCGCCGGTAGCGTCGCACAGACATTGATCAATGCGCCGAGGCCTAGAAGTCCATTTGCCGTACCATGGGGGGCCATCATGATGGAGTGCATGTAGGCGTGCTCAGCGACCCACTTGAGTTCGGCAATGCCGCCGATATCGGCGGGATCCGGTCCGACCACGCGCACCGCCTGAGTTTCGATTAGTTCCTTGAAGTTGTGGCGGAGATAGATCTGCTCGCCGGTATGGATTGGCGTCGAGGTCGAGACCGTCAGCTCGCGATAGGCTTGCGGATTGACCCAGGGCACGTAGTCACCTGTCAGCATGTCCTCGAGCCACATAAGGTTGTATTTTTCAACCGCTTGCGCAAAGCGGATCGCGTCGTTGAGAAACCAGCCCGGTCCGCAATCGAGCGCCAGGCTGACCTTGTCGCCCAGCACTTCCTTCATAGCGATGACGCAGTCGACCATGTGCGCCATACCGCGTTCGCTGATCTGCCCCTGGTCCATGGCGCCGTGATAGCCGGCCTTGTTCTGCCGAATGCCGTAGTGAAAGTCGTCAACGTTGTCCTTCATGTTGGAGTGGAAGCTGATGCCCTGTTTGACCATGAAGAAGTTCTCAGGACGTTCCATCATCCACTTGACGTCGGCGGCATAGTCCTCGGGGCGGTCGCCCGTGCGCTTCTGGCGAATTGAGCCATTGTAGACGCGCACCCGGTCCCGCACCTTGCCGCCGAGCAGCTTGTAGGCGGGCACGTTGGCGGCCTTGCCGGCAATGTCCCATAGGGCGTGCTCGATGGCGCTGACCGCAGCGCCGTAAGGCTTGAACGAGCCACGCTGCCGGATCTTGAGCATGCAGCGTTCGACGTCGGTCGGGTCCTCGCCAATCAGCGCTTCACGGAAGTGCAGCACCCAGGGCTTGAGGTAGGTCTTGGTGAACTCTACCTCCCCAAGACCATAGAGCCCTTCATCGGTCACGATGCGGACGATGGGATGGCGGCCGATCACCGCGCAGCGCAGATCAGTGATTTTCATGGGCACGCCTCAGTGGCCTGCATTGCCAACGGATTGATCAAGTCATGTCCTCCCCTTTTCATGGCAGCTCCTTGCGAGGCCTGTTGCGACGGGCGACCCCCATCTGTTCGATGATATGCCGACCCGAGCCCTCGACATGCTGCGCCACGATCTCGGCAGCACGCTCGGCGTCCTGAGCGCGGATGGCGTTTATCAGCTCGCGATGTTCCCGCAGCACGGCCTGCCGTCGGCTGAGCGAGGTCGGGAAGCGCTGGCTTATGGCGCGCAGGATCTCCCGATGCTTCCACCAGAGTTCGGCGGCATGGCGATTATAGTGGCGATCGTAGATGAGCTGATGGAAGCGCGTGTCGAGTTCGGCATGCAACTTCGGATCCGCAAAATTCAGCGCCTCAATGTCGGCCTGGGCCGTTTCCAGCTCGGCGAGGTCGGCGTCGGTCACAATGGTGCAAAACCACTTAGTGAGGGCAGGCTCTATCAGCACCTCGATTTCGATGATGTCGCGCACGAAACCCTCGTCGATCGGGCGCACGCGGGCCCCCCGGTTCGGCTCCATGACGACGAAGTCCTCGCCGCGCAATTGCTGCAGCGCTTCGCGCACCGGGTTGGTGGAGGTTCCGTATCGCTTTGCCAGGTCAGCAACCTTCAGCCGTTCGTCAGGCTCCAGCCGGCCGGAAATGATGTCCTCCCGGATCAGCTCGTAGATCGACTGCGGCGGCTCCGAGACTTCGGATAGGGGGATCATTGGAATCGTCATGCGCGCTGATTTATGCGGCTTTGGGCGTTGCGCCAAGCCAAATATGTCCATTGATCAGCAGAAATAATGTACGATCGAAAGGATATTGACAGACAATATCCGCTCTGACACTGTTCGCTCCGGGAGACACGAGCAGCAAGCTCGGCCCCGGAGGAGAAGCGGCGCATGCCGCGGGAGGCGGATGCCACTGGCTTTCGCGCTCAACCGAGGAGGATTATCGATGACTAATATCCAGGACCGCCCTTGGCGGTCTGGCTCGCCGATGCGTCGGCAGGTCGTTGCCTATGCCTTGGCCTGTCTGACCACCGCTTCGCTGATGTCGAGCACCGCCTATGGACAAGCGGTCGACTTGAGCCAGTGGTCACCCGAATACATTCGATCGATCGCCGGCACAGAAACGTTCGACACCGCCGGTCATTGCGCCGATGTGGTGCCGCTCGATTATGAAGGTCGCCTGACCTACTGGTGGACCGGGCCGACCGAAGCGTCGCCTCAGATCGAGCATGAAATCAACGACCAATTCTGGGCCGCCTGGGCCGAGACCTACCCCAACATCGAAACAGACGCGCAGAACATCGACTACAACCAGCTGCTCGACAGACTGCGCACGACGCTGCTCGGCAATGCTGGTCCGATGGTCGTCCGCCTGCAGATTCTGGGTGGCGTGGAGTTCGCTTCCAAGGGCTATTTCCAGGAGCTCGCTCCCGAGGATATCGGCTACCCGACCGCAGACTTCTGGCCCGGCGCGATGAAGTCGGTGACGTGGGACGGCACCACCTATGGCGTTCCCACGAACAACGAGACAATGGCCCTGATCTGGAACGCCGACATCTTCGAGCGAGCCGGCCTGGATCCGGAGACTCCGCCGGCCACCTGGGACGACGTCGTCACCTATTCCAAGCAGATCCATGATGAGCTGGGCATATCCGGCTACGGTCTGGTCGCGCGCCAGAACGCCGGCAATACGCCATTCCGCTTCATGCCCCAGTTGTGGGCCTATGGTGGCGGCGCTCTCGACGAGGCCGAGGCAGAACCGAACTACGAGGAGGTCTATCTCGACAACGAGGGAGCCAAGGCTGCCCTGCAGGCTGCGTATGACATGTATGTTCGCGACAGATCGGTGCCGACTTCCGCTCTGACCAACACGCAGAACGAGAACCAGGCGCCGTTCATCGCCGGTCAGCTGGCAATGATGATCGCCCATCCTTCTGAATACGCAAAGATGGTGGACCTTGCAGGCCGGGCCACTGGCGCAGACAAGGAGGTCGCCGACACGGTGGTGGCCAACATGCGCTACGGCCTGATCCCGGAGGGTCCAGCCCGCCGTGCAGTGGTGTTCGGTGGCTCCAACATGCACTTCGTCGAAGAAGAGTATGTCGAGGGTGGCTTTGACGAAATGGCCGCCAAAGCGTTCGCCTGCTTCTGGAACAGCCCCGAATGGTCGACGAAACTGGCCTGGACCGGCTCAAATCCCGGAAACCTTGCCGGCTTCAAGACCGAGTGGATGAAGGAGAGGCTCGACACCATCAAGTTCCTCGACGTCACCACCTCCATGCTGCCCAGCGGAATTCCCTTCCCGGTCATTCCGGAAGCGACCGAGATCATGAACATCATCGTCCCGGACATGCTCCAGAACGCACTTACTGAGCGCATGACGGTCGAGGAAGCAGCAGCCGACGCGGCTGCCAAGGTAGAGTCTCTGCTCGGCGGCGGACTCTAGGGTCTCTCCCAGCCCAGACCGGCGGCGCCTCAAGTGCCGCCGGCCCCTTCAACGTCACCGAAAGGACGGGCACCGTGAGCACCACGGAGACGGGACGGGCCATCGGCTCCGTGCATTCAGCCATTAAACGCAGGCCAAACATCTTCCTCAGCATCATTCGCCACCGGGCGGACTACTTCTACGTGCTGCCCGCACTCATCGTGATGCTCGTAGTGATAGCATTTCCGATCTACTATACGATCGAGCTCAGCTTCTTCCGGACGCCGCCAAACCTGCAGATGCGGGACAAGATCTGGACCGGCCTGAGCAACTATTCCACCGTCCTTAACTCTTCGGTCTTTCACGAAGTCACGATCCAGACGATCATCTGGACTGTCGCCTCGACAGGCATAGCCTTCCTCCTCGGCCTGGGCGCAGCCCTTTCGCTGCATCGCGAATTCGTCGGTCGCGGATTACTGAGGGCGCTGCTGCTGATCCCCTATGTCATCAGCGCGGTGGCCGCCTCCTATGTCTGGAAATGGCTCTATCACTCCGACTTCGGCGTTATCGGCGCCATCTCAGTGCAACTCGGTTTTACCGCTGAGCCGATCAACTTCCTCGACAATCGCCAGACCGTGCTCGCCTCTCTGATCGTGGTCAACATCTGGAAGGAATTCTCGTTCGCCATGGTCATGTTGATGGCGGGGCTGCAAACGGTGCCTGAACAACTTCACCGCGCCGCCATGGTCGATGGTGCCAACACCTGGAACCGCTTCTGGCACGTCACGGCCCCGCACCTCAAAGGCGTGTCCATGGTCACGGTGCTGCTGCTGATGGTGGCTAACTTCAACTCCTTCATCATCCCCTTCGTCATGACCGGTGGCGGGCCGGCCGATGCCTCCCACATCTGGATCACCCACATCTATCAGCTTGCTTTCGGGCGTCAGCAGTGGGGCGTTGCCTCGGCATATGCCGTCATCCTGTTCGTGGTGATGATGACGCTTGGCTACTTCTACGTCAAAGCGCTCACGCGCGGCGACGAAAACCGCGCGGGAGGCTAGCCATGGCGGACATTGCACACACGCCGATGCGCCCCGCCATACGCAAGCCCATCGACTGGTGGCGCTGGGCCGGCCGCGTCTTCCTGACCTTGCTGATGCTCTTCACGGTCCTGCCGATGGCCTGGATGATCCTGACGTCGGTCAAGTCCCAGTTCGCGGCCATGCAGTACCCACCGCAATGGTGGCCGTCCGAGCCCACGCTGAACAACTATTTCAAGCTGCTGGATCCCACCAGCCGCATTGGCCAGGACTTCCTGCGCTACTTCTGGAACAGTTTCTATGTGTCGCTGGTCACGACCATTCTCGGAGTAGCGGTAGCCGTGCCTGCGGCCTATGCCTTCTCGCGGTTCCGCTTCCCGGGCCGCAATTTCATGTTCTTCGCAGTCCTGGTGCGCAACATGTTCCCCGCAGTGGTGTTCCTGATGCCGCTGTTCCTGCTGATGCGGTGGATGGGGCTGGTCAACACGCATGGCTCGCTGATCCTGACCTACCTCACCTTCGGCCTGCCGCTGTCGATCTGGCTGCTCAAGGGTTTCTACGACAACATCCCCATTCAGCTCGAGCAGGCGGCGCGCATCGACGGGGCCACCCGCTTCCAGGCCTTTTTCTACATAGTCATGCCGCTGTCGACGCCGGGCATCATCGCAACCTCGATCTTCTCCTTCATCGGCGCCTGGAACGAGTACGTCTACGCCTACACGTTTCTGTCGCGGGACGATCAGATGACCCTGCCCGTCGGCATCCAGCGCTTCTTTACCGAGTTCGCCACCGATTGGCCCGGCCTAATGGCGGCTACCTTCCTAATGAGCGTCCCGGTCGTTGTGATGTTCCTTGTCCTCCAGAAATACTTTGTGCGTGCCCTCACCGAGGGCGCCGTCAAACACTAGGAGCTTTGCCCATGGCCGAGGTCGTCCTCACGAAAGTCATGAAGAACTATGGCAGCATCTACGCCGTCAACGACGTCTCCTTCACCGTCGAACATGGCGAGTTTGTTGCGCTTGTCGGTCCCTCCGGCTGTGGCAAGACCACGACGCTGAACCTCATCGCGGGACTGATCCCCATGTCCGGGGGCGATATCGCCATCGGCGACCGGACTGTCAACGACCTCGACCCCAAGGACCGGGACATTGCGATGGTGTTCCAGAACTATGCGCTTTACCCCAACAAGACGGTCTACAAGAACCTCGCCTTCCCGCTCCAGATGCGCAAACTGCCGGCGGCGGACGTCGATGCCAAGGTCAGGCAGGCTGCAGCCGTGCTCGACATCACCCACCTGCTCGAGCGCAAGCCGCGCGAACTTTCCGGTGGTCAGCAGCAGCGCGTTGCGCTGGGGCGGGCATTGGTGCGCGACCCTGCGGTGTTCCTGATGGACGAGCCGCTTTCGAACCTGGACGCCAAGCTGCGCGTGCAGATGCGCAGCGAGCTTAAACGCTTCCACCATGACTTGGACGCCACCGTCATCTATGTCACGCACGACCAACTCGAGGCCGTCACGATGGCCGACAAAATGGCGGTCATGAGCGGCGGCATCCTGCAGCAATACGATACGCCGGCGCAGATCTTCGCCAATCCCATCAACATGTTCGTTGCGAGTTTCGTAGGCAGTCCAGCCATGAGCCTTGTTCCGCTCGAGGTGGTCTCGCATGGCAGCGAAGTATCGCTGAAGGGTGCCGAAGCGTGGGAGCTGCCGCTATCGCCCAGCAACGCACGCAAGGCACTGACAGCGACCAGCAAGGACGTCGTGCTTGGAGCGCGTCACTCCACGCTCAAGCTGCACAAGACAGCCGCACCGGGCTCGGTCCCCAGCAAGATCTACACCGTCGAACCCACTGGCGACGTGACCTTCGCGCAGATCCTGATTTCCGGCGCTGTCGTCAATATCAGTGTCGAGCCCTCCGTCACGCTCGATCCGGACGAGCCGGTTTGGATCGAGTTTGATCAGGAGCGAATGCACCTGTTCGACGGCAAGACCACGATGGCGCTGAAGGCTGGCTAGCCACGGTCCGGGTCAAGCGATGAACCAATTTCTCGAGAACTCAGAGCAGAAGATGAAAAGCCCCGAAGAAGCATTGAACTACGTCAATACACACTCCAACCCCTCGGACCTGCGCATCACCGACATCCGCGTAGCGGAGATCGTTGGGGCGCCCTTCATCTCGGCGATCCTCAAGATCTACACCAATCAAGGGCTGGTGGGGCTGGGCGAGGTCCGAGACGGAGCCAGCGCTACCTTTGCATTGATGTTGAAGAGCCGGCTTCTGGGAGAGAATCCGTGCGACATCGACCGGCTGTTCCGCCGCATCAAGCAGTTCGGCGGACATGGCCGGCAGGGCGGCGGCGTCTCGGCAGTGGAGATAGCTCTGTGGGATTTGGCTGGCAAGGCCTACGGGGTCCCGATCTATCAGATGCTCGGCGGCAAGTTCCGCGACAAGGTGCGCATGTATTGCGACACCGACGCCAGCGTGCCGAGTGGTACCGAGACGGGTAAGCGCCTCAAGGAGCGGATGGATCTGGGGTTCACCTTCCTCAAGATGGACTTGGGCCTGATGCAGATCGTGGACACTCCCGGATCGGTCGTGGCCCCCGCGGGATCGCTGGAAGGATACCGCGTCCATCCCAGCCGCGGCATGGTCCGTACAATGGAAGATCGTCGCGCCCGCAACGCCGTCTACGACCTTCACAATGTACGCCACCCCTTTACTGGTCTTGCCTTCACCGAAAAGGGCCTTGAACTGCTTGAACAGTACATCCACGAAGTGCGGGAGGTGATCGGCTATGAAGTGCCGCTCGCCATCGACCATGTGGGGCACATCTCGCTGCAGAACGGCATCCGTCTGGCACGGCGGATCGAAAAGTACGCGCCGGCGTGGCTCGAAGACGTCGTGCCCTGGCAGTATACCGACCAGTATCGCCAGCTTCAGGAGGCGACGTCGGTCCCGATCTGTACCGGGGAGGACATTTACCTCAAGGAGGGATTCGAGCCGCTGCTCAACTCCGGCATCTCCATCGTCCATCCCGACGTGCTGACCTCGGGCGGCATACTCGAGACCAAGAAAATCGGTGACGCGGCGCAGGACCACGGCGTCGCCATGGCCATCCATATGGCTGAGAGCCCGGTGGCCTGCATGGCGGCGGCCCATGTGGCGGTCGCCACGGAGAACTTCATGGCCCTCGAATACCATTCTGTCGACGTCGACTGGTGGGATGACATCGCAATTGGCTTGCCCAAGCCGCTGGTCCAGGACGGATTCATCACCGTCCCTGACAAGCCGGGATTGGGCATTGATGACATCGACGACGCCGTCATCAGCCAGCATCTGCAGGACGGTGTCACCGGGATCTGGCAACCGACCGATCGATGGGACCACGAATATAGCTGGGACCGGACCTGGAGCTGACCCGTTCGCCGATTTCACGCGCGCCGCTGGCGGCGCAACATCCGAATCGCCAATGCAGGACCTTCGCAATGACGCATACATCTGACATCATCCGCCCGGCCAGGGATCTCGTCACGGGCATCCTCGCGGTGGGAGCTGCATCGGCTTCCTCGACGCTCGCGCATATGGGCATCCGCAACTGTCATATGCTGGGACCCGTGGCGCAGCAGTTCGGCCGGGCCATCGCGGGACCGGCACTGACCTTGCAGTTCATGCCCAAGCGAGAGGACCTTTACGGAGAAGGCGAGTATATCGATCCTGAAAAACAGCTTCACCGGCACGTCCTCTACCACGTGCAGGAAGGAGACATCGTGGTGGTCGACGCCCGTGCCGACATGACCTCGGGGGTTTTCGGCGACATGATGTCCACCTATTTTAGAGGTCGGGGTGGCGCCGGCATGGTCGTAGACGGCTGCCTGCGCGACCGCCCAAACCTCAGCAAGCTGGACATCCCGCTATGGATCCGGGGTTGGACGCCCAATTTTCATACCCAGACCGAACTGATGCCTTTCGCCGTCAACACTCCGATCGCCTGCGGCGGCGTCACCGTATTTCCGGGAGACATCATCGTTGCAGACGACGACGGCGCCGTCTGTGTGCCGGCGGCCCTGGCAGCCGAGGTCATCAAGCAGGCAAACCAGCATCATGATTGGGAGGATTTCTCTCGCATGAAGCTGAAGAGCGGCGAACCCCTGCAGCGTTATTACCCGCTGCATGAAGACGCCCGGGGCGAATATGAGGAGTGGCGGAAGCTCAACCCGGTGGGGAAGTAAATTCCCGACACATTGCAGCGCCCTGCCGCGAACGAACGCACAACCTGGGCGTGCCCAGAGCTGTCGTGGGAATCCTATCTGCGGGTTGACGTAACGGACCTCGTTGCGGCAGCCCAGCAAACGCGACCGCATCTATCGCCCTAGACGATGCACCGCGGCCATTCGAGCGCTTCGGCCCCGCAAAAACAACGCGCCTGTCTACCCGCCCTGCTTTACTCGCCGGCCTCAGATTTACCAGTCCGTCCGACTTGATGCTGGTCGAGCTTCCCATCAATGAAGGCAGCCCCGACCCCTGATCACCAGCTCGTCGGACGTAATCACTGCGAATGATGATTTCTGGGCGTTAGGTTTCCTTGCCCTCTTCATCGAAACCATGGGGCCCGGCCACTCCGCTGAGCCGTACCTATGCCGGGTCGAAATTGCCGGTAACCGGCACGAGGACCAAGCTTGCCGCGAAACGTCGGGCGTTTTGGACATAGCCATTGGCCGACCGCTGCAAATCGGCGATTGCAGCCTCATCAAGCTTTCGGACTATCTTACCCGGGGCGCCGACCACCAAGCAGCCATCTGGGATCTCCTTGCCCTCGGTGATCAGGGTCCCAGCCCCAATAAGGCAGTTATTGCCGATGCGCGAGCCATTCAACAGAGTAGCTCCCATGCCGATCAGGGTGTTGTTACCGATACTACAGCCGTGCAGCATGGCTTTGTGTCCGATGGTGCAACCCTGTCCGATGGTCAATGGAAAGCCCATGTCGGTGTGCAAAATGGTGTTCTCCTGGATGTTGCTACGCTGACCTACCGTGATCGCTTCGTTATCACCTCGCGCAACCACACCAAACCAGATCCCGACTTCGGAATGGATAATGACCTTCCCGACCAAAGTCGCATTCGGAGCAATCCAAGCGCGCGGATCTATGTGCGGAGCTACGCCATCGAGCGTGTAAGTAGGCATTTATTGGTCCTCAACCGGCTACGTCTTGTTTCAGAAAGCGCGAGCCCAGGTGCGAGCGCTATATTCAGCCTCCTAATTTCGACTGATCGTCGTCACGGGGGCTGGTTCTTCCAGAACTTCACCTTGGACGTCTGCCCGATGCCCGGGTTGAACGAGTTGGTCGGGTCTAGCGAGCGATAGAATTCGCGCAGAGCGGGCTTGGCCTCGTACAGATGTCCTACATTATGTTCAGCAGGGTATTCGGCGCCGCGGCGATCAAGCAGAGCCAGCATGGCGTGCTCGATGCCCGCCAGATCGCCGCCGCGCCGGACCAGGTATTCCTGGTGCATGACGTGGCAGAAGAAGTGCCCGCAATACATCTTGCAGACTATCTGCGCTTCGAGCTCGGGCGGCAGCGTCTCGAACCAATCGGTGGTGTTGCGCGGCAGGGCAATGTCGAGCGCGACGAGACCTTCCACTGCCTCGGGATGAACGTCGCGGTAGCGGACAACTGAACCGCCTACGGCGAAGCGGTTCAGATAGGCGCTCTTGCCCTCGTCTTCGGTGCATTCGATGAAATCGCCGCTGGCGCTTGGGAAATTCCGCTGCAGATAATCCCGGGCCTCGTCGACGCCCGCGCCGCCCATCTTGAGTAGGAGATGATGCTCGTAGCGGTCACTATAGTCGTTGAGTCGTCTGGGAAGATGCTCGGGCAAAAGGCCGACCAGCCATTGCAGCAACCGATCCGTCACGTGGCCGCCCAGTCGCACCGTCTCGCTCAGGCCGTCCAGCCAGCTCTTTATGGCATAGGCCGCCGGTACGTGGTCGGTTCCCAAATGCTTGACCAGGAGAAACAGGTCCTTGCCGTAGCGCTGCGACAGCTTGTAGGCGCCGCGATGCATGTATTCGCCGGCAATCGGGATGTTGGTAAAACCTGACAAGATGTCGCGCCGCACCTTCGCCAGATCGGCCGGATCGTTGCTGGCGACATAGAACACCGTGACGTTGTCGTCGGCGGGGAACGTGTCGAGCCGCAGCGCGAAGACGGCGACCTTGCCAGCTGACCCTGACGCTTCGTAGTGCCGGCGCGGGTCAGCATTGAAGCGGGCCGGGGTGGAGGCACCCACGTCGCGGACATGTTCGTGATAGCCTTGGTCCGATGCCCATTCATTGCCCGAACTATGCACGTCGCCAGGCTCGTATTGCCGCCCGTCTAGCCGGGCCAGCAGGATTTCCGGCTCGGTGCCGAGCTCGATGCCCAGATGATTGACCAGCTGCAGCCGGCCCGACGCATCCACCTGCGCAAAAAGCGCCAGTTGCGTGTAGGCTGGTCCTCGCCGGATCAATGAACCGCCTGAATTGTTGCACACGCCGCCGGTGACGGAAGCGCCGATGCATGAGGAGCCGATCACCGAGTGCGGCTCACGCCCGATCCGGCGCAGCCGCTTTTCCAGCTTGTCGAGTGTGGCGCCGGGGAGACAAAGCACCTGACGTCCTTCATCCAGCAGGTCGATCCGGTCGATGCGCAGGGTATTGATGATGACGATGGGCCGGTCATAGCCCTCGCCGGATGGCGTTGAGCCACCGGTGAGGCCTGTGTTGGCTGCCTGGCAGATGACGATGACGTCGGCGGCGACGCAAGCCTTGAGTACGCGCCATTGCTCCAGCAGAGTGCCAGGCCGAACCACGGCCATGATCTTGCCGTCCCCGAACCGGTATCCCTTGCGGAAGCGCCGGGTCTGTCGGTCGCCAACCAGAACATGGCGGCGGCCGACGATAGTGTTGAACTCGTCGAGCAGTGGCTGCATTGGGGGACCCAACTATCGAGCAGTCGCAAAGCGCGCCTGCTCAAACAGGCTTACCAGGGACGGTCTTCCAGCTCGACTGTCTTGTCCATCGGCATGCCGAGCTTTTCGTAGAACGCGCGGCGCATACGGCGATCCTTGTCTTGGACCATCCAGGCGCGCTTAGCGACCTCTTCGCCGTCCTCCTGCGGGATAACCACGATGCCATCGTCGTCGGCAATAACGCCATCGCCGGGGCGAACATAGACGCCGCCGCAGGTGATCGGCTTGCCCATGGATGACAGTTCAAGCCGACCAGCCATGTGACGCATCGAGCGCACGGAGCAGAACACCGGGTCCTTCTGCATGATGCATTCGCCGGAGTCGCGGCACGCACCGTCGATGACGAAGCCGACCGATCCCTTGACGCGGGCATCGAGCAGGTTGTTGGAGCCGAGCAGGCCACACCGTGACTGCTTGGTGTCGATCACATGCACTTCATCCGGAGCGCCGAAGCTGTGGCCCGCCGGCCAGAGGGCATCGGGATGCGAGCTGCGATCGGGGTTGCGCTTGTATTGGCGATCGTCGAATTCCTCGTAGCTCATCGCCGGAATGGTGCGGTTGATGATGTTGAATTCGGCCGTGCTGGCGATGCCGGCAAAGAAGACGCCGGGAAAGAGCGGACGCAGGCGCGGGTCCATCTCGTAGGTGTTCATATAGCCCATGGAATCGAGGGCATCGGTAACGTCTGAGGTACGTACCTTACGCAAGATTTCAAGTGTGCCGGAACTGATTGCCATTTTAGTTTTCCTTGTTGAATTGAAGGGTCTCGCCATCGCCAATGGGCGGTCGCGACGATTTTAGGTGAGGATGGTTTCGCCGGTCTCGCCGTCGAAGAAGTGCATGCGCTCCGTGTCGAGCCGCACGGTCACAGTCTGGCCAAGCCGCACATCGCTCTTGGCGGTAAAGCGTGCGACGCATCGCGACGTGCCTTCGGCAGATTTGATTTCATCTAGGCTGTCTGAGCTTCGTACTTCAGCCGCCTGGGCGTCGATCCCCAGGTGAACGATGACGTCCGATCCGAGTGCCTCGACCAGGTCTGCCTTGGCGGTGATGCAGTCGGCGGGATCGGCAGCAGCAACAGTCGACGCCTCCACGATGTCCTCGGGCCGGATCCCGACGATCAGCTTCTTGCCGGCATACGCTGCCAGTTCGGGGTGCGCAGTCGTCAGTGGCGCCGGTAACTTCAGCCGGTGACTACCCAGATGGATGACGAGCTCCTCCGCCTGCCCCTCCAGCGTCGCCCAGTACATGTTCATGGTCGGGGAGCCGATAAAGGCGGCGACGAATGTATTGCGAGGCTTGTTGTAGATGTTGGATGGGGTATCGACCTGCTGCAGCAGCCCGTCCTTGAGCAGGGCCACGCGGTGGCCCATGGTCATCGCCTCGACCTGATCGTGGGTCACATAAACAGTGGTGACACCCAGCCGGTGCTGGATCGAGGCGATCTCGGCGCGCATCTGCACTCGCAACTTGGCGTCGAGGTTGGACAGAGGCTCGTCCATCAGGAACACGGCCGGCTTCCGGACAATGGCTCTTCCCATAGCGACGCGTTGCCGCTGGCCGCCGGAAAGCTGGCCCGGCCGGCGCTTGAGGTAGGCCTCAAGCTCCAGGATACGGGCGGCCTCTTGCACCCGGCGGTCGATCTCGTCCTTGGGCAGCTTGGCGATCTGCAGGGGGAAGGCGATGTTGTCATAGACGCTCATGTGCGGATAGAGCGCATAGGACTGGAACACCATGGCGATGTCCCGGTCCTTGGGGTGCACGTCATTGACGAAATCATCCCCGATCCAGACGGCGCCGTCGGTGATTTCCTCAAGACCGGCGATCATGCGCAGGGCCGTCGACTTGCCGCAGCCGGATGGGCCGACCAGCACGAGGAACTCGCCGTCCTCGATCTCGAGTGACACATCGTTGACCGCCCGCAGGGAGCCTCCGGCATAAGCTTTGGTCAGATTTTGAAGAGTTACGCTGGCCATGGTTTACTCCAACCGGATTACTTAAAGCCCTGGGTAGCGATGCCCTTGGTGAGCAGTCGCTGCGAGGCGAGGAAGAAACCGAGCACCGGGCCGATGGAGATGAGCACCATCGCAAAGAGGCCACCGAAAGAGGAGGCGCCGCCGCTAGGATCGAGGAACAGCCGCAGGGCCACCGGCACCGTCATTCGATCGGTATCGGTGAGGTAGATCAGCTGGCTGAAGAAGTCATTGTAGGTGTTGATGAAGGTGAAAACCGCTGTAGTGGCGAGCGCTGGCATCGAAAGGGGCAGAATGATCCGCCAGTAGCGCTGCCAATAAGACGCCCCGTCAACGACTGCTGCCTGCTCCAGTTCGATGGGCAGCGACCGCATGAACTGGACCATAAGGAAGATGAAGAAGGCGTCGGCCGCCAGGAATTTCGGCACGACTAGTGGCAGAATGGTGTTCACCCAACCAATGTTGAGAAAGAAGATATACTGGGGAATGAGCTGCACGTGGATCGGCAGCATCATGGTGCCCAGCATAACCGCGAACAGCCACCACTTGCCGCGGAACTCGAGCCGCGCGAAGGCGTAGGCTGCCATTGAGCAAGCCAAGAGATTGCCGATAATCGCCAGTGCGCAGATGATGAACGAATTAATGTAGAACTGGGTGAAGGTCAGGTTGCCGTAAAGGAACCACCCGCGCGTGAAGTTCTCGAGCGTCCAGTTAGTCGGGATGAAGCCCATATCCCCGAAGATTTCCGCCTCGGGCCGAAGAGCGCTGAATATCATCCAGATCACGGGGTAGAGCATGATGCCCAGCAGGACGATCAGCAGCAGGTGCAGACCCAGTCCCTTGAGGCGGCGCAGATTGTTGCGACGGCGCCGTTCGGCGCGCAGCAGTTCCGGATCGTAGGTCTTAGCGGTCGCCATAGAACACCCAATAGCGCGAGGACCAGAACATCAGAGCCGTGGCGAGGCCGATGGCGATTAGCAGCACCCAGGCCATCGCCGAGGCATAGCCCATCTGCAGCTGCTGGAAAGCTTGCTGGTACAGGTAAAGAGAATAGAGCAGCGTCGAGTCCACTGGCCCCCCGCGGCCGCCAGAGACAACGAATGCCTGCGTGAATGACTGAAAAGAGTTGATCAACAGCAGCACCGTGTTGAAGAAGATCACGGGCGTGATCAGCGGCAAGGTGATGCGGCGGAAGCGCTGCCAGGCATTGGCGCCGTCAATCGAGGCAGCTTCATAGTAAGATTCGGGGATCTGCCGAAGCGCAGCCAGGAAGATAACCATGGAGGCGCCGAACGTCCAAACGTTGAGCGCAATCACGGAAGGCAGTGCAAAGGTCGGATTATTGATCCAGCCGCGACCGGCAATGCCGAACCAGCCGAGAATGTCGTTGATCACGCCGCGCTCGCCAAACACTTCCTTCCAGAGCAAGCCGATGCCGACGCTGGCGCCAATCAGTGACGGCACGTAAAAGAGTGACCTGTAGATGGCTAGGCCCCGCAGGCCACGATTGAGCGCCACGGCCACGCTGAGGGAGAAGACCAGCACCAGCGGCACCGAGTAGCCCACATATTGGAGTGTCACCCAGATGGAGGTGACGAAGCGCCGGTCCGAGGTGAAGAGGCGGATATAGTTGTCCAGGCCGACAAAGGACGGAAGACCGATGACTCTGTAGTCAGTGAAGCTGAGATAGAGCGAAGCCAGCATCGGCAGCGCTGTAATCAGGACAATCCCGGCGATCCAGGGCAACAGGAACATGTAAGCGGCACGATTGTCGGCCTTCTTAAGCGCCGAACCCTGTCTGTCCTGGGGCATTAACCGGGGCCGCCCCGCTTCCGACGCCCTAAGCACCGGGTTATTGGCAGCATCAGTTGTGCTCATCCTCGCCTCCCTCCTCGCCGCGTCGATGAAGACTTCGCAGAAGCCGTTTTGCTTCTGCCGTTTCCTGCCGAAGCAGGGGACGTGCGGGCCGATGTCCGGCCCGCACGATGGTCAGAGCTTACTGACGGCTGGACTGGGTCAACTGCTGCTGAAGTTCGGAAATCAGCTGGTCGGCGCCCTGCTCCGGCGTAAGCTGGCCAAAGGCCACGGCGTCATAGGCGCGGTTGAGCACGTCAGTCATGGCCTGGTAGCCACCTGCCGGCCAGAACACCGGGTCCGCGGCGTCGACAACTTCCCGGTACAGCTCGATATGACGTACTTGAGTGGGCTGTGTGTCGGGGTCCTCGGCCTGGGCAGTTGCCAGTTCGGGGATGGATACAACGCCGTTGTCGGACTCGTAGATGCCTGCAGCTTCTTCGTTTTGAGTCCAGAAGTTTATCCAATCCGCAACGACTGGAATCTGTTCTGCTTCGCAACTGGCGCCAATCGCAATGCCGTTCGATCCAATGTCCATTCCGAAGGTGCCATCAGGGCCGACCGGATACGGACGAATGTCGATGACAGCGCCGGGATTGACCGTGTCAGTTACCGTTTGCACCGACCCGAGCTGGTTCGGTGGCCGGTTGGTTGCGTAGGCAAGACCATTGGCAAGCATCGACTCTTCAACCAGAGCGCTGTTCTCGGTGATCATCGCCTCGGGCGACTCGGTCACCCCTTCTTCCCGCAGCTCTTCCCAATAGTTGAACCAGTTGACAGCAGTTTCTTTGGAGAAGGCTACGTTGGAGCCTTCGAAGACGTCTTCGCCATGCGACTGCACCCAATTTACAAACGCATCAGGCTCGCGCCCCATGTTGTGGGTTGCCACCGCGTCCTCGGGCAGCGTGGGCTGCACAGCACGAAGGTGGTCGGCGTATCCTTCCCAGTTATAGGGCCACTCAATAGGCTCTACACCCTCGGCAACGGCGTTCTCGAGCATCTGCTCATTGTACATGAGCGCGAAGTAGAACACACCATGCGGGATCATGTATAGATTGCCGTCTTCGCCGCGACCGGAATCGAGCACTGCCTCGGGAATGCCAGAGACGTCCAAGATGCCGTCGGCAACCAGATTGTCGAGCGGCATCAGAATGTCGGGCTGGGCGTAGGTTGCCAGCCAGCGCGACTGCATGGTGATGGCGCAGGGCTGATTGTTGCCGGTAGACTGGATCGTCAGTCGCTCCCAGTACGGGCCGAAGTCCGCGTTCTCACGAACGATCGACACACCCGGGTGCTGCGCTTCAAAAAGCTGAATGATGCGATCGGTCTTGTCGTTACGGACCTGCCCGCCCCACCAGCTAAACCGGATCTCTCCTTCAAGATTGCTGTCCTGCGCAGTTGCGCCCATTGGTGCAGCCAATGCCAGCGCCACGAGCGACGTGGCGATCAGCGGACGCTTTACCTTAGTCAGACCTCGAACTTTTCGCATGGTTTTCCTCCCGTTGCGATCTTGCCAATTGCCCCCGCGTTTCTCGCGTCGGGCATCTAGGGCCGATGACCTAGAACAGTGCGCGCCCACCAATCCCCTCCTGGGACCGGCCTCATACGCCTGCTTTAACCTTCATATTCTTGTATGCAAGAACGCAGGCTGTCAACGGTCATATCTCGTTAATTTCTGCCCTGCGCCCTTTCGGCTAAAAACTCTTCGGCATCTCAACTTACCTGCTGGACTCGCGTAAATCAGGCGCGGGACATTTGGTTTCCGGCGCGCCTGTTGGCACACTTCTGGCTGTTGCCTCAGCTCAGCGGATAAGCCGTCGCGCGTAGCTTGTATGCAAATCCGGCGCTAGCTGGACAGATCAGCGGGCCGCCTCATGAACCAGTCCCACCGCGAAATATCTAAAGTCTCGAAGACGCCTTCGGTCCAATACGGGTCGGCGCGAGCAAAATCTTCGGCCGCCTGCTGGCTGTCGGCGCGCATCACGATCATGCTGCCGATTGGATCGCCTGCGGCGTCCAGGTAGGGACCGGCCAGGATCAAATCGCCTTCGAGGCCCGCATAATAGGTGCGGTGCTGTGGGCGGAAGGTCAGCCGGGCCGCCATCCCATCCTGCTTATCGCGTCCGCTCACTATGAACAGCATGCTTCCCTCCTGTGTTTCAGGACACCTGATCCTGGTAGAGCCGAGAGACGGAGGCCCCGTCTTCCATGTCGTTTCCGGCGTCGGCGTAGCGATGATACTGCTTCACCGCAACGTCGAGCAGCGGCAGGTCCAACCCCAGCTCGTCAACAAAATGCGTGACCGCCTTGAGATCCTTGTTGACCTGCCGGACATAGCTGCGCGGGGGATCGAAATCCTCGGCACTCATCTGGGTATAGATGCGCTGCAGGATGGCGCTGTCGGCGAGGCCTCCCTTGAGGCAGACCGGCAACAGGTCCGGGTCGATGCCGGCTGCCTTGCAGGTCACAAGCAGCTCTGCCATCAGGATGTAGTTGGCGCCGACGATGGCCTGGTTGAGAATCTTGGTCTTCTGGCCGTTGCCGAGCGCGCCCATGCGGGTGACGTTCCCCCCGATGCTGCGCAGGATGGGGTCCACGGCAGCACAGGCGGCCTCGTCGCCACCGATCATCACCGTCAGCTCGCCCTGTCGGGCGGGCTGCGGGCCGCCCGACATCGGCGCGTCGATCCAGTCGGCATCCAGTTCGTCCTTGAGCCGCACGGCCAGCCGCAACGTCGCCTCGGGGGACGTGGTCGACAGGTCGATGAGCACCTTGGCGCCCTGCCCCGCCTTGGCGAAGCCCTGGTCGCCGAAGCAGATGCTTTCTATCGCATCGTCGCCCAGCACGCAGACCAGCACGACGTCGGCATTCTGCCAGACTTCCTGCGGAGAATCCGCCCATTCTGCGCCGCTATCCCTGACCTTGTCGAAGCGCTCCTGCTCAAGGTTCCACACCGTCAGCGCATAGCCCTCCTCGCGCAGGCGCTGCGCGATCGGGGCGCCCATGATGCCAAGACCGACCATGCCCAGGCGCGTGCCCTTGCCGAAGGTTTTGCTCTGCATGCTCAAGTGCTTTCCGCCAGATCGATACGATAGATGCGCGCAGCATTGGCCCAGAACAGCTGCTCCTGCTCGGCCACCGGCCTGTCAGCCACGATGCGCTGAAAGCCTTCGAAAATCGTCGAGAAGCTCGCGACCAGATTGTCGACAGGAAAGTTGGACGCGAACATGCAGCGATCGGGGCCGAAGAATTCGACCGTGTCACGGATGATCGCTCCGTTGGACTCGGCTGTCCACGCCTGCCCCTTCTGTCCCAGACCGGAAATCTTGACCGCAATATTGGGACACTGCGCGGCCCGCTGCATGGCAGTGCGCCAGCCGGCCAGGCCCTGCTCACTGCGGTCCGATGGCAGGCCGGTATGGTTGATAATGATCTGCGTATCGGGGAATTGCTCAGCCAATTCGGCGGCCTCGCCCAGGTGCCACCACGGCGTCTGAAGATCAAAGCTCAACCCGTTGGGAGCCAACAGGGCAAAACCCCGGCGGAACGCGGAATCACCCATTGATCCCGGGGCACCGTTGACGACCTCCTCCGGGCGGGCCGCAGCCTTGGGCTTATGGCGAATGCCGCGGACAAAGGACGTCCTGCCATGCACCTCCAGCACCGCCACGGCATCTTCGCGATCGAGCCAGGCCTGGGCCACCATGACGCTGGGCAGCCCCTCGCGCTGACGCACAGACTTTACCCAGGCCACCTCGCCCAGGGGATCTTCCGGATTCCATTCCGTCTCGATGAAGACGCTGCCGATCACCTCAAAGCCAGCCGCGTCCGCCCGATAGTCCGTCGGCAAGTAGTTGCGCTTGATCGCACTATAGTCGCCATAGCGGAAGTTGACTGGCTTATCGGCCAGCCAGGGCAGGTAGTTGGCCTGGATATCCCAAAAATGGTGATGAGCGTCGATGATCCGCACGGCAGTCTCCCCAGTATGGGGAGGCCGGTGAACCGGCCTCCTCCCGGACGTTTGCCTAGCCCTCCAGCCCGGCGTAGTAGCGATCGATGGCGTCGGTATCGACGCTCTCGTCATGCGGGCGGTTGAGGGCATCGTAGCGGCCGCGCCGGGCCTTCATGTCGGCGATTAGCACGGCCTTGGCATGCAGCGCCGCCTTCTTGGCCACCTCGATCGGCACGACGATAACCCCGTCATCGTCGCAGCCCACAATATCGCCCGGACGCACCTGCGCGCCGCCAATGCCGATGATGGAATTGAGCTCGACCACTTCGATGCGGCCCGGGATGATGGTGCGGCCGCGCTCGCGGCAGACCATCGGGGTCTTCTGCATGGTCACTTCGCCGGTATCGCGGCAATGGCCGTTGGTGACAATGCCGACAGCGCCGCTTGCCTGCAGCCCAAGCACGTTCTCCGAGCCGAAGAAGCCGACTTCCCCGGAGCTGCCCACATCAGTCACCACCACACTGCCCGGCTTGACGAGGTCGTTCAGGCCCCGCCCGTTGTGGCCATAGCGCTTGAACCAGATGCCATGGGCGCCAACAATTTCCTCGGTGGTTTCGAGCGGCCACATCGGCTTGTTGGCCGGAACGCAGCGCTGGGTGACAGCGGGTCCCCAGAACTTCATGCCCAGCCACAGCGGGCGAATTTCCTGAGATACCAGCCCGACATTGAAATAGCCCAGCCCGTCCAACGCGTCGACGACGTCGACGACGCGAAGAGGCTCGAAATATTTGCGAATGTGATACGGATCCACGGCGTTGCCGTCAGCATCCTTCGGCTCGTAGCTCGACATGACGAATCCTTTGCTGTCGCGTTCCCGCGACCCATTTGAAAGATTTGCGGATGGGCTCCTCCCGTCCAGGAGCCATTCTTGTATGCAAGAAAACGGCATGTCAACGGCGGGGTGGGTAATAATTTCGATCGCCGACACGCTCGACGGACGCCCGAAGGACGCTCGGTCAGCTCTTGCGGTCCGCCCGCGCCTGCAGGAAGGGCAGGCTGTTGAGGAAATGCTGCCGCGTGAGCTGGGCCAGCAAAGCGCCATCCCGTGAGGCGAGCGCCGTGAACATCTTGGTGTGTTCGATCAGCGCCCCGGTCCAGCGCCCGGTGTCCAGGTTGGCCAGAGCGCGGGCGCGCTCGACACGCGGGATCAGCGATTGCCACACCGAAAGCAGAACAGGATTTGCGGCGATCTCGACCGTTCGGCGGTGGATCTGCTGGTTGATCTGCATATAGGGCGCGCGTTCCTGGCGACCGTGAAAGTCGATCATCTCGGCGAGAAGCCGTCCGATTTCGCCTACTTCGGCCTCGGTAATGCGCTGGCAAGCCAGCTCTGCCGCCAGCCCCTCGATCGACCCAAAGACCACGAACAGATCCTCGAGATCGGGCGCATGAAGCTCGGAAACTACCACGCTGCGGTTGGGCAACAGGTCCACAAGGCCCTCCGCAGCGAGCGTGCGGAAGGCTTCACGGACCGGCGTACGCGAGACGCCGAGCTGGTCGCACAGTTGCACTTCTCGCAAACGAGCGCCGGGTGGCAGTTCCCCCGAAAGGATCATGCTTCTCAACCGGCTAGCTGCTTCTGTATGCAGTTGACCCTTTCGGCGGCCGGCAAACGCCCCCACCTCCTCAACAAAAGCCTCGATTTCCTGACCGTCTTCCATGCTTGCTCGTATGCAGGAATGACAAAAAAAGCAAGTCTGAGCATTTACGCCCTTGATTTTGAGCTTTTGCCAGTCTTGTATGCAAGATTAGAGGTTTAGCGAGGCTGCGATGTCCGATCCAGCTTCGCGAGCAGAGGAGGAGCCAATGTCCAAAGATCCAACAGCCCTGAGTGGCAGCACTATTTCGGGCTCGCCGCCGCTGGCCGGACTGCGGGTGCTGGACCTGAGCCAGGTTATGGCCGGCCCGTTCTGCTGTATGTTGCTCGGGGACATGGGCGCCGACGTGATCAAGGTCGAGCCACCTGGAGTGGGCGACCAGACCCGCAAGTCCATGGGCTTCCGCATGGAGGGGGAAGACAGCCCCGGCTTTCTCGCGCTCAACCGCAACAAGCGCAGCATTGTGCTCGACCTCAAGAGCCCCGAAGGCCAGAAGACGCTGCACCAGCTGGTTAAGACGGCCGACGTTTTAGTCGAGAATAGCCGCCCGGGCGTGACCAAGCGGCTGGGCTCGGACTATGAGACCCTGTCGCGAATTAATCCGCGGCTCATCTATGCCAGTATCTCTGGCTTCGGGCAGACCGGACCTTGGTCCCAGCGTCCTGGTTTCGACCTTATCGCCCAGGCAATGAGCGGGATCATCAGCGGTACCGGGATTCCGGGTGCAGAACCGGTCAAGTCGGGCATTCCTGTCGGTGACCTCGGCGCCGGCATGTTCGCCTGCTACGGCATCCTGTCCGCCGTTATCGGCCGGCAAACTACCGGTCGTGGACAGTACATCGACACATCTCTGCTTGATGCCGCCTTGGCACTCTCTGTATGGGAAAGCACCGAATACTGGGCGACGGGCAAGTCACCGGGTCCGCTGGGCACCGCCAACCGAATGAGCGCCCCCTACCAAGCATTTGCCGGCTCCAGCGGCATGTTCGTCGTCGGCGCCGCCAACCAGAAGCTCTGGCTGATCTTCTGCGACGTGATCGGACGGCCCGAACTCAAAGACGACCCGCGCTATGCCAACAATATCGACCGTGTGCAGCGCCGCGGGGAGCTTGCGGCCGAACTGCAGCCCACGTTTCACAGCCGTCCGGCCGAGGAGTGGGTCGAGCTGTTCCTGGCAGCCGGCGTTCCGGCCGGCCCGATCAACGATTACAGCGTCGCGCTCGACAACGAGCATGTGCACCACCGCAAGGCGGTGATCGAGATCGAGCATCCGGTGGAAGGCAGCTTCAAGGCGCTCGGCTTTCCCGCCAAGCTGTCCGACACCCCGGCCAGCGTGCGGCGGCACCCGCCTCTGCTGGGCGAGCATACCGATGAGATCATGGCTGAACTCGCTTTGCTCGAGGGCTCCGGCAAAGGCGCCGTGCAGGCATGACAGATCCAGCAGACGAGGGGCAGGTCCGGCTGGAACGTGACGGAGCAGTGGCGCGTATCACCTTCGACCGGCCGTCGGCCCACAATGCCTTCACCTGGACCATGTATGAGCAACTCGACGCCATCCTGGCCCAGCTCAGCGCGGACCCCGCCCTGCGGGCCGTGACGCTGCGCGGTGCCGGCGGCAAGGCCTTTGTGGCGGGTTCCGACATAACCCAGTTCAAGGCCTTCGAGGGCGGCGCGAACGGCATCGCCTACGAAGCCAAGATGAACCGCTACTTCGAGCGGCTGCTGGCCGTGCCGGTGCCGACGGTGGCCATCATCGACGGCTGGGCTGTGGGCGGCGGCCTCAATATCGCCGCCTGCTGCGATATTCGCATCGCCAGCCGCCGCGCCAAGTTCGGCAGCCCGATCGCACGCACCATCGGCAACTGCGTATCGATGCAGACCTATGCCCGCGTGCTGGGCGGATTCGGGGAGGCGCGGACAAAACGCATGCTGCTGCTGGCCGAGTTCATCGAGGCCGAGGAAGCCATGACCGCCGGTTTTCTGGCGCGCCTGGCAGAACCCGAGACAATCGATCAGGTGGCGGACGAGGTGGTCGCGCGGCTGCTCGAAAACGCCCCGATCACGCTGCGGGTCAGCAAGGCGGCACTCGGGCGCATCATGGCGCGCGATCTCGATCCGGCCGACGATCTCATCGGCCTGACCTATGGCAGCGAGGATTTCCGCCGCGGGGTCGACGCCTTCGTCAACAAGACCAAGCCGGAATGGCTGGGCCGCTGAGCCCAACGGGAGGACCATCGTGACGAATTCGCAAGTCTCCGCGCACGTCTGGAGCAAGCTCGACCTCACCTTCACTGCCACTGGCAGTTTCGACAATGCCTATGCCGACGTGCTGGTCTGGGTCGATCTGGAAGGCCCGGGTTTTTCCAAGCGCGTCTACGGTTTCTGGAACGGTGGCAATGAATTCGTGGTGCGAATACTGGCGACGGCGCCCGGCGAGTGGCGCTGGACCAGCGGCAGCACGCCGGATGATGCCGGCCTATCGGGCCAGTACGGGCGCTTCACTGCAGAGACCTGGAGCCCCGAAGAACTCGAGGCCAATCCCAACCGCCGCGGCATGATTAGCGCGACGCCGGACGGCCGTGGCCTGCAGTATGCCGATGGCACCCCCTACTTCCTTCTGGGTGACACCTGGTGGTCGTTGCCCAGCTTTCGCTTTCCGCTCGGCGAGGGCCCCGGGTCGACCGGACCTCTCGGACCCGAGGCCACGCTCAACGACTATGTCGCGGTGCGCAAGAGCCAGGGCTACAACTGCGTCGGCCTCATCGCAGCGCAGCCGGCCTGGGCCAATGACGGACACCCGAACAGTCTGCAGATGGAAAACGGCACCTGGGTTCGGGCAGCCTGGAAGCAACCCGGCACGGCATCAGGCAAGGACATGCACAATGAGGGCGGTCGGCCGTTTCACTTCCCGGGCAGGGTACCCGGTTTCGAAGAAGTGTTCCCCGACATGGACCGTATAAACCCCGACTATTTCAAGGTCCTCGACCGCAAGATCGACTATCTCAACGAGCAGGGCATCGTGCCCTTCATCGAAATCTCGCGGCGCGATGCGGGCCAGTGCTGGCAGAAATATCATGACTGGCCGGAATCGTATGCGCGCTACGTGCAGTACATGGTGGCCCGCTACGGCGCCAACATCACCCTGCTCAGCCCGATCCACTACGACTATTTCGAGCAGACCATTCCGGCCGAGGACTACAACGTCCCGATCAATCTAGCCATCGAGCGCTATGGCAAGCCACCCTTCGGCACCATGCTGACCGCCAACCCCAACCCGTCGACCCTGGTCAATTTTGGTCCGAACAGTTGGGTCGACCTGCACCAGTCCGGCAATGTGCGCGAGCACTATACCTACTGGTACCTGACGGAGATCTTCCACGCCGAGCGCAAGCCCGCCATCAATGGCGAACCCTATTATGCGGGATTGCACCAGCTCGGCACGCCCTATCCGCTGCGGGTCCCGCCGGACAGCGAGGATGACCAGATCTATGTCCGCTCCGGGCTCTATGGCAGCTTCCTGTCGGGAGGCCTGGCCGGCTTCATCTATGGGGCCGAGGGCATCTGGCAGTCCGATGTGGAGCCGGAATCGCTCTACAAGATGTGGGATAGTTTTGGCTGGAAGTCAGGCAACCAGGTCCAGCATGTGAAGACCTTTGCCACGGTGCTGGGCCAGCGCTACCTCGAGCTGCTGCCTGACGTCGAGCTTGTAGTGCCCAACAAGACCGGGCCGGGCTTTTCCTACAAGGGCTGGAGCTATTGCGCCCGCACCGAGGACCGGTCCTGGTTCATGCTGTATTTCGAGGCCGATGCCCCGCTGGAAGCCAGCCTGCGCGGCGTCGCAGCCGGTGCCCGCTACCGCCCGCGCTTCTTCGATCCGCGCCAGGGCATGTGGGGTGAGCCCGGTGAGATCGTCACCGTAGCGCGCAGCTCGGTGCTGCGCCTGCCGCCCCGGCCCGATAGCAAGGATTGGGGCATGATGCTCGAGCGCGTCTGACCTCTTCCCATTCCCTCCCAGGGAAAGAGCGTCGAACCTTCGGGTTCGGCGCTTTCTTTTTCGGGCGCGACAAAAAAGAGGCGCCTGGAGGCGCCTCATGAGTGTTCGGCGTTGGGAACCTACTTCTTGCCGAGACGCTTCATGAAGTCGTCGCGATTCTTCTTGTAGGGATGCGGCGGCATGTCGGGGAACATCGACTGCGTCGACTCGTCGGGCGCGATGCCGAGCGCTTCGAACAGCATGCTGCGGTCGTAGCGGTCATTCTCGGCCTCCTGCTTGGCGTAGTAGAGCACGTCTTCGATCACATCCTGCGGCACGACGATGGCGCCGTCGCCATCGGCCACCACCAGGTCGCCCGGACGCGCCGTGGCGCCGCCGATCTCAACGATGGAGTTGGGTTCGCCGAACTCGACGCGGCCCTGATACATGGGCTGGACCACCCAGCGGTGCCAGCACGGCATCGCCTTCTGGTAGAGCTGCTCGTCGGTGTCGCGGGCCCCGCCATTGGTCAGCACACCCTTGACGCCCCGCGCCGCCCAGACCATCGAGTCCATCGAGCCGATGGCCGGGGTCTTCTGCCCCATCGTGTCGATGACGAGAAAGTCGCCCTCCCCGACCTGTTCGCGGAAATCGCCCATGTCCCAGAGCTGGCGGTACCAATATTCATAGGCCCACTTGGAGTAGTCCTCGGGCGACAGCTCGGGCACACGCGTCTGCGTGGGAATATGGCGGTAGGTCTGGGCAAAGCCGGCCGCCTTGGTGCGATAGAGCGGGCGGATTTCCGGGTCGACCGTACCGACATGGTGCAGCCCCACCCAGTCCATGCCATCGCGGATATCGGTCACCCTGAGCTTGGCCACCGTGTCGAGTATCTGCTTGCGTTTGTTCTTGTCCATGCGGGACCTCCCTCTTTGTTAGCTGTTCTGAGATGTGCGCGCGCGATCCATCTCCGCCAGCTTTTCGACGCGCCGGCGGAATTGCGGTTCGGTGCTGAACTGGGCGGCCAGGAAGGCGCGCGTGACGTCGGCGGCGATCTGTGGCCCGACGATCCAGGCGCCGATGCACAGCACATTGACGTCGTCGTGCTCGACGCATTGGCGGGCGACATAGGTGTCGTGGGCCACAGCGGCGCGGATGCCGGCGATCTTGTTCGCCGCAATGCAGGCCCCTGCCCCGGTGCCGCAGACCAGCACCACCCGCTCGACCTTCCCGGTCAGGATCAGGTCGATGGCGGCCCGGGTCACGTCGGGAAAATCCACCGGCTCCTCTGAGGTGGCGCCCAGGGCGATGACCTCGTCGCAATGCTGGGCCAGCAGCTCGCAAACAAAACCCTTCATGGGAAAGCCGGCGTGATCGCTGGCAAGGCCGATGGCCTTGCGGCGCGGAATTTCAAGCCCTTTGGCGGCGAGCGTTTCGGCCATGGCGTCCTCCTGTTGCCCGATGAGTTCTTACCGTGGTAATACCACTTTGACAAGTGCGTCCGGGCGTCTTCGGGATCGCCGCCTTGACAGCGTCGCGACAGGCGGCCACTTCGAGGGGCGTATTTGTGAGGCAGACATGGATTCAGCGCTGACACGCGAGGGCGATTCCGAGGCGAAAGGCTATGACAAGGTCTTCGCCTTCGTGCGCGAGCAGTTGCTCGCCGGCCAGATCAAGGCGGGCGACCGGCTGCTGCCGGAGCGGGAGCTGGCCACGCGCCTGGGCGTCAGCCGGCCTGTTATTCGCGAAGTCTTGCGGGCGCTGGCCGCCATCGGCGTCATCGAAATCCGCCACGGCTATGGCAGCGTCGTCCGCCGGCCCGACTTTGCCCAGCTGGGCGACCTATTCACCATGATGTTCGCCCAGCAGGCCGAAGTGGTCGAGGATGTCATGGAGGCGCGTATTGCCATCGAGCGGCAGGCCATTCGCCTGGCCTGCTCGCGGGCGACCTCGGGTGATCTGGCGACGCTGCAGCAGGCACTGCGCCGCGTCGAGGAAACCGTCGACGATCCGCTGGCGGGCGGCGAAGCGGACTTCGCCTTCCACGCCGCACTGATCGCCACGGCCCATTCACCGACGCTGGCCAGCCTGCATGCTGCCATTGCCGTGCTGCTCAAGCGCTCGCATTTCGAGCGGCGGGAGCGGATAACCAGCCTGCGGGGCATCGAAACCTATCTGGTCGAACACCACCGCGACCTCCTGGCCGCGGTGGTGGCGCGTGACGCCGATGCGGCGGACCGGCTGCTGGTGCAGCACTTCCAGATCGGCTCGGAATATCAGCGGCGCGCTGCAGCGGAGGGCCAGCGCGCGCCGCAAGTACCTACCAGCTGACCGCGATATATTTCGTCTCGCAGAATTCGAGGATCCCGTGATGGGCCCCCTCCCGGCCCAGGCCGCTCTGCTTGGTCCCGCCGAACGGCGCCGCCGGATCCGATGCCAGGCCGCGATTGAGGCCTACCATGCCGCATTCGAGCCGTTCCGAAACCCGCAGCCCGCGCGCCAGGTCGCCGGTGAACACATAGGCGATCAACCCATATTCAGTGTCATTGGCCAGGCGGATCGCTTCGTCCTCGGTCCTGAAGGTGGCAATCGGCGCGACCGGTCCGAAGATCTCGTCCCGCACCAGCCTGACGTCGCTGGGCACGCCGGTCAGCACCGTCGGCGGCAGGTAATAGCCCTCGCCCGTGCCCGGCTTGCCACCAGTCAGGACCGTGGCGCCACCGGCCACCGCCTCGTCGATCCATGTGGCGATGCGGGTCACGGCATCCGCATTGATCAATGGTCCGCATTGTGTGGCGGCGTCATAGCCCGGCCCCACCTTGAGCGCCTCCATGCGGCCGGCCAGCCCCTTCGAAAAGGCCTCGGCAATGCCTTCCTGCACGTAGAAGCGGTTGGCCGCCGTGCAGGCCTCTCCGCCATTGCGCATCTTGGCCAGCATGGCGCCATCGAGTGCGGCATCGAGGTCCGCATCGTCAAAGACGATGACGGGCGCATTGCCACCCAGTTCCATGGAGCAGGAGATCACCGTATCGGCAGCCTCGCGCAACAGCCGGCGCCCCACTTCGGTCGAGCCAGTGAAGGACAGCTTGCGCACGCGCGGATCATGCAGCATGGCGCTGACCGTCGCGCCGGCCTTTGCGGTGGTGATGACGTTGACCACGCCATCGGGCACCCCGGCCTCCTGGTAGATTTGGGCCAGCGCAAAGGCGGTCAGCGGCGTCTCGGTTGCGGGCTTGAGCACGCAGGTGCAACCGGCCGCCAGGGCCGGCGCGATCTTGCGCGTCGCCATCGCAGCGGGGAAATTCCACGGCGTGACCAGCACGGCAACCCCGATGGGCTGGTGCTGCACCAGAATGCGATTGGCGCCGCTCGGGGCGATGGACAGATCACCGTCGAGGCGAACCGCTTCCTCAGAGAACCAGCGGAAGAATTCCGCCGCATAGGCGACCTCGCCCTGCGCGTCGCTGAGGGCCTTGCCGTTTTCCAGCGAGATCAGTTCGGCCAGCATCTGCTTGCGCTCAATCATCAGTTCGAAACACCGGCGCAGGATCTCGCTGCGGCGGCGTGGCGCGGTGGCGGCCCATGCGGGCAAGGCGTCATAGGCTGCGCCGACAGCCATAAGGGCGTCCTCGACGCCGGCATTGGCCACCTGCGCGATCTCGCTTCCCGTTGAGGGATCGACCACGCCGATGCGATCGCCGCCATTGCCGGCCTGCCATTGTCCAGCGATGAACAGGTCGGTCGGGATCTGCGCCGGATCGAAGCTGAGCTGGGGGGAAAACTTGGTCTGGACAGTCATCGTGGTCGACTCCTAGTCGGAAAGGGAATGGCGCAGCATGGCGCGGTCGCCACGGTAGGCGGCAGTCACCAGCAGCCCCATGGAGTCCCGGTCCAGGGGGCGCGGGTTGTTTTTGACGAGACGCGTTGCGGCCAGCGCCTGATCGGCAGTCCAGTCGAGCTTGTCCTCGCGCATGCCGAGCGACTTGATGTCGGGCGGGATGCCGATTTCGGCAAACAGCGCCGCCACGCCATCGATGGCTGCTGCAGCCTGTCCGGCAACGGAGAGATCGCCGACAGGCAGGCCCACGGCGAGCGCGATCGCCGCCATGTCATCCGTCGCCATCGGCAGGTTGAACTCCATCACATACGGCATCATCGCCGCAACGCCCAGCCCATGCGCGGTATGGGTGAGCGCCCCGATCGGATACTGCACGGCATGGGCTGCCGCCGTGCCCGCCGTGCCGAAGGCCAGACCGGCCAGGCTCGCGCCCAGCATCATTTCGACGCGCGCCGCGCGATCGGAACCGTCACGCACCGCGCGCGCCAGGCTGCGCCCGATCAGCCGGATGGCCTCCAGCGCATAGAGGTCGCTTAGCGCATTCTTGCCCAGGAACACATGCTCGTGCACCACCTTGTCGCCGGGCGCACGGCGTGCCGTGGTGAAGGCCTCGATGGCATGGGTCAGCGCGTCTGCCCCCGAGACCGCAGTCAGCCCCGGCGGGCAGCCATAGGTCAGCTCGGGGTCGCAGATGGCGGTGTGCGGGATCAGGTGCGGGCTGGCGATCCCCACCTTGACCGCCCTGCCCTTATCGGACACGACGGCCACCGGGGTCACTTCCGAACCCGTGCCCGCCGTGGTGGGCAGGCAGATCAGCGGCAGCACGGGGCCGGGAACCTTGAACTCCCCGTAATAGTCGGCGATGTCGCCGCCATGGGCGAGCAATAGGGCGATGATCTTGGCCGCGTCCATGCAACTGCCGCCGCCGATACCCACGATCAGATCAGCCCCGAAGTCCCGGCCCTGGCTCACGCCATCGGCGATGCACTCGGCCGGAAGCTCGGGCAAGGTGCCGCGGAAGACCGACACAGCCAGGCCAGTAGCCTTGAGCTGGTCGTGCAGTGCGGCAAAGACCCCCTCGCCGGCCATCCGCTCATCGGTGACGACGAGCGCCCGCTTGCCCAGCGCCGCCGCATAGTCCGGCAGCGCCGCCCGTTGCCCGGCCCCGAACACCAGGTTGCGCGGTGCCCTGACCGCGCCGAACTCGATAGCCATGTCGTTACTCTCCCTTGAACCCGGCCGCGCTGGCCAGTTGCTGCATGTCGGCCCAGACGGGATCGGCAAGCGGCACGCCGTCCTGCAGCCTTGCGGCCCGGCATTGCCGCCCGCGCTCGCCCGGAATCAGCACCCTTTCAAAGCCGTCGGCCGGCTCGGTCTCGCGCAACTGCGCGAGATAGTCGGCCAGCATGGCATTGGGCCCGTCAATGACGATGAAGAGGTCACCCTTGTTGCAGATAGCATCGGAATCCAGCGTGCCCCGCACATCCCGCCCGAGTGCGGCGCCGGCGAGGCTGGATGTCAGCAGCCCGAAGGCCAGGCCTAGGGCGTAACCTTTGGCGCCACCGAAGGGCGCCAGCGAACCTGACCGGGCGGCCTTGGCATTGGTGGTCGGCTCGCCCATTGCGTCGAGCGCCCATCCGGCCGGCAACGGTGCGCCGCGATTGGCATGGTCATGCACCTCTCCCATGGAGACGATGCTGGTCGCCGTATCCATCACGAAGGGCTCGCCTTCTGTAGGCACGCCGATGGCGATTGGATTGGTGCCGAGCATGGCCTTGCGACCGCCCCAGGGATGCACCAGAGCCTCGCTGGTCGACAGTACCAGCACGGTCTGGCCGGCCCGCGCCACCCGATCGGCATAGTAGGCCAGCATGCCCAGATGGTTGAAATTGGCAATGGCGGCAACCACCACGCCTGTATCGCGCGCGCGCGTCGTGATGCGGTCGAGCGCGGCATCCGCAATGACGGGGCCCAGTCCCGTGAGCCCGTCCACTTCGAGAAAAGCATCTTTGCGCCATTGGTGCCGTCCGGAAGTCACTGGATCGGCGACCCCGTTGGCGATGCGCTCGACGATGCGCCGGAGCCGCAGCAACCCGTGCGAGGGCACGCCCCGCAGTTCCGCCTCGAGCAGCAGGTCGGTCTGCAGCTCCGCATGACGCTGGGGGACACCGGCATGCGCTAGGATGCCCGAGGCCATGCGGCGCAGGTGAGTGTCGGCGACAACGGGCACTGCAAAATCCTATAGGATATCTGATTGTTTCGGCGCAATATTGGTGCTAGGCCTTCCGCACTGTCAAGGCAAAGGCACGTTTCACGTTGAATTCGCTGACCGGCATCAAGCGGCCCGCCTCACTGACCGAAGCGGTGTACTCGCGGCTCTACGACCAGTTGATGACCCATGGCATCGCCGCCGGGGCGCGGCTTTCGGTGGATAGCCTGGCGCGCGAATTCGATGTCTCGCAGACGCCGATCCGCGAGGCGTTGGTGCGGCTCGAAGCGCAGGGCCTGGTCGTCAAGGTCCATCTCGTGGGCTATCGGGTGGCCGAGCGCATGGCGCGGGATCGACTCGACCAGATCTACGAACTGCGACTGCTGACCGAGCCGCGCCTGGCCGCCCTGGCGGCCGAGCGCATGGCCGACGCAGATCGGCGCGCCCTGATCAATATCGCCACCAAGATGGCGACCGAGGAAGGCGCCGCCACGGCACCGGAAGCCTATGCCCGCTTCTCGCGGCTGGACGAGGCCTTCCATCGCCTGATCGCCACGGCCAGCGGCAATCAGGTAATTGCCAATGCCCTTGCCGACCTGCACGTTCATGTGCACCTGTTCCGGCTCTCCCGGCCACCTACGGCCATTTCCGATGCCATCCTCGAGCACGACCGCCTGGTCGCGGCCATCGTCGGGGGCGATCCCGCGGCGGCCGAAGCGGCGATGCTGCAGCACGTGCTCCGTTCACGCCGCCGTTTCGGCGAGGAAAGACTTCAAGCATGACCAATAGGGATGCCGCGGTCGCCTCCAACCGCGCTAGTTTTGCGCTCGTCGCGGGCGCCGGCACGCTTTTCCTCCTGGCGCTCGGCCACACCATATCCAATCTCGTACGCACCATGCCGGCCGTCTCCACCGACGTCATTGCCGACAGCCTGTCGGTCTCGGCAGGAGAAGTGGCGGCACTCACCGGCATCTATCACCTGGCCTTTGCCGCCGGGCAGATCCCGGTCGGGGTGGCGCTGGACCGGTACAGCGTGCGCGCGGTGTTCCTGGTGCTGATCGCGACGATTGTCGTGGGCGCACTGATCACCGCAACCGCGCCGAACTCGGCGATGTTCCTCGTCGGCCAGGCCGTGCTCGGGCTGGGCTGTTCGGGCATGCTGCTCTGCCCACTGACCTATGCGGCGCGCCACCAGAACAGCGCCAACTTTGCGCTGTGGTCGGCGTTCATCCTGGCCGTGGGCAATAGCGGCATGCTGCTTTCCGCCAGTCCGATGGCCTGGGTGATCGACGCCTGGAGCTGGCGGACCGGCTTTCTGGTGCCCGTCGCCATGGCGGTCGTGGTCGCGGCCATCGCCTGGTTCCGCCTGGGTCGGGACAGTGCAGGCACGGCGCAGGCCTCCTCGATCCGATCGGAATTTGCGCAGGTCGTGCATATCGGCTGGTCGCCGAAGCTGCGTGGCGTGATCGCCCTGGCCTTTGTCTCCTTTGCCGTCGTCATCGGCATCCGCGGCGTGTGGTCCGGACCCTGGCTGATGGATGTGCGCGGGCTCAGCCGCATCGAGGCGGGCAATGTGATGCTGGCCCTCACCGTCATGCTCATCGTCATGCCCATGCTGGTGGGGCTGATCGACCGGAGCACGAAGCGCACCAACCTGCTGCTGGTCGGCGGGCATATTCTGGCCGGTCTGCTCCTGCTGCTGCTGCCGCTCGGCAGCGCCGCCGGGCTGCCAACGCTCTATGACTTCAGTCTGCTGGTGCTGTTCGGCATTGCCGTTTCGGTGCAGCCGCTGCTCTTTGCCCTTGGCCGCCAGTCGGTCGACCCGGCCCACACCGGCAAGGCACTCGCTGCAGTCAATCTTGCCTTCTTTGCCGGCGCTGCCGTTATCCAGGTGCTGTCGGCGCCGGTGGCATGGCTCACCGGAATCGGCGGCGTCGTCACTTTCCTGGGCCTGCTCAGCACTGGCGGAGCAGTCATTTTCGCGCTGCGAAGCCGCAGGTGCCATTCTGGCAGGCAGAAATGAACTGTCCGCTGTTGAACGCCTTGCGCTCTTGAACCAAGCCGCAGATTGAGCGGTCGTATCCGTCCTCTGGTCGACGCCGTGCTCGCCGTCTTCGCGCTTGGTGTCTCGTGGGCCGCTCCCGCACGTTGCGAGCCATGGCGCAGAGACAGCGCACCTGCAGCGCGCTTTACTGGCTTTTGATAGAAAGTGGAGCAATCAAGTCCCATTTGTCGGAACTCTTGTACGACCCCATCGTGACGTTTTGCTCCTAGAGATTGACCGCCCTTCGGTTGTGTGAAAACTTCCACCCAGACTGTCACACAATCTTTCACACAGGCGTTTCCGGACCGTACTTTTCCAAGCATAATCAAAGACTTACGGCGATACCTTATCCTCACATGGAATCCAGGTTCCCCAGCCATCCATTTCTAGCGAAATTCGGCAAATTGGCGGTTCAGCGTCGGCCCCATCTTTCGGTTGTGTCGCGCTTCATGTTGCGGCGTGATTGTCAGAAATTCAGGCGTTGCTGTTGTACCGTAACCGCTAGCGGCTATCCTCCGGCGCCTATGGGAGCCCCACTGACGACTCCCGAAAAGTTACTGCGCAAGACGCCAGCCTTGGAGCCTGTTCGACCCATCTTCGGAACGCATGGCCGCTCACTCTGTTGTGCCCCGGCGGGGGCATCACAGAGGAGGAAGATGACTATGTCATTCATGACGAAGTCGGGAGCTTTGATGCTCGCCACCACCGCCCTACTTGCACCCGCTGGTGTTACATTCGCACAGGGCCTCGAAGGGGCAGAGGCGCGGGCGACAGTGTCGCTTAACGTCCGCTCCGGACCCGGAACTGGAAACGGGGTGGTCGATACACTGACGCCAGGCGAGCGAGTGTCCGTAGAGGAGTGCCGCAACAACTGGTGCTACATCGAGCACTCCGGTCCTGACGGCTGGGTTGCCAGCCGCTATCTCAATGCAGCAGGCGACGGCTCTGGTGGAGGCAACCAGGACAATGACGCCGGTAGTTCGTTTACTGGGTCGGCTCGCGCCACCGTAGCGCTCAATGTCCGCTCCGGGCCTGGTACAGGCAACCGCATAATTGATGCGCTTTACGAAGGCCAGGAGGTCGATGTCGGCGAATGCCGCAGTGGTTGGTGTCAAATCAGCACCGCCGGCGGCACTGGCTGGGTTTCGAACCGTTACCTCGAGCGTACCGATGACAACTCGAGTGGCGGAGGGGGGCAGCCATCCGCGGGTGGTGGCCTTGCCGGTGGATTTGCCCAGTCAACGGCAGCACTGAATGTACGCTCCGGGGCCGGAACTGGCTTCCGCGTCGTCGATGCTCTCTTTACGGGCGAGCGAGTGGAAGTACAGGAATGCCGGAGTAACGGTTGGTGCCGGATCTCGAGCGATGATGGCAGTGGTTGGGTCGCAAGCCGCTACCTGAGGCCTGCAAGTGGCGGTGGCAGCAATCAGGGTGAGGGTGCCGAAGTGAGCATCTCAGCGCCTGGGTTCAGCTTCTCCATCGGTACCGGGGGTAACATCGAGTGGAACATCTCCGACGGGAACCGCGACGGTGAAGTGTGCTTCTTCGAGGACTTTGACTACGGCGGCAACAGCTTCTGTGCCCAGCCGGGCGACCGCGACGCCGACCTGCAGGACTTCAACGACACAATTTCATCGATCCGGTCCTCCGGCAGTGTCGAAGTTCAGGTTTGCGAGGATTACGACTTCCAGGGCCGCTGCGCAGTGATCAGCTCCAACCAGCCCCGCCTCGAGGGCCGGAACAACGATATCATCTCCTCCTACCGGGTGAGGTAACCCTGCATGAGGTGGGCTCCAGGCCTCGACCTGGAGCCCTCTTTGGCGTGCGTCTGACCAACAGGCGTAGATCAGAAAGGGCTCGCAGCCTTACGGGCTGCGCCAGGCGATGGCCTTGGATGCGCTATAGCAGCCTGGGAGCACCCTGCGGCTGTAGTTGCCCGAAATGATCTGGACCCGACCGTCGGGGCACTGGCCCGTGACGACGCCGACGTGATTGCGCATGACCATGATGGCGCCGAGTTCGGCCGGCCTGGCCGGCCTGCCATAGGTGGCGAAATCGCGGGCCCGGTTGGAGCCTCGCGGCTGCAGCCCTGCCTCGGCGAGAATCCTGTCCAGGTAGCAGGCGCACCATCGGCTGGGGCAGCCGCTTGGTCTGCTTTGTCCGACATCCCTTTGCATGATTTGAATCAGGGGGTTGGCCGTTGCCGGTGCCACAGTAAGCAGGCCTGCGAAAAAAAGCCCAAGGACCAGGACTGGAGCAAACAACTTCATCGGGGACGGGAACTCCTCTGCCACTATCGAGTTGGCTCAGCAGCCGTCAGGCCGGCGCAAGCCACACGCTCCTGCAAGAGCGAGGGCCGCATCACACATCGGGCGCTAAGTGCCTGCTGAATGTGCCTGCGAGCGTTAGGTTGCGCAGAGTAACGTGCGTCAACCGGCGGTGCCGCGACCAGTGACCTCGCTTTCAAACGGCGCCCCGCCGCCTTAGTACAATGAAGCCTTGACACCGTAGCATGCTGTTCCCCGACCGGCAGCGCTTGGCTGAAACGCAGATGCTTCCGGTGGCATTCCGCGCTAGAAGACGGCCGTCAGGGAGGCGAGGATGATCTTGGTTACCGGAGCGACAGGGCGGGTCGGGTCGGCGCTGGTCGAGGCGCTGCCCCCGGGTACGGCCGTGCGGGCAGCGTCCCGATCGGGCGATGGCTCCGCCGCCCGGGAGGTCGATTGGGTGCGGTTCTCCTTCTCCGAGCCCTCAACCTTTGCGCCGGCGCTCGAGGGCATACGGGCGGTCTTTCTGATACGGCCGCCGCAGATGGCCAAGGCCGCAGATTTCGAGCCGTTTCTCGACGCATTGGAGGATCGCAGTATCCGGCGCCTGGTCCTGCTGTCGGTCAAGGGCGCAGACCGCAATCCACTGCTGCCCCATCGTGGCCTCGAGAAGCGCGTCATGGGCCAGTCCTTCGACTGGACCATCCTGCGACCGAGCGACTTCATGCAGAACCTCGAGACCGTGCATGCGCAAGGCATCCGGGAGCGCAACGAAATTGCCGTTCCGGCGGGCGATGGCCGTTCGGCTTTCATCGATGTCGCCGATATCGGCGCGGTGGCCAGCCAGGTTTTGCTCGAGGAAGGACATGGCGGGCGCGGCTACGACCTGACCGGCCCTGCAGCCCTGTCGTTCTCCGAGATCGCTGCGATCCTGTCGGACATCCTCGACCGCCCCATTGTCTACCGCAAGACGGGGATCTTCAAGTTCACCGGCGAGCATCGCGACGAGGGCATACCGATGGCACTGGTGATGAGCGCCCTCTATACGGTGCAACGGCTGGGCTTTGCTGCCGAAGTCACCGAGGACCTGCCAGGACTGCTCGGCCGCCCCGCCACCCGCTTGGAAGACTATGCCGAGCGGCAGAGATCGGTCTGGCTGCCGACGGCGACGACAGCGACCACGCCCGAGCGCAGCTGAGGTTTGCGTTCTGCCGCTGCGCTGCGAGGAACCGCAACCATCGATTGGCCGGCTCATTATGTTCAGCGAGGGGTGCTGAGAGGGAACATTGACGGGTATGAATCACCGCGCCACCGGACCACGGCCCGGCCACAGTTGTTACCGGATCGCGCCCGCGACGCGTGCCACGGTCATTGTAGATGCCGATGGATATTTCGGCGCGGCCCGTGCGGCCATGATCAAGGCAAAGAAGCGCATCGTACTGATCGGCTGGGACTTCGATGCCAGGATCAAGTTGTGCAGCGTGGGGGCTGATGACGACGGCGCGCCGACAAGAGTCGGCGATTTCATCTATTGGCTGGTCGAGCGTAATCCCGATCTCGACATCTATCTGCTCCGCTGGGACGTGGGTGCGCTCAAGACCTTGGTCCGCGGCTCCACCGTCTTCACGCTCATGAAGTGGATGGCGCATGAGCGCATTCATACGAAGCTCGACAGCGTCCACCCGCACGGCGCGTCGCACCACCAGAAGATCGTGGTCATCGATGAAGCGATGGCTTTCTGCGGCGGGATCGACATGACCCGGGACCGGTGGGATACGCGGGAGCATATCCATAAGGATCCCAGGCGCCTGCGCCCGAGCGGCAAGCTGCACAAGCCCTGGCATGACGCAACAACGGCGCTGGAAGGTCCCGTCGCCAAGGTGCTGGCTGATGTCACGCGCAACCGCTGGAAGGTGGCGGGAGGCAAGGATCTTGAGCCCCTGCCCGACATGCCGTCGCCGTGGCCCGAGCACCTGCCCACCCAGTTCACCAACGTGCCCGTCGCCGTGTCCCGATCTGCTCCGGCCATGGACGAGCGGGAGGCAGTACGCGAAATCGAACAGCTCTATATCGAGCAGATCGCTTCGGCCCGCTCCTTCATCTATGCCGAAAGCCAGTATTTCGCGTCGCGGCGTGTCGCCGAGGCAATGGCGGCGCGCCTGAGCGAGCCGAACGGACCCGAGATCGTGCTGATCAACCCGGACAGCGCGGAGGGCTGGCTCGAGCCGATTGCCATGGATACCGCCAGGGCGCGGCTGCGGGAGGCGATCCGCCGCCGAGACCCGCATGGCCGTTTCCGCATCTACCACCCGGTGACCAGCGGCGGCGAGCCCATCTACTCGCATGCCAAGATCCTGATCGTGGACGATCGCATCCTCCGCGTCGGCTCATCGAACATGAACAACCGGTCGATGCGCCTCGATACAGAATGCGACGTGACGATCGATGTGGCGCTTACGGACGATCCTTCAGTATCCAAGACCATCACCCGCATTCGCGATGACTTGCTGGGTGAGCATCTCGGCATGGCGCCAGCCCATGTCACGGCGTCGATCGAGAGGCATGGCTCGCTGATCAAGACGATCGAAGACCTGCGCGGCAAAGGCAAGACCCTGGTGCCCTATGAGACGCCAGATCTGTCGGCGGTGGAAGCCTGGCTGGCAGACAACGAGGTTCTCGACCCCGAGGGCGCCGAGGAGATGTTCGAAGCCATCCACCACGGCAGCCTGTTCCGGCCCTGGAGCCTGCTGAACCCACCCTGGTAGCCGTCGGCGCGGGATCAGCTCAGGGTTGGTGGACCCTGCCCTTCCCGCCAGCGCGGAGGAACCGGCTGCACCCCCTCGCATTGAGACTTCGTCGGAGTGCAACTTCCCCAGAGCACCAAGGAAAGGTTCAGCATGGCCTTATTGCGTTATCTGCGGACCAACTGACCATGACCGAACGCCCCGCATCCATTTCCTGGCTGGCCCGTGCGACATTGGTGGTTGTGGCCCTGATCGGCCTGGCCTGGGTAGCTTGGCAGCTGAGCCATGTATTGCTGCTGTTGCTTGGCGCGCTGGTTATCGCCGTCATTCTGATCGCTTCACGCGACCTGATCGCCAAATACACACGCCTGCCCAAGAAGTGGGCGCTGGCCATTTCCATCGTGCTGCTGGCCGCCCTGATCGTTGGCTTCCTCTTGTTCACCGGTAACATGCTCGTGGCCCAGTTCGCCGAACTGCGTGAGCGGGTGCCCGAGGCCATCGACAATATCGGCAACCGTTTCGGCATCGACGTGTGGGGACAGTTGCAGGGCATCGAAGGCAACTGGGTATCCCGCGCCGCGCGCTATGCCCCTGACGTCGTTTCGGCGATCGGCGGCATCATCCTCATCCTGGTCGGCGGCGTCTTCCTTGCGCTTGACCCCATGATGTACCGCAACGGCCTGCTGCAATTGCTGCCCATACCCCGGCGCCCGCAGGTGGGCGACGCCCTGGACAATGCCGGACGAGCCCTGAGGCTCTGGCTCATCGGCAAGGTGATCCTGATGGTCATCATCGGCGTGATCACGACCATCGGGCTGTATGCTCTCGGGGTACCCTCCGCGCTCGCACTGGGGCTGCTGGCGGGGCTGCTCGAATTCGTACCCTTCGTCGGGCCGGTGCTGGCCTTTGTTCCGGCGGGGGCGGTGGCCTTTACGACAGACGAAACCAGCTTCTGGTGGGTGCTGGGCTTTTATGTCGTCGTCCAGCAACTGGAGAACAACCTGCTGGTGCCGCTGATCCAGCAGCGGACGGTGGAACTCCCCCCCGTGCTGGGCCTCTTCGCCATCGTGGCGCTGGGACTGCTGTTCGGCCCGCTGGGCGTGATTCTCGGCATCCCGCTGACCATCGTCGCCATGGTGCTGATCAAGCAACTCTACATCCGCGACTGGCTGGGTGACGAGGTGGAGATCCCCGGACAGAAACAGGATGAGGAAGAGTAAGGCGGTCCTCACCCGCGGGAGGCGGATCCTTTCTATCCTGAGTTAGCTCGAGGCCTCTACAGTAGCCGGGGAGCATCAGCACCGAACCAACCGGGCGTGGTGACGTTAATCGGCCGTCAACCCAATTGCGGAGGAAATGATGACTTTCAAGACTCACGCTCTTTTGGCGAGCACCATGTTCGCGTTGCTCGCGCCGGCACCTGCCCTGCTGGCGCAGGACGCATCCCAGGACACCACGGCGGCTTCCAGCGCCGAAGCGCAGTCCTGGCAGAACCCTGACCGGATTGCCGAGATCGAGGACGAGAGCGAGCGCATCCGGGCGTTTTCGGTCCTGATCGGCCAGTCGGTCTACGACGAGATGCTGAGCGCGCAGGCCGCGCAGAACATGGAAAGCGACACTGACACCACTGAGACGAGCACCGAAGGATCTGCAGACGCGATGAGCGCTGAAGGTGATGCGGATGCGATGAGCGCCGAGGGCGATGCCGACGCCATGAGCACCAATGGCGAGACCGACGCGACGGGCACCGACAGCAATGCCATGGCGGCGGATACCGCCGCTATGGGCGCCCAGCCGATGCTCGCAGTCAACGTCATCGACATCACGCAGATGCTGACGCCGGCCGACGTCCTGGCGCTGGAGCTTCTAGCCGAGGCGAACAACGAGCAGGTTGCGCAGCTGCAGGACTTCCTTGAACTGGATGAGCCGGCCCGGACAGCTTTGGAGGCGGCCGATGTGTTGCCGGCGGACGTCGTGGGCCTGCAGCGCACCCCCGGTGCGGTGGACCTTTTCGTGATCCCCGGCTGGCTGAACGACTAGGTCGATAAACTGCGATGACAGGGTCGGGGGCCATGCTCCCGGCCCCCCAGCGCTTGTCTAAAACATCAGCAGACGGAACGTTTGGCTCACCTGCCTCATTTGCTTGCTAAAGCAAGCGTTAGGGGAGCCTCAGTTGACAGACGAAAGCGAACGTCACCACACCGCCGCGGATCGGCGGCATGCTGAGGCACACCACCGCGAGGAGCACCGGCACACATCCCACCCGGTTGCCTATTGGTACACCGTCCTGCTGGGCGGGCTTCTCGTCTTGCTCGGAGTGATCATTGGCGGCGGCGGCCTGTGGCTGATTGCTCTGGGCGGCTCCTGGTACTACCTAGTAGCCGGCATCGGGCTGATCGCCTCAGGCGTGCTGATCGTGATGGGCCGCATGCTAGGGGCCATCGTCTATGGCGCCACCTATCTGTTCACGCTCGTCTGGGCGCTGTGGGAAGTCGGCCTCGACGGCTGGCCGCTGGTCCCGAGGCTGGTCGCCCCCACCGTGATCCTGGTTCTCGTGCTGCTGGCCATCCCTGCCCTGCGGCGGCGCGACGCCACACCCGAAGGGTCGTGGTTCGGGTCACGTGCACCCGCTACGGCCATGGCTGCGCTGGCACTCGGTGGAATTGGGCTGACCGCTTCGCCGTGGCTGATGCCTCCGCCGGTGGAGGCTCAAATAGAACCCGTGCGCGAGCCCGAGCGTCCGCCGCTGGTTCCGGCGCAGCCGGTGGCAGGTCTTGCACCTGCGGCCGATCCGGAAAGCGATGTCGTCATAAATCCCGAGACGCCGATCGATCCGGCGCCCGAAGGGCAGTCGGTGGAGGAGGATCTGCCTTCGCTGTCCATGCGCGAAACCGGAGCAGACTGGCCGGCTTGGGGCGGCACCATTCACGGCATGAAGTATTCGCCGCTCGCCGAGATAACGCCTGCCAATGTCGGTCAGTTGGAGCGGGTCTGGGAGTTTCACACCGGCGATCTTCCCGAGGAGGACGGCGGTGGCGACTATTCGCCAGAGAACACGCCGCTCAAGATCGGCGAGAAGCTCTTCGCCTGCACGCCGATGGGCCGCATCGTTTCGATCGATGCCGGCTCGGCCAAGAAGGAGTGGGAATACGATCCGCAGGTGCCCACCGACGCCATTCCTTATGGCGCCACCTGCCGCGGCGTGTCGTATTTCGAGGTGCCAGGGGCGGACCCGTATGACCCCTGCGCCACGCGCATCATCTGGGGCACGCTCGACGCCCGGCTCATCGCCATCGACGCAGAGACTGGCCAGCTTTGCTCCGACTTCGGCGATAGCGGCATGGTCTATCTCGAGCGCGGTCTCGGCGAGACGGTGCCGGGCTGGTACGCCATGTCCTCCCCACCCACGATCGTGCGTGGCGTCGTGGTCGTTGGCGCGCAGGTGACCGACGGCAACGCCGAGGATTCTCCCTCCGGCGTCATTCGCGGCTTCGACGCCGTCACGGGCGAGTTTGCCTGGGCCTGGGATCTTGGCCGGCCGGGCGACACCAGCCAGGCTGGTCCCGAAGGCATCTACACCCGCGGCACCCCAAATATGTGGACCATTGCCGCGGGCGACGAGGAACTGGGCTACGTCTTCCTGCCGATGGGCAATTCCGCCGTCGACTATTACGGCTCCAACAGAAGCGAGCAGGAAAACGAGTATTCTACCGCGCTCGTGGCGCTCGACGTGACCACGGGTCTGCCGGCCTGGCACTTCCAGACGGTGCATCGCGACGTGTGGGACTACGACCTGGGCAGCCAGCCTACCCTCGTCGACTTTCCCACCGGTCAGGGCACCATCCCTGCCGTCATCCTCGCCTCCAAGCAGGGCGACATCTACATCCTCAACCGGGCGACTGGCGAATCGCTCTTTCCGGTGGAAGAGCGCCCGGTACCACAGGGCGGCGTGGAGCCGGATTACCTGTCGCCGACGCAGCCGTTCTCGGCCTATCACACGCTCGCCTTTCCGCCGCTCGAGGAAGAGGACATGTGGGGCATGTCGCCGATCGATCAGCTCTGGTGCCGTATCGAGTTCCGTCGCTCGCACTATGAGGGAATCTACACCCCGCCGACCGCCGACCAGCGCTGGATTCAGTATCCCGGCTACAATGGCGGCAATGACTGGGGTTCGGTCGCTGTCGATCCGGTGCGCGGCCTGCTGATCGCCAACTACAACAACATGCCCAATCACAACCGGCTGGTGCCGCGTGAAGAGGCCGAGGAAGCCGGCCTGCGCGCCATCTATGAGCCACCATCCGACGTGGAGGGCCCCCTTGGCGAAGCGGGACCGCAGGTCGGCGCGCCCTATGCCATCGACGTCAATGCGGGCTGGCGCCTGCCTTTCACGGGGCTGCTGTGCAAGGAGCCACCCTATGGAGGCATCCGGGCGATCGACCTCGCCACCGGCGCGACCTTGTGGGACCAGCCGTTCGGTTCGGCCCTGCGCAATGGCCCATTCGGCATTCCGTCGCGGCTGCCGATCACCATCGGTACGCCCAACAACGGCGGTCCGGCCGTCACGGCCAGCGGGCTGATTTTCATCGCCGCCACCACCGACAATCTGATCCGCGCCATCGACATCGAGACGGGCGAAACGCTGTGGAGCGATGAACTGCCCGGCGGCGGCCAGGCCAATCCGCTGGTGGCCGAGGTCGACGGGCGGCAGTTCGTGATCATCTATCCGGGTGGCCACCACTTCATGGAAACCCCCGTCAGCGACGCAATCGTCGCCTATGGCCTGCCCGAGCGCTAGGACTGAGCTCGCTCAGGTGGCGTTGCCTGAACAGGCATAGAAGAGGCCCCGGCTGGTTGAGCCGGGGCCTCTGACGATTTAGCGAGACACTTCGCTATTCTACGGCTGCACCGGGTTCGACGACGGCGCAGGCGACACGGGCGCCCGAATTGCCGGACGGATCGGTCATCTGGTCGTCTTCGCCGGCATGGATGACGATAGCCGTGCCATCTTCGTCGAACAGAAAGCCCTCGTCGCCCTCATCATTCAGCGAAACCAGGTCAGTGTTGACGTCCACGGCGACAGTGCCGTCCTCGGCCGCTGTCACGTTGGGCATGTCGCCCAGGTGCGGGCCATCCGGGTCTTCCAGCCCGTGCGACTTATCGGTGGGGTTGAAGTGCGATCCGGCGCTTTCGAAATCAGTGGATGCATCGCAAACGCCGGTCTGGTGGAAGTGGAAACCGTGCGGGCCCGGGCTCATGCCACGAATGCCGCCGGCGACGGTTACGCTACCGTCCTCCTGGGGTGTCAGGGTCACGGAACCCACCTCGGTGCCGTCAACATTGGTGAAGACGGCAAGGGCGGAATCGCCGCCGACGGCGCCCGCACCGGTTTCAGCGGCGGTGTCCTGTGCCGCGGCCGGTAGGCTCAGGGCAAGTGCGAGGGCCGAAGTCAGCAGAAGCTTGGTATGCATGGAATGGTCCTTTCGTTGATGCGAAGCGACGCTACTCCTGCAACGATGCGCAACCGGAGGTGTTCCCTGCGCGGTCACTCGACCATCGGCCCGTGAGCAGAAAAGGCCCGCTCGAAGCGGGCCCCCGGACAAGCACATCGGGTCGCGGCGCGTCAGGTCAGGACGACATGGCGGGTGAGTTCTTCGATGGTCGTATCGGCCTTGTCGACGTCAAAGACCTTGGTGCCGTGGCTCATGATCACGAACCGGTCGCAGACTTGGTAGGCGTGGTAGAGGTTGTGTGTCACCAGGACGCTCGAAACCCCCTCGGCCTTGAGCTTGAGCACCTGATTGAGCAGGGCTTCCGTTTCGCGCACGGACAGTGCCGACGTCGGCTCATCGAGCAGCAGCACACGCCGCTTGAAGAAGACCGCCCGGGCGATGGCCACTGCCTGCTTCTGTCCGCCCGAAAGATCCCCCACCAGCTTGTCGGGAGAATCGATTCCCGAGATATGGACGGCGCTTTCCAGCACCTGCATGGCGATGTCGCGCATCTGTTTGAGATCGAGGAAGCCGAAGCGATCGGTCAGTTCGCGGCCCAGGAAGATGTTGCGGGAGATCGAGAGGCAGTCGACCAGAGCGGTGTTCTGATAGATCGTCTCGATGCCGGCTTCGGCGGAATCGCGGCGGCAGGTGAAGTCCTGGCGCTTTCCCTCCACCGAGATGTGACCCGAATTTGGCCGGTGGATGCCGGAGATCATGTTGACTGTGGTCGACTTGCCGGCGCCGTTGTCGCCGAGCAGGCCCACGACCTCGCTATGCCCCACTTCGAAACTGAGGTCGCTCAGCGCCTGCAACGGACCGAACGACTTGTTGATATTGTGCAGAGCGAGCAGGCTCATAGCGAGGCTCCCCGGCGATCGAGGCCGTGGTTGAAGATCGAGGCGACCACGATCAGCGTGGCGATGAACATATCGAGGTAGAAGCCCGGAGCCCGCAGCAGCAGCAACACGTCGGTGATGGTGAAAATAAGCATCACGCCGAGAAAGACGCCGAGGATGGAGCCGCGTCCGCCGCGCAGCGACAGGCCGCCGATGACGCAGGCGGCAATCGCCTGGAGTTCTAGCCCCGCCCCCTGCCCCGGCTGGACGCTGCCGACGCGGGTCGTGGCCAGGATGCCGGCAAAGGCAGCCATGAAGCCGGCGATGGCGAAGGCCATCAGCTTGATGCGATTGGTGTTGACGCCAATGGCCGTTGCCGCGGAACGGTTTCCGCCGGTGGCGAAGACATGGTTGCCGAAGCGGTGACGATGCAACAGCGCATAGAACACCAGGCAAAGCACGATGAACCAGATGAAGGCTGCGTTGATCCCGAACAAGGTGCCCGAGAACATGCCGTTGAAGATCGGGTTGGGATCGAACCGGACCTGAACGGCGCCATTGAGCAGCAGCACCGCTCCGCGCCAGAACAGCAGGCCACCCAGCGTGACGATGAAACTGGGGAGGTTGAAGCGCAGCGTGATGGCGCCGTTGATCAGCCCGATCGCGGCCCCGATCAGCAGGCCGGCCGGGGCAGCAAGGAAGGCATCGACGCCGTTGCCGACCAGCATGGCCATGACGACGGCGGTAAAAGTGTAGACCGAGCCGATCGACAGGTCGAATTCCCCGGCGATCATCAGCATGCCGACACCCAGTGCCAGGCATCCCAGAACCGGCACGGAGCGCATCATGATGCCCATGTTCTGTGGCGACAGGTAACGGAAGTCGTCGGGGAACAGCAGCCCGCCGACAATGCAGGCCAGTTGGACCAGCACGAAGACCAGCAGGATGGCGCCGGCGGGCATGGAAAGCAGCTGATGGAGCCGCTGGGCAGCCGTTCGCCTGGGCGCGGCGGCGCGGTGATCGGTCATGGCGGTCACGGTCAAATCCGGTATTTGTGAGGGTGGCCCTGGCCTTGCGGCCAGGGCCGGTCATGTCAGCGATAGGTGCCGATGAAGGGCTTCACTGCGCTGATGCGCGCCTGGTCGAGGAAGGCGCCCTGGCCGGTATCGACATCGGTTGGCGTCAGGCCGTAGCGGGCTGCCATGGCGATCTGGGCGATCGGGTAGTAGCCCTGCAGGTAGGGCTGCTGGTCCATGGTGGCGAACATGGCGCCCGACTCGACAGCATTGACGATTTCCACCGCCAGATCGAAGCCGCCGAACGGCACGTCGACGCCGGCATCGGCAATGGCGCCAGCACCCACGGTCGACGTCACGGAGCCGGTGCCGAACACCGCCTTGATGTCGGGATTGGCGATCAGGGCCTGGGCCATGATGTTCTGGGCTTCGGCAGGATCAAGTCCGGCACGGACGGTTTCAACCGTGATGCCGGCTTCGGTCATCGCCTTCTCGATGCCGCCGCCACGGGCAACGGCAAAGCTGGCCTCGGGGATTTCGCGCGGATTGAAGACAACGTCGCCTTCCTTGAGGTCGAATTCCTCGATCATGCGCTGGCCCAGCTCGTAGCCGGAGGCGAATTCATCCATGCCGACATAGGCGTGGCGGCAGTTGCCCTGGGCACCTTCGAGGTCATCGTTGTTGAACCCGATGACGATGATGCCGGCGTCGACTGCGGCACAGATGCTGTCGTCGAATGCATCCGAGCTGGAAATGGCCACGGCTATGCCGTCGACGCCCGTCGCCACCGCGCTTTCGATCAGGTCGTTCTGCCGGACCGGGTCGTTGTTGGCATACTGCACGTCGAGATCGACGTTGAAGTCGGCTGCGGCGTCCTGGGCGCCTTTGACTACCGGATTGAAGAACTGCACGCTGGGGTCGAGATAGATGATCATCGTCGCCTCGACCGGCTCTTCCTCCTGCGCAACCGCACTGCCGATGCAGGCAAACAGCGCGCATCCCGCCAGCAAGGCGGCCTTTGACTTGGTCAGTTTCATTGCATAAATCCTCCCTTGGATGTGTAGCGGGCTCCCTTTTTGGGTCCCGCTTCGGACGGCGAGTCCGACCAAAGATGCGCCGTCCGAAGTCCTGGTCCTGGTTTCGGCGCTCCTCAGTGCCGGAACCAGGGTTGCCCCCGTCCAAGCGTCATGTGCAGACCCTTGAACTGGGAATATTCGTCGAAGCCGTAGCGGCCGAGCTCGCGGCCGGTGCCGCTTTTCTTGTAGCCGCCGATCGGCAGTTCGGGCGTGCCGTCGATCACCGAGTTGATCCAGCAGCGGCCGGCACGCAGCTTGCGGGTCGTCTGGATGGCGGTCTCGAGGTCGGTAGACCAGACGCTGGCGGAGAGACCGAAGGGCGTGCCATTGGCCAGTGCGACCGCCTCCTCGGGCGTATCGAAGCCGATCGTCGCCAGCACCGGCCCGAAGATTTCCTCCTGCGCGATGCTCATGTCGGGGCGCACCTTGTCGAACACGGTCGGCGCGAAGAAATTGCCGGCACTGGCCATGACCATGTCGCCGCCCAGCAGTAGCTCGGCGCCCTCCTTGACGCCGGCATTGACGTAGCTGGCCACCTTCTCGATGTGCTGCTGGGAGACCATGGCGCCGAAGCGGGTGGTGGCGCCCAGAGGATCGCCAAACGGCAGCGCGCGAGAGAGCTCCAGCAGGCGTTCGAGCAGTGCGGGGCGGATCGCGTTCTCTACGATCAGCCGGCTGCCGGAAATGCAGCACTGGCCGGCATTGTGATAGACGCCATAGGCGATGCCATCGACCGCCGCTTCGAGGTCGGCATCGGCAAAGACGATCTGCGGACCCTTGCCGCCCAGTTCGAGCCCGACGCGCTTTACGCCCGCCGCCGCAATGCTGGCCAGCTGGGTGCCGACGCGCACCGATCCGGTGAAGGCCAGCACGTCGACCCGCGGATCCTCCGCCAGCGTTTGCCCTGCCGCCGGCCCGTAGCCGGTGATGACGTTGAAGACGCCACTGGGCAGCCCGGCTTCCAGTGCCAGCTCGGCAAGGCGGATCGTGGTGCCCGAGGTAAATTCACTGGGCTTGACCACCACGGTGCAACCGGCGCCGAGGGCCCACGGCACGCGCTCGGAGACGATGATGAAGGGAAAGTTCCAGGGGGTGATGATGCCCACGACACCGGCCGGTTCGCGCAGGACCAGGCCCAGCCGGTTGGCACCGATTGCATTATGCGTTTCGCCCTCGAGGCCCCGCGACATGCCGGCAGCGTAGTGCCAGAGATCGGCGCAATAGCCGATCTCTCCCTGCGCCTGCGCCAGCGGCTTGCCGGTTTCGAGGCACTCGATCAGCGCCAGTTCGTCGACATGGGCCAGGATCCGCTCGGCCACGGCATGGAGGATGGTGGAGCGCTCGGCACCGCTCATCTGCGGCCAGGGGCCGGTGTCGAAGGCGCGCCGCGCGGCGCAAATGGCCCGCCCGGCGTCTGCAGCCGTTCCCGCGGGCCATTCGCCGACGGACTTGCCGCGATGGCCGGGGCTTTCGCGGGTCATGGTCTCGCCGGACTGCGCATCCACCGATTTGCCGTCGATCAGCATGCGGTAGGTGCGTTTACTCGCCAGCCGCGGATCATTAAGGTCCGGCGCAACGAAATTGTCTTGAAAGCGTGACTGAGTGCCCATTGCAATGGCAGGCTGAAGCCCACCCTCCCCGTAGTCTATGGACCGGTTTGACCGCGTCCTGTATGGAATTGTATGGTACCGTATGGCGGGTCTGCCGACCTGTCAATGGGCCGAGGCGAGATGTAGTATGACTCTGGAAATGCAGACCGCTGAGAGCAGTCAAAGTGCTGCGGCGTCGATCGAAAAGGATCTACGGCGCGCCATCATCGACCTCGAACTGCTGCCCGGCGCCCGGCTTTCCGAGCAGGACATCGCCACGCGGCTGGGCGTGTCGCGCCAACCGGTGCGCGAGGCGCTGATCCGGCTGGCCAATTCACGCCTGATCGAGATTCGCCCCCATCGCGGCACCGTGGTGGCGCGCATATCGGCCCGGGAGATGACGGAAGCGCTGTTCGTGCGGCAGTCGGTCGAGATCGCCGTCGTCGCCAAGGCCGCCCAGTCTTTCGACGCCTGGCAGCGCAAGCGCATCGGCAGCCTGCTGCTCAAGCAGGAGGAGGCGGCGAGCAAGCTCGACCATGCCGGGTTCCGCGAACATGACGAAGCCTTTCACATCGCCGTCGCCACCGGTGCCGGCGTGGGCATTGCCTGGATAGCGATCGCCGACATGAAGACGCATATGGACCGGGTCTGCAACATGACGCTGCAGAGCGAGGCTGACATGCAGCGCCGGGTGCGCGAACATGTGGCCATCATGGATGCCATCGATGCGCAGGATGTCGAAGGGGCCAAGGCCGCCATGGCGCAGCATCTGGGCAGCATCCTGGATGACCTGCCCGACCTCGAGTCCCGGCACTCGAGCCTATTCATCTGAGATTACCGAGGGAGCCTTTCATGACTCAGACAGCCAGCTATCCAAGCCTCAGCGGCGTTCCGGTCATCATCTCGGGCGGCGCCTCGGGCATCGGCGAGGCGCTGGTGCGCAACTTCGCGCAGCAGAGTGCCAAAGTGGGCTTCGTCGATATTCAGGCGGATCGGGGCGAGGCGCTGTCGCGGCAGTTGTGCGACGTCGGCCATAGCGTGCGCTTCACCGCCTGCGACATCACCGATACCGAAGCCTACAAGGCCGCCATCGCCGGATTTGCTGCCGAGCATGGCGATGCCCTGGTCCTGGTGAACAATGCGGCCCATGACCAGCGGCATGACTGGGCCGACGTCACCCCCGACTATTGGGACGACCGCATGGCGGTCAATCTCAAGCATGCCTTTTTCGCCATCCAGGCGGTTGCGCCCGGCATGATCAAGGCCAGGCGCGGCTCGATCATCAACACCGGCTCGATCAGTTGGATGATCATGTCGCCCGACCTTCCGGTTTATGAAACAGCCAAGGCCGCGGCGCATGGCCTGACCAGGGCGATGGCGCGCGAGCTCGGGAAGCACGGCATTCGCGTCAACACGCTGGTCCCCGGCTGGATCATGACGGAGCGGCAACTGACCCATTGGGTGGATGCCACCGCCGAAAAATTGATCGATGACACGCAGGCGCTGGCGGGGCGCATCTATCCGGACGATGTCGCCCGCATGGCGCTGTTCCTGGCGGCGGATGACAGCGCGATGATCTCCGCGCAGCAGTTCCTGGTCGATGGCGGCTGGGCCAACGGGTGATCGCCGGCCAGCCGCGATCAGGCGCTTCTGCTGACACGAACTGACGGCTGGCCACTGCAGCATCGCCTCACTTGCCGAGGAGCGCGAAATGCAACCGATCACCATCGTTTTGAGCCAGGGCTTTTCTGACTGGGAAATCGCGCCGCTTGCCGGCGCCGGACGGGCGTTCTTCAGCGCGGACATCCGGTTTGCCTCCCCGGGCGGCGGAGCACTGACATCGGCAGCGGGGCTGACCGTGGCCGCGACCGAACCTTTCACCGCGCCTGACACAGGCGTCGTCGTGATCTGCGGCGGCCCGGTGTGGGAAAGTACCGAGGCGCCCGACATGAGCCAAGCGCTCCGCAGGGCGATAGCCAATGGCTGCGTCGTGGCCGGCATCTGCGGCGGCACTGTCCCGCTCGCCAAAGCGGGCCTGCTCGACCACGTTGCTCATACGTCCAATGCGCCGGACTACCTGGCGCAATTGGCACCCGGCTATACCGGCGCAGCGCACTATCGCGACCAACCCGCCGCATGCCGGGATGGCCATGTCATCACGGCGCCAGCGCCAGCGCCTGCAAGCTTCGCGGCCGAGGTGCTGATGGCCGCGGGCCTGGAGCCGGAAGCGGCACGGCAGCTTCCGGCTATGCTCGCACGGGAGCACCTGTAGGCGGCGGTCGCCGTTAGCGCGCGCCCTGCCTGTGGTGGCGATAGACCCGCAGGCCCTTGAGCAGCAGCTTGACGGCCTCCCAGTGGATCGCCGCCGTCACCTTGAGCGTCATCAGGGGATGCGCGAACAGCTCGCGGGCGAGTGCCGCGTCGGTCAGGGGCATGCGTGTTCCGGCAAAGGATGCTGTCAGCATGGTCCCCTCCCCGTCCCCTTCGACGATGCCGACGCTCACCGCCTCGCCGGGCGGGCTGATGGTGAAGTGATAGGTCAACTGCATGGGCATGAAGGGCGAAACGAAAAACGCCTTGTCGCAGCTATGGCGGACTACCCCCTCGCCGCCCGGCAGAACATAGGAGTGCCGCTCGCCATGCGTGTTGTGCACCTCATAGATCATGCCGACCAGCGTGCCGTCCGCGCCGTGGCAGAAGAACACGGTCAGGGGGTTGAACACATAGCCCAGCATGCGCGGGTAGCAGAGGATGCGGATCGGCCCATCCGCCGCGATTCCCGCTTCGGCAAGCCGCGCCGCCACCCAGGGCCTGAGCGGTCCGCCGTCGCCGTGATCCGCCTCGCGGAAGCTCATCAGGCCGGGCCGGTTGACCTTGAGCAACCGAAGCGACAGGTCGGGCAACTCGTCGAGGTCGAGCAGCAGCGAAAAGACGCGATAGCGCAGCTTGTGCCGCTTGGGCCGCAGCCGCTTGTGCGCCACTACGCCGCGAAATATGGCGCTCGCGCTCACTCGGCCGCCGCCAATACCGGTGCAGCGGCAATGCGACCGATTGGGGAGGCCCAGGGCCGCGTCACGCCGAACCGCTCGGCGACCGCCAGGCCGGACTGCAAGCCATCCTCGTGGAAGCCGTAGCCGAAATAACTGCCGCAGAACCAGGTGCCGTTCCGGCCCTGCAGTTGCCACAGGTCTCCCTGCGCCCGCAAAGCGGCCTGATCGAACAGGGGGTGTTCGTATTCGAAGCTCCGCGCGATGGCCGAGCGCGGCTCGCGGGTTGGGTTGAGCGTGACGAAGAGGGGATGCCGCCGATCGAGATTCTGCAGGCGGTTCATCCAGTAGCTCACGCAGAGCGCATGCTCGTCAGTCGCCGAGGACGAGCCGATGTAGTTCCAGCTGGCCCAGACATGGCGGCGCCGCGGCATCAGCGCCGGATCGTCGTGCAGGACAGCGAGGTTGCGCGTGTAGCTGAACCCGCCGAGCACCTGCCGTTCCTGCGCGTCGGCGTCGTCGAGCAGGCGCAGCGCCTGGTCGGCATGGGTGCCCATCACCACGTCGGTGAACATGTCGCGCTTGCCGGTGACGTCCTCCACGGTAACCGTCCCACCCGCGCGATGCACGGCACGGGCTTGGGGAGCGATATGCACGGGGCGGGTGAAGTCGCCCACCAGCGCCTCGACATAGCTGCGGCTGCCGCCCTTGACGGTGTTCCACAGCTTGCGCCGTCCGACCTTGAACAGCTGGTGGCTGGAAAAGAACCGCACGAAGGCCTGCATCGGGAAGCCGCGGATGGCCTCGGCCGAACTCGACCAGATCGCGGCACACATCGGCAGGACATGGTGATCCACCAGGCGTTCGGAATAGCCGTGCGCCGTGAGGAATTCGCCCAGCGTCACCCCTTCGATCTCGGGGCTGCCCAGCATGCTCTCGGCATGCCCGTAGAAGCGGATGATGTCGAGCAGCATCTGCCAGTAGGCCGGCTGCGCCAGGTTGCGCTTCTGCCCGACCAGGCCACGAAAATCGCTCGAATACTCGAACCGCCCCTCGTCTACCGAGGCGGCGAACGACATGTTGGTGGTGACGGTCGCGACGTCGAGATGCCCGAGCAGCGCCTTGAAGTTGGGATAATTTTCCTCGTTGTAGACGATGAATCCGGTGTCGACTGACAGAGGACCATGCGCCGTCTCCACATCCACCGTATTGGCGTGGCCCCCGAGGCGATCCTCCTTCTCGTAGAGCGTCACATCGTGCTTGCGGCTCAGCAGCCAGGCCGCCGAAAGCCCGGCTATGCCGGCGCCGACCACGGCGATGCGGCGGGGGGCGACGTCCTGGCGATTTTGGTGAAACACGTTCGGGAGTATCCTGTGATAGCTTTGGTGCCCCCAGCTACGATGGCCAGCCCTCCCGAGTTTCAGCGCCACGGCCCTATTATTGCAGTTTTGGCACCTTTGTTGGTTTGGTGCTGACGGCACAGCGTGCGAGCATCGAGGCACCGATCCACAACCTGGAGCGAACCATGCCGCATGCCGTCATTGCCTATATTGCGTCTGCCGTCGTTTTCTTCGCGCTCGACTTCGTCTGGTTGAGCCTCGCTACGTCGCGCATCTACCGGCCGCTGCTGGGTGACCTGCTGAGCGACAGCCCGAACCTGCCGGTGGCCGGCGGCTTTTACCTGCTCTATGTGGTGGGCGTGGTGGTGTTCGCCGTGCTGCCCTCCGCAGCCGCAGGCTCGTGGCTGATGGCGCTGGGCCTTGGTGCCCTGCTGGGCCTCGTGGCCTATGGCACCTACGATTTCACCAACCTTGCAACGATACGGGATTGGCCGGCGCTGGTCACCGTGATCGATCTGGCCTGGGGCACGGCCGTTACCGCCGTTGCGGCGCTGGCGGGCTACATGGCAGTGCGCTATCTCGGCAGTTGAGCCGACGGGGCGCCCAGGCGCCCCGCCCTCTCCGTCAGGCGGCCTCCGCCAGCTGCCCGAGCTTGACCTGCACCAGCAGGCTCAGCTCGTCATAGACGGTCCACTCGTCGACGATCTTGCCGTCTTTCCAGTGATAGTGGCTCATGCCCATCACCTGCACGCGCTTGCCGGTCGGGTCGCCCAGTTCACCCAGGATGCCGTAGCCGAGGTGATGACCTTCCATCACCCAGCGGACCGCGACCTTGGTGCCCCCCTCCTCGCAAGGATTGGATGCCACATGCTGGACTTCGTAACTGGCGTCCGGCAGTGAACCGATCAGGCCCAGATGCTGGTGGATGATGGCGGCGACGCCATAGAGTTCCTTCATCAGCGGCCCGTGATACTGCGCGTTCGGCGCGTAATCCTGGGCGATGCGCCCGAACATGCGCTTGGTGAAGACCTCGTGCAGCATCCCGATGGTCTGCGCTTCGATGTCGTTGTGCGCCAGGCTGGTATCGGCTTTTTCGGCCGGCGGCGTCTGGCCCAGGAAGCGGCGATTCTCGCCAATATCGAGCGAGGTCAGCCCGGCATCGAACTTGGCCTTGGCGGTGCGCATGGCAAAGTGGTGCGGATCGAGCCCGAGCTGCTTGATGATGGCCATCTGGTCGGCCACCACCCATTCGCGGTAGATCTTGTTGCGATGGATCATGCAGTCGGCGATCGTCCGGCTGACGAAGGGCTTGCCGGTCGGCTGGCCGAGATGGCCGTACTGGGTGTGGCGGCCCGAACCTGTCACCAGATGGCTGGTGTAGAAGCCGTCCTGATCGTTGCCGTTCCAGATCACCTGGGTGCCCATGCCGCGCCGCTCGGGAAACGAGACCAGCCGCTGGATGGTGTCGCGCACCACGTCCTCGCGGTTATAGATCGTGCCCGTGGTGCCATAGAGCACGCAGTTGTGGGTGTAGTGGGTATAGATCAGGCCGATATCGCGCTCGTCCCAGATCTTGTGAGTGCAGCGGATGATGTAGTCGACGATATCGGTATAGATGTCGTCGAAGCCCTCGAGCGACTGCCCGCGCGGGCGGTTAGTGGGGGCGAGATCGGGATAGTCGCGGCGCTCGACCTGCAGGACGCTCTCCTCAAGCGCTACGGCAGAACTGCCCTTGGACTTGGGGTTGCTGGGGGTCTCGCTCATGTTCGCTCCTTGGTCGTCTGCCGGAATGGGGTGATGTGGATCGGTCCAGTCCAGCCAGTGGCGCACATGTCGCGCCACCGCGGCCGGATTTTCAAGCGGCGCGAAGTGGCCCGCCTGTGGAATGGTAAAGAAGAGCGCGCCGGGGATACCATCCGCCAGCTCGCGATGGGCGTCGAGCGAACACACCTGCTCTGCCTCGCCGGCCAGCACCAGGGTGGGGACGCCGATGGCGGCAAGCCGAGGCCGGCTGTCGGCCCGATGGATGGCGACCTCGGACTGGTTTGCCAGCCGGTCGACGCCGGCCTCCCGCGCCATTGCTACGATGAGGTCCCGCAGCGCGGAATCAGTGACGTTGTCCGGAGCTACCAGTTCGGGCCAGGCGTCGGCCACGTAGCCTTCCATCCCTTGCGCGCGGGCCTTCGCAACCGCGCCGCGACGTCTGTCGGCATTGTCGACCGGGTCGCGCCGCGCTGTCGTGTCGATCAGCGCCAGGCGGGCGACCCGCTCCGGCGCCTGCGCCGCCATCTCCAGCGCCACGATGCCACCCAGCGAAAACCCGAGCAGCGAGAAGCGCTCCGGCGCGTCGCGCAGGATGAGGGCAGCCAGGTCCGGCGTGGTGGCGCCATCCGCCAGGTCGACCACGCGTGTCACCGGCAAAGCGAGCCGCGCCAGCAGGGGCGCGAACAGGCGCTCATCGCACACGGTCCCTGGCAGCAGCAACAAGGGCAGCGGCACCGTGACGGCGCCCTGTGTCTCGTCCGCAGCGAGGATAATCTGGTTCATCACGATCCATGTCGCCTCGACCGCCGAAACCTGCCGGGACGACAGGCCGAAGGCCGAAATTGCCAAAAAACTCTGGCAAATTTTGAATACGTATGCAACACCAATCGCGACGTCGATGCTAGCAGTCCGCTAACGTATTCGCGTCATGTGCTACGCATCGGAGTGCGCTATCAATGACCCCCAACCCTGCCTCGCCCTTCCCCGGCGTCACCTATGTCAAAGCCCCCGAGCGCTCCTCGATCGGTGACAATGCGTCGGTGGAAGCGCTGGTCAGCGAGATCATCGCCAACGTCCGCAGCTACGGCGACGCCGCCGTCCGCGACTACTCCGTCCGCTTCGACAAATCCGACATCACGGTGTTCGAAGTCACTGCAGCAGAACGCGAATCTGCGGTGGCCGAGCTCGATCAGCAGACCCGCGCCGACACCGAATTCGCCATCGCCAATGTGCGCAAGTTCGCCGAGGCGCAGCTGGCAACCATCCTGCCGCTCGAGGTCGAAACCCTGCCCGGCGTCCATATGGGCCACCGCGTCATCCCGATCCAGCGCGTCGGCTGCTACGTCCCCGGCGGCCGCTATCCCCTTCTGTCTGCTCCGATAATGACCATCGTTCCGGCCAAGGTCGCCGGCGTCGACGAGGTCATCGCCTGCCTGCCGCCCAACGCCCACAAGGCGATGATCGCCGGCTGCCATCTCTCTGGCGCCGATCGTATTTTCCGCATCGGCGGCGCCCAGGCCATTGCCGCCATGGCCTACGGCACCGAAACGGTGCCATCCGTCAACAAGATCGTCGGACCCGGCAACGCCTTCGTCAACGAGGCGAAGCGCCAGGTTTTCGGCCCGGTGGGTATCGACCAACTCGCTGGCCCGTCAGAGATTTTCGTCGTTGCTGACTCGAGCGGCGATGCCGAGATGGTCGCCACGGACCTGCTTGCCCAAGCCGAACACGATATCCGCACCCGCGTCGGGCTGATCACCACCGACCGCGCCCTGGCAGAAGCCACGCTCAAGGAAGTCGAGGCGCAGCTACAGACACTCTCCACCGCCACGACGGCCCGTGAAGCCTGGATCAACTATGGCGAGATCACCGTGTGCGACAGCGAGGAAGCCATGATTGCCTATTCCGACCTGATCGCCGCCGAGCACCTGCAGGTGCACACTGTCGATGCCAAAGGCTTCGCCAACAAGCTGCGGAACTACGGCAGCCTGTTCATCGGCGAACTGGCCAGCGTGGTTTATTCGGACAAGTGCAGCGGCACCAACCACACCCTCCCCACCATGGGCGCTGGCGCCTATACCGGTGGGCTCTGGGTCGGCGCCTATGTGAAGATTGCCACCCACCAGTGGCTGGACGAACGCGGTGTGGGGCAGGTCGCTCCGCCCGCTGCGCGGCAGTCCGCCAGCGAGGGACTCGAAGGCCACCGCCGGGCGGCTCAGTTGCGGCTCGACCGCATGCAGGCCAAGCAGAGCGCATAGCAAAGGGCCCCGCGGGGCCCTTTTTCGTTTCATCGCCAGAAGCTTACTTGCTGTTGCGGTTGCCCTTGCCGAGGTCACGTTCCGCACGGACGTCCTTGTCCAGCTTTTCAAAGCTCTCCATCAGACTATCTGTCTCGCCGGTGGCGCCAGCCTGGGCCTGGCGCTGGCTGACATAGTCGTCCTTATTGTCGCCCTGAAGCTTGTTCTTGCCCTTGATGTCGGAGGCGAGGTCGAATTCGTCCAGCGTCCCGCCCGGTTCGGACTTGCCGGCGCCCTTGGCACCGTGCTGCGCGTTGGTGTGGGAGCCCATCTTGCTCGTGGCATTGGCCATTGCTGTTCTCCTTTTCTGTGAAGAACCCAACGCCATCCCCTGACCACCGTTCCGAAAAACCATGGCTTCACGCTGATTGTGAACTGGCGCCGATCAGGTGATCTTGTCGGCTTCCAGCCAGGCAGCCCGGAGCTTTTCCATGTTGAACCCCGGGGTTCGCGCTGCCGTCAGGATCGGCACTTCCTTGCGCAGGACCACATCAATGGCCCAGGCCATCCGCCCGATATGCTGGGCCGGTATCACCACCGCGCCGTGCCGGTCGGCATGGATCAGGTCGTTTGGGCGGACCAGCATGCCGAACACGCTGACCGTGCAATCGAGTTCGGTGACATGGACGAAGGCATGGCTTGGCCCGACGCTGCCGGCGATCACCTGATAGCCCTCGTCGAGCATGCCGAGATCGCGCATGACGCCGTTGGTCACGGTGCCGGCGATCCCCAGCCCCTTGTGCTGGGCGACCTGCATTTCGCCCCAGAAGCCGCCGATGGCATGAGGATAGTCCATGTCTTCGATGACCACCACGTTCGGCCCGTCGCCGGCTGCGACATGCTCGTAGTAGGCCAGGCGCAGGGCGCGCACATCGGCTGCCGACAGGTGCGCCGGCGAGGAGGCTCGGATTCTGGCGGTGCGAGCAAAGCCCACCAGAGGGGGCAAGGTCGGGTCGGCACAGACGACGGGCGCCTTGGTGAAGCCCTCTGCCGTACGGCCGCCCATGACGTGTTCGAGGGCATTGCAGACGGTGGGAGTGTCGACGCGGCGCAGGACGGCGAGGGTGTCCGGATCGATGGTGGGCACTGCAAGTTCCTTTTCTTGATCACCTCATCCTCAGGGGAGAAGGCTGTGTCCTCAGTGCCGACTGGCGATCTCGGCGCCTTCGCTCAGCGCCTTGAGCTTGGCCCACACGATGTCGCTGTCCACTGCGCCGAAACCGGCAAAGGTGGAGAAGCCGCAATCGGTACCGGCGATGACGCGTTCGGCGCCAACAATGCCAATGTAGTTCTGGAGGCGCTGGGCGATCAGTTCGGGGTGTTCGACGAAATTGGACGTCGAGTCGATGACGCCGGGGATCAGGACGTAGTCGTCCGGCAAGTCGACGCTCTTCCAGTCGATCCATTCATGCGCGTGACGTGGATTGGCGCCCTCGAACAGCAAGGCCCGCGGCTTGGCCTGGAGCAGACCCGGCAGGATTTTCTTCAGCGCGATATCGCAGATATGAGGGCCTTCATAATTGCCCCAGCAGACATGCATGCGCACCTTGCTGCCGTCTATATTGCGCAGCGCGTGGTTCATGACCTCGATGTGGCGGGCAGCCGCCCTGACGAAGCCGTCGTCGTCGAGATCCTTGTACATCATGTGCCGGCCGAGACCGAGGTCGGGTGCGTCGAGCTGCAGGATGAAGCCCGCCGCTACGATCCCCTCGTATTCGACGCGCATGCCTTCGGCGACCGCTTCGAGGTAGTCGTCCTGCGTCTGGTAATATTCGTTGGGCTGGAACAGGGCGATGACGCCCGGCGTGGCCGAATTCATGAAGCCCCTGGCATAGCCACTGGCCCCCAGTGCCGCCTGAAACGCCGCGACATCGTCCTCCAGCGGCTCGAGGCTCTTGACGGTGATCTCGCCCACGCATTTGGGGCGCCGATAGGTCGGCGTGCCGCCGCTACTGGCCTGGCGCTTGAGGAAACTGGGGAACATCTCGAGATCGGCGGGCGGCTGACGCGACGAGTCACCATCGAACCCAGTCAGGCGGTCCTTGATATAGGTGGCGTAGCTAATCTTGCTCATCTCGCCGTCGGAGGGCAGGTCGATACCCGCCTCCTTCTGCCTGGCAACGACGTCGTTGACCGCCGCGGTGATGATCGAATTGAAGCCGGCGTCGTCTACCGGGACGCCGGCTTCGCGCGCGAATACAAGGTCCGTCACCTGCTTGGATCGCGGCAGAGAACCGACATGCGTGGTGAGGATCCTGTGTGCCATCGGATCTACTCGGCTGCTTGTGCGGTTGCGAACTGCGGCGCGGCGGGCGCTGCGGCACCGCGGACGATGAAGGCGATGGCGTCGGCAGAAGCCGGGTTGCGGAAGCCGTGGGCTAGGCCGACCGGCACGGTAAGCGTATCGCCGGCCCCCATGATCAGCTTGCCATCGGCCCAGTTCACTTCCAGCGTGCCGGACTGGACGAAGATCACTTCCTGCTCGCTGCGGCTATGGGCGGGCACGGTGGCGCCGGTTTCCAGCTTGAGGCGGCGCAGGGCGAAGCCATGCTGCCAATGCCCCACGATCGGGCCAGCCGCAAAGCCGTCACCGGCATCGACGTCGCCGATGAGGGCAGCCTCCTCAACCCCCTCCCCGGCCAGCGGCGAGTTCGGGTTGCCGCGCATTTCGGCGGGCTTGAGAGCGTACTTCTGCAACTCTTCCATCGGCGGCGTCGCCAGTTCCTTGAGCTTTTCAGCAGTCGGCGGCTGCTCCAGTTCGGCACCTTCCGGCACGGTTTCGCCCAGGGTGGTATCGATCAGCTTGCCGCCCTTGAGCAGCTTGAGTCCAAAGTCTTCGGCCATCTTGAACACGCTCGGCGCCCAAACCACCTTGCCGGGATCATCGTGACCGAGCACGACATAGAGAAAGCCGGTGCCCTCGTCGCGCTTTTCAAAGCCGCGGAACATATGGGTGGGGACGGTCGCCACGTCACCCGGCTCGACATCAACGTAGCCTTCGTCCTTGTTGGCGCCGAACACAAAACGCCACTTGCCGGTATGCACCACGAAGGTCTCGGCGGTGAGATGGCTGTGCTGGGAGTTGGTGCAGCCGAAGGGCTGGCGGGCCGCTCCAACATTGAAACCGTGCGCCTCGGGGATGTGCACGACCTGCGCGGGATTTTCACTCACGCCTGGTCCGATGATGGTAAAATTCTCCTTGCGGTCCGATCCAGGCGTCCGCGCATCGATGAACGCGTTGCGCAGGCCCTTGAGATCGGCGTAGCGCACGAGGCGCTTTTCCATTTCGGCTTGAGTCCAGTTGGTCATGGGACGGTCCTTTCACTGGCATTCTTGTACAATGTTTGCATTCGTATGCAAAGCGGTCTAGCGCGATACTGCCGTTGTTCAGGAGCGCTGCATCATCAGTTTGCTAGGCTTCCTTGGGCCGGTAGATCTGCTGCCCGTCCCGCTCGATCATGCCGGTGGGTGGCAGGCGTGCCGAGCTCCGGACGACCAGATCGCCGGTCAGGATGCGGTGTTCCGCCTCGATTTCGCCACTCGCAATCTGGTCCATCAGGATGTCGACGGTGGATTCCACCATGCGCTTGAGCGGCTGGCTCATCGAGGTGATGCCGTAAGAAGTCCAGCGGGCCGGTCCCACGTCGTCGTAGCCGACGATGGACAGGTCCTCCGGGATCCTCAGACCGAACTCGTGGCGGGCTACGTCCATGACCGCGACAGCCATGTGGTCGTTGGCGACGAAGAGCGCCTCCGGCCGGTTCGCCTGCGCAAACATCAGCCGCGCCGCCGCTTCGGCATCGGTACGCGAATAGTTGCCGGTCTCGATGGCGACATCGTGAAAGCCGAGAGCAGCCAGTGCTTCGAGATAGCCCGCCTGACGGTCGCGATTGGTGGATGAATTGGCGAGCCCGGCGATATAGCCGAAGCTCCTGTGTCCCCCCGCCACGAGAAACTCGGCAATGCGCCTGCCGCCTTCGCGGTTGCGCGTGGTGACGCTGGATACGGCATCGCGTTCGGTGGTGCGGTTGAACAGCACGACCGGTATGCCGGCGGTGGCGCACTCCTCCGAAAGTTCGGAAGAAAGAGAAGTGGACGCCAGGATGATGCCATCGACCCGATATTGCATGAGCTGGTCGAATACCGGGTCGCTGTCTCGATCCATGAAGCCCGTGAACAGCAACAGATGATAGTTCTCCGCCGCGAGGGCGCGGCCCAGTTCTTCGAGAACGTCGGGATAGAACAGGTTTTCCAGATAGGCCATCACCACGGCGATGATGCGCGAGCGGTTGGTGATAAGGGAGCGGGCAATAGCATTCGGGCGGTAGCCCAGTACCTTGGCCGACGCGAGCACTTTGCTGCGGGTCTTGGGCGAGATGGAGGCGCCGGGCGTGAAGGTGCGCGAGACAGCCGACTGGGAAACGCCCGCATGCTCGGCGACCTGGCTGGACGTGACGCCCGGCTTTTTTACTCCGCTGTCCATCCGCCATCCACCAGAAGTGAGGCCCCGGTAACCAGGGATGCGGCGTCCGAGGCCAGGAACACGATCGGCCCCATGATATCCTCCACCTTTCCCAAGCGTCCGAGCTTGATCTTGGACAGCACCCAGCTCCTGAAATCGGGATCGCTGAGGTTCTTCGCCGTCAGTTCGGTCTCGATGAAGGTGGGGCATACCGTATTAACCCGGATATTATGTGCTCCCAGTTCGATAGCCATGGCTTTGCTGAGACCTTCAACAGCAAACTTGCTAGCGGCATAGACGGCGCGGTTCGGGCCGCCGACATGGCCCATCTGCGAGGAGACGTGGATGATGGAGCCCGAGAGCCCCTGCCCGACCAGCCGCGCCACCACCGCCTGGGAAACAAACAACGTCGCGGCGAGGTTGATATCCATCACGGCCTGGTAGCCCGCCGGGGTGATGTCGGCGAAAGACGAATGCCGGGCGGTGCCGGCCGAATTGACCAGCACCTGGAACGGGTCGACGTCGTCGATGAAGGTCTTGACCGCCACGCTGTCGGTGACGTCGAGCGCGACGCCTTCTGCATCGAGCCCGGCATCGGCCATCTGGTTGACCACGCGTTTGACATCGGCGGCAGTGCGTGCCGCCAAGGTCACTGCAGCGCCGGCTTCGGCGAGCGCGACGGCCGCACCCAGCCCGATGCCGCGCGTCCCCCCGGTGACGAGAGCCCGCTTACCGTCGAGTCGGAAACTGGGCGTGCGCGGCAGGGTCATGGGCTACTCGGCGGCTTCAGTGCGCGGCGCGGCGCCGGTGCCATAGGGGACGTTGCGGCCGCCATAGCGCCGCACGCGCACGTTGGCCTGCTCGGCATGGCCCACGAAGCCTTCGAGCATTGAGAGGCGCGAACCATATTCGCCGACCATGGCCGAAGCTTCATCGGTCGTGACGGTCTGCCACGTGCAGGTTTTCATGAACTTCCCCACCCAAAGACCACCGGTATAGCGCGCCGCCTTCATGGTGGGGAGGGTGTGATTGGTGCCGATTACCTTGTCGCCATAGGCCACATTGGTGCGTGGACCGAGAAACAGGGCGCCATAGTTGGTGATGTTGTCGCGGAACCACATGTCCCGGTCGGTCATGACCTGCACATGCTCGGAAGCGATCCGATCGGCTTCGGCCAGCATCTCCTCATAGCTCTCACAGACGATGACCTCGCCGAAGTCGTTCCAGGACTTGCGGGCGATTTCGCCGGTCGGCAGGATTTCCAGAATGCGCTCAATCTCGGCCATGGTGTCGCGGGCAAGTCTTTCCGAGTTCGTCAGCAGGATTGCGGGGCTCGTCGGGCCGTGCTCGGCCTGACCAAGGAGATCAGTGGCGCACATCTCGCCGTCGACGGTCTCGTCGGCAATGACCAGCGTTTCGGTGGGGCCAGCGAAGAGATCGATGCCGACGCGGCCGAACAGCTGGCGCTTGGCTTCGGCGACGAAGGCATTGCCGGGACCGACCAGCATATCCACCGGCGCGATGGATTGGGTGCCGATGGCCATGGCGCCGATGGCTTGGATCCCCCCGAGGACGTAGATTTCATCGGCACCGGCCATCGCCTGTGCGGCGACGACAGCCGGTGCCGGCTTGGCTCCGAAGGGCGGAGCGCAAGTAATGACGCGCTCGCAGCCGGCCACCTTGGCGGTAATGACCGACATATGCGCGGAGGCGAGCAGCGGATATTTGCCGCCGGGGACATAACACCCCACGGCGTTGATCGGCACGTGCTTGTGGCCCAAAGTCACGCCCGGCAGGGTCTCGACCTCAAGGTCCTGCATGGTGTTTCGCTGTGCCTGGGCGAAGTTGCGCACCTGCGTCTGGGCAAACGCGATGTCGGACAAGTCCTGATCGGTGAGCTGGCTCATGCAGTCATCGATTTCGGCCTGGGTCAGGCGGAAGTCCTGGCGATCCCACTTGTCGAACTTCTGCGACAGCTCGCGAACCGCGATATCCCCGCGCTTCTCGATATCGGATAGAATGCCTTCCACTGTCGCGCGAACCTGGCGATCCGCTTCGGCCCGCTCTTCGACATTCTTACCGTGCTTGAGCCAGACTGGCATCGCCGCCTCCTAATACCTTTTCGCCATTTTGCATACGTATGCAATCTTGTAAACGTCGGCCGTGGCCCGGTCGAAAAAGCTCAACCGATACCTGTCGGTCGTTGCAATGCGTGATCGGTGGCCCGCTCGAAAGCATGCCCGATGCGGACAATCGTCGCCTCATCATAGTGCTTGCCGATGATCTGCATGCCGATCGGCAAGCCATTGTCGAAGCCGACGGGCATGGCAAGCACCGGATGGCCGCTGACATTGAAGCCGATGGTGCGCATCGGCGTCCATACTGCCTCTTTTCCGAAAGGCGCGGCGAGCAGGGCCGTCGTCAGCGCGCCCACGGTGATGATGGCATCATGACTCAGCAGCAGCTTGTCGATCTCGGCGCGAAACTGCTCCCCTGCCCTGCGGGCCTTCGCAAGCTCCTCATCCGTCACCGCCACGCCCGCAGCCAGACTGAGAAAGGCGCGCCGCCCGAAGTCGCCCGGCCGATCGCGCAAGCTTCCGGCGTGATAGTCGAAGCTCTCCTTGTGCAGGATCGCAGCTGCAGCCACTTCGATGGCGTCGTAATCGGGAAGTTCCACCTCCTCAATGGTGGCTCCCACCTGCGACAGGGTCGAAACCGCCGCATCAATCGCTGCCAACACCGCAGGCGCCGTCTGCCCATCCCGGGCGAACCAGTTGCGCGCATAACCAATCTGCAAACTGGTGATCGGCTGGCCGACACGTTCGGAAGCTGACACACCGGGAGGAAAATCAGCGATGACATCAAGCGTTGCCGCCGCCTCGGCAACGGTCGCGCTCATCGGACCGACGTGATCCATTCTCCCAGACATCGGCAAGACGCCACCGCTGGGTACTGCGCCGAAGGTAGGCTTGAGGCCCACGACGCCACAGTAGAAGGCTGGGCCCCGCAAGGAGCCGCCGGTATCGGTGCCAAGCGTCGTGCGCAGCATGCCAGCCGCCACTGCCACCGCGCTGCCGGATGAGGAGCCGCCAGTGATATGTTCGAGGCTCCAGGGATTGCGCGCCGGCGGAAAGGCGCCCCGGCTATCCGGCCCGACCGTGCCCCATTCATAGGTGGCGAGCTTGCCGATAATGACGGCACCGGCCTGGCGCAGGCGCTCGACCACGGCAGCGTCGGCTTCGGCGACTGCGTTCCGCCGCCCCGGCGCATTGGCTGTGGTCGGCAGGCCCTCGACGTCAATCAGGTCTTTGATGCCGACGGGAATGCCTTGGAAGTGGCTCCTGTCGTAGCCTGCGGCAAAATCTGCGTCAGCCTGCCGGGCAGCGGCAAGCCCGCCTTCGTGGTCGATCGTATAGAAGGCGCGGTGAACAGGGTCGCGCGCCTCTATGCGGCGTAAACAAGCCTCGACGAGAGCGACCGAGGTCAAGCGCCCATCGCGCAGCATCTCCCCTTGTTCGAACAGGGACAAGTCAAGCGCGGCGTCTGCGATGGCACCGGTGACGGAGCCCATATCCGGCTCCAGCCCTGCCAGGCCGCTACTCATCCAGTCAGCGAGTTTGCGTACGCTCTCTGCCTCATCGGCGGACAGCTTCAGGCCGTGACGCTCGACGGCCTCATCGAAGGCCGAACGCTTCATGCTGTTGTCCTCAGCCAACCTGGCTTCTCCGGCAGACATGTCACCCAGCCGTAGCAATACGCTCGCCGGTGGCGCGGTCAAATAGGTGACAGGCACTGGGTGCGATGTTGACACGGACTAGGTCCCCGATCTCGGCGCGATAGTCCTTACCGACCTTGATCGACACCAGTTCTCCGGCGACGCGCATGGAAATCATGGTGGCTTCGCCGAGCAGTTCCACCGAATAGATCGGTGCCTCGATATGGCCACCGGTTTCGGCCAGAACGGCATCTTCGGCGCGGAAGCCCAGGGTGACCGGGCCCTTGGTGGTGGGCGACAGGCCGTCGACCCGGATATTCTGTCCGGCGAACACACCGTTTTCGACCTCGCCATGTACCAGATTCATCGCCGGAGAGCCGATGAAGCTGGCGACGAAGGTATTGGCGGGACGGTCATAGATTTCCATGGGCGTACCAACCTGCTGGATCAGGCCCTTCTGCATGACGACCACGCGGTCGGCCAGGGTCATGGCTTCGATCTGGTCATGCGTCACATAGATGGTGGTGCGCTTGAGCGTGTGGTGCAGGTTCTTGATCTGCGCACGCGTGGAGACGCGCAGCTTGGCATCCAGATTGCTCAGCGGCTCGTCCATCAGGAAGGCGTTCGGTTCGCGCACGATGGCGCGCGCCAAGGCGACACGCTGGCGCTGACCACCCGACAAGGCCGCAGGGCGCCGCTGCAGGAAGTCGTCGAGCTCGACCATCTTGCTGGCGGCCATGACGCGCTCATGGTGCTGGTCCTCGGGCACTTTGCGGACCTTGAGCGGAAACCGGATATTCTCGTAGACCGTCATGTTCGGGTAGAGCCCATAGCTCTGGAACACCATCGAGATGTCGCGGTCCTTGGGCTCGAGCTTGTTGACGAGCCGGTCGCCGATCCAGATCTCGCCCTCGGTGATGTCCTCGAGCCCCGCGATCATGCGCATGGTGGTGGTCTTGCCGCAGCCGGACGGTCCGAGCAGCACCAGGAATTCCTGATCGGCGATATCGAGGTTGAAATTGTCGACGCCGACGAAACTGTTCCAGCGCTTGGAGACGTTCTTGAGACGGATCTGGGCCATGTTTGCTATCCCTTGACGGCGCCGGCCGTGAGGCCCGAGACGATCTGGCGTTGGAAGAAGAGCACGAGAATGAAGAGCGGCACTGTGGCCGAGACCACCGCGGCTACGGCGTACATGACGTTGCCAGCCTCCTGCACCGAGCCCAGGAAGCTCGAAATCTTTGGCACCATGGTCTGGTTGTCAGCGCTCAGCAGCATGGAGGTTGTTGCAAAGTCATTGTAAGCGAGCAGGAAACTGAAGAGTCCCGTGGTTACCACGCCTGGCCACATCACCGGGATGATGACCATGCGGAAGGCCTGGAAGCGCGTGCAGCCATCGACCATGGCGCTTTCGTCCAGATCCTTGGGGATCGAGAGAAAGAACGAGTGCAGCATCCACAGCGTGAATGGCTGGTTGATTGCCACCAGGACGATGATCGAGGTGGGCAGCACGCCCCAGATGTTGAGTTGGAAGAAGGGCAGCAGGTAGCCCGACACGAGCGTGATGTGGGGCATGGCCCGAAACACCAGGGCGGCGATCAGTATCCAGAAGGCGTAGCGCTGTCCCGATCGCGCCAAGGCGTAGCCACCAAGTGTTCCCAGCGTCAGCGAAATCACCGTCACCGAAACAGTAACGATCGCCGTGTTCACCGCAGCGCGCCAGAAGTCGCGGGTGACCCAGGCGCCGTAGTAGCCATCGCCGGTAAAGGCGCTGCCGGTCTGGGCCTCGGTATAGGTGCCGAAGATCGCGTTCCACCAGCTTTCGCGCGAGAAGAAGTCGGCCTCGACCTTGAACGATCCCCATACCGTCCAGATGAACGGGAAGGCCGCCAGGACCAGCCAGATGCCGAGAAAGGCGGTGATGATCAGGTTGAGCGGCAGCGGGCGCTTCTGTGTCAGCGTCGCATCGGACATGTCACACCACCTTATGGTTGAATTCGCGCCAGGTGCGGATCAACACCGGGGTCAGCAGAATGATGACGCCGATAATGATTATGACCGAAGTGGCGCCGGCCGAGCCAAAAAGCTGGGCGTCGCCACTGAGGTCATTGAAGATCATCCAGCTCAACGAGGTGGCGTTCGCCTCGGCGGAGAAGCCCACAATGGGCTCGAAGACGCGGAAATTGTCCATCAGTTGGACCAGGGCGACAAAGGTCGCAAGCGGCGCCAAATGCGGGATGATGACGTAGCGGATGCGCTCCCAGCGGCTGGCGCCGTCGATCATGGCCGACTCCAGCGTGTCGCCCGGCACCGTCTGCAGGCCGGCATAGAACACGACGAAGGAGAACGGCGCGTTGGTCCAGACGCCGTAAAACAGCAGCGATAGCCAGGTCAGCACCGGCGAGGCACGCAGAGACAAGGTCGGATCGTCAAGCAGGTGTTGCAGACTGGCGCCAATTATGCCGTTGGGCTGGATCATCCAATAGAGGATGAGGGAGCCGATCAGCGGCGTGATGATCATCGGTAGCAGCGAGAAGAAGATCACCGGCCCCTTGATGGCTTTGGGAATGGCGTTGACCGCCAGGGCGATCGCGAAGCCCAGCGCCATCGCCAATGGGGTCACCACGAAGCAGAACACCAGGGTGAAGCTCAGCGCCTTGTAGAGTGGCAGATTGTAGATGCGGGCAACGATGTCGCCGAGGCCGCTATTGTTGGCGAGAATCTCACCGATCTCGCTGACAGCGAAGTGGCCGCGGTTGAGATAGGTGCCGAGACCGTTGAACTGGCCCATCGGCTGTTCCTGCTCCAGTTGCTGCATGGCGGCGGTATCGACCCGCACTTCCTTGGTGCAGCCACCGAAGGGCTGGCAATTCTCGACTTCAACCAGGACACGGGGATGCTCGACATGCAGGCTCTGCACCACCACCGAGACGATGGGCAGGGCAATGAACAGCACCATGGCAATCAAGGAGGGGAGGATGAAGGCAAAGAATGTCTTGTGTGGCATCAAGGCCCCCGGAAGCAGAGCAGGCGAGTGGTAACCGGCTTCGGACATGGCGAAAGCTCACCTGTCCACCGGTGGGCACCTCCCCCCGTTCCGGGGGAGGCTGGGAGGGGGTGCGAAAGCCCAAACCTCCGGACCAGTCCACCCCCACCCTTGATCCCCTCCCGCTAGGGGGAGGGTCTCGACTTTGACATTAGCGCCCCAAAGAGCACCAGCGTCCCCTACAGGTAGCCGCCTTCCCTGGCGGCGGTGTCATAGGCCGCTTTGACGTCGGCCAGCGCCTGCTCAGCATCCTCGCTGCCGGCCATGAACTCCGCCAGTTCGGAAGACAGGGCGGTGTGCAGCAGACCCATATAGGGCTGCATGGGATAGGCACGGGCACCGCCATTGGCGGTGGCGATGACGCCGACGGCAGCCGGACCTGGCTCATAGCCGGCGACCAGCCAAGTGGCGACGGAGGGGTTGGCGGCGACCATTTCCGGGCTGATGCCGTGCACCATGGCCTGGAACGAGGCAGCAGCGTCCTCATCCGAGATGTTCTTGGCTATAGTAAAACCATCCCACCACAGCGCGACCGCTGGGATCGAGCCGCCGCCAATAGTTGGCGCAGCAGCAAGGACGGTGTTTTCCACCACGCCTTCAGCGGCACCCTCATCGTCGATCGTGGCGCCGGCCAGGGAGCCCCACTCCACCATCATGGCGGTGTTGCCGGCTTCGTATTCAGCCTTGATAGCGTTGGCATCGAAGGTCAGGTAGTCGGGGTCCATGTAGGCGGTCAGAGCGCGCATGGTCTCGAGCACCTTGAGGCCGTTCTCGTTGTCGATTGCCAGTTCGGCGGATCCAGGCTCAAAGAACTCTGCCCCGGTGCCGAGGTAGGCGTTGACGAATTCCGCGGCGAGATCCCAGCCCGGTTTCACCGAGGCCGCGACGGGATACTCCATGATGCCCGCATCTTTGATGGCCTTGGCGGCAGCGAGCATGTCTTCATAGGATTTCGGCTCGGCCACGCCGGCCTGATCCAGAATGTCCTTGCGGTAGAACAGGTGCTGGGCATTGCCCATGAAGGCGACAGCCATGGTCTTGCCGTCGATCTTGATCAACTGGTTGGGCTGCAGGTCCTGGCCGTACTGCGCTACCAGATCGTCCAGCGGACGGATAAGGTCATCATTGAGCAGCGGGACGATCGAGTTGTTCGCGACCACGGCGACGGTATATTCGGCCGGATTGATCGAGAGCGCCGGCACCTGCAGGTTCTTGTGCTCGGCATTGGCATTGGCGGTAACGGTCACCGCATCGATCGCACACTCATCGGCGGTGCTGTTGACAAGGCGCAAGGCTTCAAAGTCGTTGGACAGAATGCGGACCGAACCCGCGCCCTCGATGCCGCAATCGGCGAACGCAGCGCCAGCAGTGAGGCACAGGACCCCAAGCGATACGGTGGTCTTCAACATAAGCTTCATTTCGTTCTCCTGACGGTGAACGGCGCGCCCCTTCGGTCAGTGCGCCGACCATCCCTGTTGTCGTTTACGCTCCCGCAGCCAGCCCCGGCCCTCAACAAGCCAGACCAACCTTTGTGTTCCGCACGTCACAATTGGTAAGCGGCATTGCATACGAATGCAACAGCTTTTGCATGCGTATGCAAAGGCTGTTGCGACGTAAAGTTGCGGGTCGGCGCGACAGGGAAGACAACCGGCATGAGCGATGCCTCCTGATGCGGATTGTGACCGACCTGTTGACCATATCAGATTTGATGATAGACAGGTTCGCTGACACAAACCGATGGACTCCGTTGCCATGAGCCGAAATTTTCTCGTCGTCGATCCGGAAGACGGGATGGAGGTGCTCAAGGGGCTGGCCTCGCCGATCCGGGTTCGCATCCTCAAGCTGCTGCACATGGACGGGGGCATGAACGGCAATGATATTGCTGAACGACTGGCGCTGCCGCAGTCCACCGTGTCGACGAACATTCAGATCCTGGAGAGCGCCGGGCTGATCCGGACCGAGACGCAGAAGGCGCGCAAGGGGAACCAGAAGATTTGCCACTCCTTGTTCGACGAGGTCCTCGTGATGTTCAAGGAGGACCCCTCCCCGCTCCAGTCGAACACGATAGAAGTGGCCATGCCGCTGGGCCTTTACACCAGCTGCGAAGTCTCGGCGCCTTGCGGGTTGTGCTCGAGCGAAGGAATTATCGGGCTTTTGGACGTGCCCGACACGTTTCTCGACCCGGACCGGATGAAGGCCGGATTGATCTGGTTCACGCGGGGCTATGTCGAATACCAGTTCCCCAACAATGCCAAGCTGAGCCAGAGCAAGATCGAAGCCATGGAGTTTTCGATGGAGCTGAGTTCGGAGGTGCCGGGCACATCAGCCGACTGGCCCAGCGACATCACGCTTTCGGTCAACGGCAAGGAAATCGGGACCTGGATGAGCCCGGGTGACTTTGGCGACAAACGGGGCGTTTATACGCCGGACTGGTGGAAGCTGAAGGGCAGCCAGTATGGCAAGCTCAAGAGCTGGCGGGTGACGCGGGACGGCACCTATGTCGATGGAATCAAGATTTCCACGATCTCGCTGGTGCACCTGGACCTGGGCAATCACCACTCGATCCGACTTCGCATCGCGGTGAAGAACGACGCTAAACACCCGGGAGGCATCAATATTTTTGGGCGCGGCTTCGGCAACTACGATCAGGAAATCATCATGCGGCTACAAACGGAGCGCTGAGGCGGCAAAAGTCATATTTTTGTTGCCGACGCCCTTGCATCACCCCAAGCCAGTCGCTTACAACGGGCCCTCTGATACGCATCATAAAATCGGGATCACTGGGAGGATAAGGTGAAAGCTTCGGTCGTCGCGAACAAGGATTATACGATCTCGAAAATCGACGATCGGGTATATGGGGCCTTTCTCGAGCATTTGGGGCGGGCGGTCTACGAAGGCATTTACGAGCCGGACCATCCGACGGCCGACAAGGACGGGATGCGTGGCGACGTCGCCAAGCTGGTCAAGGACCTCAATGTACCGGTGGTTCGCTACCCCGGGGGTAACTTCGTTTCGGCCTATAACTGGGAAGACGGGATCGGACCGCGCGAAGAGCGCCCGGTGCGGCTCGACCTGGCGTGGCACACGTCCGAAAGCAACGCGGTCGGCATCCACGAATTCGCGGACTGGTGCGCTACGGTCGGCACCGAGATGATGCTGGCGGTGAACCTCGGTTCCCGCGGCGTCGACGAGGCCCGCAACATGCTCGAGTATGTCAACCATCCCGGCGGCAGCTATTGGAGCGACCTGCGCATCAAGAACGGCCGCAAGGAGCCGTGGAACGTCAAGATGTGGTGCCTCGGCAACGAGATGGACGGCCCCTGGCAGGTCGGCCACAAGGACGCGACGGAATACGGCAAGCTGGCGGCCAACACGGCGCGCGCCATGCGCATGTTCGACAAGTCGCTGCAGTTGATCGCCTGCGGCTCATCGAACTCGGACATGCCGAGCTACCCGGACTGGGAGCGCATCGTCCTCGAGCACACGTATGACCATGTGGATTTCATCAGTCTCCACATGTACTTCGCCAACCGCGATGACAATACGCCGAACTATCTGGGCCTCAGCGAAAAGCTGGACACCTACATCGAGACGGTGGCCTCGACTATCAAGCAGGTAAAGGCCAAGAGGAAGTCGAAGCGCGATGTCTACATCTGCTTCGACGAATGGAACGTCTGGTACCACTCCAACAAGAAGGATCGCGAGATCCTGGACGGCAATAGCGGCTGGCCGCATGCGCCGGGCCTGCTGGAGGACATCTACAACTTCGAGGACGTGCTGATGGTGGGGCTGATCCTCAACACCTTCATCCGGCGCTCGGACGTGGTGAAGATCGCCTGCATTGCGCAGCTGGTGAATGTGATCGCCCCGATCATGACGGAAAAGGGCGGTGCGGCCTGGGCGCAGACGATCTACTACCCGTACTACTTTGCTTCGGTCTTCGGCCGCGGAACGGCGCTGCAGCTGGCGGTAAACTCGCCCGGCTACGAGACGACCCATGCCGCGGACACCGCGTTCGTGGACGTTTCGGGGGTTCACAACGAGGCGGAGGGGACGCTGAGCTTCTTCCTCGTCAACCGCCATACCAGCGAGAGCATCGAGACCGAAGTGAGCCTGCAGGGCTTCGGCCAGGGCAAGATCATCGATCACCAGGTGATGACGCATCCCGATCTCAAGGCGGTCAACACGGCCCAGAAACAGGACGAAGTGGCGCCACGCAAGGGCGACGGCGCCAGGATCGACGGGGACAAGCTGAGCGTGAAGCTACCACCCTATTCATACCAGATGGTGAGGGTCAAAATCTGACCCAGACACTCCGGGAGGCGTTCACGCGACCGCACTATTGGGTAGCGGACTGCTAACGTTGACCGTCTCCTGAGGGCACTTGAGGCTACTAAAGGCGCATCGGAAACGGTGCGCCTTTTTCACATCAGTATCACCCTTTCCGATTCACATCAGGATGCCCGTTGACAGGCGAAACGGCGTGGTTAAGTATGATTTATGTTGGCACTGGAGGGTGCCGCAAAAGGGGAAGCGAAAAGCTCCCCACAGGGAGGACGACATGGATAGACGCCACTTCATGCTGGGCACCGCAGCGGGTGCCCTTATGCTTTCGGCCAAGGGATTGGCCTTTGCGCAGGACGCCGGCACGGTGCCGGACCTCAACAATTTCCCGCGCAACGAGACCGTCATTGTCCACAATCCGGAGGGCGTGATCCGCAATCCGGGATGGTTCAATTTGTGGGCCAATGGCGGCGGCGGCCTCAGCACCGGCCTGCAGCAGCTCACCGCCGACACGTTCTGGTACATCGATCCCGATGCCGGAATCCCCGACGCCAGTGAGAATGCTATCTATTATTCACTTGCGGAAGGACCGTGGGAATACAACGACGACTTCAGCGAGATGACCGTGCGGCTGCGCAAGGGCATCATGTGGAGCGACGGCGTGGAATTCACCGCAGACGACGTGGTGTTCACGGTAGAAAAGCAGGCCGCCACGCCAGGAACCGGTTGGTACGGCGCCTTCTCGACGCAGATCGAGAGCGTTACTGCCGAGGACCCCTATACGGTCCACTTCGTGCTCAAGGCGCCCAATTCGCGCTTCCATACCACCTTCGCCGTGCGTTGGAACGCAGCCTGGATCATGCCCAAGCATGTGTTCGAAGGCGTCGAGGACATCGTGGCGTTCGACAATAACCCGCCGGTGAGCCTGGGGCCCTACACCCTGCATTCTTACGACCCGAACGGCACGTGGTACATCTGGGAAAAGCGCCCGGACTGGGACAAGACCACCATGGCCCTGGTTGGCGAGCCGAAGCCGAAATACGTCATCTACCGGAACAACATTTCGACCGACAATCGACTGATCGAAATGCGCAACGGCAACCTGGACATGATCCACGACCTGTCGCCGGAAGGAAACGTTCTCGATCGTGGAGCAAGACCCCGAAGTCCAAGGCTGGTTCCCCGGCTTCCCCTATGCTCATCCCGATCCGACGCTGCCGATGGCGGTGTTCAACCTGCAGAACCCGATGTTCCAGGACAAGCGCGTGCGCTGGGCGCTCACACTCATGCTCGATGCACGGGCCATGTCGATGGCCTCCTATCGCGGCGCGGCAACCCTGTCGGCTATCTCCATTCCGCCGACCGGCACGCATCCGCGCGACTATCATGCACCGATGCAGGAGTACCTGACCAACTTCGAACTCGATACCGGCTCGCGCGTCATCAAGCCGTATGATCCGGATGTGGGTCTGCAGATCGCGGAAATGGTGCGCCCGCAGTTCGGGGAGCAGGTGCCGACCGATCCAGAGGCCATACGCAACGCCTTCGGATACGGCTGGTGGAAGACCGACGTTCAGGCGGCCGAAGAGCTGCTGACGGCGGCCGGCTTCACCAAGCAGGGCAACCAGTGGATGATGCCGGATGGCCAGCCATTCGCCTTCAGCGTCTTGATCCCGCAGGAAGGCGTGATCAACCGGCTCGGGGTGATGATTGCCCAGAGCTGGAGCCAGAACGGTGTGCAGGCGACGGCGGAAGTAGCGACCGATATCTGGGACCGCACCGGTGCGGGCGATTTCGACGTGGAAATCGGCTGGGCGGTGGAAACCTATGGCGGTCATCCCGACCTCGCCTTCTTCCTCGACAGCTACCACTCGTCCTTCGTGGTCGAGCCCGGCGAAACCCAACCAGGGCGCAACTGGATGCGCTGGGAAGACCCGCGGCTCGACGCGATCATCGAGAAGGTGCGCGGGATCGACTTCAACGATCCCAAGGCCCTCGAATACGGGATCGAATTCGTCAAGCTCCATCTCGAGGAGATGCCGAACATCCCGATCATGGCCTACAACGTGTTCGCCATGCAGTCCAACCGTCACTGGACCGGCTGGCCGAGCTCGGAAAACCCCTATGCGAACCCGGTCACCAACTGGTCGAACGCGAAGTATATCTTCACGCAGATCACGCCGGTCAGCTGACAGCGTCCTCCCGGGTGGCGGGGCCGAAAGGCTCCGCCGCTCCGAGGGGCGCGTGCTCCGTGCCCCTCGACCTGTCCTGGCGGTTCAACCTGTGGTGGTGGAGAGCCATTGGCGCCTTCCCACTGGTCTGGCGCAGGAACCCGCACCGGTCCATCCGCTGAGCGCGGAAGGACCACCCTCACCCGCAAGGGAAGAGTGGAATAACGAGTTGGTCGCGAGGTGTGATGCACGGTTACCTGTTGTTTGTCGCGAGACGTGCACTGCTTATGCTAGCGGTGATCTTTGCCGGCGTATCCCTGACCTTCCTGGTGACGCATCTGTCACCGATCAACCCGGTAGAAGCGGCGCTAGGCCGCATGACGGCGCGGTCCGTCTCCAATCCGGAAGCCATCGTAGCGATGCGCGCGGCGCTGACCGAGCTCTATGGCGTGGAAGCGCCGATCTGGTCGCAATACATCAATTTCTGGACCCGGCTCGTTCAGGGCGATCTGGGCCCATCCCTATTGGCCTTTCCGACCCCCGCCATGACGCTAGTGATGCGCGCCATGCCCTGGACGGTTACGCTGCTGACGGTGGCGACGCTCATCACCTTCGTGATCGGCAACCTCATGGGCGGGCTGGCCGGCTACAACCAGAACAACAAGTTCCTCAAGGCCTTCGGCATCGTCGCCATCGCCATCCAGCCGGTGCCTTACTATATCGTGGCTTTCGTGCTGCTGATCATCTTCGGCTTTCTGTGGCCGGTCCTGCCGATCTCGGGCGGGTTCGCCATGAATGTCACGCCGGGCATGAACTGGCCCTATGTCAGCTCTGTGCTGCAGCACGCTATCCTGCCGGCCATGTCGCTGGTGCTGGTGGGTTTCGGGGGCTGGTTCCTGGGCATGCGCGCGCTGGTGAGCAACGTGGTGACCGAGGACTACGTCACCTATGCCGAACTGGCGGGGGTCCAGCGATCGACCATCGTTGGCGGCTATGTGATGCGCAACGCCCTGGTGCCACAGCTGACGGCGCTGGCCATGGCGCTAGGCGGGGTGTTTTCGGGCACGGTCATTACCGAGCAGGTGTTCAACTATCCCGGGCTCGGTTCACTGCTGATCGATGCGGTGAATGCGGGCGACTACTCCCTGGTGCTGGCGGTTTCGACCGTATCGGTGACGGCGGTGGCTATCGCCATCTTCATCGTCGACCTGCTCCACCCCCTGCTCGATCCCCGCATCCGGGCGGAGTAACAGACCATGTTTGCCGTTTTCCGCGATCTGATCCGCTACAATATCGAATTCGCCATCGGACTTATGCTGGTGAGTGTGGTGGTGATCTTCGCCTCGCTAAGCTTCTTTTCGCCGGTCGACCCGTCGCTGATCTACACGACCATCCCCGACCAGCCGCCCTCCTGGCAGTACTGGTTCGGCACCAATTCGCGCGGCCAGGACATGTTCTGGCAGCTCAGCACGGCGCTGCGCAACTCGCTGACCTTCGGCATCATCGTGGCCGTGATCAGCCGCGTGATCTCGATCACGGTGGGACTGCTGAGCGGCTATGTCGGCGGCTGGGTCGACCGCGGGCTGATGTTCGTCAACGACATCTTCGTGGCCGTGCCGATCTTCCCGGTGCTGGTGCTGTTCTATTTCGTGCTGCGCAACAACATGGACAGCCTGACGCTGGCGCTGATCATGGCCTGCTTTGGCTGGCCGTTCGACGCAAGGCTGATCCGCTCGGTGGCGCTAGGGCTCAAGCATCGGGAGTTCACCCGCCATGCCGTGTTTGCGGGCATGAGCACACGCAAGGTGCTGCTCGAGGAGCACCTGCCCTATGTGATGCCGATCGTGTTCGCCACGTTCATGAACAACATGCTGTGGTCAATCGGGCTGGAGGTGACTCTGGCGGTGCTCGGCTTCACCAACATCAACAACCCCACCATTGGCACGGTCCTGTACTGGGCCAACTCGCACTCGGCGATGGTGGTGGGCGTGTGGTGGTGGATCGTGATCCCGGTGATCCTGATCGTGATGACGTTCATCGGCCTCTTCCTGCTGGCGATGAGCATGAACGAGTACATCGATCCGCGCAGCCGGCTGCGGAGGATGGGGGCATGAGGTTCGGTTTGCCACACCCCGCCTGCCCCACCCTTCTCCCAACCTCCCCCGCAAGGGGGGAGGTGCCGCTCCGAGTTTGTGGAGAGTTTTGCGCATGACCGAGGATCTGCTCAAGGTCGACGGGCTCAAGGCCTATTACCAGATGAACTATTTCGGCATCGAACGCGAAGTGCGGGCGGTGGACGACATCACCATGACAATCCGCAAGAACGAGATCTATGGCATTGCCGGGGAAAGCTCGTCGGGCAAGACCAGCTTCATCAAGGTGCTGGCGGCGGCGATCCGCCCGCCGATGCGGATCATCGCCGGTTCGGTCAAGTATGACTTCAAGGGCCTCTCGGTGGACGTCGCCGATGCCTCGCCCGAGCAGATCGAGGCGATCCGCTGGCGGCATCTGAGCTACATCATGCAAGGCTCGATGAGTGTGCTCAACCCGGTGCGGCGGATCGGCAAGACATTCGAGGATTTCGCCATGCGACCGCTCGGGCTCTCGGGTGCAGCTTATCGCGAACGGGTGCTGAACCACCTGGAACGGCTGAAACTGCGCCCGGATGTGCTGCGGGCCTATCCGCACGAGCTTTCGGGCGGCATGCGACAGCGCGTGACGATCGGGCTGGCGACGGTATGCCACCCCGAGTTCGTGATTGCGGATGAGCCGACCACGGCGCTCGACGTGGTGGTGCAAAAGGAAGTGCTGGGGCTGATCCGCGAGATCCAGCAGGACATGGGATCGTCCGTTGTCTTCGTGACCCACGACATGAGCGTGCATGCCAACATGACCGACCGGGTGGGCATCATCTATGCCGGGCGGCTGGTGGAGGAAGGGCCGACGCGGCAGATGTTCTTTGCGCCCAAGCACCCCTATACGGCGCATCTGGTGGCCAGCCTGCCCCGCATCGGCGATACGACGCAAAGGCCGGCGCTGGAGGGGCGGCCGCCGAGCCTCGCCAACCCGCCGAGCGGCTGCCGGTTCCACCCGCGCTGCCCGCTGGCGATCGACAAGTGCAAGGCCGAGGTGCCGCCGCTGATGACGGTGGCCAACGACCACCGCAGCGCCTGCTGGCGCTGGCAGGACGTGGAGCCGCTGGTGGCGCCGCAGAAGGCGGTGATGGCATGAGTACGCTGCTCGAGGTTCGCAACGTCTCCAAACGCTTCACGATGGGCGGCCTGCTGAGCCGGAAAACCGTCGACGCCGTGCAGGATGCCAGCCTGACGCTGAGTGCGGAGACGCCGGAGATCTTCACCATCATCGGGGAATCGGGTTCGGGCAAGACCACGCTGGCCCGGATGATCCTGGGGCTGGAACTGCCGACGAGCGGAGAGATCAGTTTCCGCGGCAAGACCGTCAGCCACCGGGTCAGCCGGCAGGAGCGGCTGGACTTCATGGCCAATGTGCAACCGGTGTTCCAGAACCCGTTCGAGGCATTCAACCCGCTCAAGCGCATCGATCGCTATCTGGAATCCACCGCCAGGCGGTTTCTCAAGCTCAGCGCGCGGGACGATCTCGATGGCGCGATGGACGGGGCACTGCAGAAGGTGGGGCTGAGCCTGGCGGAGGTGAAGGGCCGTTACCCGCACGAGATGAGCGGCGGGCAGTTGCAGCGTGCGGCGATTGCGCGGGCGCTCATCCCCAACCCGCCGCTGCTGGTGGCGGACGAGCCGGTCTCGATGGTGGATGCCAGCCTGCGGATGAGCATCGTCAACCTGCTCAAGAGCCTGCGCGACGACCTGGGCGTGTCGGTGATCTACATCACGCACGACCTGGCGACGGCATATTACATCTCGAACCGGCTGATCATCATGCAGCGCGGGCGCATCGTGGAAATGGGCGATGCGCGCACGGTGCTCGACAATCCCGAGCATCCCTATTCGCGGCTGCTCAAGGCCAGCGTGCTGTCGACCGAGGATGCCGGCAGCGGCAAGCTGGCGACCGACCCGGCCATGGTGAAGTTGGCGGGCGAGCTCTCAGGCACGGCCGGAAGGCTGATTGACCGGCCGGACGGACGGATGGTGCGGGTCTATAGCTGATGAGTGCGCCGATCTATCGCGATCCGGTCGCGGACGGGGCGGCGGACCCGACGGTGATCCGCCGGCAGGGCACGGACGAGTGGTGGATGTTCTACACCAACCGGCAGCCGGCGGCGACGGGGCCGAAGTTCACCTGGATCCACGGCTCGCCGATCGGGGTGGCGGTGAGCCGGGATGACGGCGCGAGCTGGACCTATCGCGCGACGGTGGCGGGGCTCGACGATCCCCAGGACGCCGGCCAGCGCAATACCCACTGGGCGCCGGAGGTGATCTTTGCCGAGGGGCAGTATCACATGTGGCTCAGCTACATACCCGGCGTGCCGGACAACTGGCCGGGGGTGCCGCGCACCATCACCCATTTCACCAGTCCCGACCTCGAGACCTGGACCCGGGTGGGGCCGCTGGTGCTGAACAGCCCGCGGGTGATCGACGCCTGCGTGCTCAAGTGTTCCGATGGGCTGTGGCGCATGTGGTACAAGGACGAAGACGCCGGTTCGAGCACCTGGAGCGCCACCAGCACCGACCTCTACAGCTGGACGCAGGAGGGGATGGTGCTGGCGGGATCGCCAGATGCACCGCCGCACGAAGGCCCCAACGTCTTCGTGCTGGGCGGCTGGCACTGGCTGATCGTCGACGAATGGCGCGGCCAGGGCGTCTACCGCTCAAAGGATGCGGTGAACTGGGAGCGGCAGGGGCTGATTGCTGACCAGCCGGGGACCGACCCGATGGACCGGCGCTTTGCCCGGCATGCCGATGTGGTGGTCATGGGCGAGCACGCGGCGCTGTATTATTTCACGCATCCGGAATGGGAAGAGACCCGCGACACAGCGGGCCCGCCCGACGTGGCGGCCCGCAGGACCGCGGTGCATCACGGGCGGCTGACGGTGGTGGATGACGTGCTGGTGTTCGAACGTGACATTGCGGCAGACATGCCGTTGCTGCGGCCCTAGCGGCGGGCGGAAGCGCGCTCCAGAAGCAGCAGTCTGCTCTCCTTGTAGCTCGCCTGGGCATATTCGGCGTAGCCGAGCCGGGCGGCGAGCGCGAGCGATGCGGTGTTGTTCGGATCGATCATGCAGACGGTCCGAGGTATCGACTGGTCGCCCCAAGCCAGCACGGCGCCCATGGCTTCGCGGGCGATGCCCTTGCCGTGATATTGCGGCAGCATGACCCAGCCCGCTTCGGGCGCATCGCCCAGCGGCGGCACGATATCGCGGCGGAAATCGGCAATGCCGAACTCGCCGACGACGGCGCCGGTTTCGCGGTGCGTCGCGAGGAAATAGCCATAGCCCTTGAGTTGCCACAGGCCGGCATAGCCGAGGATGCGGCGCCAGACCTCCTCGGGCGTACTAGGACGGCCACTGATGAAGCGGGTCACCTCGGGGTCGGTCCAGAGGGTGCAGGAGGCGGCAAAGTCGTCCTGCGTGTGGGCGCGCAGAACGAGGCGCTCCGTGGTGAGGGTTGGGGCGGTCATGGTGTGTTCCCGGTGGCTCCCAAAGTGCTAATCCGGCGTGATGCCTCGTTCCTGCCTCACCGCCGCATGCAGGCAGCTCGCAGATGCGGATATGGATCCCGGCCTGCGCCGGGATGACGTCGTGGCACGGCGTCAGTCAGCCGCACGCAACGGCGTCGCGCGGCATTTCGGAGAGGATTTCGGCCCTGCCATTGCGGATGATGACGATTTCCTCGAGGCGCTGGCCGAAGCGGCCCGGCAGGTAGATGCCCGGCTCGATGGAGAAAACCATGCCTTCATCGAGGATGGTGTCGGAGGTGGCGGTGATGTAGGGCGTTTCGTGAATGTCGATGCCCAGGCCATGGCCGGTGCGGTGCAGGAAGTTGGGGCCATAGCCGGCAGCGGTGATGACGTCGCGGGCTGCCTTGTCCACGTCGCTTGCCCTGACGCCGGGGCGGGCCGCGGCAAGGGCCGCTTCAACGGCGCGGTCGAGGATGGCGTGGATGTCGACGAAGCCTTCTGGCGGCCTACCGAGATACCCGACGCGGGTCATGTCGGAGGGGTAACCGTGGATGCGCGCGCCGGTATCGATCAGCACCGCGTCGCCGTCCGAGAGCGTGGTCTGGCCGGTGTGGTGATGCGGGAAGGCGCCGTTGGGGCCGAAGCAGACGCTGCAGAACTCGGTGGTGGCGCCGTTGGCCTTGTAGAAATCGCGGATGACGGTGGCGACCTCGCGCTCGGTGATGCCCGGGCGCAGGGCGGCGAAGCCGGCGGCCATGGCGGCATCGTTGAGCAGCGCGCTCTGCTTGAGCGCCTCGTATTCGGCAGTGTCCTTGCGCGAGCGGAGATAGCCGACGTTGTCGTTAGTGAAGCGGCGGGCGGCGCCGGGGAGCGCATCAAGCACCAGCAGGGCGAAATCGGCGCGCATGGTTTCGTCGAGCACGATGGATGGGCTGATGCGGGCGACGCCGGTGGCATTGATCAGCTCGTCGAGCGCCGCATGCGGACCGGCATCGTCGGTCCAGGGGAAGAAGGGCAGATTGGTGTGCTGACGCGCACTATCGACGTTGAGCGCGGGCATGAGGAAGCCGGCGAAGGACTGGCTCACCATGAGCAGGACCGGACGCTCGTCGCCGTGGGGCGACAGCGCGGCAAGATAGATCATGTGGCTGGATGGGCCGATGACGACGAGGTCGGTTGCGGTCTCGGCCATGCGGGCGCGGAGATTGGCGAGGCGGGCGGTGAGTGTGGCGTTCATGACGAGCTCGTGGTTGCTGTGTGTGATCTACTCAAGAACAGGCGGGCTTGCCAGCGTTACGCGCTCGTCAGCCCGCCTGCGCCAGCAGCGCCGCGTTGCCCCCAGCTGCGGTGGTGTCGATGCAGACATGGCGCTCGACCAGAAGGCGGGCAGCCTCACGGGTCGACGTCAGCAGGGGGATGATGGGGCCAGTGCGAGCGCTGAGGGCGGTCCGGATGGCACGCAGGTTAGCGTCCTCGGCACAGTAGATTACCGCAGCGAAGCCCTCGCCGTGCCGCAGGGTTTCGAGGTCGAGCTCGGCAAAAAGGGCGGTATTGCCCAGGCTTGCTGCCATGACCGCCTGGGCCTGCCGATCGCCCGGGGTGGGACCAAGACACAGCACGGCGCCGCGCGGGACGGTGTGCAGGACATTGCTTTCGCCGGTCGGGCCGGGAAGGGTTTGCGGCGCCGCATTGGGGACGGAGTGGCCCCTGGTGAAGCGCGGCAGGTAATGCGGCCCGCCGGCCTTGGGGCCGGTGCCCGACAGGCCCTCGCCGCCAAACGGTTGCGAACCGACCACGGCGCCGATCTGGTTGCGGTTGACATAGATGTTGCCCACCCGGACCGACCGGACGACCTCACAAACCCGCGCAGAAATGCGGGTGTGCAGGCCGAAGGTGAGGCCGTAGCCGGAGGCATTGATGGCGCCAATGACTGACTCGAGTTCATCCGCCTTGAAGGTGGCGATGTGCAGGACCGGACCGAAAATTTCTTCGGTGAGATCCGCAATGCCGGCCACGCGAAGAACGGCAGGGCCGACGAAGGTCCCAGTGCCTGGACCTCGTGGTTCGACAGGCTCACCATGAGGTCCCTGACGTGACTTCATGCGGTGAATCAGATTCCCGTTTTTCCCGCAAGTGTCGATGTGCGCTTGTATTCTCGAGCGGGCGGCTTCGTCGATGACCGGTCCGATATCGGTCGCCAGGTCCCAAGGGTTGCCGATGACCAATTCGTCCATGGCGCCCTTGAGCATGGCGATGATGCCCTCAGCCACGTCTTCCTGCAGGTAGAGAATCCGCAGCGCCGAGCAGCGCTGGCCGGCCGACTGGAAGGCCGAAGCCAGGATGTCCCGCACCGCCTGTTCGGGCAGTGCGGTGGAATCGACGACCATGGCGTTGATGCCGCCGGTTTCGGCGATGAATGGCGCTGTAGGCGAGAGACTGGCGGCCATGGTGCGGTCGATGTTGCGGGCAGTCGGCAGCGAGCCGGTGAAGACCACACCCGCGATGGCAGGATTGGAGGTCAGCGCAGTGCCGACATCCCCGCCGCCGGGGAGGAACTGGACGGCGTCGCTGGGGATGCCGGCCTCGTGCATGAGTTGGATGGCGCGGAAGGCGATGAGCGGCGTCTGGGGCGCCGGCTTGGCGAGGACGGTATTGCCGGTGACCAGGGCGGCGGCGATCTGACCGGTGAAGATGGCGAGCGGGAAGTTCCAGGGAGAGATGGCGGCGATGGGGCCACGCGGGCGCGCAAGCGGCCGCCGCTCGGCCTCGTGTGCGTAGTAGCGGAGGAAGTCGACGGCTTCGCGGACTTCGGCGACCGCGTCCGCCCAGGTCTTGCCGGCCTCGCGGGCGAGGAGGGCGAAGAGTTCGGGGCGGTGGGATTCGTAGAGGTCCGCGGTGGCCCGGAGGAAGGTGGCGCGCGTTTGCACCGGTGTTGCGCCCCACTCCGACGCGGTGGCGGCGGCAATGGCTCGGGCGACATGTGAGGGGGTAGCGGGGGTCACCGCGCCGAGCCTGTCGGCGTGGTCCGCAGGGTTGGTGAGGACATTCGGGCTGACCGGCACCCCCTCCTCGCCTCCCCCGTCAAGGGAGAGGTTCTGCTCCTTGCTGGTGGCGAGTATGGGGGTCGCGTGCCATTGCGTGGTCTGAAAAGCCGCGCGGGCGGTTTGCATTGCCTCGAAGGCAAAAGGATCGGTGAGGTCGAGGCCGCTGGAGTTGCGGCGGGGGGCGAAGATGGCCGGCGGAGCCGGGATAGCGGCGTTGGGAACAGAGTTGAGGGACAGGATCTTGCCGATGGGGTCCTCCGCCACGGCAGCGGCCGGAACGTCGTCGTCGGCGATCTGATAGACGAAGGAGCCGTTGGCGCCGTTTTCAAGAAGGCGGCGAACCAGGTAGGCCAGCAGATCCTTGTGCGCGCCAACCGGGGCATAGATGCGGGTGCGGGTGCCCTGGCTCTCGCGCAGGACCTCGTGCAGGCGCGCGCCCATGCCGTGGAGGCGCTGGAACTCGAACGTGTCGACGCCTCGGCCGACCTCGGCTGCGAGGTGCAGCACGGCAGCAGCGGTGTGGGCATTGTGCGTGGCGAACTGCGGGTAGATCGAGTTGGCAGCAAAGAGCTTTCTCGCTGCCGCGATGTAGCTGATATCGGTGGAGGCCTTGCGGGTGAAAACGGGGTAGCCGGCAAGTCCGAGCACCTGCGCGCGCTTGATCTCGGCATCCCAATAGGCGCCCTTGACGAGGCGGACCATGATCCGCCGCCCCAGCGCAGTGGCGGTGGCATCGAGCCAATCGATCAGCGGCAAGACGCGCTTACCGTAAGCCTGGACGACCACGCCGAACCCATCCCACCCGGCCAGGCCGGGCGTGGCCAGAACCTCCGAGATCACGTCGAGCGACAGGTCCAGCCTGTCGGCCTCCTCGGCGTCGATATTGAAGCCCATGTTGGCCGCCCTGGCGGCCAGGGCCAGTTGGCGAGTCCGCTCAACGAGTTCGACCAGGACGCGGGACTTCTGCGCAAACTCGTAGCGCGGATGGAGGGCCGAGAGCTTGACCGAAATACCGGGGTTGTCGCGCACGGATGGTGCGGTGCAACGGCGCGCAAGGGCCGCTATGGCGCGGGCATAGGCATCATGGTAGCGCGCCGCGTCGGCGGATGTGCGGGCGGCTTCCCCAAGCATGTCATAAGAATAGCGATACCCCTGGGCCTGGGAGCCGCGCGCATTGACGATCGCCTCGTCAATGGTGCGGCCGAAGACGAACTGCGACCCCAGCAGACGCATGGCCTGGCTCACTGCAGCGCGGATGACCGGTTCGCCCAGCCGGGCGATGGCGCGATGAAGAGCATTCCTGGGCCCGACCCCGGGATCGCCGAGAACCTCGGCGGTGAGGCCGAGGGCCCAGGAGGAGAAGTTCACCAGTTGATTGGGCGAGCCACCCAAGTGGCTGGGCCAGTCGGAGCCGCCGACCTTGTCGTGAATGAGGGCGTCGACGGTTTCGGCATCGGGCACGCGCAGCAGCGCTTCCGCGAGGGACATGAGCGCCACCCCCTCATCGGTGGCGAGGCCGTATTCGGCGAGGAAACTCTCCATGAGCCCGAGCCGGTTGCCCTTGCGCACCGAGGTGACGAGGGTTTCGGCATGGGAGGAGATCGCGGCCCGGTCGGCCTCGGAAAGGCCGGTGGCGGTGATGAGCTTGCGGACGAGCAGGGTTTCGTCGGCCAGGTTAGGGGCGCGGAGGGCATGGCGAGCAGTGACGATTGCGGAATTCATGATGGCCTCCATGCTCACAGCAGACCTCATCCTGAGTTTGTCGAATAGGAGGTCGTGGCAGGATGGTGGCACGACCTCGTGGTTCGACAGGCTCACCATGCGGTCTGATGAGAGTATACCGGTGTTTTTAGGCGTTTCGCCCCATTTTGTGGCGCTGGGCGCGATCTGGCGCTATCCTGATGCGATACAACAGGACTTTCGGCCATGAAAACTGTCACCTACGAGCCTTTGGACCAAATCGATCGGCATATCCTCGATGAACTGGCGCAAGATGGCCGGATAAGCGTCGCAGAACTCAGTCGCCGGGTGAACCTGTCCAAGACGCCGTGCCAGGCACGGATCACGCGGCTGGAGAAGGCGGGCTATATTTTGGGTTACCGGGCGGTGATCGACCCGAAGCGGCTGGGACTGCCGCATGTGGCGTTTGTCGAGGTGAAGCTCAGCGATACCCGCAAGGCGGCGCTGGCGGCGTTCAACAAGGCGGTGCGCGCCATCCCCGAGGTGGAGCAGGCGCATATGATCGCCTCGAGCTTCGACTATCTGCTCAAGGTGCGGACCAAGGATATTGCGGACTATCGCGAAGTGCTGGGCGAGCGGATCAGCGCCCTGCCCCATGTGGCCCATACCAGCACCCATGTGTCGATGGAGGCGGTGAAGGGGGACGAGGAGTAGTTGTGTGCGTGGATCTCATGGTGAGCTTGTCGAACCAGGAGGGCGTGGCAGGCCAGCCTCCACTCGCTCGACCTCGTGGTTCGACAGGCTCACCATGAGGTCTCCAACCTAGCCCGACGGGAACAGGGTCCAGCGGCGGGGGCGGAAGGCGAGGCGGGTGCGCTCAACGGCGGGGTGGTCGAAAGGAAGATCGACCTCGACGAGATGGCCCGCGTCGCCGATATCGACTTCGACGCGGCGGGTGCCGCCGACACGCCGGGCGGTGCGAACGGTGCCGACCAGCGCAGCATCGGCATCGACGAGATCGACATCGTGCGGGCGGAAGAACAGGCGGGCGGCGCCAGCCTGCGTGCCGCCAGCGGGAACGCCAATGACCTGGCCGCCGACGCGGACCTCGCCCTGTTCGATCGTGGCGGGGAGTTCGCTCGATTCGCCGATGAAGCCGAAGACGAAGGGCGATGCGGGTGCGTCGTAGACGGTGTCGGGCGTGCCGACCTGTTCGATGGTGCCCTGGCTCATGACGCAGAGCCGGTCAGCGAGTTCCAGGGCCTCTTCCTGGTCGTGGGTGACGAAGACCGTGGTGTGGCCGGTGCGATCGTGGATTTCGCGCAGCCACTTGCGCAACTCGCGCCGGACCTGGGCGTCGAGGGCGCCGAAGGGTTCGTCAAGCAACAGCACGGCCGGCTCGATCGCCAGGGCGCGGGCCAGGGCGACGCGCTGGCGCTGGCCGCCGGAGAGCTGGCTGGGATAGCGCTTGTCGAGGCCCGCCAGTTGTACCAGGTCCAGCAGTTCCATGGCACGCCGGCGGATCTCGGCGGCAGGCGGACGGCTCGAACGGGGGCGGACCTTGAGGCCGAACGAGACGTTTTCGAGGATCGTCATGTGGCGGAACAAGGCGTAGTGCTGGAACACGAAGCCGATATTGCGCTGCTGCACCGTCTTTTCGGAGGCGTCGACGTCGCCGAAGAAAATCCGGCCCTGGGTAGGCATTTCAAGGCCCGCGATGAGGCGCAGCAGCGTAGTCTTGCCCGAGCCGGAGGGGCCAAGCAGCGCGATCAGTTCCCCGGAGCGGATGTCCAGCGATACGTCATGCAGCGCCGGAAACCGATCGAATTCCTTGCGCACATTTTGAACGCGAACTTCCATGAACACCCATTCCTGCAGCGGCGCCGACCCTAGTGGAACGGTCGGGTTTATCAAAGCGAGGCCGTGGCGTTTGCGCGAAGCGGGGCGGAAAAATATTCTGCGGCTGGGTCAGGTCTTGGGTGGGGACCAGATCGGCGTCTCGCGTTGCAGCGGCGCCATGGTGGTGATGTCCTCGCCGCGCCGCATGGCGATGTTCATGCGGAAAGAGTTACCGATGCGCTCGGAGCGCTCGATGAACAGCGCGGCGATATCGGGTGGGCAGAGCTCGTCGACGGTGCGGCGGAACAGCGCCAGCCACCGCATGAAGTGGGCATCGGAGAGCTCGGGGATGGCCAGGTGCCTGGGCATGGGACGGCCGGCATAGCGGCCGGTGCCGAGCAGCATGGAACTCCAGAAGTCGGCAATGGTCGACAGGTGCTGCGGCCAGGACTCGGGGGCGATGACCCGGTTGAAGACCGGCCCGATGAGGGGGTCGCGGCGGGCCTCGGCGTAGAAGTGGTCCACGACGGCGCGGATCATCGCCTCGTCGAGACCCTCCGGCGTCTCCCAGCCGACCCGCTGGTGGCGCGTGCCGAGGGGTGGACGCGGATTGTGATCGGTCACTGGCCGGCCTCGCGGATGGCGTAGCTGCAGCGTCGGCCGCCGGCGGCGATGTGCTCGGTACGGATGACCTCGACACTGCTGCCCAGGACGGAGCGGAAAACCTCGAGCTCCGAGCGGCAGAAGCCCTGGCAGGCCGTGGCCGCAGCGCAGATGGGGCAGTGGTTTTCCACCAGCAGGAAGGAGCCGTCCGGTTCTTCATGCCAGGCGGCCATGTAGCCTTCGGCCGAGCGCAGCCCGGCGAGCGCGCCTACCCTGTCGCGCAGGGTGGTGCGTCCGGCCAGGGCCGTCTCGTAGGCAGCGCGGCTCTCGGTCTCGCGGGTCGCAATGATGGTGTCGAGCGCCGCCTCGCCCAGGGTCTGGTGCACGATGCCGAGCAGCTGGACCGTGAGCGCGGCGTGGGTATCGGGGAAACGCGCCTGGGCTGCGCGCGTCAGGCTCCAGCGCTGGGTGGGGCGCCCTACTCCGGCCGGCGCGCTGGCAGAGGCGACCAGGCCCTCCTGCGCCAGCCGCGCCAGTTGCTGACGGGCGGCCTCGCCGGTGATGGACAGCCGGCTGCCGATCGCGGCAGCAGACAGTGCACCATGCATCTTGAGCAGCATGAGAATGCGCTCCGCGGGACTGCGCGGCGACCACGGCACAATTTCCGGGTCCGTGCTTGACATCTGGGCTGCAGAGGTTTTCAAAGTCATTACTTGGAAATTAGACGGCAGCGCAGCGGAATGCAAGCGCGGCCGTTGTACCAGGACACGCCGTGCCCCGAACCGGAGCGCGGCACGCAACTTCCCGTCCCGCTCACAAAGGAGCCCCTGATGGCCTTCGAACTGCCTTCCCTGCCCTACTCCCACTCCGCCCTCGCCGAGCGCGGCATGAGCCAGGAAACGCTGGAGCTGCATCATGACAAGCATCACCAGGCCTATGTGACCGCGCTCAACGGGTTCGTCGAAAAGAATGCCGACCTGCAGGGCAAGTCCCTGGAGGAAATCATCACCTTCGCCAATGGCAAGGCGGATCTGGCGCCGGTGTTCAACAATGCCGGCCAGCACTGGAACCACATCCATTTCTGGAACGCCCTGTCGCCCAAGGGTGGCGCACTGCCGGGCAAGCTGGAAGCCAAGATCATCAGCGACCTCGGCTCGGTCGACGCGTTCAAGGATCAGTTCAAGACCGCGGCTACGACGCAGTTCGGCTCCGGCTGGGCATGGCTGGTCCAGGGCAGCGACGGCAAGCTCAAGGTCACCAAGACGCCCAACGGCTCCAACCCACTGGCGACCGGCGAGGGCAAGCCCCTGCTCGGGCTCGATGTGTGGGAGCACAGCTACTATGTCGACTTCCGCAACCGGCGGCCGGACTATGTGACCAACTTCCTCGACAAGCTGGCCAACTACGAATTTGCCGAGGCAAACCTGGGCTAAAGCCCAACTGCCGGCTGCCCGATCCGTCGGGCAGCCATCCGCCCAGCGTCATGCTTGGGCGCTGAACGAACCGGTGAGGCCTCGCGCCGCCAAGCTGTTCCTCGAACACGCCGGAGAAGGATCGTGAATAGCCTAATGGCCGATTTCGAGCTGCCAGACACGATGAAGCTGCATCCGCCCCGCCAGCCGGTCGTGGGCAATGCAGAGTTTCGCGCCGCCATGTCCGGCATGGCGGCGACGGTGAGCCTGGTGACGGCGCGCCGGGGCGACGAGCAGGTCGGCCGCACCGTGACGTCGATGCTGTCGCTGTCGATCAATCCGCCGGCCATCCTTGTTTCCATCGACATGATGAGTCGCCTGGCCGACCTGATCGCCAAGACCGGCGGATTTTCCATCGCGATGCTGGCAGACGATCAGGCGGAGGTGGCAGACGCCTTTGCCGGACAGGTTGTGCCGGAACAGCGCTTCAACACCGGAAGCTGGAGCCAGTGGCCGTCGGGCAACCCGATGCTGCTCGGTGCGACGGCGGCGCTCGACTGCGACGTGATCGGCTCGGTCGAAACCGGCACGCATGTGCTGTTTGCCGGCGCGGTCATCGAGGCGGAGACCACCACCAGCCGCAAGCCGCTGCTGTGGCAGCGCCACGGCTATCACAGGTTGCTCGACTAGCGCCGGTTGAGGTCCGCTGCACCTCGCCGGCAACTCACGGCCGGCCTGGGCATTTGCCAGTGAGAGAGGTCTGCATGCCCAAATTCTTTTTTCACTACCGTACCGATGATGAGCTGATACCGGACGTGGAAGGCAGCGATCTGCCTGACCTGGCGGCGGCCGAGCACAATGCGGCGGCGCTGGCCAAGGCCATTGTCGAACGCGCGGCCAGCACGGGCGGCGACACCAGGATACCCCGGTCGATCGAGATCACCGACGCCGCAGGCGAAGAGCTGCTCTATCTGGTGTTCTGGGCCGGGCCCAAGCTGGTGGAAGAGGACGAGGAAGCCATCGAGCCCGCGGCAACGGTGCATTGATGGCGGCGGGCTATCCCAGGGTGGTCAAACCAGCCATGGGTGGCAGGGAGAGCGCGGTCGGCGCCTGATCCTGGCCGTACGCCGTGACGACAAAACCCACGATCAGCGCAGCGACGAGTGCTGTGTAGGCGACGAACCTGCGGACATCGCTCATCTTTGTCTCCCACTCTGTATCGAGCTACTAATACACTACCACGTCGATAGCGTATTACAAGGCGAGCCGTATCCGTGTTGCGGGCGCCCGAGGAATTGGTTTCTACTACAAAGAGAAAACCGAGGCACATCGTGCTGCACCACCCGCAATGTGGCGCGCCAACGCAAAGTCGTTCCAGATCATGCACATCGAGGGAGCCGACGGGGAAAAAGGCCGTTGCCCTAGCAGGTTGTCGTGCAAAGCGACGAAAGACGTGTGAGCATGGGCTGCCTAGAGTGGCGGGCACAGGGGGAGTCGTCGTGATGGATCTGGGACAATCGAACCGTGTGGCGTTGCTGGACCGCGCCGCGGCGCTGGCGGCTGAGGAAGCAGGCCTCGCCCGGTTTTTGAAGGCGGCAATCCTCGCGACGGACCGCGAGGACCTGGAGCGCCAGTCGCCAGAGCAGTTCGAGCTCGCGCTACGCGACGCCTACCGGCAGTTGCTGGCCTATGGCGGCGAGAGCAGCAAGCTGACAACGACGCCTCCCGGCCAGCCGGGCGAGTCGCTGATCATCGACATCATCTCCCCCGACATGCCCTTCATCGTGGACAGCGCGTTGGCCGCGGTACGCGCCTCGGGCGGGTCGGTGAGGCTTTTCACGCATCCCGTGGTGCGGGTGGAAAACGGCGAGGTCAGCGACGGGAGCGGCCGAGCGCTGAGCGTGCTGCATATCCACAGCGATCCAGTGGCCGACATCGGGGCCCTGACGACGGAAATCGAAGCCACGATGACGGATGTGGCGCATGCCGTGCAGGACTGGCAGCCGATGCTGGACCGGCTGCGTCGCGCCATTTCCACCCTCGAAGACAGTCCCGTGGCACAAAAGGAAGAGGCGCTGCGCTTCCTCGACTGGCTGCTCGAGCACAATTTCACCTTCCTGGGCATGCGCGAGTATCGCGTGGTGGAGAATGGGCTGCAAGCGGTGGACGAGAGCGGGCTGGGCATCATGCAGGACCCCGAACTGCGCGTGCTGCGCAGCGGTTCGAGCTATGTGCAATCGACGCCGCAGCACGCCGATTTCATGGCTTCGGGCGAGCCGCTGCTGGTCACCAAGGCTAACTTGCGTACCCGGGTGCACCGGCGGGTGCATATGGATTACGTGGGCATCAAGCTTTTCGGCGCCGACGGACAGGCGACGGGCGAGTTACGGATCGTCGGCCTGTTCACCGCGCAGGCGCAGGCTACGCCACATACCGAGGTGCCGATCATCCGGCGCAAGATCGCCGAGGTAATGCGCAAGTCGGGCGTGGACCCGCTGGGGCATGACGGGCGGACGCTGCTGAGTGCACTGGACAGTTATCCGCGTGACGAGCTGTTCCAGATCGGGTTCGATCAGTTGTTCGAATTTTCCACGGTGATCGCGGGGCTTTACGACCGACCGAGGGTGCGGGTGCTGCCGCGCATCGACCGCTTCGACAACTTCGTCTCGATTCTCGTCTATGTGCCGCGCGACCGCTACGACGGCGAAGCACGGGCGCGGATCACGCGCTATCTCGCCCAGGTCTACGACGGACGCGTCTCAGCCTATTACCCTCATTTCCCGGAAGGCGAGCTGGTGCGGCTGCACGTGATCATCGGTCGGGTGGCGGGACCGACACCGCAACCGACACGCGTGGAGCTCGAAGCGCGGGTCGACGCGCTGACCTCCGATTTCGGCGACATGCTGGCGGCTGCGGCGAACGACCCCGCAAGCATCAGCGACTATCGCGCTGCGTTTTCGGCTGCCTACCAGTCGCGCAATTCGGCGGAGACTGCGCTCGACGACATCGCCGTGTTGCGCGGGCTCGGTGACAGCACGGGCGTCGCGGTCAAGCTGCGGGCGCATAGCGGGACCGATGGCGCGCTCGGGCTGAAGTTCTTCCACCGGGAGAGTCCCATTCCCCTCAGCGACCGAGTGCCGATGCTCGAAGCATTCGGGTTCCGGGTTATCGACGAGCGCACCTACACAATCAGGCCGCGCGACGGCGTCGAACGCTACCTGCACGACATGGTGCTGGAGCCCGCCGAGGGCAGCCTGGACGTGGCCGAGCGGCGCGCGGCGCTCGAAGACGGCGTATTGGCGGTGTGGAACGGACAGGCCGAGAGCGACCAGATCAACGCGCTGGTGAGCGCGACGCCGCTGGAGTGGACCGACGCGGCGCTGCTGCGGGCGCTTTCGCGCTACCTGCGGCAGATCGGTGTTTCCTACTCGCAGCGCTATATCGCCAACGTGCTGGTCAAACAGTCCGAGGCCGCGGCGGCCCTGGTCGCCCTGTTCAAGGCGCTGCACGACCCGCAGGAAACCGACCGCGAAGCCAGCGCCGAGGCGGCGCGCGAGCGGATCGCGAGGGCCCTGGATGCAATGGCGTCGCTGGACGAGGACACGATCATTCGCCGGTTCCTCAACCTGATCGAGGCATCGGTGCGCACCAACGCGTTCCAGCGCGACGGCGAAGGCAACCGGATGCCGGCGCTGGCCATCAAGTTCAACAGTGGGCTGGTCGACGGCATGGTGGCGCCGCGGCCATTCCGGGAGATCTCGGTCTATTCGCCACGGGTCGAGGGGGTGCATCTGCGCTTTGGCGCCATCGCGCGCGGCGGCATACGCTGGTCCGACCGACCGGAGGATTTCCGCACCGAGGTGCTGGGGCTGGTCAAGGCTCAGCAGGTCAAGAATGCCGTGATCGTACCGGTGGGCGCCAAGGGCGGCTTCGTGCCCAAGCTTCTGGTGCCAGGAATGGCACGCGAAGCATTCCAGGCCGAGGGCCTTGCGGCCTACAAGATCTTCATCGGCGCCTTGCTGGACGTGACCGACAACCTGGTGCAGGGCGCCGTCGTGCCGCCGCGCGCCGTGGTCCGGCGGGATGGCGATGATCCCTACCTGGTGGTGGCCGCCGACAAGGGCACGGCCAGCTTTTCGGACACGGCCAACGGCATCGCCATTGCCCGCGACTATTGGCTGGGCGACGCCTTCGCCTCGGGCGGATCGGCCGGTTACGACCACAAGGAAATGGGGATTACCGCGCGCGGGGCCTGGGAAGCGGTGAAGCGCCACTTCCGCGAAATGGACCGCGACATCCAGCGCGAGCCATTCACCGTGGCCGGCGTGGGCGACATGAGCGGCGACGTGTTCGGCAACGGCATGTTGCTCAGCCGGGAAATCCGACTGGTGGCGGCATTCGATCACCGCGACATCTTCATCGATCCCCAGCCCGATGCCGCGGCGAGCTTTGCCGAGCGGCAGCGGCTGTTCACCCTGCCTCGCTCGAGCTGGCAGGACTATGACCGCGGCCTGATCTCGGCTGGCGGCGGCGTGTTTTCGCGCAGCCTCAAGGCGATACCGCTGTCGCCGCAGATGCAGGCGCTGCTGGGCCTTTCTGCGAGCCACGCCACGCCGGCAGAGGTGATGACGGCGATCCTCAAGGCAGATGTCGACCTGCTGTGGTTCGGCGGCATCGGCACCTATGTGCGCAGCAGCTTCGAGACCAATGCCGATGTCGGCGACCGCGCGAACGACGCCATCCGCGTCACGGGCGGCGACGTACGGGCCAAGGTGGTCGGGGAAGGCGCCAACCTGGGCTTCACCCAGCGCGGACGCATCGACTATGCGCTCAAGGGCGGGCGGATCAACACCGACGCCATCGACAATTCGGCCGGCGTCAACTCCTCGGACCTCGAGGTGAACATCAAGATCGCCCTATCGCCGCTGCTGGCCAATGGCACGTTGACGATCGAGGACCGCAATGCCTTCCTCGTGACGATGACCGAGGAGGTGGCTGCGCTGTGCCTGCGCAACAACTACCTGCAGACGCTGGCGATCTCGCTGGCGGAGCGGGCCAGTGCCGCCGAGCTGCCGGACCATCGCGAACTCGTCGAGCGGCTGGAGGCCCGCGGACTGCTGGACCGGGTGGTGGAATTCCTGCCGGCGGAGGCTGACCTCAATATCCGGGCCGCAGCCGGCGGCGGACTGACGCGACCCGAACTGGCGGTGCTGCTGGCGTATGCCAAGCTGACGCTCTACACGGACCTGCTCAAGGGCGGATCGATCGACGACGACTATATGGCGGGCGAGCTCTATCGCTATTTCCCCGATACGCTGCATGCGACCTATCCGGATGCCGTGGCGGGGCACCGGCTCAAGCGGGAGGTGATCGCCACTGTGCTGGCCAATGCCATGATCAATCGCGGCGGGCCAGCCTTTGTCACGGAGCTGACCGCTTCCACGAGTGCAAGTTCCGGCGAAGTGGCCCTGGCCTATGCCGCAACGCGGGACGCCTATGGCCTGGCGGCGCTCAACAGCACCATCGACGCGCTCGACGGGACGGTGTCGGGGGAGGTTCAGCTCGGGCTTTATGCCGAGGTGATGCACCTGCTGCGCCAGGAGAGCCTGTGGTTCCTGCGCAATGCCGACGTGACGCAGGGCCTGGAGGCGCTGGTGGAGCGGCATGCGGCAGGCGTGGCGGTGCTCAAGACGATGCTGGGGACCACCCTGCCCCCGTCGCTGGTAGAGGGAACGGCGCGCAGGGCCGCCGATCTCGAGCGGCAGGGCGTGCCCGAGGAGACGGCGCGGCGGATCGCCGAATTGTCGGTGCTCAGCTATGCCAGCGATATCGTGCTGGTCAGCGAGCGTTGTGGCGTGCCGGTGACGGAAGGCGCGGCAGCCTTTTTTGGAGTATTCGCGGCGTTCGAGCTGTGGCCGGTGATCGAGCAGGGCCACGCCATTGCGCTCAGCGATCGGTTTGACCGGATGGCGCTGGACCGGGCGCTGGCCAACCTGATGCGCGCCCAGCGCGACCTGACGTCCGATGTGCTGAGGTCGCCGGGCGGACTGGCGGGGTGGGAGGCCGAGCGGAAAGCCGGCATCGCGCGCACGGCGTCGGCAGTTGCGGAACTGACGCAGGGGGAACTGACTGTGTCGCGACTGTCGGTGGCGGCGGGCTTGCTGGCCGATCTGGCGCAGGAGGCTTGAGGGCGAGATCTCGTGTTGGCACTTAGGCTCGGTGCCACGACCTCGTGGTTCGACAAGCTCACCATGAGGTCTACTGGGGGTGAGGTCCTGGGGGATACGTGGACCTCATCCTGAGCCTGTCGAAGGACGAGGTCGGGGCACGGCGTAGGCGCGAGCGCGCCACGATGTGACCGGTTCACCCATTGCGAACAAAAGCAGAATAGACTTCTTTGGGCGTTCCCAGAAGAAGGGTCGATTCGTGCTCCCCAGTCCCAGCTATCTCGATGCGTTGAACGCGGAACAACGTCGCGCGGTGGAGCATGGCGTGAGGCAGGAACGCCCGGGGCCGCTGCTGGTCATCGCCGGCGCCGGATCGGGCAAGACCAATACGCTGGCGCATCGCGTGGCGTATCTGCTGGTCAATGGTGCCGATCCGCGACGCATCCTGCTGATGACCTTTTCACGACGGGCGGCCGGCGAAATGAGCCGACGGGTGGAGCGGATTGCGGCGCAGGTGCTGGGCAAAAGCTCGGGCGTGCTGACTGATGCGCTGAGCTGGGCGGGCACGTTTCACGGTATCGGCGCCCGGCTGCTGCGCGAGTACGCGAGCCAGATCGGCCTCGACCCGGCCTTCACCATCCATGATCGCGAAGACTCAGCGGACCTGATGAACCTGGTGCGGCACGAGCTGGGGCTGTCGGAGGCGAAAAGCCGGTTTCCCACCAAGGGGACGTGCCTTGCCATCTATTCGCGCGTGGTCAACGCGCAGGGCGAGCTGGACGCGGTGCTCAAGGAGACCTTTCCGTGGTGCGCCATGTGGGGCGCGGAGCTGCGGCAGCTGTTCGGCGCCTATGTCGAAGTCAAGCAGCGCCAGAACGTGCTCGACTACGACGACCTGCTGCTCTACTGGGCCGGCATGATGGCCGATCCCGGCGTGGCCGTGGCGATTTCCGGGCGGTTCGATCATGTGCTGGTGGATGAATACCAGGACACCAACCGGCTGCAGTCATCGGTGCTGCTGGCATTGCGGCCGGATGGACACGGGCTGACGGTGGTGGGCGACGACGCGCAATCGATCTATTCCTTCCGGGCAGCGACCGTGCGGAACATCCTCGATTTTCCCGGCGCGTTCAGCCCGCCCGCCGCTATCGTCACGCTGGACCGCAACTATCGCTCGACCCAGCCGATCCTTTCGGCCGCCAATGCGGTGATCGAGCTGGCGAGCGAACGCTTCACCAAGAACCTGTGGACGGACCGGCTGTCGGACGCCAAGCCGCTGCTGGTGACGGTGCGCGACGAGGCGGACCAGGCGCGCTACGTGGTGCACAAGGTGCTCGAGGCGCGCGAAGGGGGTATGACGCTCAAGAGCCAGGCGGTGCTGTTTCGCGCATCGAGCCATTCCGGGCCGCTGGAGATCGAGCTGACGCGGCGGAACATTCCCTTCGTCAAGTTCGGCGGGCTCAAGTTCCTCGACGCCGCCCATATCAAGGACCTGCTGGCCATCCTGCGCTGGGCAGAAAATCCTCGCGACCGGGTGGCTGGATTCCGAGTGCTGCAACTGCTGCCGGGGGTGGGGCCGGGCACGGCGGGCAAGGTGCTGGACGCCATGGCGACCGGGCCGGATCCGGTTTGGGCGCTGGGGGAGGTTCCCTCACCGCCGCGTGCCGCCGAAGGCTGGGGTGGTCTGGTCGAGATGATGGGCCGGCTTGCCGGACGGGAAGCGGGCTGGCCGCTGGAGCTGGGCTATGCCCGGCTCTGGTATGAGCCGCTGATGGAGCAGGCCTATGAGGATGCCGCCGTGCGGCAGCAGGACATCCTGCAGCTCGAGCAGATCGCGGCGGGCTACGCCAGCCGGGAGCGGTTTCTCACGGAACTGACGCTCGACCCGCCCGATGCCACCAGCGACCAGGCGGGGGTGCCGCTGCTGGACGAGGACTACCTGATCCTTTCCACCATCCATTCAGCCAAGGGGCAGGAATGGAAGGCGGTGCATGTGCTCAACGTGGTGGACGGGTGCATTCCCTCCGACCTCGGCACCGGCTCGACCCATGAGCTGGAGGAGGAACGGCGGCTACTCTACGTCGCCATGACGCGAGCGCGGGACGAGCTCAACGTGATCGTGCCGCAGCGCTTCTTCGTGACGCAGCAGCACCGGCATGGCGACAAGCATCTCTATGCGCAGCGGACGCGGTTCATTCCGCGCAGCCTGGTGCCGCTGTTCGAGGACATCCTGTGGCCACCGGTGACGCCGGCCTATATCGAGGGGCTGTCACCGGCGCCGGTAAAGATGGATATCGGCGCACAGATGCGGGGAATGTGGAAGTAGGTGATCCGCAGTTCTGTGCGTCCATCCCCTCCTAGCCTCCCCTTGCAGAAGGGGAGGGACTGGCTGGTGGGTGCGGCTGTCTCGTGCCCAATGCTGGCTGATGCGAGAGCGTTTCTCTCATGCCAAAGTCTGCCTTGTGCTGAGGTTCTGCATGGGGAGACTGGGGACACCCCTCCCCTGATGTCGAGTGAGAGATGACCACATTATCCGAATGGCTTGCCGCCCAGCCCGTGGACCCCAATCTCGCTTCGGCCGTGGCGACCATGGCGGCGGCCTGCGCGGAAATCGCCGGCGTGCTGCGGCTGGCGCCGATCGCCGGACAGACCGGACTGGCGGGGGCGACCAATGTGCAGGGCGAGGCGCAGAAAGCGCTCGACGTGATCTCGAACGATATTGTTTTGAATTACATAAGGGGCAATCCGCATATTTCGATTCTGGTGTCGGAGGAGCTGGATGAAGCCGTTCACCTGCAGAATCAGGGAGCGTTCCTGGTCGCCACCGATCCGCTGGACGGCTCTTCGAACCTGGACGTAAACGGCACTGTCGGCACGATCTTTTCGATCCTCGCTGCGGACAAGGGGCTGTTGCAGCCGGGCAGCGCGCAACTGGCGGCGGGATATGCCGCCTATGGACCAGCCACCAGCCTGGTGCTGACATTCGGTGCGTCCACGGCTGTCTTCACGCTCGATGCCGCAGGCAGCTTTGTGCTGACGCAGGAAGGAGTGGCGGTGGCTGCCGCATCGGGTGAATATGCCATCAACAGCGCCCGCGAGCGGTTCTGGGATGCGGCGACCCGAGGCTATGTCGCCGAGAATGTCGCCGGGGAAACGGGCGCGGCCGGCAAGCGGCACAATATGCGTTGGGTCGGCTCGATGGTCGCCGACATCCATCGCATCCTGATGCGGGGGGGCATCTTCCTCTATCCGCTCGACAGCGAGACGGTGGACAAGGGCGGCCGGCTGCGGCTGCTCTACGAAGCCAATCCGATGGCGCTGCTGGTGGAAGCGGCGGGCGGGAAATCGACGACCGGGCGGGAGCGTATCCTCGATGTCGTGCCGACAGACATTCACCAGCGCGTGCCGGTGATCCTAGGGTCGGCGGCGGAAGTGGCGCGGGTGGAGGACTGGTATCACCGGTCCTGAGGCGGGGTCGCAGCTACCCCCACCCGACCTCCCCCTGAAGGAGGGGGAGGAGTTTGATCGGGGCTCCCATGCGCCCCGAGTTGCAACGTTCTTATTCGCTGGCTATAGCTCGAAGATGAGGTGCCGGGGCCCTGCCCACCGGCCGGGGAGATGCCATGATCGACGCCAAGCTGACGCTGCCCAGGACCAATTCGAGCCCGTGGCCGAACCGGCCGTTCCACCGGCAGTACCTGATGCGGCAGGCCAACAACCTGTTCGACTTCTTCGAAGCGCCGTCGATGAATGCCAAGGGCGGCTTCTTCGAGCTCGACGACGACGGCAGGCCGCTGGACCCGGATAATGCGACGCGGCAGATTCATGTGACCGCGCGCATGGTGCACTGCGCCGTCATCGGCAGCCTGATCGGCCGCCCAGGGTCGGACCAGATCGTGGACCACGGCATGCAGTACCTGTGGCAGAAGCATCGCGACGCCCAGCGCGGCGGCTATGTCTGGGGCCTGGACGACAATGGCGTCACCAACGGCTCCAAGCAGGCCTATGGCCATGCCTTCGTGCTGCTGGCCGCTTCGAGCGCGCTGCTCTTGGGGCACCCGCTGGCGGCGCCCATGCTGGCCGACGTCACCGAGATCATCAATACCCGCTTCTGGGACGAGAAGACGGGCTCGGTGCGGGACGAGTACAACCAGGACTGGTCACAGTTGCTGCCCTATCGTGGGCAGAACGCCAACATGCACATGACCGAGGCGCTGATGGCGGCGTACGAGGCGACCGGCAGCCGCGACTATCTGAACAAGGCTGAGCGCATCGCCGAGCTGATCATCGCCAAGCATGCGGTGCCGCTGGGACATCGAGTCGCCGAGCATTTCGACGAGAACTGGGTCCTCGACAAGCATTACGAGGGTAACGAGATGTTCCGCCCCTCGGGGACGACGCCGGGACACTGGCTGGAGTGGTCGCGACTGCTCTACCAGTTGTGGGTGCTGGGGGAGAAGCGCCTGTCATGGATGACGGGTGCGGCGCGCGACCTGTTCCGCCAGTCGATCGAGCTGGGCTGGGACAGGGTGCATGGCGGGTTCTTCTACACGCTGAGCTGGAACAACGAACCCGTTATGCGCGAAAAGCTGTGGTGGCCGGTCAGCGAGGCGATCAGCGCCGCGGCCTATATCTCGAGCTTCGACAACGAGGACTATTTCCAGGCGTGGTATCGCCGGCTGTGGGATTACACCGAGATCAACGTGATCGACCACAAGCGCGGCGGCTGGCTCAGCGAGTTGACGGAAGACCTGCGGCCGACGTCGCGGCTGTTCGTGGGCAAGCCCGATATCTATCATGCCCTGCAGGCCTGCCTGATCCCGCTGTATCCGACGACGGGCAGCCTCACCAAGGGGATCATCGAGGCCGACCACACGATGAAAAGCATCGTCTAGGTTGCCACTGCACCGGGCTGCGCGTACATCAGCGCCAAATCCTAGAGATTCCTGCCGATGTCGCGCCCCGATCGCCTGCCTGCCCAACTGCCACGCCTGCTGATCGACCGTGCGGTTGCGGCTGCGCTGGAAGAGGATCTTGGGCTGGCGGGTGACCTCACCAGCCAGGCGACGCTGCATCCCGACATAGCCGCGACGGCAAGCCTTTCGGCACGGGAGCCGGGGGTGATTGCGGGGCTGGCACTGGCGGAAGCGGCATTTCGCCTGGTCGGCGATGGCGTGCTTTTCGAACGCCAGATCGGAGACGGGGACAGAGTGACTGCCGGCAGCCTCGTGGCGCGGGTGAGCGGTCCGGCGCGGCTGGTGATGTCGGCCGAGCGTGTCGCCCTCAACTTTCTCAACCACCTCAGCGGCATAGCTACGCTCACCAGCGCTTATGTCGAAGCGGTGGCCGGCACCGGCGCGCAGATCTGCGACACACGCAAGACCATACCCGGCATGCGGGGATTCCAGAAGTACGCGGTGCGCTGCGGCGGCGGGTCCAACCATCGATATTCGCTCGATGACGCCATTCTCATCAAGGACAACCACATAGCGGTGGCCGGGGGCGTGACCGCTGCCTATCGGGCAGCAGAGGCATTTGCGGGGCACCTGGTGGCGATCGAGATCGAGGTGACGACACTGGCCGAGCTGGAAGAAGCGCTGGCGGCGGGGGCCCGGATCGTGCTGCTCGACAACATGGACAACGACCTGTTGCGGAAGGCCGTCGCGATCAACGCCGGACGGGCCAGGCTTGAAGCATCGGGGAACGTCAAGCTCGAACGGGTGCGCTCCATCGGCGAAACCGGCGTTCACTACATCTCCACGAGCCAGATCACCATGGGTGCCAAACCGCTCGACCTGGGCCTCGATGTCGTGGTGGAAGGCTAAGATGGGCGTAGTTTTGCAGGCGCCGACAGATCAGGACCTCACCACGCTGGTGCTGGAGGCGGGCATAGCCGCCGGCCGCGTCATTCTCGATGTTTATGCCCGCCCGATCACTGCAGTGACCAAGGCCGACGGCTCTCCCGTCACCGAGGCGGATGCGGCAGCGGAGGCGGTGATCCTCGCTTTGCTCAAACCGACAGGCATTCCGGTGCTGGGTGAGGAAAGCGTAGCGGCAGGCGTCGTTCCCGTTCTGGGCGACCGCTATTTCGTGGTCGACCCGCTCGATGGCACCAAAGAGTTCATCAAGCGGAACGGCGAGTTCACGGTGAATATTGCTCTCGTGGAGCACGGCGTGCCCGTGCTTGGTGTCGTGCTGGCGCCGGCGACAGGCGATACCTTCATCGGCGATCGCTCCGGGGCCTGGTTCTGCAACACCCGGACCGAGCAATCTACGCAAAAGGCAAAGATTTCAGTGTCTTCCGCTGGAAATTTGCGGGTCGTAGCGAGCCGCTCGCACGGGCATGCGGCGCTGGCCGCGCTATGCCAGACGCTAAACGTGGAAGCCGACGTGTCCGTCGGCTCCTCGCTGAAGTTCTGCCTGCTGGCGCGCGGCGACGCCCAACTCTATCCGCGCTTCACGCCGACCTCTGAATGGGACACGGCCGCCGGCCAGGCGGTACTGGAGGCGGCGGGCGGTGCGGTCGTTACGCTCGACGGCGCGCGCATGCGGTACGGAAAGGGCAATGACGCCTTCCTCAACCCCTATTTCGTTGCAGCATCGAGCGCCGAACTGGCCCGACGCGCAGCTGCCGAGATGGTGAAGCTGCTCGGCTAAACGGCCAGCCATGCAACCTGATCTTAACTGACCTGCCAGTTCTGCCAGGCTGCGGAGCTTGCGCAATCGACTCCTCGACTATAGATAACGGGCATATATCAGTCCGGCATATGGTTCCGGTGGAGAGTCTGCGCATGAATGTCAGAACCCTTTGTCTCTCGATCCTCTATGAGGGGGAAGCGACCGGATATGAGATCCGGAGGCTTTGCGTCGAAGGCGAGTGCTCGTACTTCATCGAAGCGAGCTTCGGCTCGATCTATCCCGCCCTCGCCAAGCTCGAGGACGAGGGACTGGTCGTCAGCCGGACCGAGCAGCAGAGCGGGAAGCCGGCCAAAAAAGTCTACTCCATCACCGACGCCGGCCGGGCCGCCTTTGCAGATGAACTGTCGGGGCCGCTTGGCGACGACGTGTTCCGCAGCCCGTTCCTGCTGTTTGCCCGCTTCGCGCATATCCTGCCGCGGGAACTGGTGGAAACACGGGCGAACGAGTTCCTGCAGAAGAACATAGACGCACATCGCAAGCTGGATGAAGCCTTCAGCGAGCGCGGCAGCAATGCGGCCGATACGTGGGTCATCAATTACGGTCGTGCAATCATGGAGGTTGCCGAACGGCACATGCGCTCCCATATGCACGAACTGATCACATTAGCGCGAGCCGAGCCAAAAAAAGACGCGGCTGAGTAAGGGGCAAATTCTCAATGCGTGCACTATTTTCATACGGCGTAGCGCTGTTGATCCTTCTGGGGATCGGCGGCTGGCTGGCCACCGGTACCCTGGTGGTCGGCGGCAACGGGCCCGGCGAGGGCGAGAGGCCGATCATTTCGGTGATCGAGGGTGAAGAACATGGCCCGATCGCGACGCGGCTGGCCGAGGCCGGGCTGCTTGCAGAGCACCCGCACCCCGAAACCGACCCCAGCCTGACCATCGCGCAGCGGGTCGAGCTGCAGAGCGGTGCTGCGGCGCCGCTGCCAACCGTGCAGACCGTAAATTATGTCGCCCAGCCAATGAAGATCGACGTGCCGCTGCGCGGCCGCACCCAGGCCCGGGCCACCGTCAGCGCCGTCGCCGAAACCGCAGGCATCATCGATGCGGTGCATGTCAGCCGGGGCGACGCCGTCGAGGTCGGCGACTTGCTATGCACGCTTGACCAAGGCACCCGCGCGGCTGCCGTGGCGCAAGCCCGTGCCGGACTAGAGCAGGCCAATGCAAGCCTTGTGCAGGCGCAACTCGACCAAGAAACCAACGCCGAGCTGCGGGAAAAGGGCCTGGCTGCCCCCAATACCGGCCGGGCCGTTGAGGTCGGGCTGAGCTCGGCGGTCGCTGCCGTATCGTCAGCGCAGGCCGCGCTGGACAATGCGCAGGCCGAACTCGACCGCACGGAAATCCGGGCAAAGGTCGCCGGCGTCGTGCAGGATCCGCTGGCCAATGCCGGCGCGCTGCTTGGCCAGGGCCAGCCCTGCGCCACCATCGTGCAGCTCAACCCCATGGTGTTTCTCGGCCAGGTGCCCGAATCGCGCATCGGGCTGGCCGAACTGGGGCTCAAGGCCACCATCACCACGGTCACCGGCGCCAAGGTGGAGGGGGTCGTGACGTTCATCTCGGCAGTCGCCGACAACGACACACGCTCGTTCCCAGTTGAAATCGAGTTCCCCAACGAGAACCGTGCGATCCGCGACGGCGTCTCCGCCGAGGCGATCGTCAGCCTGGGCACCGCCCCCGGTCATCTGGTGCCGCAGTCGGTTCTAACGCTGGACGATGACGGTGCGCTGGGCGTGCGTACCGTGGAAGACGGGGTCGTGGCGTTTCACGAGATCACCATTGTCAGCGACACCCGCGAAGGCGTGTGGGTCACCGGGCTGCCGCTCAGCGCCAACGTCATCACCATCGGCCAGGAAAACGTCACTGCCGGACAGGCCGTGGATGCCACGGCCGCCCAAGCCGCCGTCACCAGCGAAGAAAGCGTCTGATCATGGTCGACTTCATCGTCAAAATCCTGCGGATGCCGCGAGTCGTCCTGACCGTCATGGTGATCATGCTGGCGGCGGGCGTCTCTGCCTACGTGTCGCTGCCCAAGGAGAGCTTCCCGGCCATCGACGTGCCGTATCTCTATGTGTCGATCAACCAGACCGGCGTCTCCCCGCGAGACGCCGAAAACCTGTTGGCCAAGCCGGCGGAAGAAGAGCTGGCGAGCCTGCCGGGGCTGCAGAATATCAGCTCGACCTCGACCACGGGCCACGCCTCGATATTTCTCGAGTTCGACATCAATACCGACAAGGACCAGGCCCTGAGCGACACGCGCGCCCGGATGGATGCGCTGAGGTCCAAGCTGCCCGACGACGCCAGCGACCCGGTCGTTGCGGAAATCGATCTCGTCGGCATGCCGATCATCTCGGTTGCGGTCTATGGTTCGGCGCCCGAGAAGGAACTGGTGCGCCGTGCCGAAGAGCTGCAGGATGCGCTCGAGGGGATCGCCGAAGTCCGCGAGGCGACGCTGTCCGGTGCGCGCGAGGAAATCCTCGAAATCCGCATCGACCTGCTGCGTCTCGAAGCCTATGGCCTGACGGCCAACCAGCTGTTCGACGCGCTCAACAGAAACAACATGGTGGTGGCGGGCGGCACGCTCAACACCGGCCAGGGCTCGTTCAACATCGAAGTGCCCGGCCTCATCACCACCGCGCAAGACGTGTTCGACCTGCCGCTCAAGACGGACGGCAACACCGTCGTCACCTTCGGCGACGTGGCCACGATCACGCGCACGCTGGCCGATGCCACGGACTACACAACGGTCAATGGCTCCCCTGCCCTCATCATGGGCATCAGCAAGAAGCTCGGGACCAATATCATCGACGTGTCCGACAAGGTGCGGGCGACGACCCTAGCGACGGCGGCGGACTGGCCGGCGGGCGTGAACTACAGCTTCTTCCTCGACCAGGCGGAAACGACCACCTCGATGTTCCGCTCGCTCGAGGCAGCGGTGCTGACTGCGGTGGCGCTGGTGCTGATCACCTGCGTGGCCACGCTCGGCATCCGCCCTGCGATCATGATCGGCATGTCCATTCCGCTATCGTTCATGATGGCATTCCTCGTGGCCCAGTCGCTGGGCATGACCATCAACATGATGGTGATGTTCGGCCTCGTGATCGCGGTGGGCGTGCTGGTGGACGACCCCGTGGTGGTGGTGGAATACGCCGAGCGAAAACTGCAGGAGGGCGTGTCCAAGAAGGAAGCGTTCATCCTGGCGGTACGCAAGATGTTCGTGCCGGTGGTGGGCGCTACCGCCACGACACTGGGCGCCTTCATTCCGCTGCTGTTCTGGCCGGGCATTATCGGCAAGTTCATGGCCTACCTGCCGATGATCGTGATCATCGTGATGGTGGCCTCGCTGATTTCGGCCCTCATCTTTATGCCGGTGATCGGTTCGGTGATCGCCTCGAGCCACATCGACCAGAAGGCCAAGGAAGCCGCCGACGTGGTGATGTATGCGGACAAGTTCGAGTCCAAGAAGGTCCGGGGTCTGACCGGCGTCTATGTGCGGACGCTGGAACACCTGCTGCGCTGGCCGCTGCCAACGCTGGCGGTGGGCTTTGCCATCATCTTCGGCATCTTCATCACCTATGCCCAGAACCCGACCGGCACGGAAGCCTTCCCGGCATCCGAGCCGGAATTCGCCACCGTTGCGGTGGTGGGTCGCGGCAACTACTCGCCGGAAGAAATCCGCGACATGATGGGTGAGATCGGCGACGAGATCATGCAGGTGCGCGGCATTCAGGACGTGATCATGCAGTTCGGCTCGACCGGCGCCTTCGGCACCACGCCGCCGGACACGATCGGCAACTTCCAGCTTCAGCTGGTGAACTACAACAATCGTGTCAAGGCCGAGGAAATCTTCTCCGAAATCCGCGAGCGGGTCGACCAGTTCGCGGGCCTCGATATCCAGGTGCTGGCTGCCGAAAGCGGCCCTCCTGCGGGCAAGGACATCAACTTGCGCGTGGAAAGCACCAACTACGACGATCTGGTGCCGGTGGTAGCGGCTATCCGCGAGCATATCGAGACCATGCCCAACACGGTGGACGTGGAGGATGGACGCCCCTCCCCCGGCATCGACTGGCAGATCACCATCGACCGCAACGAGGCGGGCAAGTACGGCATCGGCGTGCGCGAACTGGCGCCGTATGTGCAACTGGTGACGTCGGGCGTCAATCTCGGCACCTATCGCGATGCTATGTCTGGCGAGGAGCTGGACATCAAGGTGCGCCTGCCCGAGGACGAACGCACGTTCGATGCGCTCGATTCCATGCGCATTGCCACAGCACAGGGCATGATCCCGGTCAGCAACTTCATCGAGCGGACCGCCGTGCCCAAGGTTGCCAACATCCAGCGGCGCAACCAGGTCTACCAGATGCCAGTGGCGGCGGGCCTGGCCGAACTGCCCGAGGGCGTTTTCGCCGCCGACCGGGTGGAGGAACTGCAGGCCTGGGTTGCCGAACAGGACTTCCCCGACACGGTGACGGTGGTCTATGGCGGCGCGGAAGAGCAGATGGGCGACGCCAACGCCTTCATCATGCAGGCCTTCGGCATGGCGATGTTCCTGATCTTCTTCATCCTGCTGCTGGAATATAACAGCTTCTACCAGGTGATGGTGACGCTCTCGACCGTCATCATGTCCGTGGCGGGCGTGCTGCTGGGCATGCTGGCGACGGGCATGAGCTTCTCAGCCATCATGACCGGGCTGGGGATCGTGGCGCTGGCCGGCATCGTGGTGAAGAATGGCATCGTGCTGATCGACACCTACAACGACTACAACCGGCATCAGGGCGTGGAGCCAGTCAAGGCGATGCTACTCACGGCCGCGCAGCGCGTGCGTCCGGTGCTGCTGACGGCGTTCCTGACGGCGCTGGGCGTGATCCCGATGTGGGCGAATGTCGAGTTCGACTTCATCCGCCGCGAAATCGTGGTGGGCGGGATCGCCGGGTCGTGGTTCATCCACCTCAGCGCGGCACTGGTGTCGGGCCTGTTCTTCTCCACGGCACTGACGCTCATCATGGTTCCGGTCATGATCACTGCGCCGAGCGTGATGTGGAGCCAGATCAAGTGGGCGGGGCACCAGTTCGGGCGGCTCGGCCGCTTCGTCACCGGCAGGGGCCAGACGGCGCAGGCGGTGCCAGCGGGCTTTGACGGCATGACCGTGGAGATCCCGGGCGACGCCGACAGCACCAAGCGCTACATCGTCAGCAAGGATGCCGGGCTGGTGGAGAAGGAACAGAACGGCGTGACCGTGGTCAGCCGGCCAGAGGCGGCGGAGTAGCCCCCGGCAGTGAACCGAAAGGCCCGCAGCAATGCGGGCCCTTTTTTCAGCTTCGTCGTCTGAGGTGGGTAGCCTAGCTGGCATAGGCGTGCAGCCGCCAATCGTCACCCTCGAAAGCGAGCTCGGAGGCTGCGGGCTGGAACGGGAACAGCGCACTGCTCCAGAACACCTGGGCGGGCTGGTTGGCCAAAGGTACGCCGATGTGCCAGTCGCCGGGATGTCGCGCCAAGATCGCCTGGAGCGCGGCCTTGCCCAGTCCACGGCGACGATACGCCTTGAGAATAAAGAACTCGGCCATGAACCAGCACGGCTTGCGCCCGGTCAAGGGACAGTCATCGATGACGAGGGCAAAGCCGGCAATCTCGGTGCCCGACTTGATCAGGTAGGGGTAGCGCCAGAAGCGCTCCAGAAAGTCATACTGGAAGCGACCGTCGTCGCCGACCGGGAACGGCATGCTCTCGGTCATGTCGTAGAGGTAGAGCTGGATGAGGTTCGCGATGAGCGGCTTCTGGTCGATGCGGGCGGCTTCTACGACAATCTCACTCATCGCTTGAACTCATCGAACAGGGCACGGATGCGGGCAGTCTGGCGCAGTTCCATGGGGGTCAGCAACCAAACGGCGATGGAAAAGGCAGGCTCATCGGACAGGCGAACCAGGTTGGCGGAATGGCGTGCCAGTTGTGCAGGCACGAGGCCAGCTCCGAGGCCTTCTTCCACTCCTCTCCACATCAGCAGCGGTGTCGGCAGGCTGGCCTGGGGGCGGATAGCGGGGTAGGTCCGGCGCAACCAGCGCGAGGCAGGCTGGCTACAGTCGCGACTGCCGTATTCGAGCCAAGGCAGTTCTCCGGCCGCACCGTCGGCTAGATCTTCCCGCACATAGGGGAAGAAATCCAGCTTGCCCACCTCCCGGCCATAAAGGTGATCATCGGGAGTGTTGGTTGCCCGCAAGGCCACTTCCGCTTCCCGACGAGAAAGATTGCGCGGTTCCGGCGCAACTTCCACGCCTAGCTCGATCTGCGGCTGACGGGCCCGGAAGGCCGCCAAGACGGGCATGTAGAGCCAGGCCAGGACGTCAACCGTCGTCAGCTTGATATGGCCGGTCAGCCGATGATCACGATTACAGATGTCACGCTCGAGGGTGGCAAGCTCTGCCTCGATGCGCCGGGCGCTTTCAAGCAGGCGCGCACCTTCGGGAGTCAGGACGACACGATCATCGAGCCGGTTGCCGAGACGGGCGCCGTAGTGGGTTTCCAGCTCCTTGAGCTTGCGCGAGACAGTGGTGTGAGCGACGCCAAGCAGGCGGGCAGCACCGGTGAACGTACCGGCTCCCTCGATGGCGGCGATGACGGACAAATCAGGAGTTTTCATGAGCACTTTTGCACATCTGGCGCACAATCCTGCGCGTTGACGGTGCAGCAGTGAACCACAATTATCGGGGAACCACCAGCCGGAGCCGCCGCTTCCATGATCGCATCCATCGCCCTGCTGACCGCAGGGAGCCTCGTATTCGCTTCGGCGGCCGTGCAACACCTCAATACAGTGAAGTCGCGCGGACTGACTTTCGTGATGACCGACCGCTCAACGCCGCTCGGTCGCGACGGCTTTGCGGGCCGGGCGGCCCGCGCTCTGCAGAACAACCTCGAATCGGCGGGAATGGTCATACCGGCCGCGACCATACTGACTGTCGCGGGCGCGCAAGATCCGTTGACCGCTGGTGCCACGCTGGCCTACGCCGCCGCCCGCGTGGGGTTCACCCTGAGTTACTGGAGCGGCATCAACAAAGCACGCTCTCTCTTCTGGGGGCTCGGCATGGTGATGATCGTCGTGCTGACACTCCAGGCGGTGCTGGCTGTCGTAACGTCCCGGACCTGACGGGCGGCTCGCTGACTCGGCTTATTCGGCGGCTGGCTTGCCGCGCTTGACGAAGCCTTCGGGGTCGTTGGCGCTGCGCATCAGCTGTTCCTCGGCCTCGGTCGCCTCGCGCTGACGGTTCCACATCTGGGCGTAAAGGCCATCCTGCTGCAGCAGGTCAGCGTGATTGCCCCGTTCGGCAATGGCGCCGTCACGCAATACCAGAATCTCGTCGGCGTTGACGACCGTCGAAAGCCGGTGGGCGATGACCACGGTGGTGCGGTTCTTCGACACCACGTCGAGCGCCGACTGGATATCGCGCTCCGTCTTGGTGTCGAGTGCGGAAGTGGCCTCGTCGAGAATGAGGATCGAGGGCGCCTTGAGGATGGTACGGGCGATGGCGACGCGCTGCTTCTCGCCGCCGGAAAGCTTGAGTCCACGCTCGCCTACCGGCGTATCGTAGCCCTTTGGCAGCGACTCGATGAACGGGCCGACCTGGGCCATCGACGCGGCCGTGCGAATGTCCTCGGGAGTGGCGCCGGGGCGTCCATATTCGATGTTGTAGCCGATGGTGTCGTTGAACAGTACCGTATCCTGCGGCACCATACCGATGGCCGAACGCAGGCTTTCCTGGGTCACCTGACGCAGGTCCTGCCCGTCGATGGTGATCGAGCCGCCGGTGACATCGTAGAAGCGGTAGAGCAGCCGCGAGATCGTCGACTTGCCTGCCCCGGTCGGTCCAACGATGGCCACTGTCTTGCCGGCAGGGACTTCGAAGCTGACGCCCTTGAGGATCGGGCGATCCTGATCGTAGTGGAACACGACATTGTCGAAGCGGATGACCGGGCCGGTGACGGCCAGCGGCTTTGCCCCGGCGGCATCCTCAACCTCGGGATTCTGGTCGAGCAGCTTGAACATCTCCTCGATGTCGGTGAGGCCCTGGCGCAGCTCACGATAGACGAAGCCGATGAAGTTGAGCGGGCGGTAGATCTGCATCAGAAAGGTGTTGAGCAGGACGAAATCACCCAAGGTCAGCGAGCCGTTCATGACGCCGGTGACGGCCATGATGCCGATGATCAGGAAGCCGGAATAGAAGATCACCGCCTGACCGAAGTTCAGGAAGCCCAGCGAGGTCCAGATGCGGATGGCGGAGCGTTCGTAGCCGGCCATGGAGACGTCGTAGCGCTGCGCCTCCATCTTCTCATTGGCGAAGTACTTCACCGTCTCGTAGTTCAGCAGGCTGTCGATAGCCTTGCCGTTGGCATCGGTGTCGGATTCGTTCATGTCGCGGCGGATCGCTATCCGCCAGTTCGACGCCTTGATGGTGAAATAGAGGTAGCCCCAGATCATCAGCACCAGCACGCCGAGATAGCTGATCCCGAACATCCAGACGAAGATGATGGCGGTGATGATGAACTCAACGATGGTCGGCGCAATGTTGAGCATGGCGAACCGGACCACGGTCTCGATGCCCTTGGTGCCGCGCTCGATGACGCGGCTGAGCCCGCCGGTGCGGCGCGCCAGGTGGAAGCGCAGCGACAGGCGGTGAAGATGGTGGAAGGTCTGCAGTGCCAGCTTGCGCACGGCGTGCTGCCCCACACTGGCAAAGAGCACGTCTCGCAGCTGCTGGAACCCGGCATCGATGATATTGCCGAGCACATAGGCGATGACGAATACGATCGGCACAGCCAGCCCCAGAATGACGCCCGCATTGGGCGTGGAGGCATCGAGGCTGTCGATAATGCCCTTATAGGCAAAGGGAATGAGGGTCGTCGCGACCTTGCTCAGCAGCAGCGCGCCGATAGCCAGGACGACGCGGAGACGCAGATCGGGCCGGTTTTCCGGCCACATATAGGTCCAGAGGTTGCGGACCGTCGAGAAAAGCGATCCCTCATCCGCGCTGACGGACGGCTTGGGCGCGGCGCTGTCAGACGACATCAGGCGGGTTCCGCTTCCAGTTTGGATGGAGCGGGGTTGAAGCCCGCGATCATGCCGGAATAGGCCTCACCTAGAGCAGCCAGCCGGTCATGCTGGACGATGTAGCAGTTGCGCGTGCCGCGCGGCTTGCGCTGGATGAGACCGGCGTCGAGCAGCACCTTGATGTGCTGACTGACGGTGGACTGCGCCAGGGTCAATTCATCGGTCACGTCGGCGCAGCAACACTCGCCGCGCTCCTGCTTGGCCAGGATGCGCAGGATGTTGAGCCGCACGGGGTGGCCCATCGCTCGCATGATGGTGGCAATGTCGTCGTCGCGCATCGCTTCGCCGGGGTTGATCGTCATTTGACGATAAAATGGGGTGTGGCGCGGCACAATGCAATGGCCCACCAAGCGGCGGGCTATTTTTTGCGCAACTATCTGGGCAGTTCGAACACCTGCCCGGGATAGATGCGGTTCGGATCGCGGATTTGTCCGGTATTGGCGTCGTAGATCGTGGTGTACTTGATGCCCTCGCCATAGACCCGGCGGGCAATGGTCCAGAGATTGTCACCACGCCGGATGATGGCCTTGCCGGCGGCGAAGCGCTCCGCATCCGGATCACCGACCGCAATGGCGACCAGTGTCGGCACATCGCCTTCTGCGCCGGGCGTTGGGCTGGCAGGCTCTGCGGCGGGCGCAGGATCTGCCGTCGTCGACGGGCCGGCCGTGCCAGTTGGAGCGGCAGGAACCGGAGAAGCGGGTTGGCCGGCCGCGATAGCCTCTGGTGCCGATGCCGTGTCCTCAGCAGGCGGGGTGGCGGAAGCCGGCACTGGCGCAGTGCTGTCCGTGGTTGCCGCGACAGCAGGCGCCGGAGACGTCGTGGGGCTCTCGGTGGTGGCAGCGGGGGCCTGAGCGGTCGCGGCAGGTTGTTGCCTGTCCGCGGGCGTCGGGGTGGTTGCTGTGGCGGTGGAGCCGCCGTCAGACGCAGTCGCCGTTGCTCCGCCGTCCGTTGCGCCGGCAGCCGCAGGAGCCGGTGCGGGCACGTCTGCGCTGTCGTCAGGCTCCGGAGCAGGCGCTGCGGCGTCTGGAGTGCTGGCCGGCGCTGGCGCGGGCGCGGGTGCGGGGGTGCCGGCATCGGGGGTGCCGGCATCGGGGGTAGAAGATGGCTCTGGCTCGTCCGCGGCGGCAGGTGGCGACGCCGGGGCGGCGACGCCACTTGCGGGCGTCTCTGCTGGGTCGTTGGGCACTGCGGGGGCCGGCGTGGCATCGCCTCCCGGCTGCGTGGGCACGTTTGCCTCTGCAACCTCGAGCGACGGGCTCGCAGGGAGTTCGATGACGAAATCCACTTCGGCACGGGCGGCCACATCGGCGGTGCCGGGCTGGAGGATGTCGATGCGAACCCGCTGCTGAGGCTCGGTGAGGACCTTGCCCGCCTCGACAAGCCAGCGTCCGTTGGTGACGGGGGCGTCAGCGACGTACGCATCGTCGATGTAGAGACGAACGGTGACACCATCCGGAGCCGCACCGGCGAAGAAGGTTCTGTCGCCCTCGATTTCGATCGCATCGATGGTGGGTTGCACCATTGGGGGCAAAGTCGTCGCAGCGGCAGGCGGCGCCGCGGCGGGCGCAGCCGGCTCGGCCACCGCCACGGCAGCGGGAGGCGCCGCCGGGGGAGCAGACGGCACAGACAGAGTTGTCGGGGCTTGCTCATCAGCTGCGGGAGCAGATGCGTCGGCCGCAGCAGTTTGAGCTGGCGCTGCAGGCTGTTCGGGCGCCGCCGCGAGTCGGTCAGAGGCAGTCGCAGGCTGGGCGGGCACCGCCGCGGACGGGGCGGGGGTGGCCGCAGGTTGGGTAGCGGCGGTCGCCGAAGCGGGGTCGGCTGACGCGGTGGCAGCCTGTGTGGCGGTGAGCGGGACCGGGGCGGATCCATTTGCTTCTGGCGCAGGGGAAAGCGGCGGCGCGGCGGCTACCGTGGCGCCGGGTGCCGCGGCAAGCGGGGGTGCGCTCGGTGTCTCAGCTGCGGTCGCGATCTGGGCAGGAGCCTGCGCCTGAGCGTCGGGTTCGCCAGGGGTCTGAGCCTCGGGCTGGCTGATGACCGACGGCGCAGCCGTCAAGGCCGCGCCTGCTGACGGCGCCAGCGGGGCAACGGGCGGCGCCAGGGCAAGGTCGGATGTCGATGCGACGGGCGCTGCGGCAGCCTGTTGCGCGGGCTGGAGGTCGCCAGCCGTCGCCGGCACCGGAGAAAGTGGCTCAGCAGCGGGCACGGCGCCAGCGACTGGCGCAAGCGGTGCCGCAGGCGCGGCTGGCGTCGCGGCAGGGTCCAAGGCTGCCATCTGCGGGGTCAATGCGGGACGCTCAAGCCCTTGCAGGACCTCGCTGATGGCACCGGGCGTACTCGCCACGACCAGCGGCTCAGTGAACTTGTCTTCGTTGATGACAACGACGAAGGACTGCCCGGCCCGGCCCGGCTTGCCGGCTTCGGCGAGGGTGATTTCGGTACCGCCCGGGGGGATGGGCAGTTCTGGCACCAGCACCCAGTCGCCGCTTGGCTCCACCGTGGCAGAACCGAGCAGGAACTCGCCTGAATAAACCTCGATCTCACTCCCGGGTTCGCCGCTGCCGGCGATGACGACGGAGCCATCGGGCTCGGCGCGGAGCAAGCCGAAAGTGGCCGAGATGAGATCGTCGGGAACTTCTGGAACTGGCGTCACGTCAAGAGCGGGCTCGCCGATCGCCGCCTCGGCGGGACCGCGGGCGACCGCGATCTCCTCGGTCGGCAGGGTTTCAACTTCGGTCGTGGCAACCGCCGGCGTCCGCGGCAGAATACCGGCATCGGTCATCTTGCCGCGCAGGCAGATGCCCATTCCATCGTCGGAATTGAAGCAGCTGATCACGGAGGGACCTGCCAGCACGCCGATGATGACGACCAGCGTGACCGCTGCGGCTCCGAGAGTGAGCGCAAGAGGTTGTTTCGGAGCGGTATCGGCCAGTTTGTCCTCCAGGACGATTGTGTGGTCGTCCGATGAAACGGACTGTCCAGTTAAGCGACTTTCTCTGTCGTCCCCCGCGCCGCCTCAGTCTTCAACAGCTTGTAGGTGATCGATTCATACAGAGCTTCAAAGGACGCATCAATGATGTTGGGCGAAACGCCGATCGTATACCAGCGCTCCCCGGTGCCGTCGCGGCTCTCGACCAGTACACGGGTGACCGCGCCCGTGCCACCGTCGAGGATACGCACCTTGAAGTCCACCAGTTCCAGATCCTCGATACGGCTCGAATACTTGCCAAGATCCTTGCGCATGGCAAGGTCGAGGGCGTTGATGGGTCCGTTGCCTTCGGCGACCGACATCAGCAGTTCCTCGCCGACGCGAATCTTGACGACGGCCTCGGTGACAGTGACCTCCTCGCCCTGCGCATTGTGGCGGCGTTCGACGCTGGCGCGGTAGTTTTCGACGGTGAAATAGCTGGGCAAGGTGCCCAGCACTTCGTGCGCCAGTACAGCGAAGGAGGCATCGGCGCCATCGTAGGAGTAGCCGCGCGATTCGCGCTCCTTGACCGTCGCCAGGAGTTTTTCGAGCCGACGATCGTCCTTGCCGAGTTCGATGCCGTGGCGGGCCAGCGCCGTCAGGAGGTTGGACTTGCCCGCCTGCTGGCTGACCATGATGGAGCGTTCGTTGCCCACACTTTCGGGCGGAACATGCTCGTAGGTCGAGAAATCCTTGAGCAAGGCCGAGGCGTGGATGCCGGCCTTGGTGGCGAAGGCAGAGGCGCCGACATAAGGCGCCTGCCTGAGGGGCGCGCGATTGAGCCGGTCGTCGAAGGCGCGAGAAATCTGCGTCAGGCGTCCGAGGCGCGCGGCGTCGATGCCGGTTTCGAACCGATCGGCGTAATAGGGCTTGAGGACCAGGGTGGGGATCAGGGTGATGAGGTTGGCGTTGCCGCAGCGCTCGCCGATGCCGTTGAGGGTACCGTGGATCTGGCGAACCCCAGCCTCAACCGCGGCCAGCGTGTTGGCGACGGCCTGGCCAGTGTCGTCATGCGCGTGGATTCCGAGTTTGGATCCGGGTGCTGATGCCAGCACCTTGTGGACAATGGACCTCACCTCGGTGGGCATCGTGCCACCATTGGTGTCGCACAGCACTACCCAGCGCGCGCCGGCGTCGAGTGCAGTGGTGACGCAGGACAAGGCGTAGTCGGGATTGGCCTTGTAGCCATCAAAGAAGTGTTCGCAATCGACCAGCGCTTCCTTACCGGCCGTGACGGCGGCGGCTACGGTGTCGCGCAGGTTGGCGAGGTTTTCTTCGAGGCTGATTTCGAGCGCAACCTCGACCTGGTGATCCCAGCTCTTGGCGACAAAGCAGGTGGAATCGGCCTGCGAGTTGAGCAGCGCCTGGAGACCCGGATCGTTTGCGGCGGAGCGCCCTGCCCGCTTGGTCATGCCGAAGGCGGTGAACTTGGCCTGCCTGGTCCGCTTCTGGTCGAAAAACTCGGTGTCGACCGGATTGGCACCGGGGTAGCCGCCCTCGACATAGTCGACGCCAACGTCCTCCAGCAGGTGCGCGATCGAGATCTTGTCCTCGAGCGAGAATTCGATGCCGGCGGTCTGCGCTCCGTCGCGCAAGGTCGTGTCGAAGATGTAGAGGCGCTCTTTGGACATGGGCTTACTCGGGTTACGCGGGCCGACGATCGGTATCGTGATCGGGGTGCTGGTTGTTGGTGGAGCGGATTGCCGCCGCCCAGGCTTGGTCATCTCCGACACCCGTGCCGGTTTCCCCGCCGTGCCGCAGACCCGGCAGCTTCTCGAACCACGGTACCCGCGCCTCGTTGCCGTCGTTTCTGTGGGGCGGGAAGAGCTCGGGGTGGTCCATCGATCCAATCGTGAAGTTGATCCGGTCGCCGGTCACGTCCTCGTAAAAGAGCGGCGTTCCGCAATCACGGCAATAGCCCCGGTCGACGTGCTGGGAACTGCGGAAGCGGGCGGGCGTGCCCCGAGTCCAGGTAATGGCATCACGTGGGGCGGCGACCAGGGCGGCAAAGATGTTCCCGACAGCCTTCTGGCACATGCGGCAGTGGCAGATGTGGGCGTTATCCAGCATTTCGGTGGCGCGGTAGCGCACGGCGCCGCACTGGCAGCCGCCGCTGACGTCCATGCCGTAACGGTCCATCAGCGGTCCTCCATTGGTGGCCAGTCGTTGGTGTCGTGATCGGGATGCTGGTTGGAATGGATGCCGGCGAGGAAATCGCGCCATTCGTCGCTCGCCTCGGTGCGGAGCGGCAAGGCGGTCAGCCCATCGAAGAAAGGCAGCTTGTCGGCTGGGTTGACCTGAATTACCGGAGCGGCGACCGCGGGATCATCGAAGGCTCCGATTGCCAGTTCGAGGCCGAAGCGGGTTTCGTAGGCCAGCGGCGTGCCGCAGTCGCCGCAAAAGGCGCGGCGCGCGGCATTGGAGGACTGGAACCAGCTGGGTTCACCCCGGGTCCACTGCGCGTTATGTGCAGTAACCAGCGGTCCGAAGAACCCCCCGAACGCTTTCTGGCACATGCGGCAATGGCAGATAGAGGGGCGGCCGAGCCGCGTGACGCGGAACCGCACCGCACCGCATTGGCATCCGCCGGTGAGGGCTTCAGCCGGGGGCATGGCACACCGCCTCGACATTGTGGCCGTCGGGATCGAAAACGAAGGCGGCGTAGTAGTTAGGGTGATATCGTTCCCGCAGTCCCGGCGGGCCATTGTCCTTTGCGCCAGCCGCAATCGCCGCCGCGTAGAAGGCCTCGACTTCGGCCCGATTGGCGGCAGCGAAGCATACATGCATCCGGCCACCTTGAGCACCGCCATCACCTACCCAGAAGAAGGGGTGAGAACCGCCGAAGCCTGTAATCTTGCCGCCCTCGTCCTCGAACTCCATCAGCGGCTTGACCCCGAGCGGCGCCAGCGCGGCAGCATAGAATGCACGTGACACGGCATAGTCGCGTGCGGAAAACCCAAGATGATCTAGTCCACTCATCGCTTCAGCTCCCACTTGGTCCGGCGTTGCCCGGTCTCGTCCTTGTAATCCAGCAGCGCGATGCCCTGCTCGGCAAGTTCGGCGCGGATGGCGTCGGCCTTGGCAAAATCTCGCGCTTCGAGCGCGGCAAGACGGTCGGCAATGGCGCTGGCAACGTGGGGCGGCTCTTCGCTGCTCTCTTCGGTCGCGAGCAGAGTGTCGAGACCGAAACCGAGGAAGCGAAGGGTGGCTGCGAGGCAGTGGCTGGCCTCGTCCTCGCCGCGATTGGCTTTCCTCGCGATGACGTCGAGGGCAATGCTGGCGCGGTGGAAGCCGAGGTCATCGGCCAGTTCCGTGACGACGGATGCATCGGGAGCGTCGCTTTCGGCCAGCGTGACGCCCTGTGCGGCCCGCTGCCAATCGCGCAGCCTGGTCTCGGCCTCCTCGAGGCGCTTGATTGTGAAGTCGATGGGCTCACGGTAGTGGGTCATCAGCATGCCCAGGCGGAGGACGTCGCCCGGCCACTTCCTGCCACCGAAAGCGTCGGTCTCAAGCAGCTGGGCGATGGTGAAGAAATTGCCCAGGCTCTTGCTCATCTTCTGGCCTTCGACCTGCAGGAAGCCATTGTGCATCCACACGTTGGCCATGGCGTGGGTGCCGTGAGCGCAGCGGGACTGGGCGATCTCGTTTTCGTGGTGGGGGAAGATGAGGTCGAGTCCGCCGCCATGGATGTCGAACAGTGTGCCGAGGTAGCGCTCGGACATGGCCGAGCACTCGATATGCCAGCCGGGGCGGCCGCGGCCCCAGGGACTGTCCCAACCCGGCTCGTCGGCGGACGACTGCTTCCACAGCACGAAGTCGGCCGGATCGCGCTTGTGGGCTTCAACGGCGATGCGGGCACCGGCGAGATTTTCGTCGAGGGTGCGGCCCGAGAGCTGGCCGTAATCGGGCATGGACTTGACGTCGAACAGCACTTCGCCTTGGGCTTGATAGGCGTGGCCGTTGTCGATCAGCGCCGCGATCAGTACCTGCATCTCCGCGATGTTGTCGGTGGCGCGGGGCTGTATGGTCGGCTCGAGGCAGCCCAGCGCTGCGACATCGGACCGATACTGGGCAGCGGTGCCTTCGGTAACGCGACGGATCGCATCATTGAGGGCAAGACCGGGAAAGTCGCGGGCGGCGCGCGCGTTGATCTTGTCATCGACGTCGGTGATATTGCGGACATAGGTGACGTGCTGCGGCCCATAGACCTGGCGCAAGACGCGGAACAGCAGGTCGAACACGATGGCCATGCGGCCGTTGCCGATATGGGCGAAGTCATAGACCGTCGGGCCGCAGGCGTAGAGGCGCACGTTCGCCGCATCGATCGGAACGAAAACTTCCTTGGCGCGCGTGAGCGTGTTGTAGAGCGTGAGCTGCGGCGTCGTCATATGGTCCGTCCCTGGCCATGCGGAAGTGCGCTGGCAGACGGCTCTTCGGGTGTCGGATTACTGAGATGAAGAAGACCGCGCCGCCAACGAGTGGTTAGCAGGTAATGATGCAGCGGTTAATCAGAATGATGCTGGCCTTCATGGCAGCAAGAGTGACCGGAGCGTTGGAAAAAAGCAAGCCCGCAAGAAAAAAGGGCGACCTTGCGGCCGCCCAATCGCTTTGGAGGCGATGGAAATCTAGCTGCGGAACTGCTGATGGCATTGGCCGCAGGTGCCGCCGAGCGTCTTGAGGGCGGCGGCATAAGCGGCGCTGTCCCCCGCTTCGGCAGCGGCGATGGCGTCTGCTGCGGCCTGTCTGCCGGTCTCGGCGATGGCGGTGAAGTCCTCCCAGTTTTCCCAGATGGCGGGTAGAGCCTCGCTATCGCCGACGATGGACCCTTCGGGGAACACATCGGGAATGTGGGAGAAGTTGTCGTGCAGGGTCTGCATTGCGGCCACGGCCTCGGCGCCCGAAAGGCTGCCGGCGGACCTCAGCACGCCACCGTTCTCGCGCATCATGGCCTTGCGCATGGCCAAAGCCTCTTCAGGCGTGGTGGGCGCCACGTAAGCGTCCTGCGCCACGGCGGTGAACGAGCTGGCAACCAGAATGCCGGCAATCGCCATCGCGGAAATCTTCTTGATCGACATGAGTGCACCCTCAACGAACTGATCTGCCAACGGAGCCCACGGCGTCCGTGCAGGATCAGAGTGGCATGGGGATGTGACACTCCCAACGACTACACGGGAATGTTACCAACAATTGCAAGATGTTAACCGAGGTCAGGCGGGAAAAGCCCCGTGCCGGGCCAGTGCCACCGTCTGGTTGATGTCCCCGAAAACGGATGTCCCATCGGCCGAAACCGCCCCGATTCGCACGGTGTCGCCAGTCTTCAGGAACGATGTGCGTGCGCGGCCGTATCTGAGTTTTTCCACCGTGCGAGCCTCGGCAATGCAGGCAAAGCCGATGCCGTCCCGCTTGATCGGCAGCGTCTCGTCGTGCCGGACGGAAACCGTGCCGCCCCCGATGATGGTGCCCGCTGCCAGCTGGCGGGTGCGGGCGGCCTCGACGATAAGGTCGGCGAAATCGAAATGCATGTCGGCCCCGGCATTGGGCTGGCCATAGAGAGTGCCGTTGACCTCGATGCGGACCGGAAGGTGCAATCGGTTATCGCGCCAGGCCGTGCCGAGGCTGTCGGGGGCGGCGACGATCGGGGCGAAGCTGGTGGAGGGCTTGGCGTGGAAAAAGCCGAAGCCGTTCTGCAAATCGTCGGCGACGAGGCGGCGCAGGGAAACGTCGTTGCACACCGTGACCAGTCGGATGGCGGCCGCGGCCTGTGCCTTGTTCGCCCCCAAGGGCACAGGACCGATGACGACCGCAACCTCGGCCTCGAAATCGAGCGCCAGATCGGGATCGGTCACGCGGATCGGATCGGTGGGGGCGGACAGCGAATCCGAGCCGCCCTGGTACAGCAAGGGGCGCACCGATTGCAGTTCTTCGTCCTTGCTGCCCTTGAGGCTGCGCACGCGCTCGAGGTGGCTGAGATAGCCCGAGCCATCGATCCACTGATAGGCGCGCGGCAACGGGGCCATCGCGTGGGACGGATCGAAGGCCTGCCCGGCTATGGCGCCGGCATCAAGCTCGCGGCCCAGATCGACAAGGGCAGGCACGCAGGTGGCCCAGTCATCAAGGGCGGCCTGCAGCGTAGGTGCGATCCGGCCGGCAGAGACGAAGCGGCCGAGGTCGGTGGAAAGAACGACGAGTTGGCCATCGGGGCGGCCGTTCCTGATCGTGGCTAGCTTCATCTCGACGCAATCTCGCAACTGTGTGGCCTTGCAGCGCTATCACGGCGGGGCAGGTCCGGTATAGTTACCGGTAACTGCGCTGCTGGTGGAGGGGACAAGAATCCCTCCCCGCCTGAAAGCGCTCCATAGTGTTGCTATCGCTCCTAGCGTTGTCTTAAAGGCGGAGCAAACGTCGCGCCTGGCGCGGCGCTGAGAGGATCGAATAGCTTGAGCAGGAACGGCGTGCGCGCCCTGATTTTGACAGTGCTGTCGGCGGCTTGCCTGGTGCTGGACGTGAACACCGCCTATGCGCAGGCGGCGCAATGCTTCCAGCTCGAGGCGGCGCTGCGGCAGTTCGACGGCAATTCGGCCTATCAACAGATGGGCGGAAACTCGCAGGCCGCCCGGCAGGCGCAGCGCGATGTGCAGGCGATGGAAAGCCGCTATATCCGCGACGGATGCAATGACGCGGCCAGGGCGGGGATCCCGCTGACCCGGCAATGCACCCAGATCGGCCGGGAGGTGCTGCGCCTGCGCGAGGTGGCAGAAGGCGTATCGCAGCAGGTGGAGACCGCCAATGCAATCGGGGCCCAGCGCGAGGCGATCCTGCAGGAAATGGCGCGGTTCGGCTGCGGCGACCAGGGATCGAGCGCCACCTTCACCACCGAGCGCCAGTCCGTGTTCAACCGGATCTTCGGCACGACGTCGGAAGGTGACTTCACCGACGGCGACTTCATCGATGGCGGCGACTACTGGGGCTACCAGGGATACCAGACCGTGCGCACGGTCTGCGTGCGACTGAGCGATGGCTATTTCTGGCCCATCAGCTACGCCACCCTGCCCGACTATGTGAGCAACGACGCGATGCTATGCCAGCAGAGTTGTCCCACAACGGCGGTGGAACTCTATTTCTACGACAATCCCGGCCAGGAGCCCGAGCAGATGCGCAACCAGTATGGCGAGCCCTATACGGCGCTGCCGACGGCGTTTCGCTATCGCGAGGAAGTCGACACCAGCCCAGGGGCCAGCTGCAAGGTGGCGCCACAATCGGATGGGACGCTCACCGTCGCCACGCGGGCGGACGGCTCGACGCGCACGATGATCGAGGTGGAAGGGGTGACCTTCCCGCTGCCGCTGCGCGATCCACGCGGCGTGGCGCCAGTTCAGGCACCGACGGTCGCACCAATCGAGACGGCGGCACTGGTGAGCGTTCCCCTGCCCCGCCCCCGCCCGGCGGGCCCCGGCGAAACGCCGGTGACCACGCCACTGCAGGCAGAGGCCGAAGCGGAGACCGAACTGCGCCTGGTGCAGTTCGGCGAAAAAGTGGTCAGGGTAGTCGGTCCAGACACGCCTTACGCCCGACCAACGGGAGCAGGGACTTAAGCTCGGGTCCTTCGTGGCGCCCCGTCAGCGCCATGCGCAGCGGCATGAACAGCGCCTTGCCCTTGCGCCCCGTCGCGGTCTTGAGGGCATCGGTCCAGTGGTTCCACGTCGTCTCATCCCAGGGCTCGGGCGGAAGCAGAGCTTTGGCGAGGGCCAGGAAATCGCGATCCTCATCGGCGATTGCGGGTTCGACGGGGCCAGTGACGAGCCTCGCCCAATCGGCGATATCGTCGAACTTGCGCAGGTTGTCGCGCAGCAGCAGCCACATCGCCTCGCCTTCAAGGCCGTGGGCCGAAAGGCGGGCGGCGGCGCCTTCGTAGGGCAGCGCATGCAGCAGCCGCGCGTTGAGGCTATCGAGTTCGGCGGGATCAAAGCGCGCAGAACCATGGGAGATCTGGGAGAAATCAAGCCTGCCCGCGATCTCGTCGAGGGTCTCGTAGGGCTCGATCGGCAGCCCGGTGCCGGTCAGGCTGGCCATGATGGCAATGGCCATTGGTTCATAGCCTTCGGCGCGGAAATCGGCGATCGACTGGGAGCCGAGGCGCTTGGAGAAGCCCTGGCCCTCGGCGTCGGTCAAGAGGTTATGGTGGCCGAAAATCGGCGCAGCGCTGCCCAGCGCCCCGAAGATCTCGATCTGGGTGCCGGTATTGGAGACGTGGTCCTCACCGCGGATGACGTGGGTGATGCCGAGTTCGATGTCGTCGACCACCGAGCAGAGGGTGTAGAGATAGGTGCCATCCTCGCGCACCAGCACCGGATCGGACATCGAGGCGGTGTTGACGGTCTGCGGCCCCTTGATCAGGTCATCGAAGCGGACCGGGCGACCATCGAGCCGGAAGCGCCAATGGGGCCTGCGGCTCTCGGCTTCGAAACGCGCGCGATCCTCGTCGGTGAGGCTGAGGGCGGCGCGGTCGTAGATCGGGGGCTTGTTGAGGAGGCGCGCGCGGGCGCGCTTGCGGTCGAGTTCTTCCTCGGTTTCGTAGCAGGGGTAGAGCCGGCCCATTTCGATCAGCCGGTCGCGGGCGGCGTCATAGAGTTCCAGACGTTCGGACTGCCGCACCAGCAGATCAGGCGTGATGCCCAGCCAGGCGAGATCGACCTCGATGGCATCGGCGGATTCTCGGGTCGAGCGGGCGAGATCGGTATCGTCCATGCGCAGCACGTAGCGGCCACCGTGCCGGCGGGCGTAGAACCAGTTGAGCAAAGCGGGACGGGCATTGCCCAGATGGATGCGGCCGGTTGGGGACGGCGCCCAGCGAACGACGGTCATCCGATGGCCCCATTCTTATAGCCGTTGGTAATGGGATAGCGGCGGCCGAGGCCGAAGGCCTTGATCGTCAGCTTCGGGCCCGGCGCGGACTGGCGGCGCTTGTATTCGGCGATGTTGACCAGGCGCGCGATGCGCTCGACCAGCTCCCGGTCGTGGCCCCGGGCCACGATTGCGGCGAGGGACAACTCGTCCTCGACGATGCCCTTGAGGATGGCGTCGAGCACGGGATATGGCGGCAGGCTGTCCTGGTCGGTCTGGTCGGGGCGCAGTTCGGCGCTAGGGGCCTTGTCGATGATCGCCTGGGGGATCACCTCGCCGGATGGCCCCATGCAAGCGCCGGGGACGTGGCCATTGCGCCAGGCCGCCATGCGGTAAACCTCCATCTTGAACATGTCCTTGAGCGGATTGTAGCCGCCGTTCATGTCGCCGTAGATGGTGGCGTATCCGACGCCCATTTCGGACTTGTTGCCTGTGGTGATCAGCATGGAGCCGAGCTTGTTGCTGACCGCCATCAAGATCACGCCGCGCATGCGGGACTGAATGTTCTCTTCGGCCAGGTCGGCGGGACGATCGGCGAAGATGGGTGCCAGTTCGGCCAGCGCGCCGTCGACGGGATCGCCTATCGAGACGATGTCGTAGCGTACGCCCAGGCGCTCGGCACAAGCCTTGGCATCCTTGAGGCTTGCTTCGGACGTATAGCGGTAGGGCAGCATGATGCAGTGCACGTTGTCAGCGCCGAAGGCATCGACGGCCATGGCGGCGACGACGGCACTGTCTATGCCGCCCGAGAGACCGAGCACGACCTGGCGAAAGCCGTTCTTGTGCACATAGTCGCGCAGGCCCACGACACAGGCCAGCCAAGGCGCTTCGTCAACACTGGTGAGTTCGGTTACTTTGCCCCTCGAGCAGGTCCAGCCATCGGCGCGGCGGACCCAGTCCGAGACGATGAAGTCGGTCTCGAAGGACTTACCCTGGAACACCAGCCTGTTGCCTGGCTCGATGCCGAAGGAGGCACCATCGAATACCAGTTCGTCCTGCCCGCCGACCTGGTTCAGATAGAGCAGAGGCACGGTATCTTCGGTCACGCGGGCGCGGACCAGTTCCTTGCGGATGTGCTGCTTGTTGGTCCAATAGGGCGAGCCGTTGGGGCAGAGCATGATCTCGGCGCCGCGCATGGCCAGGTGCGCGCACACGTCCGGATGCCAGATATCCTCGCAGATCGGGATGCCGACCGGCACACCCTTGATGGTCACCGGCTCGGCCAGCGGACCGGGGGTAAAATAGCGCTTTTCGTAGAAGACGTCGGAATTGGGCAGTTCCCGCTTGAAGCGCGTCGCGATGATCTGTCCGGCTTCGGCCACGACCACTGCGTTCCGCAAGCCGCTGTCGTCCAACCAGACGGTGGGGAGGACGAGAACGACGTCGGTGCCGGCGGACGCGGCGACCAGTTCCCGCGCTGCCTGGATGGCGTCGGCGACGAACTGCGGCTTGTAGAGCAGGTCGTCCGGGAAGTAGCCGGTCAGGAACAGCTCGGAGAGCATCAGAACGTCCGCGCCCGCGGCAACGGCGTCGGCCAGTGCCTGGCGCCCCAGTGCCAGGTTGCCGGCGAGGTCGCCAACCTTGGGATTGAGCTGGGCAAGCGCAATTCGGAGGTGGTCTGTCAAGATGGATGGCCTAGGAGAATGGGCAGGACAGGCCCTGCCTTATCACTGGTCCGGCCGGTGAGCCATAGGGCTCAAGGCTAGGCTTGTCCCTGCCCCAGCTAGAACCTGCCGGTGAGCTCGGCGCGCAGTCCATAACGGAAGAGCGATGCGTAGGTGGAGGTCAGATCCACCGCGGGCTGGGCCACGCCATTGACGGTGCCATTGAAGACCCCGTCGAGGTTGCCCTCGAGATACCATGCGCGTCCGCCGACGCGGAGCGCCAGGTTTTCGGTGGGATGGAAGCCTGCCATGGCTTCCAGCATGACGCCCTGGCCCCGGCCGCTATACGTGGTCTGCGCATTCTCGTAGACAGGGGAAGCAATGCCGGGAATGTTGTAGGCGTTTGGCGCACTGCCGCCGAGCGCCCCCGTCATGTGGGCGTATGGAATCCAGGCGGCTTCGGCCTGAATGTCGAATATCTCGAAGTCAGCCGTGCCCTTGAGGCCCAGGCGCAGCGCGTGAATGTCGAGGTTGTCGCGGGCCTGGCCCAGCGCCGTCGGATTGCCGGCTCCGTCGAAAGCCAAAGCGTATTGCCCGGTGCCGATATCGGGGGCGTCCTTCCAATAGTGATAGCCGACCAGGCCGCCGACAGCGAAGCCGTCGGTCATCGTTCCAAAGGGGAGCCAGCCGAAATCAGCGCCGGCATAGCCGATGCGCGAACTGTTGCCGATGTCGCCGGCAGCGGCAGGGGAGATGTCGTAGGTACCGGTGGTGTGCAGGCCAATGCCAGCTCGGCCGGCGACGAAGGTCTGGGTGGAGAGATCTTCGATCTTGCCGTGCAGTTCACCGATATGGGTCTGGTCGCGCACAGCGACACTGAAACCTCCGGAGGGCGAGGTGAAAGCGGCGTTCCGACCGCCCCAGGAATACCAGTAGGCAGCGCCGAACTCGAAGCGGAGCAGGTCGTCCGGATTTTCCCATCCCTCAGGGTAGGCCGGCCGCAGCTCAGGATAGTCGATGTAATCGGCGGCCAGTGCCGGAACAGCAAGACAGCCCGCCAGCATCGCTACAACGCCTGCAAATGAGTGCTTCATCACTTCCTCCAGGCTGACCACCCCTTGGGGCCACACAGGAACAATCGATCAGTAGGGTTAAGTTTCTGCTAAGCCGCCCGGCGCCCCCCGCGCCATAAGGCCGCCTTTACCGCGACGCGATTGGCAGTTTAGTAACCTGCTGCGCGCAAATCTGTCATGGGAGCGTCACAAACGCGTTCCCCCGCGCAACTGGCAAGGCGTCAGCGAGTTGCTCTACGCCAGAAGGTACGAGTGCGACGGAAGTTAGAGTTATGGTAGGCAAGATACTGGTGGTCGAAGACGAGATCTTCGTAGCAACCGAGATCGAATACGTGATCGCAGAAATGGGGTTCGATCCCATCGGGATTGCGGCGGACGAGCGTTCGGCCCTGGCGCTGGGTCCGCATGCGGACGTAGCGCTGATCGACCTCAACCTGGAGGACGGCCCCACCGGGGCGCGCATCGGCAAGATCCTGGCACAGACGCATGGCGTGACGGTGCTATTCGTGACCGCCAACCCGTCTCAGCTCGGTGATGGGGTGCCAGGCACGGTGGGCGTGCTGCAGAAGCCGGTTACGGACCGTGAGCTGCGTTCTGCCCTCGCCTATGCTGTGGCCCGCCGCGAAGCTGCAGAGGCGACCCCTCCACACCGCCTCAAATTGTTCGACGGGTCGAGCCAGCCGCTTAACGCTGTCGGCTAGCGGCGTAGCTTGGCCGGGCGCCGCAGGGCGTCGACGGGGAGGCTTATATCCACACGCAGGCCGTCCGCCTCCCAGCGCCGCTGGAGAGTTCCTCTTAGCTGACCTTCGATGCTGAGACCAATAAGGCGCGAGCCGAAGCCGCTGAGCTGGGCATCTTCAGCTATCGCGGGGCCACCCTTTTCCTGCCAGACTAGGTGATAGCGTTCGCCGTCGGCGCGGCCGACCAGGGTTACCCGTCCCCCACCGGAGGACAGGGCTCCGTATTTAGCGGCATTGGTCCCCAACTCGTGGAACAGCAGGGCGAGCGGGGTCGCGGCGCCCTCGTCTATCGTGACGTCGTCGCCCTCGAAAACCAGGCGCTCCGCGCCGTCGTCCTGATAGGGTTGCATGAGCCGCTCCACCAGCGAGCGCAACGAGCCCTGCTTTTCGGGCGGGCGCGAAATGTGGCTGTTGGGCCGCAGGAAATCATGCGCCTCACCCAGTGCGTAGATGCGCTGACGCAGTTCCTCGGCGAAGTCCTTCACCTCCGGCCGGCTGCGGGCCGAGAGGCTGATGATGCCGGTGAGAACGGCGAAGATATTCTTGATGCGATGGCTCAGTTCCTGAGCCACCAGTTCGCGTTCTTCGGCGACCTGCTTGGTTTCATGGATATCGGTGCAGGTGCCGAACCAACGGACGATTTCGCCGCTGGCATCGCGAATGGGCAAGGCAAGGCCCAGGGTCCAGCGGTAGCTGCCGCTGTGATGCCGCAGACGGTACTCGATGTTGTAGGGCTCACCCGTCTCGAGCGAGTGGCGCCAGACTTTCCAGGCGCGCTCCTGATCGTCGGGATGAAACAGATCGTTCCAGCCCGTGCCATCCGTGGTGCCCTCAGGCACGCCGGTAAACTCGTACCAGCGCTTGTTGTAATAGTCGTGGAAGCCGTCGGGCAAGGTCGACCACACCATTTGCGGCATGGTGTCGGCCAGGGTGCGGAACCGCAACTCGCTTTCCAACAGCGCGTCGGAGATCCGGCGCTGCTCGGTGACGTCGACGACTACGCCGGGGAACCGGGAGGGCTTGCCATCCCCCCCGGCACGCGGACGCCCCGAGGCCACCACCCAATGCACCTGGCCGTCGGCCGAGATCACACGATACTGACTGCGCAGCGGCGTTCCGTCCCGCAGCGAGGCTTCGATATCCGCACTGGTGCGGGCCTGGTCCTCGGGGTGGATCGCCGCCAGGAACTGCGCAATGGGCAGGCCGAGCCCAGCCTGCAGGGGATCGATATTGAACAAGGTGGCGAAGCGATCATCGGCGGTCACGACGTCATTGACGATATCCCAGTCCCAGGTGCCAACGAGATCGGAGCCTTCAAGCGCAAGTGACAGCCGCTCTTCGCTGCGCGCCAGCGCCTGTTCCGCCAGCACGCGGGCAGTCAGATCCTGCAACACGGCCAGGGATCCCAGCGGCGCTCCATCCTCGCCCAGGATCGGGCTGTAGTGCAGTTCGAGCCAGACCAGCTCCGGCTCACCGTCGCGGTTGAGGAGCATTTCGTGTTTGTCGAGCCTCGTCGTCAGTCCGGCCAGCCCGCGCTCGATCTTGTCACGATTGAATTCTGCGGCCTCGGGCCAGGCCTCGACCGCCGCCATGCCCATGATTGCCGGGTGGCGCCCACCGGCAAAGCGGCCATAGGCGTCGTTGTAGACCAGAATGCCGTTGGGGCCGACGAGCATCGCCATGGGCGTGGATCCCCCCATCATCACCCGAACCGCGCCCTTGAGGCTTTCCGGCCATTCCGGAATGGGTCCAAGCGGGGTGGCTGACCAGTCGAACTCGTTGACCAGCTTTAGCGTCGGGTCCTGCTCCAGCAGTGCGCGGGTCTCGGCATCAGCTGCGGGAAAAAGGGAGTTTGGCATACGCGGCTTTCAAAAGAACCCGATGGCGACGCAGGTGAATACTAGGCGCCGCGCATTCATCCTGCAACGCGCGGCTTCACCTGGCCATGGAGTATGCGAGGGCGCTATTCGCCGGCAGCAACGTGCTTTCGCGGTGGCTTCTGGGCGTGAACTTCCTCGGCGACGAGGAAGGCCAGTTCCAGAGCCTGGCTGGCATTGAGGCGGGGGTCACAATAGGTGTGATAGCGATCCGACAGCGAGGCTTCGGTGACGGCGGAGACGCCGCCGACGCATTCGGTGACATCGTCACCGGTCATCTCGATATGCACGCCACCGGCATAGGTCCCCATGTCGCGATGGATCTCGAAGAAGGACTTGACCTCGGACAGGACCCGATCAAATGGCCGCGTCTTGAAGCCGGTGGACGCCTTGATGGTGTTGCCATGCATCGGATCGGAACACCAGACGACCGTTCGGCCGGCCTTCTGCACCGTCTCGATGAGACGCGGCAGATGGTCCTGGATCTTGTCGTAGCCGAAGCGGCTGATGAGCGTGATGCGCCCGGCCTCGTCGGTGGGGTTGAGCCGGTCGAGCAGGCGCAGCAGATCTTCCGTGCTGAGCGAGGGACCGCACTTGATGCCGATCGGATTGCGGATGCCGGCGAAGTACTCGACATGCGCGGCATCGGGCTGGCGGGTGCGGTCACCGATCCAGAGCATATGGCCGGAGGTGGCATACCAGTCGTTGGTGATGGAGTCGCGCCGGGTGAGCGCTTCCTCATAGCCGAGCAGGAGAGCCTCGTGACTGGTGAAGAAGCTCGTCTGGCGCAGAGCCGGGGTGTTGTCCGGATTGAGTCCCAGGGCGCCCATGAAAGTGATGGCGTCGTCGATCTTGCGTGCCACTTCCTCGTAGCGCGGATACCAGTTCGAGCCCTTCATGAACCCGACGGTCCATTCATGGATGCGCGTCAGCTCAGCGTAGCCGCCCATGGCGAAGGCGCGCAGCAGGTTGAGTGTCGCGGCCGACTGCCGGTAGGCCTGCAGCATGCGGTCCGGATCGGGCGTGCGAGAGGCTTGGGTGAAGCCGATATCGTTGATGATGTCGCCTCGATAGGACGGCAGCTCCACGCCATCGATGGTTTCGGTATCGGCGGAACGCGGCTTGGCGAACTGGCCAGCAACGCGGCCGACCTTGACCACCGGCTTGCTGGCGCCATGGGTCAGCACCACCGACATCTGCAGAAAGACGCGGAAGAAGTCGCGGATGTGATCGGCGCCATGTTCCGCAAAGCTCTCCGCGCAATCGCCGCCTTGCAGCAGGAAAGCCTCGCCACGCGCGACGGCGGCCAGCCTGGCCTTGAGGTCCCGCGCTTCGCCAGCGAAGACCAGTGGCGGGAAGGTCGAAAGCTGACGCTCGGCTTCAGCCAAGGCGACAGGATCGGGATAAGCCGGCACCTGTGAGATCGGCTTCGCGCGCCAGCTGTCGGGGGTCCAGGTGGTCATGTTCGGCAGTTCCTAGCGCAGGTCACAGGCTGTTGGCTGGCGCAATACCAAGGCGCGCCGCCCATGCCAAGGATAATCGCCCGACACTAAGGTGCCGCCCGATGTGACGGTCGTGGCGCTAGCCAACGACCTTCTTGCAGTCGCGATAAGTGTAGGTGGGAGACTTAAAGGTCACCAGTTCCTCGGCGGCAGAGGGATGAAGCGCAATGACGCGGTCGAAATCGGCCTTGGTCGCGCCCATGCCCATAGGAATCGCGATCAGCTGGATCATTTCGGCGGCGCCCGGGCCCAGGATGTGGCAACCGAGCACCTTGCCGCCGTCTTTTTCGGTGATGAGCTTTAGGATCATCCGCTCGGTGCGGGTGGAGAGGGTGTTGATCATAGGTCGGAAGCGGGCGACGTAGACATCGACATCGCCATGCGTGGCCGCCTCGGATTCGGTGAGGCCGAGGGCGCCGATTTCCGGCTCCGAGAATACGGCCGTGGGAATTTGGCTGTGATCCACGGCAAGCTTGTTGTCGTTGAACACCGTCTCGGCAAAATACCAGCCCTCGCGGATAGCGACCGGCGTCAAGGCGGCACGGCCGGTGACGTCGCCAACTGCATAGATCGAGGGCACCGAAGTTTGCGAGTAGGCGTCCACCGCCACCGCACCGGCTGCATTCAATTCCACCCCGGCCTTTTCAAGTCCGAGGCCGCGGACATTGGGTAGACGTCCGGTGGCGAACATCACAGCACCATAGGGTGCGGTGACGCCATCGCTGAAGGTGACGGCAACGTCGTCACCATCCTTGGCCAGCGATTGGATGGTGGTCTGGTAGATGAGGCGTATGCCACGGTCGATGAGCCCGGCCTCAAGGCCGCGCCGCATGTCGTCATCGAAGCCGCGCAGCACGCAGTCGCCGCGATAGATGATAGTGGTGTTGACGCCCAGGCCGGCGAAGATCGTCGCGAACTCGACCGAGATGTAGCCGCCGCCCTCGATGAGTATGGAGTGGGGCAAGGAGGGCAGATCGAATGCCTGGTCGGAAGTAATCCCCAGTTCGGCACCTGGAATTTGGGGAACGAACGGATGCCCGCCGGTGGCGATGAGGATGTACTTGGCGCTCAGCGCCCGGTCCTGTCCCACGAGATGAATGCCATTGGGACCGGTGATGACGGCGCGATCCTTGATGATCTCCACGCCCGGCTTTTCGAGGTTTGCCGAGTAGGCGGCCTCGAGACGAGAAATCTCCTTCTCCTTGTTGGCGACAAGAGTAGCCCAGTCGAAGGAGGCCTCCACCTGCCAGCCGAAAGTGGAGGCGACGTCAAACATATCATGGAAGCGGGAGGCGTAGACGTAGAGCTTTTTCGGCACGCAGCCGCGAATGACGCAGGTCCCACCGACGCGAAACTCCTCGACGATGGCGACCTTGGCGCCATAGAGCGCCGCCATGCGGGCAGCCCGTACGCCACCGGACCCGGCACCGATCACCACGAGATCATAGCTATCGGTCATGGGCGGCTCCTCGGCAATCATCGGCGGATAACGATGGATATGGGCTGGCACTTCGCACAATAAAAGGCCCCGCACAAGGCGGGGCCGGACAGATCATGCGCAGTGTGCCTGGCCGTGGTTGATATCAGACCTCGAAACCCTGGGCACGAAGTTCGGCGCGCACCTTGGCGAAGAATTCGGATCGGGTGTTGTTGGTGAACACCTGCAGGACGGCCTGGAGGTCGGAATTGACCTCGGTATTGGCCTGGGCCAGCTTCTGGCCCGTGGGCGATTCGTAGAAGGCGACGATTTCCTGCAGTTCGCCGACAGTGAAGCGCGCAGCATAGACGCGCGCGAACTGGTCGAGCAGCTCGCCCTTCCGATCGCGGTATTCTTCGAGCACCTTGCCGACGGCAAGATCGGTTTCCACGGCGATTTCGGGGTTCTGCTGGGTCAACTGGCGCAAGGTGCCAATGCCGATTTCGACCAGGGTTATCTCGTAGACGCCTGCCCGATCGGTCAGGTCGACATACTTGCGCGCCAGTGCCAGCTGCTCGGGCGGCACTTCCTGCGCAAAAGCAGGCGCCGCAACGGCAAGGATAGCGGCGCTCAGCACCACAGCTACCAGCGCCTTGGCGCGCATCATCATACCGGTCATTGTCGAAAACCCCATCTTGTCCCGATTAATCAATTGGTGCCGCCCGTCAGCGTTTCTACGCCATCAGCGGTCGCCACATAAGCCGTCTTGCACATTTTGAGGAACAGCCCGTGCTGTACAACCCCGGCGATGTCGAGCAAGTCGCGCGACAGCGCTTCTGGCCGCGAAATGCGGCCAAAAAAAGCATCCATGATGAGGTGTCCGCCGTCGGTGACAAAGGGCAGGCCCGGCGCGGTCTCTCTAAGCTTGAGGTCGCCCTCGGCGCCATGCGCGGCGAGCACCTCGGCCAGAGCACGACGCGTTGCGCCAAGACCAAAGGTGTTCACCTCGATGGGCAGCGGATAGCGGCCAAGCACCGGAACCAGTTTCGAGGCATCGGCGATTACCACCATCGCATCGGACGCTGCGGCCACGATCTTCTCTCGCAGCAGAGCACCGCCGCCGCCCTTTATGAGGTTGAGATGCGGGTCGATCTCGTCGGCACCGTCAACGGTGACATCGAGCCGGTCCAGCGTTTCGAGATCGGACAATAGTATGCCCAGCGCTCGCGCCTGGTGGGCGGTCGCTTCGGATGTCGGAACGCAGATGCAGTCGAATCCCGACGCCACCCGGGCGCCGAGCAGGTCGACAAAGTGGCGGGCGGTCGAGCCCGTCCCCAAACCCAGCCGCATACCGGGCTGCAGCATAGCCAGCGCCATGGCAGCCGCCTGCCGTTTCAGATCCTCGCTCATGCTTGCCTCGTGCCTCGGATCGTCCGGGCCATCGCAGGGAGTACGCTTCGTGTCAATGCTCGCCGCCGCCATGGATCACGAAGTGGTGAACGCGCGCTGTAACTTCGCAGCAACACAATTCTGCGAAGGTGCGGCGAGTGTGGCGAATTGGAGGCAAACGCATCTATTCGCTATGTCACAATGGGCGTAAGCAAGCGCGATTGTCAGGTGGGCGGTTCTGGTGTCCATCTATTTCAGGGGCCAAGTCGTTAGATGTTCAATATCAAGTCAGCGATAGCAATCGGGTTATCGGTAATCTTGTCAGTCGGCACCGTCGTGCCGGCATCGGCTGCGCTGGTCTATGACCGAAACACCGGCAGCTGGGTGGAAGCTTCGGCCATGGCCCCGGCGTCGCGCCGCGGCAGCTCCATCCGCAAGGAAATCGTCGACTACCAGACCAACCACAAGCCGGGCACCATCGTCATCGAGACCGACGAGCGTCGGCTTTATCTCGTGATGGAAGACGGCAAGGCGCTGAAATATGGCATCGGCGTTGGTCGAGACGGCTTCACCTGGTCCGGAAAGCACCGGATCACCCGCAAGGCGGAGTGGCCAGGCTGGACGCCGCCCCCTGCGATGCGCAAGCGCGTGCCGGATCTGCCGGCCTACATGGAAGGCGGCCCCGACAATCCGCTGGGCGCCCGCGCCCTGTATATCGGATCGACCCTCTACCGCGTGCACGGCACATCGGAGCCATGGTCGATCGGCCAGGCGGTGTCCTCGGGCTGCATCCGCCTCACCAATGAAGACGTGACCGATCTCTACGAACGGGTCGCCGTCGGCGCGCTGATCGTGGTCAACCACTAAGCGCCACCGAGTTCCCTGCAATGTGTAGAAGGACCGCCAATAGAGGCGGTCCTTTTGCTTTTGTGCCCTTTGAAAGCGGCGCGAGAGACTATAGGTTTGCTGCATGACAGTGCCCGTCTCCCCTACCCGTCCGCTTGTCGACCGTTACGGGCGACACGTTTCCTATCTTCGGATTTCGGTGACAGACCGCTGCGACTTCCGCTGCGTCTATTGCATGGCCGAGGACATGACGTTCCTGCCCAAGATGGACGTGCTCAGCTTCGAGGAAATCGAGACCATCGCCGGAGCCTTCATTGCGCGGGGCGTGCGGAAGATCAGGCTGACCGGCGGCGAGCCCTTGGTGCGGCGGGATATCATGGAGCTGGTGACTACGCTGGGGAACCGGATCGGTCAGGGGCTGGAGGAGTTGACCCTCACTACCAATGGCAGCCAACTGCGCAAGCATAGCCGAGGACTGTTCGCGGCCGGCGTGCGGCGTATCAATGTTTCGCTAGATACACTCGATGAAGAGCGCTTCCGCGCCATCACGCGGCGCGGTCGCCTCGCCGACGTCCTGGCGGGTATCGAGGCGGCGCAGGCGGAAGGCCTGTCGATCAAGATCAACATGGTGGCGATGCGCGGCGTCAATGACGACGAGATCGAACCGATGATGACCTGGGCCCATGCCGGCGGCATGGAACTGACCCTGATCGAGGGCATGCCGCTGGGTGAAGTGGGCATCGACAGGGTGGACAGCTATCTGCCCTTGCGCGAGTTGCATGACCGGCTGGCGCGGCGATACACGCTGAGCAAGCTGGACAAGCGCACCGGAGGGCCTGCCCGCTATGTGCACGTGGCCGAGACCGGCGGCGTCCTGGGCTTCATCACGCCAATGAGCCACAACTTCTGCGAAAGCTGCAACCGGGTGCGGCTGACGGCAACGGGTCAACTATTCCTGTGCCTGGGACAGGATGACCAAGTGAACCTGCGCGACGCCCTGCGCGATGGTGGAATGGCCGCGCTGGATGCGGCGCTGGACCACGCCATGCTGATCAAGCCCAGGGGGCATGATTTCGTCATCGACCGGACGCGGACAGAGCCGGCGGTCACGCGACATATGAGCGTTACAGGGGGCTGACATGGGCGAGCGGATTACACTGACGGCCAAAGATGGTTTCACCTGCAATGCCTATCGCGCTGCGCCCGAGGGTACGCCGCGGGCCGGCGTGGTGGTGATCCAGGAGATCTGGGGACTGAGCGACTGGGTGCGAAGCGTGGTAGATCGCTACGCCAGGCACGGATTTCTTGCCGTCGCTCCCGCCATGTTCGACCGACTGGAGTTCGGCTACGAAAGCAATGACTACGGTCCGGAGCAGTTTGCCGTCATCGGGGAGATGATGAAGAAGTTCGATCGCCAGACCGCAATGCTCGATGTGAGCGCGGCCATCAAGGAAGCATCGGCCGGCGGCAAGGTGGGCATAACCGGATACTGCTTCGGCGGCGCAGTAACATGGCGAGCCGCGGCGCATGAAGGGATGGGGCTCAGCGCAGCCTCGGGCTACTATGGCGGCGGCGTGCCCAGCTATATCGAGCTGGCGCCGCGCATTCCGACCGAGATGCACTTCGGCGACCAGGACACGGGCATTCCGCTGGAGCAGGTCGAGGCGCTGAAGGAACGGCATCCGGAGGCCGATATCTACACCTATCCGGCGGGGCATGGCTTCTGCAACAGCGACCGCCCGAGCCATTTCGACGAAGCTGCCTGCACCAAGGCATCGGCGCGCACGCTCGACTTTTTCCGCAAGCATCTTGGATAGCCTGCACCGGCACCGGGACTATCTCGAGGGGGAGTGGCGGGCCGCCCGGGCCGCGCCGCTATCGGCGCGCAAGGCGATGCTGGTGGCGACACTGATCGACAACTTCGTCGACCGGCAGTTCGCTGCCACGACTGGATCCGGGGATATTTTGGAGTATCGAGCCGGTCGCGCCAAGGGCTCAGCGGCGGTGGGCCTGGTTATGGCGCTGTGCCGGCGACACGAAGTGAAGCTGGTGGCCGACGCCGTCGCCGTGCCGGCTGCCGCTTGTGGTGACTTGCCGCTCGAGGACTTCATGGTGAGCGTCTACAACGACGGCACGGTGCAGCGGCTGCAACTGGTGCTGGGGGACGGCAGCCGCCGCGACATGCTGGAGACACTGCGAGAGGCCATCAGCGCGCTCGACGAGTGAGCGGCACGGCAGGCGAAAGCCTCAGTCGCTAGCGCCGATCCGCGCGTTCGACCAGTTCGACCAGAACGCCATCCGGATCCCGCACGAATGCGACGCACTTGATCATTTCGGTGAAGAAGGCGGGGCGCGGGCGCTCAATGATTTCGACACCGGCAGCTTCGAGGCGTTCGACCATGGCATCGACGCTGCCCACGGCAAACGTCAGGTGGCGCATGCCCGCCTCGTGCGGCGGCACGTCGCGCGACCGGGCGACGTCCGCGAGCGGACAAGCCACCTCGAGCATGCCGCTGCCGGTATCCAGGAAGGCCACCTCGACCTGGCCATTGGCCTTGCGTAACGCGAGGCTAAGCCCCAGCAGGTCACAATAGAAGCCGATGGTCCGGTCGAGATCGCTCGACGTCATCCCGACATGTTCGAAAGCGATGCTCATGTTACTTGTCATCGTCCACGACGATGGCGAAATCGAGCGGCAGCGCTGTCGTGTACTTGATCTGGCCCATGGCGAAGGCGGAACTGACATCGGTCAGATTGATGCGGCTGATCAGCTTCTTGTAGAAGGTATCATAGGCGCCAATGTCCGGCACCACGACGCGCATCAGGTAATCCACATCGCCGCTCATGCGGTAAAACTCGACCACTTCGGGGAAATCGTCGATGACTCCGGAGAACTTACGCATCCAGGTGTCGTTATGCTCGTTGGTCTTGACCGAGACGAAGACGGTGACCCCCACATTGACCTTAGCCGGGTCCAGCACGGCCACGCGTCGCTGGATGACCCCATCCTCCTCCATCTTCTGAATGCGGCGCCAGCAGGGGGTCGTCGACAGACCCACCTTGCGACCAATCTCTGCCACCGGCATCGTGGCATCCTTTTGCAGAAGGGTCAGGATTTTCCGGTCGATCTTATCCAAGGCCATATCGCCCCCGCGAAATCAGATTCCAAATCCGGTCTTTTTTCGCCGGAATTGAGCGGATTAACTGCCACGTCCGGCCATGCTTGGCAATAAACTTGCGCGGAAGAAGTGGATCGGCTGGATCCACCAGTTGTTAACCTAGAAGCCGAGCGCGGACAGCCAGCCCCAGGCGCTCTGCGGACGCGGGTGATCGTTGCGCCAGTCGCGCGGCGCATCGAAGTCGCCGGCCCAGATGCCCCGCCGGCCAGTGCGAGCATCGGTCTCCTCGGACCGGTAGCGCCCGGACGAGATGGCCAGACCTTCCCTCACCAGGGTTGCGCCAAGGTCGCTACCGGCGACCAGGCAGGTGGCAAGCAGGCGATCATACTGGTCCACATCCTCCGGACGACAATCAGCGGGGCCGGCGGCAAGCAGATTGGCCATGCGGTCGCGGGCGGCGCGGCCGCACGGCCACCGCCCTCCATCGGCCATGAGGCATTCCTGCGACAATTCGGGCGCATCGATACCGAGCAACCTGACGCGCTCCTGCCCCAGCCGGAAACTGTCGCCATCACTGACGCGCGCCAGCCCGGAGACCGGTGGTGGCGGCTGGTCTAGCGCAGCCGCCACCACAGCTACCACGGCGAGGATGGCAATGGTCAGCAGCGTCCCCCTAGGTCCGCGAAATATGCTGTTTCGATAGCGTTGTCGGCGCAGGGTTTCACCGCCCGTTAACTACGCGATGGCTAGTGTCGTCCTCAGCGTAGCGAATGCGTATCCCGTTCGCATCCTTTAGTACACGAGTAACGAGTTACCATGGCTTCGCAGCCGGCTGTCACAGACGACGTCCGCTCGCTAATGGGGCGGGACAGCAAGCGCACAGCGCAAAAGACCGTGCTTGATGCGCGCCAGCGCCTCACCTCGAGTTCCGGCACCCGGGCCGATTTCGACTTCGAGCTGATGCACGACTATGCGCAGTCGCGCCTGAACGCGGCGCTGCCGATCGGCGCGATCGTCGCAATCCTCGGCATCGTCGCCAGTTTCTGGGTCCCGGTCGTGTTCACCATGCTGTGGGCCACCATGGTCATCCTGAGCCTGATCATCGTCGTGCTGATGGCGCGGCGGTTCCGGGCCATCGAGCCCGCCAAATTCAACGCCGGCCAGTGGACAGCCACTTTCGTGGCCGGTGAGACCATTTACGGCCTCGCCTGGTCGCTGCTCGCCCTGTTCACGCTGGTGGCCGATCCGGGCACGCTGACGCCGGTGATGTTCGCCATGGTGCTGGTCAGTGTGGCGGCCAACGCGGTGGCGACGCACGCCCTGCCATCGGCGACGCTGATGAGCACCCTGCCCGTGACGCTGACGGTCTCAGGCAACCTCATCGCCCTGGGCGGGACCCTCAACTACACGCTGGGCGCCGTGGCGATCTGCGGCGAACTCTTCTTCGTCTACCTGGCCCGCCAGATGCATGGCACCGAACTGGAGACCATTTCGCATCAGGCGGAGAAGGATGCGCTGATCGGCCAGCTCGAAGAAGCAAGGCAGATGTCGGACGAGGCGCGCCGCCATGCCGAGCAGGCCAATATCGCGAAGTCGCAGTTCCTGGCGACCATGAGCCACGAGTTGCGCACGCCGCTCAAGGCCATCATCGGCTTTTCCGAGGTGCTCAAGTCCGAATTGCTCGGGCCGCACCAGGTGCCACAGTACAAGGAATATGCCGGCGACATCCATGGCAGCGGCCAGCATCTGTTGAACCTCATCAACGAACTGCTCGACCTCAGTCGTATCGAGGCCGGCAAGTACGAGCTCAACGAGGAAGTGGTGTCGCTGGTCGACATCGCCGAAGACTGCCGCCGCATGATGGAACTGCGCGCCAAGTCCAAGGGCATCGAGCTAGTCTACAATGTCGGCAACAACCTGCCCAAGCTATGGGGCGACGAGCGCGCCATACGGCAGGTGATCCTCAACCTGCTCAGCAACGCCATCAAGTTTACCCCGCAGCATGGCAAGGTGACGCTCGTGGTGACCCGCAGCGGCGATGGCGGCCAGTTCATTTCGGTCAAGGACAACGGCCCGGGCATTCCGGAAGACGAAATCGAGACGGTGCTGTCCTCGTTCGGACAGGGCTCGCTGGCGCAGAAGACGGCGGAACAGGGCGCGGGCCTGGGCCTGCCCATCGTGCAGAAGATCATGGAGCTGCATCAGGGCCGGTTCGACCTGTTCAGCAAGCTGCGCTTCGGCACCGAGGTCATCGCAACCTTCCCGCGCGCGCGCGTCATGGACGCCCTGGCGCCCGTAGTGGAGCGCAAGAACAAGCTCGAAATCTACTCGCAGGCCGGCTAGGCCTGCTTGCCGCTGACGGCGGCGCTTTCGAAAGTCGCCATGTTGTCGTGCAGGTGCAGGGCCGTCTTGGCCAGCACGGCGGCAAGGGCGGCACCGCTGCCTTCGCCCAGGCGCATCCCCAGATCGAGCAGCGCCGTCTGGCCCATTGCCGCGAGGGCGCGCGCGTGAGCGCTTTCGGCCGAGACATGCGCGAACAGGCAGTGGTCGATAGCGGTGGGATTGACGGCATGGGCAATGGCTGCGGCGGACGTGGCAACGAAGCCGTCGACGATGACCGGTACCTTCTGGTGGCGAGCGGCAATCAGAGCCCCGAGCATGGCGGCGATCTCGCGGCCGCCAAGGCGGGCGAGGATGGCGAGCGGATGATCGAGGCTGCCGGCGTGCAGTGCCAGCGCCCGATCCACCGCTTTGGCCTTGCGCTGCAGGCCGGCATCGTCGACGCCGGTGCCGCGCCCGACCCAGTCGGCGCCTGTGCCGCCATAGAGGCCAGCGTAGATCGCCGCGGCAACGGTTGTGTTGCCGATGCCCATTTCGCCAATACAGATCAGGTCCGGCTTGCCGGCGATCGCTTCCATGCCATAGGCGATGGTGGCGGCGCACATCTTGTCATCAAGCGCCGCCGCCTGGGTAATGTCGCCGGTGGGCAGTTCCAGAGCCAGTTCGAACACCCGCAGGTTGATCTCATGCAGCGCGCAAATCTGGGAGATCGCCGCGCCACCATTGGTGAAATTGGCGACCATCTGCGCAGTCACCTCGCGGGGGAAGGCGGAAACGCTCTGATCGGTGACGCCATGGTTGCCGGCAAAGATGGTGACCATGGGATTGTCGAGCCGCGGCTGCGCCCTGCCCTGCCAGCGGGCCAAGAACTCGACCAGCCCCTCGAGGGCGCCGAGCGATCCGGGAGGTTTTGTCAGTTGCGCGTCGCGGGCGCGGACGGCAGCGACCGCCGCCTCATCACCATCGGGTGGCAGCGTCAGGAGCTCGATGAGGTCGGCATAGGCGGGGCTGAGCGTGGGCATGGCGAGTCACGGAGGTTCGGGCTAGGAATGAGTGCGACTTGTTGCCGATTGCAGGACGAAAAGCAATTGAACGCCGAAGAACCTTCCGTCGAGCCTGATGAACCGAGCAGCCCACGGGGCGCGGCCGGCGGCTTTGGCCTGCGCGATGACTTCGTCATGGCGCTGCGCTTTTTCTCGCGCCTGCCGACGGGCGACTCACCACACCAGTTGCCGGAGCTGGGGCGGATTGCCATGGCTCTGCCGCTGGCCAGCGTCGCTATCGGGATCGGACCTGCCCTGGTGCTCGCTGCTGGGGCTAGTATCGGCCTGCCGGCCTATTTCGCCGCAGCCCTGGCGGTAGGCGCGATGGTGATGGTCAGCGGCGCCATGGCCGAGGATGCGTTGGCCGATGCAGCGGACGGGCTGTTTGGCGGGCAAAGCGAGGCGCGGCGCCTCGAGATCATGAAGGACAGCCGGCACGGCACTTATGGCGTGTCGGCGCTCTGCCTGTTCCTGCTGCTGCGGGTGACGGCGCTGGGGGCAGTGGCGGCGACCAACCCGCTGGCCGCGGCGGCGATCTGGCTGGCAGCAAGCGTGGTGGCCCGCTCGGGTTCGCTGTGGCTTGCCGTGGTGCTGCCGCCGGCGCGGGCCGACGGCGCCTCCGCCGCCGTCGGGCAGTTGTCGGGACAGAGTTTCGCAGTGGGCGCCGTGTTTGCAGGCGTGCTGTTGTTCCTTTTGGGTGGGCCCGTGACGAGCCTGATCGGCCTTGGCGCAGCGGCACTGCTTGTGCTGCTGGTCATCGGGGCGTGGATGGCGCTGTGCCGCCGGTTGGTGGGCGGCCAGACGGGCGACCTGATCGGGGCGCTGGGAGCGCTGCTGGAGATCGCGGTGCTGGTGGGGCTGCTGCCCTTCGTCTAGCGGCAGGCGCGTGCGACACATCGGCCGTGTTTGGAGGAAACCTTGAAATAGTCCGTTGCGTTGCCTTTATCGTGATGGGCAGACCCACAATCCCGGCGGAGGCGCAGGCATGATCTTTATCGGCATTGCGCTGGCCATCGCGGTGGGTCTGGCGCTGCTCATCAGCAGCGATGCAGGCAGTCTGATCGGTCTGACACAGGCGCAGACGGCGCAGCTGATTCCCCTGCTGGTGCTGCTGATCGTGTTTGCCGGAGGGCTGTTCACGCGCCGGCGCAAGGCCTCCGAGCTGGTCGGCAGCGTCTTTTTGTGGATCGGCATCTTCGGCGTCGCGGCGCTGACCTATACCTATCGGGATGAACTGACGGGCATTGCAGCGCGCGTGGCGGGGGAACTGCAGCCGGGCGTGGCGATGGTGGATGCCGAGCGCGGGCTGGCGACCTTCCGGCGCGGGATCGGGGGGCATTTTGAACTCAACACCACCGTCAACGGCCATACCACGCCGATGATCTTCGACACCGGCGCCAGCGCCGTGGTGCTGACGATCGCCGATGCGGAAGCTGCCGGTATCGACACCGAGAATCTGGCCTTCACCATTCCCGTGGCCACCGCGAACGGCACCGGCCGTGCGGCCCGAGTCCGGCTCGACCGCATCGAGGTGGGCGGCATCGTGCGCGAACGTGTCGTCGCCTTCGTCACCGAGAGCGGCGCGCTCGACATGAGCCTGCTCGGCATGACTTTCCTCGAAACGCTCAGCCGCTACAGCGTGACGCAGAACTCGCTGGAATTGGCCGACTAGCCCGCTTCGGCCAACCGGGGCCGGGTGACTGCCTCCAGTGCACGCCGGACGACCGACGAATCTGCGCCGGGCTTACAGGCATCGACGCTCAGGATCTGGCGGAACTGACGCGCCCCAGGCAGGCCATTGGCCAACCCGAGCATGTGGCGGGTGATATTGTTGAGACGAACGCCCGCTGCCGCCTGGCCGTCGGCATAGTCGGCCATGGCGCGCATGATGGCCTCGAGCGTCGGCTCGTCTTCGGTACTGCCGAAGAAGCGCCGGTCCACCTGAGCGAGCAGCATGGGATTGTGATAGGCGGCGCGCCCGAGCATCACACCATCCATAAAGGCCAGTTCCGCTTCGGCGGCCTCCAGGGTATCGAGGCCACCGTTGATCATAACAGGCAGGGGCGCGAGGCGGTTTCTAAGACGATGCACCCGCTCGTAGTCGAGCGGGGGAATGGTGCGGTTCTCCTTAGGGCTGAGGCCCTTGAGCCACGCCTTACGGGCATGAACATAGAGCGCGGCGACGCCCGCAGCCACCATCGTGTCGGCGAAGCGATCAAGGCTTTGCTCGGTGTCCTGGTCATCGATGCCGATGCGACATTTGACGGTGACGGGACGGTCGGTGGCTTCACGCATCGCGCGGACGCATTCGGCGACCAGTTCAGGCTCGGCCATCAAACAGGCGCCAAAGCGGCCGGACTGCACCCGATCGGAGGGGCAGCCGACATTCAGGTTTATCTCGTCATAGCCAAAGTCGTGGGCCATTCGCGTCGCCCTGGCCAGTTCTGCCGGGTCCGAGCCACCCAATTGCAGTGCCACCGGATGGTCGACCGGGTCGAAACGCAAATGGCGCTCGGCGTCGCCGTGCACGATGGCGGCGCTGGTGACCATTTCGGTGAACAGCAGGGATTCGCGCGTCAGCAGGCGATGGAGGAAGCGGCAGTGCCGATCCGTCCAATCCATCATGGGTGCAACCGAAAATATCCTGTTTTTTTCAACCACTTAGTACTCTCAACCTCGAAGAAATAGCTTTCTCAATACATTTCAACTAGTTGTCTCATTTCGTCTTGTTTCGCCGGTTTCGTATTTGGCACAATGTGCCATATTAGGGGGCGTGTACCAACTCTACTCCGGCAAGCATGAGACAAAGTCCGGAAGAGGGGCCGACAGTCGCTCTGCCCCCCTACCCTGCCCCCGATATCCATTGCGCTGCGCCAGTCGATCGGCGCCCTTCTCGCCATGGCCGGCGCCGGTGGCTGCCGCCACCTCCAGCTCCATCAGCCGATCAGCGGCAAAGCCAATGATCTCACGCAGAATATCGGCGTCCGAGGTCTTCTCCACAAGCGGTGAGCAGGTTCATCATATCGTCGGTCATCGGTCGTTCTTCCGGCCAGGGGTTGGTGTGCAACCTGAACCCTATCGGAAAGCGCCGATGACTACCGCGCTACTCAGCTACACCACGTCCAGGGACACGACCTGGCTTCCCACCCAGACCGTTAGCAAATTGCGATTACCGACTGGGGCGCTTTCCTGGACAAAGGGGGCAGAAACGGCGTCGGCATCGAGGCAAATAGCGGCTCGCGTTGAAGGCGGCTTCTGACTAGCGAGTGAGGCTGGTAAGCACGAAGACGTTGCTGATCTGTGGGTGGGACGATAGACCAATGCAATTGCTTCCTGCAGCACGGGAGCTCGGGCCACCGTGACAAGGCGACAGATTTTGATTGAAGTGCAAGTGGAACAGCTGGTGGGCGTCGCTCGCAGTCTCGCAGCCAGTCAGCTATCACGGGGCGCCGAGCAGATTGATGCGACGGCGTCATGGCCAGAGGAGAACATGCGCGGACTCGCTGAGGCCGGACTGATGGGCCTCCACGTGCCGGTTGAATATGGCGGCCATGGCCAGGGTCTTGTCGCCCTTGCCATGATCGGCGAGGAGCTTGCAACAGGCTGCAGTTCCACCGCTATGTGCTTCGGCATGCATTCTGTGGCGACCAAAGTTCTGGCCGCGAAAGCGACGCCGGATCAGGCGGAGCGGTTCCTCCGGCCGATAGCCGCAGGTCAGCACATCACCTCCCTGGCGCTGAGCGAACCGGGAACAGGCGTCAACTTTTTCCTCCCTCGCGCGCAGTACACAGCGACTGGAAAGGAGTTCATTCTTTCCGGACAAAAGAGTTTCGTCACCAGCGGCGGTCACGCTGATTCATACGTGGTGTCGTGTGTGCCGCCCGGGTCAGAACTGGACCCTGGTGCTTTCACTTGCATGGTTGTGGAGGGGGAGCGCGCCGGCCTCGATTGGCAGCAGGCTTGGCACGGCATGGGGATGCGAGGCAACAGCTCGCGCGCTGTCAAGCTGACTGAGGTCGCCGTGCCTAAAGCCAATCTTATCGGGTCTGAAGGCGATCAAATCTGGTATATTTTCGAGGTTGTTGCCCCATATTTCCTAATCGCCATGTCGGGTGTCTACCTGGGTATCGCCCGCCGCGCACTCGAAGCTACGACTGATCACCTCAAGTCACGTCAGCATGAACACACCGGCGATAAACTCAGCGATCTTTCAGTTCTGCAGCATCAAGTGGCCAACGCCTGGATCGATCTCCAAGCCACAAGACAACTTGTGCACTACGCGGCGCGTCGAGCCGACGCCGGGGCATCCGACGCAACATTGGCACTCTTCGCCGCCAAAGCACGCGTAGGCGATATGGCTGGCGCGGTCACAACAGCCTGCATGGAAATGATGGGCGGACGCGGTTATAGCGAGAATAGCGTGGTCGCCAGGTTGCACCGTGATGCACTTGCCGCCCCGGTGATGTCACCCACCACACATCTGCTTAAGGGCTGGCTTGGGCGCTCGCTGCTTGATCTGCCGGTAATCTGATCTGTGTCCAAATCGGTTTTCACTGCCCTTCTGAACGGCTTCGACCCGACCGTCGCCAATGAATTGGACAACGCGCTACGAAAGCTAGGCGGTGTTCTGGTTGGGACTGAGGGCTCGCACGACGTTGATGTGCTGGTGGTCGGTCCGATAGCCGTTAGCCCACTTCAGAATGCGAGGGACCTACGCGAGCTGAATGCGACATCGAATGTGATGTTCGTCCTTGATGGGCCACACGCCGAGCGTTTCGCCGCTTCACTGCGTTTTGTGCCATTTTTAAGTGCCGCGACGGTGACCCCTGCCGATTTGCCGCCTGAAGCACTGGCAACAAAGATACAACAGGTAGCTGAGGACGCAGTCCGCCGGAAGAAGCTTGGCGGCTTGAGGGCAGCGGTGAACCAGCAACTGAGCCCTGGCTTGCGTCCACGGGAGCGGCATCATCCCGAGCGGTCGGTAGTCGAAGAATATCTGGGAAGTCTGATCGCCCAGGCGCCGGAAGCCTTGGTGGCCATCGATAATTTCGATGTGGTTCTTGCCTGGAATAGGCGCGCGGAGGAACTGCTGCTGCAGACCGAGCAAGAGGCGCTCAACCGGAGATATCAAGAATTCCTCCCGCCCGATATTTCAACGGCGCTGGAGCGGGTGATTTCGCTGGCCCGTGCGGGTGGCAAAGCACTGAGGCAGCGCTATGAATGGATACAACCGAGCGGATTGACCGCCTTCGAGATGAGTTCGGGACCCATACGCAGCGCCGCGGGCGCGATCACTGGCGTTTCCCTGACGATCTCAGACGTCACCGAGAGCTTCAAGGCGCAAGAGGAGCTAAGGTACAGCGAGCACCGTTTTCGTACGCTGATTGACAGCTTGCCACAACTGGTCTGGACCACGCAGCCGGACGGGAACTGCGACTTCTTCAGTCCCCAGTGGCTCCGTTACACAGGAGTCCCAGCGGAGGAGCAACTTGGCTTTGCCTGGCTTGATCGAGTGGTTCACCCCGATGATCGCGCACGCGCTGCCGAGCGGTGGAACGACGCCTATCGCAACGGTGGAAACTATGACGTCGAGTACCGCATTCGCGGCGTGGACGGCACCTACCGCTGGTTCAAGACCCGCGGCGTGCGCCTGACGGACGAGCGGGGGCAGACCCTTCATTGGTTCGGAACTTCGACCGATATTCAGGACATCGTTGAGGCGAGGGAAACCTTGGCCCGCGACGCGGCAGTGCTCGAGACCGAGATCGCCGAACAAGTGCAGCAGCGCATGGTGGTTGAGGAGCAATTGCGTCAGTCGCAAAAGATGGAGGCTGTGGGACAGCTCACGGGCGGGCTGGCGCACGACTTCAACAACATTCTTGCTGGTATCGGCGGCAGCCTTGAGATGATGAACACCAGATTGACGCAAGGCAGGATAGAAGAACTGGATCGCTACGTCACGGCGGCGCGTGGCGCCGTGCGTCGAGCGGCTAATCTGACGCAGCGTCTGCTGGCGTTCTCACGCCGGCAGACACTCGATCCCGAGCCGACCGAACTCAACGGTCTGGTCAACGGCATGCTGGAGTTGATCAACCGTAGTGTCGGGCCGGAGATCGAGGTTGAAACCGTGGGCGCTTCTGGCCTCTGGACGATTTTCATCGATCAGGCGCAGCTAGAAAATGCTCTTTTGAATCTCTGCATCAATGCCAGAGATGCCATGCCGGACGGTGGCAAACTAACCATCGAAACAGCCAATCGCTGGATGGATGGGCGGTCCGCTGGCGATCGCGGCCTCGACCCTGGCCAATACGTTTCTCTGTGTGTCAGTGACACAGGGAGCGGGATGTCCGACGACGTGATCGCGAAGGCATTCGACCCTTTCTTCACCACAAAGCCCATCGGGCAAGGCACGGGGCTTGGATTGTCCATGGTATATGGCTTTGCCGGACAATCAGGTGGCACGGTGCGGATTTATTCAGAACTCGGCCGCGGGACCATGGTCTGCATCTACCTGCCACGCCATCTTGGTGCAGCAGGCGTCGAACACAAACCAACGGAATTCTTGGACATGCCGCGTTCTCGTGACGCGGACACGATCCTCCTGGTTGACGACGAGCCACTGATCAGGATGGTTGCTGCCGAGCAGCTCGAAGAGTTGGGATACAGCGTGATTGAGGCTGGAGATGGCAGCGAAGCTCTCAAGATTCTACGCTCCGGTGAGCCCATCGACTTGCTCGTGACCGACGTTGGACTTCCTGGCGGGCTCAACGGTCGGCAGCTTGCCGAGGCGGCTCGGCAGGATCGCCCTGATTTGGGCGTTCTTTTCATTACGGGCTATGCCGAAAACGCGGTCCTTAATCATGGGCACCTCGAACACGGCATGCACGTTTTGACCAAGCCTTTCCAGATGGACGCTCTCGCTCAACGTGTCAGCGATCTGCTCCAGCGAAGAGATCAAAGCTGATCAAGCAGCTCATCGCACGCTCGCCAGTTGCTCTTAAGCGTTACGGCGCTACGGCAGCTTTTCGAAACATGGCAGGGACTAGAGCGGCCGAAATGTCATAAACGCTGTCGAAGCTCATAAGCTATCGGCTTGGGCGGCAAACAGGGCGCTAGGACTTGTGCGTAATTCGAAGCGGATGCCATCTGATTGATAGTCAACATTGGCCTTCCCTTTCAAAGAAGCCGCAAGCGCACGCTCAATCATCCGGCTTCCAAAGCCAGTCCGGGTAGGCGCTGTAACTGTTGGACCGCCGCTCTCAGTCCAGCAGAGTGCAAACTCTCCGTCGATCTGCCATTCGACCTTTACGGTACCCGTATCGTTGGACAGGGCGCCGTATTTGACCGCATTGGTAGCCAGTTCATGCAGGGCCATAGTCAAAGCACTGCTGACGGCATGGGAGATCTCCACGTCGGGGCCTGATAGCGAAATGCGGTGATCTGCGTTGAACGGCCTTACCGCGCGTTGAATGGTCTGCTTCAGACCTGCAATGTCCCAGTCCCTGCCGGTAAGGACATCGTGGGCGCCGCCCAGCGCGTCAAGGCGCCGCGCCACCACGTCGCGTAGCTGGTCAGGAGGTAGCTCCGACCGGAGGGACTGACTGACGATAGATTGCACCGTCGCCAGGGTGTTTTTGATACGGTGGCTCATTTCCTGGTTTATCAACGCACGATAGGCTTCGGCCTCCTTGCGCTCGGTGATGTCGACCGACACGCCACTCATCTCTAGTGGCCGATGTTCGCCATCGAAGCGGGTTTGAGCCCGGATCTCAATCCATCGCTGCCCTCCGTCAGGCAACTTGATGCGGTATTCAATATGGAACTCGCCGTCGCTCTCTAGAGCCGCCTGCAGGGTTTGGTACCACCGCTCGAAATCGTCGGGATGAATGGAAGACTGCAGATCTTGATAGCTGAAGTCATCGGTCGCGCCGCGTCCGAAGTTTTTCTTGCAGATCGCCGAAGCGACCAACCGCTGGCGAACGATATCAAGTGTCCAGGTCCCGAGGCCTCCGGCTTTGAGTGTGAACTGCAGGCGTTGCTCCGACGCTGTTAAGTCGGCAATACGACGACGCATCTCACCGTCGCTGTTGACGTCAAGGCTCGGGTCGCCGAGCTTGTCGCGGGTGATGTCAAATTGCGACGCGAAAAAGTAAGTCAGTTCATCGCCGTTGAATACCGGGGAAATCAGCACGCGATTCCAGAAAACGCCGCCATCCTTCTTGTAGTTCAACAGCTCAATTCAACCGGCTCCAGTTTTTCGATTGCTTCGCGAATGCGGGCGACATCCTCGAGATTGGTACCTGGTCCCTGCAAAAATCGACAGTTTCGTCCGAGTGTCTCCTCGCGAGTGTACCCGGTGAGCCTCGCAAAAGCGTCGTTCACGAAGACGATAGGATTGTCTGGCAAGCGGGGGTCGGTGATCAACATTGGCATCCGAGTAGCCCGCATGGCGGCTGCGAAGGGGTCGGAGCCGGAGCGCAGGGCATGGATTTCGTCGTGTATGCGACGATCTTCGCTTTGGTTGCTCATCTGTCAGATAAAGGCCCGCTCTCGGACAATTTTTCTCGACGACACTACTGCGATCGGAATTTCACGTCATCCCGAACTAGCGCCTGATAGATTTGTTGTGATGGATCGCATCGATAATCCATGTGGGCCATTTGTCGTTCCAGGGCGTCATTAGTGTTTGCTTGCCTAGAGGGATTATGATGCCTGCACTTATAACCGTGCTGGTCGTCGAGGACGAGCCGCTCGTCCGTATGGACATTTCCGACCAGCTCCAGGATTTCGGCTTTACGGTGCTGGAAGCCGCCGACGCCGAAGAGGCCCTCTTTGTGCTGGCCGCCAATCCCGAGATTCAAGTGATGTTCACCGATGTCGACATGCCGGGTAGCATGGACGGCCTGAAGCTGGCGGCTGCGGTACGCGACCGCTGGCCGCCGATCAAGATCATCGTGACATCGGGACACCGCCGCGTTTCGATAGGTGACATACCCCGCGACAGCCGATTTTTCGGGAAACCGTACGCTGCGCGCGACATCGCATCCGCAGCGAGGGAAATGGTGGCAAGCTAGATTCGAGCTCAACGTGTGGTTGCCCTAGCTTCCCGCCGAAGGGCAGGAAAACATTGGCCTGTCCCAAGGTCCTCGCTCCAGCGGCTCATGCGCAACTAGCTGCTTGCCGACTTAATCGAAAGCAATGGCATCGTGAAGGCCAGCTTGGTCATCATCGAGAGAGGCAGTCTGTCTCTGGCATCGATATGCTCTAAGCGGACGCACTACATTTAGGTGAGGGCGAGCAGGGGGTAGCACAACGCCGGTAGATTTGCGATTGCGGGGCTCAAAAGCGCTTGAGCTCGTCGAGTGACCGCTGCTCACGCTCTCCACTGAGGTGATGGGGTAGTAGTCAGAGCTCGTTCAATCGCGCGAAGTATTGCTCTTGCGTCGACAGGCTTCTCACACCGTGGCACCGCACTAAAGCGGCTGGGGATGACCGAAGCGTCGTATCCAGTGGTGAAAACAAAGGGCACACCGCGCTCGATGAGTAAGTCTGCGGCAGGAAAAACCATTTCTCCCCCAAGATTGGCGTCAAGAACTGCCCCGTCAAGATGCTCACCTGTCTCGATTAGAGCGACCGTCTTCGCGAAGGTACCTAAGGGACCGACGACGATAGCTCCGGCATTGTGAAGTTCAGTCCGCATATCGTGTGCCAGGAGGTACTCGTCCTCAACAACGAGCACGTGGCAATCGCGCAACGTGCGATCAGACATCGACTATTTCCTCTGAATCTGAGCTTGCTGAAACTGGAAGCGAGATGGTGCAGCGCACTCCCTCACGACTCAGTTCGAAGCTTGTCTTCGCATCGAGCTGGTAAGGAAGAGCCCGCTCGATTAGTTCGCGACCTTGACCACCACTTTGGTTCTCGCCCGCTGCATTCATCACAACACCACTCTCAAGCCAGTCGATGTGAAGCCATGGGGTGGCGTCAGCGCTGTCCGCCTCTAAACGCCAGGTTATCGCTAGCCGCCCCTGCGGCTGACCAAGGGCACCATACTTGACCGCGTTCGTTGCGAGTTCATGGATAGCCATGGCCAGCGTCTGCAGAGTTGAGGAGCGAAGGCGGACGCCCTTTGGACCTTTGAGACTGACTCGATCGGCAGTGCCATCTAAAGCCGCCAACTCGGCATCGATCAACTGGTCGAACGTGACGCGGTCATGTTCGTTGAGGCGCGATAGGAGGCCTTGAACGCGCGACAAGGCGTCCAACCGATCCAGAAAGCGGGTTCGAAAGTCTGCAAGGTCGGCACTGCCGCGGGCGGTTTTCTCGGAAATCGAACGCACCAACCCCATCAGGTTGCGGGTGCGATGCTGCAGTTCGGCGACAAGGACGTGCTCGCGCTCGTGCAGTTCCCTGATGTCGTGAACGTCAGTGGAGGTACCGAGCCACTCGATGATAATCCCGGCCTGATCGCGTACAGGTGCAGCGCGGGTTTGGAACCAACGGTATTGACCGGTACCAACTCGGCCTATCCGGGCCTCGACGTTGAAGTTACCCATTCGTTCCGCATCGTCCCAGGCGAGCCGCACGGCATCGCGATCTTCGGGATGAAAGGCCTCCAGCCAACCACGACCCAAGCTCTCTTCAAGGCTAAGACCTGTATGCGCCGTCCATTGGGGGCTGCACCATGTCCACTCTCCTTCACTTTCGGCTCGCCAAACTAGCTGGAGAATGCCCTCCATCAAGACTTGAAGGCGGAGCTCCGTTTCCCGCAGTTCGGTAAGGTCATGGCCAACACCACCAATGAGGGTGACCTCGCCGGCCGCGTTTGTGATCGGAAAATCGGTGTTACGGAGCCAGCGGATCGTGCCGTCCACTGGCCGGTTGATGCGATAGTCGAAAGTCACATGCTCGCCAGCACGGACGCGTTCCATGGCGCCGAGGACCGCCCCTTGATCTTCAGGAACAATCAAAGCCACCCAGTTCTGAAAATTGTTTCCAGTGAGGGCCTGCTCGCGATCAAGACCGTAGATTCTCTCAAATGCAGGGCTCAGATATTGCCATTGCATCTCTTTCTTGTCCCGCATCCACAGGACGTCCTGCGACGCCTCTCCGAAATGGCGTAGCCGTTCCTCGGTTTCACGCAATGCTTCCTGGGCGCGAACACGTTCGGTTATGTCCTGGCCGATCTTGAGGTAGCCGCGAAACTTACCGGCGTGATCCTTAAGGGCAATCGTCTGCCCATCGATGAATACCCGCGCCCCATCGCGCCGTTGATGCCAGCGCACATTTACCGCCGTTCCATTATCGCGCGCCTCGGATAGCTCGCGCGCAGGTACGCCGGCGGCGCGGTCTTGCTCTGTGAAGATAATGTCGGTGGTCCGCCCCAACACTTCCGAGGACGACCAGCCCAATATTGCTTCCGAGCCGCCCAACCAGTCGGTGATACGATCTTCGGCATCGCTGACCACCATGATGTAGGCGCGCGCGTTGTTTATGAGCAGCAGACGTTCTTCAGCGAGCCGGAGAGCCGTTGCCGTCTTCAACCGATCGACGACCGGCCCCAGCACCATCGCGTAGGTCGTGAGGAACTCAATATCTTCCTGGTCAAACTCGCGTGGCTCGCGAGCATCGACCTGTAGAATGCCATAGGGCTTGCGCCCCGGCAGGAAGATCGGAACATTCACCAGCGCCACTACGCCATGGTCGCGCAGGAATCGAGGGAACTCGAAACGCTCTTCATGCGCGATGTCGTTGGTGATGACCGGCTCGCTCTTCTCGATGGCAAAGGCCTCCGACGAGCGCTCTCGCAAGCTGACCCGCTCCTTACCGACAATGCCTGGACGCCACCCTACGCCTGCTCGGACGAATCCCATCTCCGTCGGGCGCTCAATCTCTATGACCTTGGCAAGATCGACGTCTAGCGCCTCTGCTATCAACCGGCATGCTTCCTTGAGAACATCGTCAAGATCGTCGTGATCCAAAACGAAATCGCCAAACCGGGAAAGGACGCCCTGGCGTCTTGCAAATTCGAGTTGACTAGCCATGCCACCGCAACGCCTGTTGCCTGCTTTTGCTCCACATTAGTCTATGTATCGATCACCTGCTGATGACAGTCCTCGACACGTCGTTCAACGAACTAGATGAACGGGTATCCGACGCCACACGCGCGCCGTGCGTCAGTTACGAGAATGGCCAGGTCTTCAGCAGGAGCACCAGCGGCGGCAAGGGCCGACAGCAGAACGATGAACGCGGCCGATGATCGGCCCGCCGTCTCGGGATCGATAGCGGTATCAACAAACCCGTGCTGTTTTGCTTTGGCGACCGCGTTCGCTACGGCACCTTGCAAGCGCTCGACGTGGGCGCGGAACATGCCAGAGACCGCCGGATCCGAAGAGAGTGGACCTGATGCAGTGCGGCACAGGTAGCAACCGCGCCAGGAGCCGCTACTGACTACCGCTTGGATCTGGCTCCAGAACAGCTCCAAGTCTCCCTTCGGATCAGAGGTAAGGGGTGCAAGAACTTGGCTGAGCACCTGCTCCTGGTAGAGTTCGAGAGACTGGCGGACCATCTCTGACTTGTCTGGCCACCAGCCATAGAGTGCCTTCCGGCTCGCACCTGTGGCCCGCACAATCTCTGCGTATGACGACTGGTCTGCCCCCTGAAGCCAGAAGAGCTGCATGGCGCTTTTGAGCACATCCGCTCGCGACATCGATCGAGAAGCTGGGGCCAAAACGAGTCTCCTTGACAATGAGAACACTTATTCTCTAGTCAAGAGAACACGCGTTCTCATTAAGATCTTGGGAGATATCCGTCAATGCCATTCAAAAACATGCAGACCATCCGAGCAGCTCGGCAAATGAACTCCCATGGCTACCAAGGGGATGAAGGTAACCCACGGCTCTTGCGCCCGCCGATCCTTGCAAACGCCGCGTTCTCCATTGTTACCGGAGTTGCCATGGGCATCTGGTCTGCGGAGTTGGCGGAGATGATGGGTGTGGGGCACGGCGCCTTCTACGCTTTTCTCGGTATCGGCCTGATCATGTTTGCCGCGACGCTGACGCTGGTAGCTTATCGGCCGACGCCTTTCCTTGTGCTGATGGTGGTGGCCGCCGACATCGGCTGGCTCGTCTCAACCAGCGCAGCAGCACTGCTGCTCGGCAGTTCCCTTACCACCGCAGTGGGCACGCTGATCACCGTCAACGTGGTCGTCGCTGCAATGGCGCTTCTGCAGTACCGGTCCATCCTCGCCTTTTTCGCCACGCAGGAAGGAAGCTCGGAGCAATTCCAGATCCGGCTATGCGCACCCGTTCCAGTACCGGCAGAGTCTCTGTGGCCTGTTCTTTCTGACCTGGGCGCCATTCAGCGGTTTATGCCGTCGCTCAAGTCCTCGGTACTGTCGACGGGCGATGTCTCGGGCGTGGGCAGTGTCCGGACGTGCGAAAGCCTGAGCGGGCAGACATGGTCTGAGCGCTGCGATCGGTGGACCGAAGGCAAGTCCTTCGAGATGACATTCCTCACGGATGAAACTGGCTTCCCATATCCGTTCGAGCGAATGAGGGGCGGTTGGGAGATATCACCGGCGCAGGGCGGCTCGATGGTAGCGGTATGGTGGCGGGTCACTCCCCATCACCCGATGTTGGCCGGGCTGCTGCTGCCAATGATGCTCCTCGGCCTTCGCCGATCTATGGCACAAGTGATCGACAACATGGCAGCCGCTGCCGGCGGGGGTGCTGGCAAGCGGCGCCGTCTGACAGCATCAGCGCCTGCCATGTTGTTGTGCTAGCAGCACCCGTGGCGTGCAGGCACAAACAGGCGCTGGCGTCAGCCGGAGCCTCCGCCAGCGCGCCGGGCGCTTACCGTGCTAAGTCCAGAGGGTGTAAAGTACCCATCCGCCCAACAGGAGGCCGGGAGCCGTGACCAGGATCATGGGACCACCGCGCATTTTGTTGTCGTACATCACCCAATGAAGCAGACGCCCGATGAAGAAGGAGCCGACAGCCGCCCATAGCCAGAGCTGCGCAAGCCCCAACCACTCTGCCGCCAACAGGGCCATGGCGATGAGGGGTGCGGTCTCGATGAAGTTGCCGTGTGCACGGATGCGCTTGAACAGAATGGGGTCGCCGCCGTCGCCTCTCAGGATACCGCGGGACCCCCAATAGACGCCGATCCAGCCAGTCAACGGCATAAGCAACGCAGCGCACACGGCCATGAAGGTGAAGGTCACCGGCAGTTCAGTCCCGGGCATAGTACGGCTCCTTACAGCATTACCACTGGCGCGACCTCGATAGTGCCCCCTGCCGTCCGTATTGGGCATGCCTTCGCGTTGGCTATAGCTGCCTGCAGATCAGTCGTCTCCACGACCATATAGCCCGATACCGGGTCCTTGGCGGGAGCCTCTTTTCCCATGGCGTCGACGAAAGCGGACGCGCCCACTGCGGCGCCTGGATCCACCACTGCGTCACCCATACCAGTGAGCCATGCGTCCCAATCCGCCAGCATCTTCTGACCTGCCTCGGGGGTATCTGGCGTACCGCCACGGAATACGAACACGAACTTGGGCATCTGCAATCCTTCCAGTTGAGTGAATGCGCCGAAGATCGACCAGCTGAGAATATGTTCAAGAACATGTTTTGCTGGCAGGCTATGGGTGGCTCAAGAGGAGGACTGGATGCCCTATTCCAAGGACCACAAGCAAAAAACCCGCGCCCGAATAGTGGAGGCGGCGCGTCAGCTGTTCAACGCACATGGTTATGACCGCGTGACGCTCGACATGGTCATGGCCAGAGCGGGTATGACTCGGGGCGGCTTCTATGCCCACTTCCGCAATAAAGAATCTTTATTCGCCGAGGCGGTGGACAGTTTTCTTCAGGGCCGGGGAGCGGAGTGGCGTGAGGATGCAGGCGTGGATCCAACACGCCGAGAGCTGGTGATGGCGGAGCGGATGATCGACGCCTATTTGAGCGACGCCCACCTGGCGGATTTGGCGGGTCAATGTCCCATGATCGCTCTGTCATCCGATGTAGCTCGGGCGTCCTCGGAGGTGCGCCAGAGCTATCAAAAGCTGCTGTCGGCGATGATCTGGCTGTTCGAGGTGAACACATGTGAGATCGGACCAGAAGCACGCCAGAAGGCGATGGCCATCTCGGCGCTGTGCGTGGGTGGCATGATCCTGGCCAGGACATTGCCGGACAGCGACTTGGCCAGCGATGTCAGGCGTGCCGCCCACAGCATGGCGCGGGAGTTCTGCAGCCCGCAGAGGTCGGAGGCTGCCTAGTGCCCCTGACGTTTAGATTTCGGCAGCTGCAGATTTTTGTCCAATGGAGAGCGGGTCGGTCATCATTGGGGTGTAACAAAAAGGAGAAAGCGCGATGACCACCAGGAAATTCCTCTGCCTTCAGGCGAGCAATGCGGGACAAGGCGGCGCAACGCCCTCGGCTGAGGAGATGCAGCGCATGTACTCAGCCTTTGATAGCTGGAGGCAGCAGTTTGCCAACAACATCGTCGACATGGGTGGACGCCTCACCGGTCCTGTTACCGTAGCCACCCCTGACGGAGACATCGATGGAGCATCGATCGAAGCGCGCGAGGTGTTCGGCGGATACATGATCCTCGCGGCCGATTCGCTCGAGCAGGCGGTGGAGATAGCTCGGGCCTGTCCCGGAGTGGTTGGACCGAATTCGAATGTGACTGTTCGTGAAATCGCCAGCTGACGACCCGCTCAGCCCGAAGTTCTTCCCCCACGCATATGGCCGCTTGGTTTCCCTGCTTGCAGGGAGGCTGGGCGACCGGGAACTGGGCAGGATCGAAGACGCTGTGCAAACGGCAATGCTTAGGGCGGTGGAAGGCTGGAGACGCGGGAGCGTGCCCGACAATCCGCAGGCATGGCTCTACCGGGTGGCATACAACGAATGTCTGCAGGGCCGCCGCCGGGAGGGAAAGCAGCGAGCCATTCTGGAGCGCCATCCGCCTTCCGAGGACGAGAGGGTAGAACAGCAACTGCCGGCGGATTGTGATGACGCCATCGTACGCATGCTGCTGGTCTGCTGCCAGAAGTCCTTATCAACCAAGGCAAGTCTCGTGCTGGCGCTGAAGATTCTCTGTGGCCTGGGTGTCCCGGAGATTGCCCGACGTCTGTTCGAGAGTGAGGATAATGTCTACAAGATCTATCAGCGGGGGCGCGCCACCCTGGCCCGCCGATCGAAGGTGATACTGGACGTCGATGAGGCCCAGTTCACCAGGCGTCTGCCCTCGCTTTGTCGCGTGCTCTACGCACTGTTCTGCGAAGGCTACAACTCGTTGGCCGGAGAAGTCGCGGTACGCATCGACCTCTGCGCCGAGGCCATCCGCCTGGCTACACTGGTTGCCGGGAATCGCCAGGAGAGGGACCCATCTCTATGCGCCCTCCTTGCCCTCATGCATTTCGGCGCGGCCCGCCTTCCCGGCCGCATCGGCCCCTCCGGTGAACTGTTGCTGCTTGCAGAGCAGGATCGGTCGAAATGGGACCAGATGCACATCGCCACCGGCCTCGGCTGGCTTGCTAAGTCCGCTGCCGGGTCCACCTTCTCACGCTATCATGCCGAGGCGGGCGTAGCTGCCGAACACTGCATCGCGAGCTCCTTATCCGCAACCAACTGGAGCAAGATTGTCGACTGCTACGACCTTCTCTTTCAGTTCGAGGAGGCACCTTCGAACAGGCTCGACTGGGTCGTGGCTATCGCTGAACTGCGGGGGGCCGCGGAGGGAATGCAGGCTCTGAAGGCACTCGATCTGCCCGCGGAAGTGCGGCGGTCTTACCTCCGGTTAGCCGTGGCCGGGACGCTGGAACGCCGCCTCGGCAATTATGCAGCTGCGCACAAGCTCGAACTTGCCGCCTCTTCAGCCGCGCCAACTCCGCTGAGTCAAAGCCTCATCGAGCGCCGCCTGCAGGGAAGCGAGCTGCTCGGTGGATGCGGCAGTGGCAAATTGCCATCGGCTAACAGCACAGGCTTGGCCTGATCCTGCGTTGGCAGCCAGCAGGCGTTGCGCTTGCCGAAGACGCGGTAGCGATTTCGAGCATGCGACTAGACCTAACTGGAGGCTCAGATCGGCTCAGGGAAATACCTTCTGCACCAGCCCGACCCAAGCTTTCGGCAAGCGGCTGAAAAGTTTGGGTTTGAAATAGGCGCTGGCAGCACGTTTGGAAATTTCGGCCAAGGTCGGATAGGGAGCAATCATGGAGGCAACGGCGGATAGTTTGACCTTGGCCGAGATGACCAGTCCCCACAGGCTGATCATTTCGCCGGCATGCGGCGCCACGATGGTCACGCCCAGCACCTTCCCGCCATCGCTCAGGACCAGCTTGATGAAGCCTTCAGTACGGCGCTCCGTCTGCGCCCGGTCGTTGCCGTCCATCTGCTCGACGACCACCCTCACCTTGCCGTGCGCCTTGCGGGCTTCGGTCTCCGTCAACCCAACATGGGCGACCTCCGGGTCCAGGTAAGTCACCCAGGGCAGCGCCGAATAGTCCACCTTGGCCGGCTGGCCGAACATGGCATTGCGGATGAAGATGCCGGCGTGATAGCCGGCGATGTGGGTGAACTGCGGTCCGCCCGCGACATCGCCAATCGCAAAGATGCGGTGGTTAGAGGTCCGTAGCCTGCCGTCCACTTCAATGCCCTTGGCCCCGAACTTAACCCCCGCCGCCTCCAGTCCCATATTCTCGACATTGGCCTTTCGCCCTGCCGCTATCAGGAGATGCGTCGCGCTGAGCTCGCGCCGATCTCCGGCAACTTCGATGGTGGCGCTGATGCGTCCGTTGGTCCGTTTCGCTTCGATGAGTTGAGCATTTTCATGCAGCGCAATTGCCTCCTCTCTCAAAATCTTGCGGATCAGCTCGGCGGCCTCGGGTTCGTCGCGTGGCAGGATCGAGGACACGTCGACGATGGTGACCTGGGAGCCAAGCCGCCCGAATGCCTGGGCCATTTCCAGCCCGATCGGCCCACCGCCGACGATCAGCAGATGCTCGGGGTGTTCGGTGAGGTCGAACACCGTTTCGTTGGTCAGCGGATCGAGTTCACGTAGACCCGCGACCGGCGGAACAACCGCGCGGGAGCCGGTGGCAACGACGAAGCGGCGGGCCGCGATACGATAGGCGCCTGCAACCAACTCGGTCGGGCTGATGAAACGTGCCGTCTCCTTCAAGACGGTGATGCCCATGCCTTCGAAACGTTCGACACTGTCATGGGGCGCGATGGAGCCGATTACCCCATGGATATGATGGTGGACCGCCGCAAAGTCGATCTTGGGCGCGACCGCCTCGCCAACACCAAGCGCCATGGCCGAGACGAAAGTGCGTGCGGCGTGAGCGGACGCGATCAGCGACTTGGAAGGGACGCAGCCGGTATTGAGGCAATCCCCGCCCATGGCACCCTGTTCGATCAGAACCACCTTGGCGCCAAGTTGCGCCGCACCGGCAGCGGCACTCAGGCCGGCCGAGCCGGCGCCGATCACGCAGACGTCGCAGGAGATGGTGGTTGGGGCTACTGCCTCGTCGTGCATGGCTCGGCTCGCTTCGGTTTATGATACATGGATCTGCGAGATCATCAGGCGCTGCTATCGGCCCGTCGCCTGCGCATGAAGCGCACGACAGGCGTTATGGCAGCCAGCACGGCGAGCCCCAGCAGCCCCAGCGTGATGCCAGGCGTCACCAGATCGCCCACTCCGACAGGACGACCCAGTTCGGCAGCTTCGGCCAGAATGCTCTCCAGGCCCTGGCCGATCATGGCATAGACGACAGCGCCGGGCAGGACACCCAGCAGCGTTGCCCCGACGTAGGTCGGCAGGGAAACGTTGAACAAGGCCGGCAAGACGTTGATGGCGGCAAAGGGGAAGACAGGCGCCAGCCGCAGGGCCAGCAGGTAGCTGAACGCATTGTCTTCGAACCCCTTTGCCATCTTGCCGGCAAGGCCGGCGACGCGAGCCCGCAGACCCTCTCCAAAAGCCGTTTGGGCGGCCCAGAACAGGACCGTTGCCCCGATCGTGGCACCAGTGGCGGCCAGCAGGCCACCCCAGATGCCGTAGACAAAGCCGCCTGCCAGGGTCAGCAGCCAAGTGGCGGGAAAGGCTACTGCGACCGCGCCCGCATAGGCGAGCACATATGCCAGAGCGGCCAGCCAGCCATTGTCGGCGGCGAAAGCTTTCAGTGTGGTGCGTATCTCAGCCAGATAATCGAGGGTCAGGTAGCGATGCCAGCCGAGCAACAGGCCAATGGCCAGCAGGGCCAGGATCAGGCCGAGGGGGGCGAAGCGCAGCAACGCCTTGCCACGCCTTTCTGCGGATCTGGGATGTTGCACTTCAACGCCTCCGGAACGGCAGCAGCAAGGACCAGCCCAGCCGCGTAGGCGCGGCATCGCGATAGTCCTCGAGCCCGATATCCATGCCCTGATGCCCCTTGGCCGGCTGATGCGTATAGGTGCCGAATATCCTGTCCCAGATAGCAAGACTGAAGCCGTAATTGCTGTCGGTTTCACGGCGGTCGGTGGAATGGTGGATGCGGTGCATATCGGGTGTCACCGCCACAATGCGCACGATGCGATCGATCTTTCCGGGCAGGTGTATGTTGGCGTGATTGAACATGGCCGCGCCATTGAGCACGACTTCGAAAACCAGCACCGACCAAGCAGGCGCCCCGAGCGCCACCACAATGCCCGCCTTCCACACCATGGACAGCACTATTTCCAGTGGGTGAAACCGCAGCGCCGTCGTGAGGTCAAACCCGGTATCGGAGTGGTGCATACGGTGGACGCGCCAGAGGATCGGGATCTTGTGACTCAGCAGGTGCTCCAGCCACACAGCGAAATCCAGCACGACGAGGGAAATGAGCGCCACCAGCCACAATGGGAAATCCAGCTGGTTGAAAAGCCCGAACTGCTGGCTCTCCGCCCAGAGGGCCGTACCCACGGCGGCCACCGGAAACAGCACGCGTAAAACCACCGAGGAGAGGACCAGCACGCCCACATTGGTCATCCAGCGCCGGGTCTTCAGTGCCGCCAGCATTTCGGGCCGCTCCAGCCGCGGATGCGTCAGTTCGATGACGGCGAGCAGCGCAAAGATTAGACCAAAGGCGCCAAACCGGATAACCGGTTCGGGCAGGAAGAGTGTCTCATTCATCTCTGACTCAGCCTTTGCATATGGCTTCGTCTCTTTAGAGGCTCAAGCGTTACTATGAGAATGGTGCGGTTGGCGGGTGCTGCCAGCTCGATCAGCGTATCCAGAGCGCCGACCAAGTCGACCTTCTGATAGTCGATGTCTGGAAAATCTGGTGGCAGGGCGGAGCGGTCGCGCTGTCCCGCAGCGGTGATGTGGTGGCCTTGTGCTGCCAGCAACCGCATTACGCTCAGGCCGATGCCGGAACTGGCACCGGGTACGACGTAGCGGCGGGGATCGGCCTGCTGCACTTACGACTTGCCTGCGGAATCGCGAAACGACTCGATCACGCGTGGGTCAGGCTCGGTGGTGTCCCAGTTGATCTGGCCCAACTTTAACAGCTCCACGGTCTTTGCGAGTTGGTCGACATAGACGCGGCAGTGCTTGCACATGAGCAGGTGCATCCTGAAGCCAGCACGCTGACGCAGGGTCAGGGCACCTTCCATATAGTTGGTCGCGGTCTCGCTGATTTCGCGGCAGCTAAGCATCGTCTGTCTCCAGGGCGCATGGGGTGGCGCCCGGTCTGTTCGAGTATGTAGGTGAGTTTTCCCAGCACGCAAACTGTTACAGTCGACCCTGAACTGTTCCCATCAGCTCTTCCACGACCGCCCGGATGCGGGAGCGGCCACGATGCAGCAGGATGCGCTGGTTGGCTTCGCTCACCTCCAGGATTGCGCAGGTTTCCTTGGAGGAAAGACCTTCCAGATCACGAAGGGTTACTACCGCGCGCTGGTTGGGAGGCAGTGTCTCGAGCACCGCCATCGCATGGGCCAGCAGCTGCCTTGCCCCCACGATGCGTTCCGGATTGATCTCGGACCACCGTCCAGGCGGGGACAACCAGGAGCCGTCGCCGGCAAAGCGGTCTGGATCGACAGCCGCATCACCATAGCCAAGATCGGTAAAGGATATCGAGCGGCCGTCGCGCGTGGCCTTGGTGCGAGCGATGTTGGCCAGGACGGCAAAGGTCCAGCTCTTGAGCGATGAGCGCTCCTCAAACCGCCCGATGCCTGAGATCACCGCAAGCCAGGTCTCCTGCACAGCCTCTTCCGCAGCCGCAGGATTCCGCAGGAACGCTCTGCTGAAGGCGAGCATGGATTTGTGCTGTTCGGCCACGAGTTGGCGGAAGGCCTTCTCGTCACCGCGCTTCAACGCCCGGATGAGCGCCAGCTCCTCGCGCCTTGAGCCAGCTCCCGTCAAAACCATGTTTACCCCCAGATATCCGGCATCGTGAGATCAGCTTTTCACGGGATCTCCCCTCAGTTCGCACGATTGTGACCGGAAGTTACACAGGCCGTCCGCGTGATTGTAACGGCCCCGACGTTGATCAGACTTAAGCACAGCGAGCTGGCCGCATGGCTAGGTCCGACGCAGGGCAATGAAGGAGAGCGAATATGTCGAACATAGTCAGAGGACTGATCGCAGGCTTTGCCGCCACACTGGTGCTTTCGGCGCTGATGGTCATGAAGCAGATGATGGGCATCATGCCCGAACTTGACATCGCCGCCATGCTAACGTCGATGCTATCCCTCCCCTCCGTAGCATTCGGATGGCTGATGCACTTCATGATCGGAACGATCGCCTGGGGCATAGGGTATGCTCTGGTGCGGCATTACCTGCCGAACAGTCCGATCTGGTCCGGCATACTGTTCGGCACGGTGGGTTGGTTGTTGATGATGATCGTTTTGATGCCTATGGCCGGTGCTGGCCTGTTTGCGATGAACATGGGCATAATGTCACCCATCATGACCTTGGTGCTCCATGCCATATTCGGCGCCGTTCTCGGGGCTGTGTACCATGCTCTTGCTGGATCAGCTTCGCATCGCTCGGTTGCGTGACTGCGTTCGAGGCTGCCGAGACATGTTGCGGGCAATGGCTTACATCAGGAACAATGGTTGGCGGCCAGGAACGAAGGTATGCTCGACAGTTATATCCTCCAGACGCAAGAACGCATTCTGCGGCCCGTGGCGGGTTGGCTGTCGGCACACGGTGCCACTGCTAACAGGATCACGATCGTCGGGTTTATTCTCGGCCTTGGCGCAATCCCCGCCATCGCCAGTGGCCAATTCCTGCTCGGCCTCCTGCTGATTGGGTTGAACCGCCTGCTGGACGGGCTAGACGGAGCGGTGGCCCGCCTGGCCGGTCCGACCGATCGTGGCGCCTTTTTGGATATCGCGCTCGACTTCTTCTTCTATGCAGCCGTTCCGTTCGCCTTCGTACTCTCCGATCCTGTTGCGAACGGGTTGGCCGGATCGCTGCTGCTGTTCTCTTTTGTCGGCACGGGATCAAGCTTCTTGGCTTTTGCGGTGATTGCGCAGCGCCGGGGGCTGAACTCGCTGAAGATGCCTAGGAAGGGCTTCTACTATCTCGGTGGCATCACCGAGGGCGCGGAAACTATCACCTTGTTCGTGCTGATCTGCCTCTTTCCGGAGCTCTTTCCTCTTCTAGCCACCTTATTTGCAGCTCTCGCCTTCCTGACTACGCTGGTGCGCTGGTGGTGGGGCTGGAAGGCCTTTGCAGCATGAGAACTTCCCGGCCAAAGTCTCCATTGGTACGGGCCGGTTCCTGAGGCCACGGCCTCATCCTTTTGCTCGCCTCCTTCCGACCCGTGCTGCTCAATGCCAATTTCGCTACGTTGCCACAAACAGACCCGTTCACCGTTCTGTGAAGAGGAAGGTCGTAACAGCAGCGCCGGTCAGTCGACCTACTGGGCACTGAGCCACTTTGGTTCCGCCTCTGAAAGAAGAACTCAGGTGGCGCCGCGATGGGAACGAAGATGCTCAGACGGTCGAGTGGACTGGTGACGGACCGCACCGTGCGGATTGCCACCTTAGTATAGAGTGCCGTCGTCTCGAGCTTGCTGTGCCCGAGCAGCACCTGGATGACACGGATATCGACGCCGTCCTCCAGCAGATGGGTGGCGAAGCTGTGCCGCGATGTATGCGGCCCTACGCGCCTGGCGATCTCGGCCGCCGGGGCCGCTTCGACCACCACGCGATAGAGCTGCCTGGTACTGATCGGCTTGAGGGCATATTGGCCCGGACACAGCCAGCCGTCGCGATGCAGCACACCTTGGAGATGGCCATCCTGCCACCACTGGCGCAACAGGGTGAGCAGGTCGGGCGAGAGCATGGCATTGCGGTATCGCCCGCCCTTGCCGCGCTCGACACGGATCAACATGGCTCGCTGTCGATATCGCGCACCTTGAGCATGACGACTTCGCCGACGCGCAGCCGACACTCGGGTACCTGAACCGACCGAGCTCCAGCTTTACCCTTGCATATCGCGGATATCGCGAAGATTGGCAAGAAAGTCGGCATTTCAAGGGCATGCAGCGGGGTTGACCTCTGCTTCCGAGACCTCCCTAATTCCGGCACTTGTGTGTAGAACGTGCGGAGGCCGATATGACGTGGCTGTTGCTCATCGGCGGACTGGTGCTGCTGCTTATCGGCGGAGAGCTGCTGGTGCGAGGTGCCGTGCGAGTGGCCAGCCAGATGGGCGTCTCGCCACTGCTGATCGGCCTGACGCTCGTTGGCTTCGGCACGTCGTCGCCGGAGTTGGTGACCTCGGTGCAGGCGGCACTCACCAACTCGCCAGGCATTGCCTATGGCAATATCGTCGGCTCGAGCATTGCCAACCTGCTGCTGATCCTGGGCGTGTCGGCATTGCTGACGCCGATCATCGTGCAGTCCCTGACCCTGAAGCGGGACGCGGTGCTGATGGTGGCGGTGACAATTGTCTTCGCGGTGCTATCGCCGTTGTTTCCATTCGGGCGTCTGATCGGGCTGCTGTTTCTGGCCGCCCTGGCGACCTACATCTACATGGCGTTTCAGCAAGAGAGCAAAGCCACGACAGCCCATGGCGCGGCCTATGACAAGAGCCTGGCGGCGCAGGAGGCCGACCCGGCGCTGTCGCCCGCCGCGCCTCGCAGCGGCTCCATCGTCATCCCGCTGCTCACCGCCATCGCCGGGCTGGCGCTCGTGGTGGCGGGCGGCGTCCTGCTCGTCGATGGCGCAGTGGACCTGGCGCGGTCGTTCGGCATTTCCGAAACGGTTATCGGGCTTACCATCGTCGCCGTCGGCACCTCGATGCCGGAACTGGTCACCTCCATCGTGGCGGCCGTCCGGCGCGAAGCCGACGTCGCCTTCGGCAATATCATCGGCTCCAACTTGTATAATCTGCTCGGGATCGGCGGTACCACGGCGCTGATTGCCCCATCCTGCGTGCCAGCGGAGATTGCCAGCTTCGATAATATTGTCCTGCTGGCCGTTTCGGCACTTGTGGTGGTGTTTGCTTATACGGGCCGGCGGATTGCCCGCTGGGAAGGCGGTGTGCTGCTGGCCGGCTATGTCGTCTATCTGTGGTGGCTGTGGCCATAGCGCCACCTGCCCTCTGACATGTCAGTGATGGCTTTGGTCGCCGATTTTCAGTATCTGAGCGGCAAGGTTTAGTTGCGAGTATCCCCAGAATGACCCAGCCTCGTTCGATCGCCGTCATCGATATCGGCAAGACCAATGCCAAGGTGGTGCTGATCGACGGCGCGACGCGCCAGCAGCTGGCGGTTCGCGCGACGCCCAATGTGGTGCGGCGGGACGGTCTTTATCTGCATGCGGATGTGGACATGCTGTGGGCGTTCATTGTGGAAAGCCTCGGGCAGTTGCAGGCGGAACATGGAATCGACGGGATCTCCATCACCACGCACGGGGCCACGGCAGCCCTGATGGTGGGCGATCAGTTGGCCATGCCGGTGCTCGACTACGAGTATGACGGGCCTGAGCAGACCGCGGACGACTATGCTTTGGTGCGGCCGAGCTTCGCCGAATCCCTCTCGCCGCGACTGCCCAACGGGCTGAATCTCGGTGCACAGATTTTCTGGCAATCACGGGTGTATGCGGATGTGTTCTCGCAGGTGACGGCGGTCCTCACATATCCGCAATACTGGGCGTGGCGGCTGACCGGCCAGATGGCGAGCGAGGTGACGTCGCTGGGGTGCCACACCGACCTGTGGTGCCCGACGCAGCAGGATTTCTCCAGCATGGTGCGCAATCTGGGCTGGGCGAGGTTGTTTCCGGCGGTGCGTCCGGCGGCCTCGGTTCTCGCCGATGTCCTCCCCGAGATTGCGGCAGCCACAGGGTTGCGCGCTGGAACGCCCGTGACCTGCGGCATCCACGATTCCAACGCATCGCTGTTGCCGCATCTGGGCGCGCGCCAAGCGCCCTTCACCATCCTCTCGACGGGAACCTGGGTTATCGCCATGACGGTCGGCGGGGACACTGCGAGCCTCGACCCGGCGCGGGACAGCCTTGCCAATGTGGACGCCTATGGCCGGGCGGTGCCGACGGCCCGGTTCATGGGCGGACGCGAGTTCGACCAGTTGGTGCCGAAGATGGCGGTACCCAATGCCCAAGACGTCGCGCGCGTGATCGATCGCGACATCAGGGTGCAGCCAAGCCTTGTGGCTGGCGTCGGACCGTTTCCGCAGGCGCAGGGTCGCTGGACGCATGATCCCGAACAGCTGACGGCAGCGGAGCGAACCGCAGCGGCCTCGCTCTATCTGGCGCTGATGGCGCGGAGCTGTCTCGACCTGTGCGGCATGGGCCAGGAAATCGTCGTCGAAGGTCCGCTGGCGCGAAACACTCTGTTCGGCCAGGCATTTGCGCGGCTGAGCGGTGTGCCGGTTCAGGCGTCAGGCGATGCGACGGGAACCAGTGTCGGCGCCAGCCTACTGTTCGGCGGAGAATCCGTCGCTCCTAGCGACATCGTGGCAGAGGTGCTCGAGGTGCCGGGCTTCGATGACTATGCCCTACGCTGGCGGCGCGACATCGGTTAGGCTAGCCTGGACGGCGTCAAAGGTTACGCTCCAGCTCCCCGAAGCGGACGAGAGGAGGCTGGAATGGCACGGCATCGGGTGGTCATCGTCGGCAGCGGTTTTGGCGGCTTGGCGGCGGCGCAGGAACTAGCCAAAGCCGATGTCGAGATCACGCTGATCGACCGCCGCAACCATCACCTGTTCCAGCCCCTGCTCTATCAGGTAGCGACCGCTGCGCTCAGCCCGTCGGAAATCGCCTGGCCGATCCGCAATATAGTGCGCAGGCGCCGCAATATCAGGACGCTGCTGGCGGAGGTGACGGGCGTGGATCCGGCCGCCGGGACGGTGATACTGGAGGATGGCAGCAGCCTCCTCTATGACAGCCTCATCCTCGCCACAGGGGCGCGGCACGCATATTTCGGACATGACGCGTGGGAGGAATTCGCCCCGGGTCTCAAGACGCTGGAGGACGCGACTACGATCCGCCGCAAGTTGCTGCTGTCATTCGAGGCGGCGGAGCGGGAGGCAGATCCGGCGGCGCGCCGAGCCCTTCTGACATTCGCCATCATCGGGGCCGGACCGACAGGCGTCGAGATGGCCGGCGCCATCGTCGATCTGGCGCGGGAGACCCTGCGAGGTGAGTTCCACATGGCGGATCCGGCCAAGGCACGGGTCGTGCTGATCGAGGCGGGCCCTCGGGTGCTCGGGAATTTTCGGGAAGAGCTGTCCGACTACACGCTCAAGTCGCTGCGCCGGATGGGCGTCGAGGTGATCTTGGGCGAGGCGGTGACCTCGATCGATGCCAAAGGTCTGGTCTATGGCGGCACGCGGCTGGATGCCGAATGCGTCATCTGGGCTGCCGGGGTGCAGGCCTCGCCGGCGGCACGCTGGCTTGGGGTGGAGGCCGACCGGTCCGGGCGCGTGAAAGTCAACATCGACTTATCTGTGCCGGGGCGCCAGAACGTCTTCGTGGTCGGCGACACGGCAAGCATCACGAGGCCCGATGGAAAACCGGTGCCGGGCGTGGGCGACGCCGCCAAGCAGGAAGGCAAGCACGCGGCGGGCGTCATCAGAGCGCGGCTGGCGGGCGCCCACGCCGAAATCTCGTTCCGCTATAAACACCGGGGCGACCTGGCGACGATCGGCAAACGCTCGGCAGTGATCGACTTCGGCTGGATCAGGCTCACCGGGTGGCTTGCCTGGTGGGTCTGGGGGCTGGCGCACATCTACTTTCTGATCAACCTCCGCCACCGGCTGTCTGTGGCCGTCAGTTGGCTGTGGATCTATCTCAGCGGCCAGCGCGGGGCGCGGCTGATCACCCAGGACGAGGCTGCAGCCGAGGGTGCACCTGCCCGGACGGATCGGTGATCAGCTGATCAGCGAACGGTCGCGGTGGCGGCAGCGCGGTCCAGCGCGCGTTCGCGCAGCCAGATATAGAGGCCGCTGGCGATGACGATTGGTGCGCCGACATAGAGCCAGACGTCGGGCGGCTGGTTGAAGACCAGCCAGCTCGAGGCGGCCATGAAGATGATCTGGAAGTAGGAGAATGGCGCCAGCACCGATGCGGGTGCGAAGCTGCTGGCAACGGTGATCAACTGGTGGCCGACGAAGCCGAACAGACCCACGGTGAAAAACGCCACCCACACCGAGGGATCGGTCGGCCAGACCCAGAACGGCAGGGCGATGGGGAGCAGGACGGCGGTGGCGAACAGGCCGACATAGAATTGCTGGGTCGCGGCGGTGTCACGAGCGGCCATGCGGCGCGTCAGGATGAAGTAGAAGGCGGCGAAAGCTGCAGCAGCGAGGCATAACAGGGCGGCGGGGTGGAATGCTTCGGTCCCAGGCCGCACAATGATCAGCACGCCGAGGAAGCCGACGCCGATGGCGGTCCAGCGCCGCCAGCCTACCGTCTCGCCCAGCAGCGGAACCGAGAGCGCGCAGAGGATGAGCGGCATGGTGAAGGCGATGGCGCCGGTCACGGTCAGCGGCAGGTAGCGCACGGCGATGAAGTTGCAGGTGGTGGCGCCCAGCAGCATCGCCGCCCGCAGGGCTTGGGTCTTGATGCTCGCCGTCTCCAGCAGGGCCAGCCGGGTCTGCGGCAGGTTGATGCCGAGGACGAGGACCAGATGGACCGCATAGCGCAGGAACACCACCTGCACGGCGGGTATGCCACCAAGGCCGAGCCACTTGGCAGAGGTGTCGATGCCGGTGAACATGAAATAGGCGGCGAGCGCGAGCCCGATGCCCAGCAGGCGTCGCTCCGTCAGGGGCGTGGTGATGGTCGACATGGCAGGTCCGAGGGCGCGCGCGGGAGGGCGCGACGCGTCGTGCTAGCGATGGAAGAAGCGGGCGCCCGTGTCAATGCACGGGCGCACAATCTTGTATGGAAGCGTTTAGAAGGTCTCGCTCAGGTTGCGGACCCGGAGTGACTTGACCAGTTCGGACGCCGTTGGCTTGGCGCCGTGGCGGGGAGTGAAGGTCAATTCGGTGTTCCGACCAGGCAGCAGCGTCACCGCGTTGTCCGAGAAGTAGCCCGGAATATCGACCGTTGCCGTCACGAACAGAGCCGGACGGTCGCTGGTCAGGGTCAGCACCAGCTTTCCGTCGACGTCGGACCAGGCGGCGCGTACCTTCGGCTTCACCAGTTCGTAGGCCTTGTAGGGCTTGGGGAAATAGTCGTTCTCGCCCAGCAGGGCGCCGGCGGCGTCGCGCCAGGAGAAGAACAGGAACTCGTCCGGGCCAAGATCGGCCGATGCCAGAGTGGTGACGCTGATGGCGGCGTCTGGGCCGATGGCGGTGTTGCCGGAGAAGACGACGCGATCACCGCCCCCTACCCTAACGGCGCACACTTCGAGCGCAATGCTGACCGGCCTGCCGGTGTCATTGACGCCGCGAAACGTGATCGACGCGTTGTCCTGGGAGGGCACGGCGACGACGTTGACCGGCAGGAAGAACCGCTTGGCCATGTATTGCAGCAGCTTCCACTGCCCGCCGTAATCGAGGCTCGACCAGGAGGCGACCGGCCAGATGTCGTTGATCTGCCAGTACAGCGTGCCCATGCAGCGCGGCTTGGTGGAGCGCCAGTATTCGATGGCCGTCTTGATGGCGAGGCCTTGCTGGATCTGGGACAGGAAAACCATCTGGTCGAAATCGCGCGGGAAGCGGAAGTAGCGCGTCATGGTTTCGAGGATGCGCGCGTTGCCGCCATTGTTGCGCTGGTGGTTCTCCATCACCGGCGACGATGGATTGCGATCCTTCTCCTCGGCGAAGGTCTTGATGACGTTCATCGAGGTGAAGGACTGGAAGCCGAATTCGGAGGCGAAGCGCGGATTGACCGAGCGGTAGGCCTCGAAGGGTTTGGCCGAGTGCCAGACATCCCAATAGTGGGTGTCGCCGCGGGTGTCGGCATGCCAGCCATCGGAGAAGTCGAGATAACCCATGGAGGGGGAAGACGGCCAGAAGCGGCGCGATGGGTCCTCGTCCTCGACGATGTTGCCGAGCATGTTGTTGAGGCGGTCGTAGTTGGCGACGTAGCGCTCGGGCGCGGCCTTGGTCTCGGGATACCAATGGAGCGAGCCGATGACTTCGTTATCGCCGCACCAGAGGGCGATGCAGGCATGATGGCTGAGGCGGCGGACCTGTTGGGTGATCTCGGTCCGCACATTGTCGAGGAACGGACGATCCGACGGGTAGCTCATGCAGGCGAACATGAAGTCGTGCCAGATGAGGATGCCGAGTTCGTCGCACAGCTCATAGAAATAATCGGGCTCGTATTGGCCGCCGCCCCAGATGCGGAGCATGTTCATGTTCGCGGCCTTGGCGCTTTCGAGCAGGTCGCGAATAACCGCGGGCGTGATGCGCGAAGGGATGGCGTCGGCGGGTATCCAGTTCGCACCCATCATGGTGATGTCGCGGCCGTTAACGCGGCACTTGAAGGTGTGGTCGATGTCGTCGGGCTCGACGATCCATTCCAGCTTGCGCAGGCCGATCTGCCGCGCGGTCTTTTCGCCTTCGAGATCGGTCACCAGTTCGTAGAGCGGCTGCTCGCCCTGCCCTGCCGGCCACCACAGTTGCGGATCGTGGATGGTAACGTTGTGGATGACGACGTTTTCACCCTTCTGCACTGATACCTTGTCGGAAATCACCTGGCCGTCGATGGTGTGTTCAAGTTCCACCTCACCGTGAGCGAAGGCGAAAAGGCGAGTCTTGATCGAGAGTTCGACCGAATTGCTGCCATGGGACTGCTCGACCTGGACGCTTTCCTGGCGGGCCAGGCGCGACTTGCGCAACTGCATGGTGCCGTAGACCCCGATGGGCATGAGGCAGATGCCCCAATCCCAGCCGGCGTGGCAGGCGGCCTTGCGGATGAAGTTCATATGAATGCCCTTCAACCCGTTGGTCTGGTAGTTGTAGGTGAAGGGGATCGGAAACGGATGGGCGTCGGCGCGTGCCTTGGCAACGTCCGGGGCAATGTCGAACTCGATGCGCAGCGTGTTGTCGCCTTCACGCACCTTGCCGGTGACATCGATGTCGTGGCGGACAAAGCTGTTCTGCGTTTTGGCGATCACCTCGCCGTTGAGCAGGATGGTGGCAATGCAGTCCACTTCACTGAGGGTCAGGGTGAGGTAGCCGTCGATATCGGCGGCTGCGGCGGTGAAGCTGCGTTCCACCGACCATGCGGTCTCGTTGACCCACATCACCGTCTTTTCGTTCTCGCCGAAATAGGGATCGGGAATGTGGCCGGCGGCCAGGAGGGCGGTGTGGACGTCGCCGGGCAGCTGGATGCGCGTCTCGATATCCGCCGATGGCGAAGAGAGGGCGAAGGCGCCTTTGAGATCAAGGGCGGAATAGGTGGCGGCAACAGCCATTGAAATCTCCTCGCGCACGGGCCGGGCCTGTGCCTAGTGTCGACGCCGGCGAGCCCGGACGAAATCGATTGCGCCGGGTTCTAGCCGGTCTCGTGACGGCTTCCAATGGGGTCCAGGTGCCATTTTTGCGCCTCTGCATCGTTGCGAATGCGCTATGTTTCTGAAAACCCCCAGATTCCTCCGTCCCGATTTACACTTGTATTAGGGTTTGGTCGCATAACGTCGGCAGGTGAGCTGGAGGCTCGTCTGCCATGTCGGCATTGGAGAGGTTGGTGCAGTTTTTTGCCGTCCCGGATGATCCGGAACTGGTGAGGGCACAAACACAAGCGTTCAGCCGACAGGTGCCGCTTCTTTACAGCATGCTGCTGGTCAATACGGTGGTGCTGGCGGCCAGTTATCCCGAAGCACCTGACGTACTGCGTCTCTATATTCCAATCATCCTGGGCGTGGCCTGCGCCATCCGCATCACCATGTGGTGGCGCAGCCGTGGCGACCACGTTCCTGAGGCCAAGGCTCGCCGCATGCTGGGGAGCACGGTGTGGATCTCGGCGGTTCTGGGGATCGGCTTTTCGGCCTGGGCGCTCAGCCTTTATCCCTATGGCGGGGCCTATCAGCAATCCCACATCGCCTTCTACATGGCCATCACCAGCATCGGCTGCGTGTTCTGCCTGACCCATCTGCGGGCAGCAGCCACGATGGTGGCGCTCTGTGTCCTCATTCCCTTCACCGCCTTTTTCGTGGCTGGCGGCAATCCGGTCTTCGGCGCACTCGCCTTCAACCTCCTGTTGGTGGTCGGGGCGTTGATGATCATTCTCTTCGGCAACTACCGGGACTTTGCAGCCCTCGTGGCGTCACGCGGGGAAATGGCGCGCAAGCAGGCTGAAACCCAGCGCCTGTCCGACGAGAACTACCGACTCGCCAATGTGGACGCGCTGACGGGGTTGCCGAACCGGCGGGCGTTCGAAAGGCACCTGCAGGCGGCCATAGACAATGCCGAGACTGCGGGAACGCCGGTAGCAGTGGCACGGCTGGATCTTGACGGATTCAAGTCGGTCAACGACATCTTTGGCCATACGACTGGTGATCGTGTGCTGGTTGAAGTCGCCCATCGCATCAACGTGCTGCGCGGAGAGGCGACATTTCTCGCCCGGCTCACCTCCAACAGCTTCGCACTGGTCATCGAAGAGACCAACGACGAGGACTCCCTGCAGGTCTATGGCGACGTGCTGACGGCGGCGATGCGCCCCTCGTTCGAGATGAAGCTTGGGACAGTGCACCTGACGGCGTCGGCCGGCTTTGCGGTCTCCAAACCCGGCGACACCGCCGAGACGCTGTATGATCGGGCGGACTACGTTACCTGGGTGGCCAAGCGGGAGGCCCGCGGGCGCGCCCTCGTCTTTTCCGAACAGCATGCGGCTGACTTGTCGCGGGTGCGCCGAATGGAGCACGCGCTTCATACCGCAGATCTCGACAAGGAAATCCATATCCTGTTCCAGCCGCAGTTCGACATCGCGCTGAACCGGACCACCGGCTACGAGGTGCTAGCGCGCTGGCGCAGTCCGACCCTGGGGGAGGTTTCGCCCGTTGAATTCATCCCCCTCGCCGAACGGACGGGAATGATCTGCAAGATCACCCAGACCGTGTTGGCCAAGGCCCTTGCCATCTCGGCACTGCTGCCCAAGACGATCCGGCTGTCGGTCAACCTCTCAGCGCATGACCTGGGCTCGACCACGGCGATGGAAGCCATTGCAGCGGTGGTAGAAAAGGCAGGCCGGCCATGCCGGGTGGACTTCGAGATCACCGAAACTGCCGTGATGCACGATATCCAACAGGCCAGCGATGGCCTGCTGACCCTGCTGGCACTGGGATCACGCATTGCGCTGGACGACTTCGGCACGGGCCATTCCAGCCTGACGCATGTGCAAAAGCTGCCGCTCGACCGCATCAAGGTCGATCGGAGCTTTGTGGCCGAGGTGACCAGCGACCCCACCAGCCGGGCTATCATCAAGACCACCGTGGACCTGTGCCGCAACCTCGGCATCTCCTGCGTGTTCGAAGGCATCGAGACGGAGCAGCAACTCGAGGCCCTGTTGGGGCTCGGCGGCTCGGTGATGCAGGGCTACCTGTTCGGGCGGCCGATGAGCGAACAAACGGTGCTGGAGAGTGCCGCTGAAGAGGCAAGTGGCTGGCAGCGCCATCGCCGGCAGCTGCTTGGTGCAGCCAGCTAGAACACCACGCCCGGACAGGCCGACTGGCGTGGTGTTCTGCGGCTGGTTTATGCGGCTGGCGCCGCATCGAGGTCAAGAAACCCACCGGACTGGCGTTCCCACAACTGCGCATAGTGGCCGCCGGAAGCGAGGAGTTGAGCATGGGTGCCCTCCTCCACGATCCTGCCCTGCTCCAGTACGACCAGCCGGTCCATGGCTGCGATCGTGGACAGGCGATGGGCAATGGCGACGACCGTCTTGCCCTGCATGAGCGTAGTCAGTTGCTCCTGGATAGCCGCCTCGACCTCGGAGTCGAGGGCTGACGTGGCTTCGTCCAGCACCAGGATCGGCGCGTTCTTGAGCAGGACACGGGCAATCGCGACACGCTGGCGCTGGCCGCCCGAGAGCTTGACACCACGCTCGCCGACCTGGGCGTCGTAGCCCCGATTCCCGCCCGGATCGACCAGGGCCATGATCACGTCGTGGATCCTGGCCTGCTCGGCAGCCCGGATCATCTCGCCCTCGGTCGCCGACTGGCGGCCATACTTGAGATTCTCCCGAACCGACCGATGCAGCAGGGACGTGTCCTGGCTGACCAGACCAATGGCCGCCCGCACGCTTTCCTGCGTCACATCGCGGACGTCCTGTCCGTCGATGCGGATGGCGCCGTCCTGCACGTCGAACATGCGCAAGGCAAGGTTCACCAGCGTGGACTTGCCGGAGCCCGACCGCCCGACCAGGCCAATCTTCTCGCCTGGAGCGATGGTCAGGTTGAAGGCATCGATGACGCTGCCTTCCTTGCCGCGCCAGTAGTTGAAGCTGACATTGTCGTAGGTCAGCTCACCTTGCGTGACCTGGAGTGCACCGGCGGCCGGCTTGTCCAGCATGGTCAGTGGCTTGGCGATGGTCTCCATGGAGTCGCGGACCGTGCCGATCTGCCGAAACACGCTGGAGCCGATTTCGAGGATCCAGCCGCTCATGTTCATGATCTGGAGAGCGAAGGGAATGGCCGTCGCCACGGCGGCGGCACTGAGGGTCTGCTGGTTCCAACCGTCCAGGGCCAGCCAGGTAACCGACACCACCAGGGCGGCATTGAGCAGGAACAGGGTGGACCACATGTAAGTGAAGACGCGCATCAGCTTGCGGAAGCTGACGGCATGCTCGTTGACCGCATCGGCAACGTAGAGATCTTCATGGTCGCCGGTGGAAAAGGTCTTGAGGGTCTGGATGTTGGTGTAGCTGTCGACAATCCGGCCGGTCATGACCGACTTGGCCTCGGAAAGTTCCTCGGAATAGCGGGCGATAAGCGGCATGGTGATGGTGAAGAGGATGGCATAGACCAGCAGCCAGATGCCGACCGGCACAAGCAGAACCGGATCGAGCTGCGCCATCACGACAATGGCCACCACCACAAAGACCAGCGCGTACCATGCCGCGTCGATGGTCAGGTTGACCCCGATCTCAATGGCTTCGCCGGCCTGGATGATCTTGTTGGCGACGCGGCCGGCAAAATCGTTCTGGAAGAAGGTCCAGCTCTGGCGGATGACATGCCAATGGCTCTGCCAGCGGACGAGGTCGACCAGGTTCGGGATGATGCCGTGATTGCGGATGAGGGTATCGAGCAGAAAGACCAGCGGACGCAACAGGACCACGACGGCGATCATGAACAGAAAGGTCTGTCCGTGCTCGGTGAAGATGTCGCCGGGATTGGTCGTCGCCAGCATACCGACCACGAGGCCGACGAAAACGGGCATCAGGGCATCGGCGACCGAGCCGATGGCCACCAGGATAATGCGGGCGATGAAGGCAGCGCGAAACTGGCCGATGAAGTAGCTGACGAAGGGCTTGAGACCCTGGGGCGGCTGCCGGTTTTCGGTGAGCGCAGTGGGGGCGTAGAGATGGTCGAAATAGTCGATGACGCGGTTGAACATATTGAGCTCGTTATCTTGAGCCGCGCCTGAGGGGAGTGTTTGCTCGCCGGTCAGGTTCGGAATCGGTCCATAGGTTTGCGTTGCGCAGCGCGGTTGGCCGCATTGGTTGCGGGATGCGCGGTCGCGGGAATGGCCGTTTCGAGAATGATGTCGCCCATGGTGGGTCTCCTTTGGTTTGGTTGATGGTCGTCGGATGCAATCGGGTCGACACCCTCCCCCTCGAGGGGGGCAAGGGAGGGGGTCGCTCAGCAAGGCGTCCAGCTAACCGCTCCTAGCTTCGCTACAGCCTTTCGGCCGAGCTACGCTACCCTCCCTTGAAGGGGGAGCGGGAAGACCTGTTGCCTCGTGGTCTCTACTGCGCCGCTTCCTCCGGTGCGTCGAGTTCGAGGAAGCCGCCGGACTGGCGGTGCCAGAGCTGGCTGTAGATGCCGCCGGTGTCGACCAGTTGAGCATGAGTGCCCGTTTCGACGACCCGGCCCTTATCGAGCACCACCAACCGGTCCATCATGGCGATCGTCGACAGGCGGTGCGCGATCGCGATGACGGTCTTGCCCCGCATCAGCAGTTGCAACTGCCCCTGGATGGCCGCCTCGACCTCGGAATCGAGCGCCGAAGTGGCCTCGTCGAGCACGAGGATAGGGGCGTTCTTGAGCAGCACGCGCGCGATGGCGATCCGCTGACGCTGCCCCCCGGACAGCTTCACGCCGCGCTCGCCGACATGAGCGTCGAAGCCCTTCCGGCCCGAGGGATCGCTGAGCCCCATGATGAACTCGCTCGCTTCGGCCAGGTCGGCTGCTTCGCGCATCATCTCCTCGGTGGCATCGGGGCGGCCATAGACGATGTTCTCGCGCACCGAGCGATGCAGCAGCGATGTGTCCTGCGTCACGACGCCGATATTGGCGCGCAGGCTGTCCTGCGTGACCGTCGCGATGTCGTGACCGTCGATCAGGATGCGGCCGCCGGCCCGATCGTAGAAGCGCAGCAACAGGTTGACGATGGTCGACTTGCCGGCACCGGATCGGCCGACAAGGCCGATCTTTTCGCCGGGGCGGATATGCAGGTTGAGATCGTCGATAACGCCCGACGTCTTGCCATAGTGGAATGAGACGTTCTCGAACTTGATGTCGCCAGTGACCGTCCCGATCGGCTTGGCGGCGCTGTCATCCGAGACGATGCGCGGCAGCGAGATAGACGAGATGCCATCCTTGACCGTGCCGATATTCTCGAACAGCGACGACATCTCCCACATGACCCACTGGCTCATGCCCTGGAAGCGCATGACCAAGCCAAGTGCCACCGCAAGCGCTCCCGGGCTCATCAGGCCCTGCAGCCACAGCCAGATGCCGGTCGCGCCCACCGCAGCCAACAGCATGGCATTGGACCACACCACCAGAAGATTGAGCACCGTGAACAGGCGCATCTGCCGGTAGACCGTCTCGAGGAACTGGTCCATCGCCTCCTTGGCATAGCCTTCCTCTCGATTGGAATGGGAGAACAGCTTGACGGTGGCAATGTTGGTGTAGCTGTCGACGACGCGGCCCGTCATCATCGAGCGGGCGTCGGCCTGGGCCTGGGAGATCTTGCCCATGCGCGGGATGAAGTACACCATCATCGAGACGTAGGCGGCGAGCCAGATCAGGAAGGGGATGGCGAAGCGCCAGTCGGTCGAAGCTGCCAGGATGACGGCGCCGGTGAAGTAGACGACCACGTAGACCAGCATGTCGAGCAGCTTCATGACCACTTCGCGCACGGCGAGAGAGGTCTGCATCAGCTTGGCGCCGATGCGGCCGGCAAACTCGTCCTGGAAGTAGCTCATCGACTGCCGGATGAGGTAGCGATGGCTCATCCAGCGGATGCGCTGCGGGAAGTTCCCCAGCAGTGTCTGGTGCATGGTAAGGGTTGAGATCGCCGCCAAACCGGGCAGGACGATCACCACGAATACGCCCATGAGCGCCAGCTTCCAGCCGTCGGTGGCAAGGAAGGTGGATTTGTCGGCGTCGGCCAGCCAGTTGACGATCTCGCCGATGAAGCCGAACAGCAGCACTTCGCCAGCGGCGATCGCCGCTGCGGCCAGCGCCATCAGCGCCAGCCATTTCTTGGCGCCATGGCTATAGTGCAGGCAAAAGGCCAGCAACCCCTTGGGCGGCTCGACGGGATCACCGCCAGGATAGGGATCAAGACGTCGTTCGAACCAGCGCAGCATGTCGTCCACCAGTGATTGACCTTGGCAGCATCGCGCAAAAAGGGTTACCCCGAACCGGCCTGCTAATTTCAGGACGAGGGGTCGATGCGGTGCCGACCGGGAGTTTGGATACCGCGCTCGATACGCCCGCAATTGGCGCAGAGGAGCAGCGTGCCGCGACCGGCAGCAGCCCCCTCCCCAATGCCGTCTCAATTGGCGTAGAAGAGTGGACTAAGGCGGTCGCTGGCCGCACAGAATACACCAAAGCGCCGAGTCTACTGTTGCGGCGCAGACACAGTTGATATCAGACCGACAACTTGACGGACCAGTCCATGCGCACCGAAAACGAGCACACCATCTTTCTGAAGGACTACGCCCCCAGCCCGTACCGCATCGTTTCGGTCGACCTCGACTTCAAGATCGACGCCGACAAGACGCGGGTGCGGGCGCAACTGACGGTGGAGCCGCGGGAGGGGACTGCGCCCGGCACGCCGCTGGTTCTGGACGGGGATGAACTTGTACTCGACACGATCGCCGTCGACGGCGCTCCGCTGGTGGTCTCCGCCTATGCGGCCGATGACAACGGCCTCACCCTGGTCGAGCCTCCCTTTCGGCGCTTCGTGCTCGAAACGGAGGTGACGCTCAGGCCCGAAGGCAACACCAAGCTGATGGGATTGTACCGCTCCAGCGGCACATGGTGCACGCAGTGCGAGCCGGAAGGCTTCCGGCGCATCACCTATTATCTCGACCGGCCCGACAATCTGGCGGTGTTCAAGGTGCGGATGACCGCGCCGCGCGCCCTTGCGCCGATCCTGCTGGCCAACGGGAACTTGGTCGACAGCGGCGATGCGGGCGACGGCCGACACTATGCCGTCTGGGTGGATCCCTTCCCCAAGCCAGCCTATCTGTTCGCATTGGTGGCAGGCGACCTCGGCTCGATCACCGACAACTTCACCACCGCCTCGGGCCGCAAGGTCGATCTCGCCATCTATTGCGAGCACGGCAAGGAGGACCAGTGCCTGTGGGCAATGGACAGCCTCAAGCGCTCGATGGCCTGGGACGAGCGGCGGTTCGGCCGCGAGTATGATCTCGACGTGTTCAACATCGTGGCCGTCGGCGATTTCAACTTCGGCGCCATGGAGAACAAGGGCCTCAACATCTTCAACGACCGGCTGGTCTTCGCCCAGCCCGAGACCGCGACCGATGCCAACTACGACGGCATCGAGCGCGTCATCGCGCATGAATACTTCCACAACTGGACCGGCAACCGCATCACCTGCCGGGACTGGTTCCAGCTCTGCCTCAAGGAGGGCCTCACGGTCTATCGCGACCAGGAGTTCACCAGCGACGAGCGCTCGAGGGCGGTCAAGCGCATTTCCGACGTGGTGACGCTGCGCTCGTCACAGTTCCCCGAGGATGGCGGCCCGCTGGCCCATCCGCCACGACCGGACCAGTATCGCGAGATCAACAACTTCTATACGACCACCGTCTACGAGAAGGGCGCCGAGATCGTGCGCATGCTGGCGACGCTTCTGGGGGAAGCCGGCTTCCGCAAGGGCATGGACCTCTATTTTGAGCGCCATGATGGCGAGGCCACCACGATCGAGGCGTTCCTTGCTGTGTTCGCCGAGGCCAACAACATCGATCTGGACCAGTTCAAGACCTGGTACCTGCAGGCGGGGACGCCGCGGCTGAAAGTGGCCGAGCGCTATGACGCGGACAGCCAGACCTACACAATGTCACTGACGCAGGAAACGCCGCCCACGCCGGGGCAACCGAACAAGGCGCCACTGGTGCTGCCCATCAAGTTCGCCCTGTTCGGCCCCAATGGCAGCCCGATGGGCTGGAGCGCAGTCAGCGGTGCCGAGGTGCGCGACGAGATGATCGTGTTCAAGGATGCGAGCACGGAGGTGGCCTTCTCGGGCGTACCGAACCGGCCGGTGCCGTCGCTGCTGCGCGGCTTCTCGGCCCCCGTCATTCTCGAAACAGCGGCCAGCGAGGAAGACCGCCTGTTCCTCGCGCGGCACGACAACGACCCGTTCAACCGCTGGCAGGCGCTGCAGGATGTAGGCATGACCCTGGCCGTGGCGGCTGTGCAGGGCACGCCGTGGAGCCAGGAGGCCGTCGCGGCGCTGAGCCAGGCCATGAGCGACACGCTCGGCAGCGAAAAGCTCGACAACGCCTTCAAGGCCCTGGCGCTGAGCCTGCCCGATGAGCAGATGATCGGCCGGGCCATCGGCAAGGACATCGACCCATCAGCCATCCACGAGACGCGCAAGCGCCTGCTCAAGGCGGTATTCGAGCCGCTGGCGCGGCTGTTGCTCGATACCTACAACCGCCTGGCGAGCACCGCTCCCTACGCGCCGGACCCCCAGAGCACTGGACGGCGGGCCTTGCGCAACCGGGCACTGGCCCTGCTGGTCGCCAGCGACGCGTCGGGCGCCGCGCTGCTTGCTGCGCAGCAGTTCGACGGCGCCAGCAATATGACGGACCGGCTTGCAGCCCTGTCGATCGCGGCTGCGGCCGGCACGCCCGATGCACCGGCGATGCTGGCGGCCTTCCGCAATCGTTTCGGCGCCGATCCACTGGTGCTCGACAAATGGCTCTCAGTGACCGCCGCGGCGCCGCGCGACGGGGTGATAGAGGACATGCAGGCTATTCTTGCCGATCCCGGTTTTCCAAAGACCAATCCTAACCGCCTGCGTTCGCTGGTCGGCACCTTCGCGATGGGGAATCCCACCCAGTTCGCACGGGCCGATGGTGCCGGTTTCCGCTTCGTCGCGGACTTCGTGGCCGAGGTCGACAAGATCAATCCGCAGGTGGCGGCGCGGGTGCTGACCGGGTTCAGGATCTGGCCAATGCTGGAAAAAGGGCGCCGTGACGCAGCAAAGGCAGCGCTAAAGCAGCTGCAGACCGGGACCACGCTGAGCCGGAATACCGCAGATATCCTGACGCGGATGCTGGCGGGGTAACGAAGCCCCGTCGGCGCCCGCTAAACGTCCACCGTTGTTGGAAGAATTTTTCTTTAGCGGCTAAGTGACTCTGCCGACTCACGATTTAGCAGCGCGTCCCGCTGGTGGCCAGAACAGGGTCTGGACAGTCAAGTCCGCGTGATTCATTGTTCGTTAACGGGCAAGGCGGGGCTGGGTCAGACACCCTTTTCAGATGGAGAACTACATGCGGTCGGCGGAGGCATCCGGCGCCAGCGTTACCGGATTCGGTGCTGGCAAAGGCAGGGCGGGTAACCGCCGCGCTAAAAAGGCGGCTCAGGCGCCTGCTGCATGGCCGTTCCGCATCACCGTCTCTCCCATTGCGGCCGCGGCTGCCCTGACTGCCGCATTGGCGGCCATGATGTTCATGATCTACGACACGGCGCGCACCTTCGAGGACGAGCGACGCTCGCTGTCGATCATCGGGCAGGTGCTGGCTGCCGAGATTGCCGGCATGACGCCGGAGGCCGCCACTGCAACCCTCGCGGCGTCCAGCCAGCGCTTTGCCGGTCTGGGCAAGGTCAGTGTCGGAGCAAACCCGACCGGCTTGGCAACCCACGTCGTACCTGCCGGCCCCCAGGGGGTCCTGTCGCTGGAGGCTGATCCAAGCCGCGTCTGGAACGGCATCGGGCAGCGCGGTGCGGTTGCCTTCGCGCTGGCCGGCCTGCTGGCGCTGGTGGCCGTGCGCCGCCGGAAGGACGACATGCCAGACATGGTGCAGCGCCACAATTTCCGCACCCTGGCCGCGGCGATCCCGATGGGCGTTGCCTGCTGGACCAGAAGCGGCAAGCTGATCGTCTGCAACGAGCAGTATCGCAGCCGCCTTGACCTCGCAACGCTGAACACGACCTACCAGGAGGCGGTCAAGCGCCTGACCATGGGCGGCTACATCAAGATGGTGAACGAAGACGACGGCAGCCGGGTGCTCGAACTGCATCGCGAAGACGGTTCGTGCCTGCTGATCGATGAAAGACCGTTGGGCGAAGGCGCCTTCATGACGCTGATCAGCGACGTGACCGAAGCCAAGAAGACCGACAACATGCTCCACGCCGTGCGGCAGGAGCAACGGCTGCTGGCCCGCCGCTACCACGAAGAGAAGCTCAAGGCAGAGGCCGCGAGCCGATCCAAGACCAACTTCCTTGCCCATCTCAGCCACGACATCCGCACGCCGCTCAATCACATCATCGGCTTCGCCGACCTGATGCGGCACCAGACCTACGGGCCGCTCGGCGATCCGCGCTACTCGGACTATGTGCAGTCGATCAAGACATCGGGCGAGCACCTGCTGGCGTCTTTTGCCACCATCCTCGACCTTGCGGAGCTGGAAAGCGGGCAGAAGGCGCTTAGGAGCGATCCGGTGGACCTCGACGAACTCCTCGACAGCACCACCCAGCGCTTCCGCAGCCAGGCCAGCCGGGCCGGCATACTGCTCGCCCTGGGACAGGCAACCCACGCCGTGGTACGGGGCGACCACCTTGGCCTGTCTCGCATGCTCGCTAATATCGTCGACAACGCGCTGCGTTTCACGCCGCAGGGTGGGCAGGTATCGCTCAATGCCTATGCAGCGCATGACGGTGTGGTGATCGAGATCACCGATACTGGCCTGGGCATGAGCGAGGAACGGCTGGCAAGCCTGTCGCAGCCTTTCGCACTGGGAGACGCCACGTTCACGCGCGATGGCATAGGTCCAGGCTTGGGTATCTCGATCGCGCGCGCCATCGCCGAGTTGAGCGGCGGCAGCATGGCAATCGATTCCAGCCCCTCATTGGGCACGACAGTCGCCATCTCGCTCCCACTCGAGACCGTGCAGCAGGTGCAGGCTGCTTGAATACCTCGATTAGAGAGTACGCGCTCTTTCGTACCACTTCGCGGCAGCGGCGCCGACTTCGCTGCGCATCTGGACAAGGTCCAACTCCAGCCGCTCGAAATCGGGATAGTGGGTCAGGCCGGCGAGTAGTTCCTTGAAGGCGTCGGTCCACGCCTCGGCCTTGAACGGACTGACCAGCGCCGAACTCATCACCTGCAGCACCGTTGAATAGATGCCGTGGATTTCGGCCAGCCGGGCGCCTCCGGGGATGAGGCCGGTTTCCGCTTGACGGGTGAGAACGCGCACGGTGGAGGCCTGCGGCAGCCCGATTGTCTTGCCGGCCACCAGTTGCGACGACTGCGCCATGAACTCGAGATCGACGAGTCCCCCTTCGGCAAGCTTGAGATCGAATGGATGCCGTGCCGGCCGCTCCTTGGCCATCAGCGCCCGCATCGAGACCACATCGTCTATGGCCTTGCCCACGTCTCGCGGTCTCGACATGACATCGTCCAGCGCCGCCTCGACTGCCTCCCCGAAACCCTGGTCAGCAGCGATGACGCGGGCGCGGCTCAGCGCCAGGTGTTCCCAGGTCCAGGCATTGTCGCGGTGATAGGCGCGGAAGCCCGTGAGGCTGGTGGCCAGCGGGCCGGCATTGCCGGAGGGCCGCAGGCGCATGTCCGCCTCATAGAGCACGCCTTCGGCAGTGGGCGAGGTGACTGCGGCTACGAGGCGCTGCGTCAGGCGCGTGTAGTAATGGTTCGTGCTCAGCGGCTTATCGCCATCGGACTCGGCGTCCGGCGCATCGTAGAGCAGGATGAAGTCGAGATCAGACGCCACGGTCATCTCCCGACTGGCCATCTTGCCGAAGGCCAGCAACGCGACGCGACCGCCAGCGAGCCGGCCGTGGCGGCGCTCAAACTCCACGCGCACGCTGCCCAGCAGGCGATTGACTAAGGTCTCGGCGAGCGCAGTGAACTGCTCCCCTGCCCCGGTTGCGCTCACTGTTCCAGACAGCAGGCCGGCGGCAATGAGGAATTTTTGCTCCTGACCGATAATGCGGGCGCGATCGATGATTTCCTCGTAGCTGCGGGATTCGGCGAGGAAGGCATCGACCTTGGCGACCAGCACGTCGCGATGGGTAACTTCGTTGGCGAAGGCTGGGTCGATCAGGCCATCCATGACATGGGCGCGGTGAATGACTGCCTCGGACATGCGGGGCGCCGATGCCATCAGTTGCACCAGCAGCCGGCGCAGGCTGGCGTGGCTGCGCAGCAGCGCGAACAGTTGTACACCGGTGGGCAGGCGGGAGAGAAAACTATCGAATTTGGCCAACGCCTCATCGGCGTTGCCCGCTCCGCTCAGCGTCGTCAGCAGCGCTGGCAGCAATTCGGTCAGGTGCGCGCGGGCGGCGGAGGCGCGGGTGGCCGGATAGCTGCCATAGTGCCACTTGCGCACGATCTCGATCACCTTTGAGGGGTTCGAGAATCCCATGGCGGAGAGTGTCTCGACGGTTCCCGGATCATCGTCGCTGCCAGTAAAGACCAGATTGCCTTCGCCGCTGCCAAGCGTCTCGCCTTCGGTAAAGAGCTCGGAATAATAGCCGACCACCCGTTCCAGAGCAGCCCGGTAGCTCTTCTCGAAGGACCGGAGATCCGGTTCGCCCATCAGCTGGGCGATGACCGAGACCTCAGCGGCGGAAGCCGGCATGACGTGGGTCTGTTCGTCGCGCAGCATCTGCAGCCGGTTTTCGACCGCGCGCAGATACCAGTAGGTCTGGGTCAGTTCGGTGGCCGCCTTGGGGGTGATCCAGTTGGCATCGGCCAGCGCGGCCAGAGCGTGTGCAGTCGGCTTGACGCGCAGCGACTTGTCGCGGCCACCGGCGATCAACTGCTGGGTCTGGGTGAAGAACTCGATCTCGCGGATGCCGCCACGACCGAGCTTGACGTTGTGCCCCTCGACCCGGATATCGCCCACATTCTTGGCGATGTTGATCTGGCGCTTCATGGCCTGGATGTCGGCGATGGTGGCGAAGTCGAGATGCTTGCGCCAGACATAGGGCGCCAGCTCACGCAGGAAGGCCTCTCCCACCTGCCGGTCGCCGGCACAGGGGCGAGCCTTGATCCAGGCAGCGCGCTCCCAGTTCTGACCACGGCTTTCATAGTAGGACAGCGCCGCATCGAACGAGATGGCGACAGGGGTCGAGCCGGGATCGGGTCGCAGGCGCAGGTCGGTGCGGAAGACGTAGCCATGGGCTTGACGGTCTTCCATCAGCCCAACCAGCTTCTGAACCATCCGAGAATAAAACTTCGTCGATTCAGATGGATCGGCCAGCACGCCCCGTTCGGGATCGTAGAAGGCGACGATGTCGATGTCGGAGGAGTAGTTGAGTTCCTGGCCGCCATGCTTGCCGAGCGCGAAGATGGCAAGGCCGGACTTGGCGGCGCTTGCTTCGCCGGCGGGAATGGCCAGCTGCCCCTTCTCGGCGGCCTGGCGCATCAGCAGGTTGAGTGCGGCATCGAGCGCTGCATCGGCAAGATCGGACAAGGCAGCCGTTGATTGCGCCGTGGTCCAAGCGCCACCAGTCTCGGCCATGGCCGCAAGCAGGGCGGTGCGAGCCTTGGCGATCCGCAGCACCGGTGCCAGGGCATCCTCGTCGGATGCGCTGCGACCAGCGGCTTCGACGCCGTCGATGATGTCGGTGAAGGCGCCATCGGCACTGTCGCCCACAGTTGCGACCAGCCATTCGGTATTCTCCTGCGCCAGAGCGAGGAGATAGGGCGCGGCTTCCAGCAGAGGGCCGAGCGTCGAAGCGACCGCGGACAGGGCCGCCTGCCGTTCGCCGGACAGTTCACTTTGCCAGGCGTCGAAGCGCGGCGTCTCGACGGGCGGCAGGGCGTTGAGCGTGATGACCATGCGCCAGGGATACCGTGATGGCTCAAGGGGGGCAAGGCTGGGCCCGCCAGTTCGGTCCCGTCAGCTGGGCGGCAGGTCGATCACCGCCCGAACGCCCGGCTCGTTGTCCTCAATGCGGAATGTGCCGCCATGCAGACGGGTCACCGCATCAACCAGGGCCAGACCAAGGCCCGAGCCTGGCTCGGACCGGCTCTTCTCGAGCCGCACGAAACGTTCGATGACCCGCCGGCGGTCTTCGACGGCGATGCCCGGTCCGTTGTCGGCCACCTCAATGAGCACACGACCCCGATGCTGGCGCAAGCCGACGCTGATGCGCCCCTGCCCTGCCCCCTCCGGCTTGGCGTATTTGACGGCATTCTCGAGGAGGTTGACCATCGCCTGGCCGATCAGCTCCCGGTTAGCCCGCAGGTGGACGCCCTCCTCTATGCGGGTCTCGACCAGAATGCCTTCGTCCTCGGCAACGGGAGTATAGAGCTCGGCCAGATCGGCGACGACGGCGCTGACATCGACATCGGCCAATGCCCCCGAAGGCGCCCCGGCCTCGGCCCGGGCGATCATCAGCAGGGCGTTGAAAGTCTGGATCAGGCGGTCGCTTTCAGCGATCGTGGTTTCAAGGGCCAGCTGTCGCGTTTCGTCGCTGGCGCCGTCGCGCAGGGCGGATTCCGCCTGGTTGCGCAGCCGCGTCAACGGCGTCTTGAGGTCGTGCGCCACATTGTCGGTGACTTCCTTGAGCCCCTGCAGCAGCTGCTCGATACGGTCGAGCATGGCGTTGAGGTTCGTCGCGAGACCGTCGAACTCGTCGTTACGGCTGGTCACCGGCACGCGCTCGGAGAGGTTGCCGGACATGATCTTGGTGGAGGTGTCGCGGATGGTGTCGATGCGCTGGAGCACGCGCCGCGCGGTGACGCCGCCCGCCACGATCGAGAACAGGATGATGCCGAGCACACCGAACAGGAAGCTCTGCACGATTATGGCGGAAAAACCCCGCCGCTCGAGGACGTCGCGGCCGACGACGAGGCGCATGCCGTTACTGAGCTCGACCGAGCGCACCACGGCGAAGCCGAAATTGGGCTCGGATGGCGCGCCGGCATCACCGGCCGTCTCGGTCAAGGGACCCGCGCGCTCATAGTCGAAGCTGTAGATGCCCGGTTCGATGAGCACGTTGACGGGGATGTCGGTCACGTTGCCCAGCAGGTACTGGCCCGTCGCATCGCCGAGGAAATAGATGCCCGGTCCGGGCGCGCGGGAAATGCGCTCGACTGCGAAAGCGAGGGCGCGAAGGCCCTGGAGCGCGCCGATGCGCTGCAGCACCCGCACCTCCCGGTCGATGTCATTGGCCTGCTGGCGCTGGATCTGCACGCTCGACTGCCAGGTGATGAAGGCCAGGAGCAGGATGGCGAACAGCGAGAAGATCAGGATGAACGTCGCCGTCAGCCTGACCGTAGAGGTGCGCCAGAGTTGGGCGAAGCGATGCAAATGCCTACTCGCGGATCATGTAGCCGGCGCCGCGCACCGTATGCAGGAGCGGCGTCGCGTGGCCCTTGTCGATCTTTGAGCGCAAGCGCGACATGTGCACGTCGATGACGTTGGTCTGCGGGTCGAAATGATAGTCCCAGACGTTTTCGAGCAGCATGGTCCGGGTCACGACCTTGCCGGCATGCTTCATCAGATATTCGAGCAGGCGGAATTCGCGCGGCTGCAGCAGCACCGTCTCGCCATCGCGCTCGACCTTGCGGGACAATCGGTCAAGGCTCAGGCCGCCCACCTCGTAGCTGGTGGCCGCTTCTGACGGGCTTGAGCGGCGGGCGAGAACTTCGACCCGCGCCAGCAGTTCGGTAAAGGCATAGGGCTTGGTCAGGTAATCGTCGCCGCCGGCGCGCAGGCCGGTCACGCGGTCATCGACCTCGCCTAACGCAGAGAGAATGAGCACGGGGGTCTTGTCGTCTTCGGCGCGCAGCGATTCGATGATGGATAGACCATCGCGGCGGGGCAGCATGCGGTCGATGATGAGCACGTCGTAATCCATGCCCGAGGCCATCGCATAGCCGGTTTCGCCGTCGGCGGCATGATGGGTGACGTGGCCGGCTTCGTCCAACGCCTGGATAAGGTAGCTCGCGGCTTCGCGATCATCTTCGATCAGCAAAATCTTCACCGCGACGCTCCGTGGTTGCTGGTGGGAAAACGGCCCCGGAGCGAACCCCGGAGCCATTGTCATCTTAGTCGTCCAGCGGCAGGCCGACAAAGCGGTCATTGCCATCGCGGCTGGCCTTGATCAGGGCCGTGTTGCGACCCTCGGCGCGGACAGCATCGAGTGCAGCCTCGAACTCCTCGAGCGAGTCCACCGGGGTGTTGTTGACCTCAAGGATCGCGTCACCGACGGCAAGGCCCTTCTGGGCGGCGTTCGAGCCGGGCTCGACATCCTGGATCAGCAGGCCGCCCGAACCGTCGGAGTTGGGCACCAGCGTCAGGCCCACACTGGTTTCCGCCGGCTCGGGAGCCTGCGGCGACGGAACTTCCTCGCCACCGCCCTGAGCAGCCTGCTCCTCGTTGAGCGTGCCGAGCGTGACCGACAGGGTCTGCTCTTCGCCGTCGCGCCAGATGGTCAGCTCGACGGAGGTGTCGGGCGACTTGCCGGCAATGGTGCGGCTGAGGTCGAGCGCGTCGTCGATGGGGTCGCCATCCACGGCGGTGATGATGTCGCCCGACTGAATGCCGGCCGGACCGGCGGGACCGTCCTCGGCGACATTGGTCACGATGGCACCGGCCGCCTCTTCCAGGCCCACGCCGTCGGCGATGTCGCGGTTCACGTCCTGAATGCCGACGCCGAGATAGCCGCGGGTCACCGTACCGTCGGTGATCAGCTGGTTGACGATGCCCTTCGCGGTCGCAGCCGGGATGGCGAAGGCGATGCCGACATTCCCGCCGTTGGGGGAGTAGATGGCGGTGTTGACGCCCACCACTTCACCACGCGTGTTGAAGGCTGGGCCGCCCGAGTTGCCGGTATTCACGGCAGCGTCGATCTGCAGGAAATCACCATAGTTCGAACCGCCGATATTGCGGCCAGAACCTGAGATGACGCCCACCGTCACCGTGCCGCCCAGACCGAACGGATTTCCTACGGCCACGACCCAGTCGCCGACGCGGCTGCTCAGGGTTTCGAATTCGACGAAGGGCAGATCCTCGCCTTCGATCTTGAGGACGGCCAGGTCGGTGCGCTCGTCGGTACCGACGATTTCGGCCACCTGCTCGGTGCCGTCATCAAACAGCACGGTCACCTTGGTGGCGTCCTGGACGACGTGGTTGTTGGTGACGACATAGCCGTCAGCGGAGATCACGAATCCGGAGCCGGCTGCCATGAACTGGCGCGGGGGCCGTTCGGCGCCGCCACCGGGCATCTGACCGCCAAACTGGTCGAAGAAATCGCGGAACGGGTGGTCTTCCGGCAGGTCGGGGAAGTTGAAGTTGAAGTCGCCACCACGGCGCTGCATGGCGCGCGGGCTTTCCTCGGCTTCGACCAGGATCGACACGACCGCCGGCTTCACCGCCTCGACCAGATCAGCAAACCCGGCCTGCGGCTGCGCCGCTTCGGGAACCACGATCTGAGCCGCGTTCTGCATCTGCGCATTGGCAGCCTGGCCGGTCATGACGAAAGCGGTGGACACACCGCCGATACCCACCAGCATTGCGAGGGCCGAGGCCCCGAGCCAGCGGCTGGTACGCGATAGAATAGTCGAGCGCATATATGATGTCTCCTTAGGCAAGCTCTCAACAGCTTGGGCTGCACATATGGAGTCCCACGCCTTTCGACGAGGTTGCGCGCACATTAAACCTTGGCAATGTTTGCAGCGCGCCGACCGCTGGCTACCGAAGCTCATCCAGCGCAGCTTGCTCCTGGGCACTCAGGCCGGCCTCGGCGGCCCGGCGGCGGCGCCCGGTCACGAGGAGGGTTGCCAATCCTGCCAGCAACAGCAGCGGACCGGCGGCCCACAGCAGTATGGTGTGCCAGCCAAGCCGCGGATTGAGCAGCACATACTCGCCATAGCGATCGACAACATACTGGCGCACCGCTTCGTCGCTATCGCCGGCCACCAGCCGCTCGCGCACCAGCACCCGCAGGTCGCGGGCAAGCTCGGCATCACTGTCGTCGATGGACTGGTTCTGACAGACGAGGCAGCGCAGGCCGGCGGAGATGTCGCGCGCCCGCTGCTCCAGTGCCGGATCTGGCAGGATTTCATCGGGGCCGACCGCGGCAACCGGGGCGACCAGACAGAGCGCCAGCAACAGGACGCGCAGCCACCTCATCGGGCGGGCTCCGGCTGCGTGCCGGTGGCGCGGCGCGGAACGCCGACGCGAAGCCGGCGGTCGGTCAGCGACAGCAGGCCGGCCAGGGCCATCAGCACCGTCCCCAGCCAGATCAGGGTAATGTATGGCTTGTGCCAGATGCGAACGACATGGGTGTCGTCGAGCGGCTCGCCCAGTTGCAGGTAAAGCTGGGAGAAGCCGTAGGTCTCGATCGCCGCTTCCGTCGTCGGCATGCCGCTGGCGACGTAAGTGCGGCGGTCGGCGAGCATGGATCGCGTGCCACCACCGGGGTCGGTCACCGTAAAATGCCCCTCGTCGGCCAGGTAGTTCGGCCCTGGCACCTGCGCGAAGCGATCGAAGACGACGGTGTAGCCGGAAAGCTGGGCGCTCTCCCCCGGATTGAGCGTGGTGACCAGTTCGGTTTCCCATGCCGTGGTCGAGACGATGCCGAGCACGGTGACGCCGATGCCGAAATGGGCGATGGCAGTGGACCACGCGGTACGCGGCAGGCCGGCGAGGCGCCGGCCGCTTTCGCGCAGGGGAATGCGCCCCAGCTTGCTGCGGTCGACCAGTTCGGCAACCGCGCCGAAGGCGACCCAGAAGCCGAGCAGCAGCCCGATGGGTGCCAGCGAAATCGAGACGCCGCCCAGAGCGGAAATCAGGATCGTGGCGAATAATGCGACCGCAGCAGCGCCGATCAACCGCTGCGCCGCACCCACGATGTCGGCGCGCTTCCAGGCGAGCAACGGTCCAAAAGGCAGTACCAGCAGCAGCGGCGCCATTAGGGCTCCGAAGGTGAGATCGAAGAAGGGCGCGCCGACCGAAATGGTGGTGCCGGTCAGCGCGTCGAGCAGCAGGGGGTAGAGCGTGCCGACCAGGATGGCACCGACCGCTGTCGCCAGGAACAGGTTGTTGAGGATCAGCGCGCCTTCGCGGCTCACCGGCGCGAACAGCCCACCCTGGCGCAGCGACGCGGCACGGAAGGCGAACAGGGCAAAGGCGCCGCCAATGACCAGCGCCAGCAGCGTCAGGATGACGAGGCCGCGCGTGGGATCGCTGGCAAAGGTATGCACCGAGGTCAGGATCCCCGAGCGCACCAGGAAGGTGCCCAGCAGCGACAGCGAAAAGGTGATGATGGATAAAAAAATCGTCCAGATCTTGAGCGCATTGCGCTTTTCCATCACGAGGGCCGAATGCAGCAGGGCGGTGCCGGCCAGCCAGGGCATGAAGCTCGCGTTCTCCACCGGGTCCCAGAACCACCAGCCGCCCCAGCCAAGCTCGTAATAGGCCCAATAGGAGCCCATGGCGATGCCAAGGGTCAGGAAGATCCAGCTCAGCATGGTCCAGGGCCGCACCCAGCGCGCCCAGGCCTGGTCAATACGCCCCGACACGAGGGCGGCGACCGCGAAGGAAAAGCAGATCGAGAAGCCGACATAGCCCGCATAGAGCAGCGGCGGATGGATCGCGAGCCCGATATCCTGCAGCACCGGATTGAGATCGTTCCCCTCGAGTGGGGCCGGGACAAGACGGGCGAAAGGATTGGAGGTGAAAATGGTGAAGCCCGCAAACGCCGCCGTCAGCAGGCTCTGCGTGGCCAGCACCAGCGTCAGCAGGTCGTCGGGCAGACGGCGGCCGAAAGCGGCCACCATGGCGCCGAAGGCGACGAGGATGAGGATCCACAGGACCATCGAGCCTTCGTGGTTCCCCCAGACGCCGGAAATCTTGTAGATCAGCGGCTTGAGCGAATGGGAATTGTTGGCTGCCAGCAGCAGGCTGAAGTCCGAAGTCACGAAGGCCTGGACCAGCGCGGCGAAGGCCACCGCCACCAGGATGAACTGCAGAATGGCGCCCTGGCTCAGGACGAGGGCGATGCGCGGTCCGGAGCGCCAGAAGCCATAGCCGCCGATGGTGGAGATGGTGGCGATGGCAAAAGTGAGGATGAGGGCGAAGTGGCCGAGTTCGATGCTCATGGGTTACTGGCCCCGGCATTGCGTTCACGGCCCCACCCCCGCCTAGCCTCCCCCATCAAGGGGGAGGTATCTCTCCACTCCACTGGCGCGATCCAGCCGCAGGCACCGGACAGCACCTCCCCCTTTATGGGGGAGGCTGGGTGGGGGTAGGGCAACACGCACAAAGCCACGCTCACTGCCCACCCTCCGGCCGCCACTCGCCGCTCGCCTTCAGCGCCTCGACGACCTCCTTGGGGATGTAGTTCTCGTCATGCTTGGCCAGCACATTGGTGGCAACAAACTCTCCATCCGGCCCGAGGCTGCCCTCGGCGACCACGCCCTGCCCCTCGCGGAACAGGTCGGGGAGGATGCCGGTATAGTGTGCGGTGATCTCGTTGACGGTATCGGTAACGACGAATGTACTCTCCTGGCCGTCACGCAGCCAGGACCCGTCCTTGACCAGTCCGCCAAGCCGTATCGGCTGCGCCGCGGGCACCGCGCGTGCGATGACATCGGACGGCGAATAGAAGAACACGATCTGGTCGCGCAGCGCCACCAGCACCAGCGTGGTGGCGAGGGCCACAACCGCGGCGAGCCCGGCGATAAGGGCCAGACGCTTCTGCTTGCGGGACCACCCCTTCTTGCGGATGGCGGCTTGGGTCGTCATTGCTGCGCTCCATTGAGGGTCAGGCCGGCGCCCAGCGCCAGCGTGTCGAGGTCTCCGCGATCGAATGCCTGGGGATAGGCGCGTACCGCGTCATCATAGGCGGCCTGCGCGCTCGCCGTGTCACCCAGCACCAGATACGCACGCACCAGTTGCGTCCACTCTTCGATGTTGCCCCCCTGGCTGTCCAGCCGCGCGGCGAGGCCGCTGACCATCTGCCCGATCATTTCGGCCTGCTCGGCGTCGGCCGGTGCCACGCCATCGTTCTGCGCCACCGCCAGCCCCTGCTGGGCCGCCGGCAGCCACGGCTCGTCGCCTTCCGCCAGCGCCAGTGCCGCCTGCCAGGCCTCCACCGCCGCAGCGTACTCGCCGGTGCGGGTATACTCGGTTGCCAGATAGAGCCGCGACAGGACATGGCCGGGATCGGACGCGGCCGCTGCCTGCAGCAGGCCCAGGGCCTCGGGCGAGCCTGTCCCGCCCGCACCCAGCATGAGGGCTTCGGCCAGGCTGGTCTGCAGCTCTGCGGTCGGGCCGCTGATTTCGATGACGCGACGGTAGGCCCTCGCCGCGTCGGCATAGCGCCCCATCTCGACATAGGCCGGCGCAATGACGGACCAGCCGCGCAGGTCATCGGGGCTGGCGGCAAGCTGCGCTTCGATTCGGGCAACGGCTGCCTCGAGGTCGAGTTGCTGCATGGCGGTGTCGGTCCGGCTGGCCAGGGGCTGGCTCGGCAGGCCCGGCGTGCCCAGCCAGGCGTAGGTGCCCAGCGCCAGCGCGGCGACGAGCGCTAGGCCCCCGACCAGCGGGGTGCGACCGAAGGTCTGGGCCTGCTCATTGGCATGGCCCGCCTCTGCCTTGTGACGCAGGATTTCGCGCGCCAGCTCGCCTTTGGCCGCCGTTGCCTCGGCCGCGCCCAGCTTGCCGGCAGCCAGGTCGGCTTCGATGCCGGCCAGTGCGATGCGAAAATGGCTGTTGGCATCATCCGATTCGCGCGCAGTCGCGTTGACCGCGCGTGAGCCTGCTGCGTAGAAAAGCGCAGCGCACGCAATGGCGGTAACAGCGATGGCGATGAACCAGAACAGCATGGGCCTTGAACGCTTGACGCCGGCGCGCGGCAAGAGTGGACCATCTATAAGCGCAATGCGGCGAAAAACCATCGAAACACGCCATCGTTGGGCGGACGCATTGCCACAGGCAAAAGCCGCTGCATGACCGGGACAGCAGCCGACTTCGTCATCGTCGGATCGACACCTTTGGCGCGCCTGGTTGCAGGTTTGCTAGCTGCAGCACATGGCAAGACCGTGGTGTTCTCCGGCGAGAGCCAGGCCGCCTATCGGCTGCCCCGGGGCCTGGACCTGTCGGTAGCGCCGATCACACGCCCTGAAACCTGGGCGTTGCTGGGCTCGGCGCTGCCCGAGACGCTCAAGCTGCTCTCCCGCATTGGCGGCCGCGGCGCCTGGTCGCGCCTCGACCCGATCCTGTTCAGCGGGGAGCGGACGGGTCAGGAGGGATTGGCGCATATCCGGCACATGGCGCTCGCTTTCGGCCATGCGGTGGAACCGGTTCCCGCAGCGGAGTTGGGGGCAGGCAAGCAGGGTCTGCTGCTGCGGGACGCGGTACTGCTGCATCGGCCGGTGCTGGAAGCTGCGCTCGATAGCTGGCTCGCGCAGCACCATGTACGGCGCTTTGGCGACGGCGACAGCCTGAATCTGCGCACCGATGGCAGCGCCGAACTGGTGGCTGGTGAGGAGCGGATCGAGATCAGACAGACCGTCCTTGCCGATGACGCCGCCATCCTCGCCCACGCCCCTGCCCTGCACTGGCCGCCCCTGCTGGAGCGGCGCGTCAACAGCACCATCTTCACCGAGCCGACGCAGCCCATCGCGGCGCCGGTCATGCATCAGCTCGATACCGGGCTCACCCTGCTGCAACAACAGTCGGGCCAGGGCATCGCTGCCATCGGCCCTGGGGCCATCGATCCTTTTGCCGCCGCGCTACGCGCCCTTTTGGGCAAGGAGCGCAGCTTCCGCCAGGCTGGGCAGTCCAGCTACGATCGACTTATGGCAGGTGACGCGGCACCGGCGGTGGGCCGGGTCGGCGGTACCGGGCCCGATGTGCTGGCAGGTTTTGGCCCCACCGGCGCCTTCCTCGCACCCATCATCGCCCGCTGGCTCTGCGGCAAAGCGGATTCCGCGGAAAGCGCGTGGCTTGCTGCCCGGCTGGTGGATCGCCCGGCGCAATCGTCGCCGGTCAGCGAATTTGGGACAATTGCATGAAGGGACAGCCAGACCGCCTCGGCCGGGACGAGCGGCACCATCTGCAGGGCAGCGCCATCGACCGCAACAAGCCCCTGACCTTCCGGCTGGACGGCCGCGACATCCATGGTTTCACCGGTGATACCGTGCTGAGCGCCGTTCTGGCTGCTGGCATCGACACGATCGGACAGCGGGGCGACGCCACGCTGGCGCTGTCGATGCGCCACGCGCCAACCATAACGCCCGCCGCGCTGATCGGCGATACCCAGCGCATCCTGCCGATGGAGCGTACGCCGGCCACGGATGGTGCGGACTATGTCACGACAGCGCGCAAGCTCGGCGGCAATCCGCTGGATCGGTGGCTGCGCCGTCGCGGGCGATCGCTCAGCCTCGACCTCGACCGGCCCGATGCGCTGGCCCGACCATGGCTCAACAGCCCCGCGCAAGACGGACCGGAAGCGGATCTGGTCGTCATCGGCGCTGGCGTTGCCGGACTATCCGCCGCACTCGCCGCCGCCAGCCAGGGCCTGCGGGTCGTGGTGGTCGAGGCCGCTCCCTTCCCCGGCGGACGGCTGGGCCTGTTCGGCACCCAGGAGGGCGAGGAAACGCCCGACGGGGCGGTCGCGCGCTTGGCAAATGCCATCGCACGCTCCGACGCGATAACCCTGCTGCTCGGCGCGGAGGTTTTCGCCCTGCGCCCGGGCGCCGTGCGGCTGCATCAGGTGGAGGTACTGGACGGCACACCGACCGGTCGGGTGATCGACATCCGCGCGCCCCATATCGTACTGGCGACGGGCGCGCTCGAGCGCCTGCCGCTCTTTCCCGGCAACCGCTTGCCAGGCGTGGTCGGGGCCCACGAAGCGTTCGAACTGGCGCAGCTCTACGGGGTATGGCATGGCGGATCCGCCCTGGTGGCGACCAGCAGCAGCCCGGCTTACCGCATCGCCATGCTGGCCGCCGATGCTGGCATCACCGTGCCCCGCATCATCGATTCCCGGCCGCGCCCACAGTCGCGCTTCATCGAGTTTTCCCGGGCCTATGGCATCACCCATGCTCCCGGCACCATCATCGCCGCGGTCGCTCCGGGGTCCGGCAAGCGGGGGGGCCTTATCGCCACGCCGCAATTGTCCGTCGATGGGTATACCCGTACCGAGCCCTCGCTCACCACGGAGCGACTGATAGTCTGCGGCGGCTGGCAGCCGGACCTGACGCTCTGGCACATGGCGGGCGGAGAAAGCGCCTGGAACCCCACAAGCGCCCGGCTGGAGCCGCGCGGTGGACTTCCGGGCATCGCGGTGGCGGGAAGCGCCGCCGGCTGGCTCAGCCGCAGCGCCTGCCTTGCGAGTGGAGAGGACGCCGTCGATGCTCTGCTGGGTCGGCCTCGCCAATCCGTCCAGGAGCAACTGATCGACCCGATCTACGAAACCCCCGATGCGGCAGCGCCGGTGGGCGATACGCCCGCCGAGGGCAGTCCGCCGGCCTATCTCGACAGCAGCTGGCGCTACGTGGAACGGCCGCGCCGGACGGCCTCACGCTGGCCGGCCTGGTTGCCGTTCGCCCCAAAGCCCGCCGGCTGGTCGCTCGCCGACACGCCGCAGCCACTCGATATCGCCGACATTGCAGCGGGCGTGCAACTGGGCGCCATTCCGGCCGCCAGTGCCGGAATCGTGGCGCAGGAGCGGGTGGCCATGGTGGTCATCGAAGGCGCGCCGTCCGCCCCGGTTACGGCGGCCCGTGCCGCTGGGCCGATGCCGCCACCCTACCTGACCGGGCGCTACGCAGGCGCCAGTCTCTGGTCGATCGTGCCAGAGGAGAAGCGCGTGCTCGATGTCGGGGCGCTGATCTATGCCGATGCCGACGAGGCCGACCCGCTGCGGGCCATCGGCGTCGTGGTGCGGGTGTCCGGCGGCAATGCCGTAGCGCTGGTCGCCGGGCGGCAGGGCCAGGTCGTCAGCGTGCGCGAGCCCGGACGGGCAATTTCGGTCACGCTGACCGCAGCTTTCCTCGGTTAGCTGCGGCGCTCGGCGGCGGCGCGGGCGCGTCTCAACGTCTCGGCATATTCGGAATTGAAGCGCACTTCGGCCATCTTGATGCCAGCGTCGAGCCGCGCGCCGATGACCGGATCGGCGGGGAACTGGCGGATCAGGTCGAGATTGCGCTGCAGGTGCACTTCAAGCGCTTGCCCCGTCTGGCTCCAGGCCTGCTCGAACAGCGCGTTGAGCGCCAGCGAGTCGCGGCACTCGCGGATCGCCGCCAGCAGGTAGACGCCATTGATAGCCGCCAGCAGGCGATCGTTGTCGAGCCGGTCCGCACCTTCGCGCCCACGACGCATCGCCTGATTGACATCGGAAACGACGTCGCGCAGGCGTGGCTCGATGCGGTCTGACACCTGCTTGGTGATCGCCGACAGCGCCGTCGCCCAGCGGCTGTTGCGCGTGAATTCGATGTAGCCGGTCAATGACCGCACGAGGCGGTGAAATCGATCCAGACTCCGGCAGACCAGGTCTATATCGGCGAAAGGACCCATCGGCTGGAGAATGTGCAACTGGTTTTGCGCGTGCGCCAGGATCGCGTCGACCAGCGGGCCGAAGCCGATGCGAATCACAGCCGCCTCGGTCGCATTGCCCGAAAGCCGGATGACGGTGGTGGTCAGGCGCGTCGGATTGGCTACCTGACCGGTCGCGGCATGGAACACCAGCGCGGCCAAAGGCGGGTCCTGGAGTGGCATGGACTGCAGCGCCACGCCCAGCGCGCCCTCGTCGGTTATGGTGTTGACGGCCTTGCCGAAAGCCCGCGCCTTGGCCAGCAACGCCCGGCTGCGCAGCGCCGCCATGATCGTTGGGAGCGCTTCGCGCGCCTCGACGCTGCCGAGCGCCGCCCGCAACCGGCGGTCCTTCTCCTGGTCCTGGGCAACAACAGCCAGCGCGGCCTTCATGCGCTTCAGAACCTCGGGCACCACGACCTCGAAGTCACTGGCGGAGAAATTGCCGTTAGCGACTCCATCGGCGGAAATCAGATCGGGGCAGAGATCACGATACACCCATGTCCAGGCCGCTTCGGCATGAGCCCGAGATACCGACCCGGGGAACGGAAACGGCACCGGGTCGTGCACCATTACGGCGTCGATGACGCCGGCAAACGGCTTGGTAGCGCCACGACCGGATCGACGGCTCGCCGCCGGGGCGGGCATTTCACTTTGATTGGCGGCTTGGGACATCAACGCAGTGGGTTTGGAATACTCGTCATCCCAAACCCTATAGTGCGTTGGTAAATAATCTTTATCAGGCGGCGCCCTGGACCACGGCCCAGTTGCCGTTCTGCTCGCGGCAGGCAGTGCCCTTCTTCACGTATTCCTGGCCATTGGCCTTGACGGTGTGGGTGAAGTCCCGGCAGTCGAGATTGTTGACCCGGACATAGGGACCGACGGCCACCGTTCCGGTCGTGCCCTTGTCACCGGCCCACTGGCGCGGGGCGCCCGGGCGGCCGAACTGCAGCGCGTAGAACTGGGCGCTGTTGGCTTCGGCGGAATCCTTGGCCGTCATGATCGCAAGCGCCGCCGGCTCCACGAAGCCGTTCGATACGCTGGTGGTCAGCAGGGCCTGCTGCGTTGTCTGTGCCGGGCTCGCCACCAGGGGCTGGGGTGTCACGGGTGCCATGACAACCGGCGCCGGCTGCGCCACACGAGTCGTCGGACCAGTGCTCGCGCAAGCGGCAAGGATCGAGGCAATCAGGGGTACGGCGAGAAGGGCGATGCGATTCATGGGTTCAAATCTCGTGATCGTTGATAGGCTCTTGTGGTCGCAATGCGGCGGAAGTGCGTCACGTCGCGCTGGAGCGCGGCATGGCGCCCAGACGCGCGGTGGGCAGCCGAAGCTCCACCAGAAGCCCGCCTAGCGCCGATGGCTTGAGCGCCAGGCTGCCGCCATACACATCCACCAATTCTTTCACGATATCGAGCCCAAGGCCGCTTCCCGGTGTTTTCTCGTCCAACCTGACACCACGGCGCAACACCTCCGTCGCTTCCTTTTCGCTCAGTCCCGGACCGTCGTCCTCGATGCGGATCAGCAGCATGACGCCGGCGTCGCCCCGCTCGGCGCGCAGTTGCACGCCCACCTGTTCCCTGGACCACTTGCAGGCATTGTCGAGCAGGTTGCCCGCCATTTCCTCCAGGTCCGCCTCGTCGCCGCGGAACCAGGGCAGTGCGGCGTCGGGCTGCTGGAGGGTGATCGTGACATCGGGGTGTATCTTGCACATCACGCGCGTCAGACGCAGCATGATCATGGCCGCATCGGCCTTCTTGCCCACTACCGAGGTCCGCGCCGTCAGTCTCGCCCGCTCGAGATAGGTAGCCACCATGGTGCCCATCTTTTCGCTCTCTGTCAGCACCACATCGGCGAGCGCCCCCTTCTGGGTGGCAGCCTCGTTGCGCAGGACAGCGAGTGGCGTCTTGAGCCCATGCGCGAGGTTCCCCACCTGGTTGCGGGCTCGTTCGATGATCTGGGTGTTGGAGCGCAGCAGCTCGTTCACTTCCTCGGCGAGGGGGGCAATCTCGCGTGGATAGGTTCCGGTGACCGAGACGCTGTCGCCCTCGCGCACCCGCTCGATGGCGGCGCTCAGCCTGCCCACCGGCCGCATCGCGAAGCGGGCAACGATACCGCTCATGACCGCCAGCATCACCCCCACCGCACCGAGCACGATGAAGGCCTGGTCACGGAACGCGCTCACAAGCGCAAGGATTTCGCTGAGGTTGCCGGTGACCACGATCTGGTAGGTCTCCGGTCCCAGCCTGACGGCCCGCTCCACCACGCGCATCTGGGTCCCGAAGGCGTCGTTCATGATTGCGGTGCGGCGTCCGCTGTCATCTGCGTCGGACAAGACCGGCAGGTCGATCCCCACCACCGAAGTGGACAGGTTGTAGAGCCTGCCATTGTCATCGCGGATCGCCCAATACCAGCCCGAGCGCGGCCGATCGAAGCGGGGATCTCCAAGTTCGATTTCCGCGCTGAAGGGATCCTCGACATCCAGCAGGGCGCCGGCAAGGCTCTCGACATGAAAGTTCAAAGTCTCCGAGAGCGACCGGTCCAGCGCCCGCGAATAGAGATCGGTCAGCAGGAAGCCCGTCGCAACCAGCGCCAAGATCAGCCAGCCCGCCGACAGCCAGAACAGCGTTGCTGCGATGGAACCCTTACGCATCTGTCGGAAAAGACCTCGTGTTGACCCCGTCGAACCATAAGATGGAGAAAGTGGGGGCCCGTACGCCCCGACCAGGTTCGACAAGCTCACCATGAGGTCGTCTCAACCCGGTGCCGGGCGACGTTTGCCTGCTCCCTAGAGACCTCATGATGAACCTGGCTGACCACCAGACCTCCAGAGGAGACCTCATGGTGAGCCTGTCGAACCACGAGGTCGGGGGAAGTGGAGGCACGGCCATCACGTCCACCGCCGGGTCGGAGCTCGCTCATGCGCCGCTTCAGTCCTCTGCGATCTGATAGCCCATACCCCGCACCGTCTGGATGCAATCCTCCGGCAGTTTCTTGCGCAGGCGGCCGACGAACACCTCGATCGTGTTGCTGTCGCGATCGAAATCCTGGTCGTAGAGATGTTCGGTCAGCTCTGTCCGCGAGATGACCTTGCCCTTGTGATGCATGAGGTAGCTCAGGAGGCGCAGCTCGTGGCTGGTCAGCTTCACCGACTGCCCGCCCACCGTGACCTTGCCGGACCGCGCATCCAGGCGAACCGCCCCGGCAACAATTTCGTTGGAGGCCAGTCCCGCAGCACGTCGCACCAGGGCGCGGATGCGGGCCAACACTTCCTCCATGTGGAAAGGCTTGGCAACATAGTCGTCGGCACCGGCATCGATGCCCTGCACCTTGTCGCTCCAGCGGTCGCGCGCCGTCAGCAAGAGGACCGGGGTGGTCCGGCCGGCGCGGCGCCACTCTTCGAGCACCGACAGGCCGTCCATTTGCGGCAAGCCGATGTCGAGCACGATGGCATCATAAGGTTCAGTATCACCCAGGAAGTGCCCCTCCTCGCCGTCAAACGCCACATCAACGGCATAGCCGGCATCGGTCAGTGCTTCCTTGAGCTGCCGGCTCAGGTTGACATCGTCTTCGACAACAAGAATGCGCATGGTGCCCCCACAACTCTTTACTGCGCGCTCAGAACCAGGCTTTGAGCTTCGCCATCGGGTGTCAGTATGCCGATGATATAGACGAGCCCGTCACCTTCGTCACATACCTGAACAGAGAGCACGTCCACGCTGACATCGACACCTGCCGCGGCCAGCACGTCGGCAAGCGACAGTATCTCCCCAGCCGAAACGGCTTCCTGGATTTGGCGATTGTCCAAACATGCCTGAGCGGCTGCCGGACCTGCCCCGGTTAAGCCGATCGCCAGGACGGCGGAAGCGAGAAACTGTGAAGTGAAGGATGTCATGCTGGCAATCTAGGGCAATCTTGCTGAATGGGACATGAATGTTTGGTGAGCCATGCCCGGGGGCTCAGGCTGTGCCGCTAACGGGTCACCCCTGCCGCTAGTCAGTGCCGTCCGGCCGCTTCTCCCGATATGGCTTGCGGCCGGCCCGGCAACAATTTATGCCCGCCCAATGTCCCCCTTGAGCCCTTTGCGCAGGAACAGGACGGCAAGCGCCTCCATGATCAGGTGTCCCGCCGACGCTTCCTCGAGCGCCGGCAGATCCAGGCCGAGCACCTGAAGCAGGCCGGCCAGGAGCATGAAAGTGGCAATGATATAGGTCTTGTATCCGTCAAGGATGTCCATGAACGTTCTCCGGTTACTGGTCTTGGTTGAAGGGGTCGTGGCTGCGCCTGCTGCGGCCAGCGCCGTGTTGCGGACAGAGGCGACCCGGGCGCGCCAGCCTCTGCCAAAGGTGGCAAAGGTCGGCAGGCGGTTGAGAAAGGCGAGCCGACGATCGCAGAGCGCGCCGACCAGCGCACCGATGCCCTTGCGCGCGGCATAGGCCCGGACGCTGGCAAGGGTAATGGGCCCCACTTGCCCATCGGCGGTGACGTCCAGTTCGGTCTGCAGCGTGCGGATGGCGCGATCGGGTCCCGAATTGACGGCAAAATCGAACAGCGCCAGGTCCAGTCCGGGCGGCAGGCGTCCCGCCTGGCTGCGGTCCCAGTAGCTGGCCCGGTAGATCAGGGCGGCTTCGGGGCGCCGCAATTGCCGCACCGCAGACTTTGTCAGCTTCCACCACGGCGACACGCCTCGCCACCGCGCCAGGGTCTTGCGCGTGATGCCCATATTGGTGGCACCGCCCGGATCGGAGGGATGGTCGGCATAGCCGCCCTCGTGCCTCAGCACCGCATCGAGGCAGATATCGAATCGCAGTTCAGCCATGAAATTCTCCCCACGCGACATGGCCGGGGCCCATGACGGTGCTCGATTGTGCGACAGTGAAGACGAATGCTGCAGGCACGGCGCCGAAATCGGACAGCTGCGCTGCCGCCGTGTAGCTTGCCGAAGGCGTGCCGGTTTCCACGACCCGCACTGCAGCTGCGCCATTGAGGATGGTCAGCCGGTAGTGCTCCGGCACATGCTCGAGCGGGCTGTCGACGGCGCCCCAGCCATCGCCGTCGGCACGGCTGCGCCGGATCCACGAAATGACGATGTCGCCTGCATTGTCGCGCCTCGCCCGGAGGTGCACCGGTGGCAGCGGCAGGGCCGGTCCTGCGCTGGTCTGCAGCTCCAGCAACCGTCCCTCCACGTCGGCGCCCCCGGCATAGACCCGGAACGCCTGCAGTTCACCAAGCCGACTGGCTTCGACCGCCAGCGTTGCGACCCGCGCATCCAACATGATGACAGGCCGGTCGTAACCTGCGGATCCCGCCGCTGTTCCGGCCAACCCGCGCAGCAGGCGGCTCAGCCGGTAGCGGCCGGGCGCTATCAGTTCGGACTGCCCGAAGCCGATCACCTCCCAGGCGCCGGTGTCGGTCTCTATGGCGAGGCGGTTGCTGCCCGAGAGGACCGCAGCCGGCTCCGCAGAGGCCAGATGTCCGGCCAGCATCTCCAGATCGACAGCGTTGCCGCGGTCCCATACGCCGGTCGGTCCTGGCGCGAGAGGCGTCACCACCCGTCCCAGAAAACAGCGCCGCGTCACGGTCGTCGCCGCAGCGCCGGTTGCCTCGTCCATCAGATGCACGCTGCCAGGCCAGGGCTGCGCATAGGCTGCCAGCACGATTCTGGACCGCATCGGATCGTCCGGCGTCGGCGGCAGATGGGCCGCCAGGACATGCGGAATAGATCGCACCGCCGGACCGTTTCCCGCAGTCAGCGGACGATCGACGCCGGTGACGGTCGCGGTGCCGGATGGCAGCGAGCGTGCCGTCACCCGCCGTGTGGTACCATCGCGGATTTCCGTTATCTCGAACGGCCCGTCCGACAGACCGCCAATATTCACCAGGTCACCCGGCTCCAGCGCCAGTTCTGCAGGCGGCAGGGTGAAATCGAGTGTTTCCCGCTCGACAGCCAGCCCGTCCAGCAGCCGCTCGGCCGTCAGGCGCGCGCCCGATGCGTCCAGCGCCATGGCGCTGCTTCGGGTGGCCAACGGGCCGTCCCCATGGCTCAGCGCGGTCACCGTGCCCGTGAGGTAGTCGCGCTCGCGGTCGAGATAGGTCAGGGCGAGCCGCCCCGGCGCTTCGGCGGCACTGCCCCGTCGCCTCGCCAGGATCGCGCCGTCATCCGCCGCCAGCCGGTCCACATCGAGCACCGTCACATCGGATCGCCGTGGCTGCCCGAGATGCAGGCCCGCTGCCCGATTGCGCAGGCTGAGGCCGCTCGCGGCAATCACCGGTTCGAGCGCATCGCGCGCCGTCGTTGCCGTGCCCAGCACCAGGCCGGCAAGCCACGGCGAAGCCGGTTCCGCGGTGATTGCCACACCATGATCGGCGGCGATCGCCTGCGCCAGTTCATCGACAGCCGCACCGCCCAGCCGCCCGGTCAGCCAGTGGCCGTTGCGGTGATTGGGGCCGTCGGCCCAGACCTGATCGAGCGCCGGGAAGGCCGGATAGGGTCGCGCGTCCCAGGTCCAGAGAAACATGCGCTCGATATCGACCATGCCGGTAGGATTGTTGGCCGGGTCGGCCCACCACCGCTGATGCGCCCGCAGCACCTGCCGCTGGATCAGCGGGTCGGGCAGGCCGGACGAAAAATACGGCCGGCCGCTCTCGGCGCTCTTGGGATCGCCAAAGATGTTGGGCTTGTTTGCCCCCTTGTCCACCGCGCCGCAGCCCAGTTCGGTAAAAATCACCGGCTTGCTGCCCGGCACCCAAGCCGTGGGGCTGGCACTGCGCACGCCGCCGGGCCGGTCGTGATGGGCCCGGCTCCACCAGTTGCGGATATCCTTGTAGCGCCACAGCCAGGGTTCGCCATGCGCGCCATCGGTGATCGGCGTCCGTAGCTGTGCCTGCCGGTCGGCATCGCTAGCATAGAACCAGTCGTAACCCTCCCCGCCGGCGACGTTGCCCATCAGGTAGTCGAGGTCGTTGCCGTCCGCCGACAGAGCAGCATCGAGATGGCCGTGGCCATCGCGCCAATCGGCCAGGGCATGTAGTTGTCGATGCCGACGGCGTCGATGTCGGGCGAAGCCCAGAGCGGATCGAGGTGGAAGAACTTCTCCCCCGCCCCGGTCTGATGGCCGCCATATTCGCTCCAGTCGGCGGCATAGGTTAGCTTCGTCGCCGGCCCCACCAACGCCCGCACCTCGGCCGCCAGCGCCACCAAAGCCGCGACGAAGGGGAAGCTGTGGGCGGGGCCGCGGATCGCCGTCAGTCCGCGCATTTCCGAGCCGATCACCAGCATCTCGACGCCGCCGGCCGCCGCGGCCAGCGCCGCATAGTGCAGCACCATCGGCCGGTATTGCGCAGCAAAGGCCGCCACCTGCGCCGTCGCTGCTGCCGACTGGTCGGGCGAGCCCGGTTGCCCGGCCGCCGGATGGCAGGTGATGCGCCCGCGCCAGGGATAGGCCGCCTGCTCCGCCGCACCATAGGGATCGGGCCGGCCGTTGCCGGTGGGGATGTCCATCATCACCATGGGGTAAAGCGTCACCTTGAGCCCCCGCGCTTTGAGGTCGGCGATTGCCGCCAGCACCGCGCCATCGGAGGGCGTGCCGCCATAGGCCGCGCCACCGGCATGGCTGGTCACCACCGGCACGGCGCCCCGCCCCAGGCCCATCACGCTCCACTCGACCCCCTCCACGGCCCGGTCCGCCGCCTCGACCCGGGGCCCGATGGTGCAATGGCCGCAGCGCAGGTCATCGCCAAACCAGGCCACCACCAGCGCCACGTGCCTGAGATTCGGGGACAGCGCCTGCAACTCGTCGATCGAAACGGTCCAGTCGCTGAGCGAGGCCGCGACATGGCTGTTCTCGCCCACGGTCTGGCCCGGCCCGAGGAGGCGCACCCTCGGCACCGGGTCATAGCCGAACTCGGTGGCCCCAGGGATCACCGTCACGGCCGTGATGTTTGGCTCGAGGTCTCCCACCACCCGGCACAGTTCTACCGACAGATGCGGAACGCGATTGCCGAAGCGGGTGAGCGGCAGTTGCTCCACCACCAGGTAACAAAGCCCGCGATAGGCCGGGGCCGTCCCCTGCGTCGCCTCGATCAGCCCGTCCGCCAGCTGGTCTTCGGTGCCGCGATAAAAGCGCAGCGTCAGGCCCGCCGGGTCGAGCAACTGCCCGTCGGCCCAGATCCGGCCCAGCCGGTGCACTTCTCCCTCGCAGAAGGCCACGGCGAAGCTGGCGCCCACCACGTCGGCGTCCTGCTCCTGCCCGAACCCTTTGGCCCCGGCATTCTCTGCGCCCAGCAGCTCGAGTTCGCGAGCCCAGATGATGTTGCCCGACAGCCGGCTCCAGCCATAGAGCCGCGGCACCGCCCCGCCCTCGCTCGAACCCTGCAGCCGGATATCGCTGCCCGTGACCTCGCGCTGCTCGCCGAACAACAGCCCGTCGACCGCACTGCCCGCAAGCGCGCCGAGCGCGCGCCCGACGGTGGCGCCAAGCGGCCCACCCACGAACCCGCCGACGAACTGCCCGGCCAGCGACAATGCCAAAGTGGCCATATTTTTCGTCCTTCAAACAATGAGTGGCAGCCGGCGCGCTCAGAACCCGGGAAAGGAAAACCGTCCGCTCACCCGCCGCGCCCAGGCTTCGGTGAGGTTCGCCTCGACCACGCCCAGCCGCTCCTGGGCGTGGATGAAGCGCTGGTCGCTCACCAGGATGCCGCAATGCTTGGCCTCGGCCATGCCGCCAAGCCGGAACAGCACCACCTGCCCCGCCGCCAACGGCTGCGCCTGTGCCACGAGCAGGCGCTCGGCCGCCCGGCGCAGCGCGCCGCCGTTGGCGGGGTCGCGCATATCGGCGCGATAGGGCGGCACGGCCATGGGCTCGGTGCCGTATAGGACCCGCCACACGCCGCGCAGCAGGCCCAGGCAGTCGCATCCCGCGCCCGCCAGGGAGGCCTGATGCCGGTAGGGCGTGCCGAGAAATGTCCTTGCCGCCGCGACCACAACGTCGCCCGTCACGGCACCACCGCCCGCCCGTCCAGCGCGTCACCGTTACGCGGATGGCGCAGCACGAAGTCGCTGCCCGGGATATGGGGAAAGCCGCGGAAATTGACGGCGTTGGCGAACTTGTCGCGGCAGCTGGCAAAGCGCCGGTCGCACCCGGCGCGCACCGTCAGCGTGTCGCCCGGCTGCACCCAGTCGCCGATCGACACGGAAAAGCAGAGCACGTCGCCTGCCGCTTCACGTTGGTGCGTCGCCACCGCGTCGCGCAGGCCGTTGCGGCGGCCATCCGTCCACTGCGCGCTGCCGAAACCGAACCAGCCGGTCTCGAAGCCGCCGAGCCCTGCCACCAGCACCCGATGATCGTCCACGATCGCCGTCACCGTGGCAAAGCCCTCAAAGGCCGAGGCGCCGAGGTCGACACGGCAGCGCGCATCGCCCACAACGGCATCGCACAGCCCCTGATAGATCCGCCCGCATGTCCGGTTCAGCCCCTGCTGGTCCGAACGCAGCTCGGCCCGGAACACGCCATCCTCCCGCGTTATCTCGCCGATCGTGTCGCTGCGCAGCCGCACGCGCTGGCTCACATCGCTCCAGTTGACCTGCCAGGTCTCGACCACCGCGCCCTCATAGCGCCCGAGCAGGATATCCTCCTCGGTGATCGCCTCGGCCGTCAGCACCCCCAGCACCTCGCTGGTCTCCACCTGCGCCCCCAGTCGCGCCGGCACCTCGCCACCATCGAGGCCCGAGGCCGGCGCGAAATCGGTGCCGCCAAAGCGCAGCACCCGGTCATGGTCGGTAAAGCCCAGCACCACGCCATCGCTGCGCAGCAGCTTCCAGCAAGTGGCCAGCGTCGTCTCGCCCTGCGCCACATGCGCCGCCAGTCCGATATCGAGCACCCTCATGGCAAGATCTCCAGCAGCGGAATGTTGGGCGCCTCGGCTGCATCGAAGCTCGTCAGTTCGACATCGAGCCGGTCGGTATCGAAGCGCACCGGCACGTCGAATAGAAATCCCGCCGTCACCGCCGCTCCGGCGGCCGGCGGGGTAGTGAACCCGACGACGCCGCTCGTCAGGTCCACCGTCCAGCCGCTCACCAGCTCCACCCCCGCCACCGCCACGCGCACGCTGCCCGAAACCGGCCGCGTGATCGGCCGCAGGTAAGGGTCGAAGGTCGCGCCATAGTGCTTGACGAGCTGGAATGTCGTCGTGCTGCCATCGCCGCTGCCGATCACCTGGTCGATGGCCGTGGGTGCCGCGCCGCCGCTGGAAAAGTCCAGCCCATCCCGCCACAGGAAGCCGTGCAGCCGCCCGCGCCGTTCTTCGAAAAAGGCGAGCACCGCCGCCATGTCGGCGTGCGACTTGATGCCGTAGCCGGCATTGTAGCGGCGGCGCGAATGAAACCAGCGCCCATTGCGTTGCTCGCCTCCATTGGCCAGCGTCACCACGTCGGTGCGCCGCTCCGGCCCGCCCCGCGCGCCGAGGGCAACATCGAGGGGAAAGCGGATCGCGTGAAAAGCCATGATTTCTCCAGAAGAGCACGAACCCGCCCAAACACCGGACGGCACCTCCCCCTCGACGGGGGAGGTTGGGAGGGGGGGTGGTTTGGCCCCGATATGGGACCCAAGCACCCCCCACCCTTGATCCCTCCCCGCAAGGGGGAGGGTGTTGACTGACAGCCTGGTCGAAGGAAAGCCTCAGCTCCCCCGCGTGCCGCGCTTCACCGCGCGCAATAGCATCGCGGAAATTTCCGCCTCGCTCGTTGCAAAGCTGCGGGCGTCGTTGGCCGTCACATTGAACGTGATGTTGACCGCCCCGCCGCCGCCGGCCACGCCGAGCCGTCCGTCGGGGCCGCGGGCCAGGGGCATCACCGCCTCCGGCCCCGCTTCCCCCGCGAGGCCCAGCCCCGCCCCCAGCGGAAAATAGCTCGGCGTCGCGATCACCCCGCCCTTGGCGAAGGGTGTGACATTGCCGAGCGCCGGATTGGTTCCGGCAAACAGGTTGCCCACCACGCCGCCGACCAGGTCGCCAAGCGGCTTGAAGGCCGCCTTGAGCGCGATATCAGCAAAGCTGCGGGCGATGTCGGAGAGCACCGACTTGAAGGACTTGCCGTCCGTCAGTGCGCCGCGAAAGGCCGTGGTGATGGATCGTGCCACGCCGTCGGCGAGATCGCCGATCCGCTCCAGCTCGAGCGAGACGTCACCCAGCTCGCGGTTGAAGCTGTCGGGAAAGAGATTATCGGCCATCGGGAAAGCGCTCCATCAATCCATCGAGTTCGCTGCGCTGCAGCGGCCCGCTCCGGTCGCCCACGAGGGCACCCCAGGCGGCAGCCAGTTCGCGTGGCGTCATCCGCCAGAAGTCCGGTGGCGGCAGCCGCAGCACGCCCAGGCCGAAGCGCATCGCCGCGTCCCACGGGAACGGGGTCATGATCCTTCTCCAAAGGTCGCCTTGAGCAGCCGCGCCGCGATCTCCGCTGCCCCCTTGAGCCCGCCCCCTATGGCGAGGCGCGCCAGGTCGTCGTCGGTCATAGAGTTACCGCCGCCGCGCAGTCCGGCCCCCAGAATCGCCGTAAGGTCCCGCGCGGAGACCCGGCCGGTCGAAAAGCGCTCGGCCAGCCCCACCAGATCGCCCGCCTGCAGCCGGCTCTCCAATTCCGCCAGCGCACCCAGCGTCAGGCACAGCGTCCTGGTCTCGCCGTCGATGACCGCATCGATTTCACCACGTTGAGTGATCGCCATGTGTTTCTCCTGTTGATGCCACACCCGCCGGGTCATTCCGGCGCAGGCCGGAATCCATGTCCGGAAGCAGCCACAAACTCAGTGGCGCGGGACGACATGCGGATCTGGATCCCGGCCTGCGCCGGGATGACACCGCGAATGAATTGAGGCCCTGAGACCTCAGCCCACCCGCTAGATCGCCGCAAACGTCACTTCCCCGGCGCTTTCCAGCGCCAGGTCGAAGGTCACTTCTCCGGCATGGTCTGCCGCAAATTCCAGCGCCACGATCTGGAACGGCCCGGCCACGGTACCGAAGTCGGGAATGATCAGCTGCCAGCTGCGAATGGTCCCCCCGAAAAACAGCGCACGCACCTGTGCGTCCGAAGCCGTGTCTTTGAACACGCCCGCCCCGGTGACCGAGGCTCGCTTGACGCCGCCCCCCGCCAGCAGTTCGCGCCAGCGACCGGCACTTTCCTGGTCTGTCGTATCGACCGTTGCCGCATTGAAGGCCAGCGCCCGGCTACGCAGCCCCGCGACCGTCAGAAAACTCCCCGACCCGGTCTGGTCGAGCTTGAGCAGCATGTCCTTTCCGCTCTGAGCGGCCATGGTCTTGTCCTTTCTGGATAACGATCGCGTTCTCAGTCGATACTCCCTTGCGGGGAGGGATCAAGGTAGGGGGCTGGCCCGATGTCCGAGGCTAAACCACCCCCACCCAACCTCCCCCTCAAGGGGGAGGAGTAGACTTGTGCCAAACGCTCGATACTGTCTCATTCACAAGGCGGTCCCTCCCCCTGTCAGGGGGAGGCTAGGTGGGGGTACTCAGATCAAGCCTCGCTCAAGAACCGCAAACTCACCGCCGCCCGCGCCAATCCGGTGTCGCGATCGATCACCGTCTCCGTCCGCACATGTTCGCGGTGCGTCACGCTGATCCCGGTGGGCACGAATGCCGCCGCCACCGCCGCCACCCGCTCCGCCATGTCCAATGCGCGCTTGCGGCTGGGCTGATCACCCCAGCAATGGAGCAGCAGGCGGTGCTCCTGGCCCGGCGCATCATCGCCGTCGCGCTGGATCACGTCATGCCGGACGATCACCACATAAGGCGCCGGCCGCCCATTGGGCGCGGCATCGAATACGCCATCGCTGCCGACAATCGCGGCAAGGGCGGCATCGGCCCTGAGGGCGCTCACCAGCGCCTCCTGCAAAAGGCTGATCGGATGCATGGCCCTATCCCGTGAAACTGGTTTCGCTGCAGGCACAACTGAGGTAGGCCCGCCGCCCGTTGACGTCGGCTGCGCTGACGACGTCGAGATTCCTGCCGCGATAGACGATGCGATCGCCGGGCTTCACATCCTGCCGGTAGCGCAGCACCACGACATGCGAAATCTCCACCGCACGACCGTCGGCGCTGGTGCCCTGCCGCCCCGTCAGCGACCGCACCCGGGCCCAAAGGCTCGTGACCGGGACGAACAGCGCCAGGTGGCCCCCGCTCGCTTCGGCCATCATTTCGCGGCGCTTGAACTGGACGCGGTCGGTCAGCGTCCCAACCGCCGGCAGCCGCTCGTTCACAGCCGCACCCGCTTGTAGCCGGCCACCAGGCGGTCGAAGCCCGATGGCACCACCGCGCCCGATCCGGCCAGGATCACCGCGTCGCGGTGCTCGAACCAGTACGCCACCAGATGCAGCAGCGCCTGGCGAATGTCGGCCGGAACATCCTCCGGGTCGACGCCGAATCCGGCGACGTAGTCGACCTCGATGCCCTGCCGCTCCCGCAGCAGGGGTATGCCCGAGATCGTGGACGGCAGCAGCAGCCGGTCAGGCTCGCTGAGGAACTGCGCCAGCGGCACCGCATGGGCCACGCCCGCCACGTCATAGGCATTGATTTCGGTCACCGCCAAGAAGGGCGTCACCGGCAGCCTGACCTGCCGGTCCGTGGGCCAGCAATCGAGCACCAGGCGCCAGGTCTGCGCCAGCAGCGCCCGGCCGGTCACCCCCTCGATATGCAGGCGGGCCGCGCCGATCAGGGTCGCGATCAACGCGTCTTCCGCCACGTCGTCGACCTTGAGGAACGCCTTGGCCTCGGCAATCGAAACCGGCTCCTCCGCGGGCCCCGCGAGAAGGTATGAAGTCATTTGTGTTGCCTTTTGGTTTGGGTACCCCCACCCAACCTCCCCCTGATGAGGGGGAGGAGTTGCATCGTGAATGGGGCGCGGTTTGTGCCGGCCCCAATGCCGTCCCTCCCCCTATCAGGGGGAGGCTAGGATGGGGTCCCGGCGAAGCCGGTTACGAGACCGCGAACTTCAGCAGCTTGATCGCGTCATAGTCGGCGATGCCGCCGCCGACCCGCTTGGTCGTATAGAACAGCACGTAGGGCTTGCTGGAGAACGGATCGCGCAGCACGCTCACGCCCTGGCGATCCACGATCAGGTAGCCGCGGCGGAAGTCGCCGAAGGCCACCGAGAGCGAGTTGGCGGCGATATTGGGCATGTCCTCGGCCTCGATGAGGTCGAAGCCCATGAAGCGCGCCTTACCGTCCGCCGTCAGCGCCGGCTGCCAGAGGTAGTTACCGTCGGCATCCTTGAGCTTGCGTAGCGTGCCCTGCAGCTTGCGGTTCATCACCCAGCTGGCATTCTGCCGGTAGCCGGCCTTGAGCGCATAGACCAGGTCGATCAGCACGTCGCTGGCATTGCTGGCGGGGAGCGCACCGGCCGCACCGGTCGCGACATAGCCGAGGTTCCCCCAGCTCCAGCTCGCCTCGGCCACCGTCGTCGCCGACAGGAAGCCGGTCGGCTTGTTGACGCCGGTGCCGGTCACGAAAGCGGTGGTCTCCTGCGCCGCAAAGGCCGCGTTGACCTCCTCGGCGATCCACTGGCCGACATCGACCGCGGCATCGTCGAGAAAGGCCGAGGTCGCGGCGGGCATGGCATAGAGTTCGGTGGTGGGGTAGCTGAGCTCGGCGAGGGTCTGGCTGTCGGTGGTCGGCCGCGCCGCCGTCTCGCCAACCCAGCCGGTGGCAGGCCCGGTTACCGAGATGGGACGCTTGTAGACCGCGCCACTCACCTGGCGGATGCCGGCAATGGCGCGGATCGGGGACACCGCCGTCATCAGCCGGGTGATCTCGGTCTCGGTCTCGGGCGGCACCACATAGCCGCCATCGGCATTGACGCCGATCGAGAGCGCCTTCTCCTCGCCGCGCTTCACATAGGCGGCGAAGGCGTCCTTGTATTCCCCCTCCGGCCGGCTGCCCCTGCCCTCGAGCGGCGGGCGGGCCCGTTCTGCGACGGCACGATCCATCGCGGCCTTCTGCCCGTCGAGCACCGCATTGAGCCGGTCGAGCTTGCCCTCGAGCAGCCCGTCGGCGCTGCCGCGCTTCTCGATCTCGCCCAGGCGCTGGTCGTTGGTGCGCTTGAATTCCTCGAAGGCAGTCGAGAATTCGGCGAAGAGCGCGGCAATGTCGCTCCCCGCGCCGGCCTTGATCTCGAGGCCGTCACTGGTCATGTCCATGCAATCTGTCCTTATCGGTTGCGGATAGTCTGTGTGGCGGCCGCGATGGCGGCGCCGGTCGCGGTGCCGGAGGGCGCGATGCGCGCGTCCTCCATCATCGGAAAAGTCACGATCGAGATTTCGAACAGGTCGACCTGCCACAGCTTGCGGTGCCCGCTTTGGCGCGTCGCCCTTATGGTGCGAAAGCCGATGGACAGCCCGTCGAGCGCACCGCTGCCGATCAGCTGGCGCAGCGCGTCGGCGCGCGGCACGCCCGGCACCAGCCGTCCGGCCACGAACAGGCCGGTATCGTCCTCGGCGATGGTTTCCCAGGTGCCGACCGGCTCCCTGGGGTCGTGCTGGAACAGCAACCTGATCCGGTCGCGCCGCCGCGCCAGGCTTCTGCCGAAGGCGCCGGGCATGACGATGTCGCCGCCGCTGTCGAGGCGCCCGAAGAGGCTCGCATAGCCGGAAAACCGACCCTCGCGGTCGATGGGAATGGCCATGATCAGCGCTTGCCCGGCCTGCCGGCGACGGGCCGCGGGCCCACCTTGGCACTGGCGAGGGTCCCGGCCAGGTTCCAGGCGAACTGGCGGAAGGTCTGCTGCGCCTGCTGACGATTCTGCTTGGTTGCCATGGACTTAGTCATCCCTTCTGAAAAGCCGATTCAAGGTGGCGATCTTCTGCACGAAGTCGTTGAAGTTCTGATTCACCTTGGCCATCTCGCGCAGCGCCCACACCAGCAGGGCACTGGCGCCGGTGGCCCAGAGAAACAGCGCCAGATGGGCCAGGTCGCCGCGCTCGATGACGGTCTTGGTCAATTCATCCATGGTGCTCCTCCTAACTCCGAGACCTCATGGTGAGCCTGTCGAACCACGAGGTCGGGCAGGCAATCGTGCCACGACCTCCTCCTTCGACAGGCTCAGGATGAGGTCTGCTGCGCGCCGCCTAAACCCCCAGCAGGACCCGCTTCTCCGCGTCGCTGAGGAACTCCGCCCCGCCGACCCGCGACCACAGGGCCGCCCGGTCCTCGCCCAGCGCTTCCACGCCTTCGAAATCTGGCGCGATGGTCGCGCCGCCGAAAGCCGGTGACAGCCAGGTGCTCAGTTCTTCGGCCACGCGCACCACCAGCGGCACCAGCGTCTGGCGCCACAGGGCACGGTTGGCCTCGGCGAGGTTGGCATAGGTATTGTCCCCCGGAATGCCGAGCAGCATTGGCGGCACGCCGAAGGCCAGCGCGATATCGCGCGCCGCGGCATGCTTGGCCTCGATGAAATCCATATCGCGGGGCGACAGCGCGATGGTCTTCCAGTCCAGCCCGCCCTCGAGCAGCATCGGCCGGCCGGCATTGCCGGCGCCCGAGAAATTCTGCTCCAGCTCGGTCTTGAGCCGCGCGAACTGGTCCTCGGTCAGGTTCTGCCCCGCCACCGAATAGACCAGCGCACCCGATGGGCGCGCCGCATTGTCGAGCAGCGCCTTGTTCCACTGGCTGGCGCCATTGTGGATATCGAGGCTGGTCTGGGCCGCCTCGAGCGGCGCCATGCCGTAGTGATCGTCGAGCGGGTGAAACAGCGCCATATGCAGCACGGCGGGCACCGGCTCGGCATCCTGGCGCAGCCGCAGGGTGCGCCCGCCGGCGGTATAGTCATAGCCCACCGACCAGCCATCGGCACCCGCCACCACCTTCATGCGGTCCGGCCGCAGCCCGAAGATCGCCTTGACCTCGCCATCGACGATGCCCGCCTGCAGATAGGCGTTCCCCGCCGTCTGCAGATAGGCATAGACCGCCTCGAGCAGTTCCCCGCCCGATTGGCGCCCATTGGGCCGCGCCAGCAGCGCCGCGAGCGGATGCTCGTCGACCCGCCGCCCCTTCTCGCTCACCACCAGCGGCACCCGATTGGCAGCCTCGGCCAGCAGCCGTACGCAGCGGTAGACCACCGGATTGCGTGCAAAGCCGGCATTGACGAGGCTGGAAAAGCCCCGGTTGCTCCAGTTCGGCGCCCCCAGTTGGCTGAGGCTCAGCAGCGCGTGCCTGGCGAACGATTTCCGTTCGGCAGGTGCGTTGGCGCCGCCGCCCAGCAGGCGGCTGATCCAGTTCGGCATGTGTGATCCTCGATCTGCTGCCCCGCCCGGATATTTCCCGACCGGGCTTCTACTGATTCCGGCCATTGGCGGAATCGCTCAATGTCACCGCTTCAGCAACGCATCGGCAGGTGGGTAGGAAATGGCGAAACGGTCACCTTGGCATTCGATCAAGCAGTCGATCCATCACGACAACTCCAACTGCAATACCGGCAACAATATCGAGACGGAGAACCGCCGCTCGGGCACCGGCGGCAAGCCGCTGTGCAAAGAGTGCGCCCGACTGAGCTGATCGGCTCCGCGCTCTTCTCTAAAGCCCTCTGATCCGAGGCTGCCGCTCGTTGAGCAGCAGCTCGGTCATCGCCCAGACCAGCGCGTCCACCCGGTCGGGCGAATGTCCGTCCGCTCGCCCGTCAATGCCGAACGCGCACATCTCGTCCTCCAGGGCCGTCAGCCCCTCGGCATGCTGCACGAGGCCCCGGCCATAGAGCGCCGCGACCGGTTCGGCGCGCAGCCATTTGCCCCGGCTGGCCCGCACCTGGCGCACCGGCACCGTCACCGCCACCTGCTCGATCACCTGCTGCACCAGGTCGCCGCCCTGGTTGACCTCCACCACGATGGCGTCGGCGCCATGCGCCTCGAAGGCGGCCACGGCACGGCGTGCCCAGGCCAGCGGCGGCGCGGGCTTCAGCGTGCAATCCTCCAGCACCACCGCCCCCTCCCCCAGCCGGCCCGCGATCACGATGCCGCAGGCGTCGGAGTGCGCCGTGCCCGTCACCGGCGGATCGACCGCCACAACGATCCGCCCCACATCGCCGCCGGCAAAGCGACGGAACATGCCCCGGTGCCACAGGGCGCCCGGATCGTCGTCGATCAGCTCGCCATCCAGCTCCTGCCGGCCAAGCACGGTGCCCTGGTAGCGGGCGACGACGGCCTTCAGAAAATTCGGCGCCAGTTGCGCCTGATTGTCGAGGGTCGGCATCGTCGTAGTTATGGCATTGGGGTCGGCCAGCAGGCGCCGGATCAGCGGCGTCGGCCTCGGCGTCGTCGTGGCCACCTGCTGCGGCCGGTCGCCCAGGCGCAGCCCGAATTGCAGCATGTCCCAGGCCTCTTCGGCCCGCGGCCACTTGGCCACCTCGTCGCACCACGCAGCGGCAAACTGGGGTCCCCGGAACCGCTCCGGATCGGCGGCGGACATTATCGTCGCCTCCGTGCCGTTGGGCCAGATCAGCTGATGCCCCCGCAGCAGCGGGCGTTCCTCGTCAGGATGCACGTTGATGATGCCGCTGTCGCCGCGCACCATGATCGAAATCGCCTCCGTCATGGTCTGGCCCACCAGCGCGATGGGGCCGATCCGGCGCGCCGCCAGCTGCCGCACCCATTCCGCGCCGGCCCGGGTCTTGCCCGAGCCGCGCCCGCCCAGCAGCAGCCAGGTCACCCAGTCCCCTTCGGGTGGCCGCTGCTTGGGCAACGCCCAGGTGTCCCAGTCATAGTAGAGGGCGGCCAGTTGCCGCGAAGTCTTGGTGGTCAGATCGCCAAACGCGTCAACGGTTTCGGAATTGTTCAATGCGCTTGGCCAATTTGTTGCGGAGGTCGGTCACGTCCTGCTGGCTGGCCGGCTCGACATTGGCGCGGGCCGCACCCAGTTCGATCAGCTTGTCGAGCGTTTTCACGTGGATGCTCAGCACGCTGGCCTGCTTGTCTATCGGTTCGTTCACGGCCATCTCCAGTCGCCTCACCTGCTTGTCGAGAACCTTGAGCATCGCGGCCACCAGATCCTCCTGCCGCACGATCCTGGCCCGCGCGCTCAGCCATCCCTCCGCCTCCCGGCGGTAGCGCAGTTGCGCCGCGGTGATGCCGTAGCGCCTGCAGATGGCGGCGGGCATGAACTGCCGCGTCTCGTATTCCTCGCGCACGAGGTCCCACCGCATCGGCCGCTCGGCCGGCGCTTCGAGCTGCTGCAACATGTCGGGTTCTCGCTAGTGATATCTGGTGCGTTCGGATCAACCGAACCGCGCGTCACCCGTCGGGCTCCACCGGCTCTCGCCGGGGCGACCCCTTCGGCTGGTGACCCAATTTCGTGACCATGCCTGAACTATAGCTGATCACCGTCACGCGGGGATAAGTTCGTTCGCACGCGCTGTCGGAGGGCCCTCGCCCAATGCTAGTGTGCGAAGGTTGCGGCCTGTTCCAGCGCCAGCAGGTCACTCGGCGCCGTCAAGGCAAGGCGGGCCCGCTCCGTGACATCCCGCGCCGTGGCAGCGGCCACTGGTGTCAGGGCCGGGTTGCCGGCAGCGAGGGTGCGCAGGCCCACCAGCATGCGCAACACGACCTCGATCGTGCCGGCACCATCGCGGGCTATCGGCCGAAACGCATCTTCGAATACGTCGACGGGGTCGATCGGCTCGACGTAAATGCGATCGTAGTGGGCGTCTTCGGCACTGGGTCCGAACCGGCGGTGATGCAGGATGCGCACCAGTGTGCCGAGCACGTCGATCGCCGTGCCGGAGTCGTTGACACCGGTCGAGAGCGCCCTCGAGGCAATTTCGGAAAGCACGACGAGGCCGAAGCGCGGATCGCTCTCGAAGGTGCGCGAGCCGCCGATGGTGAAGCAATCGACAAGAGCGGAGACAGCCTCGTCCTCCAGTTCCCTGGAGACCAGCATCAACGGCCGGTTCGGCGACGCAAAGGCACCGGGCCTGGCGTTCACGGCAATGGTCACGTCATGCTCTTCCGCCAGTCTCTGCAGTCTCGACGCATCGAAATGCTGCACATAGCCCAATGAGGCGGTGGTGATGGCATGGCCTTTGGGCGCGCCCTTGAGGGGCCTGCAGCCGAAATGCGGCTTGTCGGCCAGCAGGTCGAATGCCTGGACGGTGGCGTGCTCCACCTTGTCGATGGTCTGGCTCACTCGGCCGATCGCCGAAATCTGGCCGATCCACCTGATCAGCGCCATGATCACCAGCAGCACGACCAGCAGGGTCACGCCGAACAGGAACAGGCGGCCAGCTTGCGAATAGACGCCGGCGTTGAGGCCGATGATGCCGACGATGGAGAACAGGAACGCGCCGATGAAGACCGAGATCGAGGTCTGCGCACTGCGGTCGCCCACGATCAGCGGCACGGCCCGCGGCGTGGTCGACACCGATGCACTGGCCAACGCTGCGACGATGGTCGACAGGGCAAAGACCGAAACCGTCAGCAGGCTCGACGCGAGGATGGTCAGGATAGCCTCGACGCCATTGGACGGCATCGTGAAGGGCAATTCCTCCGGAGCAAATCCCGCCAGCAAGTAGGCGATGAGCACGGTTATGACCGCCAGCAGCGAAAAGGCGGCCGGCAGGAACCACATGCGGTGGAGAATTTGGCGAAGTTCGAAGGCGATCTGGCTCATGGACGCTCCCAGTGATGCCTAAACGCCGGGGCAGGTGAAAGGGTTCGCCTTTGCCAACTGCGGCAGTTGGCCCGTGTCCCCTCGCCTCAGCCGAATTTGCGCGAAGCGTCCATGGCCAGTCCCAGGCCCACGCTGCCCAGCACGTCGGTGCGGATCAACTCGGCCTCGGGAAACAATGCCTGCAGCCGCGCGGCGATTGCCGGCACCTGGGTGGAGCCGCCGGTCAGGATCAGGCTGTCGATGGCCGATGCCGGCACCCCTGCCCGCTGCAGCGCCTCGGCGATGGTGGCTTCGATCTTCTCCACGGAGCTGTGCAGCGCCCTGGTCAGGTCGTCGATGCTCATGACGGTTTCGATCTGGCGGTCCCGTACCGGAAAGGCAAAGGCCGTTTCCGCCGCATCCGACAGCGCGATCTTGGCCGCCTCGACGGCGCCGACCAGCCGATGGCCCAGCCGATCCTCGATCAGATCCACCATCATCGCCACGCGCTCGGGGGCGCGGGCCTCGCGCTGTGTGCCCCGCAGGTCGCGCAGGGTCTTGGCCGTATAGAGCCGGTTGATGCGATGCCATGTCGACAGGTCGTAATAGGGCGCGACCGGCAGGTGCCGCTTGCCATCGAGGGTCAGCGTGCCCAGGCCCAGTTCAGGCATCACCTTGCCCATCGACAGCAGGCGGTCGAAATCGGTTCCGCCGACATGCACGCCCGCCGTTGCGAGGATATCGCCGCTCCGATCCGTCGCCCGGGCTCGCTCCGGGGACACCCGCACCACCGAAAAGTCCGAGGTGCCGCCGCCAAGATCGACGATCAGCGCCAGCCGCTCGCGCGTGACCTGCCGTTCGTAGTCGAGTGCCGCGGCGATGGGCTCGAATTGAAAGTCGACATGGGCGAAGCCCTGCGCGCGCAGGGCGCTTTCGAGCTGGCCCTGGGCCGCCGCATCCGCCACCGGATCATCGTCGACGAAGTGTACGGGCCGGCCGCACACCACGGTATCGACTTCGCCGCCCAGCTCGGCTTCGGCCCGGCGCTTGAGCTCGGCGATGAAGATGCCGAGGATTTCGATGAAGCCATAGCTCCTGGCCTTGACCCGGGTCGTGTCGCCGATCAGCGCCGTACCCAGGACGCTCTTGAGCGAGCGCATCAGCCGGCCGTCGGCGCCCGTCACATATTCGGCCACCGCCTGGCGGCCGAAATGGATGCTGTCATCCTCGAAGCCGAAGAAGATGACGCTGGGGATGGTTTCGCGCCCGTCCTCCAGCTTGAGCAGTTGTGGTGCCGCGCCTGTGCTGCGCCGGGCGATGGTGGAATTGGACGTGCCGAAGTCGAGGCCGCAAACGAGGGTCATGGCATGCCATCCATCCGGGAATTGCGCCAGCGGCGCTAAGGGACGGCCCTCTTAATGGCTCAGGCGGGACGTGGCAACCTCAGGCGGCGTGCCAGCACATCACACGTTCCCATCCACTCAACTCCAAACAGCCCTCATGGTGAGCCTGTCGAACCACGAGGGCGTGGCACCGAGCTCAGGCGGCCTTGCGCCTGCGCTCCAGCGCGGGACGCAGGTCAACCCCTTCCATGCGGCCCAGGCCCTTGCGCCGCGCCTTCTTGAGCGCTTCGGCCGCCGCTTCGAAGAATTTGCGGTCATAGCCCCCGCGCGGGTTGGTGACGGCGAGGCCAATGCTCAACGTCACCGTGCCGGCATGGCTCTCCTTGTGCGGCATGGCCAGCTGGCGCATCGTCTCGGCGATCTTGACCGCCATGGCCCGTGCCATCAGCGCCGGCAGGTCGGGCAGGACCAGCACGAACGTGGCCGGGCCCAGTCGCAGCACGCCGTCGCCTTCGCGCGGGAGGGCAGCCTTGATGGCTTCCATGACCGCCAGCAGGCAGGCATCGGCCTCGTCGCGGCCATAGGCGGTGAAATAGTCGGCGAAGCGGTCCATCTCGATGACCAGCAGGCTCATCGACACGCGCCGTGCCGCCGCCCGCTCCCAGCCGCTCGCCAGTTCTTCCTCGATCCTCACGCCCAGCTTGGGCTTGATGCCGATCGAGCGGGCCATCGCCGCCTGCCCGTAGGCCGGGCCGCGCACGGTGCGCAGCGCATCCAGTGCGCTCCGAACCCGGGTCCAGAACGGATCGGTCTGCTGTTTGTCGATCGCGGTGTCGGTCATGGTGGGTGGCCTGTCCTGGCTCTCGCGGGTCCCAGGATCAGGCCAGAACATGGTTAACGCCGCGTAAAGGCTAGAGCGTCTCGGGCGGCTCCCATTCGGGCCAGTCCACCGCGTGCTCCTCCCATTCCCCGGGCGCGACGTCGCCCTCGGCAAAGGTGCGGCCGCGGGCGGAGACGCCGACATCGACCACGGTCTGCGGATCGCCCGACACCAGCGGGTGCCACCAGGCCAGCCCCTTGCCCTCGGCGAGGCGGCGATAGGCGCAGGTGGTGGGTATCCACTTGATTTCGGTGACGTTCTGCGGCGTCAGCTTGATGCAGTCGGGGACCTTGGCCAGCCGCCCCGGATAGTCGGAACAGCCGCAGGTATCGCCGTCGAGCAGCCGGCAGCGCACGTCGGAGGTGATGATCAGCCCGCTATCCTCGTCCTCGAGCTTGATCAGGCAGCAGCGGCCGCAGCCGTCGCAGAGCGCTTCCCACTCCGCATCCGTCATTTCGTCGAGGCTTTTTTCTTCCCAGAAGGCCATCTTCATCCAATGCTGCTAAGCTTGTTGCCGGTTTGCTCTTGTCGGCGGGCAAGCGCAATCATATTCCAGCGATCAGGTTGCGTTGCACGCCGCATGCGGACAACAGTCCGTGAAAGTTATCCCGAGGACAGCTGGTGCAGGATCCGTTCTATACCAAGGAAAAGCGCAAGAAATCTGGCGGCATGCTTGCCGCCGATGCGTGGCTGGATTCCTCGCTCTACGAGTTCTGGCAGTGGGCCGGACGCGGCTATACCCGTTTTCAGGATTTCATGAGCATCTTCCACGTTGCCGGGATCAAGCGGTTCTTCGTCGAGATCCTCAGCGACGGCTTCTCCTTCCTGGCCATTGGCTGCGTGCTGATGGCGGCGCTGGCTTTGCCCGCCTTCGATGCCACGGCATCGGGCGAGTTCAACAAGGCCGAGGACTATTCCGTCATCTTCCTTGACCGCTTCGGCACCGAGATCGGCCGCCGCGGCATCCGCTCCGACGATTCGGTGGCGCTCAACGACATGCCCGACTATCTGCTCAAGGCGACCCTCGCAACCGAGGACCGGCGCTTCTACGAGCATTTCGGCATCGACGTCGTCGGCACGCTGCGCGCGCTGATGAGCAATGCCCAGGGCGAGAATTCCACCCAGGGCGGCTCCTCGATCACCCAGCAGCTGGCCAAGAACCTGTTCCTCAGTTCGGAGCGGACCCTCGAGCGCAAGATCATCGAGGCCTTCCTCGCGGTCTGGCTCGAGTGGCACTATACCAAGGACGAGATCCTCAAGCTCTATTTCGATCGCGCCTATATGGGCGGCGGCAATTTCGGCGTGGTGGCGGCGTCGGACTACTATTTCGGCAAGAGGGTGCAGGACATCAACCTCGCCGAGGCCGCCATGCTCTCGGGCCTGTTCAAGGCCCCAACCCGCTATGCCCCCCATGTCGATCTTGCCGCCGCCCGCGGCCGGGCCAATCTCGTCCTGTCCAATCTCGTCGCGGCCGGCTTCCTGACCGAGGGCCAGGTGACCGCGGCGCGGCGCCATCCGGCAACCCCGATCAGCCGCGCGGAAGATGCCAATTCCCCAAACTACTTCCTCGACTGGGCCTTCGAGGAGGCCAAGACCATCATCGAGGCGCAACGGCATCCGTCGAACAATTTCGTGGTGCGCACCACGATCGATACCACGCTGCAGAAATATGCCGAGGAGGCCGTCATCTCGACCGTTCTCGAGCGGGGCGAGGAGTATGACGTCGACCAGGCGGCGATGGTGGTCACCGATACGGCGGGCGCCATCCGCGCCATGGTGGGCGGTACCGACTATGCCAAGAGCCAGTTCAACCGCGCCATCGTCTCCACCCGCCAGCCCGGCTCGGCCTACAAGATCTTCGTCTATTCCGAAGCCTTCGAGCAGCTCGGGCTCACCCCGGCCGACGAGATCACCGACCGCCCGGTCTGCATCGGCGACTGGTGCCCGCAGAACTATGGTCGCAACTACAAGGGCACGGTGACGCTGGCTTCGGCCTTCGCCCAATCGCTCAACACGGTGCCGGTCACCCTCTCGATCAAGACCGGGCGCGATTCGATCGCCGCCCTCAGCCATCGAATGGGCCTGCAGGCCGACTACCCCGTCACCCGCTCGCTGGCGCTTGGCGTGGCTTCGGTCTCGGTCCTGGACATGACCTCTTCCTACGCCGTGCTGGCCAACCGCGGTTACAAGACGCCCGCCTTCGGCATCACCCGCATGACCACGCTGACTGGCGAAGTGGTGCATGAGGTGGATCCGGATGCGCCGCGGGAGCGTGTTCTCAGCGAGAACACCGTCGCCAACATGAACGCGATGCTGCGCGGCGTGATCACCGGCGGCACCGGCCGCCGCGCCGACGTGCCGGGGGTCCCTGCGGTGGGCAAGTCGGGCACCACGTCATCGTATCGCGACGCCTGGTTCTGCGGCTTTACCGGCAACTACGTGGCTGCAGTCTGGTTCGGCAATGACGACTATCATCCCACCAAGGACCTCACGGGCGGCACCCTGCCAGCGATCACCTGGCAGAAGTTCATGGCCTATGCGCATACAAATATTGATGTCGAGCCGGTCTTCGGCGTCGATTTCGCCATCGAGGCGCCGATCATCGCCGAGGCCGATCCCGATGCGCTGCCGCTGGAGGTCGTCGAGCGTCCGCCCAGCCTGACGCCGGGGGCGGCGCGCAAGCTCGCCCAGCTCGCTGACCTGCTGGCGGCAACGCTTGAAGCCACCGGTGCGCCGGTCGACCAGGCCAGCGTTCCGGCGCCGACGCAAGGACTTTAGGTCCTCGGCCGGAGCGGGCACACCGTCGCCATCGGCGCCGATGTCCGACGTTGCATCCACTTCGCCCTTCCGCCCGCCTGCCCCCCTTGCTACAAGCAGACCAGCTACTCCGCGCCAGGCTCCCTGCCCATGCCGTCCACTGCATTTGAGAGCCGCTGACCGTGCGTTTCGTCCTCTACCTGCTCATGATGATCGCGGTCGCGCTCGGTATCGGCTTCGGCCTCAGCTACTATGCTTTGACCGATGGGCGCCTGTTCGGTGTCGCCCAGGTCGGTCCGTGGCATGCCTGGCCCGATGTCGGGGCCAATGCACCCAATCCCTACACGCGCGGCCACCTCGCCCGCACCGCAGCGTTCGAGCTCGGTCAGTCCGAGGGGCTGCAGTTCACCGCCACCGTCGACAGCTCCGGCCTGCCGCTGTCCCGCGAGTGTTCCTATCGCATCGTCGGCAACACGCCGCTGGCCACGTTCTGGACACTGGTCGCGCTCGATGAAGCCGGGGTCAATATCGCAGCGCCGGACGTGCATCCGGCCGTGCGCAGCAGCCGCATCGTGCGGGCACAGGACGGCTCCATCATCGTCAATGTCGGAAAAACGCTGCAGCCGCTGAACTGGCTGGAGATCGTCGGCGAGGGCCCGTTCAAGCTGGTCCTCACGCTCTATGATACTGCTGCCTTTTCCGGCTTTTCGAGCGATGCCTCCATGCCCGCGATCATTCGGGGGGATTGCGCATGATTCGTCCCCTGCTCTGGCTCCTTGCCGGCGTCGTGTTGGGCGGTGTGATCCACATCGTCGTCATCCTCACCCTGCCCCAGTTGGCCGAGCAGTCGGTATGGCGCCGCGTGGCCCATCTCGATGCCGACAACCAGATGGTCATCCTGCCCCCGGTGCAGGCGGGCGAACCAAACCCGCTCGGTCTTGATCCGGAACTGGCCTACGGGCTCTGCCGCGTGGACCTGGCCGACGGTCCGGCCTATGTCAGCGGTCTGCTGCCCGATGCCTTCTGGTCGGTGGCGCTGTTCGATCCTTCCGGCATCGTCACCTATTCGACCACCAATCGCGACGGCATCGGGCAAACGCTCGAACTGGGCATCTTCAACGCGGCGCAGACGCGCCTGCTGGCCCAGCAGCAGATCGATATCGCCGAGGGGCTGCTGGTGGTTGAATCGTCGAGCAACGAGTTGCTCGTCCTGGTGCGCCTGGCCCCGCCCCACCAGGCCATGCGCGGCCGTTTCGAGCAGGAACTGTCCGAAGTGGAATGCGGGACGCGGAGCTAGCCCGCGGCCAGCCGTGCCGCTACCGCCGCGCGAGCATCGGCAGGATCAAGCCCCACCGCGTCTCCTGCGGCGCGCCACAAGGCTCGAAACCCAGTTTCCTGTAGACGGCAATCGCGCGTTCATTGGCCGGGTGAGGATCGGCCCCGATAACGGGCGCACCTGCTTCGAAGAGCGCTTTCATTCTCGCTCCGATGAATGCCGATCCGTGCCCCAGGCCGATCATGTCGGGCTCGCCGATAAGTTGATCGATCCCTCGCGACCCCGCGGGAAGCTCGGCGAAAGGGTGGTCTTCCTCGCCATGAACGCTGTAGTCCTGCATGAAGGCAAATGGGCGGTCGGCGATCGAAACGATCCAACGCGCTACCCGAGGATCAGCCAGTTCTGCCGCATCGTAGGTTCGGACTGGGTCCCACCACGCGCTCACATGCGGATTTGATCGCCATGCTGCCAGCATGGGGAGATCATTCAACGCTACTCTGCGAAAGCTGTATTGGTCGGCCGCCATCATCGGACAGACGTAGCACGTCGCCAGCCGCTACACCCGCTTTCTGGCCACGACCTAGCCGATGGGAACCCGCAGGGTGAAGCGGGTCTCAGCCGACCCCGAGCTCACAGAGATATCGCCGCCATGCGCCTTGGCGATCTGGTTGGCGATGTAGAGGCCCAGTCCCAACCCCTGCCGTCCCGCCTCACCCTTGGGTCGGGCGAAAGGTTCGAACAGATCCTGCTGCTGCTCGGGCGGGATCGGGTCCCCGCCATTGGCGACCGAAAGCTCGAATACCCCCTCGCGCACGCTGGCCGCCACCCGCACCGGCTGGTCAGCGTCTCCATGGCTCAGCGCATTGGCCAGCAGGTTGGAAAACAGCTGGGCAATGCGGTTCAGGTCGAGATTGAGCGGCCCGTCCACCGCAAGCTCCCGCACGATCTTCCGCTCGGGATTGGCCGCCTGCAACTCATCGATCACCAACTGCAGGGTCGCCTCGACGTCGCCGGGGGATCGCTTCAACTCAATGCCGCCGCCGAGCCGGCCGCGGGCAAAATCCATCACGTTGTCGATCAGGGATGTCATGCGGGTGACGCTGCCCTGCATCAGCGTCACGATCCGCACGGCCTTGGGGTTGAGCGGTGTCTTGAGCAGCATGCCGGCGCCTGCGCCGACCGCCGCCACCGGGTTGCGCAGATCGTGGCCGAGCACTGCGATGAACTGGTCGCGAAGCTCGGCGATCTGGCGCTCGCTGGCGAGGCCCGCCTCGGCCTTGGCGATATAGTCCAGGTCATCAAGCTGGCTCGCAATCAGTTGGGCGAACAGCTTGAACATGCCCACCGTTTCTTCATTGCGCAGCCGTGCGGGTTTGGGATCTATCGCGCACAGCGTGCCAAAGAACGAGCCGTCGCGCCGCACGATAGGCATGGAGATATAGCTCTGAAAGCCATACATGGCCGGCGTCGGGTGGCCGCTAAAGGCCTCGTCTTCCGTCACGTGATCGATGACGACGGCGTCTCCGGACTGGCGGATCTCGTTGCAGATCGTTGTCGCGACCTCGAGCTCGCCGCCCGGCTTGAGGCCGAAATCGATCTTGTCGAGCACCTGGCAGGCAATCCAGCGGTCCTCGGTCACGCGGGCAACGGCGGCGAAGCCCATGCCGGTGGTTCGGCATGCGACATCGAGTATGGTGCTGACGGCATCGATGCGTGCGACCGCATCTATGTCGCTTTGATAATCGTGGGTCATTGGCATCCAGGCGAGAAAACGTGCACCAGCCTAGCCAAACTGATGGCGATTGTCATGAACCCCAGGTAAGCGCGCGCATTTTTCTGAGCGGCGTCAGGCAATTCCACCGATCATACCGCCAGCGATCGCCAGGGCCAGCACCACGACCCACGGCGGCGCCTTCCACACGACCAGGGCGATGACTCCGGCCAGCGCCACTGCAAAATCCAGCGGCGTGAGCACAGCGCTGACGAAGACGGGATCATAAAGCGCGGCAGCCAATATGCCCACGACGGCCGCATTGGCGCCGCGCATGCCCGCCTGCGCCAGGGGGCGGCGGCGCAGCGAATCCCAGAACGGCAGGGCTGCGATCAGCAGCAGGAAGCCTGGAACAAAGATCGCGACCAAGGCCAGCGCGGCCCCGGCGACCCCATTCGGCGCCGGTATGCTCACGGCGCCGAGGTAGGCGGCGAAGGTAAACAGCGGCCCGGGCACGGCCTGGGTGGCACCGTAGCCGGCCAGGAAGGCGTCCTGGCTCACCCAGCCGGTCGTCACGGTTTCCGCTTCGAGCAGCGGCAGCACGACATGGCCGCCCCCAAATACCAGCGCACCGGCACGATAGAAGGCATCGAGCACTTGCACGGCATGAAGGCCGGAAGTGGCGGCCAGCACCGGAAGGCCGAGCAGCAAGATGACGAAAAGCACTAGGCTGGCGCCTCCGACGGTCCGGCTGACAGGGAAAGGCAGCGCTACGGCATCGGCAATGGCGCCATTGCGACAAAAGACCAGCCCGGCCAAGGCCCCCAGCACAATCGCCGCCACCTGCCCCGCCGATCCTGCGAGGATGACGACGGTCACCACTGCGGCCAGGGCGATGGTGGCTCGTTCGCGATCCGGCGTCAGGCTCTTGGCCATGCCCCAGACCGCCTGCGCCACCACGGCGACGGCGACCAGCTTCAGCCCGTGCAGCACTCCTTGGGCCACAGGCCCGTCGAGCGCCGCCGCGCCTAGCGCGAAGGCTAGCAGTAGCGCAGCCGATGGCAGTGTAAAGGCGATCCAGGCGGCCAGCGCGCCCAGTGGACCGGCCCGCCACAGCCCCAGTGCAAAACCCACCTGGCTCGACGCCGGCCCGGGCAGGAACTGGCACAAGGCCACCAGATCGGCATAGGCCGCTTCATCGAGCCAGCGCCGCCGCACCACGATCTCGTCGCGGAAATAGCCCAGGTGGGCGATCGGTCCGCCGAAGGAGGTCAGCCCCAGCTTGAGAAAAGCGAGGAAGACCTCGCCTGCCTTGCCAGCGCCTGGTCGTGCCTGATTCACGCCTGCCCCCTGCCCTGCCGCTACTTGGGCAACACGATTTCCGTGTCGCCGGTATGCTGGAAGCGTGACGGTATGACGACACCGCCGCCACCAGCATGGGCCCCGGCCGTGGCGCAAAAGTCCCCACGCTGGGCGCGGCCGACGAAGACCGACATCCGGCGCAGCGCCTCGTCCACCGCCAGCGACTGCTCGTGCGGTGTCTCTACCAGCAGGTTGTCCAGGGCATAGTCGTAACTGGAATATCGATAGTTCAGCGCCCGCACGAACCAGGCGATGAACGCCTCGTTCTCGTATTTGCGGGCCGCGACCTCCTCGGCGATCCGGGGCGCCAGTCCGCTGCCGAGCGCCGCATAAGCGATAGCCCGCTGGCGGTCGATCTCGATGACGGCGCAGATGGCTGCAAAGGTCGTGGGCAGCGTGTCGAGGTCTGCCGTGATGTGGCGCCCGACCGTCGCATAGCGCGTCCGGGAGGATTCGTAGCGGGTCCGGCTCAGCCAGACATAGTAGCGCTCGATGGTGAAGCGCTCGTCGCGCGGGCGCACGATCCGGGTGCGCTGCAGTTCTACGGCGCTGTCGAATTGCCAGTCATTGGCATGGGCCGCCACGAGGAAGCGCCAGACGCGGTCATGCATCTCCTCTTCCTGGTCGGTCTTGTTGAAGCGGGAGACCGGCTCCCCCCGATTGGCGGCGATAAACTCACCGGCGGCGGGCATGGCGGTGTCATGCGTCCAGCTCGGGGCGGCGCGGCCGAAATCGCCCACGGGCCGCGCAACGCAGCCGGTCAGGATTGCGGAGAGAACCAGGGCCCCCGCCAGCCGAACAACAAGCTTATCCACGCTTGCGCTTGGGTCGCGTAGGATCAAGCCTGGTCCCGGGCGGCTGTGACGTCCCGCGTTCATAACGTACCCCGGTGAAGATCAGGATTTGGGCGCCGCCGGTCTTGGTGGTCCGGCTGGTCGTCCCGGTGCGCCGTTGATCGAATTTGACGAGCTTTCCCAAGCTGCCCTCCGTTTCCTCGCGCCTCCAACCCCTCGGAAGCCGCGTTTCGTGTTGCAAATCAGCACGCGACGCCCTCGCACTAACCGCTGATTGGGCCATTAAGAGATCGTCAAGGTTAACAGTCCGCTAACGAATTGGCGGCAAGAGTGATTGCGTATCGAATGTGATGCGATTCCGAATAGACGGGCCTGCTGACATGCTTGGTTTTCAACCTTACGAGACGTTCCAACTGCTCATCGAGACGGGCGGCGTGGACCGGACGAACACCCTGCTGATCGCGGCCTGCGACGCCTATGCCCGGCGCGGCAAGCCCACACCTCCCGAAATGGAACAGTTCGAAGCCCTTGCCGGCCGGCTGTTTCCCATCGCCGGCCCCCAGGCCCGCGCCAAGGGCGCCGCCATCCTGGGCCGCGCCGAAATGCTCTCCCCTGCCCTCGAGCAGCTCGTCGTCGACCACGTGGGGGAAGACCTCAACGGCTTTCTCGCCGGCGCCGTCGAGCTGTCCGAAGCGACCATGCTGGGCATCATCGCCCGCTATGACGTCCCCGCCGCGGCCACGATCGCGGCCCGCAGCGACCTCTCAAATGTCGTGCTGGCCAAGCTCTTCCAGATGAATTCGCGCAAGGTTTACAGGGCCTTGGCATCCAACACCTCTATCGTCCCGCGCGGCGCCTATCTCAGCGCCCTCGCCCGTTCAGCCCAGATGGACCACCTGGTCGCCGAGGCCCTGGCCAAGCGCGACGACTTCGACGCCGCCCTCCTCGCCCCGGCCTTCTTCGACCTCTCCGACGTCGACCGGGTCAAGGTCATCCAGGCCTTCGCCCATCGCCAGACCCCGGTGGCGCCGATCAGCAAGACCATCGAACAGCTCACCGTCGCCAACCAGGAACTGACCAAGGCGCTGATGAAGCTGTTCTCCGAGAACCGCCGTCCCGAAGTCACCCGCCTGCTCGCCCAGATCACCGGGCTCGACGAGGTCCGCTGCGGCCAGGTCGCTCACGACGTCACCGGCGCCTCGCTCTTTGTCATCCTGCGCGCCTTCGGCTGCACCGCCTATGACGGACTCAAGGTGCTGATTCACGCCACGAGCCACGACAGCGAACGCTCGCGCGCCCTGGCCGATTTCGCCACCCTGTTCGGCAATGTTGCCCCGGAATCAATGGCTTACCTGATGAGCGCCTGGCGCGGTGAGGTGAACCTGCTCGAGCTCAACAAGCCGGAATACAAGCCGTTCATCGCGACCAGCCGCCGGACGCCATCCAGCAGTCTGGCGCCGGCGCACAATCCTGTGGTCGATCAGGCCATCGAGGCCCTCGCCCGTATCGGGGCCCGCCGCGCAGGCTAGTCAGGGCACGATCTCGATTCCGGGATCATCCCCCCGCAGGTCGAGGCTGAGCACCCACAGGTCGGGATCGAAATCGACCTCGCGGGCGATCCGCTCGGCGACCTTCTGCGGCTCCACATGGTCGAAGCGGCGCTGGAACACCAGGCTGGCATCATTGTCGCGGCTGGCCATCGGTGCCGGCGTGAACAGCGAGCGCGTGCCATCGAGGTGGTCGACTTCGATGAAGACCTGACCCGCAATGGGGTCGCCACGCCGCACCACGACGCACATGTTGCCCAGGTCGTTGTGGCGCCTTACGAACACGCTGCACCACAAGTCGCTGCGGAGTGCGCTCACTAGATCGCCGCGCCTGCCTGACGCAGCAGGCCAACCAGATCCGGGTTCACTTGTCCCGTCACCCTGTAGCTGTGGAAGTTCTCAAATTCCCGGATGGCTCTGGCCGTTGAATCACCGGGATGACCATCGATCGAGCCGTGATAGAAGCCCAGGCTTGCCAGCCCCTGCTGGATCGTACTGACCAGTTGCTCGTCGCTAGCTGGCGCCACGACCGCTGCCGTGGTGGCCGGCTGAGGCTGAACCGTTGCGGGAGGACGTGGGGCGGCCATGGGCTCGAGCGAGGCCACCTGCACCGTTGCCGTTGCCGGCACCTGCTGCTGCGGGATCGCCACCAGAGCCCGCGATGGCGCCGGTGACGTAGACGTCCTGGTCGTCTCGCCGCCAACGGCCGCTACGATGGAATCGATGGTTTCCGCGGCGGCGTTGCCAATCGTGTCCACGGCCTGGTCGACCGGTGACAGGCCGGGCAGACGCGCCACCAACTTGTCTGGCTGGGGTTGAGGCTGAGGTTGAGGCTGGACCACTGCCTGCGCCAGCACGGCCGGCTGCGGAGCAGGCGCCACCTGGGCCAAGGGTGCAATACCTGACGCGTCCGCGCGCAGGATGGCTTCGATCACGCCGGGTGTCAGCGCACCAGTTGGTTCCATGCCGTTGCGCTCTTCGAAAGCACGGATGGCGTTGGCAGTCATCGGACCATAGAAACCATCGACAGTTCCATTGAACAGCCCAAGTTCAGCCAGCTTCTTCTGGACGGCGAAGGCATCGCGGTTCCCCACTGGCGTCGCGGGAATGACTGGCGCGGCAGTCGTAACGCTGCCGGTGGTTTCTTGCGCCACGGGCACTTCTGGCAGCCTCGTTGCAGTTTCACGCACCGGAGCTGGTAGCGGTTCGGGCGCAACCAGCGGCTGCACCGTCGAAACCTCGATGGCCGGCCCGAAAAGCGGTGAAGGATGCCGAGCGGTCTGGAAATAGAGCGCATTACTGGCGGCCAAAGCGGTCAACGTGACCATGGCAAGCATGCCAGTCGATGCAAGCGGCGCCTGCATGTAGCGCGACATCGTCCAGAGTCCGGCGCGACCGAGTGAGGTCGCGACGGCACTACCCGCCATCAGAGGCAGGCGCGAGAAAGTTGTTGCCGTCATTGCGCTTTTCTTTTTTCGTCTTGCCATGAATGTGTCGGAGTGGCGGCTGGCTCTTTGCGGAAAGGTGTAACGGTGGCAGTTTCATCGCTGTTTATTGCCGGACCGTTTATAGGCAGTAAAACAGTCACTGTTGTCCCCGTGCCAATCTCCGACATCGCCCGCAACGTCCCCTGATGCAGATCGACCAGGCCCTTGACGATAGAGAGGCCCAGCCCCGTGCCTTCGTAGCGGCGGGCAAGGCCGTCCTGAACCTGGAAGAACGGCTCCCCAATTCTGCCCAATGCCTCGGGAGCCATGCCAACTCCCTGGTCGCTGATGGAAAGATTGAGGCACTGGCCCTGGCGCCTGAGGCTGACCTTCACCTGCCCGCCGGGATGGCTGAACTTTATGGCGTTGGACAGCAGGTTGAGCAGGATCTGTCGGCAGGCCCGTTCATCAGCGACCAGTAGCGGAAGGTGCGGCGCAACATCGGCAATCAGCGTCACCTGCTGTTTAACCGCCATCGACTCCACCATGCTGAAGCATGCCGGGATCATGTCCTGCGCCAGGAATGGTTCAGCTTGTAGCTCGAACTTGCCCGCCTCGATCTTGGACATGTCCAGCAGCATGCGGACCACCTCCAGGAGGTGCTTTCCGCTCTGATGAATCAGCCCTGCATACTCGCGATGGGTGTCCGACAATTCGCCGCCAATGCCACTCGTCATCATCTCCGAGAAGCCGACGACGGCGTTGAGCGGCGTGCGCAGCTCATGGCCTATGGTAGCAAGGAAGCGGGACTTGGTGGCGGATGCTTCTTCGGCGGCCTGACGCGCTTCGGTCATGGCAAGCTCGCCGTCCTTTCGCCTGGTGATGTCCCGGAACAGCGCCACCACCTCATGACGCGACTCCGCATTTTCCTCATCCTGGACCGGCGAAAGGCTGATCTCCACCCAGATGAAGCGCGGCACGTTGCTCTTGGCGTGTGGATCGTCCTGACGCATCCGCACCTCAATGATGCGCGCCTTGCCACCTTGGTTGGCATCGGCGAAGGCGGTGAGGTATGCGGGCCGGTCAAGCACATGCAGGCGCTCGCTGAGGCCGCCGCTCGAAATTTCGTAGCGCCGGCAGCCAAACAGTTGCTCGGAAGAGCGTGATGCCAACAGGATCTCTCCGGCGCTGGAAAAACGGATTACGCCATCCTGGACGTGCTCGATCAGGTGCCGATAGGCCGTCATTTGTGCCTTGTCGTACACTTCGTAGGCTGTGTTGATGCGATTTGCGCTGTGCGCCACGATCCCGACGCAGGCGATGAAAGCCGCGAAAGCCGTAGTGACCAACGCCTCCGGACCGATGGGAATCGCGGGCGCTTCTAGGACTGCAGTCACCGCAACGATCGCGACCACGCCTGTAAGCAGGAACCAGCTCTGCCGGCGCAAACGGCGACGACCCAGCAGGGATGCCATGATCGGCGCCATAGCCGCAATTGCTAGGCCGGCGTCGCCCATCTGACCATCAGCCAGGGTCAGCATGCAGCCGACTGCAATCAGAATGTAAACCTGGCCGGCGGCCGCCGCCTCGAACAGGCGGTGCTGATGCAGCGACAGCGTCGCCATGCCACCGATGAGGCCAAAGGCAGCGATGGCAAAAGGCAACGCGGTACCGGCTGCCCAGCCATAAACGGCGAAGGGCATTGCAAAGGCGCTGAGCAGAATGAATATTCGGGCGTTGTTGGCGAGGGTCTTGCGGCGCAGCACTTCTGGACGTTGGCCTGTGGCCAGCGACATCTCTTCGCTTGCGCCAAAAGAGAACAGCCTACGCATACTCATTACTCACTATCACGACGCCAGCAACTGCGATGCCGAGGCACCGGTTGCGCCTGAATGGCTTCAGGTCTTGTTGAGGCCACCCTGCGGTCGAAGAGTTGAAGGCCAGCTTAAATCTCAGTGCTTGCAACGTGATAGGACGCTGCAAGCACCACCCTTTCTCGGGTTAGCGTAAACAACCTGTTTCCCCGGTAGGAGCACCGGCGGCATTTGTCTCAAATTTTACGGAAATGTCCGAGAGGGACTTAACAGGCCCACCCCTAGTGTCATCAGCACAAGTCACGCTCCCCCGACAGGGATTGGAAAACCGATGTTCGTGATCGTTCGCTCCGTCTTCTGGCTGACCGTCGCCTATATGGTAATCAAGCCTGGCGTGGACTTTGCAGACGCCCAGTCGATGTCGGCGCGGGCGGTGACGGCCGGACAACAGGTCGTCGCAGAACAGGTCATGGCGCTCGAGTGCGACAGCCTGCAATGCGTTGGCGGCAAGGCAATGGTGGCTGCTGCCCTTCAGACATCCCCGCCCGTCGGTACGCCCATGCATGCATCACCGACGACCGCTACGGCCCCGGTTCCCCGACCGCGGCCGCATTGGGCGGGATAACGGCGCCCGCCCCGGCGCCGAAACAGCACAGGGACCGCGTCACTTCCTAAAGCGACGCTCCAGCGGTCCCTGTCCTTGGCCGCAAGCACGCTGCCCCGTGCTTGCGGCATTTTTCTTTTCAGCCCACCCGCCTTGCTATCGGCCCGACATGCGCCTATATCATCCCCATACGTTTGAGCTACATGGCTATCTGATCCCGGTCTCCGGTCTTCGTTACCCCCTGTTTTTGAGAGCGTTTGAACCTGTCCGGCATGTGTCGGGCAGCAATGATGCTTTCTGGCCATCGGCCGGGGCATAATATGAGAGACATGAGCCATGATCACCGGCACCGTAAAATTCTTCAATTCCACCAAAGGCTTCGGCTTCATCTCGCCTGAAGATGGCAGCAAGGACGCATTCGTCCACATTTCGGCCGTCGAACGCTCCGGTCTGGCCGGGCTCTATGAAGGTGACAAGGTCACCTACGAGCTCGAGACCGGTCGTGACGGCAAGGCGTCTGCCGCCAACCTGACGCTGCTGAAGTAATAACGATCAGCCGGGCTCGCCAAAAGCGGGCTCGGCCGCCTCCGGACCACTGGCCGAGGCATAGACAAAGCCCCTGCGGCACCGCCCCGGGCTATTAGAGACATCAATGACATTTATGAACTACCACGTTCGCGCCGAGCTCTATCTCGGCAGCGACTGGCAAACTGCTGCTGCGCAGGGCGCCCGAACCTTTGCCACCGCAGCCCAAGCAATCCGTTTCGCACTCGAAGAAGCCGCTCCCGTCAGCCTTCGAGGGGTAAAGCTCAAGGTGGGCAACACCACCTTCTACCGCGCAGAGCTAGAAGCGCTCTATCGCAGCGCAGCCTTTCCGCTGCCCCGCCGGCAGGAGATCAGGCGCGGGCACAAGCGCCGTGCGCGCTTTCGTGCTGGACCAACTGCAATATCCCCAAGCCGCGCGACGCCCTCCAAGCTGGCCGTGATGGCCTAAGCCAAGACCTATAGGTCGCCGGCACTGGTAATGGCCGCCGCCTTTCACTAGATAGTTCGCCATGAGCGACCCGCAGACCTTCAACGACATTGCCGAAAACCTTTCCTTTCTCGACGACTGGGAAGACCGGCTGAATTACCTCATCGAGCTTGGTCAAGCGCTGCCGGAGATGCCGGATACGGAAAAGACTGCCGAAAGCCGGGTCAAGGGCTGCGTCTCCAACGTCTGGCTGGTGTCGAGTTTGGACCGCTCTGGCGAGCAGCCCATCATGACCTTCCGAGGACAGTCGGACGCTATCATCACGAAAGGTCTGGTCGCCGTGCTCGTCGCGCTTTACTCGGGCCGGCCGGCTGCGGAGGTTGCAGAAACCGATGCTGTCGATTGGTTCAGGAAGATCGGACTGAGCGAGCACCTGGGCATGCAGCGCTCCAACGGCCTGGTGGCCATGGTCAACCGTATTCGATCAGAAGCCAAGGCGCTGAGCTGAGCAGTGTGGCGCAGCTACGTCCCCGCCTCCGTATTTCGAATCACGAGTGCTCCTGTGGCTCCGCTGCAATGAGCGGCAGACGCTCATCCAGCCAATGTCGCATCGCCACCTCGGTGGTGCCGGTCGCATGCGCCGACAGACCGAAGTGGTTCGCCAGTTGCTCCAGGCCAATGCGCAGGACCAGCTTGGCGCTGCGCCGTGGCCAGCGCCGCTCCGTCTCGACCATCTGGAGACCCTTACCCAGACCGCAGACGTCGAACAGCACGCCCCAGCAGTCGGGCGGCAGCAGCGCGGCAATCCGGCTGAGCCTCAGCCGGGCATCGGCGGCGGTGTCGGAAACCGCCTCTACGCTGTTGCTCGAACCCGCTCGCCTGCCAACCACCGACGGCTGATACGACATGGTCACCCTCGACGCGAGTTGGGCGCGTCCGATGAGCCGCTCGAGCCGTTCCGCCGCTGCGGTGTGATGGGGCCCTAAAAATGCTGTCCCGGCACTATCCCGGCTCATCGCGAGTCGCGACAGAATGTCAGCCTCAAGCGTGCTGCGCGGCATGTCGTGTGGCCTCCTCATCAATCCGCTGCTCTAGCAGCGTTACTTCGGCATCGAACCGGGGATCGTCGCGCATGTCTTCGATCAGAGCACATGCGTATGAGACAGTTGTCCTATCACGTCCGAATTGTTTGCCGATGTCCAGCAGGGTGTGGCCCAGCACGACGTGGGACAGGTACATAGCCAACTGTCTTGCGCGCGCAACGGGTAGCTTGCTCCGTCTGGGTGCCATAAGTAGCTCCCGAGGTACATTTTTTTCAGCGGCGATCATCGCGATGACAACGCCGCAACTTCGGGACGCGTTGGCTCTCCGACCGGCTAGAGCGTCTCGTCTCGGGGCGGAAGGGGCTTGATACATACCTGGGCCTCACCACAGTCAAGGAATTTATTCCTAGATTGTGTGACGAGTAAACTCCAGGGGGATAAGTGCGGCGGACAAAAATCAAACGGCCGCCTCGCGGCGACCGTTTGAGCTTATTTTTCGCCGGGACCCATGCGGGCGCGGCGTTTCTTGGCGGCAGGTTGCCTAGGCGGCCTTGCGCCCCAGACCATTGTCCTTGGCCAGCTTGGAGCGCGTGGCCGAGTAATTGGGTGCAACCATGGGATAGTCCGCAGGCAGACCCCACTTCTCGCGATATTCTTCGGGAGAGAGGTTGTAGTGTGTACGCAGGTGACGCTTCAGCGACTTGAACTTCTTGCCATCCTCGAGGCAGATGATGAAGTCGGGAGCAACGGACTTGCGTACAGGGACTGCGGGCTTGAGTTCTTCGACAGGAGCCTGAACTTCGTTCGTCTGCAGGGCGCGCAGCGCTCCGTGAACGTCAGCGATCAGCTTGGGCAGATCGGTAACATTTACAGAGTTGTGGCTCACGTAGGCCGAGACAATCTCGGTACTTAACTCGACCAGGTCGTGCTCATAGCCCGTCCCTGATCCGGCGGTGTCATTCATATCTCAACCTTTCATTATTCTAGTCGACAGCGACGATGGACAGCCACAGCCAAGTTTTACTTGTATGACCGTTCTATGACGCCTGCAAGCCAAAGTGCAGCGATTAACATGTTACCGCCAACGCATCTATGGCTCATGATCTCGGCTTGTTTTTGACTTAAGTTCATCAAGAACCATATTCACGGGAGTTTGATCGTCGATGTGATAACTTGCTCTCGCTAGAAGATGGGCTCCAACAGGCGTCGTGAGCAATAGAAAGACAAACCCGACTATTGCCCGCAATGCGATGGCGACATCAAAACTCAGTAAAGCAATGGAGAGCAGCACAAGTCCGCTACCCACCGCTCCGGCTTTGGAGGCGGCATGCATGCGGGTGAAGAGATCAGGGAGTCGCACAACCCCTATTGCGGCAACCAGACTGAACAGTGAGCCCAGCAACAGCAGCGCACAACCGAGATAAATGACAGCATCGACAATCATGATCGATCACCGGACGATCGCTCAGCTCGGCTGAGTACATAGCGGGCGAAAGCAGTTGTTGCGAGAAAACCGAGAAGTGCCAAAGCGATGGCGATATCGAGATATAGAAACTGCCTCGTGTGGATTGCAATCGCACCGACGAATCCCATTGCAACGACCGTCATCATGTCGAGGGCCAGCACTCGATCCGCCAGGGTCGGGCCGATCACAATACGGATCGCCGATATCACCAGTGCAAGCCCCAACAGGACCAGCGCGATCAGAGACGTCCAGTGCAATACCTCGACCGGGCTCAAGAGTAGATCTCCCTTACCTTGGCCTCAAAGCCTCCAGCTATCTCGGAAATGAGAGCCTCCCGCGTACTGAGCGTCAGTACGTGAACGAAGAGGACACTGCGATCCTCGCTGACATCGATGCTCAAGGTGCCGGGCGTCAACGTGATGAGATTGGCCAACAGAGTAATTTCGGCGTCCGATTTCACCGTCAGTGGAAAGGCCACTATCGCCGGCCGCAGGGCTGACTTCATGTCAGGGTTAAGCACCACGATCGCCACGCGAACGGCGCTGACGCAGAGCTCATAGATAAACAGCAGGGCCAGTGACAGCGCATTCCATATCTGACGCAGGCTGCGTCCCTGAGCCAGGCTACGTCGGAGCAGCAGAACGGCGATCGCGCCAACCCCAGCACCCAGCAGCAGGTTGAGGCCCGTGAAGGTCCCTGTCATGGCGGCCCAGATTAGAGCCAACAGGACTACCGTGACTGCCGGTCTCATGGCGATACTCCTGCCAGCCCGACGGCTGTTACGTAGCGGGATGGATCGAGCAGGTCCGGCGCTCCGAGGCGCAAGGCCTCGAAAAGCGCGTTGGGCCAAATGCCCGCGGCGACAACTATCGTGACCAGTGCTCCTGCCGCACCGAAGCGGAGCCATTCTCCCGCGGACGATCTGCCCTCCTCAGCAACGGCTCCTTCCGGTGATGATCGCCAGAAGATGTGTGCCCAGAGCCGCGTGCCAGCGATCAGAGTCAGAATTGCATTGACGATGAGAGCCCCCGCAACAATACCGCCCAGCCACGTCCCGTCGCCGAGACCAGCCTGCAGCAGCAGCACCTTGGGCCAGAAGCCGAGGAATGGTGGAATGCCGGCAGCAGCCAGGACAAGAATGAGGAAAGCGATCGATAGCGGCGCGTCTGCGGCGTAGATGCCACCCATCCGCCGCGAGTCCCGCTCCCCGGTATGGCGTTCGACAAGACCTGCAACCAGATAAAAAGCCGTCATCGTCAGCATGGAATGGAAGATGTATAGGCCGGCCCCGCTGACGCCAACCAGCGAGGGGATGGCAATTCCCGCCAGCACAGAACCGACGCCACCGATGACGAGAAAGCCGATGGAGCGCCGCAGGTTGGTCTCGGCGATCGCTCCCAAAGGCGCAATCACCAAAGTGGTGACGGCGACCGCGATCAACATCGGCTCCAGCAGGTCACGGCTTGCCGGTAGCAGGACGACCAGCGAGCGCAGCAGCGCGTAGATGCCTACCTTGGTCAACAGGCCGGCGAACAGTGCAGAAATCACCGCCGGCGGTGTGTGATAGGCAGCTGGCAGCCAGGCGTTCACCGGAAAAGCCGCAGCCTTCATTCCGAAGGCCAGCAGCAGCAAAGCCGCCACGCCCGCCATGGCTGCGGGGTTGGCGGCTGGCGCTACGCGCATGACGTCTGCCATGTTCAGCGTACCGAGCAAGCCGTAGAGCAGACCGAGTGCCAACAGAAAGAAGGTGGTGGCGAGGAAGTTGAGAAAACCATACTTCACAGCGCCATCGAATTGTTCTGGCCGTCCGCCCAGCACGATCAATCCGAACGAGGCTATCAGCATCACCTCGAACCAGACATAGAGGTTGAACAGATCGCCGGTCAGAAACGAGCCGGTCACCCCTGCCAGCAGCAACAGCAGCAGCGCGTGGAAACCATTCCCGCCGCCATCACCTGTGCGCTCACCTTGTGCATAGATCAGCGCAACGAGAGTGACCACGGCCGCCGACAGTGCGAAAGCCGCACCAAAGATATCGGCGGTGAAACTGATGCCGAAAGGTGGCAGCCACTTGCCCATCGTCATGCTCAAGGGACCGGTTTCGAGCACGCGCAGAAGCAGGCTCACCTCACAGGCAATGACGCCGATGACGATGAGTACGGCCAGCACGAATGTCAGGCCACCAGCCTTTCGCAGCATCAGGGCGGTCGCGGCACCCATCAGGCAGAGCACCATCGGCAGGACGAGGACCCAGTCTGCGACTGCGGTCACCGTGTCGATCATGGCGGGCGGCAGGTCCAGTTCCATCTCAGTAACTCAAGGGCGGGTTCGGCTCGTCTACCGGCTCGGCCACGCGCATGTTGTCGGTATTGTCGGCGTCAAGCGTCTGGTAGGCGCGAAAGGCCAGGACCAGCAGGAAACTGAACATGGCGAAACCGATCACGATGGCGGTCAGGATCAGTGCCTGCGGCAGTGGATTGGCGACGATGCCCTCGGGTTGCTCCAATCCGAGCGGCACGATGGGCGCAATGCCGCGCGTCAACCTTCCAGCGGTGAAGATCAGCAGGTTCACGCCGTTGCCCAGAACCACCAAGCCCAGCAGCATGCGAATAACCGACCGCGACAGCAGCAGGTAAATTCCCAGCGCGATGAAACAGCCAACCAGAGCGGCGACGACAAAATCCATCAGTCTTCCCTCCTGCCGTCATCTTCGAGCGCCAGCGCGATGCCCGCTATGGTCCCGAACACGACGAAATACACCCCAATGTCGAAGACCATTGGCGTGGAAAGCGGCACGATGGTCCTGCCGATTTCGAGGTAAAACCAAAGGCCGGTCAGAAAGGGCGCACCCGTAAATAGCGACAGAAGGCCGGACAAGCCGGCGATGAAAACGCCGAAGCCGGCGATTGCCAGCGGGTCGAAACGGAGCGCACGACGCGCCGAGTCGACACCATCCGCCATGCCAAGGACGGCTATGGCCGAAGCGGCGATAAGACCGCCTATGAAGCCGCCGCCCGGCTCGTTGTGTCCGCGCAGCAAAACATAGACGGAAAACACCAACATAATGGAGACGATCAGGGGGGCGATGGTCCGAAAGATGACGGTATTCATGGCGCAGCCTCCCCCGGCTGCTGCACTGCCGGAGGCTGCACCACCGGCCGGGGCCTTCGCCGCAGAAGCACCATGATCGCAATGCCCGCGCCCATCACGACCGCGATTTCCCCGAGTGTGTCAAAGCCGCGATAGTCGACGAGGATGACGTTCACGATATTGCGTCCATGTGCGATCGGCACGCTGGTTGCGGTGAACAAATCAGACAGGCGCGTATCCAGTTGACCGGACAACACCACCATGAGCAAAAGGCTGACGCCTGCGCCGCAGACCAGAGCAAGTGTTCCGTCACGTGCCAGGTCCTCGAACTGCCGGTGGTCGCGCTCGTCGAGCCGCAGGCGGGTCATCACAAGCGCCAGGATGACCACGGAAAGAATCTCGACCATGAGTTGCGTGAAGGCAAGATCCGGTGCGCCGAACAGCAGGAAGATCAGCGCCACCGTGGTGCCCTGAATGCCCAGAGCCACAATCGCAACGAGCCGGCTGGACGACAGCAGCACTGCCACGAGCCCGAACAGGCCTAAGGCGATTACTCCCCATTCATAGATTTCCAGTCCTGGCCAGCCGAGCCGCCCTGGCCAGACGCCAAGGTCCGCAGTCGGCAGCAGCACGTCATATCCGTTGAGCACTAGCGGCGGGACGATCAAAGCAATTGCCAGTGCCGCGAAAACCGTCACCAGGTAAAGCTCGAGGCGACCATGATGCAGGAATCGGGTCACGGCTCCGGAAAAGCGGATCAGCGCGAAAATCGCCACGTCGAAGAGCGCATCAGCTGTCCAACCCATGGCCGAAGCCAACCGCCGCATGAGCGTGCGCATGGCGGACGCCTGCCGATAGACCAGGTATCCCAGCAACCATGTCAACACAGAGAGCCAGATCAGCGGACTGGCCGGGTTGATCACCAGTGTGAGGTGGCTCTCGACGGGCGTACCCAGTATGGCTGAGGCACCGGGCTCGAGGATCGTATGGCCCAGCCAGTCGGTCATCAAAGACGCCACGATGCTGGCCGCACCAAGCAAAATGGGTCCGACCAGCATAGCAATCGGCGCCTCGTGAGCAGACTTCGGCGTTGGCAGCAGCGGGCCGAGGAAAGGCTTCACCATGATGAGCATGGCGACTCCCGCGAGTAGGGCATTGCCAGCGATCAGCACCACCAGCACGACCAGGTCGTCCCACTCCCAGCTCAGCAGCCCCAGATACATCTCTTCCTTGGCAAAGGAGCCGAGCGTCAGCGGCAGGCCGATCATGGCAAGGCCGGCCAGAGCGGCGGCAATGAAAGTCACGGGCATCTTATCGGCAAGGCCGCCCAGAAGCGTTATATCCCGTGTACCCGCCTCGTGATCGATTGCGCCAACCGTCATGAAAAGGGCTGCCTTATAGAAGGCGTGGGCCACAAAGTAGATTACCATGGCTGCGATCGCCAATTTGGTTCCCAGCCCGATCAGCAATACCGACAGTCCGAGCGACGCGATGGTGGTCTGCGCCAGCATCTGCTTCAGGTCCGTCTGCTGTAACGCTCTCAAGCCGCCCCAGAGCAAGGTCGCTCCGCCGAAGCAGGCCAGGATCAGCGTCCAAGAGGGCGTACCGCCGAGCCAGGTCGTCGTCCGGGCGAGCAGGTAAACGCCGCCCTGCACCATGGTTGCGGAATGCAGGAACGCCGAGACCGGGGTCGGCGCTTCCATTGCATTGGGCAGCCAGAAGTGGAATGGCACCTGTGCCGACTTGGTGAAGGCCGCAGCGAGGAAGGCCGTGAGCACGAGGCCATACCAGACGCTGGAGCGGATCTCGTCGCCCAGCGCGCTCATCTCCCAGGTGCCGGTGACCTGATGCACAAGAATGGCACCGATCAACAGTCCCATCCCACCGATGTTGGTAATGACCAATGCCTGAATGGCGCCGCGGCGGGATGCCTGCCGCGTGTGGTCGAAGCCAATGAGCAGAAAGGACGTGACCGACGTCAACTCCCAGAACATGAACAGAGCCAGCAGGTTATCTGCCAGCACCAGCCCCAGCATGGCGCCCATGAAGGCGAGCAGGAATGCAAAGAAGCGGCCCAACTGCGGATGGCCTTTGAGATAGGCACCGGAATAGAGCACGACGAATGCGCCGATACCGGAAATGGTCATGGCGAAGGTCAGGCTCAGCCCATCGACCAAGAACGACAGGTCCAGATCGAAAGCAGGAATCCAGGCGATGCGAGCCGCTATAACTTCGCCATTGACGACGGGCTCGACAAACTGGAGCAGGAGCAGGAACATTGAGGCAGGGACAAGTGCCAGTACCCATCCGCCAAAAGGCCTGGCAATGCGCTGGAGCAGCGGGGCAAGCAACGCCGCCACGAATGGCGCAATCGCCACCAGCGCTATGCTCGCATCCGTGCTCAATTGAAACATTACTACTCCTGCGTCGACTCTTTGGCCGGCTTGCGGCAAGACCTTAGCGGATGATCCCCTCGGGACAAGGTAAAACGGGCTACCGCGATGTTTTGTCCATGGAAGGACGCTGCTGGCCGCTGCCCTTCCCTTGCGTTGCGCGGCGTCCTATGTGGGGGGACCTGCCATGCTGGACCAATTCCCATGACTAACGCTATCGCGCCGGTTGCGCTGCAAAAACCTCATTTCGCCACGCATCATGATATCCAGCGTGAAGATCCCTATCATTGGCTGCGAGCTGAAAACTGGCAGGAGGTGATGCAGAAGCCCGAAGCGCTGGACACAGAAATCCGCGCCTATCTCGAGGCCGAGAACGATTACTACGAAGCAGAGTTCGGCAAACCGACCGCTGCGCTGCAAGAGACGATCTATAAGGAAATCCGCGGTCGCATCAAAGAAGACGACAGCGGTGTTCCCTCGCCGGATGGACCTTTCGCATATAATTCCCGGATGCTCGAGGGAAAGCAGTACCCCCAGATCGTCCGCACTCCTCGGGGCGGAGGACCGGAAACGGTGCTGCTGGATTGCAACGTGGAAGCGGGCGACGCGTACTTCGGCTTTGCCGGGGCCGAGCACGACCGGACACATCGGTATCTTGCCTGGGCTGCCGACCGTGCCGGATCTGAATACTATGACATTGTCATCCGCGACCTGGACACGGGCGAGGACAGTGGCGAGGTGATCGCTGCGACAGCCGGATCCTACGTCTGGAGCAACGACAGCAAGTCGCTCTACTACACCGAATACGACGACAACCACCGTCCCTACCGCGTGCGCCTCCACCAGATCGGCACGGATCAGGCAGATGACCCTGTAGTCTTCGAGGAGAAGGATCCCGGCTTTTTCGTCAGCATCGGCCGCACACTTTCGGACAGATTCATCGTCATCGACGCGCATGACCACCAGACCAGCGAGTGCTGGCTGATCGACGCCGAAGTCGGGGGTATTCCACGGCTGGTTGCGCCCCGTCTGACGGACCGCGAATACGACGTCGAAGAGCGGGGTGGCCTGCTCTACATCCGCACGAATGCCGAGGGCGCCGAGGACTTCAAGGTCGTCACGGCGCCCGTCGAAAGCCCAGGCGCCGAGAACTGGACGGACCTCGTTGCGCACCAGCAAGGGGTGCTGATCCTCGACACGATCGTCATCAAGAACCACTTGTTGCGGCTGGAGCGCCACGAGGGGCTTCCCCGCATCGTGGTCCGCGATCTCCGCGATGGCGCCGAGGAGACAGTGCGGTTCGATGAAGAGGCCTATTCTCTGGGCATGTCGGTGGGCTACGAATTCGACACGTCGGTGTTTCGCCTGACCTATTCCTCGCCAACCACCCCTTCGCGCACCTATGACGTCGATGTGGAGACCGGAGCCCGTACGCTGCTCAAGGAGCAGGAAGTGCCCTCCGGCCACAATCCGGCCGACTACGAGACGCGGCGTCTGTTCGCCACGGCAGCGGATGGCGAGCAGGTCCCGGTCACTGTGCTCTATCGGAAGGGCACGCAGTTAGACGGTTCGGCTCCCGCTTTGCTCTACGGCTATGGTGCCTATGGCATGTCAATGCCGGCAGCGTTCTCGATCTCGGCGCTGTCGCTGGTCGACCGCGGCTTCGTCCATGCGACGGCCCATATTCGTGGCGGCATGGAGAAGGGCTATCGCTGGTACGTTCAGGGCCGCCGCGAGCACAAGGCCAATACCTTCGGTGACTTCATTGCTGCAGCAGAAATGCTGATCGGACAGGGTTACACATCGAAGGGCCGCATCGTTGCGCAGGGCGGGTCCGCGGGCGGCATGCTGATGGGCGCCGTCGCCAACATGCGCCCAGATTTGTGGGCCGGTATCCTGGCGCAGGTGCCGTTTGTGGATGTCCTCAACACGATGCTGGACGAGACGCTGCCGCTCACGCCACCGGAATGGCCGGAATGGGGTAACCCCCTGACGTCGGCTCAAGACTATGCCCGCATCGCCGCCTACGCCCCCTACGAGCAGGTGGCGGCCAAGGACTATCCTCCTATATTGGCCCTGGCTGGACTGACCGATCCGCGCGTTACCTACTGGGAACCGGCAAAGTGGGTCGCCAAGCTTCGTGCGACCCGCACGGGCAACGCGCCACTCTATCTCAAGACAAACATGGGGGCCGGTCATGGTGGCGCCTCGGGACGGTTCGATCGTCTCAAGGAGATGGCCGAATGCTATGCTTTCGCGCTCAACGCTGTGGGACTGGAAGGGGCGTTCCCGAGCCGCTGATGACGCGCGACTGCACTGCCATCATTCACCATAAAGGCTACGAAGGCAGCTCTTACGCTGCTGCCTTTTCCCCTGCCCATTAGTCATTCGAGGAACCTGCCCCTTCTACCCCCCGTTGGGTCATGGTAACGATCTGTTCACCATTTGAGGGGGACTGCGTGCCAGAGTCGACCAAGGTCGTTGCCATCATCGCAGCGAACACAGCGCTGTCGTCGCTACTGGCGATGGTGGTGGCTGGAGACTCGCGTCTCAGGGTGCGCCAATTCGAAAGCGATGCTGATTTGCTGGCTTACATGGAAATCACGCCCATCGACATGCTGGTTTGCGACTTCGACCGCGCCGGCCGCCCCGCCTATGAGATGGTCGAGAGCATCCGCCTCAACCAGTCGCTGTCCAACAGGGACGTACCGGTGATCGCGCTGACGCGAACGATAACCCCGCCGATGCGGCATCAGGCGATCAGCGCCGGCATCGACGAGGTCATCATCAAGCCGATGTCACCGCGCCATCTTCTGCAGCGCATTCAGACGCGCCTGCGCAGCCGAAGCGTCGTGGGCGTGCTCGGCGGCTATCGCGGCCCCGAAAGACGCAACCGGACGCCCATACCATCTCCGCAGCCCATGCCGGGACGTCGCGCGAGCGACAACGTCGTTCCACTGTTTCTCGACCGCCGCAAGCCGCAGCATAGCGGCGTCGACGGCTAGGCTACTTGGCTTCCGCAACGACGCGCAGCAGGCGCGCCCATAGGTCTTCCACAGTGTCAGCGAACTGGACTGCCCGCTCATAGCCCGGCAGGCCCGGCGCCAGAACATCTGCTGAATAGCCGCGCATCACTTCGAAGGCCTTGTGCCGGTTCAGCATAACCACGGGGGCGTTGCGCCCCTCAGCTTTGGCAGCCGCCCACGTGCCGAACAGGGCCGAGGCCGAGGCTAGTGATCCGGGCAAGGCGACAAAGGCCTGCGCTCGCTGCGCCACGCGCGCCAGACGGTCGCTCCTTTCAGGCAGGACGTCCATTGTAACGCCGGCTAGTGCGGGCGGCAGATGAATAGAAGCGTCCGCCACTATCTCCACGGTGCCACCAGCCGTTCGGGCCGCCGGGATCAGCGGCACCGGTATGATGCCGTTCTCGGCCAGACACACAATGCGCGCGCCACGCCTGGCGAAATAGCTGCCGGCCTGGCTCATGATCGAGGCTCTTTCGGGATCCCCGGGGCCCCTGTCGGAGGCAAAGACAGCGATGACAGGTCCAGATCCTGCAGCTTCCATGGTCATTTTCTCCGCTTCAGGCTGCCCAGTATGCCCCGAACAAGGGCACTACCCAACCTGTTGGCAACCGTGCGAGCCAATGAGTTCATCGCTGCTTCAGCCGGAGTCTGCCGGCTCGAGGCTCGGCGTTCGCGGGCTGGCTCTCGGTCGAAGGAAAGATCATCCTGCCGCTGGCGCTCCTCGGTCAGTTGCCGCTCGCGCGCCTTGGCCGCCAACACCTCGAAAGCCGATTCCCGATCCACCGGAGCATCATAGAGACCCGCAACCGGAGAGTTGCCGATGATCGACCGGCGCTCTTCAGGCAGCAGCGGCCCCACCTGCGCGGAAGGTGGGCGTATCAAGGTGCGCCCGACGACCGATGGGATACCCTTCGCCTGCAGAACCGAGACCAAAGCCTCGCCGATCCCCAGCTGGGTGATGACTTCCTCAGTGGAGAAGTCTGGATTGGGTCTGAATGTCTCAGCGGCTACCCGTACCGCCTTCTGCTCGCGCGGCGTATAGGCTCGCAAGGCGTGCTGAACCCGGTTTGAGAGCTGCGCCAGCACGGTTTCCGGAATGTCCACGGGATTCTGCGTCACGAAGTAGACGCCCACGCCCTTAGAGCGCACCAGCCGCACGACCTGCTCGACCTTGTCGATCAGGGCTTTCGGCGCGTCATCGAACAACAGGTGCGCCTCGTCGAAGAAGAAGACGAGCCTTGGCTTGTCGGGGTCGCCGACTTCAGGCAGTTCCTCGAACAGTTCGCTCAGCATCCAGAGCAGAAAGGTCGCATAAAGGCGTGGCGCCCGCATCAACTCGTCGGCGGCAAGGATGGAGATGAAGCCGCGCCCGTCGCGGTCGGTCCGCATGAGATCGGCAATCTGCAAAGCCCGTTCGCCGAAGAAGTTCTCCGCCCCCTGCTGTTCGAGCACGAGCAGCGCACGCTGTATTGCACCGATGGAGGCGGCGGTAATGTTGCCGTAGCGGGACGAGATTTCCTTGGCGCGCTCCTGCATCGCCACCAGCAGGGCTCGCAGGTCCTTGAGGTCGAGCAGCAGCAGGCCCTCGTCATCGGCCAGCTTGAAGGCGATGTTGAGCACACCTTCCTGTGTCTCGTTGAGCTCCAACATCCGGCTGAGCAGCAGGGCGCCCAACTCGGAAATGGTGGCGCGGATCGGGTGACCCTGTCGGCCAAACAAGTCCCAGAAAACGACCGGGAACACCTCGTCCCTGAATTCCGCCAAACCGATGTCGCGAGCACGCTGGGTCTGCCAGTCCTGCGCGGCGCCCATCTTCGCCACGCCGCTCAAGTCACCCTTGATGTCAGCAGCGAATACAGGCACGCCCGCCGCCGAAAATCCTTCTGCCAGAACCTGGAGCGTTACCGTCTTGCCGGTGCCCGTCGCCCCGGTGATCAGCCCATGTCGGTTGCCGTATTTGAGCGCCAGGTACTCGGGCTGGGTGCTGATCCCGAGCAAGATTTTATCATCTACGAGCATCCGCGCCGCCACTCCTTGTGTCGTGGCCTTATAGCCGCCCCGATCATCGCGGGACAACTCGTAACTCGGCGTGCTCGACCGTAGCCATTGCCCTGCGCTTAAAACGCTGTGCGCATTTCGCCGACAGTCGCTCCGCGGACGTTCTTGATCGGCTGATGCGCCAGCGTCTCGAGCAGCGCCCGCTGGGGAGCGTCAGGATCCGCATATCGCAAGAGGACGCCCGCCAGCATGGCATGCGAGGCGGCCATGTTGCCGTCGTCGCATTTCAGCGCATAGCCCCAGCCCTTGTCGCGAATGGCGCCACACTGCACACCCTCCGCACCTCCCTTCTGCATGAGCCGCCCCCGAAACTCCTGCATCAGCAGGGTATCGGGATGGCCGGTACCGGCCACCAGGTGCGGGTGAGCGGTGGCGGCGTCGAACAGGCGGCGCGCCGCAGCGGCAAGGTGCTCCGACAGACCGTCGCCGGTCGCCATACGCGCGAACCCATAGGCGAAGGCGCGCAGCGGCGCGGCGAAGGTGGGGATCGAGCAACCATCGGTTCCGCACCTGTCGGTGGTCAGATCCTCGCCGATCACCGCCTCAACGGCCGCCCGCACCGCCTTCTGCACTTCGTGCTGCTGATCGACATAGCCCGCAGTACCCACGCCCATTGCGACGGCGACGCTCAGCATGCCAGAGTGTTTCCCGGAGCAGTTGTTGTGCAGTGCCGACGGCTCTTCACCCCGCGCCCGCAGCGCTGAACGGGCGACAGCATTGGTCGGCGCGTGGGCACCGCATTCAAAGTCGGCGACCGAAAGACCGAGACGGCTCAACAGGCCGCTTGCTGTCTCGACGTGAGGATCCTCGCCATGGTGCGATGCGCAGGCGAGCGCCAGTTCCTGCTCCGTCAGTTGAAAGGCATCTTGCGCCCCTGACGCCAGGATGGGCAGGGCCTGCATGGACTTGATGGCCGAACGGGGGAACACTGCACGTTCGATGTCACCCGCCGAGGCAATGACTTTGCCTTCGGCGTCCATCACCACAAAAGCGCCGCGATGACGATTCTCGACCCAATTGCCGCGAATGGCTTCGGCGAGAATGGGATTGGCGTCCATGAGAAAACTCCGATTAAGGCTGTCGCCACGAACAGCGCAGGACCGGAAAAGTCAACACGGCATGGATAACGGCACGGCTGTCATCGGTGGTGGTGGAGGTCCATCCGGCTGAAGGCGCCAGCTGCGGCACCTGTTGTGCCGCAGCCCAACAGGCCTCCGCCGCCGACGTCAGGGATGCCGGTCGTCAGCGACAGTGAGGCAGCGCGAATTGACCCAGCCCCTGGTACGCCGAGCCTCGACTAGGCACCAATCGGAGCCGCGGTCGGCGAAAATGCAGCGTTCAACCCAGACAAGCGCGCTTGGCGCAAAGGCGTCGATCTTGCGCGAGTACGGGGCCGGCCATTTTCGGACGTTGAGATGATCCCAATGCGCTACGCCCGTCACCCTCGCCAACCTATCGACATAGTAGCCCGCCGCAGTCGCGGGCTGCACGGCAAACATGCCGGCTGCAAAGATGACCAAGCCGCACAGCGTCGCAAGCAGAATTTTTTCCTGGCGCTTGTTCATCGGCTCCCCCAACGTTTCGTCGGAAGACCCTGCCTGACGGCTTTTGAACGAGCGGTGAGAACCGCGTTCAGAAATCGTTCATTTGCAGCGGGGGCGACGAGCAGCGGGCGTGCAACGCTCCTGCGACCACCGTCCATCAATCATTTGCGCCAGCCGACGCATGCGGCGGTTGGCACCGGGGGTGATCCAGCCTAGGCTAGAACCTCGCAGATGAAAAGTCGCAGGAAACAGAGGAGGTTCGCATGTCCAAGGTGGTCGTAACGGGTGGAAGCGGCAAGCTGGGGCGAGCGGTGCTTCGCGACCTCGTTGCGCACGGCTACGACGTGCTCAACCTCGACCAGCAGGGACTACCGGAGCCGATCTGCCCGAGTGTGCGGATTGATCTAACCAACTTCGGTGAGGTCGCGGCGGCGATTCTCGGAGGCATCGACGAGCGTAAGGGCCCCTTCGACGCCGTCGTGCATCTCGCCGCCATTCCTGCGCCCGGACTTGCGGCCAATGCGCGAACATTCGCGAACAATGTGCCCACGACTCACAACGTGTTCGAGGCCAGCCGGCTGGCAGGCATCAAGAACATCGTCTTTGCATCGAGCGAAACCGTTCTCGGCCTGCCTTTCGACACGCCACCCCCCTACGCTCCGGTCGACGAAGAATACTACCCGCGCCCGGAATCGGCCTACTCCCTGGGCAAACTTCTCGATGAAACCATGGCGGCGCAATATTGCCGGTGGGACCCATCGCTTCGGATGGTTGGGCTTCGCTTCTCCAACGTCATGAATCCGGAAGACTATGCGCAATTTCCACGCTTCGACAGTGACCCCCACCGTCGGAAGTGGAATCTCTGGGGCTATATCGACGCCCGGGACGGTGCTCAGGCGGTTCGGCGGTCGATTCAGGCCGACTTCACCGGCTTCGAGGCGTTCATCATAGCCAATGCCGATACCGTCATGAGCCGATCCAACATGTCCTTGCTGGCGGAGGTCTTTCCCGGGGTGCCTACCAAAGGCAACTTGTCGGCGAACGGGACGCTGCTGTCGATCGAGAAAGCCAAGCGCATGCTAGGCTATTCGCCGCAATACAGCTGGCGCAACGAGCTGACCGCCAAGGCGGATCGTTAGCTACAGACAATATTGCATACGAATTGTGCACCAGCGGCTCTTGTGCTTTTTCTGAGCAACGGCCTAGATGCCGCCGATGCCCAGCTCTGACCTTTCAATCCTGATCATCGACGAGAACCGCATCCGCGCGTCCATCATTGAGGACGGGCTGCGTGAGGCCGGGCACTGTCGCGTCGCCGTTATCCATGATGTCAACGAGGTTGCCCGCACCATCCAGTCGACCATGCCGGATGTGATTGTCATCGATCTGGAAAGTCCCAAGCGTGATACGCTCGAGCACTTCTTTTCATTATCCCGGGCTGTGCAGCGACCGATCGCGATGTTCGTCGACAGCTCCGACGGCGCGATGATCGAGAAGGCCGTCGAGGCAGGTGTTTCCGCCTATGTGGTGGATGGTCTCAAGAAGGAGCGCGTCAAGCCGATCCTCGACATGGCCGTCTCGCGCTTCAACGCATTTTCCCGGCTTCGGCACGAGCTTGAACAGGCCCGCAGCGAACTTGAGGACCGAAAACTCATCGAGCAGGCAAAGGGCATCCTGATGCGCACCCGCAACCTCGGGGAGGCGGACGCCTATGCCCTGTTGCGCTCGACCGCCATGAATCAGAATCGCAGGATGGTCGACATCGCCCAGAGCCTTGTCACCGCAGCCGACCTGCTAGGCCCGTAGGAACGCTCATGCACAGCACCCACATATCCGCCGGATTCCTGCCTCTGCTTGACAGCGTGTTGCTCGTTCTGGCGCGGGAGAAGGGGTTTGCGGCGACGGAAGGCCTCGATCTCCATTTGGTGCGCGAGACGAGTTGGGCCAACATCCGCGATCGCGCTGCCATCGGCCATTTCGACATCGCGATGATGCTGGCCCCCATGCCGCTGGCATCAAGTCTTGGCCTCACCCCCATCGCGACGCCTATGATCGCTCCTGTCGTGCTCGGCCTGGGCAACAATGCGATCACGGTGAGCGCCGAGCTGTGGGCAGCGATGGCTGACCATGGCGCGCCGGGCGATCTTGCCGCAGGTCCGGCAGGCGCTGCCCTCGCTAAGGTCGTTGCCGCCTCGCCACGCAGGTTGCGCTTCGGGGTGGTGCACCAGACATCTTCCCACAATTACGAATTGCGATACTGGCTTGCCGCGAGCGGAATTGCGCCGGATCGCGACGTGGAAATTGTCGTGCTGCCACCGCCGCTGCTGCCGGATGCCTTAGACTCGAGCGGCATAGACGGCTACTGCGTCGGCGAGCCGTGGAACAGTATCGGCGTCCAATTCAAGGGCGCCCACATCGTCACGGTCAAGGCGTCAATCTGGCAATCGAGCCCTGACAAGGTCATCGGCATGCGCGCGGATTGGGCTGAACAGCATCCCGACCTCGTGGCAGCGGTGGTGCGCTCTATTTACAAGGCGGGCCTCTGGTGCGCGGATGCGTCCAACCACGACGAGGCGGCCCAGATCATGTCCCGTGCCGCCTATCTCGACGTCACTCCGGCAATCGTCTCGCGGGCGCTGACGGGCATGCTCGACATCGGTGCCGGCGTAGTGAGGCATGTACCGGACCACTTCATTCCCCATGCCGGCGCGGCCAACTTCCCCTGGAAGAGCCACGCCCTCTGGTATTATTCGCAGATGGTACGGTGGGGTGAAGTTGCCGCGAGCCCTGCAAATGCCGTTATCGCGGCTGCCTGCTTCCGGCCTGACCTCTACCGGGCTGCGCTGGCAGGGCTCGGCGCCGCAATGCCGACGGTGGACTACAAGTCGGATGGGAAGCGCGCCGCGCCGTTGGAGATCGCTGCCATCAACGGACCGCTGGTCATGGGTCCAGATCTGTTCTTCGACGGGCAGGTTTTCGACCCCGACCAGCTTGATGCCTATATCGCCGGCCGGCGACAGGGGATGAACAGAAAGTAGGCAGTTTGACGTTGATTTGACCTGTCGTGAGCCAAAGCAGTCTGGCTAGGGCAGTGGGCATATTTCCACCAAGCCACTGCGCCACAATACAAAAGTTCGCTGCATCTGGTTTGGCACGGTTCGTGCAATGCCTTTAGCGAACGGGCTCCTCCCAAGACGCTCTTCAAGTCGACGTCCAGTGTAGGGCGTCACCAGGCAAAGCTGCCAACAGGTTCCGCATGTGGTCACACGATCGATGCGTCAGCCAGTTGGCAGCTTTTTTGTTTTTCCGATCGGTGCAGATGGAGAACTCGATGACGCAGACCAAAACCAACCGCCGCGCCTTCCTCAAGGGTGCGACAACGACCGCAGCGACGCTGCTCGCCGCGCGCACGCTGTTCCCGTCGGGCGCATTTGCGCAGAGTGCGGGGCCCGAGGTTACCGGCGCACGTCTCGGCTTTATTGCCTTGACGGACGCTGCGCCGCTGATCATCGCTTCTGAAAAGGGCATCTTTGCCAAATATGGAATGCCTGACGTCACGGTGGAAAAGCAGGCATCGTGGGGCACCACCCGCGACAATCTCGTCCTGGGTTCCGCTGGTGGTGGCATCGACGGCGCCCATATCCTGACGCCCATGCCCTATTTGATCTCGAATGGCACCGTGACGCAAAACAGCATCCCGACGCCAATGTACATTCTGGCGCGGCTCAATCTCGACGGCCAGTGCATCTCGGTCGGTCAGGAATACACGGGGCTGGCAGTGGGCACCGATGCGACAGCGTTCAAGGATGCGCTGGCGGCGAAGAAGGCCGGGGGCGCCCCGGTTCGAGCGGCCATGACTTTCCCGGGAGGCACCCACGATCTTTGGATCCGCTACTGGATGGCCGCAGCCGGCATCGATCCAGACAGTGACATCGAAACCATCGTGGTGCCGCCGGCGCAGATGGTGGCGAATATGAAAGTCGGCTCGATGGACTGCTTCTGCGTCTGCGAGCCGTGGAACGAGCAGCTCAAGAACCAGCAGATCGGCTACACGGCGCTCACCACCGGCGAGCTGTGGAACAAGCATCCCGAAAAGGCCTTCGGCATGCGCGCCGACTGGGTCGATGCCAATCCGATTGCCGCCAAGGCGCTGCTGATGGCCGTGATGGAAGCCCAGATGTGGTGCGAGGACATGGCCCACCGCAAGGAGGCGGCTGAAATCGTGGCCAAGCGCAACTGGATCAACGCGCCTGTCGCCGACGTCGTGGACCGGATGCAGGGCAGGTTCGACTACGGCAACGGTAAGGTCGTCGAAAGCAGCCCGCACATCATGAGCTATTGGGCCAACCAGGCCTCCTACCCCTTCAAGAGCCATGACCTGTGGTTCCTGACCGAGAACGTGCGGTGGGGCTATTTGACAGGTGACGAGGACTTTGCCGCGCTGATCGACAAGGTCAACCGCGAGGACCTGTGGAAGGAAGCGGCTGGAGAACTCGCCGTTGCGGCCGCCGACATCCCGGCTTCGACGTCCCGCGGCATCGAGACATTCTTCGACGGCAAGGTATTCGATCCAGCCGACCCCGCCGCCTACCTCGCGTCGCTATCGATCAAGCGCAGTGCCTGACCCGGCACGGGCCATCGGCGCCCCCGCGCCGGTGGCCACTCCCAAACACTCAGGAGAACGCCATGAGCATCCAGAACGCCCCCATCACCGAGCCGGCCGCTCAGGCCAAACCATCGGCACAGGTCATCGCCATGCCGGGCCGCCCGGTCCGCATCCGCAGCATGGTCCCGTCGCGGTTCGCGCCGATCCTGCAGCGGGTGGTGCCACCGTTGATCACGCTGGTGGTCGCGATCGCCCTGTGGGAGATCCTGTGCTCCTCGCCGGGCTCAAGCCTGCCCGCGCCCTCGCGCGTCGTTTCCGAAAGCTGGTTCCTCATCGCCAACCCGTTCTACACCGGCAATGGCGTCGACCAGGGCATGTTCTGGCACATTCTAGCCAGCCTTGAGCGTGTCGCGATCGGGTATGCGCTGGCGGTTGTCGTCGGCATCGCCCTGGGCGGACTCGTGGGGCAAAGCGACTGGGCGATGCGTGGGCTGGACCCGCTGTTCCAGATCCTGCGCACGGTGCCACCACTGGCCTGGCTGCCGTTGTCGCTGGCCGCGTTCCGCGACGGAAATCCATCGGCGATCTTCGTGATCTTCATCACCGCCATCTGGCCGATCATCATCAACACCGCCGTGGGCATCCGCAACATCCCTGCCGACTACCGAAACGTCGCGAGAGTGTTGCAACTCAACCCGCTGGAATATTTCCGCAAGATCATGCTGCCGGCCGCAGCACCCTATATCTTCACCGGCCTGCGCATCGGCGTGGGCCTCAGCTGGCTAGCCATCGTCGCCGCCGAGATGCTGATCGGCGGCGTGGGGATCGGCTTCTTCATCTGGGACGCGTGGAATTCGTCCCTCATCAGCGACATCATCCTGGCGCTCGTCTATGTGGGCCTTGTCGGCTTCGCGCTCGATCGCCTCATCGCCCTGGTTGCCCGCGTCGTCACGCGCGGCACGGCCAGCGCCTAAGCGGGAGACGATCATGACCAAACCCTATCTCAGCCTCGAACACATCGACAAAAGCTATGAGCGCGGTGGCACCGTCACCGAAGTGCTGCGCGACATTTCCCTCACCGTGGACCGAGGAGAGTTCATTTCCATCATCGGCCATTCGGGCTGCGGCAAATCCACGCTGCTCAACATCATTGCCGGCCTGACAGACGTTTCGAGCGGCGCAGTCCTGCTTGAGGACATGTCGGTGGAAAAACCGGGACCGGACCGTGCCGTGGTGTTCCAGAACCATTCGCTGCTGCCCTGGCTGACCGTCTACGAGAACGTCAACCTGGCCGTGGCCAAGGTGTTCGGGCGCAGCAAGAGCCGCGCGCAGCGGCATGACTGGATCATGCAGAACCTCGACCTCGTGCAGATGTCACACGCCCGGGACAAGCGTCCGACAGAGATTTCGGGCGGCATGAAACAGCGTGTCGGCATTGCGCGGGCTTTGGCCATGGAGCCCAAGGTGCTGCTGTTGGACGAACCATTCGGTGCGCTCGATGCACTCACCCGCGCCCACCTGCAGGACGCGGTGATGGAGATCCATCACCGGCTGGGCAACACGATGATCATGATCACCCATGATGTCGACGAAGCGGTGTTGCTCAGCGACCGGATCGTCATGATGACAAACGGTCCAGCCGCCCGTATCGGCGAAGTGCTCGACGTACCGCTCGACCGCCCGCGCAACCGCATCGAACTAGCCGGCGACCGGACCTACCTCAGATGCCGTGAAGCCGTGCTCAAGTTCCTCTATGAACGCCACCGCTTCGTCGAGGCAGCGTGAGGCGGCTCGCTTCGAGATGACCAGCTTCAACAGACGAGAATCAGCGGCATGAACCAGCTCACCGCCAGCACTACTGTTCGGACCACCTGCCCCTATTGTGGCGTCGGTTGCGGGGTGCTGGCGACACCACGCGCTGACGGTTCAGTCGCCATCGCGGGTGATCCAGACCACCCCGCCAACTTCGGGCGCCTCTGCTCGAAGGGGTCGGCGCTGGGCGAGACTTTGTCGTTGACGGATCGCCTGCTCCATCCCGAAATCGCTGGCGTCAGAGTCGGTTGGGACAAAGCCCTCGACCATGTCGCGAACATCTTTGAGCAAACGATCGCTGCCTTTGGCCCCGACTCGGTTGCGTTCTACGGCTCCGGGCAGTTGTTGACCGAAGACTATTACGTGGCCAACAAGCTGATGAAGGGCTTCATTGGCTCGGGCAACATGGACACCAATTCGCGCCTATGCATGGCCTCCTCTGTGGCTGGCCACAAGCGCGCCTTCGGCAGCGACACGGTGCCGGGCAACTACGAGGACCTCGAACTCGCGGACCTCGTCGTGCTGGTGGGGAGCAACCTCGCCTGGTGCCATCCGGTGCTCTACCAGCGGCTGTCTCTGGCAAAGAGCCAACGGCCGGACATGCGCGTCGTGCTGATCGATCCGCGTCGCACGGCGACATCCGATCTGGCAGACCTGCACCTGGCCATACAGCCCGATGGCGACAGTGCGCTGTTCGTCGGCCTGCTCGGCCATCTGGCGCGGAGCGGCCGCAACGCGTCCGACTTCGTTGATCAACATACTAGCGGGTATGCCCCGGCCATTGCAGTGGCAGCGGCGTGGCCAATTTATCGTGTGGCAGCCGTCACCGGCCTGTCCGCCGAGTCTGTCGAAACCTTCTACGACTGGTTCGCCAGCACGGAAAAGGTGGTCACAGTGTTCTCGCAGGGCGTGAACCAGTCTGCTGCGGGCACGGATAAAGTGAACGCCATCATCAACTGTCACCTGGCTACGGGTCGAATCGGACGACCGGGCATGGGTCCATTCTCGGTGACCGGCCAACCTAACGCCATGGGTGGTCGCGAGGTGGGCGGGCTGGCCAACATGCTTGCCGCCCACATGGATTTCACCCCGGAGGCCGTCGAGCGGGTTGGCCGCTTCTGGGGCAGCGATACTGTCGCCACCCGACCTGGGCACAAGGCCGCGGACATGTTCGCCGCCGTGTCCCGCGGCGAGATCAAGGCCATCTGGATCATGGCGACCAATCCGGTGGATACTATGCCGGAAGCCGATATGGTGCGCGCTGCCCTGGCTGCCTGTCCATTCGTCGTTGTCTCCGACATCTCGTCGCGGACCGACACGGGCGTCACCGCCCATGTCCGGCTCCCGGCTGCGGGCTGGGGCGAGAAGGACGGCACCGTCACCAATTCTGAACGACGGATTTCCCGGCAGCGGGCTTTTCTTGCTTTGCCCGGCGATGCCCGTCCAGACTGGTGGATCATCAAGGAAGTCGCCACACGAGTGGGTTTTGGCGCGGCATTCGGATACCGCCAGCCGGCCGAGATCTTCGCAGAACACGTGTCGCTCTCGGCCCTGGAAAATGACGGCACCCGCGACTTCGATCTCTCTGGGCTCGCTGGCGCAGATTACGCCAATCTGTCCCCGACGCAGTGGCCGGTGCGGCAAGGCGACAGTGCCCGCCTCTTCGGCGATGGAAAATTCTTCACGCCGGATGGCAAGGCCCGTTTCGTTCCGGTGCTGCCGCCTCCGCCTTTCGCGCCTGCTCCTGCCTCTCTAATGCTGAATACTGGCCGGGTGCGGGATCATTGGCACACCATGACTCGCACCGGGAAGGCCGCAAGGCTATCTGCACATTATGCCGAGCCGTTCGTGGAAATTCATCCCGACGACGCCGAACGGCTCGGCATCCGACGGACGACGCTGGTGCGGCTCAGCAACCGCCACGGCAGCGTGATCATGCGTGCTTTGGTGACGGATCGTCAGCAGCGGGGCCATCTGTTCGCGCCGCTTCACTGGACCGATCAGTTCGCCTCCAATGCGCGTGTCGACGCATTGGTCCCGGCCAAGGTGGACCCGCACTCGTTCCAGCCGGCGCTCAAGATGGCCGAAGTGCATGCGGAGCCGGTGCCGGTTCGGCTTTATGGTTTTTTCGTCGCGACCACCCGCCCAGCCCTCAGCGCAGACTATTGGGCCGTAGCAGAGGCGGAAAGCGGAACACGTGGCGAGCTGGCGTGGCTCGATGAACCGCACGACCTTGTGGACTGGCTTCGCGTCGCCTTCCAACTGTCGGATACGACCAGCATCCATACCGTCATCGATACCAGGTCGGGCCGGAGAAGCTTTGCGGTCCTCGAAGCGGGGCGACTGGTGGTTGCTCTCTACACTTCCCCCGACCCTGTCCTGGTCTCGCGGCAATGGGCTGCGGACCTGCTCCGGGCCAAGGGGCTTGGCTCGGCGGTCGCCCTGGCTGGCCGTCCAAGGGCGGATATGCCAGACGGCGGTGCCATCGTCTGTGCGTGCTTTTCGGTCGGCATCAACACGATCAGTGCCGCCATTACCCAGCAGGGCTGCGGCAGTGTCGAAGCCGTCGGCGCCTGCACCAAAGCCGGTACCAATTGCGGCTCGTGCCGCGCAGAGATCAGAGGGATCATCGATGCACATCGACTTCAGGCAGCAGAATAGGCGGCGTCCCGACCGTGTTGCACCACTGGCCGTATTGCCGGTGTTCTTCGATCTCGTCGGCAAGCGGGCTCTCGTGGTCGGCGGGTCAGAGGCGGCATCCTGGAAGATCGAGTTGCTCGCCGCAGCGGGCGCGGATGTGGTGGTGTTGGCGCCGATCGCAGAACGATGCAGTGACCTCATCGACCTTGCCAGGGACGGCGCAGCCTCCGGCTCGATAAGCCTCGTAGACCGCCAGTGGTCAGCGTCAGACCTGCCCGGCGCCGCACTGGCGGTCGCTGCTATCGAAGACGATGCCGAAGCTGGCGCCTTCGTGCAGGCAGCGCAGGCCGCGTCTGTTCCCTACAACGTCATCGACCGCCCCGGCTTTTGCCAGCTCCAGTTCGGCAGCATCGTCAACCGCTCCCCGCTGGTGGTGGGAATATCCACGCGCGGTTCAGCGCCCATCCTGGGGCAGGCTGTGCGCCGGCGCATCGAAACTCTTCTCCCCGACACACTCGCTGCATGGGCAAAACTGGCGCAGCAGGTACGCGCCGAGGTCATGACCCGCCTCGAGCCTGGTCCGAAGCGGCGCGCGTTCTGGGAGCGGTTCGCAGAGCAGGCTTTCGGCAACAGGCTTCCAACTGCCAACGATATCGAGATCAACACTATGGCACCCATGCCAACAGCAGGCCGCGTCACGCTGGTGGGCGCCGGCCCCGGAGAGGCCGATCTGCTGACCATGAAGGCGGTACGTGCGCTGCAGTCGGCAGACGTCATCCTGTTCGATGATCTTGTATCGGATGAAGTGCTGGAACTGGCGCGCCGCGAGGCCAAGCGCATGCTGGTGGGCAAGCGCGCCGCCAGGGTCAGTTGCAAGCAGGAGGACATCAACGACATGATGCTCACCCTGGCACGCCAAGGGAGGCACGTGGTTCGCCTGAAGTCAGGAGATCCCATGATCTTTGGCCGCGCCGGGGAGGAAATCGCCATGCTGGAGGCCAACGGCGTCCCGGTGTCGGTGGTGCCTGGAGTCACTGCTGCGCTGGCCTTGGCCAGCAGCCTCGGCGTTTCGCTCACCCATCGCGATCATGCCCAATCAGTGCGCTTCGTGACCGGACATTCCCGTAAAGGCGCCTTGCCGGCCAATCTCGACTGGGCTGCCCTGGCTGATGCTGCCACCACCAGCGTCTATTATATGTCGCGCCGGACGCTGCCCCATATCGTCAGTCGGCTCAGTGCTCAGGGGATGAGCCTCGATACCCCTGCGGTCATCGCCGGCAATGTTGGCCGCGCCGACGAACAAGTCTGGCGCGGCATGATCGGAGGCGCGGCCCAGGCTGTGGAGGCATTCCCGCAGTCGATACCGACGATGTTCGCAGTGGGAGATGCGCTCGGCGCCCGGCAGGCTGTGGGCCTGCCGGATGCTCTTTCAGCGTAGTTAGTCGGCGTTGGTCAGCCGGACAATCTCGGACGTACCGGCGTCGCGGTCTTCAGTAACTGCATACACAGCGTCGTCCGGTCCGACCTGGACATCACGAACGCGAGCGTCGAGAGGAACCCGCTCCTCGAAAGCGACGCGATCTTCCTCGTTGAGATGCACGACCACGAGGCCCTGGGAAACGAGGCCGCCGATAATGAAGGCATCGTTCCAGCTCGGGAACTCATCGCCTTCATAGTATGCCATGCCGGATGGCGCGATCACCGGGTCCCAGTAGTACACCGGCTGCTCGGTGGCCTCGGTCTCCGTGATGCCCTCACCGATCGGTTCACCACCGTAGGAAACGCCGTAGGTCACTTCGGGCCAGCCGTAGTTCTTGCCGGCTTCGGGACGGTTGAGTTCGTCGCCGCCCTGGGGGCCATGTTCCACGGTCCACAGCCGGCCTTCGTCATCGAGGGTGGCAGCCTGAAGGTTACGGTGGCCGAGGCTCCAGATCTGTGGCACCGCATCTTCATTGTCGATGAACGGATTGTCTGGAAGCGGATTGCCTTGCTGATCCATACGGAAGACCTTGCCGAGACCGCTGCTGATATCCTGCGCCTCCGGTCGTGTCTCTTCATCAAAGCGCTCGCCTACGGTAACGTAAAGTGCACCCTCCGGTCCGAAAACGAGGCGGGAGCCGAAATGGAGATTGTTGTCGTAGGTGGGCATCTGCCGGAAGATAACCTCGACGTCTTCCAGCGTGCCGCCGCCAGATTCGTTCAGTGCGAGCGTTGCGGAAGCTACCGACGTCCCGCTGCCGCCCTCGCGGGGCTCGGCAAAGGAAAAGAAGATGCGGTTGCTGGTTTCGTAGTCAGGCGCCAGTGCCACGTCGAGCAAGCCGCCCTGCCCTTCCGCGTCAACCTCTGGCACGCCTGAAATGGCAGGGCCCACCGCGCCGTCTTCATCGATGACATGCATTGCCCCGGCCTTGGCGGTGACCAGCATGCGACCGTCCGGCAGGAACTCCATGGACCAGAGCTGCGGCAGCCCATCGGCGACCACTTCCTCGTTCACCGAGACCGGATCTTCCGGTTGCGGCGCGCGCGTCTGGTTGTCGAAAGCCGGCGTCTGGTTTGGTGCATTTGGCGGTGCCGTGACGACGGATTCGCCGCCGCTCTGAGCGAAAGCAGGCGCCATCAGCAGAGTTGTCGAGAGAAGAGTTCCGGCTAGCAGGGGAAAGGCGCGGATCATAACAAACTCCATTTCGTCGGCAGCGCGCAGTCGCTGCGGCCGCACAGTGGGTCCGGCGCTATCAGCAACGGACAGATGAAATCTGAACCCGGACCTCGCTCGAGCGTTGCAGGGGCCCGTTCAAGTTCGGGTGACCACGTCACTCTACCGGGATGTGCCCGATGCCCTTTCGCTCGATCTCATCGAAGCTCTCGTCATACCCGGCATCGGCATAGCGCATCACGCCCAAAGCCGTGTCGTTGGTCAGGGAGTGTTCGAGGCGCTCGCGGCCCTCCGGCGTACCGTCGGCAATCACCGTGACCCCAGCCGATGTCATATACCCGGCATAGCCGCCGCCACCGGAATGTACCACGACAAGGTCGGCCATGGACGAGCAGAGCAACATCGCGTCGAGCAGGGGCCAGTCGGCGACCGCGTCGGAGCCGTCCTTCATCCGCTCCGTCATGATATTGGGATGGGCCATTGCGCCCGCATCGAGATGATCGCGGCTGAAAGCCACGGGGCCTGACAGCGTCCCGTCCGCCACCATGTCATTGACGGCCAGCGCCAGGGCCGTGCGTTCGCCGTGACCAAGCCAGGCGATGCGCGCCGGAAGCCCCTCGACGGGCACGTGCTGGCGCGCCAGGGAAATCCAGTTGGTAACGATCTTGTTGTCCGGGAACATCTCAAGCAGCTTGTCGTCGATCCTGGCGATGTCGGTGCGTTCACCCGACAGCGCCATCCAGCGGAAGGGCCCGATGGCCCGGGCGAAGAGCGGGCGTAGGTAGGCTTCGGTGAAGATCGGAATGTCGAAGGCATTCTCGACGCCCCCCGCCTTGGCGTGGGTGCGGATCAGGTTGCCGTTGTCGAACACCTCCGCGCCTGCCTGCTGGAACGCAAGCATGGCCCGCACATGGTCAACGATGGAGGCTTGGCTGGCGGCCATCAGCTGGCTCGGGCCTTCGGCGCGCAGGCGCCTGACCTCATCGAGCGTCATGCCCTTGGGGACATAGCCATAGATCAGATCGTGCGCCGAAGTCTGATCCGTAACGATATCGGGAATGATGCCGCGGCGGGCGATTTCGGGATAAAGCTCCGCGGCGTTGCCGACGAGCCCAATGGATGCCGCGCGCTTCTGCGCCACTGCCTCGCCGATCGTTTCCAAGGCAGTGTCCAGGTCCGGGGCGATCTGCTCGAGGTAGCCGACCTCCATGCGCTTGCGGGCGCGCTCCGGATCAATATCGATGCACAAGATCGCCGCCCCAGCCATGCGCCCGGCCAGGGGTTGGGCTCCCCCCATGCCGCCCAGGCCAGCCGTCAGGATGAAACGACCGGCCAGATCACCGCCAAAGCGGTTCTCGGCAATGCGCATGAATATCTCGTAGGTGCCCTGGATGACGCCCTGGCTACCGATATATTGCCACGCACCGGCGGTCAGTCCGCCCCAGCAGATCAGTCCCTTCTTCTCGAGTTCATAGAAGACCTCGGCCTTGGCCCACTGCCCGACGATGTTGCAGTTGGCCATGATGACCAGCGGCGCCTTTGCATGTGTCTTGAGCAGTCCGATCGGCTTGCCCGACTGGATGATCAGCGTCTGGTCCTCGTCCATACGCACCAGGGTCTCGACGATTGCCTTGTGGCTGGCCCAGTTGCGCGCCGCCTTGCCCAAAGCGGCATAAACGATCAGCTCGTCCGGATTTTCTCCCACGCTCAAGACGTTTTCCAGCAACCGCAGCAGCGCCTCCTGCCGCCATCCCTTGGCGCGCAGCTCCGGCCCGCCGGGAATGGGGAAATTGGGGTGGCGGGGATTGGGTGTGGGCATGGAACTTCCTTATCCGACGCCGAGGCGCCTCAAACCTCATCCTGAGCCAGCGCATACCGCGCCAGTTCGATGCCCATCCGCTCTTCGACGAAGGGATAGACTGACGGGTCGAGCACCGACGAGCTCAGCGGGATGATGGTCTTGGGCACATGCAGCACAAACACATACATGCCGCGCCCCAACTGCCCTACGGACAGCGCCTGGCCGGCGGCATCGAGCGTGGTCAGCACGTCTGGAAAAGTCGCCAGACGCGTATCGCCAGCATCGTCGACCGCCATATATTCATTCATCACATGAAGCGTCGTGGCCCTGTCGCCTTCGCCGACCGTGATGCGGCCGATATCGAAGGCTTCCTTGGTGTAGACGACGTCGATTGCAGTGATGTAGCCCTTGGCAAGGATGGCCCCCCCCGTTGTGTCAACGATGGTATCGATCACCTTGCCGGGCCCCTTGCCTTCCGCAGCGATCATGGCTTCGCCCAGCTTGAGCGCCAGGGAGATACCCCCCAGGGCGGCGTGCTTCTGCACATAACTGGCGCGCAACGCATTGCGGCAGGAGGCGATGAAGCCGCCCGACATGTCCGCTGCCGTTCGCAGGATAGGCGAGACCTTGGCCGTCGCCCCACGTGTCACCAGTTCAATATAGCGATTCTCCGCGCGATTGCCGCCGACCGCTGTCTGGATCACTTGCTCGGGCGAGTTTGCCATGCCGATGGATCCCATGTCTCCGGTGGGATGGGCGCGGATATCTCCCACGGCATCGACCACCTTGAGCCCCAGGGCTGCGGAGGGCAACCACCCATTCAGCGTGGAGGACTTGCCGTTCTGTCCGACCATCAGGCCGCTCAGCCTTTCGCCCAGCGCGTCCTGCAGCAGTTGCACCGCCTTGATGTAATCGACGCCCTGCATTTCCCACGGCGTGGTAGAGGCCGGCGCACCAATGGCGGCCGCCGTGGCAACCCAATCGTCCGGCTCAAGCTCCTCCACGCTGACCAGCTCCGGCTTCCCGATGCGCACGGCCGCAGTGCCCAGCATGCGCCCATGGTCGGCCCAGCCGCCGCCGCCGGCTGCATAGACCGAGCCGCCGCGCACGGCAGCCTCGACGTCTTTTTCAGTGAGAATGCGCCCCATCACGTCTTCCCTTGCAGTTTCACATCCAGCTCTCGCACGGTTTCGAGCAGCACCGCCGCACCCAGTGCTATGTCCTCAGTGGAGGCGAATTCACTTGGCGAATGGCTGCGACCATCGGTGCAGGGTACGAAGATCATGGCCGCCCGCGTAATACGGGCCATCCACGCCGTATCGTGGCCAGCTCCCGAGGCCATGCGCCTATGCCGGGCACCCAAGACCTGGCAGGCCGTGTCAAGCGTATCAAGCAAGCCCGGGTCACACGGCGTCGGGGCGTTGTCGGAGACGATGCGTGGAGCCGACACTGGCACTCCGGTCTTTTCAGAGATCGCCGCTACGCCCTGTTCCAGTTCGACGATGAACCGATCCATATCCTCGCGCAGTTCCGCACGCGCATCGATCAGCATCCGCACCCGCGCCGGCACCACATTGGCCGCATTGGGCGTCATCTCGAGTTCGCCGACAGTCGCAGCGAAGTGCGGGGCGCCACTGGCCAGCGCCTTGCCCAGTTCCTCGACGCCCAGTGCGACCCACGAAGCCGTGGTCAGGGCGTCCTTGCGCGAAGCCATGGGAGTGGTCCCCGCGTGGTCCGCACGACCCTCGACAACAATCTCGATACGCGTGATGCCCGCAATGGCAGTCACAACGCCAATGTCCAGCTTTTCCTCCTGCAGAACCGGGCCCTGCTCGATATGCAGTTCGAGGAAGGCCCTGATGTCATCGCGTTGCGCCGTCAGGCCCGCGTCGCCACCAACGGCCAGAATGGCCTGCTCCAGGGTCAGGCCGTCGGCTTCGCGCGCCAGCCATTCGGGAGGGCGGGTGCCGCTCATGCCGCGGCTGCCAATGCAGGAAACGCCGAAGATTGACACTTCCTCCGCCAGGAAGTCGACGATCTCGAGATTGTGCTGGAGTACGACGCCCTGGTCTCGCAACGCCCGCGCCACTTCAAGTGCGACAACCACGCCGGCGATGCCATCGAAGCGCCCGCCGTCCGGCACCGTATCCGAATGGCTGCCCAGCATGATCGTGCCGATCTGTGGCCGCTTACCGGGGATGGTACCGATCAGGTTGCCCGCAGCATCAATCCGCGTCACTGCACCGGCGTCCCGCATGGCTCGTTCGAGCCACTCCCTGCCCTCGAGGAATATCTGGGTGAAAGCCCGCCGGGTCCATGGCCGGTTCGGTTCGGTCAGAGCCGCCAGCGCGCCGATATCGGCGGCGATCCGATCCGGGCGGATGGGCGAGTTGGCGATCACTTACGATACTCCGGCCGAACGAACTTTCCCGTCCCCGGCGGCACTACATTGGTGCCATCGAACACCTGCTGGCCGCGGAGGTACGTCAACCCGACAGTCCAGGGCAGTTCGATGCCGTTGTAGGGCGACCACCCCACGACGTTGTGCCCGCTGGCGGCGGCGTCATAGCGGGTCGGGCGTGGGAACAGCACGGTGATGTCGGCATCCTTGCCGACCGTCAGGGCGCCCTTGCAGTGGTAAAGGCGGAAGTGCTTTGCGGGATTCTCGGCCATCAGCCGCGCGGCCCAGGTCAGCGGGATGTTCCGCTGCAGCGCGCCCATGACGAACAGGGGGACCATGACCTCTAGCCCCGGTACGCCGGACGAATTGGCGAGCATGTCGGGGTTCGTCTTACGGTTCTCCGACCAGCTCACGTGATCGGTGGAGACGAGGGTGACATTGCCCTGGCGCACATGCTCCCAGAGTTTTTCAACCTCGGCACGAGGCCGGATCGGCGGATTGATCTTGGCCTTGCCGCCGAGCCGGGCGACGTCGTTCTCCTCATCGAGGATCAGATAGTGGATGCACGCTTCGATCGTGGCGGCGTAGCCCTGGTCGCGGTAAGAGCGGGCGATCTCGTAACCACGGCCGAGCGAACAGTGCACGACATGTGCCGGGCAGCCGGTCTGTGCCCCGGTTTCGTAGATCTGCAACGAGGCCAGCAGTTCGGTCAGCGGCGGCCTGCTCAGGGCATGGGCACGGTAGTCGGTGATGCCGGCCGCCTTGACCTTAGACATGGCGGCACGGACAGCCTCATCATCCTCATTGTGGACGCCAGCAGTGAGACCAGTGGGCGCAATGGCGGCGAAGCATTCTTCGAGCAAGGCGGGCGGGATGCGCGGGAAACGGATCGGGTCGGTGCCAAAGGTCGAGAACTTGAAGGCCGCCACGCCCGCTTTCACCTGCTCAAGTATGCGCGCGGCGCCTTCGTTGGGATCTATGGTACCGTATAATGCAAAGTCGACGCGCGCCTGCGGCTCGGCATGGGCCACCTTGATGCGCACCGCCTCTGCGGAGCAGACGAGGTTGCCTTCGTCATAGGGCATGTCGACGATGGTCGTGACGCCTCCGGCAGCAGCCGAGCGGGTCGACCAGATGAAGTCTTCCTGGTCCTTCTGGCTCAGCGAATGCACCTGCGCATCGATTGCGCCGGGCAGGATGAGGGCATTGCCCAGGTTGTGACGTTCCCTAGCGCCAGGCACGGGCCCCTGGCCGACATGGGCAACCTTGCCGTCGCGCACGGCGACGAAGCCGTTGTTGATGATCTTTTCGGGCAGCACCACCGTACCGGCGAGGAGCAGATCAAAATCGGACATTATGCGGCGGCCCTCCCCAACTGCCCGGTGCGCGCCATCAGCAGGCGTTCGAGAGCCGACAGCGCGTCATAGATCAGCACAGCCAGCACACCGACAATCAGCCCGCCTTGCAGCACGAACGCGGTATTGCTCGATAGCAGTCCGGCAATGATGACCTCGCCGAGCGTTCGCGCCGCTACGGTCGAGCCGATCGTCGCGGTGGCCAGCGAAATGACAACCGAGAGACGGATGCCGGCCAGGATAACCGGCATGGCAAGCGGCAACTCCACTTGGAGCAGGCGCTGCTTCGCGGTCATGCCGACGCCCTTTGCCGCATCGGTGACGGTCGGCGGCAGATTGCTGAGGCCCGTCAGGGTGTTCTCGAAGATAGGCAGCAGGCCGTAGAGGAAGAGTGCCACCAGGGTCGGCCCGGTGCCGAAGCCAAGTACGGGAACTGCGAGCGCCAACACCGCCACCGGCGGGAAGGTCTGGCCAACATTGGCAAGCGATCGCGACAGTGGCAGGAATTCCGTACCAAAGGGCCGGGTGACGATGATCGCGAGCCCGACGGCGATGATGGTCGAGGCAACTGTGGCGGCCAGCACGATCAAGAGGTGGTTCAGCGTAATGTCGAGCAGACTGCCCTGGTTGTAGATAGCAGGCTGGTTATTCTTGGTGAAAAGGCTAAAAAAACCGCTGAAAGGCTCGGGATTTGACAGGAACAGCAGAAGCGCCGCCGCCGCGATGAACCTGATGATGGTGCCAAGGGTCATTGGGGCCTCGCAGCCAGCCGGGACAGGGCGTCCAGCGTCACCTGCCCCACAATGCGGCCATCACGCCGCACCGGCAGGGCCGGACGGCCCGACCACAGCAGTTCGGCGTAGGCATCGCGCAGGGAGGCGCTGGCTTCGATGGGTTCGCCAACAGCGTCGCCGGCCTCGATGCTGTCGCCGACCTGCGCCAGCGACAGCAGCCGGAACGGCCGCTCGCTGGTCCCGATCAACTCACCGACAAAGGGCGTTGCGGGATTGGCAATGACTTCTGCTGGCTTGGCGCATTGCAGCAGCTTTCCCTTGTCCATCACGGCGATGGTGTTGCCGAGGCGGATCGCCTCTTCCATGTCATGGGTCACCAGCACAATCGTGGTTCCGAACCGGCGTTGGATGGCCAGAAGGTCCTCCTGGGCCTTGGCCCTGATGACCGGATCCAGCGCGCCATAAGGCTCATCCATCAACAGGATGTTGGGGGACGCGGCAAGCGCCCGGGCCACGCCGACGCGCTGCTGCTGCCCGCCAGACAGCTCGTGCGGCATCCGATCGCGAAACTCGGCGGCATCCAGCTGAAACAGTTCGAGCAGTTCGTCGACACGATCGCCGATCTTGGCCTTGTCCCAGCCGAGCAACCTGGGCACCGTCGCTATGTTCTGGCCCACGGTGCGGTGGGGAAACAGCCCATGACCCTGGATCGCATAGCCGATCCGGCGGCGCAGTTGGTAGGCAGGAATGCCGGCAATGTCCTCGCCATCGATCTTGATGCTTCCCGAAGTCGGATCGACCAGCTTGTTGATCATGCGCATTAGCGTAGTCTTGCCCGAACCCGAGGTGCCGACGATGACACAGATCGTGTGCGGCTCGATGCTCAGATTCACCCGATCCACCACGACCGTGCCGCTATAGCTCTTGGTGATGTCTTCGATCTCGATCACGGCCGCTCCCCCCGCGACGACATTTCGACGCATGCATCGAGCACAACTGCGGCCGCAAATGCCAGCGCAACAGTCGGCACGGCACCGAGCAGCACGAGGTCCATGGCCGTTTGCCCGATGCCTTGGAACACGAAGACGCCAAATCCCCCGCCGCCGATCAGCGCGGCGATAGTGGCCAGTCCGATATTCTGTACCAGCACGATGCGGACCCCAGTCAGGATCACGGGAACGGCCAACGGCAGTTCGACCTGAAACAGGCGCTGCCTAACTGTCATGCCCATACCCTTGGCTGCTTCGATCGCGGCGGGCGATACGCTCTGCAGCCCGACAACGGTGTTGGAGACAAGCGGGAGCAGCGAGTAGGCGAACAATGCCACCATGGCAGGCGCCGTGCCAATTCCCGAGATACCCGCCGCGGTGGCGCCGGGAACGTTGGCCGCGATCCAGGCCAGCGGGGCGATCAGCAGGCCGAACAGGGCAATGGAGGGGATGGTTTGAACGATATTGAGGGTGTTGAGCACGACCGCGCGGAGGGGCTGGACCTTGTAGCACAGGATGCCGACCGGAATTCCCACGACGGCCGCGATGGCGACCGAGCCGAAGGCTAGCGCGAGATGCGTTCGCGCCTCGGCCCAGAAGGCCGATGATCGGTTTGCATATTCCTTGAGTATCGAGAGACTGTTCCAACTGCCGCTCCAAAGCAGGGCCGCGACGGCTGCGCAGACGGTGATGAGAATTCCGATGCGGACCAGCGGCCTGAAGCGCAGGCGGGTCAGCGCGTCGGTCACGAGCAGCGAAAAGGCGAAGAGCAGCAGCCAGAAACCGGCGCCGGGCGAGACACGGGCGAAGGTATCGCCGGGGGGCGTGAGATAGCTGGCGGACTGCCCGACAAGCACGAGCAATCCGGCAAGCACCAGAAAGCCGCCCACCAGCTTGGCCGTCGCCGCAAAGCGCAACAGCGCCACAGCGAAACCAGCCAGCAGCAAGCAGATGAGAAAGCCAGAGGCGAAACCAGGCAAGGCATCGATGATGCCCACAGGTTCCCCCGCAACAATGCGGTTGGCCCGGAACAGCGCGAAGGGAAGTATGGCACCGGCGGCGGCAATGACGCCGATCAGCACGCCAAGCTTGTCCAAGGCGAGCCAGGTGGGCCGGCTGGGTGCATGCGCTGCTTCGGCGAGACTCATGCGTGCTCCGGGCTTCGCGGCGGATCGTCCCGTGTCGACCGTCTAGCGGAGGGCGACGGGGTCGGCTGGCGAGGAGGCCGATCTTGCCGGTCGCTGCTGCGGCTCCTTGCGGGAGAGGATAGGGTGAGCAGACCGACCGCTCACCCCGAAGATGGATCTAGCTCAGGTAGCCAGCGGTCGTTAGGTAGTCGGTCGCCACAGCAGCGGCACCTTCGCCACCGACCTGAACGCGGGCGTTGAGGTCTTGGAGAACTTCCAGGGTCAGCCCTTCAAATACCGGCTTGAGCAGCTCTTCGATCTGCGGATACTCGGTCAGTACTTCCTGGCGAATGATCGGCGCGGGCTGGTATACCGGCTGCACACCCTGGTCATCTTCCAGAACGGTCAGACCCGAGGGAGCGATACCGCCGTCCGTCCCGTAAACCATGGCGGCGTTGACGCCGTTGGTCTGCTGCGCAGCGGCCGCGATGGTCGCTGCGGTGTCGCCACCCGACAGAGTGACCAATTGATCCGGGGAGAGGGTAAAGCCATAGACCTCCTGGAACTTGGGTAGCGCCGCAGGCGAATTCACAAACTCGGAGGACGCAGCGAGTTTGACCTCGCCACCGCCGGATACCCATTCGCCAAATTCGGTGAATGTGTTGAGATCGTTGGCCTCGGCCACGTCGTTGCGGATGGCGACGGCCCAGGTGTTGTTAGCGGGCGATGGGGTCAACCAGACAATCTGATTGGCCTCGTAGTCGAGCCGGGCCGCTTCGGCATAGGCACTGGCAGCGTCGTTCCACAGCGGATCGTCGGCCTTTTCGAAGAAGAAGGCGGCGTTGCCCGTGTATTCGGGGTAGATGTCGATCTCGCCAGCGGTGATTGCCTCACGAACGATCGGGGTGCCACCGAGCTGGATGCGGTCCTCGACCGGGATGTCGTTGGCTTCAAGCACCTGCTTGATGATATTTCCCAGAACCCCACCCTCAGTATCGATTTTGGAGGAGACGACGACCTGGGCGTTGGCGGCGGTCGCCGTGATGGCAAGCGCGGCGACGGCAGACAGCAGCGTGGAAGTGAAGCGCATTGGTTTCTCCTATTTGTCCGGGATCCGAGCCCGGCTGTCCCTAACGTAACCCTTCAGAGGATTTGAGCGAGGCTCAAGATGCTATGAAAGCGGCCCTAACGCGAAAAACTCGTCCAACTCCATAATCGTTGAGTGAGAAATAAGTTCGTTCATCAGCCCTTCGCCAGCCAAGGCCTGTTCGACGGCCTCAACCTCGGCCGATAGCGGTCGATCCTGCCAATAGGTGTCAGCATGTTTGCGCACCAGCGCGTAGATGATGCCTGGCACATTGCCAGGCGTATCGCCCGAGATATCCATAGCCTGTGCGGCGAGCATGGCTTCGAGGGCAGCCAGGCGCCGCAGCGCCAGCACCTGGCGCTCGAGACGCTCCACTACAAGCGGCAGGAAAGCCGCCTCATCCTCGAGGCCGCCGGCCACCACCATGGAATTGGCCGAAATCGGGTTGGTCATAGTGAGGACGCGGGCAAACAGCTCGCCGGCAAGCTTGATGATGGGGCCGAAGCCGGTGGCGATGGCACCAGGCTTGACGAGATTGACCGGCAGATCGCGGCGCCCGCCGTTGCCCAGCAGCACGCAGCGATTGAAGGAGTTGCGAGCGATATGCGCCAGACCAAGTTGGGCGGTCTGCAGGAACACCGTGACGTCGAGCGGCAGCGAACCGCCCGATGTCAACACCTGGCCGCCCGCAACGACAGGGTTGTCGTCGGTGCGCCCGGTGGCGGCCAGCAGCGTCCGGCCCGCTGCCACCAGCGTCTCGAAGCCGGTAGCGAAGACCTGGCTCATCATGCGCAGCGAAAGCGGATCCTGGATATGCGTGGCATTGGGCCAGTCCCAGCCCTTGGCATTGAAGTAGAGCCAGGCGCCGATGCCGGCCTCCCGCTCCGTGCCGACATGGGCGACCGCTTTCCACGGATCTCGCGAGGCACCGAGCGCTCCGGCGGTGGTGAGCCCTGTGGCCAGCATTATGCGCACCGCGCTGGCCGCTTCGCGAATGGCGCTGGCTGCTGCAGCATAACCGACCGCATTGGTGGAGATCGATGCGAGGCTGTCACGCGGCGCCAGGCGAAAGGCCCTGAGCCCAGCCGCAGCCAGTGCGTCCGCGGCTGGTTGACGTCTCCCCCCGAAGGTGGCTTCGCCCGCCCCGGTCAGGACGGCCCCAATCTGACCCATCAGCCCGATGTCGGCGCAGCCGATTGAGCCGGTCCGCCGCACCACCGGCACAACGTCGGTGGACAGCAGAGCCAGGTAAGCGTCAACCAGATCGGTGGTGCAGCCGACGCGGCCCGTCAATGCCATGTTGACGCGGATGGCCATGGCGATACGGACGATTTCGTCGGCAAAGGCTTCGCCTGTGCCAAAGTGGTGTGCCCGGACCAGTCCCAGGTTGAAGGCGTCAAGTTGGTCGTCCGACCACTCAACGTCCTTCATCGCTCCGACGCCGGTAGTGGAACCATAGACCGGCTGCCCGCTGGCTATGGCTTCCTCAATGACGTGCCGGGCGGCCGCTACTCGCTGCAGTGCCTCAGGGTCGGCAACCAGTCGCGCCTTGCGCGCCCCGATCCGGGCAATATCAGAAAAGCTCAGTGGCTGGCCCCTGAGGGTGATCGAAGCGCCAAGCACTGTCATCGCCAAGTCATTCATGGATGTAGGCTATCGGATCGGAGGGCACCTGAACAGCCGGTCCAGCCTAGCGTTACTTCATCCAGAACATCGGCACTAGATCGGTCGAAATCGGCTCGTTCTTGTCGTTGGTCGCCATCACGTCAGCCATATGCGCCCACCAGCGCTGCATGACCGCTGTATTGGGCAGGTCGGCCATGGTATGGTCCACCCGCCGCCAGAGGACGCCGAACAGGATATCGGTCTCTTCGTCCAGATGGATCGAATAGTCCTTCACGCCCGCCCCGTGCAGCAGTTCGACCAGTTCGGGAAAGATCTCGTCATGGCGCTTGCGATATTCTGCCGCCATGCCCGGATTGAGCTGCATCTTGAAGGCGTGCTTCTCATAGCCATTGTCCTCAATCATGCGCGTTGCCTCCACATGCGAAACAGGATCGGCAACGCGATCACCACGATCAGCAGCGAGCCCGTGAAGATGGTCATGACGATGCCAGGAATATTGAGCAGACCAAGACCGAAGGTCACGAGGCCGATGATTAGCGCCGCCAGCACCACTCCCGCAATGGAGCCAGCGCCGCCCAGGATCGAAACGCCGCCGAGCACAACGATAGTGATTGCCTCCAGTTCGAAACCCTCGGCGATCGAGGGGCGGGTGGAGCCCAGCCGTGCCGTCAGCAGCACCGCAGCGATACCGCTCATTAAACCTGTCAGGCAGAACAGGATGAACTTGATGCGGGCGACCCGAACGCCGGAGAAGCGGGCCGCTACGTCGTTGTTGCCGATGGCGAAGATTCGGCGGCCGAAATTGGTGCGGTGGAGCAGCACCCAGTAGACCACCGCTGAAACCAGAAAGAGCACCAATTCGAAAGAGACCACCCACCACACATAGCCCTGTCCCAGCCAAGCAAAGCTGGACGGGTAACCCTTAAAGCTCTGGTCGCCCAGGACGATAAAGGCGATACCGCGGAACAAGCTCATGGTGCCGATCGTCACCACGATGGAAGGCAGTTTCAGCCCGGTAACGAGGAAGCCGTTGAAGGCGCCGCAAAGAATGCCGACCCCGATGCCGACCGCAATGAGTGCGGGGGTATCGGCACCGAACTGCAGTGCCAGCCCCATCATGGTTGAGGCCAGGGCAATGATCGCCGCTACCGACAGATCGATTTCGCCTGAAATGATCAGCAGGGCCATGGCGAGGGCGATCAGACCCTTTTCGGTGAAGTTGAAGGTGAGGTCGGAGAGGCTCCACGCGTTGAGGAAGTAGGGCGAGGCCAAGGAATTGAGAATGAAGACAGCTACGGCTACGAAAATGAGCAGGCTCTCCCAGCTCAGCAGGGCAGACTTCAGAGGATTATCGAGGCGATCGGGCAGACGGCGGTTGAGAGTGGTGTCGGTCATCAAAGCGCTCCGCAGAGGCTGGCAGGTACGTGGTGGGGGAACCGCTGGCGACGATACATGATCATACCGCCCCCTCCTCACGCCGCAGGATCACGCGACCCTTGCTTTTCTCGCCGCGCGCGTTCAGCACGACGGCCAGCAGGATCGCTGCGCCCGAGATCGCCATCTGCCAGAAGGGGCTGATGTTGATCACCGGCAACGCATTGTTGATAATGCCCAGAAAGAGCGCGCCCAGCAGGACGCCTGCCACACTGCCAATGCCGCCGGCAATCGATACGCCGCCGATGACGCAGGCGGCGATGATGGTCAGTTCATAGCCGCTCGCGACCTCCACCGAAGCGATTACATAGCGCGAAATCCAGAGGTAACCGCAGAGGCCCGCAACTGCCCCCGCTATGACAAAGGCGAAGAACTTGGTCCGCCCCACATTTATGCCGGTATAGACCGAGGCGACCGGGTTGACGCCGATGGCGTAGAGGGAGCGACCCAAGGCGGTACGCGTCATCATGACGTAGAAAGCAGCCGCGGTGACTACGGCAAACCAGCTCAGCAGCGGCAGGCCGAGGAAGACGATGCGCTGAAGGGCGATGAAGTCTGGACTCATTTGCGCTGCGTTGACCCAGGCGCCACCAGAAACAACAAAGACGAGGCCGCGGAAAATCGTCAGTGTCCCCAGCGTCACGACGATCGGCGGGATGTTGAGCTTCCAGACCAATATGCCATTGAAGGCGCCCAGGCCGGCACCGACCACCATGCTCATGCCGATGAGCAGCGGGATCGGTACGCCCGGAAAAGCGGCGTTGGTCATGGCGACGATCATGCCGGTCAGCGCCAGATTCGACGCCATCGACAGGTCGATGGAACGGGTCAGGATCACCACCATTTGGCCCAGCGCCAGCATCATCAGGATAGAGGTGTCGTTCACTATGGTCAGCAGGTTGCCCGGCTGGGCAAAGCGGGGAAACCGTGCTGTCACGAGAGCAAGCACGACGACGATGGCAAGTGCGAGCAAGACTTCGCGCTGCTTGAACAATCGGGTCATGCTGCCTGTTCCTCGGCCATGCCAGCAGCCAGACGCACCAGCGTCTCCGGCTTAAGCCCCTGATTGTCGAGCGTCTCGACGATCCGCCCTTCGCGCATGACCACGATGCGATCGCTCATGCCCAGCACCTCCGGAAGTTCGGACGAAACCATGATCACGCTGAGGCCCTGCGCCACCAGTTCGGCCATGAAGCCATGCACTGCAGCCTTGGAACCGATGTCGATGCCCTTGGTGGGCTCGTCGAGGATGATCACCTTGGGGAGTGTCGCCAGCCACTTGGCGATCACGACCTTCTGCTGATTGCCGCCCGAAAGGGTCGTAACATCCTGGCTCAGCGAAGAGGCGCGCAGGTCGAGGCGCTCCGTATAGGTTCGAGCCAGCGCAAACTCTTCCGCCATGCGCAGGAAGCCGGACTTGCTGGTCTTGGCCAGCGAGGGGAGCGACACGTTCCTGAAGATGGCTTGGCCCGTAATCACGCCCTGCTTGCCGCGCTCTTCGGGAACGTAGACGATGCCGGCGTCCACTGCGTCGGCAGGCGACTTCGGCGTAATGGCACGACCCTCCAGCGTGAGGGTGCCTGTACTGGTCTGCGTCAAGCCGAATACTGCCTGCATCACCTCGGAGCGCCCTGCCCCCACCAAGCCGTAGAAGCCCAGAATTTCACCCCTGCGCACGGTAAAGGAAATATCAGCGAATTCGGTCGGGTGACTCAGGTCGCTGACCTCGAGCACAACATCTCCAATGGTGGCCGAGCGCGTGGGAAATATCTGATCGACGGCGCGCCCCACCATCATCTGCACAATCTCGCTCTGGCTGCTCTCGGCGATCACGCCCTTGCCGACCTGCTCGCCATCCCGGAACACGGTAAAGCGATCGGCGACGCGATAGACCTCATCGAACTTGTGGCTAATGAACAGGATCGCCTTGCCGTCAGCCTTGAGCAACTCGATCAGGACGTAAAGTTCCTCGATCTCCTTCTGGCTTAGCGCAGCGGTCGGCTCGTCCATGATGACAACTTGCGCATCGATGCTTAGAGCCCGCGCCACCGCCACCAGATGCTTCTTGGCGATCCCCAGTTCCTTGAGCTTGATTCCGGCATCGATCCCGGCACCCATAGAATCCAGAGTGTACTGGGCCTCGGCCCGCATCCTCCGCCAGTCGATCAGGCCAAAGCGGCCCTTCTGGGTGTGGCCAAGGTAGATATTCTCGGCGACCGTCAACTCGTCGAACAGCACGGTTTCCTGGTGGATGGCGGTAATGCCCAATGCGGAGGCCGCATGTGCGGTGGGCAGGGTCACGACGCCGCCACCGAGAACAATGTCGCCTGCGTCGGGCTGATAGATGCCCGTCATGACCTTGACCAGGGTCGACTTGCCCGCTCCGTTCTCGCCGATTAGCGCCGTGACCTGCCCAGCATAGAGTTCGAGCGAGACGTCTTTGAGCGCCCTCACCCCGGGGAAACTCTTGGAGATGCCGGCAAGGGCGAGAATCGGTTCGGTCATCTATGGCCTGATTTTTTGCGTGCGAGCTGAGCCCAGTCGACACGCCGCGCTCGGGGCAGGATCAAGGGGCGGGCTGGCGAGGGGTTAGTTCACGCCAAACAGCTCAGCCCGCTGATGACCCGGCGCCTCGGCGCCGGGTCGAAGCAGATTAGTAGATCTGCGAGAATTCTTCGATGTTGGACGCATCGAAGGTGAAGGGCGCAGCCATGGCACCCGAGTTGGTGTCATCGAGGGTCAACTCCCCCATGCGGCCCATGGAAATGGTTGCCCCCGGCTCAGCCGTTTCGCCCTCGACCAGCGCGTTGGCTAGCATGACGGCGGAATAGCCCAGGTCGATCGGGTTCCACAGCGCAACAGCCTGCGATGCGCCATTGTCGATGAACTGCTTGAACTCGGAAGGCAGCGCCAGGCCGGTGACGTTGACTTGGCCGATCAGATCCTGATCGGTCACGACCTGTGCCGCAGCCACGACGCCGACGGTGGTCGGTGCGATGATGGCGTCGAGCTCAGGATAGGCCGCCAGCAGGCCGCGGGCTTCTTCCGTCGACTTCACCGAGTCATCGTCGCCATAGACGACCGAGACGAGGTTGATGTCGGAGAATTTTTCCGGGATGGCCGCCTTGGCAGCCTCGATCCAGGCGTTTTGGTTGGTCGCGGTGGAGGCGGCCGACAGGATGGCGACATCACCGCCCTCAGGCAGATGGTCGGCGGCCAGCTTGATAATGGTTTCGCCGATCAGTGCCGTCTCCGATGGGTTGAGGTGAAGCTGACGACCCTCGGGGGCGACACCGGAATCCCAGCTGATTACCTTGATGCCACGGTCCATGGCCCGCTGCAGGGCCGGCACGAGCGCGTCAGGATCGTTGGCGGAGATAGCGATGGCGTCAACCTGCTGGGCGATCAGGGAGTTGACCACCTCGATCTGGGCCTCTGCCGTAGCCGTGGTGGGGCCGGTATAGATCACCTCGACGTCGCCCAATTCCGCGGCGGCTTCCTGAGCGCCCTTGTTGGCGGCATCGAAGAAGCCATTGCCCAGCGACTTCACGACGAGCGCGATGCGGGTCTGGGCATAGGCCGGAGCGGCGAGCAGGGCTGCGACGGCGGTCGTGGCAGCTAGGAGCTTGAAGAGTTTCATTGCGATATCCCTCCCTGGGATGTTTGCCTTTAGTGGTCTTGATGCTCAGGCAACCGTGGCTTTGCGATCGCCCAGAGCACTGGATTCCGCCACGATGAGGCGCACGCCTGCCGTTTCCAGCATTTGGCGATCTTCGTCGCGGATACCGCTGTCGGTGACGACAGTGGCAATTCTGTCGAGCCCGCACAGGATCAGGCTCGATCTTCCCGAGAATTTAGATGAATCCGCCAGGACGATCAGTTCGTCGGCCTGGTCGATCAACGCCAGTTCGGACTGCACGACCATCGGGTCGGCCTCCATAAGGCCATGCGCGCCGATGCCCTGACAACCAATGAACATTCGCTTGGCGTAGAAGTGGCTCGCCACCACACCGCCGAATGGCGAGAGGATCACATTCTGTTCGCGGTAGATCGTGCCGCCGGGAATGACCACGGAGTTTCGCGAGTTGTGGATCAGGAATTCTGCGATGCCGAAGCTGTTGGTGAAGACGCTCAGCCGCCTGCCGGTGAGGTGATGCACCATCTGGTAGGTGGTGGTGCCGCCATTGATAATGATCGGTTCGCCATCCTTGCACAGTGCAACTGCTTCCCGTGCGATGGCGCGCTTTTGCGCGATATTGAGCGTTTCGTTGACCGAGAACGGCCGCCCCATCAACCCGCCCTGCTCGGGCGGCGTGACCGCCTCGGCGCCACCGCGCACCCGACGGAGTTTGCCCTGCACATGCAGCGCCGCAATGTCTCGTCGAATAGTTGCTTCGGACGAGCCCGTGACCTCGCAGAGTTCCGAAACCGTTACCACGGGTCGGGTCTGGACGGCAGCAGTGATCACTCTCTGGCGTTCGGTCTCGTGCAAGTCCGGCATCTCCCTGACGCATTCATTCACATCAATTCTGATCACTGTCAATCATCCTGCCGTCAAGCCGGCGCCGTAGCGGCAGGTTATGCTTGCTCTTGATCGTTTGTGATTGACAGAACTGCCTGGTCATGGCCATGTCCGGCCAATCATTGCATCTGACGCCCTGCTGGAGGAGCCTCATGTCCACTTCTGCGCCCAAGCGCCTCGCCAATCTCTGGGATGACGCCAAAGCCGCCGCGATGAGCGAGCCGGAGCGCCTGGTCTATCGCTCGAACCTGCTCGGCAGCGACAAGCGGGTCACCAACTACGGCGGCGGCAATACCTCCTCCAAGATCATGCAGAAGGACCCGCTGACCGGCGAACTGGTTGAAGTGCTTTGGGTGAAGGGGTCGGGCGGTGACAGCGCCTCGATTAAGCTCGACGGCTTCGCGACGCTTTACATGGACAAGTTGCGCGCGCTGAAGGGCCTCTATCGCGGCGTGGAGTTCGAGGACGAGATGGTGGGCTACCTGCCCCACGCGACCTTCAACCTCAATCCCCGCGCCGCCTCGATCGACACGCCGCTGCATGCTTATGTGAACCGGCCCTTCGTCGACCATATGCATCCCGACGCGATCATCGCCATCGCCGCATCCACGAATTCGAAAGAGCTCACGCAGCAGATGTTTGGCGACACTATTGGTTGGCTGCCCTGGAAGAAGCCAGGTTTCGAACTCGGCCTGTGGCTCGGCAAGTTCTGCAAGGAGAACCCCCAGGCCAAGGGCGTGGTGCTCGAGAGCCATGGCCTCTTCACATGGGGCGACACGCCCAAGGAATGCTACGAAACCACCATCGGCATCATCAACCAGGCTATCGAGTGGTTCGAACAGCAGACCACGGGCAAGACCATTTTCGGCGGCAAGGCCGTGGAGAGCCTGCCGGCCGAGCAGCGCCGGGCCGTCGCCGCGCGCCTGATGCCGAAAATCCGCGGCTTTGTCTCCGAGGATAGTTACAAGCTGGGGCATTTCGACGACAGCGCTGCGGTGCTGGAATTCGTCAATTCCAATGACCTGCGCCCCCTGGCGGCGCTGGGCACCTCCTGCCCCGACCATTTCCTGCGCACCAAGATCCGCCCGCTGGTGATCGACTTTGATCCCGCCAATCCGGACGTCAACGCCGTCATCGCCGGACTGGGCGAGCAGATTGCTGCCTATCGCGTCGACTACCAGGCCTACTATGACCGCTCCAAGAATGACAATTCACCCGCCGTGCGCGATCCCAATGCCGTGGTGTACCTGATGCCGGGCGTCGGCATGTTCACCTTCGCCAAGGACAAGGCCACGGCGCGCATCTCCGGCGAGTTCTATGTTAATGCCATCAACGTGATGCGCGGCGCCTCGACCGTCAGCGAGTATCAAGGCCTGCCCGAGCAGGAAGCCTTCGACATCGAGTACTGGCTCCTCGAGGAGGCAAAGCTGGCCCGCATGCCCAAGCCGAAGTCGCTGGCCGGCAAGATCGCGCTGGTCACCGGCGGCGCCGGCGGTATCGGCAAGGCCACTGCCGTCCGGCTGCTGCGCGAGGGCGCCTGCGTCGTCCTCGCCGATATCGACGAGAACGCGCTGGCCGCGGCCACTGATGAACTTGCATCGGTGTTCGGCAAGGACTTCGTGCGCCCGGTAACGCTCAACGTCACTAAGGAAGACGTGGTCATCGCCGGCTTCGCCGAGGCGGTGGTTGAGTTCGGCGGGCTCGACATCCTCGTATCGAATGCCGGCATCGCCTCCTCGGCCCCGATCGAGGAAACCTCGCTCGAGTTGTGGAACAAGAACATGGACATCCTGTCCACGGGCTACTTCCTCGTCTCGCGGGAAGCGTTCCGCCTGTTCCGGAGCCAGAAGATCGGCGGCAATGTCGTCTTCGTCGCCTCCAAGAACGGGCTGGCAGCTTCGCCAAACGCCTCGGCTTACTGCACCGCCAAGGCTGCAGAAATCCACCTCGCCCGCTGCCTGGCGCTCGAAGGGGCGGCCGAGCAGATCCGCGTCAACGTCGTCAATCCGGATGCGGTGCTGCGCGGCTCCAAGATATGGGCGGGCGAATGGCTTGAGCAGCGCGCGTCGACCTACAAGACCGACAAGGAGGGCCTGGAGGACATGTACCGCGAACGTTCCATGCTCAAGCGCTCGGTGTTTCCCGAGGACATAGCGGAAGCCATCTACTTTTTCGCCTCGGAAGCTTCGGCCAAATCCACAGGCAATATCATCAACGTCGACGCGGGCAACGCCCAGTCGTTCACGCGATAAGAGGCATAGTTCAGTTTCACGCACCGTGTCCCCCGGCGCAGGCCGGGGCCCATCCTGAGATGTCAAGATGGATACCGGTTTGGGCCGGTATGACACCGAGGGTGAAGACTGAGGGAGGAACACCATGACCGACACGATTATCGATTCTACCGTCATCGAAGCCGAAAACGCGAAACGCGAAGCCGATCTTCGCGCCGACTACGACTCACTTGGCGAGCGCCTTGATCGGCGCGGCATCTCTGTCGACGCCGTCAAGACCAAGGTGGCCGACTTCAACGTCGCTGTCCCCTCCTGGGGTGTTGGCACCGGCGGCACCCGCTTTGCCCGCTTTCCCGGCAAGGGCGAACCGCGCGACATCTTTGACAAGATCGAAGATTGCGCCGTCATCGCGCAACTCACTCAGGCGACCAGTACCGTTTCGCTGCATATTCCATGGGACAAGGCCGATCCCAACCGGCTGAAGCAGGCGGCAAGACGGTTCGATCTTGGCTTCGATGCGATGAACTCCAACACCTTCGCCGACGCCAAAGGGCAGTTGCACAGCTACAAGTTCGGTTCGCTCTCGGCGGCCGACCAGGCCACGCGCCAGCAGGCGATCGAGCACAACCTTGAATGCATCGAGATCGGCAAGACCATCGGCTCGAAGGCGCTGACGGTATGGATCGGCGACGGCTCGAACTTTCCGGGTCAGGTCAACTTCACCCGCCAGTTCGAGCACTATCTGGATTCGATGAAGGCGGTTTACGCCGCCCTCCCCGATGACTGGCGCATCTATACCGAACACAAGATGTACGAGCCGGCCTTCTACTCCACCGTCGTTCAGGACTGGGGCACCAACTACCTCATCGCCAGGGAGCTCGGCGACAAGGCCTACTGCTTGGTCGACCTCGGCCACCATGCGCCCAACGTCAACATCGAGATGATCGTGGCGCGGCTTGCCCAGTTCGGCAAGCTTGGCGGCTTCCACTTCAACGACAGCAAGTATGGCGACGACGATCTCGACGCCGGCTCGATCGATCCCTATCGTCTGTTCCTGATTTTCAACGAACTGGTCGATGCGGAACGCCGCGATGACGATTTCCACCCAGCCCACATGCTCGACCAGTCGCACAACGTCACTGATCCGATCGAATCTTTGATGCTGTCGGCCGCCGACGTTCAGCGCGCCTATGCCCAGGCGCTGCTGGTGGATCGTGATGCACTCAAGGCGGCGCAGGAGGCTAATGACGCGCTCGCGGCGACGCAGGCTCTGCGCCTCGCCTATCGCACCGATGTCGAACCGCTTTTGGCCATGGCCCGCTACGAACAGGGCGGAGCCATCGACCTGCTGCAGACCTACCGCGCCTCCGGCTACCGCGCCAAGATTGCGGAGATCCGCCCCGAAGTTGCAGCGGGGTCGAGCGGCATCGTCTGATCACCCTGGGCACCTTGCCTGCCAGTGCCGGTGCGCTAGAACTATCCTATGTCCAAGACCACACCCGCCACGCTGGCCCTTACCAGGGCTGGTATTCCATTCGCCACGGCGACGTACGAATATGATCCCAATGCCGACCGCGTCGGGCTGCAGGCTGCCGAGGCGATAGGGGTGGCGCCGTCTCGGGTGCTCAAGACACTGATGGCGGAGGTTGACGGCAAGCCGGTCTGCGTCGTCGTGCCTTCGGACGAGGAAGTGAATATGAAGAAGCTGGCCGTAGCTTTCGGCGGCAAGTCAGCACAGATGATGAAGCCGACGGATGCCGAGCGCCTCACCGGCTACAAGGTAGGCGGCATCAGTCCGTTCGGCCAGAAGAAGCAGGTACCAACGGCGGTGGAGGAACTGGCCACGCTGGAGGACGAAGTCTTCCTCAACGGCGGTCAGCGGGGACTACAGATCCGGATGAAGCCGTCGGATCTGATCGCCGCGCTGGGCGGCCGCGCTGCCGATCTCATCCGCTGAATCACCAGCTCCTCCCCGAAAAAACAAAAGGCGTCCGGATGGACGCCTTCATTCTCAACTGGATCGGCAACGGCCGCGTTAGCGGACCAGCTCGCCCCGGGCGATGTTGCGGATGTCGCTCTTGGTGATGCCGAGATCGTTCAGCTGGCGCTGGTCGAGAGCGTTCAGCTCGCGCATCGTGCGCTGGTACTGAGCAAACTGGGCAAGGCGTTGACGGATGTTCATGTTGGTCCCCTTCGTTTTGATAAGCTATATCTATAGTTGAGTGGTCGTGATTAGAAGATGGCCCTCGTGCACATCCGTTATGCACTCAGTGCAAACAAAAGCGGCAGAAGCGTACCGCGCGATGCTGACGCCAGAGATCATCCACAGGCCAACGTCTGCCCGCTACCCACGGTCAAGACGTTGACGTATCGAGGAAAAATAAGGAGCCGAAGGCTCGACGTTCGCTCACGTTGATTTTTGACCATTCGGTCCAGAGCCACGCAGCTAGCGGGAGCGAACCCTTGCGTCGCCACGAACTCAGGGCGTCGGGATCGTCACCCGCACCTGACCCGCAGCCGGGCCAGATCCGGCACCGATACATGGCGATAGTTCTCGATCTCGATGACGCCGTCAGCCTTGAGCTTGCTCATCTGCCGGCTCACTGTCTCGATGGTCAGGCCGAGGAAGTCGCCTATATCGGCGCGGCTCAGCGGCAGGTCGAAAGTCGTCACTTCGCCTGCGGGGTCGATATGACAGGCAATGAGATAGAGAAAGCTCGCCACCTTCTCGGCTGCCGTCTTGCGACCTAAAGTCACCATCCAGTCGCGCGCTTCGTCCAGTTCGCGCAACGTCTGGAGCATGACGCGATGTTCCAAGGCCGGATTTTCGCGCACGAGGGCTTCCATTGCCGCCTTGGGCACCAAGCACAGGTCCACATCCGATGCGGCCTCCGCCGTTACCCGGCTCTCGCTGGCAAACAGCCGTCCCAGGAGGTCGGGCGCGAATTGCAGCCCCACGACCTGCTGTCGCCCATCTTCGAGCACCTTGGAAAGCTTCACCACGCCGCGCAGCACGTTCCCGTAGCTGGTGATCGGCTCGGCGTCGGCAAGCAGTTCCTCACCAGCGTCGTGGTGCACGCGCCGCGTGTGTCGCGACAGCGCCACCAACTGCTCTGGCGCCAGGGCACCACAAAGCCCCTGGTGTCGGGCCTCGCAGCTCTGACAGAGCGCGGGTATGCTCGAGTTGTGGATGTCGTTGCGGACGGGTTGCATTGCCTTCGTCTCCTGGCGGCTGAGATGTAGGCGGCCGCCATCTCGTATTTAAGTTACATAACTGTCGCAGTGCCAACCTGCCGCACTAGTACTTGACCTTACCATCATTGGAAGGTTTACATGAGTGGGGACGCGAGGTGAACATCATGAACGAACACGTCCCAACCCAGCCGCTTTCCATCGACATTGAGGGGATGAGTTGTGCCTCCTGCGTCGCGCGGGTTGAAAAGTCGCTGCTGCAAGTCCCTGGGGTCGCATCGGCATCGGTGAACCTAGCCACGGAACGTGCCACCGTGCAAATGACCGATCCCGCCCGCGTGGACGCCGTATATGAGGCGATAGCCAAGGCCGGCTACAACGGCCAACTGACCCAACAGGCTGGCCATGGCAACGCGCGACACAACCATCACGAGGAAGACGCAGCACTACTGCGGCGCGACGTCCTGCTCGCTGGGGCGCTGACGCTCCCGCTATTTGTACTGGAAATGTTGGGCCATCTCTACATGCCCTTCCATATGGGACTGATCTCCGTGGTCCCGACGAGCGTGCTGTGGATCGGCTACTTCATCGCGACCAGCATCGTCCTGTTCGTTCCGGGCTGGCGCTTCTTCAGGATTGGCATTCCCGCCCTGCTGCGCGGCGCACCCGAGATGAATTCACTCGTGGCGCTCGGCTCCGGCGCCGCTTACCTCTACTCGACCGTCGCCACCTTCGCGCCGCAAGTGATGCCCGAGGGCACGCGCTACGTCTACTATGAGGCAGCCGCAGTCATCGTGACCCTGATCCTGGTGGGCCGCTGGCTGGAAGCGCTGGCCAAGGGGCGAACCGGCCAGGCCATACAAAGGTTGGTGCGCGAGCAGGCCAAGACGGCCCGGGTGCAGCGAAACGGCGACACAGCTGAACTTCCCATCGAGCAGGTGGTGGTCGGCGACCTGATCCAGGTCCGTCCCGGCGAGAAGGTTGCGGTGGATGGCGAGATCATCGAAGGCGCCAGCCATATCGATGAATCGATGATATCGGGTGAGCCCCTTCCCGTTTCCAAGGGCGTTGGCGCCACGGTCGTCGGCGGCACGTTGAACACCTTGGGCAGCTTCACCTTCCGCGCCACCAAAGTGGGTGGGGACACGGTGCTGGCGCAGATCATCCGCATGGTCGAAGAGGCACAGGGCGGCAAATTGCCGATCCAGGGCGTGGTGGACCAGATCACCGGCTGGTTCGTGCCGGCGATCATCGCGCTTGCCATCGCGACCTTTCTCGTCTGGTCCATCTGGGGGCCCGACCCCGCCTACACGTTTGGGCTGGTCAATGCTGTTGCAGTGCTCATCATCGCCTGCCCCTGCGCCATGGGTCTGGCGACGCCAACCTCGATCATGGTCGGCACTGGCCGTGCCGCCGAACTCGGCGTGCTGTTTAGAAAGAGCGAGGCGCTGCAGCAGTTGCGCGATGCCCGGGTCGTTGCCTTCGACAAGACCGGCACGCTGACCCAAGGCAAACCATCCCTGACCGACCTCATTCTCGATGGTGACTTCGAGCATGACGAGGTCCTGGCACTGGTTGCGGCCGTCGAGGCCAAGTCGGAGCACCCTATCGCTGCGGCCATCGTCGCTGCCGCCGAGAAAGCGGACCTTGACCTCGGCGCCGTCACCGACTTCCTCGCCGTCTCTGGCAATGGAGTGACGGCGCGGGTCGACGGGCGGCTGGTGTCGGTAGGTTCGCAGCGGCATCTCGCGCACCTGGATTTTTCTGACTTTGCCGAGACCATCGATAAGCTTGCCGAAGAGGGAAAGACACCCGTGTTTGCCGCTATCGACGACAGAGTCGCTGCGGCCATCGTGGTTGCCGATACCATCAAGCCGACCAGCAAGGCGGTGATCGCGGCGCTGCACGCGATGGGGCTGCGGACCGCAATGATCTCGGGCGACAACCGTCGTACCGCCGAAGCCATAGCCCGCCAGCTTGGCATCGATGAAGTGCGGGCCGAAGTGTTGCCGGCAGACAAGGTGGCGGCCCTCAAGTCACTGCGACAGGCGGGCGTGGTCGCCTATGTCGGCGATGGCATCAACGACGCCCCCGCCTTGGCCGAGGCCGATATCGGTATTGCCGTCGGCACCGGCACCGACGCTGCCATCGAAAGCGCTGACGTGGTGCTGCTCGGGGGCGACCTTCGCGGCGTTCTGAACGCCCTGACGATCAGCCGCGCCACCATAACCAATATCTGGGAGAACCTATTCTGGGCCTTCGGCTACAATGTGCTCCTCGTTCCGGTGGCCGCCGGCGCGCTGTTCCCGACCTTCGGCATCCTGCTCAACCCGATGATCGCCGCGGGGGCAATGGCACTCTCGTCGGTCTTCGTGGTCGCCAATGCGCAGCGTCTGCGCACCGTCAGGGGAGTCCGGACATGAATATTGGTCAGGCAGCGCGCGCCTCAGGCGTCTCGGCCAAGATGATCCGGTACTACGAGTCCATCGGCCTGATCCAGGCGCCGCTACGCACCGACAGCAACTACCGCGTCTATGGGAATGACGAGGTGCACGTGCTGCGCTTCATCAAGCGCGCCCGCACGCTCGGCTTTTCGGTGGACGAGACGGCAACCCTGCTTGGGCTGTGGCAGGACCGGACGCGCGCCAGCGCCGAGGTGAAGCAGATTGCCACGGCCCATATCGCGGCACTCGAGACCAAAGTGGCCGAGTTGCTGGGGATGGTGAGAACGCTCAAGCATCTCGCCCACTGCTGCAATGGTGACGAGCGTCCGGATTGCCCGATCCTCGACGACCTCGCCGGCGACTAATCTACCGAGAAAGGGTACTGAATATGACCGATAAAACCGCTTTGACCGTCAGCGACATGAGCTGCAATCACTGCGTCGGCACCATCCGATCGGCGCTGGAGGAGGCGTTGCCGGGCGAGGAAATCACCGTCGACCTCGCTAGGCATCGGGTCGAATTCACCGGCGACCGCGCCAAGGGCGAAGCGGCCATCCGCGAAGCCGGCTACACGCCAGAAGAAGCATGATCCCCGTTCCGGCACCGCATTCACCCTCCCCCATGAGGGGAGCGGAGCGAGATAGGACTTAGCGTTTGCTGAATCCGTGATCGAGCAGGGAGGGGTATCTCGCCGCGAGACCGGTGCGCGAGACGCGCCCTCCCTTAGTCCCTCCCCCCAAGGGAGGAGGGTGTCAACTGAAACACCGTGCCACCAAACGCAAAAGGGCGCCCCTGGGGGCGCCCTTCGCATGTCCGTTCTGCGCTGGGAGGATCAGAACGGGCTGTCGGGAAAGTAGAACTGCTCGGCATTTTCCTGGGTGATCAGCGGCGAGCCCAAGATATAGGAGCCGGTGACCGGGCCGTTCGAGGTGAAGTTGGCCACCGTTACGTCCATCGCCGTGGCGATCTGTGCCGGCGGATACAGCACGTCGACGGGAACCAGCGGATCGCCCTCCATCACGCCCTTGATGATCTCCTTCATGCCGGCGCCGCCGACCACGAACATCTCGCTTTCGCGACCGGCCTGGCGAATGGCCTCGACCACGCCCAGCGTGATGTCGTCATCCTGGGCCCAGACGCCGTCGATATCGGGGAAGCGCGACAGAAAGTCCTGCATCACCTCGAAGCCGTCATCGCGGTTCCAGTTGGCGAATTCATCGTCCAGTACGTTGATGCCCGAACCTTCGATCGTCGCCATGAAGGCATCGAAGCGCTCGGTGTCGAGCACGGTCGGGATGCCGCGCAGAATGACGATATTGTCGCCTTCACCGAGGCGGGACATCATGTACTCGGCCGAGTTGACGCCCATTTCGGTGTTGTTGCCCGAAACATAGACGTCCTGGATGGTCGGGTCGGTCAGGCCGCGGTCGACGACGGTGATGAAGGCACCGGCATCCTTGACGGCGCGGACCGGCTCGGTCAGCGGCTCGGATTCAAACGGCAGCACGACGAGCGCGTCAATCTGCTGCACCGAGACCAGGTCCTCGAGGTCGGAGGCCTGGTCTTCCGGACCATCGGCGGTCACGATGATCAGGTCGATATTGGGATGGGTCGCTTCTAGGCGCTTCTCGGCCTCGGCGGCATGCCAGTTCAGGCCACCCATGAAGCCATGCGTTGCCGCCGGAATGGAGACGCCGATACGGATCTGCTCGTCCTGCGCCACGGCGCCGCCGACCATTGCACTGCTGACCAGAAGGCCGAGTGCGATTGCTTTCAGAGACATTGTAGTCCTCCCTTGAGATGACGCCACGTCGCGGGCGCCGATAATCCCCACCCTTCCCGGGCGCGGAATGCTTGAATTCTATTCGGCGGCCTTCCTCTTGCGCCCGGCGCGGAATGTACCGCGCTGCAGGTAGACCGCTGCCACGATGATCACGCCCTGCACTGCCCCGTTGAGGTAGTTCGAGATGATCTCGGTGAGATTGAGGATATTGCCGATGGCGGTAAGGATCAGCGCGCCGATCACCGTGCCGCCGACCCGCCCGAAGCCGCCCTTGAGCATGGTGCCGCCGATGATCACGGCAGCGATGGCTTCGAGTTCCCACAGCACGCCCGTGGCCGCCGAGGCCGAGCCCAGGCGCGGCACGTAGATGATCGTGGCCAGCGACACGCACAGGCCCTGGATGATATAGGTCCAGGTCTTGACCCGGTCCACCTTGATGGCCGAATAGCGCGCCACGTTCTCGTTGCTGCCGATCGCCATGCAGTAGCGCCCGAAGGCGGTGCGGTTCATCAGCACCCAGCCGATAATGGCCACCCCGATGAACACCCAGACCGGATAGGGAATGCGCAGGAAGCTGTCGTAATAGACCGGGCGATAGATCTCGCGCGCCGCATTGTTGAGCGACAGCGTGCCGCCATCGGCGAAATAGGTCACCAGCGAGCGATAGATGCCCATCGTGCCCAGCGTCACGATGAAGGCCTCGATCTTGCCCTTGGTGGTGAGGAAGCCGTTGATGTAGCCGGCGCCGACGCCCAGGATAAGCGAACTGCCGATGCCCAGCAGCACCGTCCAGATCGAGGCGCCCATAGTGTCGATGGCGCTGTTCATGATGATGATCATCACGCCGGCGATGAAGGCCGCCATCGACCCTACCGACAGGTCAATCCCGCCCGCGGTAATGACGAAGGTTGCGCCGACCGCGATGATGCCGATAAAGGCCGAGCGGGTCAGGATATTGGTGACATTGCCCTCGCCCAGAAACAGCGGGTTGAGGCTGTAGCCCAGGATCACCAGCAGGATGAGCGCCAGCAGCGGTCCCGCGGTCTTGAGGTCGAGCCGGAACCTTTTTCCCGGCTTTTCTGCCTCATGCGCTGATACGCTCATCGTCCCCATCCTGTTTGATGCCTGCGGCGTACCGCATAATTTCTGCTTCCACGATTTCGCCGCCTTCGAGCGTGCCGGCGAGCCGGCCGTTGCGCATCACCAGCACGCGGTGACTGAGTCCGATCACCTCCTGCATCTCCGAGGAGATCAGGATGATCGACTTGCCCTCCGCCGCCAGTGCAGCGACGATATGATAGATCTGCTGCTTGGTGCCGACATCGATGCCGCGCGTCGGCTCATCCATGATGATGATGTCGGGCTCGCTCTCCATGGTCTTGCCCAGCATCAGCTTCTGCTGGTTGCCGCCCGAGAGCTGGCCCACCCGCACCGAGGCGTCGCGGGCGCGGATATCGAAACGGCGCGTGGCGCGTTCGAGCGCCTGTTCCTCGCTCTTGCCATCAAGGAAGATGCCCTTGATATGCTTCTTGAGCGTCAGCAGCGTCAGGTTGGGCTGCAGCCCCACATTGAGCAGCAGGCCCCGACCCTTGCGGTCCTTGGTCATATAGGCGACGCCGGCATCGACCGACTTGCCGACATGGCTGAAATCGGCCGGCCGTCCCTCGAAATCAACCTCGCCCGCCGTCTTGCCGCTCAGGCCGACAATGGCTTCGGCCACCGCCGTGCGACCCGAGCCGATCAGCCCGGCAAAGCCGAGGATTTCGCCCTTGCGCAGGTCAAACGAAATGTCGCTGATCCCGGCGGCGGCAAGGCCGCGCACGCTCAGCACCACCGGCGCGTCGACGTCGGGCTCGTGCTTGGGCGGATAGAGGTTGGAGAGTTCGCGACCCACCATCATCTGCGCAATGGAATCGGGCGTCAGCGCCTCGGTTGAAACCGTGGCGATCAACTGTCCGTCGCGCAGCACGGTCACGCGCTGGGCCAGTGCCATGATCTCGTCGAGCTTGTGGGAGATGAAGATGACAGCCACTCCGCGCGCCGTCAGCCGGCGGATCTGCTCGAACAGCGTCTCGGTCTCGCCCACCGACAGCACCGCGGTAGGCTCGTCCATGATCAGCACGCGCGCGTCGCGACTGATCGCCTTAGCGATTTCCACCATCTGCTTGTCGGCGACCGAGAGCGTGCCGATGCGCGCATCCGGATCGATATGGACATGGAGGGATTCCAGCACGGCGGCCGAGCGCTTGCGCATCTCGGCAAGATCGAGAAAGCCCCAGCGCTTGATCTAGCGGCCCAGAAAGATCGAATCCGCCACCGTCAGGTGCTCGGCTAGGTTCTGTTCCTGGTGGATCAGCACGATGCCGAGCGCCTCGGCTTCGCCATTGGGCGGCAGCACCACGGTCTGGCCGTCATAGTGGATCGAGCCGGAGGTCGGCTGCTCAATTCCGGACAGGATCTTGATTAGGGTGGACTTGCCCGCGCCGTTCTCGCCGATGATGGCGTGAACCTCACCCGGGCAGATGTCGAAGTCGATACTGAACAGCACCGGTATGTCGCCGAAGGATTTGGAAATCCGGTTGGCGGACAGCACAGCGGGCGCAGACGCGCTCTCGACACTGGACATGTTCGCTTCCCCTTCCCCTTGACGGCGGCCGTTAGCGGCTCTGCTCATCGCTCGTCTAGTGATGTAAAGGTTTTCATGATTGATGTAAAGGTTTACACAACAGGAAAGCGGGTTCACCGCGGGAGAGAGGTCTGGCGCTTTGCCCTTGGTCTGCTAAGGCAGCAATCGCGGGCGCCGGAGCGGTGTGCGGGGTCAATTTGCAGCACCAGAAACTGGCGACCATCGAGGACGTAGCGGCCATAGCCGGCGTCTCCATCGCGACGGTCAGCCGCGCCATCAACGAGCCGACCAAGGTGGCCGACGAAACCCGTCGCCGCGTCACCGAAGCCATTGCCCGCACCGGCTACACCACCAATGCCATGGCGCGTTCGCTGCGCATGCGCCGCTCGAACATGATCCTGATCCTCGCCCCCGATGTGGGCGATCCGAACTTCTCCAATATCCTGGTCGGGCTCGAGACCGAGGCGAGCAAGCGCGGCTATGGCGTACTCATCGGCAATACCCAGAACGATGCCACGCGGGAGACCGACTACCTGCGATTCATCAGTTCCAACCAGGCCGACGGCCTGATCCTCTTCACCGGCCACCTGCCCTATGGCTTCGGCAGCGAAGGTGGCGAGTCGCGCCTGCCGCCGATGGTTGCGGTCAATGAGCCGGTTTCGAATAGCGAGGTCCCCTTTGTCGGCGTCGACAACTTTGAGGGCGCGCGGGTAGCGGCGGAACACCTGATCTCACAGGGTCATCGGCGCATCGCATTTATCGGCCACTCCACCAGCAAGGCGGTGAATGCTCTGCGCGAGCAGGGCTACCGGGCGGCTTTGCAGGGTGCGGGCCTCGCCATAGACCCGAGGCTCATCCTGGACGGCGATGGCACAACGGAATCCGGCCGCGCCGCCGCCGAGCAGATGTTCGTGCGCGACGTGCTGCCGACCGCCTTCCTCTGCGTCAACGACGCCACCGCGCTTGGCGTCATCATCTCGCTCAATGCCCGCCGCTACGACCTGCCGCGGCAATTCTCGATCATGGGCTTCGACGACATTTCCTTCGCCAGCTTCGTCACCCCGTCACTCACCACGATGAAGCAGCCCCGCCTCAAGATCGGCGAGGAAGCCATGGATTTGCTACTGGCCTTGCTGGAGGGCAAGCCGCCCCGCAAGAAGGACGTCCTGCTGCGCGCCGAACTGATCGTGCGCAATTCCGTCGGCCGGCTCGGGCGCGACTGAGAACCGGACGCGATCGGTGCCACCTCCACGCACTCGGCTCTGACGCTTGTCAACGCCCGTGCCCTCGGGCAAGGAACGGGCATGAAGACCATCCTCGTCATCGGCATCGGCACCGGCAATCCGGAGCACCTCACCGTGCAGGCCATCAATACGCTCAATCGTGCAGATGTTCTGTTTATTCCCGACAAGGGCGCCGGAAAGGCTGACCTGGCGGCTATACGCCGGGACATCGTATCGCGTTATGTCACGAACGCCGTGAGCCGCATCGTCAGCTATGCGGTGCCGCGGCGGGATAGCTCCAATCTGGACTATGGCAGCGGGGTTGATGACTGGCACGCCGCCCTTGCCGACCGCTTCACCGTGCTGATGGACGAGGTGCCCAGCGATGGCACGGGGGCCTTCCTCGTCTGGGGCGACCCCGGCCTCTACGATTCCACCATCCGCATCATCGAACGGATGCGCGACAACTACACGGTCGAGGTCATTCCCGGCATCACGTCCATCCAGGCCCTCACCGCCGCACACCGCATCGCGCTCAATCGCATTGGCGAGCCGGTCCACATCACCACCGGCCGACGTCTGGACACAGTAGTCGACGACACCGTGGTGATGCTCGACGGCCAGACCGCCTTCATGACTGCCGATCCCGATCTGGACATTTACTGGGGCGCCTATCTCGGAACGCCAGATGAAGTTTTGATTTTCGGCCGCCTTGGCGACGTGCGCGACCAAATTCTACAAACTCGCAGGACGGCCCGGGAACAGCACGGCTGGATCATGGACACCTATCTGCTGCGCAGGCGAGACTAGCGGCCCTGCGGTTTCAGGAGTTGGCCCGCCTGCAACAATCCGCTAAACCGTCTGCATGTCCATTGCCCTGCCCATATCCGGCCTGCGCCGCGGCGCCTGTCCGTCACTCGACGCGCCCATGCAGACCGGGGACGGACTGCTGGCCCGCCTGCGTGTATCCGGCGGCCGGCTGACTCCGGTCGCGCTAGGGAAGCTGGCGAATATTGCCGGCAGCTTCGGGAACGGATCGATCGAAATCACCGCTCGCGGCAACCTGCAGGTCAGAGGGCTCCGTGCCGCCGGCGCCGCGTCCTTCGCCCGCGCCGTGGAAGCCGTGATTGGCATCGAACGCGGATTGGTGGTCGAAACACCACCGCTCGCCGGGGACGACCCGCACGAACTCGCAGACCCCCGCCCGGTGGCCCGCCTCATACGCGACGGGGCGGCTGCCCTGGCCGTCCGCCTTGGCCCCAAGGTCACGGTCATCGTCGACGGCAATGGCCAGGTGAACCTGGCCGACCTCAAGGCAGACATCCGGCTGGTCGCGACAGAGGCTGGCAGTTGGACCGTCGCTGTCGGCAGGCATTTCTTCGGCGCCACGACGCAGCCAGCCGAAGCTGCACGCGCGGTGCTGGGGCTGCTGGCCAATCAGGGATCGGACGCGCGCGCCACCGACCTGCAACACATCGTCCTGCTCGCCGCGCTGGGGCATTTGTGCACGGAAGCGCTGCGACCTGCTCAGCCAAGGACGTCCCCGGTAGGCCGGTTCGAGCTGAGATCAGTCGGCGCTGTTGGATTGGGTCTGTCGTTCGGAGCCTGTCCTTGGGAAGACCTGCTCGATCTCGCGGCTCTTGCCACCAGCTTTGGCGTCACCCAGTTCCGCTTGGCGCCGCACCATGCGCTGCTGGCGATCGGGGCGCCCTCCTCCATGCATGTCAACCTCGCCGAAAGCAGCTTCATCACCGATCCGACCGATCCCCGCCGCCGGATCAGCGCCTGCATCGGCAGCGGTGGCTGCGCCTCGGGTCACATTGCTGCGCGTCAGGTCGCCAGCCGCCTTGCCGCCAGCGTGGACCACCATGGGGAACTACATGTCTCCGGCTGCGCCAAGGGCTGCGCCCATCCGCGCCGCGCTGCGCTGACCGTAGTAGGACGTCCGGATGGCTATGGTCTTGTCATCGACGGAACGGCGGGCGATACGCCCGTGGCGGTGCTGCGGGCGGACCAGCTCGACATGGCGCTCGGCCCCGCCGCCCAGGGATGACGATGATCCAGTACGACTATATCAAGGACGGGGACGCGATCTATCGGCAGTCCTTCGCCATCATCCGCGCCGAGGCCGACCTGTCCCGCTTCACGCCCGAAGAGGCCGAGCTTGCCATTCGCATGATCCATGCCGCCGGATCGGTCGATGCTGCCCAGCATTTCGAGTTCGGCGCCGGTTTTGTCGCAGCGGCCCGATCCGCCCTCGCGGCGGGCGCTCCCATCCTTTGCGACTCGGAAATGGTGGCCCGTGGCGTTACTGCGGCCCGCCTGCCGGCCGGCAACGAGGTCATCTGCACGCTTCGCGATGCTGCCACGCCAGCCATCGCGGCAGAAATCGGCAATACCCGTTCCGCCGCCGCGCTGCGGCTCTGGCTGCCCCGCCTGTCCGGTGCGGTGGTGGCGATCGGCAATGCCCCCACGGCGTTGTTCTTCCTGCTCGAAATGCTGCGCGACGGGGCGCCCCGGCCGGCGGCCATTCTGGGCATGCCCGTTGGTTTCGTCGGCGCGGCGGAGTCCAAAGCCGCCCTGGCCGACCATGCCTATGACGTGCCTTACGCGATCGTGCGCGGCCGCCTCGGCGGATCGGCCATGGCTGCCGCGGCGCTCAACGCACTCGCCAGGCCTGGCATATGACGGGCAAGCTCATCGGCGTCGGCACCGGGCCCGGCGATCCGGACCTGCTCACGCTCAAGGCGGTGCGCGCCATCCAAAGCGCCGATGTGGTGGCCTACTTTGCCAAGCGCGGCAATGCCAGCAATGCTCGCGCCATCGTGGGCAGCCTGATGACGACGCAGCTCGAGGAACAGCTAGGCTATCCGGTCACCACCGAAATCGATCGCCGGCACAACGATTACAAGGCTGCGACTGCCGGCTTCTACTCCGAGGCTGCCGATCGCGTCGCCGCCCATCTCGATGCCGGGCGCGACGTTGCGGTGCTCAGCGAGGGCGATCCGCTGTTTTATGGCAGCTACATGCATCTGCATGTTCGCCTCTCGCCGCGCTATCCCACCGAAGTCATCCCCGGCGTTACGGCCATGTCCGGCTGCTGGTCGGCTGCCGGGCTGCCGCTGGTGCAGGGGGATGACGTCCTCTCGGTGCTGCCCGGCACCCTTGACGAGATCGACCTGCGGGACCGGTTGGGCAATACGGACGGCGCCGTGATCATGAAGGTCGGCCGCAATCTGCCCAGGATCCGTCGGGCGCTCGAGCAGGCCGGCCGCCTCGAGAGTGCCATTTATGTCGAACGCGGCACCATGGCCAACGGGCACTCGATGCGCCTCGCCGACAAGCCAGACGACATGGCACCCTATTTTGCGCTCATCCTGGTTCCTGGCTGGAGCAATCGCCCATGACGGGCCGGCTGACTATCGTCGGCACCGGTCCGGGCAATCCCGAGCAGACCACGCCACAGGCCCTCGCCGCCATCGCAACCTCGCACGTGTTCTTCGGCTATGGTCCCTATCTCGACCGCATCTCGCTTCGCCCCGACCAGCGTCGGGTTGCCTCGGAAAATCGCGAGGAACTGGCCCGGGCCAAGGATGCGCTGCACACGGCCGCTTCGGGCGAGAAAGTGTGCGTGGTCTCGGGTGGCGATCCGGGCGTTTTCGCCATGGCCGCCGCGGTTTGCGAGGCTATCGAAGCAGGTCCACCCGCCTGGCGCGCCGTCGATCTCGACATCGTTCCTGGCGTCACCGCGATGCTGGCCGTCGCGGCGCGGTCGGGTGCGCCGCTCGGCCACGATTTCTGCGCCATCTCGCTTTCGGACAATCTCAAGCCGTGGACCGTCATCGAGGCTCGCCTGCGCGCCGTCGCCGCAGCAGGGCTGGTAATCGCGCTCTACAATCCCATCAGCAGGGCGCGGCCCTGGCAACTCGGTACGGCCTTCGCTATCCTGCGCGAGGTGCTGCCGTGGTCGACGCCGGTGATTTTCGGTCGCGCTGCCGGACGTCCTGACGAGACCACCACCATCATGACGCTCGCCGAGGCCGATCCGGAACGGGCAGACATGGCGACCTGCGTCATCATCGGCTCGCCCGAAACCCGCGTCATCGAACGCGACGGACTGTCGCCGCTGGTTTACTCGCCGCGTTCAACCGGGGGGGGTGGATGAGCTGGCTTTCCATCGTGGGCATCGGCGAGGACGGGTTGGAAGGATTGGGCGAGGCAGCCAGACAAGCAATCGCCAGCGCCCAATATGTCTTCGGGGGCGCACGGCACCTTGAATTGGCTGCGCCGGTCATAACGGGCGCCTCGTATCCCTGGCTGTCGCCATTCTCGGCTTCGATCGACGCCGTTGTTGCCCTGCGTGGAAAGCCGGTCTGTGTGCTCGCGTCGGGCGACCCGTTCCACTACGGCGTCGGCGCGACCCTTGCCCGCCACGTCGATGCGAGCCAGATGCGGGTGTATCCGCATCCGTCGTCCTTCAGCCTTGCGGCCGCGCGCCTCGGCTGGCCGCTGCAGGAGATTGTGACCCTCTCGTTGCACGGCCGGCCGCTGGACCTGATCCGCCCGCACCTGCATGGAGGGGCTCGCATTCTGGCGCTTACTTCTGACGAACAGGGCCCGGAGCAGATCGCGAAGTTGCTGAGCGAATCCGGTTACGGGATCTCCATCATCACGGTGCTCGAGGCGCTCGGTGGGCCGCACGAAACGGTGCGCTCGCAGGTAGCGATGCAGTTCGATCTCGCCGGCATCAACCCGCTCAACATCTGCGCCATCAGCGTGGTGGCGCTCCCGGGGGCTCGTATCCTGCCGTTCACGCCGGGGCTGGACGATGCCCTGTTCGACCATGACGGCCAGATCACCAAGCGCGAAGTGCGCGCCCTCACGCTCGCCAATCTTGCGCCGCGGCGCGGCGAGATCCTCTGGGACGTTGGCGCGGGTTCGGGCTCTGTCGGCATCGAATGGATGCTGGTCGATCCCAGCACGCGCACGATAGCGATCGAGGCTGACGCCGGGCGGGGTGACCGCATCCTCCGCAACGCGCTCGCCTGCGGCGTTCCGGATCTGCAACTGGTTGTGGGCAAGGCGCCAGAGGCGCTTGTCGGGCTTGATTCGCCGCATGCCATTTTCATCGGTGGCGGCGGGTCCGATCCAGGTGTCATCGATGCTGCCGTGTCGGCCCTGCGTCCTGGTGGACGGCTGGTGGCCAACGCCGTGACGCTGCAACTGGAGGCGTTGCTGCTGGCCCGGCATGCCGATTTGGGCGGCAGCCTCACCCGTATTGATATTGCCCGCGCCGATGCCATCGGATCCATGACCGGCTGGCGTCCGGCGATGCCCATCACGCAATGGGCGTGGGTAAAAACGAATAATGGACGTCCTATGATGAGCCTGTCGAACTCAAGGTCCGGGGAAGCATGACCGTCCATTTCATCGGCGCCGGACCCGGCGCTGCCGACCTCATCACCGTGCGCGGCATGAGGCTACTTCAGGCGTGCCCCGTATGCCTTCACGCCGGCTCCATTGTTCCGCCCGAGATGCTCGCGTGGTGCGGCGCCGGCACGCGGCTGGTGGATACGGCCCCGATGTCGCTCGATGAGATCGAAGCCGAATTCGTGCAGGCGCAGCAAGCGGGGCAAGATGTTGCGCGGCTGCATTCGGGCGATCTTTCGGTCTGGAGCGCGGTCGCCGAGCAGATGCGCCGGCTCGACCGTCTCACCATCCCCTATACGCTAACGCCAGGCGTTCCCGCTTTCGCCGCGGCCGCTGCGGCCATCCGCCGGGAATTGACGGTGCCGGCCGAGGCGCAGAGCCTAGTACTGACCCGCGTCTCCGGCCGTGCTTCGCCTATGCCGTCCGGCGAGTCGCTGGCGGCCTTCGGCGCCACCGGCACCACGCTGGCTATCCATCTGGCCATCCACGCCCTCGACCGCGTCGTCGCTGAACTCGTGCCGCTTTATGGCGCCGACTGCCCTGTGGCCATCGTGTTTCACGCGAGTTGGCCGGACGAAAAGGTTATCCGGGGCACGCTCGCCGACATTGAAGACCGATTTGCCGCTGACCCGATTGAGCGAACCGCGATCATCTTCGTCGGCAGAGGGCTTGGTGCCGCGAACTTTCGCGAGAGCGCGCTCTATGATCCGCAGTATCAACGGCGCTTCAGGGATCGACGCTAACGAGGTTCGGCGCTGCTTTCGCGCACGATCAGCTCCGCCTCGATCAGCATCACCTCGGCCTCAGGCAGGCTGTCCTCGGCGCGGATCAGACCAATGAGCCGGTCGACCGCCCGTTCCGTTACCAGGTCGACCGCGTAGTCGACGCTGGTGATCGGCGTGGCTGCAAACTGGGCAAACTCGATGTTGTCGAAGCCGACGATCGCCATGTCCTGCGGCACGCGCAGTTCATGCTGCTGCGTCCAGCGCAGGGCGCCCAATGCGAGGGAATCGGTCGCCGCCAGCACCGCCGTCATGCCGTTGCCCCGAGCCATCAGCTCTGACATGGCGTCAAATCCGCCCGCCACTGAATGGGCAACTGGAACCACGTGGAGCGCCGGGTCGTCCGTGAGGCCGGCCTCGTCTAACGCCCGGCGGTAGCCATCGTATTTTTCAAGGTTGCCGCGCTGTTTGCCGCCGTCGATCAGGCCGATGCGGCGATGACCGCAGTCCAGCAGGTGGCGCACCGCCGCGTACCCACCCTGCCTTGTATCCATGCCGACTACATCCACGCCTGCATCGGCATCGCCGGCCAGCAATACGATGGGGTACCCCGCCGCGCGCACCTTGCGGATATGGTTGAGCTCACGGTGGCTGCACGGGTAGATCAGCATGCCATCCACCTGGCGCGACCGGAACATCTCCACGGCTTTGATTTCTTCATCGGGCCTACCGTTCGAGGTGGCGAACAGCGTGGAGTAGCCGAGTTCGGCCAAGCGCAACTCGATCGCCTGCGCCACCCTGGTCAGGATCGGATTGGTGATCGATGTCAGCACCAGCCCGATGGTTCTGGTCTCGCGGCTCACCAGCGACTTGGCGATGTGGTTGGGCAGGTAGTTCAGCGCTTCGGCAGCCTGCACGATCGTCAGCCGGGTCCCTTCGGCGATCCGCGGACTACCGCGTAAGGCGAGCGAGACCGTATTGACGGAAAAGCCGGTCCTTGTGGCGATGTCCTTGAGACGAGCGGTCGATCTGCCCATGCCCTGCCCTTGTATTAGCGATAACAGCCTCCTATCACTTCGCCATCGCATCACCAAGCACGAGGCCGCCATGACCCAAGTTTCCATCCCCGATCTTGCCGGGAAGGCCATTCTCGTTACCGGAGCCTCCACGGGCATCGGCGCCGCCCTGGCTAAGGCCCTGGGGGCACAGGGCGCCATGGTCGGCGTGCACTACAATTCCAGCCAGGAAGCGGCAGAAGCTGTCGGCAAAGCTGTGACGGAGGCCGGCGGGCAGGCGTTCCTGGCCCGTGCCGATGCCTCCAGTTCGACCGACATCGCCCGTGCCGTCGAGGAGACGGCGGCGGCTTTCGGGCGGCTGGACGGGCTGATCAACAATGCCGGCGGCATGGTCGGCCGCATGGCCTATGCCGAAATGGACGACGCCTATTACGACAAGGTGATGGACCTTAATGGCCGCTCCGTCATCGCTGCCAGCCGCGCTGCCATCCCCCACCTCAAACGCCAGGGCGGGTTCATAATCAACACCACCTCGATCGCTGCTCGCAACGGCGCCAGCAATGGCGCCGGGCTCTATGGCTCGTCGAAGGCCTTGGTGTCCAACATCACCCGCGGCATGGCCAAGGAACTCATATCCTTCGGCATCCGGGTCAACGCGGTAGCGCCGGGCGTGATCGACACGCCGTTCCACGAGCGTTATTCCACCCAGGCGCAGCTCGAGGCCAATGTTGCGACGATCCCGCAGGGCCGCATGGGCACCGCCGAAGAGTGCGTCGGCGCCTATCTCTTCCTCGCCTCCGAAACCCTGTCGAGCTACGTTATCGGCCAGGTCATCGAGGTCAATGGCGGTCAGTTGATGCCATGAGCCGCATCAGTAGGTGGTGCGGCCACCCGAGAGGTCGAAGACGCTGGCGGTGGTGAAGCTGTTTTCCTTGCTGACGAGCCATACCACCATCGCGGCCGCCTCCTCCACTTCGAGAAACCGGCCGCGCGGAATACGCACCAGCATGTAGTCGATGAACTCCTTGGTCAAAGTGTCGAGGATGCGCGTATTGGCCGTGGCGGGAGTGATGGCGTTCACCGCAATGTCGTACTTCGCCAGTTCCTTGCCGAGCGACTTGGTGAGCCCGATCACGCCCGCCTTGGCAGCCGAATAGGCCGACAGGTTCGGATTGCCCTCCTTGCCCGCCACCGATGAAATATTGACGATGCGCCCGTAGTTGCGCGCCTTCATGGACGGAATCACCACCTTGTTCACATAGAAGGTGCCATTGAGGTTGATCTCGACCACCCGACGCCATTCATCGGGATCATAGTCCTCGAGACTCGCGTTCTGACCGGCGACCCCCGCCGAATTGACCAGGATCGAGACCGGCCCGCTCTCGGCCTCGACTTCCGAATGCACGCGCTGCAGGCTCGCCAGGTCGGTGATGTCCACCACCTTGCTGCTGGCCGAGGGGCCCAGCTTGTCAACCGCAAGAGCCAGCATTTGGGCATCGCGATCCCACAGGCTCACTCGCGCGCCGGAGGCGAGCAAGCGATGCGCAATGGCAAAGCCGATTCCCTGAGCGCCGCCTGTGACGACGGCAGTCTGATCGTTGAGGTCGATAGCGTTCATGGTCGGGACTCGCGAGTTTGCCAGATCATCTTAGGTCGAAACGCCGCCAGCAGCGATAGTCGCGCTGGCAGACTCACCTGTTCGGCGGTTGCAGTCGGAGGCAAAATGGTGCGCAATGGGCGGCCACAGGAGGATACCCTACATGTCACTTCGCGTTCTGTTCATCGGCGGCACCGGCCAGATTTCATACCCTTGCGTCGAACGAGCCGTAGCGCAGGGGCATGAGGTCAGTGTCTTCAACCGCGGCAAGCATAGCGATGAGCTGCCAACCGGCGTCAAGGCGATCACCGGCGATCTCAACGGCGCCGAATATGCCGCGCTAGCCGATGGGCACTACGACGTCGTCTGCCAGTTCATCGTCTTCACCCCCGAGCAGTTGGCCCGCGATATCGAGATTTTCTCCGGACATTGCGGGCAGTACATCTTCATTTCCTCGGCATCTGTCTATGAGAAGCCGGCACGACACTACGTAATCACCGAGCAGACGCCGGCCATCAATCCATATTGGAGCTACAGCCAGGCCAAGATCGCCTGCGAGGGGCTGCTCGAGGGCGCCACCGATTTCAACTGGACCATCGTCCGCCCCAGCCACACTGTCCGCACCGGACTGCCGATCATGATCGGCGACAGCGAGGTCATGGCTCGGCGCATGCTCGATGGCGAGCCGACCATCGTTGCGGGGGACGGCCACACGCCCTGGACGCTGACGCGCTCGGTGGATTTCGCCGTGCCGTTCGTGGAGCTGTTCGGGAAGCCGGCGGCGCTGGGAGAGATCTTTCACATCACCAACGACCGCGCTCACACCTGGGATCAGATCCAGCGCGCCATCGGTCGCCTGCTGGGTGTGGAAGCCAAGATCGTCCACGTCCCCACCGATACGCTGTGCCGCTACAATCCTGAGTGGATCGGCCCGCTGGAAGGCGACAAGTCCTGGACGGCGATCTTTGACAACAGCAAGGTCAAGAGCGTAGCCGGCGACTTCACCTGTGCAGCGGAGCTTGAAGTGATCCTCGAAGAACCCATCAGGCACCTCAAGCAGAGGCTAGGCGCCGGTCGGCCGCCCAAGGGCGAGTTCGACGCGCTTGTCGACCGCATCTGTCGCGAACAGGCTGCGCTTGGGACAAGCTAGTCCGGGGAGTATTCAGGCCGGCCTGCGAAGCGCTCTGCGGGGCTATTGCCGGCGGCGCCGGTAGACGTCGAGGAGCCTGGCTCCCAGACGGGTACGCGGTATTCGGCTAGGCTCCTCGTCGATGATCGCCAGCCCTGCGGCGATGGTATTGCCCGCGTCATCGACCTCGCGGACGACGAGTTCAACCGTCTCGAGACCAACGCGATCGCCCACCTCCGCGTGCCCGCCGACCCGCTCGGCAATGAACTCGGCAATCCTCATCTCGCTTGCCTCTGCGGGCAGGCTAATGCTGTAGAGGGCCGCGAGCACCTGCATCGGTTGCTGGGGATCGACATCGAAAACGCCGAAGAAGTCGCGGTCGTCCGCCTCCACCTGCGTTGGCCCCGCGAACAGCCGGTCGAGGAGCCGGACAAATCGGGGTGCCGTAAAGACGTAGACGCTGTCCCCGGTCTGGAGGTGACGGACCTGCTGCCACTTCATTGAATGGCCTTCTCTGATGATCAGTGACGGCCTGGCCCACCTTGGCAGTCGCGCACCCCGTGCCACCGGGCTGCCGTCGGTGACGCGATAGACGACCAGTTCGTGATGCGCCGTGCCCGGCAGCTCGAGTTCCACGCGATCGAGCGGCCCCATGATCGGCGGGACGATCAGCTTCAGCCAGCGCGCCATCGGACGTATCGTCCAGCCCTGCACGATCAGAGAAACCAGCACCACGATGAACACGGTGTTGAAATAGAGTTGCCCGTTGGGAAGCTCGGCGATCACCGGCAGAATGGCCAGCAGGATGGAGACGGCGCCGCGCAGACCCACCCAACCGACGAAGATCTTCTCCCTGTTGCGGAACCCGAACGGCATAAGACAGAGCCACACCGCAACAGGCCGTGCCACGCCGATCAGCACGAAAGCGAGCAGCAGTGCGCCGGGGGCTGCCCCCATGAACTCGGAAGGCGTTGCGTATAGGCCCAGCATCACGAACATGACGATCTGCGCCAGCCAAGTCATGCCGCCCTGAAACCGCCGCAGTCCGTCGGCGTTGCGCAACTTCCGGTTGCCCGCCACGAGGCCGGCCGCATAGACGGCGAGAAAGCCGCTGCCGCCCAGGATACCCGTCAGGGCGAACAGGAACAGCGCCGCCCCCAACACCAGGACGGGGTAAAGAGCCCCTTCGAGTTCGACCCGGTTCACGACAGCCGCAATCAGCAATCCACCGGCCAGCCCAAGGGCCACACCGAGTCCCATCTGCTGAACAAAGGTCAGGGCGACGGCCGGCCCGGGATAGGTGACCCCGGCTGCAATCAGCTCAACCAGCACCAAGGTCAGGAAAATCGCCATAGGGTCGTTGGAGCCCGACTCGACCTCAAGGGTGGAGCGTACTCGATCTTTGACGGTGATCTGCCCGATGCGAAGCAGGAAGAATACGGCAGCCGCATCGGTCGAGCCCACTATCGCGCCGAGCAGCAGCGACTGCAGCCAGCCAAGGCCCAGGAGAAAGTGGGCAGCCACTCCCACAACGCCGGCCGTGATCAGCACGCCAACGGTAGCCAGCGTGAGCGCTGGACCCGCCGACTGTCGGAACGACCGCACCGAAGTCCCGAAGCCGGAGTCAAAAAGGATCACGGAGAGGGCGAGACTGCCGATGAAATACGCCGCGCCGGCATCGTTGAACCGCAGCCCGAGCCCATCTTCACCCGCGGCCAGCCCGACGAACAGAAACACCAGCAGCAATGGCGCGCCGAAGCGGAATGCTGCAAGGCTGGTGAAGATCGAGGCGACCAGAAGTCCCGAGCTGACCAGGATGACGAGGTAAATCCAATCGACCAGTGATGTTTCTCCTCATGCTCCGTTCGCGCAGTGCGCCATCACTCCCCGAACGCGGCGATCACATCCTCGGCGCTCGCCGCCTCTCGCAGAGCCTGCGCCCTCTCGGTCGACCGCAACATTCGAGCAAAACTAGCCAGTCCGTCCAGGTGCTCTTTATTGGCCCCGCTGGGAGTCAGGAGCATCACGATCAGATCTACAGGACCCTCGTCCGCTGCCGCGAAAGGAACTGCCTCAGCCGGCCGGACAAACACAGCCATTGCCCGCTCCAGGTGGTCGAGTTGTGCATGGGGGAAAGCGATTCCCCCACCTATTGCCGTCGATCCCAGCTTCTCACGGGCGGCAAGAGCATTGCGGCAGGCGTCGGCCTGGGTGCCGCATTTCTCCGCAACCCGGTCCGAGAGGAACCTTATGACATCTTTCTTGCTGGTCAGATCGACGTCGAGATAGACGTCCGAAGCGCTGAGCAGGTCCGTGATCTTCATAGCGCAAGTCTCCATTCCTGCCGCTATCCCGCGTTACCCATGAGACACTGTCTCACCGGCCTTGAATACCCTGGCTGTGTTGCCGTGCAGCTTCTTGGCTAGCCGGCGCTCATCAGACGGGGTTCAGGATTAGGCCGAAGCCTGCCGCCAGTGCGACGACGAAAACGATCATGGCTATGGCAAGGATCAGCGCCAGGCGGTCTCGCAATGTTCTGCCTCCTCAAACCATGTCGAAGACTTCGGAGTCGACATCGCTCTCCGGTACGCCCATCTCGACGATACAGGACCTGACTGCCTCCGTCATGGCCGGCGGGCCGCATAGCAGGAACTTGTACCCATCGACTGTTTCCGGCAGGTGCCGCTGCAAGATTTCCGCGGTGACATAGCCCTCTTCGAAGTTGGCCCCCGGCGGAGCCTGCTCCAGCACATGCACGACCTTGAGATTGAGCCCCCTTTCCAGTTCTGCCAGGTCTTCGCGGAAAGCGGCGCTTTCCAAGTCGCTATTGGCGTAGAACAGGATGGTGTTGCGCTTATCTCCACGCGCCTGCATCGCCTTGAGATTGGCCAGCATCGGTGTGATGCCGATGCCGCCGGCAATCATCACGAAGCCCCTGACCTCTTCCCGCTCTGTGGTGAACACGCCGAATGGTCCCTCGAGATAGCCGATGTCTCCGGGCGCGGCCTTGACGACCTGCTTTGAAAAGTCGCCGAGCGGCTTGACCGAGATGGTGACGTTGGGTCCCTCCTCGGGGGCGCTCGAAATGGTGAATGGGTGCTCTTCCAGCTGATAGGGCGAATCCGCGAAGGTCAGCCAGATGAACTGCCCTGGCTTCCACGGCTTCAGCGGTTTGCCGAGAGGCTCGAACACCAGGGAGTGGGCCCCGCCGCGCTGCTCGACGTTGCTCACCACACGCCAGGGATTGCGCCGCTGCAGCCAAGGCTTGCCGATGCGCAGCCACACCAGCAGCAGCAGCCAGGCGAGAGTTACGCCCAGCCAGAGCGACCGCGTCTCAATCGCAGCTGTCAGCCGTCCCACGCCCAGCACGTGGGCTATCGCCGCCGCAAACCCGATGACTGCGAGGCCAAGATGCACCAGGCGCCATAGTTCGTATTCAAGTTTCAGCCACTTGCGGAATTCGGAGGTGATCACCAGCAGGCCGAAGGCCAGCAGCGCCACACGCCCCGCGGTCAATTCCCAGCGCGCCTCAAGCGGGTTGAGTTCACCGAGTTCGGACTGAAACCAGACGTAGAGGATGCCGAAATGGGCCAACATGATGCCGACCGCTCCAATCGCCAGATAGCGGTGAAACAGATAGACGATGTCGGCTCCGAAGGGATTGGTCAGCGGGCGGAAACGAGCGGTCAGTGCAAACTGCAGCCCGCCCAGGGCCAGGGCGCCAAAGCCTAGCCCCATGCAGAAGTCCCAGAGCAGGTTGCGGCCTTGGACCCGCTCCCCGGCCAGCAGGACGGCGAAGGGCAGTGCCAGGACCACAAAGGCTGCAACAATCCAGGCCGCTGCACGCTGTTTCATCCGTCACCCCTTGCCACCACTTGATGACAACGACCGGTGCGAGACGTCGTTCCGTGCGGCGCCGCCACGTCAAGCGAGCGCCTGTGGTTGCGCCGCTATCGCGACATCGCTGTCGCCCGGAACCAGCTCCAGTGGCACCACCCGACGCGTGACTCCGAACGGATAGGCATCTGTATAGGCGGGCATGGTGGCGAGCAGGCTTTCGGCCAGGGCAATCCCCAGTTCGCGCAACGACAGCCGGAAACAGGTGAGCTTGGGCACAAGATAGCGGGCCTGAGCGCTGTCGCGCCCGATGATGGCGAAGTTCTTGCCCGGGATGAGCCCCACTTCCTGCAGGCCGTTGTAGAGGCCGACGCACATGACCTCGTTGGTGAGCACGAAGCCGGTCGGGCGTCTTTCCGCTGGCATGGCGGCGATCGCATAGGCGATCCCATGGCCCCCTTGCTCGTTGGGATGGGCGGGAAAGATCAGGTCAGGATCGAACGCGATGCCGTGCTGCTCCAGCACCTTTCGATAGGCGTCGATGAAGACGAAGCCCAGATTGGTGTCGTCGAGCGGCGCGAATGCGCCGATGCGCCGGTGCCCCTTGGCGATCAGGCGGGAAACGCCGACCTCGGCCATACCCTCGAAGTCCAGGTCGAGCCAGGGATGTCCGGCGTCGGTTTCGGAGCGGCCCAAAGCGATGAAGGGTATCTTCCGGCTGGCCAGGAAATCGATGCGATGGTCCACCCGCTTGGTGGCAGAGATGATCAGCGCATCAGCGAAGCCACGCGCCACGATACGCTGCATGAATGCGTCCGGATCTTCTTCCGACGAGCAGAGCAGCGCCACGAGATCGAGGTGATGGCGCGCGAATACCGACTGTATGCCGTCGAACACGCTCATGAAGAAGACGTCGCCCTGCCGCTGCGAGCCAGTCTCCATCATGAAGCCCACGATCCCGGTCGCTCCCTTGCGCAGCGAGCGCCCTGCCTGATTAGGCACGTAGCCCAAGGCGGCCGCGGCCTCCATGACGCGCTTGCGCGTCGCTTCACTTACGTCGGGCTTGCCGTTGAGGGCGCGCGAAACGGTGCCGATGGAAACGTTCAGGTGCTGCGCCAGCCATTTGATGCCCGTCATATTTTTACTGTCGCCCCAGGAATCTTCAGAAACGTTTACGGTGGGCCATTGACAGCAGGCAAGCGCCGGGAATAGCGTCGTAAACGTTTACGGGACTAGCGTCCACCACAGCCGCAACAGACGGCAGGGGCGCGGCAATGTCCATAGGGAGGACATCTCGATGTTCACGGCGGTGCTCGTCGGTTGCGGCACCATGTCCAAGGGCTGGCTTACGGCCGTCTCCACACACCCGCTGCTCCGGGACCGTGTGAAGGTGGTTGGGCTCGTCGATCTGCACCGCGCCACGGCCGAGGCGCGCGCTGCCGAATTTACGCTGGATGACGTTGTCATCGGCGCGGATCTGGCAGCCGTGCTGGCCCAGACCAAGCCCGACCTGCTGTTCGACGTCGTCATCCCGGCGGCGCGCAGCGATGTGGTCGCAACCGGGCTCGCCCACGGGTGCCACGTGCTCAGCGAGAAGCCGATGGCGGGCAGCATCGAGCAGGCGAGTTCAATGATCGGGCAGGCAGCGGCGGCCGGACGGGTACACGCCGTGGTGCAGAACCGCCGCTTCGTGGCCGGCGTGCGCCGCATCCGCCGCCTGATCGAGAGCGGCGCGCTGGGCGAGATCACCAGCCTCAACTGCGATTTCTTCATCGGCGCCCATTTCGGCGGCTTTCGCGACGAGATGGAGCATGTCCTGCTGCTCGACATGGCCATTCACACCCTCGATGCCGCGCGTTTCATGACCGGCAAATCGGCGCGCGCCGTTTATTGCCTCGAGTCCAACCCCGCCGGGTCCTGGTATGCTCATGGCGCTGCTGCCAACGCCATCTTCGAGTTCGAAGACGACGTCATCTTCAATTATCGCGGCTCCTGGTGCGCCGAGGGCGCCAATACCAGTTGGGAGGCCAGCTGGCGCATCACGGGCACCAGGGGCACCTTGCTCTGGGATGGCGACGCCGGGTTCGAGGCCCGGGTGGTCGCCGGCGATACGGGCTTCTTCCGAGACGTCGAGGACATAGAGGTCCCCGCCCCGGCCGACGACGACCAGACTCATGGCCATGCCAGCGTCATTGCCGACTTCCTCGCGGCCATCGAAACCGGGCGTGCTCCCGAAACCGTCGGCAGCGACAACATCAACAGCCTCGCCATGGTCTTTGCCGCAATCGAAAGCGCCCGGACCCGCCAACGCGTCACCATCACAGTTTGAGGTTCCATAAGTGAGCGATCCCGCCAAGTCCATCCGCATCGGAACCATGGTTTCAGCCTCAGCCGGCAAGGCCGCCGAACGTATCGGGGAAATCGTCGACCTGGGGTTTGAGAGCTTCGAGCCGTTCTTCTGGCAGACCACCAACGGCCAGGACCTGGCCGAACTGGGCAAGCGCTGCCGCGACGCCATCGGGGAACGCGACATCACCATTTCGACGCTGGGCATGTTCGGCAATCCGCTGGAAGATCAGGAGATGGACCGCCAGACCCTGCAGGGTCTGCAGGACTGCATCGACAATGCGCATCACTTCGGCGCCACCTGCGTCGCCGGCTTCACCGGCCGCATCCGCAACAAGCCGCTCCCCGACAGCCTGCCGCAATACCGCAAGGTCTGGTCGGAACTGGCGAAGCGCGCGGCCGACAAGGGCGTGCGCATCGCCTTCGAAAACTGTGCGATGGACGGCAACTGGCAGACCGGCGACTGGAACATCGCGCACAATCCGGACGCGTGGGAGCTGATGTTCAACGAGACGCCCGACGACAGTATCGGGCTCGAATGGGAGCCCTGCCACCAGATGGTCTACCTGATCGATCCGCTGCCGCAGATCCGTAAGTGGGCGCACAAATTCTTCCATCTGCACGGCAAGGACGCCACCATCCGCTGGGACGTGATCCGCGAGCACGGCATTTTCGGCAAGGAGCCCTTCGTGTTCATGCGCACCCCAGGCTTTGGCGACAGCAACTGGACCGACATCATTTCCGAACTGCGCCTGGCCGGCTGGAGCGGGTCCATCGACATCGAAGGCTGGCACGATCCGGTCTATCGCGATGCGCTGGAAATGACCGGGCAGGTGCACGCGCTCAACCATCTGAAGCAGGCGCGGGGCGGAAGTCACGTGGCTGTGTGATGTTGACGTGATCCTGCTTGACGCGAGCTGAAAAACCGTTTTATCAAACTTGAGAAAAGGGTTTCTCAAATGAGGTGCGAGGACGTGGCAAAGGCGGAGCGGATACGCATCTACGACGTCGCCCGCGTCGCCGGCGTCAGCGTTGCCACGGCCTCCAAAGCCCTCAACGATACCGGCAGGATGACCGAGGCGACCCGCCAGCGCGTCAAGCAGACCGCGGCGGCGCTCGGCTTCCGGCCCAATGCCATGGCGCGGGCGCTGACCCAGCAGCGCAGCTTCACCATCGGACTGCTGACCAACGACACCTATGGTCGCTTCACCCTTCCCGTAATGGCGGGCATTTCCGAAGCGCTGGTCGATGAGGGCGTATCGGTCTTCCTGTGCGGCATCGAGGATGATGCGGCGCTTGCGGCGCTGCATGTCGATGCCATGCTCGACAAGCAGGTCGATGGCATCATCGCCACCGGCAAGCGCATCGATCGCCGCCTGCCGGTCGACCTGTCGGGCCTCGCCGTGCCGGTAGTCTACGCCTTTACCGACGGACCCAGCGATGCGGTAACGCTGGTATCGGACGACGATCAGGGTGCGCGGGACGCTGCCGAATGGCTGCTGGGCCTGGGCCGCCAGCGGATCGTCCATGTCACGGGGCCGGACAGCTTTGCATCCGTCGCGGCACGCGCCGGGGCTTTCTGCTCGGTGGTGGGTGAAAAGGCAAAGGTGCTGCACGGACCGTGGTCGGAAGCATGGGGCCACGAGGCCGTGGCCCAGCTGTGGCGCGGGGAGCAGTCGCCTCCGGATGCGATTTTCTGCGGCAATGACCAGATTGCCCGCGGCGTGGTCGACGCCTTGCGCGAGCGGGGTGTGGCGGTGCCGGAACAGGTTTCGGTCATCGGCTTCGACAATTGGGAAATCGTTGCTGCCGCGAGCCGGCCGCCGCTGACCACGGTAGACATGAATCTCAAGGAACTTGGCCGCGAGGCCGGACGCCTGATCCTGCAGCTTGCCGAGGGCAAGCCGGTGGAGCCGGGTGTCCGGAAGCTGCCATGCAAGCTCGTGGTGCGCCAATCCTGCGGCGGCGAGACCATCGCCGCCGGTGACCAGGGAGGAGTGCTTCAGGAGGTCTGAGGAGTGCTGCCGCAGGCGTTGCAACCGCCTACGGCAGCGAGGAAAGGCCGCAAGGGAAGAGGAAACCCGAGCGGCGTGAATCGCGGCCCGAGGGCCGCAAGGGAGGATATAATGCAGTTTCCTAGACTAGGTCTATTGGCCGGCATCGCCATCGGCGCATTGGCCGCACCAGCGCAGGCGCAGGTCACACTCCAGGTGTGGTCGATCGACGGCATTGATCGCGCCGGCATCGCCGACACGTTCTCCAAGGAGTTCGACGAGGCCAATGAGGATATCGTGGTGGAATACCGCGCTGTGCCCTTCGACGAGATCGTCAACGAAACCTTGCGCGCCTTCGCCACTGGCAATGCGCCCGATATCGTCTCGTTCGACAATCCCGATTTTGCGATGTTCTCGTCGCGTGGGGCCATGCTCGACATCACCGAGCGTGTCGCCAATTCAGAGGTCATCGGCGCAGCCGACTATTTCGAGGGTCCGCTGAACTCCGTCACCTGGGATGGCAAGCTCTTTGGCGTGCCAAAATACACCGACACCATCGGCATCTTCTATAACAAGGACATGTTCGAGGCCGCCGGCATCACCGAGCCCCCCAAGACTTGGGAAGAGGTGGCCGAATACGCCGAAAAGCTCACCGATCCGGCCAACAATGTCTATGGCATCACCTTCTCCGCGCGTGCAGGCGAAGAGGGTACGTTCCAGTTCCTGCCCATCATCCAGATGTCCGGCGGCGATGCCGACAAGGTCAACACCGAGGGCGCGGCCGAAGTGCTCGATATCTGGAAGAGCCTGATCGACAACGGCTATGCCAGCCGCGACGTGCTCAGCCTCGGCCAGTGGGACTCCACCGGCGTCTTCAATTCGGGCAATGCCGCCATGGCCATTTCGGGCCCGTGGGAAATCGACCGCATGGTCGAGGAAGCCGACTTCGACTGGGGGGTCGCGCTTCTCCCCACCATCGAGGAAGGCGGTGAGCGCTCTTCGGCTCTGGGCGGCTTCAACTGGGGCATCATGGCCAACACCGAGCATCCTGACGAGGCGTTCCGTCTGCTCGAATACTATGTGAGCCAGGAAGACCGCCTGTTCCCCGAATTCGGCAACCTGCCGGCGCGTGGCGATATTGAACTGCCCCAGACCGGCATTGCGGAAAAGGACGAGGCGCTCGTCGTCTTCCAGGACATGCTGCAATACGCCCAGCCACGCGGCCCGCACCCGGAATGGCAGAAGATTTCCAAGGCCATCTATGACGCTATGCAGCAGTCGCTGACCGGGCAGATGTCCTCCATGGACGCCCTGAACCAGGCGCAGACCACCATCGACGGCATCGTCAACTAGTCCTCCCACTGCCCGGCCGGACTCTGCTCCGGCCGGTTTTTTCTTCCGCTCGATGGAGAGTTTGGTGTCGCGATTGTTCGGATCGCTGCGCGACGGGGTGGGATTCGACATCCTGCTGGTCAGTGCAGCCCTGCTTTTCCTGCTCGCACTGGCCGGCGCGCCATTGCTCTACAACGTGCTGATGAGCTTCCAGCAGGTGGACATGTTCACGCTGGGCGAGCTGTTTCGGCCCTTTGTCGGGTTTGAGAACTATATCGCGGTGGTGCAGCAGCCCGAATTTGGGCTGGTCACGCGCAACACGCTGATCTTCGTCTTCGGCTCGATGGCGGGGCAATTCGTGCTCGGCTTTGCGCTGGCCCTGTTCTTCGCCCAGAGCTTTCCGGGCGCCTCCACCATTCGCGGCCTGTTCCTGGTCTCGTGGGTGATGCCGGGTTTGGTCGTGGGCGCCATCTGGAGCTGGATCCTGGCCGGTGACTATGGCGTGCTCAACGTCATCCTCAAGGCGCTCGGCATCATCGACGCCAATATCTTCTGGAAGTCGGACCCGAACTTTTCGATCTGGGCAGTCATCATCGCCAATATCTGGCTGGGGCTCGCTTTCAACATGCTGCTGCTCTCGGTGGGTCTGGCCGCCATTCCGCACGATCTCTACGAGGCTGCGGAACTCGACGGCGCCAACGCCTTCCAGCGTTTCTGGACCATCACCCTGCCCATGATGCGCCCGACCATCGGCGCGGTGCTCTCACTGGGGCTGATCGGCACGCTGCAGCAGTTCGACCTGTTCCCTGCCCTCACCGAGGGGGGTCCGGCCAATACCTCCAACGTCGCGGGCTACTGGTCCTGGCAGTTGAGCTTCCAGCTCTACGACTTCGCCAAGGGCGCCACCGTGTCGGTGATGATGTTCCTGCTCGTGCTGTTCGCCTCGATCGTCTATGTGCGCTCGACGCGCCATGAGGTGCGCGGATGACCAGGACCTACACTCCCTGGCTGCTGCTGGCCGTGGCGCTCGGCCTCGCTGCCATCTACCTCTTCCCGCTCTACTGGATGTATGTCACGAGCCTCAAGGGCAGCTCGGAGATCTTCGCCAACCCGCCCACTTTCTGGCCACGCGATCCCGATGCGGGCGTCTATCCCGAAGTCTGGGCGCGGCGCACCATGCCGACCTTCCTGTGGAACTCGGTGGTCATCGCCTCCGGGGTCACAGCCATCACCGTGCTGCTGGGCACGGGCTGTGCCTATGTCCTCGCCCGCTACCGCAATGTCTGGATCGACGTTGGCCTGTTCTGCGTGCTGATGCTGCAGGTGCTGCCCGCCTCGGTGATGATCACGCCGCTGTTCGTGGGTTTCAACCAGGTCGGCCTGCTGAGCTATCCCCGCACGGCGGTGGTGCTCGCGGCAGCGGCCAAGGCCATGCCCTTTTTCGTGGTGCTGGTGCGAGCCACTTTCATGAGCGTGCCGCGCGAGCTGGAAGAGGCGGCACTGGTGGATGGAAACTCGCGCATCGGCGCCTTTTTCTCAATCATCCTGCCGCTGGCGCGCAATGGCATTCTGGTTTGCGCCATTCTCACCTTCATGAGTGCGTTCGGCGAGTACATCTACTCCAAGTCGATCATCCAGAGCCCCAGCCTGCAACCGGCCAGCGTCGGCCTCAGCGGCTTCCTCGGCCCAAACTCCAGCGACTGGAGCGGAATCATGGCCTATTCGGCGATCTATGTGACGCCGATCCTGGCTGCCTTCGTCATCCTGCAGCGCCGCATCGTCTCCGGCCTAACCTCGGGAGCCCTCAAGTGACGGCCCAGATTGAACTGCGCAACATCCAGAAGCACTACGGCAGCTTCCACGCCCTCAAAGGGATCTGCCTGACCATCGACAAGGGCAGCTTCGTCGCCCTGGTCGGACCTTCGGGTTGCGGAAAGTCGACGCTGCTGCGGTCGATCGCCGGCCTGGAAACCATCTCGTCAGGCGAGCTCACAATCGCCGGACAGGCCATGCAGGGTGTGCCGCCACGGCGGCGCGACGTCGCCATGGTGTTCCAGTCCTATGCGCTCTACCCGCATATGACGGTGGAAAAGAACCTCACCTACTCGCTGCGGCTGCACGGCGTGGGCAAGGCAGAGGCCCGTCGGAAGGCCGCCGAGGTGGCCGAGACCATCGGGTTGTCGCAATTGCTGGGGCGCTACCCGCGCCAGCTCTCCGGTGGCCAGCGGCAGCGCGTCGCGATGGGCCGGGCCATCATCCGCAACCCCAAGGCTTTCCTCTTCGACGAACCGCTGTCCAACCTCGACGCGGCCCTGCGGGTGCAGATGCGCAAGGAGATCCGGGCCCTGCACGACCGGCTGGGCGCCACCTCCGTCTATGTCACCCATGACCAGATCGAGGCCATGACCATGGCGGACTGGGTGGTGGTGATGCGCGACGGCATCATCGAGCAGCAGGGACCACCTCTCGAGCTCTACGACAAGCCGGTCAACCGCTTCGTCGCCGGCTTCATCGGTTCCCCCGCCATGAACTTCCTTGCTGGCCGCATCTCGGACACGGGAAACGCCGTGGTTCTCGCCGATGGCGCGGGCACGCTGCCGCTCGACCGGACACAGGAGCCCGGACGCGAAGTGATTGCCGGCACCCGGCCGGAACACCTCACTGTTGCCGGGGAGCAGGCCACATTCCATCTCGAAGTTGGGGTTGTGGAATCGACCGGCTCGGCCACCTACCTCACCTCGCCCGATGGCACCTTCCAGCTCGTCCAGTTCGAACGCACCGAGCTCAGGACTGGGGATCGCGTCGGGCTGACGATTGATCCCGCCAAAGTCCACCTTTTCGATCCCAAGACCGGCATCGCACTTTAAGGCCCCACCATGTCCCGATACGCCCCCGTCCCGTTCGCCAACGTCAAGCTCGAAGGCCAATTCTGGCACGAGCGCCTCGAGACGGTGCTGGGAAATACCGTGCCCAGCCAGCACGCGAAGCTGGGCGAGTACGGCATCCTGGAGTCGCTCAAACTCCCCCAGCCACCGCCGCCGCTGCGTTTCCCGCGCCATTCGAACGGCTTTACCGTTCAAGTTTTCTGGGACAGCGATGTCGGCAAGTGGATCGAGGCTGCCAGCTATGCGCTGGCGCATCGGCGCGACGCGGATATCGAGGCCAAGATCGAGGCGGCGGTCGACGATCTGGAGAAGGCCCAGGCGCCAGATGGCTATCTCAACTGCTGGTATCTGGGCCGGGAGCCCGGCAAGCGCTGGACCAATCTGCGCGACAACCACGAGATGTATAATGCAGGCCACCTGCTCGAAGGCGCCATCGCCTATTTCCAGGTGACGGGGCGCCGGCGCTTCCTCGACATCCTGGAGCGCTACCTCGACCACATCTACGCCACCTTCGGCACCGGCCCCGGCCAGCGCCGCGGCTATGACGGCCATGAGGAGATCGAGCTGGCCCTGATGAAGCTCTATTACCTCACCGGCGAGAAGAAGCATCTCGACTTCGCCGCCTACCTCGTCAACGAGCGCGGCCGGCAGCCGCCGCACTATTTCGACGTCGAGCGCGAAGAACGCGAGGGCAACGACGACACAAGGCAACCCTACGTCTTTGCCAATTACGAATACTCGCAGTCGCACAAGCCGGTGCGCGAGCAGGACAAGGTCGTCGGCCACGCCGTGCGGGCGATGTATCTCTATACGGCCATGGCTGACCTCGCCGCCGAACTCGACGATCCGGGCCTCAAGCGGGCCTGCGAGGTGCTCTGGAACGACGTGATGGAGACCAAGATGTATGTGACTGGGGGCCTCGGCCCCTCGGCGCATAACGAGGGCTTCACCCACGATTTCGACCTGCCCAACCAGACCGCCTATGCCGAAACTTGTGCCTCGGTCGCGCTGATCTTCTGGGCCCAGCGCATGCTGCATCTCGATCTCGACGGCAAGTATGGCGACATTCTCGAACTCGCCATGTTCAATGGTGCCCTCTCGGGCCTGTCGCGCGACGGAAAGCACTATTTCTACGCCAACCCACTCGAAAGCGACGGTAGGCGGACCCGCTGGGAGTGGCATACCTGCCCGTGCTGCACCATGAATGTCAGCCGTCTGGTCGCCTCCGTCGGGGGCTACTTCCTCTCGGTGGCCGATAACGGCGTCGCCTTCCACCTCTATGGCGGCATTGCCACTACCGTCGAGATCGGCGGGGTGACGGTCAATCTGCGCGAGGAATCCAACTACCCCTGGTCCGGCGACATCACCATCAGCGTTGATCCTGCAGCGGCGACGCGTTTCGATCTCGCGCTGCGCATCCCCGGCTGGTGCACGGGCGCCAGGGTTAAGGTCAATGGCGAGGAGGTCGACATCGGCCAGGCCGCGCGCGGATATCTCAAGATCAACCGGACGTGGCAGGCCGGTGACAAGGTAACGCTTGACCTGCCCATGCCGCCGGTTCGGCTCTATGCCCATCCTGGTGTCATCATGGATGCCGGCCGCGTGGCCCTCAAGCGCGGACCGCTGGTCTATTGCATCGAGGAAGCGGACAATCCCGGGGGCCGGGTCCAGCGCCTGAAGCTCCCGCGCGATGCGGAGCTCGAGGCAGAACAGCGCACCGACCTGTTCGACGGCATCGTAACACTGAGGGCCCAGGCCACAGCGGTCGACGAAAGCGACTGGAACAAGCTCTACCGCACCAGTCCGCCGGTCGAGAAGCCAACTGCCCTTACCGCGATACCCTATTACCTCTGGGCCAATCGGGGTCAGGGCTCGATGGTAGTCTGGCTGCCGGAGGCGACCGGCTGACAGGGGCGGCAACACGTTCTGTTGAACGCGCCACTTCGATCGGCGCTGGTATCCTGCAGATGAGGGCGATCTGCGGGCCGCTCGTCATCGACGTGCAACCTGCATCAAGTCGGAACCAGACATGGATGGCGGCCTTGGGTACCAGGATGGTTCCCAGCTGGTCATGTTAGGGCTCGCCGATATCTCAGCATCTCCTTGATCAAGGGAAATGGGGACTGGTCCACCTCCGCATGGTGCGGAGGCTTTGGCACGGTAGCGAGCCTCGGTGTGTGATCGTGCCATTCACCTAAAATCATTGGAGAACACCATGTCCCTCAAGAAATGGCGTGCACGGCCCCTACTGGGCGCCTTCACCCTCGCTTTGCTTGGTAGTTCCGGGCTCGTCGCAACAAGCAATGTGGCATTGGCCCAGCAACAGAATGCCTCTCAGATAGAAGTGCCCCCGGCCGCCCAGCCGTCGGAGGGCTTTGCCGACCTCGTGGCCGCAGTCAAGCCGGCGGTGGTTTCGATCATGGTGGAAGGCACCGGCGGTGAACCCCGCCGCGGCGAGCGTCGCGGGTTCCCCGAGCTTCCCGATGGTCATCCGTTCCAGGATTTCTTCGACCAGTTCGGCGATCGCTTCGGCTCGCCTGGCGAAGAAATCGAGCCGCGCCGATTCATGGCGGCCGGATCCGGCTTCGTCATCTCGGAGGATGGCTACATCGTCACCAACAACCACGTGGTCAACAATGCCGACGAAGTGACGATCCTGTTCGACGACGGCGAGGAACGGATGGCGGAAGTCATTGGTACGGATGAACGAACCGACCTTGCCGTGCTCAAGGTCGATGCCGAAAACCTGCCCTTTGTCGCCTTCGAGCAGGATCCGGAAGATACCCGCATCGGTGACTGGGTCGTCGCCGTGGGCAATCCCTTCGGTCTGGGCGGCACGGTGACCGTGGGCGTCATCTCGGCGATCGGGCGCGAGCTCGGCGGTCCCAGCCATGCCGATTTCCTGCAGATAGACGCGGCCGTGAACACCGGTAACTCGGGCGGTCCGACCTTCAACACCGATGGCGAGGTGGTTGGCGTCAACACGGCCATCTACTCCCCGACCGGGGGCAATGTCGGCATCGCCTTCGCCGTGCCCGCTGCCACGGTGGAGCAGGTCGTCGAGCAGCTCATCGACACCGGAGTGGTCACCCGCGGTTATCTGGGCGTGTCGATCCAGGACGTGACGGAGGACATCGCCTCCAGCCTTGGGCTCGACGAAGCGCAGGGCGCCATCGTCAATGAACCCGCCGAAGATTCACCCGCCCAGGAAGCCGGCCTTGAATCGGGTGACGTCATCACTGCGGTCGATGGCGAACCCATCGAAGACGCGCTCGATCTCAGCCGTACGATCGCCAGCACCCCGCCCGGAACCGAGGTGGAGCTGACCGTCTGGCGCGATGGTTCCGAGCGCCAGATCAGCGTGACGCTCGACGTGCTGACCGACGACGATGAGACGCAGGGCCAGCCGCTGCCGCCAGCGGATGTCGGGCCAATGGATTCCATGTATGGCCTTTCCCTGCTCCAGGATGAGGATGAGGGGCTGCTGGTCGCAGAGGTGGAAGCCAATAGCGTCGCTGCCGAGCAGGGCCTACGCCCGGGCGACGTGATCCTCGAGGTCAACAACGAGGAAGTCACAACCGTCGAAGCGTTCGAGGAGGCCGTGGAAGCTGCCGAAGACGCTGGCCGTGAGGCTGTCCTGGTGAAAGCCGGCCGCGACGGGAACAACAGGTTCCTGACCCTGCCGCTGGAACAGTAGCAGTCAGGCGCAAGCTATCGCCGTCGGCCCTCGGCCGGTGGCGACCTTTCAGCAACACCTATGTTTTCTGGGGAACCGTCACGGCGGGGCGTCGTTGGCCTCTCCATGGACGGGCGCACCCTGCGCACACCAAAGAACCAGCAAACCGAAATGAGGAGCTCGTAATGGCACGAACCAGTACTGCAATCGCATTGGTTGCGACACTCGTCGCAACGCCCGCGCTCGCACAGACAACTTACCAATACTCGGACTTTGATCTCGACGGCAATCTTGAGCTGACCGATGTCGAGTTCGAGCAGTATTCTGCCAGCATCATTGAGCGCTACGACACCGATCGTGACAGCTACATTTCTGCTGAGGAATTTGTGATCCTCGATCGCGAGGTCGGGCCGTTCAACCAGCCGTTCGAGACTTGGGACACCGACGCTGACCGGCGGCTCGCCACTTCCGAGTTCAACACCGGCCTGTTCGGCGTCTATGATACCAATCGTGACCTGATGGTCGACGAGACCGAATATGGCCTCTATGGCGGCACGGAGACAGTGGGCGGCATGGACAACACGGTCCAGTCCAATGAGGTCATCACCCTCGCCGACTGGCGCTATGACGACCTCTATGGTCAAGGTGTCAGCGTTGAAGAGCTGATGGACGATATGGAAGTCTGGGGCGTGACCGGCGAGGAAATCGGTAGCGTCGAGAACGTGCTGTTCGGCGCAGATGGCCAGGTGCTTGCCCTCGTGGCCGAAGTCGGCGGCTTCTGGGACATCGGCGACACCCATGTCAGCATCCCCTGGGACATGGTCGAGGTTGGCCTCGAGAACATCGTCGTTCCCGTGACGGAAGACACAGTCGGTGACTACTCGGTCTTCAACGAAGGCTACGCCTACGACGACGCGTACGTGACGGCCACCAGCGCGGCGACCGATATCCAGGAAGTTGGCGGTGACGGCTTCGATACACTCGAAACCGGCCCAAGCGTCTGGCGCGCCACCGACCTGATCGGTGACTATGCCCGCATCCGCGATGCCGACACCTACCAGAACTATGGCTACGTCAACGACATCATCATCCGCGATGGCGAGATCGCGGCGACAGTGATCTCGGCTGATGCCGGCTACGGCGCTCCCGGTTACTACGCCTACCCCTATACCGGGTATGCTGGTGGTGACTACTACGACGTCCCATACGGCCGCACCGAAGTCGACACCCTCGAGCCGTATGATTACAACCGGATGGCTTACTAACAGCGCGAGCCCGTTGCACCTCGCTCGCTGGCCCTAAGGCCAGCGAGCACAGGTAATCAAGCCATTTCTCATCTCAGCTACGGTGGGTCGGGTTGCGGATCATTCCGGCCCGCCGCCCGGAGAGGCAGCCGGTCCTCTCCGGGCGCTTTGCTGTCTGCAGCTCTTGCTGACAGGGATCCAGGCTCTCCATATCTGGCTCACACGAACCTAGAGCGCGACGGGAAACCCTCCGCGCTAGCTGTCGCGCTGTGTATCCTCGGCTCTTGCGGCGGCGAACACCGCGTTCGCCTCCTCCATGTCGCGATCGCGCATAGGAGACGCCCACTGAAGGTCTGCGGCGGCCGAGGACAAGCATAGGCTCACCAGAACGGGATGGTGGTCGGACCCGAACCTGGGGAGCACCTCGAAGCTCACTAGGCCGAATTGCTCCTGGTACAGCACGTAGTCCAAAGGCCGCGACCCAGGCGTGGATCGAGGAGTTCGCCGAGCCGGAGCATGCGAGCGGTCACATCGTCCCATGGGACGCTATTGAGGTCGCCGGCGATAACGGCGGGCAGCTCCGATGCCCGCGCCTCCAGCGCGGCCGTCAGCAAGTGGGCGTCTCGGAACATGGTCGACTGCGATGGCGGGATCGGCGGCCGCGGATGCATGCCGATAAACTGGAACGCCTCGCCGTTGGGGAGCCTGAACCCGATCACAATCGTCGGTGTGTAGGCGCCGAAGCAGAACTTGAACTCCGGTGAGACGAGCTCGATATTGGAGAACAGATGCATCCCGAAGTCACCCTCGTCTTCTGGAATGTGCTGTCTCCTTGCCGCAAACGGCGTGGTCATCTCCGACAGCTCCCGATCCCACCACTGATCGGTTTCCATCACCAGGAGAATGTTTGGCTCCACCCTTGGAGACCAGTTGCAGGAATTCTTCGGAACGCTCGTTGCGCTCCTTCACGTTGGCGACCAGTATCGAGACGAGGCTGTCGTCGGCACAGTATCGAGTTCGACGGCGTCCTGCGCCGCCAGCGCCGTGTAGGGGCAAAGCTGAAAGCCGTGATATGTGACCGCCAGGAGGGTCAGCAGCCCCACTGCCCACTCCCTTTTGCCGAAATGCCAACGCAGCGCCAGGTAAAGGACCAGCAGGATCGGGAGTACGATCAGGAGCTGAAGGCGCGGATAGTCCATATATCGCACCCACCAGGCGCGCGACTCCAGCAGCGGCAGGAACGAGGCCGCCGTCAACGCCACATTCAGGACGAGAAGCGCCGCAGACGCCCACCGGCGCCATCGTGCGTGAGTTTTCTTCATCGCCCCTTTAAGCGGCGAGGCGGCCTAGTCACAAGCAAAGGCGCCGATGTCTTCCATTTCGGTCTGGTCGTAGACCAACTCAAAGACGGGGTCGCCGGGCATCCACTCCCCCTGCACCAGCGGCTGGAAGGGGATGGCGTATTCGGTCCCCAGGCCAAAGGTGGAGGTGATTATCAATGCCTTGGCCTCGTTGCCGGAAATGAGCAGATCGTGCACCAGACCGAAGCCGATCTGGTCACGGATATCGACACCGTCGCCGATCAGGGTGCTGGCCCGCCAGGCGCCGGCCCCGGGGCTCAGGTCATCGACGCCCGCGGTGATGTTGCCGGCAACGGCGCGGAATTCGCTATTGTCCTCGAGCAGTTCGTAATCGCCGACCGTATCCTCTACCACGGGGATCCTGGCCCATCCCTCGCCGAACTGCACCAGGTCCCATGGCACACTGACATGGACATCGCCGATATCGAGAAAGCCACCGATCTCGGCCACCAGCGCCAGCACCTGTCCATCCGAGCGCAGGATCAGGTCTTCCGTCTCGCCGATCGGCTCCGCGCCGCGCACCGGTCCATAGACATCGATGCCGGCGATAAGCCCGGCGACGCTGGTGCCGGAGTCGCGGCAGAAATCGTCATTCCAGCTGTCGACGGTCACAGCGGCTTCCTGGCCAGATACTGCGGGAACGCCGGCGATGCCGACGCAGAGCAGGACAATGGACGGCATCAGGGCGAAATTCATGTGACCTTCCCAACGGCTTTTGCTGCATATCAGGCCAACGTCGCTTCTCCGATTTCGTTGCGGCAGTTACCCGCCCCAGCTACCCCGGTGCTCCACTACCTGCCGTGTGCCGATCACCCTGGGCCAAGAAAAACCCCGACCTCGCGAGAGGCCGGGGTTGGTTGGTCGGAGTAGAGTGATTCGAACACTCGACCCCCTGCTCCCGAAGCAGGTGCGCTACCAGGCTGCGCTATACTCCGTCAGGATGCGACACGGGTTTTGGGCTCCGGCGACGCCTCGGGGGCGCCGGCTGCCTTGTCGCAACGGAGCGGGTTATAGCCGCGCTTGCGACGCCATTCAAGCGCCCAGCACCGGGTTTTTACCGGCGCTGCGGCCGTGTTGCGAAGCGCGAACAAACCGTGTAGGAACCGCGCCACGTTGGGGTGTCGCCAAGTGGTAAGGCATCGGTTTTTGGTACCGACATTCCCAGGTTCGAATCCTGGCACCCCAGCCACTTCCAGCTAAAATTCTCGATCTTGCCACGCCTGCGCCCGTCTGGCGGCAAGCGGCGTTCACCGCGCCAGCTGGTTCACCGCCACCCGGATATCGCGCTCGGTATCCTTGATGTGGAGGCGCATGGCCTCGGCGGCGGCGCGGGCATTGCCGGCCTTGATGCAGTCGAGAATGCGCTGATGCGCCTCGACGGTGCCGTGCAGGGTATGCCCACGCTTTTCATGGCCGCGGCGGCTGATGAAGAAGCCCTCACGCAACGGCCCGGCCATCGCTTCGAACAGGAAGCCCAGGATGCGATTGCCGCCGGCCATCGCCACCGCCTCGTGAAAGCCGACATCATGGGTATGGAAGGTTCGCTCCTGCTCGTGGCTCATGCTCTGCCCGGGCGGGCCGAGCGTGTCGCGCATGCCCTGCAATTCGCCTTCGATAGCCGCGATGGCGGCGCGGCTGGCGCGCTTGGCCGCGAGCGTCGCCGACTGCACCTCGAGCGAGAGGCGGATCTCGACCAGGTCGAACAAGCCCTTGGGATCGTAGCGAATAACCGAAGTCAGAAAATCAGCGAAGGCGGCGCCGTCCGGCTCGCGCACCACCGCCTTGCGGCCGCGGGCCAGCTCCAGCAGGCCCCGGCCCTCGAGCAGTTTCATCGCCTCGCGGATGGTCAGCCGGCTGACGGCATAGCGCAGCGCCAGGTCGGCCTCGCTGGGCAGGCTGGAGCCGGGGCTCAGTTCGGCCAGAACCAGGCGGGCCAGATCGTCGGCGACAGCGCTGGCCGCAGTCGGCTGATCGGCGCGCAAGGCGTCGTCGGACATGCTCAAGATTTCCTCCAAGGTATCTGATACCTTTGCCGGATTCGCGCCGCTGAGGGGTCTTTTCGAACCTGACGGTCCCGGTGTTGCCGGCAACATAGTGACTGGCAGAGTTGTCCGCAATGGTAACAAAACCGGCGCTGTGGTTAATATTCGACGGTTAAAAAAAATGCGCGCAGCTGCCGATCGCGCTTTACAAGGCCTGTCTGATTCACTTAGGTTCCCGGCCGTGGGCTTGGGAGGGCCCGGACGGTCACAGCCGTCATGCAGGAGGCTCCATGCAGCACAGGCATTTCAAGCACCTTCGGGTGGGTGAACGGTCGGCTCTCGCTTCTGCAGCAGGATCGGGACCGGCAACGGTTCCGCGTCGTGTCCGCGGTGTGCATGGGGTCGAGGCCCCTCCCCTGATGACCATTATCAGCTTTCCGAACTCGCATAATAGACAGGGAGTCGAGACGTGAAGATTTTCAAGACACTGGCCACCATACTGGCCGTCGGCACAGCGCTGACCGCATCGGGCGCCGCTTTCGCCCAGGACATGGGCGCCGTTGGCGTTGCCATGCCTACGCAGTCCTCGCTGCGCTGGATTTCGGACGGCAACGAGCTCAAGGCTGCGCTGGAAGAAAAGGGCTATTCGGTCGACCTGCAGTACGCAGAAGACGACATTCCGAACCAGCTGGCCCAGGTCGAAAACATGATCACCAAGGGCGTCGACGCCCTGGTCATCGCCTCGATCGACGGCACCACGCTCAGCGCCGTGCTGCAGCAGGCCGCCGATGCCGGCATCGAGGTGATCGCCTATGACCGTCTGATCCGCGACAGCGGCAATGTCGACTACTACACCACGTTCGACAATTTCCAGGTCGGCGTGCTGCAGGCCAACAGCCTGGTGGAAGGTCTTGAAGAGCGCTTCCCCGATCAGAAGCCTTGGAACGTCGAGCTGTTCGGCGGTTCGCCCGACGACAACAACGCCTTCTTCTTCTATGACGGCGCCATGAGCGTGCTGCAGCCGCTGATCGACTCAGGCGACATCGTCGTCAAGTCGGGCCAGCAGGGCATGGAAACCGTCGGAACGCTGCGCTGGGACGGCGCTGTCGCCCAGGCGCGCATGGACAACATCCTGTCGGCCAACTACTCGGACGGCAGCCGCGTGCATGGCGTGCTGGCCCCATATGACGGGCTGAGCCGCGGCATCATCTCGTCGTTGCGCGGCGTGGGCTACGGCGCCGACGATCTGGCCTGGCCCGTGATCACCGGTCAGGACGCCGAGGCTCCCTCGGTCAAGGCCATCATTGCCGGCGAGCAGTACTCGACCGTCTACAAGGACACCCGCGAACTGGCCAAGGTCACCGCTGACCTCGTCGACACCGTGGTCCAGGGCGGCGAGCCGGAAGGCCTCGACACCACCACCTACGACAATGGCGTCAAGGTCGTGCCATCGATCCTTTTGACCCCGTACTCGGTCGACCTGACCAACTACCAGGAACTGGTCGTGGACTCCGGCTACATCAAGCCGGAAGAACTGCAGTAAGCTGGCAATCGACACCAATCGGGCTCCGCGGCGACGCGGGGCCCTTCCCGTCATCGGGAACTGGCGCTCTCAGGCGCCTCGCATACGAGAAAGCAGTCCATGACCAAGTCCATTCTGGAGATGCGCGGCATCACCAAGACATTTCCCGGCGTCAAGGCGCTGTCGGACGTCAATCTGGATGTCCGGGAAGCCGAGATCCACGGTATTGTGGGCGAGAACGGGGCCGGGAAATCGACCCTGATGAAGGTGCTCAGCGGCGTCTATCCAGCCGGGAGCTACGACGGCAAGATCATCTACAAACGCGAGGAACAACAGTTCCGTACCATCGCCGACAGCGAAGCCAAGGGCATCGTCATCATCCATCAGGAGCTGGCGCTGGTGCCGCTGCTGTCGATCGCCGAGAACATCTTTCTGGGTAACGAGCAGGCCAAGGGCGGCGTGATCGACTGGGACGAGACCCGCGACGGCGCCCGCCGGCTGCTGGCCATGGTCGGGCTGCGCGAGGATCCCGACACCCTCATCACCAATATCGGCGTCGGCAAGCAGCAGCTGGTGGAAATCGCCAAGGCGCTGAGCAAGTCGGTGCAGTTGCTGATCCTCGACGAGCCCACCGCGAGCCTTTCGGAAAAGGACAGCGCGGCGCTGCTCGACCTGCTGATGGAATTCCGCAAGCAGGGCATCACTTCGATCCTGATCAGCCACAAGCTCAACGAGATTTCGCGGGTCTGCGACCGGATCACCGTGATCCGCGACGGGCGCACCATCGAGACCATGAACAAGGAAAATATTTCCGAGAGCCGGATCATCACCGCCATGGTGGGCCGCTCCCTCGACGATCGCTATCCGCCCCGTACGCCGCAGATCGGCGAAACGGTGTTCGAGGTGAAAAACTGGAATGTGTTCCACCCCCAGCATCGCGACCGCCGCATCATCAGCAATATCAACCTACATGTACGCAAGGGCGAAGTCGTCGGCATTGCCGGGCTGATGGGCTCGGGCCGCACCGAATTCGCCATGAGCGTCTTCGGCAGGTCCTATGGCCAGAGGATCAGCGGCGAGGTGCTGCTGCACGGCCAGCCGGTCGACGTTTCGACCGTGGAAAAGGCCGTCGCCCGAGGCATCGCCTATGCCACGGAGGACCGGAAGACCTATGGCTTGAACCTCATCGACCACATCAAGCACAACACCACGATCGCAAATCTGGCCGGCATCTCGCGCATCGGCGTGATCGATGACATGACCGAGATGGATGTGGCCAACGAGTACCGCAAGAAAACCAACATCCGCTCGTCGAGCGTCTATCAGGTGACCGGCAATCTCAGCGGCGGCAACCAGCAGAAGGTGGTGCTCAGCAAGTGGCTGTTCTCCAATCCGGACGTGCTGATCCTCGATGAGCCGACCCGCGGCATCGACGTCGGCGCCAAGTACGAGATCTACACCATCATCAATCAGCTGGCGGCGCAGGGTAAGGCGGTTCTGGTCATTTCCTCGGAAATGCCGGAACTGCTGGGCATCACCGACCGGCTCTATGTAATGAACGAAGGCCAGATCGTGGGCGAGATGCCGACGGCCGAGGCCAGCCAGGAACATATCATGCGCGCGATCGTCCGCGCGGAAGGGAAGGCATCATGACCAGCGAAACCGCCCCGTCGAGCGCCGCCGTAGCCGGCGAGCCGGGCAAGATCCATGAACTCTCCGTCTGGGGAGCGCTCAAGGCCAATATGCGTGACTACGGGCTGCTGGCGGCGCTGATCCTGATCATGCTGTTCTTCCAGTATTTCACGGATGGCGTGCTGTTCAAGCCGGTGAACCTGACCAATATCATCCTGCAGAACAGCTATATCATCGTGATGGCGCTGGGCATGCTGCTGGTCATCGTGGCCGGCCATATCGATTTGTCGGTGGGTTCGGTCTCGGGCTTCATCGGCGCTTTGGCCGCCATGCTGATGGTGGGCTGGAGTTTTCCGCCCGAACTGGCCTTCCTGGCTAACCCGCTGGTGGCTGGTGCCATCTGCATATTGGCGGGTGCCACGATCGGCGCGGCGCAAGGCTACCTGATCGCCTACCACAGGATCCCCTCCTTCATCGTGACGCTGGCCGGCATGCTGATCTTCAAGGGCCTGTCGCTGGCCATTCTCGGCGGCAAGTCCGTTGGGCCGTTCCCCGCCGAGTTCCAGCTGCTCTCGGCTGGCTTCATTCCGGATGTGGTTGGGCCGCTGACGCTGGTGGAACGGGCGGAGGGCGTGCAGCCGCTGGTGCTGCACACGACCACTCTCGCCATTGCGCTGATTGCCATTGCTGCCATGGTGTTCTTCTCGATCCGCGGCCGCGCCCGGCGCATCTCCCGCGGCTACGAGGCCGAGCCGTTCGCGCTGTTCGTTGCCAGGAACGTCATCATCGCGGCGCTGGTGCTGTTCTTCAGCTACATGCTCGCCTCCTATCGCGGCCTGCCCAATGTGCTGGTGGTGATGGGCGTGCTGATCGCCGTCTTCGTCTTCCTTACCAAGCGGATGACCTTTGGCCGGCGCATCTATGCGCTGGGCGGCAATCTCAAGGCAGCCTCGCTTTCGGGTATCAAGACCGAGCGGATGACCTTCTATGTCTTTGCCATCATGGGCGCTCTCGCGGCGCTGGCCGGCATGATCTATGCCGCCCGCCTTAATTCGGCGACCCCCAAGGCCGGCCAGGGCCTCGAGCTCGACGTGATCGCGGCGGTGTTCATCGGCGGCGCCTCGGCGCTGGGCGGCGTGGGCGCAGTGGCCGGCGCGGTCATCGGCGCCTTCATCATGGGCGTGATGAACAACGGCATGTCGATCATGGGCGTCAACATCGATTGGCAGCAGATGATCAAGGGCGTGGTGCTGCTCGCCGCCGTGTTCTTCGATCTCTACAACAAGAAGCGCGCCGGCTAACCCACCCGACAGCGCCGAAACGAGATGAACCGCCGGGGCAACCCGGCGGTTTTTGTTGGTAAGGCGGCCGGGGCGCGCGGCACCAGGCGGCAGCCGAATTTCAGCTAGTCCTGGCCGGCAAGCAAGATCGCTTCGGCTGCCTGTTTGGGGTTGCTGAAGCAGACTTCGTGGCCGCCTGACGCTTGAACCAGGCGAAATAGTCCCAGCTTTTCGGACAGTCGCGGATGCCATGGCATGGAGTGAGGCATGCCGGTGTCTTCAGTGAAGTTGATATAGGATTTTGACATGTCGAAAGCTGCGGGCGGGCGGGAGAGCGCTATCTTGTCCGTGAAGGTTCGATAGGGTTGGCTAACCAGCCGAGCATAGGTGTCGGCGGCTGCGGGGGCGGACATGTCGTTGCACAACGCATCCCGCCAGATCGGGAATGGCATCATCACCGTCCCACTTTCGAGCGCCATCTCGTCGAACATCTGCAAGAAGTAGCCCGGAACGAGATCGTTCAGGCTTTCGCCGTCGTTTGGCACGAAGGCATTCCAGTATACCAGACGCCTGATGGTGCCACTCGGTTGCCGGTCGGCGACCCCGGTGATGACCATGCCGCCAAAGCTGTGCCCGACCAGAATGAAATCGGTCAGCTGCTGTTCTTCAACAAAGGTGGCGATGGAGGCTATGGCAGTTTCGAGGCTGGTGTCGGCGGGATCGGCCGGCCTGTTGCCGGCTATGGTGGGGGTGTGAACCTGGTGCCCGGCGGCGGCAATATGCTGTGCGACGGACGCCAGCATTTCACCTGTGTGCCAGGCACCGTGAACAAGAACATAGGTCGCCATCATATCCTCCGCATCTTGCGCTAAATGGCGTCTGGCGCCGTGCTTGAGAATATTCGCGTCTTCCGCCATGCTGGAAATCCAATGATCGTATCGGGCGGATTGACGCCATGAATATGGCCTCCCTGGATCTCAATCTGCTGCGGGTCTTCGACGCGCTGATGCTCGAGCGTAGTGCGACACGAGCCGGCGAGCGCATCGGCCTCAGTCAACCTGCGGTGAGTTCGGCCCTCAATCGCCTGCGGCATCTTGTTGGCGATCAGCTCTTCGTTCGCGAAGGGAACACCATGGTGCCAACCCCACGGGCGCTCGCTCTAACCAGCACCGTGCGGGACGCGATGGTGAACATCGACAAAGTGTTATCCGAGCACGCTTTGTTCGATCCTTCACAGGCGATCCGGACATTTCGGCTTCTGGGTTCGGACTACTTTTCGACGATGCTCATGCCGCACCTGTCGGTTCGTGTGCTAGCGGCGGCGCCGCATGTTCTGCTGCAGTTCCTGGATGGCGGACCACGAGCAATGCCGCATGTCCTCTCGGAGGGGGGCGTCGACCTGACGCTCGTACCCCCAACAGATATTCCAGAGTGGGCGGCGTTTCAGTTCCTATTCAAGTCTCGCCTGGTCTTGGCCGCGAGCAAAGGCTACCCCGCCTTGAAGCAGGCCGGCGTAGTACCTGGAGATGAGGTCCCACTAGACGTGTTCTGCTCGCTGCCGCAGGTGATCTGTTCAACCGACGGGGGGCTATCTACGGGGATCGATGCAGCCCTGAACGCTGTCGGTCGCAGGCGGCGGATCGTGCTCACGATGCCGCATTTCCATGCCGTCGCGCTAGCCATCGCGAAGGGCCACCTCGTCGGTTCATTGCCGTCTCAGTTCGCCGAGCTCACCGCAGAGCTACATGGACTTGACCTATTCCGCTTGCCGATCGCAGCCGGAGAGATGGATATGGGCATGTACTGGCATCGTCGCTATGATCGGGAGCACGCACACATCTGGCTGCGCAAACAGGTCAGTTCCATATTGGCGACTTAGGGTAATCCCGGGCTCTGCGCGAGCTTGCACAATTCTGCCAAGCAGGCAGTGCTAGTCAGTCGCGGCTGAGCTGCAATCAGGTGCTCTGGCAGTTAGCGCTTGGGCAGCTGTATTCGCTGAGGCAATCGGGCCGATACGATCAATCAATTTCCGCCGCAACGGCGTTAGGGCTACCCTTGAGCACACTCGCTCCTCGGGGCGCTCTACCAACCATGCCGAGTCTGCTTTGAAATCCAGCCTGCGCTGTGGAGGGCAAGGCCCCAGCTGCAGATTGGGTAAGGACGACCTGTGCCAAGCGGATTGGCTGATGAAATGCTCCACTTCATGGTTGCCTACACCATCATCCTCGTCGTTCCAGGTGCGATTACCCTGGCCACGACCACTCTTGTGGCGTCAGCAGGCGCGAGCAGGGCGTCGCTGTTTATCATCGGAGTAGCGGCGGGTGCCGCATCGGTCACTGCCTGCGTCGGTGTCTGCGCAGTATCGTTCGGCATCGTGCTGCCGACGGCCTTGGCACAGCCAAGCGGAGCGCTCGTCATGCTCTGCATGGGGATTTTGCTTTTCCGACCCCGGAAGAAGGCTGAGAAGCCACCGCGGACTACCCTGCCCGGCAGTGTATGGCTCGTCGGTGCCGGCTTCCTGGCCGCGATATCATCGCCACTTACGGCAATGTTCGCTGCCGCGATGTTTGCCGGCCCGGCGCACACAGCCAACTCTTCCCATCTGGTCCTGCTCGCAGCGCTGTTCGTGGGCGCGGCGAACCTCTGCTGGTACGGCACTCTCGCCTCGATGCTCTCGCGGCCGCTCGCACGCGCCACGTTGCTGTTCCATGAGCGGAGAATCCGGGAATTCGGTGCGGCCGGGCTGATCGCTCTTGCACTGGTCAGTTTAGGGGAACTGGGCCGGAAACTACTTTGAACCAGGCTTTATCGAGGAAGGCTGCAGACTGCCAAGCAGCCGCCCAGCAGCAGGGTGCGCGAGCCTTGTTGCGCGCCTGGTGATGCGGGGCCTTCATCGAGAGATGCTGGCCCGTTCAGCAGGCAACGGCAGCTTATGGATAGTCACGCAGGCGGAGCGGCGGATTGGAAGCTTCTGGTACGAGGGTCAAGAAGCAGGCGGGCCGCTTGGTTGATATTCAGTCCAGGTTGGGAGCGCATTAATACTTGGTCTCTAGAATCAGCCCGTCTGATCGGGACCAGGACATGATCTTCAAGAAACTTCTGAACGTAGCTCACAAGAAGGCTGTGTTTCAGCGTCGTGTGCGCGTCCTGTCTTCGCGGACTGCTCAGTCGCTGCCGGACCATGGAAGCGTTCTGGACCTAGGATGTGGTACCGGAGAAATCGCCCGAGCCGTCATGGGAGCCAAACCGGGATTGTCCTTTGAGGGCATTGACGTCTTCCTGCGTCCGCAGGTCTTTATCCCGGCCAGGGAATACGATGGTCACACCATTCCATATGGCGACCGGTCTTTCGACTGGGTCACCATTGTAGATGTCCTTCATCATACCGATGATCCTGCCGCTGTGCTTCGAGAAGCCGTGCGGGTCGCCGGAAAAGGTGTCGTGATCAAGGACCACTTGCGGCAGGGCCTGGGAGCCAGGCAGGTGCTGCGTGTCATGGACTGGGTTGGCAACAGAGGGCACGACGTCCGCCTCCCCTACAACTACCTTTCCCGACCGGAATGGACAGCAATCATCGATGGTCTGGGCCTCACCGTGTCCGGCTGGGAGGAACGGATAGGCCTCTATCCCTTCCCGATTGACCTGGTATTCGGGCGGAGCCTCCACTTCGTCGCGACGTTGACAGTCCCTGCAGTGGCTGGCGCCGTTGCGGATCGGACGCACCTGGTCAGGAGCGCTTGACCGCAAATGGCTCGGTAGCCGCCCGCACCCTCTCCGCCAGGTCGGTTCCCGCCTGCGGGCGTTGGGCGGTCACACCCGCAGCCACCAATCAAGAATGGCTCCGGAACGAGACTGGCTCCGACGCATTGGGATGCTAGCTGCAATCCTCAAGGCGAGCCCGATGATCGCGATCCTGATTACCTCTGCCCTGATCTGCCTCAGTTTGCCCGCCGCTGTGCTGGCCGCGCTCCAGAACAATCGTGATGCGCGCCCTGCGAAATCAGGGAACCAACTTCGTTAACAGGCATTAAGGCTCTGCAGATTTGCCTCTGCGACCCCAAAGTTAACCTTTCGGCCTCAGCGATGCACACGCTGGGGCCGTTCTTTTTTGTCTGGCGCCACGCTCAGGCGCGCACGGTCTCGCGGAAGTGATCGAGCACCGCTGCGGCATCGACGGCGGTACAGATCAGTTGTGCCGGGCGGTCCGCCCAGTCGGGGTGGCCGCCTTTGCGGATGGCCGGCATCTGGATGGTCTGGCCCACCGCGATGCCGTCGCGAACGACGCAGATCGGCCCCGGCCGCGTTTCGAACCAGTCCGGCTGCAGCACATAGGTGACCGCAAGCAGATCATGCCCCACCACGCCGGTCAGTCCCATCACGTCCTGATAGAAGCGGGCATAGTGGTCCGACATCTGGCGCAGCAATTCGCCATTCTCGCCGGCCTCGTCCGACAGCTTCGCGAGGTAGTCGGAGGTCAGGATGATGTCATGGGTGACGTCGAGGCCGACCACGACGACCGGCCAGGCGGCGGCGAAGATTTCGTCGGCCGCGACCGGATCGCCGTGGATATTGGCTTCGGCGGCGGGCGTGATGTTGCCACTGCGCCCCGCATAGCCGAAGGCGCCGCCCATGATGACCACCTGCTTGGCCAGCCCGGCGATGGCCGGGTCGCGCCGCAGCGCCAGGGCCAGGTTGGTCATGCGGCCGACGGCGACGATGGTCACCTCGCCCGGATGAGCGCGCAGGGTATCGATGATGAACTGGCAGGCTTCCCCGGCCTGCAATCCGCTTTCGTCGACGGCGGGGATGTCGACGTCCCCGAGCCCGTTGTGACCATGCACGATGACGGGCTCGGGCTTGGCCAGACCGTCCAGCGTCTCGCCAGCGCCGCGGATGACTGGTGCGGTAAGGCCGAAGCGCTCCCGCAGGAACAGCGCATTGCGCGTCGTCGTCTCGATGTCGGCATTACCCACCACGGTGGTGATGCCGAGCAGGTCCAGTTGCGGCAGCTTGCTGAGGTAAAGCAGCGCCATGGCGTCATCGATGCCCGGATCGGTATCGAAGATGAGCTTCATGCGATGTGGTCCAATGCTGTTTGCATCCCGCTTGCGGGACTGCAGACCCTAAAAGAAAGGTTGGGAGGGAGGGCGCGAGCGCTCCGGTGGCGCGCAGCAATCACAGTGGCCGGCTGCCGTCAAGGCGGTGAGGCCACAGGTCCATCCGGACTCCCCTGTCCCTCAAACAGGCGGATGGTCCAGAGCAGCAAAAAGGCCGGCCCAGTGGACCGGCCTTTTCTCATGTCGAAGCGCTTAGCGCTTTGCCAGGAAATTCCAGGCGCCGGTGACGGTCAGTGCGGCCAAGGCCATCTTGAGAACGTCCCAGACGATAAAGGGCTGGATGGCGCCGGCAAAGGCGGAGGCGATGACGTTGTTCTGGTCGATCCAGCCGGCGCTGCCGGACAGCGCCAGCAGCCACACGAAGCCCATGACCAGCAACACGGCGTCGGCCAGCAGCATGGCGAGGAACAGGCGCAGCGGCTTGCCCGAGGCGCCCGTATCTGCGGCATAGCCGATGATGGCTGCCATAGCGAGGAAACCGAGCAGGAAGCCGCCGGTGGGGCCGACGAGATAGGCAAGGCCGCCGCCGGTGGCGAAAACCGGCAGCCCGAAGGCGCCCTCGAGCAGGTAAAGCGCCACGGTTGCCACGCCGATGCGCAGGCCGAACGCGGCCGACAGGGCGGCAATGGCGAAGCCCTGCAGCGTCACCGGAACCGGCCATACCGGCACGTTGATCTTTGCGCAGATGGTGATGAGCAGCGTGCCGAGCACGACCGTTGCAAGATTGGCCGCCAGGCGCGCGGCGTCGCCCTTGGGCTGGAATACGCCGAGCAGCGTATTGGGCGTGGTCAAAGTCACGGCCATTTCATACCTTCCATGCTTGTTTGAACCCGCGTCCCCTCCCGGGCCGCGCTGTCGAGCAAATCAAGTCCTGTTTAGTCTCTCGGCAAAGTGAGTGCAATGGCGTCGACCGTCCCTGCCCTGTCCTTCGACAAGGACTTCGATCCGCAACCGGGCCACGCGACGCCCGTGGCCGAGGGCATTGTCCGGGTCACCGCCCGCAATGCCAGCGCCTATACCTTTACCGGCACCAATAGTTTTTTGCTGGGCCACGAGCGGCTCGCCGTCCTCGACCCCGGACCCGACGATCCGGCCCATCTCACCGCGCTGGTGGCTGCCATTGCCGGTCGGGCGGTCGATGCCGTCATCCTCACCCACACCCACCGCGACCACAGTGCATCAGCATCCCGGCTGGCCCGGCAGCTTGGCTGCCCGCTGTGGTTCGGCGGGCCGCACCGGCTGTCACGCCCGCTGCGCCGCTTCGAGCGCAACCCGATTCGGCGGTCCTGCGACCGGGATCTGATGCCAGACCGCACCCTGACCGATGGCGAGCATATCCTCGCCGGCGACCTGGCGCTGACCGTGCACGCGACTCCCGGCCACTGCGCCAACCATCTCGCCTTCAGCACGGGCGACGTCCTGCTCAGCGGCGATCACGTCATGGGCTGGAATTCCACCCTGGTTTCGGTGCCAGATGGGTCGATGGCCGACTACCTCGCCTCGCTCGAGAAGGTCATCGCCCTGCCCAATCGCCGCTATCTGCCGGCCCATGGCGGCCCCATTGCCGACGGCCCCGCGCATGCCCGAGCCCTCTTGGCCCACCGCCAGTTGCGCAACAGTCAGGTCATTGCCGCCGTCAAGGCCGGCGCCCGCTCCGTGTCGGCGGTGGTTGGCAAAATCTATCCGTCCCAGCCGCTGGCCGTGCGGATCGCGGCGCGGATGACCATCGCCGCCCATGTCGAATATCTCGAGGCCCAGGGCAGGCTGAGCGTCAGGCGCGGTCTCTTCGGTTCGCGCCTGCAGCCGCTGGAGTAGAGGTCAGCTATTCCGGCTCCGTCGTCACCACCGCTTCCGGCTCCGGTTCGGCGGGCCGATTGGCATTGGGGTTGTCGCGGAGCAGCCGCGTCACCTCGTCGTCGAGCGCCATCAGGAAATCCTCAATGCGCACGCCGTTGGAGCCGAAGTCGTGCACCGCGTTCAGCGAGGCCGAGCGCATGTCGACCGTGGAAGCGTTCAACCCGCCCGAGACGCGGATCACCACCTCTTCGCGCCAGCCCGGCAGTGTCATGATGCGCGCGTTGAGCTGAGCGGTTTCGAGGTCCGCTTCCGGATCGCGCACCAACCGTACGTCCCAGTCACGGTCCGCCACCATGGCCTTGACCACCCCAAAGGTGGGTACCAGCCCCAGCGGGTAGGTGCGGGTCTGTGCATTGGGAAATGTCGTCGCCACTGCCTCGGCTGAAATGAGTTTCGGAGGCGGCATGGCCTGCATGCCCGGCTCGAACACCAGCGGCAGTACGCTGCGGTCGGTGGTGGCGATGTCCGTGACCTGGGGGTAGCGCCAGGCCAGCGCGCCATACCAGGCATAAGGCAACAGGCACAGTCCGCCGAACAGCAGGCCCGTCAGCGCCCGGCTCCAGCCCTGATCGCCCGTCTGCCACAGCCGGACCAGCGCAATCAGACCCGTCAGCACGGCCAGGGCCGCCACGAGGCCAGCCGTGATGGCGACCACCAGGAACACATCGCTGGTGATGAGTTCGAACCGGTGCAGCAGCACCGAAATGACGACGAGCGGCACCGCGACGCTGCCGAGGCGGCGCGACCTGACGGCCCATCGCGATATCCGGATCACTATGCGCACGACACCACCGTCATCTTTTCCCGGCCTGAACCTTCGGCAAGGTACTGCATCGACTTAAAGAAATTTCGCCCTGTGGTCATTTGCGCTTTGTCCGGGGCGCCAGTGGTGCCGCTGTTTCGCACATGGAGCGGATTGCCGTCCACTCCGCGTCCGTGAACGGGGGCTCGAGCCCCGAAGGACGCTGCCGGCTCAACTCTTCCAGCGCCGCCTTGCGGTCTTCGGTCAACGGGTGGGTGCTGAGCAGCGCAAGGGCGCGGGCGAACTCGTCGTCGGCGCCGGCCCGGTTGATCAGGTCGGCAAGGCCGGAAGGATCGAAGTCCATGCGTTCGGCCACCCGGGCGGCGAAGGCATCGGCCTGGCGCTCGGCATCGCGGGAAAAACGCGCATCGATCATCGTCGCGCCCAGGCCCGCGGCCACCGAAATTCCTGTCATGTCGCCCAGGATGAAGCCGATCAGCGCGCCGGTCCCCGCGGTCGAGATCAGTTGCTCCATGCCATGCCGATGGGCCACGTGGCCGACTTCGTGCGCCAGCACGCCGGCGAACTCGTCCTGCGTATCGGCCTGCTCCAGCAGGCCCGAGAAGAAGTAGACCTGCCCGCCCGGCAGGGCGAAGGCGTTGGGAACCTCGGAGCGGACGACCTTGATATCGAGGTCGAAGGGCGAACCGGTCCCCTCCAGCGCTGCCGCGCCGAAACGCGCGAGAGCCCGGTTGGCGAGGCTGTCGGGATCGGCGTCGCAGACTTCCAGACCCCCACTTTCGCTGAGGCTTGCTTCCATCTGCTGGGCCACCGTCTCGCCCAGGCTCTGCTCCCATGCCGGTGGGACGAGGCCCACGATACGGCTGGCCAGGAGCGGTACGCCATAGAGGTAGGCGCCGATCACCGCCGCCAAGGCCAGCGTCGCGGTCACGGCCAGCCGCACCTCCCGCCCCGCCTGCTGCTGCCGCTTCTGGTGCAGCACCGGCAAGGTCGCCTGCACCCGCGCGACGTTGACCCGCCCCTCCACCACCACGCGAGCCCCTGTCGGCTGGCCGTTGGCGCCGAGCCGCAATTCGTCCCTGCGGCCATGCAGGGCATGGAGGTCGGCGGCGGGCCAGCGCCCCAGTGGCGCGCCATCCCCGGCGCGGATCACCAGCATGCCGGCCTCGTAGTCAAGCTCGACGGCATGCACCTGCGCAGTCAGCCCGTCGTGGAACCGCGCCGGAATGCTCATCAATAGGCCCCGACATTGAGGGCGTCGGCCAGCCCCTCGCCGGCCAGGGAGCGATCTTCGTCGCGGGCCCTGACGCTGGCCAGGCTGTCGATGCCGATGACCGACGCGCCCTGCGCCACCAGTTTCCAAAAGCCGAGGCCGAGAAAAAGCTCCACCATCATGGTGAAGGCCCCAAGCAGCAGCAGATAGCCGAGAATGATTGCCAGCAGCACCACGATGCTGCTCTGCAGGCTCTGCATGAACACGGCGGGGTCGAAGCCGCCCCCGGCAAAGGCGGCGCCGGCAACCGTTGCCAGGACCACCAACCCGCCAATGGCAAGGACGACATAGCTTCCCACCAGCGCCAGCCCGAACAGCGCATATTGACCGCCCAGGCTCCTGGCGCTGACGCGAACACTGAGCGCCGCGTCGCCGAGCCTGACGGCGGAGAACATGCGGCTGATCTCGCGCGACTGGTAGTAGAGCACCACCCAACCTGTCAGGGCCGCGGCAACAATGAGGACCAGAACCGCTTCAGCGCTCGGAACACCGCTGGCCGACACGCCGCCCGTGGCGGCGGCAACACCCAGGCCCACTGCCCCGATGGCGACCACCAGTCCGTAGCAGGCATAGAACGGGCGGGCCAGTTGCCGCCAGCTGCCGACGAAGCCGAACTGGCGGTCCCCATACCAGCTGTGGCGATAGCGATAGCGCCACAGGCTGCCGGCCATGAAGGGATAGGCCAAGCCCGCCGTCACCAGCACCAGCAGCGACCAGAGGAAGCGCCGGATCGCATAGCTCCAGGCGCTGCCGCCCTGGTCGCAGCGGATGCCGCGCCACAGGGTGCGCGACAGGCGAAAGTCGCGGGCGCGATAGATGGCATAGCCCATCAGGAACCACAGCAGCACGGCCACGCCGCCATAACCGATGATGGCGGCTTCACTCGATTGGGTGGAGAGATAGAAGAAGAGGCCATAGAGCGGCACGAACACCGCCAGGGCCATCAGGAAACCGAGCAGGAGCTGGATTGCACTGCCGGTATATTCCAGCGGATCGCTGTCGATCACGGTATGGGACCAGTAGAAGCGGCGCTTCCAGGTGGTCAGCCAGAAGCGATAGAGCCCGATCGTGGGAATGAGCAGGGCATAGCCGCGCAGCAGCATGCCCCCCAGCTCCCGCCGCGTGCCATCAAAAACCACCGGCACCGGCTGCTCCTGCTCCCACGCCATGTCTCACCCTCATGCAATGGGAGGGTTCTAGAAGAGGACGTGTGGCTTGGGAAGGTGAACACCACGATTAACCCCCTCCCAACCTCCCCCTGAAAAGGGGGAGGAGCAGATCGAGGCGGTGACACGATGTGATTTCGACCCCCGCGCGGATTCCTCCCCCTTCAGGGGGAGGTTAGGAGGGGGTATCTCCTAAGGATAGAGCCGCGTGCTTACCCAGCCGTCGCCGTCGCGCTCGAACCGCACCCGGTCATGCAGGCGGGACTCGCCGTCCTTCCAGAATTCGATGCTGGTGGGTACCAGCCGAAACCCCGACCAATGCGGCGGTCGCACGACTGCACCTTCGCCGACTTCGCTCCTCACCGTCTCGACCCGCGCCAGCAGGGCCTCCCGGCTGGGCACCGGCCGCGATTGCATCGAGGCCGACGAGGCGATCTGGCTGCCCCGCGCCCGCGAGGCGAAATAGGCGTCGGCCTCCTCCGGCGTCACCACCTCGACCGGCCCGCGCATGCGCACCTGGCGCCGCAGCGACTTCCAGTGCATCACCATGGCGGCCTTGGGGTGGGCATGCAGCTGCTTGCCCTTCTCGCTTTCGAAATTGGTGAAGAAGCTGATGCTGCGGTCATCGCGGCCATTGAGCAGGACCATGCGCACATCGGGCAGGCCAGCATCGTCGACGGTGGCGAGCGCCATGGCATGGGGATCGTTGGGTTCGGCCTCCTTGGCCAGGGCGAACCACTCCTCGAAGACGGCGAAGGGATCGAGATCGGTGCGGTCGAGGTCGTCGAACAGCCGCTCGGTCAGGGTCTGGAGCATGCTAATATCATCCCTTGGTCGCGGGAAACTGGACAAGGCGGGGAGCCGTCGCCATATAGGACTCGAACATTGGGCGAAGCAACGCTCGACTCACTGATTGGACCAAATGCGCGATCCCTATACCGTGCTTGGGGTGCCACGATCGGCAAGCGAGAAGGACATCAAGTCCGCCTATCGCAAGCTGGCCAAGAAGTATCACCCCGACCAGAACCCTGATGATCCCACGGCGCACGGCAAGTTTGCCGAGGCGACCAATGCCTATGACCTGCTCAACGATCCGGAAAAGCGCGGCCAGTTCGACCGCGGCGAGATCGATGCCGACGGCAATCCCAAATTTGCCGGCTTCAATCCGGGTGGTTTCGCCGGAGCGCGCGGTGCCCGTGGCGGCGCGGCCGGGGGCTTCTCGGCCGAGGACATCCTCAAGGAATTCATGAGTGGCTTCGGCGGCCAGCCGCGTGGCGGCATGGGCGGCGGTGCGGGCGCCGGCCGTGGACCGGGCGGCGGCGCGCAGTGGGATCCCTTTGCCGGAACTGCGGCGGGCGCTGGCGCCGGTCGCAGCATGAAGGGCGAGGATGTCGTGGTCAACGCCACGGTTTCACTCGAGGACGCGCACAAGGGCGGCTCGATTCCCGTGCGTATGCCCTCGGGCAAGGTGCTGTCGGTCAAGCTGCCGGAAAAGCTCGAGGAGGGCCAGCAGATCCGCCTCAAGGGCCAGGGCTCGCCCGGCCTGGGTGAACCCGGTGACGCGCTGGTGACGGTGCGCTTCGGCAAGTCCAAGCAGTTCCGCCGCGATGGCATGGACCTGCGCACCGACGTGTCGCTGACGCTCTATGAGGCGGTACTGGGCGCCAAGGTGCGCGTCCCCACGCTTGACGGCTCGGTCGAGTTGAACCTGCCGCCGGGGGTCGACACCGGCAAGGCCCTCCGCCTCAAAGGCAAGGGCCTCTACGGCGACGGCGACCTCTATGTAAACCTGCGCGTCGTGCTCCCGCCCGGCGGCGACCCGGATTTCGAGGCCCTCGCCCGCTTCATGCGCGACCAGAAGCCCTACAAAGTGCGGGACTAGCACCTCCCGTTCGAGGGAGGTGAAGTCCATCCTACCCCCGCGGCGCGGCGGCCCGTTGCAGCCGGTCGTTGATCGCCTCGCCCAGCCCCTCATCGGGAATGGGCGCCACCGCGATCGTGCCCATGCCCGCCGCATCGAGCTCATGCAGCATCGAGAACAGGTTTCGCGCCGCCTCGTGCAGGTCGGCACCGGGTGACAGGTTCCGCGTCGGCCCGGTAAAGTCGGCCGGCTTGCCGAAAGCCAGATAGGCCTCCCCCGCTGCCGGTTCAGCGCCGAGCCGCAGCAGCGCATTGGGCGCATAGTGGCTCACCAGCATGCCCGGCGCGGCCACCGCCGCGTCCTTGGCGGCGACCTCCACCGGCACGCCCAGCGCCCGCTCGATCTCCTGGCGCGCCACTGCCCCGGCGCGCAATTGCATGAGGCCGCTCTCGGTCACTCGGACGATCGTCGATTCCACCCCCGCCCGGCACGGCCCGCCATCAAGCACCGGAACCCGGCCGTCAAAGCCCCGGCGCACCTGCTCCGCCGTCGTTGGCGACAGCCGTCCAGACGGGTTGGCCGAGGGTGCCGCCAGCGGCCGGCCCACGGCCGCGATCAGGTCCAGTGCCAGCTTGTGGTCAGGTATGCGAATGGCAACCGTGTCGAGGCCGGCCGTCGCGACGTCGGCCAGCCCGTTGTCCGGCCGCGCCGGCAGGACCAGCGTGAGCGAACCCGGCCACAGCGTCGCTACCTGCCGCGCCAGCGGCGAGAAATCAGCCAGCATCTCGGCCATGGCGAGGTGGGCGCAGTGGATGATGAGCGGATTGAAGCGCGGCCGCCCCTTGGTCTCGTAGATCGACAGCACCGCATCGGCGTCCGTGGCGTCGGCACCGAGCCCATAAACCGTTTCGGTGGGGAAGGCGCAAAGCTTGCCCGCCCGCAGCAGCGCGGCAGCCTGTTCTACGGTTTGGGGGTCGGCAACGGGTGCGCTCATGGGCGCGTTGTTTGACAATGGCGCCCCGGCGCGTCAAGACGAAGTGACGATTCAATGGGAGATTGACCCCGCGTGGCCACGCTGCTCGTCAGCCAACAGAACTTTGCCGACCACCTCACGCCGCAGGGTCACCCCGAGCGCGCCGACCGCATCCGCGCCGTCGAGGAGGCTCTGGCCGTCCCGCGCTTCGACAGGCTCGTGCGCCGCAACGCCTCCGGCGGCGACCTCACCCTCGCCGAACTGGTGCACGATTCGCGCTACCTCGCCCATTTGCGGGCGGGTCGCCCTGCCGAAGGCATCGGCCAGCTCGATGCCGACACGTTCATTTCCGCCGACTCGCTTGCCGTCGCGGCCACCGGCCTTGGCGGTGCCCTCGCCGCGCTCGATGCCGTGCTGCTGGGCGAGGTGGATAACGCGTTCTGCGCCATCCGACCGCCCGGGCACCATGCCGAGATCGCCACGCCCATGGGTTTCTGCCTGATCAATACCGTAGCCATCGTCGCCCGCGAGGCGCAGCGCAAATATGGTGCCGAGCGGATCGCCATCGTCGATTTCGACGTGCACCACGGCAACGGCACCCAGGACATCTTCAAGGATGACCCGAGCGTCTTTTATGCCTCGAGCCACCAGATGCCGCTCTATCCGGGCACGGGCAAGGCCAGCGAGACCGGCGTCGGCAATATCCACAACACGCCGCTCCAGCCGCAAAGCGATGGCGAGGCCATGCGCGAAGCCTACGAAAGCCGCATCATCCCCGCGCTGATCGATTTCGCGCCCGATCTCCTGCTCATTTCCGCCGGTTTCGATGCGCATGAGCGCGACCCACTGGCCCAGCTCAACTGGCGGCCGGGCGATTTCGGCTGGGTCACGGGGAAGTTGATGGACGTGGCCGGGCGGACCTGCGGCAACCGCATTGTGTCGCTGCTCGAAGGTGGCTATGACCTCCAGGGCCTGGCCGGGGGTGTTTCGCACCATGTCGCCATGCTGATGGACGGCGCCACCGGGCGCCTGCAAGACTAGGATCACATCATGGCCGAGACCAGCAACGACGACGTCAAGACACTGAGCTTCGAGGCGGCGCTCGCCCAGCTCGAGGAGATCGTCGGCAAGCTCGAGTCCGGCCGCGCCCCCCTGGCCGAATCGATCGCCATCTACGAGCGCGGCGAAGCCCTCAAGGCGCATTGCGAACAGCTGCTGCGGGCCGCCGAGGCACGCATTGAAAAGATCACCCTCAGCCGCGACGGAAAGCCCACTGGCATCGAGCCCCTGGACGCGTAAAGTTCGACGGCCTCATGGTTCGACAGGCTCACCATGAGGTTCGCGAGACCATTGATGCCTGAATAGACCTCATGGTGAGCCTGTCGAACCGCGAGGTCGTGGCACCGGGGCCGCTATGACCACCAAATCACTCCGCAACTTCCGCATCGTCCTTTGGGCCCTCGTCGCCGTGGTGGCCATCGGCGCCACGGGGCTGTTCTTTTTCCGCCCCCCCGCGCGCCCGCTTGGGCTCACCGGGCAACCCTTCGAGCTGGCCTCGACCCAGGGCGAGGTCTTCACCCAGGACAGCCTGCGGGGCACGCCGAGCCTCCTGTTTTTCGGCTACACCTTTTGCCCCGATGTCTGCCCGACCACGCTGGCGGAAGCCACGGCCTGGCGCGAGCAGCTTGGCCTGACCCCGGAGGAGCTGCGCATCATCTTCGTCACCGTCGATCCGGCGCGCGATACGCTTGAGGCGGTCAAGGGCTATGTCGAGGGCTTCGACCCCTCCATCATCGGCCTGGTTGGCGACGAGGACCAGACCACGGCGGTCAAGGCCGCTTTCGGCGTGCTGGGCGAACGGGCCTCCGGCTTTGCCGAGGACGATCCCTACTACCTGGTCGATCACACCGCATCGACCTTCCTCATCGGCGCCGATGGCGCCTTCGAGGGCACGGTCGCCTACCAGGAGGCGCAGGATACCGCGCTTGCCAAGGTCAGGCGCCTGGTGGAGGGATGAACGAGCGCATCCGCCTCGACCTGGCGATCGAGCAACGCGGGCTGGCGCCGAGCCGGGCCCGCGCCCGCGACGCGATCTTGCGCGGCACCGTCACCATCAACGGCGTCACCGCCGTCAAGCAAAACCAGATGGTGAGACGTGACGACGTCGTGGCGCTGAGCGACTCGGCGGCCAACTACGTGTCCCGCGCGGCGCTCAAGCTGGTTGCCGGCCTCGATGCCGGCGGGATCGACGCCAGTGGCAAGGTCTGCGCGGATATCGGCGCCTCGACCGGCGGCTTCATCCAGGTACTGATGGAGCGCGGCGCCAGTCGCATCTACGCCGTCGATGTGGGTCACGACCAGTTGCACAGGCGGCTCAAAGGCAGCGATCGTGTCGTCAGCATGGAAGGCGTCAATGCCCGCGACCTGACCGCGACGATGATCCCCGAGCCCATCGACCTGCTGGTCTCGGATGTGAGCTTCGTATCGGTCACCAAGGTGCTGGCTGCGCCGCTGTCGCTGTGCTCGGCCGGTGCCGATGCGGTGATCCTGTTCAAGCCGCAATTCGAGGTCGGCCGCCGCAACGTCGGCAAGGGCGGCATCGTCACCGACCAGCAGGCCATCGATACCGCCCTTGCAGAGGTGATCGCCTTCATGGCCGAGCATGGTTTCGCGCATCGGTACGCCATCACCTCCCCCATTGCCGGTGGCGATGGCAATGTAGAGACGGTGCTGGTGTTCGGGCGCGGCGAGAGCACCCCCACTTAACCCCCCTGAAGGGGGAGGGACTGCCCGGCGCTTCAGGCGCCATGTTGCCACAACCCCGATCTGCTCCTCCCCCTGCCAGGGGGAGGGTGGGAGGGGGTCGTTTGCCCCTTTAGTTCCGCTCGAAGCCCACGGCCCCTTCCCGACCGGTCTGCCCGCGATGGCGCACCGCATGGTCGGCCAGCACCAGCGCCATCATCGCCTCGCCCACCGGCACGGCGCGGATACCGACGCAGGGGTCGTGCCGGCCCTTGGTGACGATGTCGGTATCCTGGTTGGTCGTGGTGACTGTCTGGCGCGGTGTCAGGATCGAGGAGGTCGGCTTGACCGCAAAGCGGCAGACGATGGGGTCGCCGTTGGAAATCCCGCCCAGGATGCCGCCGGCATGGTTGTCGAGAAAGTACGGGCGATCTGCCCCGGCCCGCATCTGGTCGGCGTTCTGCACACCCGTCAGGCTCGCCGCCTCGAAGCCGGCGCCGATCTCGACGCCCTTGACGGCGTTGATGCTCATCATCGCAGAAGCGAGGTCCGCGCTGAGCTTGCCATAGATCGGCGCGCCCCAGCCGGCTGGAACGCCCTCGGCCACCACTTCGATCACCGCGCCCACCGAATTGCCTTCCTTGCGGATGGTGTCGAGGTAGTCGGCCCACAAGGCTGCGGCCGTGGCGTCGGCGCAGAAGAACGGGTTCTCTCCCACCTGCTCCCAGTCGAAATTGGCATAGTCGATCCGGTGCGGCCCGACCTGCACCAGGCTCGCCCGGATGGTGACGCCTGCCAGCACCTGCCGCGCCACCGCGCCTGCCGCCACGCGCGCCGCCGTTTCGCGCGCCGAGGTGCGACCGCCGCCGCGATAGTCGCGGATGCCGTATTTCTGGTCATAGGTATAGTCGGCGTGGCCGGGCCGGTACTTGTCGCGGATTTCCGCATAGTCCTTGGAGCGCTGGTCGGTGTTCTCGATCAGCAGCGAGATGGGGGTGCCGGTGGTGCGCGGCCCGTCGCTGCGCTCGTCCTCGAACACGCCGGACAGGATCTTCACCTCATCGGCCTCGCGGCGCTGGGTGGTGTATTTCGACTGCCCCGGCTTGCGGCGATCAAGGTCGCGCTGGATCATCTCCGGGATCAGGGTCAATCCCGGCGGGCAACCATCCACCACCACGCCCAGCGCCGGCCCATGGCTTTCGCCCCAGGTGGTGAAGCGGAAGAGATGCCCGAAGGTATTGAACGACATGGCGCGGCCCCGTGGTTGCGGGCTTTCTAGGAGGCAGGGCGTCCGCGGTCAATCGGCACCGACCGGGCCACCGCCGTTAACCTGCCTTGCGGCACCGAACCGGAACTGGCCTCGAGCATTACCGGCCCAGGAGAACGCCGATGACCATCCAGTTGCCGCTCCCGCACAGCGCCCTGGCGCCTACCGACGACAGCGTCGGCGACAGCCACGAGGTAGCGCCCGACATCGCCTATCTGCGCATCATGCTGGTCAATGTGGTCCTGCTCGGCCCGCGCGGCGCCGGCGACCGCGGCTGGGTGCTGGTGGATTGCGGCCTGCTGGGCTGGGCCGATCGCATCGGCGACGCCGCCGAGGCCCGTTTTGGTGCCGGTGCCCGGCCCGCGGCAATCGTGCAGACCCACGGTCACTTCGACCATGTCGGCGCGCTCGAGGAGCTCAGCGGCGCCTGGGACGCGCCGGTCTATGCCCATCCGCTCGAAATGCCCTATCTCTGCGGCCAGGCGGAATATCCCGCGCCGGATGCGAACGCCGATGGCGGCATCATGCCCAGCCTCTCGCCATTCTTTCCCCGCTCCCCCGTCGACGTCTCCGAGCGCCTGCAGCCTCTGCCCGAGGATGGCAGCGTGCCTTTCGCCCCGGGCTGGCGCTGGCTGCATACGCCCGGCCACACGCCCGGCCATATCTCGCTCTGGCGCAATGGTGACCGCAGCATGGTGGTGGGCGACGCCTTCATCACCACGGGGCAGGAATCGGCCTATGAGGTCGCCGCGCAGACACTCGAAATGCACGGACCGCCGCGCTATTTCACTCCCAACTGGCCCCAGGCGGCCGGTTCGGTTCGGCTGCTGGCCGAGCATCGCCCGGCCCTGGTAGTCACCGGGCATGGCCGCGCCGCCGCTGGGCCGGACATGCTGTCGGCCCTGCGCGAGCTGGCGCGCAACTTCGAGTCGATCGCCCCGCCGGCGCACAAGCGCAGCCCGGCCTGATCAGGTCTCCAGCAGTTCCATGCGGCCGGGCGTGAAGTGCATGATCACGTCCTGGGGTGGCGGCCAGTTGATGACCTCGGCCAGCGGCGCCCGCTCGATCAGCACGCGCAGCGTGCGGGCTATCCCGCCATGCGCCACGATGACCGACGGTCCCTGGAGCACCGCCGCGAACTCGGTCAGCCGCGCCTCCACGTCACGATAGTTCTCCCCGTTCTCGGGGCGGAAGTCCCAGTAGCTCTCGTCGCGCTGCCCGGGCGCCAAGGCCATGTTGGCCGGCAGTTCCTCGTGCAGGCTGCCCTCAAGCACGCCGAAGGAAATCTCCATCAGACGGACGTCGAACTTGACCTCGGGCAGATGCATCGGAAACCCTGCGCGCACCCGCTCCATGGTCTCGCGCGTGCGGCCGAGCGGGGAGGCGTGCCATTCGAACGCCATCGGATCGAGCCCGCGTGCCGCGAACAGGGCGGCGAGCGCCTTGCCGTTCTGGCTGGCCTGGCGGCGTCCCTTGTCGTTGAGCGGGATGTCCTTGCGCCCCTGATAGCGGCGTTCGGCGTTCCACGGAGTTTCACCATGCCGGATGAAGTAGATTTCCGGCCAGACCAAGGCTGTCATGCTATCCCCGCGCCGCTGAGCCGGCGCGTCCTACGAGGCTGGTGAGAAGCGCGCGACCATTCGCCCGCCCCGGCGCAGCGTCGCCGGTCGGTTGCTGCCGGTGACCATCGCTGCCTCCTGCAACCTAATCGATTCCGCGAGCCGCACCACCGGGCAAATCGGAAACCTGCCATGCTGCGGTGCAGCCGCGGGCGGAGGCAGCTTCCCGCGCTGGAGTCCGCGCGCCGGTTGTGGCACACCCCAAAGACGACATTCGCCGCCATCGCCTAACGCCATAGGTCTGCCATGCCATTGTCCGCCGCCGACGTCGTCGCCCAGCTCACCGCCCTGATCGGCCCCGGCGCCGTTATCGGCGATGGCGAGCGCATGGGCGCCTATCTCAACGAGCCCCGCAAGCGCTTCCACCAGAAAGCCGTTGCGGTGGTCATGCCGGAGTCGATCGAGCAGGTCCAGGCCGTGCTGCGCTGGGCCAACGAGACCGGCACGGGGATCATCGCGCAGGGCGGCAATACCGGACTGGTCGGGGCCCAGGTGCCGTTGCGTGGTGACGAAGTCATCGTCAGCCTGGCAAAACTCGACCGCATTCGCAGCGTAGACGCGGCCGCCGGCGCCATGACCGTGGAAGCCGGCGCCATTCTCGAGCATGTTCACACCGCGGCCGAAGCGCAGGGCATGATCTTTCCGCTCTGGCTGGCGTCGCAGGGCTCGGCCCGCATCGGCGGCCTGCTCTCCTCCAATGCCGGCGGCGTTAACGTTCTGGCCTATGGCAATGCGCGCGAGCTCACCATGGGCGTCGAGGCGGTGCTGGCCGATGGCCGGCTCTATCGCGGGCTCAACGCCCTAAAGAAGGACAATACCGGCTACGATCTCAAGGACCTGCTGGTGGGCGCCGAGGGCACCTTGGGCATCATCACCGCCGCCACGCTCAAGCTCTTTCCCAAGCCTGAGGACTACGAAACCGCGCTGGTCAATATCAGCGGACCCGAGGCGGCACTGACGCTGTTTCAGCTACTGCGCCAACGCACCGGCGGCCGCCTCAACGCCTTCGAGATCATACCGGCGATCGGCCTCGAGATGCAGTTGCGCCACGGCCTGCTGGACCGCGACCCGAGCGCCGGCCCCTCCCCCTGGTACGCGCTGATCGAAGTCTCGCGCATGGCGGGCAACGCGCCCGGTGCCCTGCAGTCGGCCATCGAGGCGGCCTTCGCCGATGGTCTGATCGAGAACGCCGTGCTCGCCGAATCGCTGGCCGACCGCACCCGCATGTGGGCGTTCCGCGAGCAGATGAGCGAGGTGCAGTCCCGCGAAGGCGCCTCGATCAAGCACGACGTCTCGGTGCCCGTCGCCGCCATTCCCCAACTCATCGCCGAGGGCACCGATGTCGCCGAACGGCTGGTGCCAGGCATCCGCGCCGTGCCCTTCGGCCATATGGGCGATGGCAATATTCACTTCAATTTCAGCCAGCCCGTCGGCGCCGACGCCAAGGCCTTCATGGCGGCGTCCGACGAAAAGCTGCATGCGGCGATCTACGAGATCGTGCTGCGCCTCGGCGGCTCCGTCTCGGCCGAACACGGCATCGGCCAGCTCAAGGTGGACCTGCTCAAACAGGTCAAGGACCCGGTGGCGCTCGAGATGATGCGGGCGATCAAGACGGCGCTCGATCCCAACGGCATCCTCAATCCGGGCAAGATGCTGGGCTAAGAACGCCCATCACCCCCAGAACCCGCGGGTGGCTAAATCCATGGCCAGCACCGGACGAACTCCTCCCCCTTTTCAGGGGGAGGTTGGGTGGGGGTTCCATCGGTCACCCCAATGTGCCTGCTTGATCGAGGGGCAGCATGGCCCCATCTAGCGGGCATGTTGCTCAATATCGCCTTTCTCGACGACGCCACCCGTCCCCCTGCGCCGAAGCTGGAGGGGCTGACCGAGGAACAGCGCCAGCCCGGCCTGCACCTCAAGATGATCCACGATCACCTGCGCGCCAACATGGTCACTCTGGGCAAGCTGATCGAGCGCGCCAGGGCCGGCAACGTCACCCCGGCCGAGGTCGCGGCGGAGACCGACAATCTGGTGATGGTCGCGAACTTCCGCCGCTTCGGCAATCTGTGCGGGCAATATTGCCAGGTCGTGCATACCCATCACTCGATCGAAGACTACGCCATCTTTCCGGCACTGGCCGAGCAGGGCCCGGCCTTCAAGGCCATTGCCGAGCGGCTGCAGGCCGAGCATGTAGTGGTACATGAATTGCTGCTGGCCCTGATCGACGCCCTCAACGCATTGGCCAGTGAGCCGAGTCAGCCCCGTTTCGAAGAAGCCCGCGAGGTCTATCAGGCCCTCGAGCGCGTGCTCCTGTCGCATCTGGGCTACGAGGAAGACGCCATGGGCGATGCCTTGGGCTATTTCGGCATCGGGGTCTAGGGGCTCCAGGGCAGCTCCAGCAGCCCATCCGCCACCGCAGCAGACCTCACCCGTCAACGCAGCAGACCTCATCCTGAGCCTGTCGAAGGACGAGGTCGTGGCACTATCCGGGTACCCAACCCCCTGGTTCGACAAGCTCACCATGAGGTCTCCGAAACATCGCACCAGCGCTCAGAACAGATCCAGCTGCCCCCCACCCGCGACCTTCTTCGGCCGCGGTTCTGGCCGCGTCACCGTCACCGGCTCGATCAGCCCCGGATCGTCGTCGCGCGCGGCATTGACCCTGGTCGACACCGGATGAAACTTCAGCGCCCCATCAGGCAGCGGCAGCGCCAGTTGCCCCGCCTCGCCGGCCCGCACGTCGCGCACATCGAGCCAGCGGTCGATCGCCTCACCCTCGAGGATGGCCGGCATCCGGTCGTGAATCTCGGCCAGTTGCGCATTGGCGGGCACGGTGATCGTCGCCACGCTGTCGATTTCCTCGCCATTGGGACCCATCCAGCTGGCATAGAGCCCGGCCAGCGCCATCGGACGGCCGTCTGCCACGGTGATGTAGTAGGGCTGCTTGGTCTTGTCCGGGTTGGTGTGCCACTCATAGTAGCCGCTGGCGGGAAGGATGCAGCGGCCGTGCTTCACGGCATCGCGAAAGGCCGGCTTTTCCGCCATGGTCTCGACCCGGGCATTGACCAGCAGCGGGAATTCGCGCGGGTCCTTCACCCAGCCGGGCACCAGGCCCCAGCGCGCGAAACGCGCCTCTCGCCGGCCATGCGCCTCCCAGATGGCGGCGACGGGCTGGGTGGGCGCGATATTGTAGCGCGGCACCAGGTCCAGTTCGTTGAGCAGCTTGAACAGCTCCGCCATCATCTCGGGGGGGAGCGTCGAAGCGTAGCGACCGCACATGTTCGTTGTCTCCTGGTTCAGCAACAACAGGTAGTCTGCGACAGCCCGAATCGCAAATGAGCCCGCCGTGACCGATCCCGTTCCCAACGCCGCCAGCGTCGCCGTCATCCGGGGTGGCAAGGTGCTGCTGATCAAGCGGGCCTATGCTCCCTATCAGCATCTGTGGACTCTGCCGGGCGGCCGCATCGAGCCGGGCGAAAGCGTCGAGCAATGCGCAATCCGCGAGATCGCCGAGGAGGTGGGCCTCGTCATCCGCAATCCGCGGCCCGTGCTGGTGCAGCCGCTGGGGCGCGACGGCACGTTCCGGCTGGCGGTCTTTTGCACCGGCGATTTCACCGGCCAGGTCCGCGCCTCCGACGAGGTTGCCGATCACAAATGGATGGACCCGGCCGCCCTGCCCGCCCTTCGCACCACCAGCCGGCTGGATGACGTCCTTGCGAGGGCCTTCGCAGTTCTGGGCCAACAGTGATAGGGATCGGGCGCTTGCCACGGACTGCCATCTTGACCCTGCTACGCTCTGCCCTCATCGCTCTGATCCTCGCCGCCACCAGCGTCCCGGCCATGGCGATCGATCCGCCCTACCAGCGGCAGATGGAGCGGCTGTCCGAGATCATGGGCAGCCTCTATTTCCTGCAGCCGCTGTGCCTCGCCGGCGGGGACGACTGGCGCGATCAGATGGCCGAGCTCATCGCTCTCGACGAGCCCGACGAAGATCGCCGCCAGCGGCTCGCCGGAGCCTTCAATGTCGGCTACCAGGCCTATGCACGCTTTCACCGCGCCTGCACGCCCGTTGCCCGCGAGGCCATGACGCGGCTGCTGGTCGAGGCGCAGCAGATCGCGCGCGACATCCATTCGCGCTTTGCCGAATAGGCTTCAGGCGGCAGTCCCACGGGCCGCGGGCTCGATACAATCGACTACCGCCCGTTAACCTTCGGGTTACTTCCTGCGCGCCTGGCTGGACCCTGTCGTGCTACGCCCAAGTCCATGAGCGCGACCAAATCCATGTTTACGCCCGCCTCCGGGCACAGTGTCCTAGACCGCGACAATGGCGAGCGCCAGGTGGCGCTCGAATACCTGGCCGAGGCGTGGAACGAGGCAGAGGACGACGGGGTGCAGAGCGCCGCGCTGGCCCACGCTTCGCTCTTTGCCGCCCTCGCCACCTTCGTCAAGATGCATGGCGACGACGCCACCGCCGAGCTGGTGAGCCTCCTGCCGGACCGCATCCGCTCGGGCGAATACAACCTCGACCGCATCCTGCAATAGGCTGCTGTCCACCCCTACGGCATGGTGCTGCGGCGGTGGAGAAGCGCCTGCTTCAGCGCGATGCCCGCGCCCGCGGCGAGCAGGACAAGCACCGCTTCGAGCATCCAGCGCCCCAGTCCCCGCAGGGCCAGGTCGAAATCGCCCGCAGCCAGCCCGAGGCCGAAGATGGCCATGCTGGGAATGAGCGCGAGCGCCACCATCACCCCGGTGGCGAACACGGTTTCGCGCGACGTCACGACCGCAGAGCCGGCCAGCCCCGCCAGCACGGCGACGAGTACGCCGGCCCATGAAAAGCTCGACCAGAACCCGATCCAGTGCTGGCCCAGGACGTCTTCCGATGGCGGCGCAGCCATCGCCATGGCGAGCAGGAAGCCGATGGCGGCGCCGATTGCCAGCATGAGATAGCCCGCCAGCGTCGAGACCAGTCCCTTCCGCATCTCGGACCACACCCCGGTCACCGGCCCGAAGACCATCCGCACCAGGGGCTCGAATCCCGGCGCGACGAGCATGGCGCCGACGACGATATGCAACTGGTCCTGTTGCAGGCCCACGGCCGCGATGGCGCCGGACAGCGTCATCAGGAGCAGATAGTTGAGCGACAGGTTGGTCTCCCGGCGCAGCAGTGTCTCCACCTCCTCCCAGGGCGATTCGTTGCGCTCGTTCTGCACCGGTCCCCGCTCGTCGGGCGCCACCAGGGCGGTGAGTTCGCTCATGGCGATGCAGGAGCCCGCCGAAAGCTTCATCTCCTGCATCACCGCGAAGATGCGCTCCGCCGCCCGATTGGTGGCCTGCACGGCGATGATGTCACCATCCGGACGCGACGAGCCGCCGACCTGAACAGAAATGGCCACAACGCCATCGATCCCCTGCAGGCGCTCGAGGAGTTGCACCCGTCTGTCCGCCGGTATCGCCAGTGTCAGTGCCCGTGCCATCGTTCCCCTCACGCTGTCGCGGGGGGAAACAGCGGCAGCAGCACAGATGTTCCGTGCTGGTCGGATGGCCTGTCCCTGATGTCAAATTTCCAGTTGAGCCGAACCTTGGGTCATACCTTACAACCAGATGCGAGGAGTTCGAGATGGCTCAAGACGTCCCAGAAGACATCCGCTTGGCAGCGTCGGAATGCGCGCGCCGCATGGGCCTGAGCGTGCGAACGCTGCGGGTTTACGAAAAGCACGGCCTGATCAGTCCTAAACGCACGGCCAAGGACTGGCGTCTTTACGGCGCCGATGACATGGCGCAGATCAATGAAGTTCTGGCCCTCAAGAACCTGGGCCTCACCCTCTCGCGCATTGCCGACCTCCTGCACGGCAAGTCCGCCGATCTTGGCCGGACGCTCGCTGTTCAGCGCGAAGCGCTACAGGGCGTCCGCCGGCGTGCCGAACACGGTCTCGCAATGATCGAAACCCTCCAGGGCAAGATCGCCAATGGATCCACCCTGACGATCAGCGACCTCACCAACCTGGCCAAGGAGAGCAACATGGCAGAACCCACCGAAGATTTCGTTGCGTGGCGGCGATACGAGCAGAACCGGCCGCGCACCGAGGTGCCGATCGACGTCTCCGTTCATGCCGACTACGCGGGCTCATATCAGCTCGAGGACGGACCATTCTACGTCGTAGCCGCCAAGGAGGGGCGGCTGTTCACGCGGGTCGTGGGTCAACAGGACATAGAGATATTCGCCGAGAGCGAGACCGAATTCTTCATGAAGGTCCTGCCCGTTCAGGTTGTCTTCGTTCGCGACTCCGATGGCGTCGTGAGACGCCTCGTCCACCACCAGAACGGTGCTGAAACTCCGGCAGTCCGCGTCGATCCCCAGGTCGTCCGGGAGGCTGAAGAGGCGCTATCGAAACGCATCCGTGAGAAGATCCCCTTCCCCGATAGCCAAGCCACGATCCAGCGCATCGTGGCCGAGCACCTGAGGGGCGAACCGGACTATGACAGCATGTCCCCTGCCTTGGCGGAACTGGCCCGGCAACAGCGCGATCTTGTCGAAGCTGAGCTTAAGGCAGCTGGTGAGCTCGATAACATCTCCTTCAAGGGCGTCTCCCAGGCGGGCTGGGACGTGTACGAGGTCCAGTTCACCAATGCCCATATGGAATGGAGCTTCTTTATCGGGCCAGACGGAAAGATCAGCGGCCTCTACTTCAGACCGTCGCCGTAACCCTTCATTCCGCTCGTTCTTGGTCGGGAGCGCCCGCTTCGCGTGCTCAGTCCGCTTCCCACCTGCGCTCTTGCATGCCGTCACCGATCCCCTATAATGAACTATATGGTTCAGTATATACCCACCCGCTTCGATGCCACCTTCGCCGCGCTCTCGGACCCGACCCGACGCGGCGTTCTGGAGCAGCTTGCACGGTCTGACGCCTCGGTCAGCGTGCTGGCTGACACATTCGACATGACGCTGACGGGCATGAAGAAGCATGTCGACGTCCTGGTGCGAGCGGGGCTCGTCAGCACGGAAAAGGTCGGGCGCGTGCGCACCTGCCGGCTGGGTGCCAGCCGGCTGGAGGAGGAACTGGCGTGGATCGAGCGCTACCGCCAGCTCTGGGCGGCGCGGTTCGAGGCGCTGGATCTGGTCATTGCCGATTTGAAACAGCAGGAGAAAAGTGATGGACAAGACGATGGTGACTGACCCGGCCCCCGCCAAGGACCGCACGGAGGTAAAGCGGCAGTCCGAGCGGGAACTCGTCATCACCCGCTCCTTCGATGGCCCGGTGCACCTGGTCTTTCAGGCCTGGACCCGGCCGGACCTGCTGATGCGCTGGTGGGCGCCGAAATCCTTCGGCATCACCTTCCTCTCCTGCGAAGCCGATGTTCGCACCGGCGGCAGCTACCGCTTCGTCTTCGGCCACGCGCAATCGGACCAGCCGATGGCCTTCTTCGGCCGCTATCTCGAGGTGGTACCGAACGCCCGGATCGTCTGGACCAACGAGGAGGGCGAAGAGGGGTCGGTGACCACGGTCACCTTCACAGAAGAGGATGGCAGGACGCTGCTGGTTCTGTCCGACCTCTATCCGAGCAAGGACGCGCTCGACGCCGCCATCGCCTCGGGCAGCCAGGGCGCCTATCCGGACCAGTTCGACGCACTGGACGCGGTTCTGGCTGCGATGGGGCCCTCCGGCATGGGTCGCCAGCCCGGCGCCTGACGACGGCCGGATCGCGCAGCGTGCCGGCGAAAAGCTCTTGACCTTCCGCCTGCTTGAAGAGCGTGCCGCGGAGGAGATTGCAGAGTAGAATCCGGACGAGGGCCTCAGGCCCCACCCACCGCACTACTGTCGGGCTCCAAGGACACGCTCGACGCCGCCCCGCCTCGGGCAGCCAGGGTGCCTCCCCGGAACAGCTCGTGGCACTGGACGCGGGGTCCTGGCCGCGCTTCGCACCGGCACGGCGTGATGACGATGGCGAACGGGGCGGAATTTCTCGTCGACCATTACCCGCGCCCCCGGCTGCACCCTCTGGGCCTCGGCTGGCAACATGCTATGATCGGCCATGGACAACGCCTCGCTCATCGATCGTGCCGGCCAACTCATCAATGCCCACCGCAGCGCGGATGGCCGACTGCATGGCGATGTCGGCGCCGTCGTGATGTCGGCAGAGGGCCGTCTCTTCGACGGCGTCTGCGTCGACACGGCCAGCTGGGGTCTTTGCGCCGAACGCAGCGCCATCGCGGCCATGATCACGGCAGGAGAGTACCGCCTGCAAAAAGTCGTGGCCGTATGGCGGAACGAGGCGACAGGCGAGATCCACGTGCTGCCGCCCTGCGGCGTCTGCCGCGAATTCATGCGCCAGATCGACGGCGGCAATCTCGACGCCGAGGTCGTCCTCGGCACCGATCACTCACGCACCCTGGCTGAACTTCTCCCCGAACATGCCTGGCCTCCTGCATTGCCGCGATAAAGACTGCTGTCCGCGCGCAGACGTCTGGCCGGTGGCAAGCGACCCCAATTCGGCCGTTGGCACCACCACCAGGATTTCCTTCAGACCGAACCGTCTGCTTGCCAGGACACGGCGCCCATTGAGCGCCGTGCTAATTCTGGCGATCAAACGCTACTGCGCAGCCTGATCGATAAGCTCAGCAACGGCGTGAGGCTGGGACACCATTACGACGTGGGAGGCGCCCTCCACCACGACCGTCCGCTTCGACCCCGCGCGCTCGGCCATGAAGCCCAGTCCTGCTGCAGGGATGTTCTTGTCACCACTGCCGTAGATGAACCACGAGGGCAAGGTCTTCCATGCGGGCTCTCCAGCCGCCTCGGTCAAAGCCGCTTCGGTGATGGGCCGCTGTCCCGCAGCCATCAGAGCTGCCAGCGATGGCGACACGTCGTGGGCAAACTGATCATGGAACTTGGACTGATCGATATAGAGGTCAACGCCACCATCCTTGAGGCTCACCGGTGCAGCCAGAGCGTCGCCGAGTGTGCCGCCAGGGAACTTACTGGCCAGCTCTGCCGCCGCCTCGCCCTGGTCTGGAGCGAAGGCCGCCACATAGACCAGCGATTTGACGTTGGCACGTCCGTTCGCTGCAGCTGAGATCACAGCTCCGCCATAGGAATGCCCGACCAGCACCACGGGCCCGTCGATGGCTGCAACAAGTCCGGAGACATAGCTGGCATCACTTGAGACGCTGCGCAGCGGGTTGGCGGCCGCAATAACCCGATAGCCCATGCCTTGCAGGATGGGCGTGACGCCATTCCAGCTGGACGAGTCCGCGAAGGCGCCGTGGACGAGGACAATGGTTGGCTTGGCAGTTGGCGAGGCATCGGAGCGGTTCAGGTCGGACATTTTGTGTTCCTTTGTGCGAATAAAGTGGCTGACTTGATGGACAGGCTGAGCCTGGCTCAGGGTCAGCTGTTGATGAATTGGAGCACGTCGGCATTGAAGCGATCCGCGTCCACCTCGGCCAAGCCGTGTGAGCCGCCGGCGTAGATCTTCAGCACGGCGTTGGGGACGATCTGTGCCGAGAGCTGCGCAGAGGCCTTGATGGGAACGATCTGGTCGTCATCGCCGTGGATGATCAGGGTCGGACGGTCGATTCGCTGCAGGTCGGCGGTGTAATCCACCTCGGAGAACTCGTGAATCGTGTCGTATTGGCCTTTGATGCCACCCTGCAGTCCTATGCGGCGGAAGTTCTCCCGCAGCCCCTCATTGGTGGCGACGCCTTCCCGATTGAAGCCGTAAAAGGGAATGGTGGGGTCGTAATAAAACTGCGACCGGTTCTTGGCCGTAGCTTCGCGAATGCCGTCGAAGGCTGAGAGCGGCGTGCCGTCCGGATTGGCGTCAGTCTGCAGCATCAGAGGCGGCACGGCGCCGACCAACACCACCTTGGCGACACGATCCGTCCCGTGACGCCCGATATAGTGGGACACCTCACCGCCGCCGGTCGAATGGCCGACCAGGATCAGGTCACGAAGGTCCAGGGCCTGGATCAGGCCGGCGAGATCATCCGCATATCGATCCATATTGTTGCCGTGCCAGGTCTGGTCGGAGCGGCCATTGCTGCGGCGGTCATGGGCAATCACCCGAAAGCCCTGCTGGCCGAAGAACAGCATCTGCTGGTCCCAGGCGTCAGAGGACAGGGGCCAGCCGTGGGCGAACAGGATCGGCTGGCCAGAACCCCAATCCTTGTAAAAGAGTCGGGTCCCGTCGGTGGTGGTGAAATAGGCCATCTGCATCTCCATTTAATTTGTGTACTATTTATTTGTGCACGATCTATATAGCTATGGTTCACGGAGGTGTCAATCGCTTGCGAAAAGATCGTGCACGATTTAACTTTGTGCGAAAGGAGACAGTGTGATGAATGAGGATCAACAGCGCGGCGCAGAAGCCGGAGGCGTCGGCGAGATGCTATGCTTTTCGATCTACTCGGCAGGGCACGCATTCAACGCACTCTATAGGCCATTGCTCGAGGAGATCGGCCTGACCTATCCGCAGTACCTGGTGATGGTTGCGCTGTGGAACCGGGATGGGCAGCGGGTCAAGGAACTTGGCGACGGGCTCTTTCTCGATTCAAGCACCCTTACGCCATTGCTCAAGCGCATGGAGGGGTCGGGCTTGATAACGCGCACCCGCAATCCTGACGACGAGCGGCAGGTACTTCTGAACCTGACGAAAAAAGGGTGGGATCTGAAGGAAAGATCACAGACGATATCGACCTGCATCCAGAACGCCGTTGGGCTCGATGCTGCTGCCGTGCAGAAGGTGCAAGCTGCGGTCGATGCCATCCGCGATAGCATACACAAGCGCGCTTGATCTGGCGCATTGCCGGCTGGAACACTGGTATGGTTACAACCGCTTGCGACCGTATTTCGCTCGTCCGGGGCCAGCGCAGAGGTATTCCAAACTCACCGGAGCAAAGACCGTCTCCCAACCCACCGCCCGTCACCCTCAGACTTGACCCGAGGGCACTTCACTTGGCGATGTCGCCAGGAAACCGCGCCATTGAGGATTGTGCTGTTCGACCAGTTCCTAGAAGTACAGGGGGCGTGGTCTGCTTTCCTCGTCTAGAGGCCACAAACGGCCAGTCCTCTACCACCCCATCTCAGACATTTCGGCAGACGAACCAAGCCTGACATCCGGACCAGGGGTGCTGGCCCGGATAGCAGACAAGGCTTTTTAGAACTCGCTCCAGTCGTCCTGCTTAAGGGCTGCACTGCCATTGCTGAGATAGGCCTGGGCGGCCGACCTGACCCGGGATTGCAGGGCTTTCACGCCCTGGTCCTTGGCCGGTTGGACGCGGGAAGCAGAGGCCGCGGCGCGCACCGGCGCCGCCTCATCGATCCGGAAGGCGTCGATCACCCGGTCGAGCTCGCTGGCCTGGCCTTCGGTCTGCTCGATCGCAGCATTGGTCTCCTCCACCAGTGCGGCATTGTGCTGGGTCATCTCGTCGAGCTGACGCACCGCAGTGGTGACTTCCCCAATAGCCGAAGACTGCTCGGCACTGGCAGCGGAGATATCCTTCATCAGGCGGCTGTTCTCCTGGACGGCCTCAAGGATCGCCGCGAGCTTGCCGGCTGCGCTGTCGACCAGCTTGCTGCCGCCGCTGACTTCGGTCGCGCTCTGCTCGATCAGTTGCTTGACGTCAGATGACGCCTGGGCGGCCGACTGGGCGAGACGGCGCACTTCGATGGCGACGACCGCAAAGCCCTTGCCGGCCTCGCCGGCGCGCGCGGCTTCAACCGAGGCATTAAGCGCCAGGAGGTTGGTCTGGAAGGCGATGTCGTCAATCATGCCGATGATGTTGGAGATCTTCGCGGATGACGAGGTGATGCGCTCCATCGCCACCGTCGCCTGGCCCATGACCTCACCGCCTTCGCCGGCCAGCTGGGCGGCAGACTGGATGCCCCGGGCGGCTTCGCCAGCCTTGCGTGCATTGTCGCCGACGGTGTTGGCCAGCTGCTCCATGGCCGCGGAGGTTTCCTCGATCGTGGCGGCCTGCTTGGTCGTCCGCTCGGAGAGGTCGTTGGCGCCTGCCAGGATCTCGCCGGTGGCAGATTTCAGCGCCCGCGAGATGCTGCGCAACTGGGTGACGACCGAGGTGAGGTTGTCGGCTACGGCATTGGTGTCAGCCTTGAGCTGCGCCAGGGATCCCTGGTAGTCCCCCTTGACGCGCTGGGTGAGATCGGTACGGGCGAGGGCGCCCAGCACATGGCCGGTCTCCGAGATGCTCTTGTCGACCATCGCGACGAGCTCGTTGATGCCCTCGGCCAGCGTGTTGAGCTCCTTGTCCGGGAAACTGGCCGGAACCCGACGGGAGAAGTCGCCGGCGACGGCGGCATCGACGACCCCACCGAAAGCTGCCTGAAGCTCCCCCATCGTCTGGGTACGGGCTTCCTGGTCCTTGATGATGCGGGCGGCTTCCGCCTCGGTCATCTCGGCGATGCGCAGACCATTGTCGCGGAACACCTCGACGGCTCGGGCCATAGCGCCGATCTCATCGGAGCGCTCCGTGCCTTCGACCTCGGTCTGGAATTGGCAGGCGGCAATCTTGCCCATCGTCTCGGTGACCCTGGTGATCGGCCTGGTGATGCTGCGCGCGATCAGCGCGGCAACGGCGCCCATAACGAGCAGGATCACGCCGGCAATGCCCAATTCCTGTAGGGCTGAAGCGGAGTTTTCGGCGTGAATTTCGTCCATGTAGACGCCGGTGCCGATCACCCAGCCCCACGGGGAGTAGCGCTCAACATAGCTGAGCTTGTCGACCGGATTGTCCTGCCCTGCCTTGGGCCACTGGTAATCCACGAACCCGGAACCCTTGGCTTTGGCGATCTCCACCATTTCCACGAAGAGCCGCTTGCCGTTTGGATCTTCCATTGCAAGTTGATTGGTATTGTTGAGTTCGGGCTTGATCGGGTGCATCAGCATCTGGCCCGACAGATCGAGAACAAACATGTACTCGCTGCCGCGATAGCGGATCTCGCTCAGCGCCTGGAGTGCCTTGGCCTTGGCTTCATCTTCACTGACGGCTCCCGAAGCCGCTTGTGCCTGCTGCGCCGCCACCAGCGCCATAGCCGCCTGGGTGATCGATGTCAGTTCGTGCTGGCGCATCTCGTGCCGGGTGTGGGCGACCTCTTGCACACTCAGCAGTGCCGTTAGGCCAATGGCGGCAAAAAACAGCCCTACCAGAAGGTAGATGCGGGTGGAGATCTTCAACTTCAGCATGGAACAACCCTGGGCCCAAATGAGCGACTTCGATGGACCCCTCAGGGTCAACTGCATGAGGCGTCTGCCCCTCGGCCGACGCAGTGCCCGAGATCGGGCTTCTGCTCATTAAATACCACACAAACAATTAATCAGCGGGTAAGGCGCAGTTTCTCTTTGCGCAGCCAGGCGGACAAAGGCTGCGACATAGTGGCCATGTGCAGTTAGCGTCATAAGCCGACCACGCGGCAGTCGACCCCATTCCGGACGTAGCGGACATCTCCGTTGCGGAAGGAAAAGATGATGAGGCCAACCGATCTCTGCAGTCGGTCGGCTCGTTCTGCGCCTATGGCAGGGGGTGGCAGCGTAACGATCGTCGATCCACAAAACGGTAAGGTCTACTTCGCCTACGCGGGTCTAAGACTGCCACATGCCTGCGTGAGGCCCGAGCATCAGGCGGTCGCTACTGCTCGCCCGGAGGCTCTCCACTCGGGAAGACCTTCACTGTAGCGGTTCACACGGAATCCACGATGCCGCAGCAACTTCACCGCCTCAAAGGACAGTACGCAATATGCGCCGCGGCAGTAGGCCACGATGTCCCTGTCCATGGGCAGCTCTGCGACCCGCGACTCGAGCTTTTCCAGCTCGATGTTCAGTGCGCCGGGTATGTGCCCTGCCCTGAATTCGTCCGCGGGTCGAACATCCAGCAGCGTCACCAGGCCGCTCTTCATCTTGTCCAGCAACTCGTCGGGCCCGACGGGATCAAGGCTGTCCAACTGGTCGAAATAGGTGGTGACGACCTCCTGTACCGCAGCCACGTTATGCTCCGCCAGCTTCCGCAATGCCGTCATGGTCTCGACGATGGGGCCGTCCGCAAGGCGATAGATGATGTTCTTGCCGCTGCGGCGGCCGTCCACCAATCCGGCCTTGCGAAGCTGCTGCAGGTGCTGGGACGCATTGGCGAAGCTCAGGCCGGTACGGCGCGACAGGACCTCCACCGACTGCGCGCCCTGAGCCAGCAACTCGATCAATTCCAGGCGGTGACCATTGCCAAGCACCCTCGCCAGTTCGGCGAAACAGGAAAACATGAGCCGCTTGGGGCTATCGCTTGACATTCACTGTCCTGCAATACATTCAATGAAGTGCTTGAATGTATCATTGCCCCGAGGGATGTGCAATGCAGCCAATGCACCGCCAGGTCTTCCTGCTCGCCACGGCGCAAGCCCTTTTCCAGATCGTCTCGGTCCTGGTCATGACCATCGGCGGGCTGGCCGGCAGCATCCTGGCGCCATCGCCCGAATTGGCAACGGCACCCATCGCGGCCATGTTCCTGGGCACGGCGGTATCGACCGTTCCGGCCTCGATGTGGATGTCGCGCGTGGGTCGCAGGATCGGCTTCGTCAGCGGGGCAATCCTGGGAACGTTGGGCGGCCTGCTTGCTGCCGGTGGAATGATGACCTCCTCCATCGTCCTGCTCTGCGCCGGCACTTTCCTCGCCGGGTGCTACCAGGGCTTCGCGCAGTTCTATCGCTTCGCCGCCGGTGAGGTGGCGGACGACCGGTTCCGCCCCCGGGCCATTTCGCTCGTGCTTGCCGGCGGTGTGGTCGCAGCCCTTGTCGGTCCGCTGCTGGCACGCTGGGGCGGCGAGCTGATGCAGCCGATGTATACCGCATCCTTCCTGCTCCTCTCGGCAACATCGGCCATCGCGGTCGGGGTACTGCTGGGTGTCGACGTTCCGAGGACAGTGGACACTGCCGATGAACGTGCGGCCGCCCGACCCCTCGGCGATATCGTGCGCCAGCCTACCTACATGGTCGCCCTCTTCGGCGCGGTCACGGGCTACGGCATCATGATCCTGGCCATGACCGCCACGCCCCTGGCAATGGTGCACCACCACCATGACCTGGCCGCAACCGCGACCGTCATCCAGCTTCACGTGCTGGGCATGTTCCTGCCGTCCTTCTTCACCGGATCCCTGATCGCCCGGTTCGGCGTGCTGCGGATCATGCTTTCCGGCATCGTCCTGCTCACGGCCCACGTGCTGCTCGCGCTTTTAGGGACCGGGTTCTACAACTTCACGGCCGCGCTAATCCTTCTCGGCGTGGGCTGGAACTTCCTCTATATCGGCGGCACGAACCTGCTGACCCGCACCTACGCGACCGCGGAGAAGGGCAAGGCGCAAGCCACCAACGACCTCACTATCTTCATTGTCGGCCTGGCGGCATCGCTCAGTGCCGGTGTGCTGCAGAACACCATCGGATGGCAGGCGCTGAACGTCTGGCTCTTGCCGTGGCTGGCTGCGGCGGCCGCAGCGATCCTGTGGCTGCAGATGTCGCCGAAGGGTGCCGCGGTACGCGCTTGAGGAGCTCGCTGAGCTACGCCTGCCGCAGCGAGCCAATGCCGATTATCCGCCAATTCGCGCCATCCACCGCGAAATTGGCGGTCAGTAACCGACGCCCAATCAGACATCAAGCAGCCTTGGCACAGACCCACGAGCGGACAGTTCAGTGGGCGGCGTCAGTTAGAATCGGAGCCGAAGTCCAAACCGCATAGACAGCAGCCGCCGTGGCATCCCGCTAGAGCTGCATGGCAGCCCCTCTTGAACGGTAATTAGCTGCTACGGAATTCGATAGCCAGTGCCTCAACAAAGGCACGAATGCGCCGAGGTACAAGTGCGCGTGACGGCTGGACGCTGTGGATGGGCATGCTGGGCATACGCCAGTCTGGAAAAAGCGAGACGAGACGTCCGGCTGAAAGGTCGTCGGATACCAGGTCTAACGGCAGATAGACGATCCCCGTACCGCTGAGTGCCAATATGCGCTGAGCCTCGTCATAGTCGATCTCCACCCCGCCTCCGACCGTCACTGTGATTTCCTCGCCGTCCGCTGCGATAAAGGGCCAGCGATCGCGTGGCATCAGATTGAGGTTCAGCACGCAGCGGACCTGCGCCAGTTGGGCTGGATGCGTAAGCTCTCCGTTTCGGCGAATGAACTCGGGTGAGGCACAGCACGCAAAGCGGTAGGTACCGATACGCCGGGTAATCAATCCAGAGCTGGGCAACTCGCCGACGCGAATGGCCAAGTCGAACCCTTCGCCCACCAAATCCACCCGGCGGTTGCTGAGGTTCACCTCAAAAATCACGTCTGGATGATCGGCACCGAACCGCGCCAGGACAGGCGGCAGCCGCGTTACGCCGATCATGGTCGGTGCAGTCAGGCGGATACGTCCCGAATAGTTGTCAGCTTCGCTGCAGTCTGCCAGCGCCTCCGCCGCATCCAACACCACTTCGGCCCGCGTCAGAAACTCACGTCCTCTTTCGGTCAGGTGCTGGCTGCGTGTCGTGCGCTCGATCAGCTTGATCCCGTAGCGCTCTTCCAAGCCTTGTATGCGCCGCCCAACCATGGCCGGCGAGAGGTTCAGCTGTCGTGCTGCCCGGGCGAAGCTGCCCAGCCGCGCTGCAATTGTGAAAGTCCGAAGCTCTTCAAGATCGGCCATTCGATACCAATACGCAATTCAGAATAGACGATCCACACAATTCACTCTGCAGCGAAGACCAAGGTAAATCGTACTCCCCAAAGCAAGCAGGAGAAAGACATGACTACCACTGCGATTATAGGCCTCGGCAACATGGGCAGGGGTCTGGCTAAACGCCTCGCCAACAATACTACCGACCTTGTGCTCGCCGGCCGCAATCTTGATGCTGTTCGATCCTTCGCCGATACGCTTCCGAGAGGTGTGCTGGTCCTCGACGTCGACGCTGCGATTGCCCGCTCGGACATAGTCGTTCTTGCACTGCCCTTCTCGTCGGCGCTGGAAGTCGCAAAAAACCCTGCTCTCAGCGGCAAAGTTGTGGTTGATATAACCAACCCTCTAAAGGCCGACTTCTCCGGCCTTACAATTGGTCACACCACCTCTGCCGCCGAAGAGTTGCAGGCTGCGGCACCCTCCGCCAGGCTGGTCAAGGCTTACAACACCATCTTTGCTGAACTCTTCGACCATCCCGCGACCGACACTGCCAAGGTGCCTGTTTTCTTGGCGGGCAACGATGGCGCCGCGATAGCCGCGGTTCAGCAGCTCGTCATCGCCTCCGGCTTCACCGTGGAAGAGACCGGATCTCTGGACGCTGCACGCCTCCTTGAGCCGCTCGGCATGCTCAACATCCGACTCGGCTTTGCCCTTGGTAAAGGTACGGGGATAGCACCAGCCTGGCATACCCTCTAGCGGTGGCTCGAAATCAAGAGAGACCAGCAGCAGCGGTCCCGCGAACTCGTCGGCGGGACCGGCAACTCCCGACCCCTTTGCGGACGCTCCCGGAGCGAGTACACATCCTTAAAAGCGGTCGTTAGCTAAGTGGACCGTTTTCGGCAGTGTAGTGAGTCATCGTATAGCGTCCTTCGTCTTTGAACACCGCGACCTGTTGCCGTGCTGCCATTAGCTCGATGGTATTCGCAGCCAGGTCGCGCAGATGCCAGTCCCCAAAATTGGTATGAAGGTCGATCAGCCGACGAAGGGCGGCCTCGTCACCTTGTGCCTGCAAAGCATCGATTCCCCGAGCAGCGATATTGTAGTGCGACGACCCCAGGATTCTCTCAATAAAGGCGAGGGGCAGGATCGGCTTACGCTTTTGTATCTGCCGGATGGCACTGCTCAAGGTATGTTCGGAATCATCGTCCGCTCTCCACTCCTGATCATCTAGGTTGGATATCGCCAACACCTCCTGCTCAAGCTCCGCCGCAACGATTTCCGATCCAATCTCAGATGTGGCCGTCAGCACTGAAAGTCGGGCGAGCGGTGAGAAGCCGGCACGTCCTGCCCAATCTTCCAGCAGATCGCGCCAAGCTCCGATGCCTGGATGCGGAGGGGCTGACCGAAGGGCGCCGCCAAAGCCAAAGTCCATCTCGTAGACATAACGCATACCCGTGTTCACTGAACTGGCGACTCTCGCGATGTCATCAGGAAGCATGTCCCGGCGGCGCATCAACTCGGCAGCCCGTTCGGAAAGGCTGCGATCCGGGAAATGCCCGAACAATGAAATCGTTGTTGCAGCGAGTTCGATTGGGAGTACCTCGATCTCCTCAATCAGATCCTTGAAGATTTGCTGGTTCCCAAGCCGCGCGGCAAAGAGACGGAGAGTGATCGATATGTTAGTGTCGAGCGCGGGGTCGCCGATGTTCTGCCTGAAGAATTCCTCTCGGCACGCTACATCGGGAATAGTTACCAGCACGCTAGCTGCAAGATCGCAGCGTCGCTTGAGAGGAATGTTCACGTCCTGGATTAGCTCGGCGAGAAACCGGGCTGGATGCTCGTGGATGCCGACCAAGCTAGCCGCCGCATAGTGACCATCCCAGTCGTCGTGGCGAAGACCTGCCAATGCCATCTCGACACCCTCATCCTCGAGCGGGCGGCCCGCAAGCTCATAGGCACGCATGCGCGCTTGCAACGGCAGGCGATCATCACGCGCAACCGAGAGCGCGAGATCTCGCGATACTGACGGGGGGGTGAAATTGGAAAAAGCACGTGAAATCTTCACCAATTTTTCTGCTTCGCAGGAGTCTGGGTCCATTGCATCTATGATAACACGAGCCGCTGCATCTCCAGCTGCACGAAGCGCCGGTTTAAGGCTGTGCCAGATCATGAAGCTATCCCGATCTTCCTCCAAAAGACTGGATAGAACCCCAAGTGTGAGTTCAGCTTCGCCGAGCTTGCTGATGATGTCTCCCGCACCATCTTCAATCAGCCAGCGATGATGGAGAACGTCGCGCAAAGCTTGCGTTGGCGGATCTGTAAAGCCATCCGCTAGGAGGCGACCGACCCGTTCCCGCGCCCTGCTTGGAGCCTGAACCCAGAATCCCGCAAGGCGATCCCCGACTTCGTTCCTAACATCCGCTCCGACTGCAGCACCGTTAGCGATGCAGCGGCCGACCAATCTCAGGCCCGTGCAGAAGGCATCGTCGGGACGCACGAGCATTGAGCGGATGATCGGCTCCGGTGCAGGATGCAACTCAAGTGCGAATTGGATCACCTGCGCCCAAGGACGCTGGATCGCGTCGTCGATCCGCTGCTCGAGACTTTCCGGAAACTGATCGACTAAATGACAAGCCGCGAGATACTCCTGCACGATTGGGTATGGAAATTGCAGCCGTATCGCACTTTGCCGCTTCAGAATGCCATTGGCGATAAGCTGCTCGTACAATTTCGCCATTTCATCGGCAGAGTTCGCTACGCGCGCAACGACATCACGCACCTCCCGCTCCGTGGCGCCGATCTCTTGCCGCTCCAGGCGCTCGAATGCGAGTATTTCCGCGATTTGTCGCAGTGCTTCAGACCGATCGATGGGGTCCGGCACGGTTTTGTGGTGACCTGGGGAGAACAAGGTCTTGAGGTACGATTCGATGAGATCCGAACGTCGTAAGGCAGTGGTCGATCCGAGATCAGTGGTCGCTAAGAGCATCACCAGAAACAGCGGTATTCGCGAGAGTCGATCGAGGTCGGGGTATAAATTAAGACGGTTGACTAGGATCCAGCTTTGCATATCGCCGAGATAGGACTGCATAGCCGTAGCGAAGCGCTCAATATCTTCGTCGCCTAATGACAGCAGTTCCACAACGGCAGCCTCAGGGAGTCCCGTTACCACCCCGGCATCGCGAACGGTGAGAACCCATGACGCGCGGGGGTAGCGCGCAGAAAATGTCGAGATGCGCTGCATCAGGGGCGGCCGTGCAACCGAGGGCACCTCGTCTAGCCCGTCGAATAGCAATGCCAGCAGACCTTGCTCGGCAAGGACCTGCCAATCCGCGCTCAGGTCCATTTCCTGACTGATGTTAGAATTGAGGAAGGAGATGATACTGGTATCGGCAGACGCTAGAGAGGCTAGCGGCACGTGCACGGGCACGATCGGACTCTTGGCCAAGTCATTGGCTAGTGCCGTGAGGAGAGCGGACTTGCCATAACCTGGGCCGGCAACCACCACCACTCGGTGCAGTTCTTCATTAGGAAACGCTCGCAGGTCGAGTGTAGCAGCCTCTTGGCGGCTGGTGAGGTCTGGGGCTTCGTCCTCGAAGCCAGACTGACGGTCGCGGTCATATAGCTGCGCGCGCGGCCAGACAAATAACTCATCCACTGACCCAGAAATTCCCAGCCCTGGTACCTCGATCCGTGAAAGTTGTTGGATCATCGTGCGATACGCGGCGAGCCCCCATTCGATCGGTTCACCCAACGATATGGCATGCTCGATCTTAAGCCGTCGCCGAAGCGACCCGGCATGGAACAGACCTCGCTTTCTCGCGTCTCCGCCAGCCATATCGCGCAGCAACGGCAGCAAAGCGGGCGGAGGCGATTGGGTGCCTGATAGACGACGGCGAGCAAGGTGCTGTTCAATATCTTCGACTGCAAGGTGCACAACACGGGTTCGCCGCAGCACCTCAAACGCTTCAGTCTCCGACACTAGTAGTGTGACTATGCTATCAAGGGCACTCGACTGGACTTGAGTGAGGCGACGGCGCAACTCAGCCATATCAACCGAAGAACTAGCACGCTCGCATAGGCCGAGCAGCGCTTCGCTTGTCGCGTTTCGTTCCGCTACCACCAGCGTGAGTTGGTCCTCAGCGCTGAAATCAGAGCCTTGCTGCTGCGCCGCAAGACTTTGCCATATGCCAGCCCAAGCGCTGTTCCCAAGCTGTACACTCAACTTGACGTTCTGGAATTCCCGATGAGCGTCGGCAAAGCGCACTACTACGTCATCGACCTCGTCTGGTGCCTCAACGCGAACCTCTACAACGTGCTCCCGCGCGACGCGTCTATCAAGAACAAGCAGATCGGCGAGCGCCAGTGCGGCTACGCTGTTCTGATAGTAAATCCCTGCCTGCGTTGCAGGGCCACCTCCCTCAGGCAATCACTACTCCTCATCCTTACTGTATTTTCTGGAAGGCCCAAGCGTGGGTGTTTCGGCATTTTCTAGGCGAAATGTCTGCTTTTCAGTCCAGCATACCAAAAGCCGCTTGTCTGCACTCCCCCCCAAATCAGACATCGCCGACCACCACAGCGAAACCTATCCCCCCAGCGCCTCCAGAAACCGCATCGGCCGTCCCACCGACGGCGTCACCAGGTCCCCCTGCCACATCACCCGCTTGCCGCGCACCACCGTGCCCACCGGCCAGCCGGTGACGCTCACGCCGTCATAGGGCGTCCAGCCGGCGCGCGATTTCACCCAGTCATTGGTGATGGTTTCGCGCCGCTTGAGGTCGACGATCGTCAGGTCGGCGTCGTAGCCCACCGCAATCCGACCCTTGCCGGCGATGCCGAACAGGCGGTTGGGGCCGGCGCTGGTCATGTCGACGAAGCGCTGCAGGCTCAGGCAGCCGGCATTGACGTGGTCGAGCATGATCGGCACCAGCGTCTGCACGCCGGTCATGCCGGAATGGCTTTGCGGATAGGGGCGGTCCTTTTCCTCGCGCGTATGGGGGGCGTGGTCGGAGCCCAGGATATCGGCGACGCCGTTGGCGACCCCGTGCCAGATGCCGTCGCGATGCGCCCGGTCGCGCACCGGCGGGTTCATCTGCGCATAGGTGCCCAGCCGGGTATACGCAGTCTCGTCAAGCGTCAGGTGGTGCGGGGTCACCTCGACGCTGGCCACGTCCTTGTGGCCGGCGAGATAGACCATCTCCTCGGCGGTCGAAATATGCAGCACATGGATGCGCTTGCCCGTCTTGCGGGCGAGGCCGACAAGGCGGCGGGTGCAACTGAGCGCTACTTCGGGCGAGCGCCACACCGGGTGGCTCGACGGATCGCCCGGCACGCGCAGATGCTTGCGTTCCTCGAGCATGTACTCGTCTTCGGAATGGAAGGCGGCGCGGCGCGAGATGGCGCGCAGGATCGCCTCGACGCCCGCATCGTCCTGCACCAGCAGTGAGCCCGTGGAGGAGCCCATGAACACCTTGATGCCGGCGCAGCCGGGCAGCTTTTCGAGCGCCGCCAGTTCGCCAACATTGTCATGCGTGCCGCCGATATAGAAGGCGAAGTCGCAATGCATGCGGCCCGTCCCGGCGGCAATCTTGGCCTCGAAGGTCTCCCGCGTCGTGGTCAGCGGGTTGGTATTGGGCATTTCGAACACGCCGGTGACCCCGCCCATCACCGCCGAGAGCGAGCCGGATTCGAGGTCTTCCTTTTGCGTCAGTCCGGGCTCACGAAAATGCACCTGAGTATCGATGACGCCGGGCAGGATGTGCAGCCCCTTGCAGTCGACCACTTCGGCGGCGCCATCGCCCAGGCTGCCCAGGGCGGCAATGCGACCATCGCGCACCGCGATATCGGCCAGCCCCTCCCCGTCCTGGTTGACCACGGTCGCATTCTTGAAAATCGTGTCGTACTGCGCCATGTCTCTTGTCCCGCCCGTGCAAAGCCTGGGGCCGGTTTAGCGGACGCGCCGTCCGCGAGGCAAGAGCTCCCCGGTGCCAAGAGACTCCGAGGCAAGACCCATGACCATCCATCTGCGCGCCGACCGTGCCGTCTTCCGCTTCTCGGGTCCCGATGCCCATAAGCTCCTCGACGATGTCGTCACCGGCCCGATCCCTGCTGCCGGCGACGGCGATGTGGCGGCGGCCTGGGCCCTGCTGTCGCCGCAGGGCAAGATCCTGGCCGAGGGCCTGGCCGGCGCTGCCGACGGCGCGATCTGGGTCGATGTGCACCAGTCGGTGGCGGACGATTTCTTCAAGCGCATGAAGATGTATCGCCTGCGCGCCCAGGCGGTGATCGATGACCTGCGGGACAGCCACCGCGTCGGGTTTTCACCGGATGAGGATCCTGCCGGGATCGCGCATCGGGACCGGCTGGGTCCGGTGGCGCTGGGCTGGCGTATCATCGCCCCGGTCGAAGGGACGACGGACTGGGTGCAGCACGACGATGCGTACCAGACCGCGCGGATCGCCCAGGGCATCGCGCAGCAGGGCAATGACTTTCCCGCCAACGAAACCTTTGCGCATGACATCGGGCTCGACCTGCTCGAGGGCATCGACTTCGCCAAGGGCTGCTATGTCGGGCAGGAGGTGGTCAGCCGCATGAAGCATCGCGGCACCGCCCGGCGCCGTCCAGTTATCGTCTCTGGCATCGACGCCCCCGCCGGCACCGCGGTTATCAGCGGAAGCCGTGAAGCTGGTATCATCGGCCAGGTGGTGGATGGCCGCGCCGTCGGTATCCTGCGGCTCGATCGCATCACCGATCCCGCCGCTGTCACCGTCGCCGACAAGCCGGTGAGCCTGGCCCTGCCGCCATGGGCGTCTTACGCCTTCGGCGAAGCCGCTCCGGACGAGGAAGCCAGCTAGTATCACCCCTGCCCGTCGCATGATGCGCGTGTAATTCGTCACGCGGGGGTCCCCGCATTTGGCGAATCGCGGCCAGATGCTACTCTCAACGGTAACAGTCCGTTAGCATTTGGGGACCGAATGGCACGTGCAGGTGCACGCGCCTGGCAACGCATGTTGTCAGGGCGCCGGCTTGATATTCTTGATCCCTCGCCGATGGATGTCGAACTCTCCGACATCGCCCATGGCCTGGCCCGCGTCGCCCGCTGGAACGGGCAGACCGAGGGGGATTACCCGTTTTCGGTGGCCCAGCATTCGGTGCTGGTGCTCGAACTGTTCCGCGCCCACAACCCCGGTTGCGACGCGGTTTCGCAGGCCCAGGCGCTGCTGCACGATGCGCCCGAATATGTCATGGGCGACATCATCTCACCGTTCAAGGCGGCCATGGGCGGCAACTACAAGGACGTGGAAAACCGTTTGCTTTCAGCCATTTACCTGCGGTTCTCGCTGCCGGCCAGCATGTCCGCCGCCCTGGGCAAGCAGGTCAAGAAGGCCGATCGCGAGGCCGCCTTCTTCGAGGCCATCCACCTCGCCGGCTTCGAGGATTCAGAGGCGCGAAAGTTCTTCGGCGCCCCCAGCCTGCCCGCCTTCGATGTCGATGCCTTCGACCGGCTGATCCGCCCCTGGCCGACCCGCGAAGCGCATGACCGCTTCAAGGAGGCCTTTGAATCCATAGCGGTTTAGACTGTGAAGATTAACCCTAACAGGCAATGAACTTTGCCCCGGCGGGGCCACTATGGTTTCTGATCCGTTAAGACGATATCGCCAATCGCCTCATAACGGGACAGACCGCCATGAACCTGCCAGATCGCCACCTGCTCCTGGGCATGACCGTGGGCGCATTCTGCGCTACGGCCCTCGCTGCCATCGGTCCCGGCATGGTCTTCGAGGCCTTTGGCGACGAGATGGCGCCGCAGGGCGTCGACACCGCGGCCCTGGTCAAGTTCGAAGGCCGTGAGTATGTCGTCGACCATGACGACTGGGTTGCCACCGATCCACTTTCGACCACCCGGGTCAAGAAGGTGGAGGCCGGAAAAGTCAGCTACGTCACCATCACCACCACGGCAACTGGCACCTATTCCACCGACGCAATGTTCTCAAAACACGTGCAATATCCGGGCATTGCCGTCGAAGCCGCCGATCGCGGCCGGAACTTTTTCCGCTACTGGACCAATGGACGCTGGTCGGCCTTCAGCACGGGTATCGCCGGCTCCTTTGTCTATCGCAGCTTCAGCCGCCGCTAGCCGAACAGCCAGCCGCTCTTGAACTTGTAGAAGACATGCAGCCCGACCTGGGTCAGCTTGGTCATGCGCGGCGCCCAGGCGGGCCTGACATAGGTCGCGTGGTAGTGCGTCGCGTTGGAGACTTCGGTCAGGTAGAGCTCGCCCGCGGTGAAGCGCTCGGCAATGTCCTCGGCCTGCGCCCAGGATCGGCGGTCGTTGATGGTTTCAGGAATGCCGTCGCAGGCAAACGAGAACTGGCAGGCATTGCGCCGGCTCTGGTTCTGGAACACCACGCCGCAGATCGTGTCGGGATAGCGGTGGTCCTGTACGCGATTGAGGACGACCTGCGCCACGGCGACCTGACCGCGATACGTCTCCCCGCGCGCTTCGAAATAGATGGCAGTGGCGAGGCACCACAGTTCCTTTTCCGAGACCTCTACCGCCCGGCCGGCGGCAAAACCGCCGGTGACCGGCGCGTTTGCGCGGGCATAGGCGAGTTGCTCGGAGGCCATGGCCGGCATGGGCATGGCTGAGGTCGGGGCAATGCCGGCGATAGCATCAAGCGCATCGGCAGCGCTTGCCCCCAGCGATGCCACCGACATGCGGGGCCCGATCTCGACATCCCCCGTGGCCTCGATGGCGGCATCGGCAATCCGGGACTGGCCCAGATCGGTGGGGTCGGCAGGTCCGGAACGCAGCGCCGCAAGGCGCAGGCGGACTTCCTGGAAGCTGCGCGATACAGCGAGCACATCCACAGGGGGCCGCATGCGGTCGGTTTTCTGAGCTCGGTTGGGGCCAGTGAAACTGGCGTTGTCGAACAGATGACCTACCGATCCGGTTATAACCGGATCGGCGCCCGAGTAGGAAATGCTGGCGGTGACGAGAGCAGCCTCTGGCATAGCGTGGGCGAGATCAGAGGCGGGATCGAATGCGCCGCTGGTGAGCCCGACATAGCCGAGGGCACAGAACACTCCCACGGTCAGGAACCGGGTGACGGTATTTCGGCGAACCGCTGTAACCGGGTGCGAGCGCACCGGCCGGTGGGGAGAAACCATCAATCGCTACTCAACGCTACGCAACACACTACTGATCGGCGAAAGTGACTAAAATGCCGACGTTCGTTATGTTGTCCGATTAGGGTTAGCGCTGGGTAAACAGGCTTTGAGGCGCAGCAATGGGTTAATCAAGGCGCGCAGTGGGCAGAAGTGTGGAAGAGCGATGTCGCAGGCGCTAGACACCGCAGGCCGCCCGCACCGGCGCCACCAGATCGACGAAATCATCGACGCGATAGCGCACCGTAAGCGACCGCGAGTTGACCGGCGTCACGCGCAAAGTCAGGTTGGTCGCTCCGGCCGAACTGCGAATAAAAGCCAGGGAATCCGCGGTGTTGTCGAGCAGAATCGCGGTATTTTCCTCGTTGACCGGCAGGGTGCGGCTCCGGGCCGCCTGCAGGTCGAACTGCCAGGTCAGGCCCGCGTCGTTGCCGAGGGCCGACATGGTGTTGCGGGCAAAGGCGAATGCAACCTGCAGCACATCCGCATCGCACGAAACTGTGATCGTCGCGGGTGCTCGGCCATCAGGGCGGGCCGGAATGCGCTGCTGGGACTCGATCACGACGCTCGGGGCGCTGGCCATGGCAGGATCGGCGGCAAAGGCGGCATCAAAGCAGGCGAGCCGTTCGGCGTCGACGGCGATGGTTGTGCATCGGGCCCCCGTCGGCTGGGCCAGGGCGACGGGCGTGGTAACACTCAAGAGCGGCAGCAGCGCCAGAACGGGCCATAATTTCACGTCTGTCTTGTCCCCATTCATCGCCGCCCGCATGCGCCGGCCTTGGTCCCCTTGCATATAGGGATCGTTGCTAACGTATTTAAGCAGATGCCTGTGCCAGCGTCAGCCGGGCCACCGGCACACGATAGGGTGAGCAACTGACATAGTCGACGCCCAATCCGGCGAAGAATTTCAGCGAGGCAGGATCGCCCGCATGTTCGCCGCAGATGCCGATCTTGAGCTGAGGATTGGCAGCCCTGCCCCGCTCGATGGCGATGGCGATCAGTTCGCCAACGCCCTTTTCGTCGATATTGACGAAAGGATCCCGCTCATACACGCCCTTGCGCTGATAGGCGGCAAGGAAGGTGGGGGCATCATCTCGGGAGATACCGAAGGTGGTCTGGGTGAGATCGTTGGTGCCGAAGGAAAAGAAATCGACCATCTGGGCGATGTCACCCGCCCGCAGGCAGGCGCGCGGCAGTTCGATCATGGTGCCGAAGGAGAACTTGACCCGATCGGTGCGCAGCAGCCCCGAATTGGCCGCGATGGCCTGCACCCGCTCGCGCACCCAGGCGACTTCGGTCGCCGTGGACACGAAGGGCACCATCACCTCGACCGCAACCGGCTCGCTCTGCGTTTCGCTGGCGGCGCGGACGCCAGCCATCACCGCCTGCATCTGCATCTGCAGCATCTCGGGATAGGTGATCGCGAGCCTAACGCCGCGATGGCCCAGCATCGGATTGATCTCGGCGATGCGGTCCAGATGCAGGCGGAGTGCCCGGACGGCCAGGCCGAGCGAGGCGGCGGTCTCCTCGATTTCCTCTTCGCTGCGCGGCAGGAATTCGTGCAGCGGCGGGTCGAACAGGCGCACGGTGACCGGCAAGCCGTTCATTGTCGAGAACAGGGCCGAATAGTCGCCTGTCTGATAGTCCACCAACCCGTTGATGGCGCGGCTCCTGTCCTCCTCGTCCTCGCTGAGGATCACGCGGCGCAGCGCCACCATGCGCTCGGGCGAAAAGAACATGTGTTCGGAGCGCGCCAGACCGATGCCTTCGGCGCCAAAACTCAGCGCCGTCCTGGCCGACTGGACGGTTTCCACATTGGTGCGCACCGCGATCGTCCGGCTGGCATCGGACCAGTCGAGCAAGGTGCCGATGGCGCCGCCGATATGCGGCTGGGCCAGCGGCAACTGGCCGACATAGACATGCCCGTCACTGCCATCGATCGTCAGGCGGTCGCCCGCGCGGAACTCGCGATCACCAATCCGGCAGACCATTTCCGCTGCATCGACGGACAGCGTGCGGACGCCGGCGACGCAGGGCTTGCCCGTGATGCGGGCGATGACCCCGGCATGGCTCGACATGCCGCCGCGGGCTGTCAGGATGCCGGTTGCAGCCTTCATGCCCTCGATGTCGGCCGGGCCGGTCTCGTTGACCACCAGGATGCAGTGCTTGCCGCGTGCCCGCATACGGGCCGCGTCCTCGGGGTTGAACACGACAGCGCCGCTGGCGGCTCCCGGCGAGACACCCAGACCCATGGCGATGGGTGCGGCGCCCTCGGTGGATTTCAGCCGGGGATGCAGCAACTGCGCGAGCCGGCCCGGATCGACGCGCGTCACTGCGTTATGCGCTGACCAGACCCCGCTCTTGACGCGGTCGACAGCGGCCTCAAGGTCGGCAGCGGCCGAGGCCTGCGACGGCCGGGCCGACAGGAAGACCACCTGCCCGCGGTTGATGGCTACCGTGCAGCAAAGATGGCGGCCGGCCTTGGCATCGAGGAGAGCAACGAGGGAGGCGATCGAATCGGGCAGCCGCGGCAGTGCCGCGCCCTGGACCGGCGAAGGCCCCATGGCTCCGGTCGTCATATTGCGGGTGAGAAACTGCTCGATATCGCCGTCCGCTGTGGCCTGAACCAGGACGATCTGCTTGCCGCGATCCTCGTCGGACCGGCCGGTCCAGCCTTGGCCGAAGCCGTAGCTGTCGAAGGCCGCCTTGATCGCCTTGGCGAGCGGCCGGGCGGGATCGACGGCGTCCTCGGGCTTGGCCGGCGCGGCCAGACCCAGCTTGGCGGGCATAAGTCCGCCATTGTGCGCTGCGGCAGAGGTCCGCACCACCAGCGGCGGGGGCAGCGCATCCTTGCCCACAAGCTTGAACAGGGAGGCGACCCAGTGAGTCCGCAGCTTGTGTTCCTTGCGCCCGCGCTCCGCCTGCAGCCCCTCCCAGGCAGCCCGCGTCAGGACGATGGTCGGCACCGTGGGGAAACCGGCCTCGCCCACGCGAAAAATCCAGCGGGCCTTGCCGGACAGCAGCTTGAGCTGGCTGGCGGACAGGTTCGCCTTGCCCACGGCGGGGGCGATCGCGAACATTTCCTGAGCCAAACTCACTGCTAAGTCCCTGCCATATTAGTCGATGTATAATGCCTGTGCGGCTAGGCCGCTGCAACAAGACTTGACTTGCCGGACCCACGAAAGCATCTGATCTGATATGGAAAAGCGGCCACACCTAGACATTCTGCTCTGCGCCCCGCGCGGTTTCTGCGCCGGCGTCGACCGGGCTATTCAGATCGTCGAACTCGCCCTCGAGAAATACGGGGCACCCGTTTATGTGCGCCACGCCATCGTCCACAACAAGTATGTGGTGGATGGCTTGCGCGAGAAGGGCGCGGTGTTCGTCGAGGAACTCAGTGAAATACCTGAGACCGATGCGCCGGTGGTCTTCTCCGCCCATGGCGTGCCCAAATCGGTTCCGGCAGATGCCCGGAGCCGCAACATGTTCTTTCTCGACGCCACCTGCCCGCTGGTGAGCAAGGTACACGTGGAGGCGCAGCGTCATTTTGCCGAGGGTCACGAAATCGTGCTGATCGGCCACAAGGGGCACCCGGAGGTCGTCGGGACGATGGGACAGTTGCCGCCGGGTGCCATCACGCTGGTGGAAACCGTAGCCGACGCCATGGTGTTCGAGCCGCGAGACCCCGAGACCCTGGCCTTCGTAACCCAGACGACCCTGTCGGTGGATGATACCCGCGAAATCGTCGCTGCCCTGAAACAGCGTTTTCCGGCGATAAACGGCCCCCATAAAGAAGACATCTGCTACGCCACCACCAATCGGCAGGAGGCCATCAAGGCGGTCGCGCCCGAAGTGGATGCGATGATCGTGGTTGGCTCGCCGAACTCGTCCAACTCGCTGCGCCTGGTGGAAGTCGCCGAGCGGGCCGGCTGCAAGGTATCCATGCTGGTGGACCGCGCTGCCGAAATTGACTGGTCGCGCTTCGAAGGCATTCGCAGCCTTGGCGTATCGGCTGGTGCTTCCGCCCCCGAGCAACTGGTGGACGAGGTGATCGAGGCCTTTGCGCAGCGCTACGACATCAAGGTCGAGGCGCGCGTCACAGCCAAGGAGAACATTGCCTTCAACATCCCGCGTGAGCTCCGCACCATAGAGGCCGCCGTGGCGCGATGAGCAACCTGGACCTGATCGAGACCGAGCGCCTCGTGCTGTCGGGCTGGCGCATGGATCAGCTTGACGATCTGGTGCGTCTGCACGGCAATCCGGACGTCTCTCGCTATCTGAGGGGTGACGGGTCACCGTGGACCCGCGGGGAGTGCGCGGCGCGGATAGAGCTTTGGCAAGAAAATTTTTCGAATCAGCGCATGGGCAAGCTGCGGGTGCGGCGCAAGAGCGACAGCGCGCTCGTGGGACGGGCCGGCTTCGGGCTGCACGGGGAGCGGGGCGAGCCGGAAATCGGCTATGCCCTGTTCCCCGAATTCCACGGCAACGGCTACGCGACCGAGGCCGCCACCGCTCTGCGGGACTGGCTATTCCGCGAGACAGAGTGGATGTATTTCCTGGGCTTTGCTGACGTTCGCAATGCGCCTTCACTGGCTGTGTTGACAAAAATCGGCATGGTGCGGACCCATGTGGCAACGGTGGACGGACAGCGCACTCAGTTTCACATCATGCACAAGGGTCAGCTGGCGGCATGAGCGAGATAGTGACCATCCATACCGACGGCGCCTGTTCAGGGAATCCTGGGCCGGGGGGCTGGGGCGCAATTCTCGAATATGGCGGCCACACCAGGGAGCTCAAGGGCGGGGAGGCGCTGACGACCAACAACAAGATGGAGCTGACCGCCGCCATCGAGGCGCTCAACGCCCTCAAGCGGCCCTGCACGGTCGAGCTTCATACCGACAGCCAATATGTCAAGAACGGCGTGCAGAGCTGGATGCACGGCTGGAAGCGCAACGGCTGGAGGACGGCCGACAAGAAACCGGTCAAGAATCTCGAACTCTGGCAGGCGCTCGACGAGGCGACCAAGCGGCACACCATCGTCTGGAAGTGGGTCAAGGGCCATGCCGGGCACGAACTCAACGAGCGTGCCGACCAGTTGGCCAACGAGGGCATGGCGCCGTTCAAGCCGGCCCGTGGCGAACGACTGATGCCGCCGGTCTGATCTTGCCTCGCCCCTGCGGGGAAAGGTCGACCGCACCTACCCGGCGACCTTCGAGAAATCCGCCACCAGATGCATGGTGTCGCGCAGGCGCGCCAGCAGGTTCAGGCGGTTGATGCGGACGGCCGGGTTGGCGTCGTTGACGAGCACGGTGGTGAAAAACGCGTCCACGGGCGCACGAAGCGTCGCCAGTTCAGCCATGGCGCCCCGGTAATCGTCCTTGGCGACATGGTTGCTTACTGCGGCATGCACGGCATCGACTGCGAAGGCCAGGGCCGTCTCTTCGGACAGTTGCAGGGCATCCTGGTCGACCGGGCCGTCATAGGCGCGTCCGTCCTTCTTCTCCTCGGCGGCGACGATGTTGGCGGCGCGCCGATAGCCGGCCAGCAGATTCTGTCCGTCTTCCGATGAGAGCAGCGCCGACAAAGCCTCGGCACGCTGGGTGATCTGCAGGATGTCATTGCTGTCGGCCGCGATCACGGCATCGATGAGATCGTGCCGCGCGCCCGCGTCGCGCAGCGACACCTTGAGGCGGTCGTGGAAGAAGGCGAGCAGATCGGGCTCGACCTGCAGCGGCAGCCGCAGGCCATTCTCGGAAATGATGCGGATGACCCCCAGTGCCGCCCGGCGCAAGGCGAAGGGATCGCGCGAGCCGGTGGGCTTTTCGTCGATGGCCCAGAAGCCCGTCAGCAGGTCGAGCTTGTCGGCCAGCGCCACGGCGATCGAGGTCGGCTCGGTGGGAACCGCATCGGTGGGGCCGAGCGGCTTGTAGTGCATCTCCACAGCGGTGGCGATATCGGCCGGTTCACCCTGCGCTGCGGCGTAGTAGCGGCCCATGAGGCCCTGCAGTTCGGGGAACTCGCCGACCATGCCGGTGGTGAGGTCGGCCTTGGCCAGCATGGCGGCGCGCTTGGCGCGTTCAGGGTCGGCGCCAAGCTGCGGCGCGATTTCTGCGGCCAGCTTTACCAGCCGCTCGACACGGGCGAACTGGCTGCCCAGCTTGGCGTGGAACACCGTCTCCTCCAGCTTGGGCAGGCCATGCTCGAGCGGCAGCGCCAGGTCGCCATTGTAGAAGAACATCGCGTCGGAGAGGCGGGCGCGAATGACGCGCTCATTGCCGGCGGTGATAACGGCGCCGCCGTCGCTGGCTTCGGTATTGGCGGTGATGATGAAATTGGGCGCCAGCTTGCCGTCGGCATCGCGCAGGCAGAAGCATTTCTGGTTGGCGCGAATGGTGGCGATGATGACTTCCTCGGGCAGTTCGAGGAAGGCGGGGTCGAACGCCCCCATCATGACGACCGGCCATTCGACCAGTCCCGCCACTTCTTCGAGCAGGCCCTCGTCGCCAATCACCGTCAGGCCCTGCGCAAAGGCCAGGTGCTCGGCGTCGCCGCGGATGATGTCCTTGCGGCGATCGATGTCGAGCACAACCTTGGCGCGCTCCAGCGCCTCGACATAGTCGTCGAAACGCCGGACCCGGATCGGCTCCGGCGCCAGGAAGCGGTGTCCGTAGGTCGTTTGGCCGGATCCGATCGTGTTGGAGGCGAAGGGGATCACCACCGGCTCTTCATTTTCGGCGCCGAAGGTGGCGGTAATGGCGCGCAGGGGACGAACCCAAGTAAAACTGCCGCTGCCCCAACGCATGGATTTCGCCCATGGGAAATCAGCGAGGATTTTGGGCAGGATGGTCGAAAGCAGCGAGATGGCGTCGGCGCCGGGCCTGCTGATATGGGCGACATAGAAGTCGCCCTTTTTGGGATCGCTCTCGACCTTGGCCTCCTCGATCGAGCCCAGGCCCGCCGAGCGCAGGAAACCGTCGATGGCGGGCTGTGGCGCCCCGACCTTGGGCCCCTTCTTTTCCTCGCGCGTATCCGGCGAGCGGGCCGGCAGTCCGTTGACCGTCAGCGCCAGCCGGCGCGGTGTCACGAAAGCCTTGGCGCCCTCATAGACCAGACCCGCATCGACCAGTGCATTGGTGACGGCCTTCTTGAGATCATCGGCCGCGCGCCGCTGCAGGCGGGCGGGGATTTCCTCGGAAAACAGTTCGAGCAGCAGTTCGGGCATGAGGTATACCAAGGGGTTAGAAAGCGCCGTTTTGCTTAGCTTGGGCGGCCAGGGATGTCCACTCGGAACGTCCGCATCACGGCGCTGCCTAGGCGCAGAAATATGAGGTATCATTGGCCTTCAGGTCATGGGGGAGGATGATGTGGTCGAGGTCACCGGGCGTTGCCTTTGTGGAACCGTGCGGCTGCATGTCGCCGGAGACGTGATCCAGTCGCTGCATTGCCACTGCGAGAGCTGTCGGCGGGCGACGTCGTCGCCAGTGGGCTCGTTCTTCACGATTCGCCGCGCCGATGCCGAGCTCTGGGGCGAGACCCTGACCTTCTTCGCATCCTCGCCGGGGGTCCGTCGCGGTTTCTGCAACCGCTGCGGATCGCCGATGTCCTACCAGTCGGATGAGCGGCCGGAGGAGATCGACCTCTATCTCGCCAGTCTCGAGGATGCCGCGGGCATCGTCGTCGATGGCCACTCCTACTGGAACGAGCGGGTCGACTGGCTGCAGGTGGTCGACGATCTGCCCAAGGACCTCTAGCCCTACCAGCCGCCGCCGCCGCCACCACCACCGCCACCCGAAAATCCTCCGCCGCCACCGCCCGAGCTGAACCCGGACGAGCTGGCCTGCACCGGCTGGGCGGCGACCATGGCCGCTGTCATGCCTGCTGCTGCGGCGCTGATGGACCTCGAGATGTTGCCGGACGAAAAGGACGAGCGGCCAGAATACCAGCGCGGCCGATAGACATTGTTGCTGTCGACATTGCTGACCGCGTTGCGCGCCAGTTCCCCCTCGAAGTGTTCGGACCAGGGCTTCTCCACGCCCAGCGCAATGGCATAGGGCAGGATGCGCTCGAACCGCTCCACAGTCATCGGCGGCTCGCCAACGATGTTGAGACGCTCCTTCTCGGCCGTCTCGAGGTAGAGCTTGAAGCCCTCGATCTGGTCCATGACCTTGCGGCCCTGGATGGTGGGGGCGCGCATGAGCACGGCAAAAATCACCGTCAGCAGAACGATCGAGGACGCAGCGATTGCGGCGGTGTTGATGGTGAGGCTGGTGAAGAGTTCAAGACCCCCGCCGACCAAGTTGAACCCGATCACGCCGAACCAGAGCAGGATGAAGAAACGGCGGAAGCCGCCGCCTTTCCACATCGCATTGGCGACCGTACCGGAAACGCCGAGGACGATACCCACGGCGACACCGATCACCAGCCAGACCGGCTCAAGGGCGTCGAACCAGACCATGGCAGCAAGCACCCCGATCGCCAGGATGAACCCCATGATCGCGTAGCCGTAGTTGTGGTTGAACCACACGCTGCGGTTCTCGCGTTCGATCGCGGCGTGGAACTCGGTCAGCTCCTTGCTCAATTCGACGCCCGTGGATTTGTCGACCGTCACGGTGCCGCGCGACCGCAGGTAAGACAGCAGCTTTCGCTCGCCCGGCGGCAGCGGCGCTTCCGGTGTCTTTTCGGTGACGGCAACCGACAGATCCTTTGCGGAATTGTCGATCGTGACGAGACCCTTGACCCCCAGCGAGAAGAGAGCGGCAGTGAAGGCGGTCCAGCCCTGGAAACCCCAGCGGTGCACATAGTGGGTGAGCGCCGGCGAGAAGTCCTTGGGCGGGTGGAACAGCGGGATGATGGTTCCCTTGGGCGGGTCGCGGCCCACCCTGTTCCAGGCAACCAGATTGTAGGCCAGAACCAGGATCACGCCCAGAATGGGCAGCAGGATCTCCCGCATGTCCGAGAGCCACAGCAGCAGTGCGTCCAGGCCACTGGGCGGGACCAGGATACCCTTCTGGAAACTGACGGCGAAGGTCATGCCCTCGCCCGGGCCGAGCTGGTTATTGGTGCGGAAGGTGGCCGTGTTGTCGCTGTTGCGGGTGATGGTCACGCCCTGCTCGGTCGAGCCGGCCGCCCCGCTATAGGCAACCATGTCGGAAATCACCGCGCCTTCGGGCAGCGTTACCCGCGCCAGCGAGCGAACGATGGGGAAGATCCAGTAGTTGCCGGTCGCGTTCCAATACAGCTCATCGTGGTCATCGAAGCTGCGCGCCATGCGATCCATGGTGTAGGTGATTGCGTAGCGGTGGCTGCCACGGGAGATGAGCTCGTCGGGATCACCGATCCAGATGCGGACGAAGTTTCCCATCCGCTCGGTGCGGAACGGTTCCGCCGAACCGTCTCGCGTGACGGACTCGACGTCGAGATCGGAGCGGATCTTCTGGCCGGAATCGGACAGTTGCACGATGGGTATGTCGCGATAGATGCCGCGCCGGATGTCGATGCCTTCGGCGTTGACGTCGATCGTCTCGGTGACCCGGACCGAGCCATCGGTGCGAAGGGTGACATCGGCGATGAAGGCCGAGATCTGCTCGCGCGCCTGCGCCGGCACTCCAAGCAGCAGACCGACAAGAACCCCAAGGAGAATTACGAATGTGCGTTTCATAGCCAGTTGCCCTGCATCGAGGCTCCCATCACTCCTTCCCAGCCTCCCCGTCGAGGGGGCGGTGCGAGCTAGAGGGCGTGGCTGGATGGTGCCCAGAACTCTGAACGGCACCTCCCCCTCGAGGGGAAGGCTGGGAGGGGGTGGGGAACAGGCTCGCTGCCCGCCACATTCGCCCCTCTAGCTGAACTTCACCGTCGGAACGGCCCGGTCAGCCTCGTTGTCCAGCTCGAAATACTGCGCCTTGTGGAAGCCGAAGGGGCCGGCGATGAAGTTGGCCGGGACCGATTCGACCATCACGTTCAGGTTCCGGACGGCACCGTTATAGTAGCGGCGCGACATCTGGATTTCGTCTTCCACCGTCTGCAGGGCCGCCTGGAATTCGAGGAAGGTGGTGTTGGCCTTGAGGTCCGGATAGGCCTCGGCGGTGGCGATCAGCCGGCCGAGCGCCGAGGATAGCTGCCCTTCGGCCGCAGCGCGCTGCTCTGGCGTGCCATTGGCGGCGGCGGTCGCTGCCGCGCGGGCGTTGGTCACCGCCTCGAGCGTCTCGCGCTCATGACCCATATAGCCCTTCACGGTCTCCATGAGGTTTGGAATGAGATCGGTGCGGCGCTTGAGCTGCACGTCGATGCCCGACCAGCCCTCCTCCACCATCTGCCGGTTCTTGACCAGCCCGTTATAGAGGTTGATGGCGTAGAAGGCGGCCAGGACGACAAGGCCGAGAATAATCCAACCGAACATTGTGCGTAGCTCCCCAGGCGCACTGTAATGGAGGCGGACATTGGCACCGCGTCGAGCGGCGCGCAATGGCGGTAAACAGGTTATTCCGCGCCGCCGCCCGTTGTCTGCAGCCACGCTTCGCCGCAGCTCTTTGCGAGTTCGCGGATGCGCAGGATGTAGCTCTGCCGCTCGGTCACCGAGATCACGCCCCGAGCGTCGAGCAGGTTGAAATTGTGCGCCGCCTTGAGCACCTGCTCGTAGGCGGGAATGGCCATGGTCTGGCGGTTGCCGACTGAGCCCTTGGCCAGCACGGCGCGGCATTCCTGCTCCGCATCGGCGAAGTGCCGGAACAGCATGTCGGTATCGGCCGCCTCGAAGTTGTAGCGGCTCGATTCCTGTTCGTTCTGCAGGAACACCTCCGCATAGCTGACCCTGGCGTCGCCGGAGCCGCCGTTGAAGTTCAGGTCCATGATTGAGTCGACGTTCTGCAGATAGCAGGCGAGGCGCTCAAGGCCATAGGTCAGTTCGCCCGAGACCGGGTTGCATTCGAAGCCGGCGACCTGCTGGAAGTAGGTGAACTGGCTGACTTCCATGCCGTCGCACCAGACTTCCCAGCCCAGCCCCCAGGCGCCCAGAGTGGGGTTTTCCCAGTCGTCCTCGACGAAGCGCAGATCGTGCAGCGCCGGATCGATGCCGATGGCATAGAGCGACTTGAGGTAGAGGTCCTGAATGTTGTCCGGCGATGGCTTGAGGATCACCTGGAACTGGTAATAGTGCTGCAGGCGGTTCGGGTTCTCGCCATAGCGGCCATCCTTGGGCCGGCGCGACGGCTGCGCATAGGCAGCATTCCAGGGCTTGGGGCCAAGTGCGCGCAACACGGTCGCGGTGTGCGAGGTTCCCGCGCCCATCGGCATGTCATAGGGCTGCAGGATGACGCAGCCCTGTTCCGCCCAGAACTGCTGCAGCGTCAGGATGAGGCCCTGAAAGGAATTCTTCGGGTCCATATGCGCGGGGCGGTTGGTCATGTCGGGGGGTCCGTTCGCTGGTGGCGCGGAACCTAGAGATGCGCGCCGGACCGGTCAAGCGGCGGCAGTTGACATCGGAATGGCTGGCAGACAGTGAACGGGGATGAAACCTTCCACGCCGTCCGACGCGACTATTCTGTCCGTGCTGGGCGCTGCCGACGCCGCCTGCCTCGGCGCCGGTGGCGAAGCTTGCGTCTATGCCCTGCCGGGCCAGCGGGTGGCGCGGATCATGCGGCCCGGTGCCCGGCTCGTCGATGCCGACGCCCGCGCCGCCCTGCTGGGCGAGATCGCCGGTTCTGCCGGCACGCTGAGCTTCCGGACGCCGGTGGTGGAGAGCGTGGAGGTCGTCGAGGACCGCATCGTGGTACTCGAGGAGCGCCTTCCAGGTGAGCCGGTCTCGAAATTGCTGCAAGCCCTGAGCGGGGTTGCCCGCAGCCAGCTGCTGGCCGATTTTCTCGAGACCGCCATCAGAATTCGCCAGGCGCGAATAAGCCGGCCCTATATCGGTCCGCTGATCGGAGACCGCTCTCTCAGGGTAGCGCGCTGGTCAGACTTCACGCGGGCGCGTGTCATGGCGAACGTTCACCGCTGCCCGGCGGACCTGCGCAGCGCGGTCCTGCGAGAAGCTTCCGTGGTATGGGCAGAGCCGCCTGCAGCGAAGCTTGTCCATCTGGATTATTTTCCGCCGAATGTGCTCGCAGAAGGTGATGCGGTCACGGCCGTGCTCGACTTCGGCATCAGCAGCGTCATCGGTGACCCGCGCATGGAGGCCTGGAGCGCAGTCGCTTACCTCGACGCCGAAATTTCGCCGCCGGCTCGCGACGAAGACCGGCAGCAAGCCATGGCCTGGCTCGCCGCGCGTGGACTGGCGGAGGACTATCCGAAGGCAAGGCGATGGCTTGCTGCCGCCTGGTCGCATGCAGCAGACGACGAAAATCTGATGTCCTGGTGCCGCCGAATTCTACTGACCTCGAACGGGCGCTAGCGCCGTTTGTCGTCGTCCCCCGGCCGGTAAGTGCCGTCTTCATCGCGCTTGAGTTCAATCACGCCCGGTTGGGCCCGTTCGCGCAGGTCGCGCTCGCGGCGGAGACGTTTTGCTTCCTCGTCCTCGGCCTTGAACTGGCCGGTCCAGTCGCGCCAGATCTTGCGCACGCCGAGATAGATGGCGACGCCGATGATGACGAAGAGCAGAACGCGCAGCAGCATGCCGGTCACAGGCCGAACCTCGCCCAAATCGCCCGATCTTCAATGGAAGCCGAGAGTTCCCCGGTGAGGGCGGCAGCAAATCCGAGGCGCGGAATACCGAACCATGGCCGCTTCGGCTCGATCACCTTGAGATGGAGATCCGGTCCGTAGCGGTTGCGCAAAGTCTCATGGATGTCGCCTATCGCATCGGCAAGACCGAGATCCACCGCGCGCAGCCCGGTCCACCACTCGCCGGTGAAGAGGGTGTCGTCAGACGCCTTGAGCTTGCCGGTGCGGCGCGTCTTGACCACGTCGATGAACACATTGTGGATGTCGAGCTCGAACTGCTTGATGCGCTCGATGTCGCTCGGCTTTTCGGGCAGGAACGGGTCGAGGGTCGACTTGTTGTTGCCTGCAGTATGGACCCGGCGTTCGATGCCCAGCTTCTCCAATGTACCGACAAAGCCGAAACCGGCCATGATGACGCCGATCGAGCCGACGATGGAAGAAGGGTCTACGATGATCTCGTCGCCGGCCACCGCGATGAAATAGCCTCCCGAGGCGGCGGCGTCTTCGACGAACACCAGCACTGGCTTGTCGTGCTCGTCGGCCAGGTCACGGATGCGCTTGGCGATGAGTCGGCTCTGTACCGGGGAGCCGCCGGGCGAGTTGACGACAACCGCCACGGCGGGTGCAGATTTGATTGCAAATGCTCGCATGAGCAGCGGCGCAACGCTCGCGATGTTGAGCCGCCCCTGGCGCTGTTCGGCGGCGATGACGCCGTGCAGGCGCACCACCGGAATGACGGTCCTGCCGCGTCCGGTCAGTCGCTGCAGCCAGTTGCGCTTTGGCGTGGTCGGTTCGGCCATGCTTCATCCTTGTTGCTTGGCGGCAAGATTTAGGGGTGGTCGGCCGCAATTACCAGACAAGCCGCGCCATCCCACGAAAGATTGCATCGAACTCCGAGGTGAAATCCCGGCCTTCCCCCTCGTGCAGGGCGCGGCTGGCCAGCAGGGTCATTGGCGCGCGCGACCCCTTTATGCCGCGCACCAGCACGCGGCTGGCCGGCTCGCCCGGACGGGGACAGAGCGGTAGCACGGTGACGGATCCAAAGCGCCGCAGGAAGCCGGAGAGCAGCGGCGACAGGCTTTGCGCGGGATAGATGAAGATCGTTTCGCCGCCGGGCGCTGCAGCACCGGCGGCCGACTTGATCCAGAGATCGAGCGCCCCCACGTCCATGTGCCGCGCACCGGCCCGGCCCGGATCGGCAGCCGGTGTACCGCCGCCGTCGGCGAAAAAGGGTGGGTTGGCGATCACGCAGTCGAAACTGTTGTCCGCAATCCCGGCGGCCTGACGCTCTGCACCGGGGGCGGCCACGTCCGCGGCAATGATGCGGGTACGGTCCGCCAGCCCGTTGGCCGTGGCGTTGTCCTGCGCCAGCGCGATGATCTCGGTGTTCTTCTCGACCATGGTGGCGGCAAGACCATCATTGTGGACCATGGCGGTGAAGGCGGCAGTGCCCACGCCGCAGCCCATGTCGAGGATTGTGTGGCACCGCTCCCCAACGGCCGCGCCGAGCAACACGCTGTCGAGCCCGGCGCGAAAACCGCTCCTGGGCTGCGACAGAGTGAGCCTGCCGCCCAAAAAGGCATCGCGTGTTACCGATTGGTGTTTTACAAAGGCTTTTGGCTGGTCTAGGGACATCGCACCCCGAAGGCCGGTTCGGCGCGACCATACATGGCCTTGTGCCGCAGGCTCAACCAGATTTGCCCCAGACGGCGAACGAGGACGGAATAGCAGTGTCCGTAATGACGCAGATGAGAGAAGCGCCTTCGGCCAGTCCGGTCGACCGGTTGCTCGAAGCGACCGCTGTCGATATGGCCAAGGTCAACGCGCTCATTCTGAGCCGCGCGGAATCCCATGTCGAGATGGTGCCGGAACTGGCACGCTACCTCATCGAGAGTGGCGGCAAGCGCCTGCGTCCGATGTTGACCGTGGCGGCCGCCCAGCTGTTCGGCGGCGGCACGGGTAGTGCCATCAATTTCGCGGCGGCCGTGGAATTCATGCACAACGCCACTCTGTTGCACGACGACGTTGTCGACGAAAGCGACATGCGCCGGGGCAAGCCGGCCGCCCGCATGGTCTGGGGCAACAAGGCGTCGATCCTGGTGGGCGACTTCCTGCTCGGGCAAGCCTTCATGATGATGGTGGAAACCGGCGACATCGCCGCGCTGGGCGTGCTGTCGGCGGCCTCGGCCGTCATGGCGGAAGGCGAGGTGTTCCAACTGGCCAAGACCGGTGATCTCACGACCACTCCGGCCGAATATGCCGAAGTCATTCGCGCCAAGACTGCCGTACTTTTCGAAGCGGCGTGCGCGGTTGGAGCCATGTCGGGCGGCGCTGACGAAACGGGCCGGGAGGCGCTGGCGCGCTATGGCCTGGAACTGGGCAATGCGTTCCAGCTGGTGGATGACGCGCTCGACTATGGCGGGCAATCCAGTGCCTTGGGCAAGAATACCGGCGACGACCTGCGCGAGGGCAAGATGACCCTGCCGGTTATCCTCGCTCTGGCAGAAGGCACCGCGGCGGAGCGCGAGACCATTGCTGCCGTGCTTGGCGATGCCGATGCTACTGCCGAGCAGGTGCGTGGGGTCGTGGCGATCATGAATCGCTACAATACGCTGGCTCGGACGCTCGAGCAGGCTCGCGATCATGCCCGTGCGGCACAGCAGGCGCTGGACGTCCTGCCCGCGTCCGACATGCGCAACCTGCTTGCCGAGGTCGTCGAGTTCAGCGTCGCCCGAGCGCACTGAGCCGGCCGGTACTACGGCACCAGCAGGGGCGCCGCCGCCACCCAGTAGTCGGGATTGGCAGCCCGCATAACCTGCGCCGCCTGGTGCGCCTGTCCGCTCGAACCGAACAGCCCGAACACGGTCGCGCCTGACCCTGACATCCGCGCCAGCATGCAACCATGGGTTTCGGCTAGGTCAGCCACGATATCGCCGATGATCGGCACCAGCTTGACCGCTGGCGGCTGGAGGTCGTTGCGGGTCTCGGCCAGCCAGATCCCCAGTTGTGCTGGCCTGGTCAGCGGCGAGGGCAGTTCGGGCAGCGGGTAGTTGTCGTGCGCCCGCAGGCGGCGGAACACGTCGGCTGTTGCCAACGGTACCATGGGATTGACTAGCACGATGTAACAGTCCGGAAAGCCTGGCAGCGGCGCCAGGACCTCGCCGACCCCGCGAGCAATCAGGGGCGTCGAGACCAGGCAGGCAGGCACATCGGCGCCCAGACCGGCCGCCATGTCCGCCAATTCGACCACCGGGATCGGCCGATCGGAGAGGCTGCTCATCAGCCGAAGCGCCGCCGCCGCGTCGGCCGAGCCACCGCCGATGCCCGCTGCAACTGGCAGGTTCTTGACGAGGTGCAGCGCCAGCCCGCCCGGAACGGCATCGGGCCAGCGGGCCCGGAAGGCAGCGACGGCGCGGCTCACCAGGTTGCCCTCCCCCAAGGTCAACCCACGGGCAAAGGGGCCGCTCACGCTCAGCGAGTCGGCATCTGCAGGCGTCGCTTGCAGTTCGTCGGCGACATCGGCGAACACGACCAGGCTTTCGAGGTCATGGTAACCGTCCTCGCGGCGACGGGTCACATGCAGGGCAAGGTTGACCTTGGCCGGTGCGAGTTGGACGTGTAGTGCGCCCATCCCGCTATTGGGTCGCGTTGGCTTCGGTCAATCCATCGGCCAGTTTGGGAGCAACACGCTCCTTGACGTTGCCGACATCGTCAACCGAGGCGGCAACCTTCCACTGGAACCGGGCTTCCAGCTTGCGCCCGGCACGCCAGTAGGCGTCGCCCAGATGATCGTTGATTTCGGCGTCGTTAGGCCGCAGCAGCACCGCCTGCTCCAGCGTTTCGACCGCTTCATCGATGCGGCCAAGCTTGTAGAAAGCCCAACCAAGCGAATCGACGATATAGCCATCCTGGGGCTGCGCTGCCACGGCCTTTTCGATCATTTCGAGAGCCGGCTCAAGATTCATGTCCTGATCGATCCAGCTATAGCCGAGATAGTTCAGCACAGCGGGCTGATCGGGGTTGAGCTCCAGCGCCTTGAGGAAGTCGGCCTCGGCTTTCGGCCATTCCTTGGCCCGCTCGTAGGCAATGCCGCGTACGTAATAGAAGCGCCAATCGGCCAGGCTGTCGCCGCCTGTCAGGTCGATAGCCTTGGTATAGGCTTCGGCCGCTTCGATATACTGCTCGTCGTAGCGCAGCAGGTCACCCAGTACCGAGACGGCGTCCAGGTCCTGCGGGTTGCTGGTGACGATGTTCCGCAACCGGCGCAGCGCTTCCTCGCGGTCTCCGCCGGTATCCAGGTTTTGCGCAATGCGGACGACGGCGGTCGGCTTCATCGGCGAGTTGACGGGCACCGCATCATAAATGGTGTTGGCGGCCTCGTGCTGGCCCGCCGCATCGAGCAGTTGTCCCAGCGCCAATGCCACCACGTCGGCAGATGGGTCGAGATAAAGGCCCAGGCGCAGGAAAACGAGCGACAGATCAAGGCTGCCGTCGCGCGCCAGCGCAACGCCGATGCCATGGAACATCTCGGCCGCGCCGACCTGCACATTGGCGGTGAAGACATCCGGTCGCTGTCCGGCAGCAAGCTGATCCTTGACGATGGTAACCACGGGGTGAGTGATCCCCTGGTTCTCGAATTCGGCGATCACGTCGAGCGCCTCCTCGAAGCGCCCGGCATTTCCCAGCAGGCGGGCATAGACCTCGACGATGCGGGCGACGTAGGGTTCGGCGTCAAAGGCGCGCCCGGCCAGTTCGATCGCGGTCTCGGTATCGCCAGAGGCCTCCGCCATCAGGGCACGGTGAAACACCAGGAAGTCCTCGAGCCCTGTCTCGCCGAGTTCCTCCATCAAGGCCTCGGCCTCCTGCTCGCGATTATCGCCGACGAGCGCCCATGCCCTCAGGATGCCAGCCGTGATGCCGGTAAAGCTCTCCTGCCCGATCGCGGCGAGCATCTTCTCAGCCGGGCCATAACGGCGCTCCTTGAGCGCCTCGGTGGCCACAACGAGTTCAGCGAGCTGATTGCTGGGATCGAGGTCGAGAAGGTGCTTGGCGGTCGAGGCTGCCTGTCCGATCTGTCCATCTGTGGCGTAGGCGATGAACGCACGCTCGACCAGCACCGGATTGTCCCACTCGGCCTTGGCAGCCTGGGAGAAGTAGCGGGCGGCTTCTTCGGTGCGTAGGTCCTGCAGGGCCTGCTGTCCAGCCATGTAGGCGCCGGTTACACTGGTCCGGAAGATCGGCAGCAGGTCGAACACCGCCAGCGGTTCGGCTTGCGCCGTCTGTGTGGCTTCGGCAGAGTTCGTCGCATGAACGGCGGTTGCCGAGAGGAGCGCGGCAATCAGCGCCGGCCGGGCGATGCGAGTCAGAAGCGATGTCACGAGGCTGGTTACTCCCTTGGCCCATTGAGCCGGTTGTGGCGGCGAAGATTGTCCGTTTTGGGACTGCGCCGCAAGGGCGCGCCACATACCGTGATGCGGTACAAATTCACATCCCGCTGTAATTGGGGCCGCTGCCCCCTTCAGGCGGAACCCAGGTGATGTTCTGGGCCGGGTCCTTGATGTCGCAGGTCTTGCAATGCACGCAGTTGGCGGCATGGATGCGGAAGACCGGCGCCCCTCCCTCTTCGGCCACCTCGTAGACGCCCGCAGGACAATAGAGCGGCGCCGGTTCGCCATATTTCGGCAGGTTTTCCTGCACGGGTACCGATGGATCGGCCAGCCGAAGATGCACCGGCTGATCCTCATCATGGGCCAGATTGGCGAGGTAGACGGATGAGGCGCGGTCAAAGGTGAGCTTGCCGTCGGGCCTGGCATAGGTTCGCGGCGGCAGGGTGCCCCGGCGCGCGAGAGATTGATAGTCCGGCTGCCCGTGATGCAGCGTGCCGAGCAGCGAGCGCCGCAAAACCGCCGAGCTCCACATTTCCATTCCCCCCGCCAGGGCTCCGAGCACCGTGCCCAGCCGCGTCCACAGCGGCTTGACGTTGCGCACCCCTTGCAGTTCCCGGGCGATCCCCGTCGCCATGACGCGATGACCGAGGTCCTCGACCACATCGTGCTGCCGGCCCTGGCTGATCGCGTCTGCCACTGCGTCAGCCGCGCCGATACCGGAGAGTATCGCGTTGTGGATGGCTTTGAGTCGGGGGGCATTCATGAACCCCGCAGCGCAGCCGATCAGGCCGCCGCCGGGGAAGGCGAGCGTCGGGATGGACTGCCAGCCGCCCGCCGTGACGGCTCGGGCCCCATAGCTGATACGTGTGCCCCCGTCGAGCAGCGGCGCCACCGACTTGTGGGTCTTGAAGCGCTGGAACTCGTCGAACGGCGACAGCGTAGGATTGGCATAGTCGAGATAGGTGACGAGGCCGACATAGAGCTTGCGATCCTCGGCGTGGTAGACGAAGCCGCCCCCGGCCGTCGCATTGTCGAGCGGAAAGCCGAGATAGTGATCCACCCTGCCCGGCTGGTGCTGTTCGACCGGGATCTCCCAGACTTCCTTGATGCCCAGCCCGTATTTCTGCGGCTCGCGCTCGAGCCTGCGGCTGGCGATGATCTGCTTGGCCAGCGAGCCACGGGCGCCCTCGGCGATCAAGGTGTATTTCGCTTCGAGCGCAATGCCCTCGGCGAAGCCCGGCTTGGGGTTACCGTCATGGTCGCGTCCCAGGTCGCCGGTTATGATGCCGCGGATCGGTCCGCCCTCGCTGGACAGCACGTCTACCGCCGCTGTCATAGGGAAGATCTCGACGCCCAGTTCGGTCGCCTGCTCACCCAGCCAGCGCACCAGGTTACCCAGGCTGACGATGACGCCGCCGGAGGTCTTGAGCTGCGGCGGCATCAGCCAGTGCGGCAGGGCGAGGTCACGGCTCTCGGTCAGCAGATGATAGGTATCGGTGGTGACGGCGGGCCCCACCGGTGCGCCCTTGAGCCGCCATTCCGGGATCAGCGCGTCGAGCCCGGCGGGGTCCATGACGGCGCCCGACAGGATGTGGCCACCGAGCTCTGCCGACTTTTCGACCACGGTCACGGCGATCTGCGGATGGCGCTGCTTGATGCGGATGGCCGCGGCAAGTCCCGAGGGCCCGGCGCCGACGATCAGCACGTCGGTCGAAAGGGTTTCGCGCGAGCCGGCCTCTGCCATATAGGAATGCCTCAACGTTCCGGATGCGCGGCTGGCCGCGCCAAACGGGCTGTGACATAACAGAGAACATGGCTCAAGATCGACCGCTAAATCACGACGAAATGCTCGCCGTGCTCGACTGGTATCGAGCTGCGGGCGTCGACATCGCCGTGGGGGAAGAGCCTGTCGACCGCTTCGCGCAGCGACCGCCGCCGCGCCAAGCGCCGGCTGTTGCAGCAAGCCAAACTGCTGCCGAACGACCAGCCGAGACACCGCCTATCGGCGGGGATCCAGCCGAAGCGAGAAGCCTGGCGGCTTCAGCCGGCTCGCTTGACGAGTTGCAGGCGATCCTGGGCACCTACAATGGCTGTGGGCTCAAGCTGCGGGCGACGCAGCTGGTCTTCGCCGATGGCAATCCCGAGGCGGCCATCATGCTGATCGGCGAGGCGCCCGGCGCCGAGGAAGACCGGCAGGGCAAGCCTTTCGTCGGCAAGTCGGGCCAGTTGCTCGATCGCATGCTGGGGGCCATCGGGCTCGATCGCACCAAGGTCTATATCGCCAACACCGTGCCGTGGCGGCCGCCGGGCAACCGCACCCCGACCCCCGAGGAAATGGCGCTGTGCCTGCCGTTCCTGCATCGGCAGGTCGAGCTGGTCGCGCCCAAGCTTGTGATGACGCTTGGGGGGCCGGCCATGCAGACCGTGTTCTCCACCACCGCTGGCATCATCAAGATGCGCGGGAAGTGGTCCAGCGTCACCATCGGCAACCATGTCGTCGAGGCAATACCGACGCTGCACCCCGCCTATCTGCTGCGCAACCCGCCTGCCAAGGAACAAGCCTGGCGCGACCTGCTCAGCCTCAAGCTCAAGATCGAGGCGCTCGGCCTTTAGGCTGCTGCCCGGCAGATTTTCCTGTCGCTGCCCAATTGAGGCCTGCCAATCGCGCACCGTCACGTTATGGTCGCCTTCGGGTGATTTGCACCGATCGTTATCCAGCACAGCCTGAAAGCGTCATGGCCTCCGTTATCAAGATCTACGCCCTGTTCCTGGGCTCGGCCCTCCTGATGTTCGGAGGCGGCCTGCAGGGCCTGCTGCTGTCGGTGCGCGGGGCCGAAGAAGGTTTCTCGCTGCTGGCACTGGGGTTGATCGGCACCGGCTGGTCGGTCGGGTTCGTGGCTGGCTCGATCACCGTACCGGTCGTGGTGCGGCAGGTGGGTCATATCCGGGCCTTCTCGGTGATGGCAGCGATCGGCACGGTCACGATCCTGCTCAACCTGCTGCTGATCAACGATATCAGCTGGATCCTGCTGCGGGCCCTGTCCGGCTTCTGCTTCGCCGGTGCGGCGATGATCGTTGAGAGCTGGCTCAACGAGGTGGCGGAGAACAAGAGCCGCGGCACCATCTTCTCGATCTACGTCACCATCAACATGGCGGCCTCGACATTGGGGCAGATAGCGATGGCGGTGACGGGGGCGGCGGGTTACCTGCCCTTCGTGCTGGGGGCGATCAGCTTTATCTGCGCCGTGCTGCCCACCGCACTGACCTCGACGCCGCAGCCCCGGCCGATGGCGTCGGCGCGGATCGACGTGGGCCTGCTCTACCGCACCTCCCCGGTAGCCGTCATGGCGGCATTTTCCGTCGGCATGGCCAATGGTGCCTTCGGCACGCTGGCGCCGGTCTATGGCTATGCCCAGGGGCTTGATCCTACGGGCATCTCCCTGCTGTTCGCGGTGGCCGCCATCCTCGGGGCGGTCGCGCAGATTCCCTTCGGACGCCTCTCCGACCGGATCGACCGTCGCCTCGTGATGATCGGGCTGGCCGGCTTCGCCTCATTGGTCGGCGCACTGACCGTTGTTATCAATCCTGGGCCGAACTGGATGATGTTCGTGCTGTTCGGGGCCTATGGTTTCGCTGCCAACCCGATCTATGCCGTGGCGGTGGCGCATGCCAACGACTTCGCCAAAGACGGTGATTTCGCCAAGATCGCCGGTGGCATGCTTTTGGTCCTGGGGGTCGGGCTGGCCATCGGCCCGGCGGTTGCCTCGCTGATCATGGGCGCCTGGTCCCCCGTCGGACTGTTCATCGTCACTGCCGCCTTCCACGGAGCGCTGGCCATCACGGCATATTTGCGCATGCGGGTCCGCAAGAGCCTCGACGCCGCCTACCGCGCGCCGTTCCAGCCCCTGGGCGGCGACCGTCAGGTGACCTCCGAGACGGGCGTACTCGATCCACGGACCGACGACGAAGGCCCCGAGATGGGGCATGCCGAAGCGGCGGTTCCCGAGGAGCTGGCCACGCAGAACGAAGGAGATCGCGATGTTCAAGACGGCAAGATTTGAGGATCGGTCGTTTAGGCCCCTGTCCATCGCCGTCATCGCGGTGTCCGATACGCGAACGCTCGAAACCGATACCGGTGGAGCGCTGCTCAAGTCGCTGCTGGAGGCCGACGGGCATCGCTGCGCCGAGCGGGTCGTGGTCCGCGACGACGTGCAACTGATCCGCCGGGCGGTGCAGGGCTTTGTGGCCGACCCGGAGGTCGATGTGATCCTCACGACCGGCGGAACCGGCTTTTCCGGCCGCGACGTGACGCCCGAGGCGGTCGAGCCGCTGTTCGACAAACGCATGGACGGCTTTTCGGTGCTGTTCCACCAGTATTCGGCGACCACCGTCGGGACCAGTTCCCTGCAGTCGCGTGCCACAGCGGGCCTGATCGGCACCACCTTCGTCTTCTGCCTGCCCGGCTCGCGCGGTGCCTGTCGCGATGCCTGGGAAGGCATCCTCACGCACCAGCTCGACTACCGGCACAAGCCCTGCAACTTCGTCGAGTTGATGCCGCGGCTGGACGAGCGCTAAGCCATCAGCCGCGATGCCTAGGCCGCCGCCCGGCGCGGCTCCTCGCAGCGACTCCGTCTTAGCTGCCCAGCCCCTTGCAGTTCGCGGCGACAGCCTTACCAGCCGCCAAGCAGAACCGATAACCTGTGACCGAGCGGCAGCCAAGCGGTCGGCGGGACTCCAGCGTCGAAGCAACGCACAGCGGCGGAACATTCCGTGAGTCCCAATCTCCCTCTGGCCAGTCATGTTAAATTATCTTTACATTGGGTTCGGTCTGTCTTACATTGCGTTAGCTTTAATGCACACGGGGCCTTTCATGTCGATGCGGGAGAAAACGTCGTGGGTAGCCGTGCTGACCACGCTGGTGATCTGGACTTATTATTTCGGCGTCTTCTGGCGCGGTGCGCTGCAGGGGCAGATCGATGGCGAGGCCATCCGCAATCTCTTCATCATTTGCCTCGCCACATCGGTGGCCATCATGCTGGGGGTCACCATAGCGATAGCCGTGGCGAGCCGCCGATCCATGGATGCGCCGCCTGATGAACTGGAGCGGCAGATCGAGGCGCGGGCAGACAGCGTGGGCTTCAAGCTGCTCGAACTGCTGGTGCCGATTGTGCTGATCGGAGGGCTGCTCAACATCGACGCGGTCCGCACCGCATTCCCGGCCGACCCCGCCGGCAGCACGGCGATCATCGCCGCCAACGGCTTCCTGATGGTCATCGTCGTGGTGGAGCTGGTGCGCGAGGGCACCAAGATCGTCCTGTTCAGAATGACGGCCTGATGCCCCCGCCCCCGATCAGCAACAGCATTCGCCGATTGCGCTTCGAGCATGACGAGATGACCCAGCAGTCCCTGGCAGACCTGATCGGCGTGACGAGGCAGACGGTCGCGGCGATCGAGCAGAACAAATACTCGCCCTCCCTCGAGGCGGCCTTCCGCATCGCCGAGGTGTTTGGCGCCGACATCAACGAGGTCTTTCAGTGGAAACGCACAAGCGGAGGCAAGTCATGAGAGCTGCCGTTCAGACTGCCTATGGTGGTCCCGAGGTCATCGTCATCCGCGATGTCCCCAAGCCCGTTCCCGGCGCCGGCGAAGTGCTGGTTCGCGTCATCGCCACCACAGTCACATCGGGGGACGCCCGGCTGCGGGCCTTTCGCGTGCCGCCGGCCTTCTGGTTGCCGGCCCGCCTTGCCCTGGGTATCCGCAAGCCGCGCAAGACGGTGCTCGGGTCCGAGTTTGCCGGCGAAGTCGTCGCGGTCGGGTCAGGCGTCAAGCGTCTGCGAACAGGCGATCGGGTATTCGGGATGCATCTCTACGATGCGCATGCCGAGTACAAGGTCGTGCCGGAAAGTGCCGCGATCGTCTCAATTCCGAGCAATCTCGACTTCGCAGAAGCGGCCGCCCTGCCGTTTGGTGCGCTGACGGCGCGGTTCTTCATCCAGCGGGCTGGCCTGCAACCAGGACAGCGTGTGCTGGTCAATGGCGCCAGCGGGGCCGTTGGGACTCGCAGTGTGCAACTGGCCAAGCAGGCTGGCGCCTGGGTCACCGCTGTCACCAGCACCCGCAATATCGAGCTGGTACGCAGCCTGGGCGCCGACGAGGTCATCGACTATCAGGCCGCCGATTTCTCGCTGACCGAGCAGCCCTACGACGTGGTCATGGATACCGTCGGTACGGTCAGCTGGGCCCGGTTTTGCCGCGCCAGCACGCCGACGGGCCAGCTGCTGGCCATCGACGGTGGCGGAGCCATGTTCCTTCGTGCGGCATGGCGTCGATGGATCGGCCGGCGTCGTGTCGTGGTCGGCATGGCGACCGAGAAGCTGGAAGATATCGAGATCATCCGGGGGCTTGCCGAGAGCGGAGCGCTGCGTGCCACCATCGATCGACGCTTCCCGCTGGCCGACATTGCCGAGGCCCACGCGCTGGTCGATAGCGGCCGCAAGCGCGGCGCGGTTGTGATCGACGTGGCGGAGCCGCAACCGGTCTCTGAATAGAAAACGGCGCCGGTGAGGTCACCGGCGCCGCAATAGGAGTCCTGCTCTGGCTGTCTAGTGGTGGCCGCCATGCCCCGGCATGCCACCCTCGGGCTTGCGCACGAAGAAAGCTGCGATGATCGCGAAGAGCGAGATCACTGCGCCGACGAGGAATGCCAGCTGGATACCGCCAGCGAGGGCGCTGACCGGTTCCACCCCGTCAGCGCTCAGGCCTGCCTGGCGAATGGTCATCAAGGCGACAAACAAGGCGATGCCCGCGGCGCCTGCCACCTGCTGGATGGAACCGAGAATGGCGCTGCCGTGGGAGTAGAACTCCTGGCGGACCGAGCCCAGCGCAGCGGTGAACAGCGGTGTGAAGACCAGAGCGAGACCGACACTGATGATGATGTGGCCGGTCAGGATGGCCCAGACCGAGGTGTTCTGATCGACTCGCGTCAGCGCCCAGAGGACGATCGATACCAGAGCCGTGCCAGGCACGAGCAGCTTGGTGGGGCCGATGCGGTCATAGAGCCGGCCGACAGAGGGGGCGAGCAGGCCCATCAGCAGTCCACCCGGCAGCAGCAGCAGCCCGGTCTGCAGCGTGTCGAGGCCCAGCACGTTCTGGGTATAGATGGGCAGCAGGATCACCGTTCCGAACAGCGCCATCATGGCGATGGCCATAGTCAGCACCGACACGGTGTAGTTGCGCGACAGGAATGTGCGCAGGTCGAGCAGCGCCTTGTCCTGCTGCGACAGGATGATCTGGCGCCAGATGAAGATCGACATTCCGACGATGCCGACGACCAAAGGCAGCCAGATCGGGAAAGCGGCACCCTCCCCCTGGCCCTCGCCAAGGCTCGACAGGCCATAGACCAGGCCGCCGAAGCCGATGGCCGACAGGACCACCGACAGCAGGTCGAGCGGCGCATAGCGCGGCGTCGTGACGTTCTGCATCTTGCTGCTACCCAGCGCCAGTGCACCGACCGCGATCGGCAGCATGAGGATGAACATCCAGCGCCATTCAAGATTGTCCAGGATGAAGCCGCCGATGGTGGGCCCGAGGGCCGGAGCCACCGAGATGACGATGGAGATATTGCCCATGGTCTTGCCGCGCGATTCCGGCGGCACCAGGGTCATCACGGTGGTCATAAGCAGCGGCATCATGATGGCCGTGCCCACCGCCTGGATGACCCGGCCCAGAATCAGCAGCTCGATGCCCGGGGAAGCGGCGCAGATCAGCGTGCCGACGGTGAAGACCGACATGGCGAGCATGAAAATGGGACGCGTGTTCATGCGCTGCAGCAGAAAACCGGTGATCGGGATGACGATTGCCATGGTGAGGAGGAAGGCAGTTGTCAGCCACTGCGCCACGTTGGGCAGGACACCCAGGTCCGCCATCAGTTGCGGAATGGCGACGCTCATCATCGTCTCGTTGAGGAACACGACGAAAGTGGAGCCCAGCAGCAGGGCGATGACCAGCTTGTTGCGAGCAGCGTTGTTCTGGCTCGCAGGCGGCGCGCCGATCACGTCGGCGTCGAATGGTGTTGCGTCGGTACTCATGATTTCCCTCAGGCTTCGATTTGCGCGGTTAGCAGGACGACGAGCGGCATCGCTGACTTTCGACGCCACCGTCTGCTGATTCTGCGACAGCCACTGTCAGCAGCATTCCTGCATTGGTCAGTCCGACCCCGACCCGGGTCGCCAGTAGGTCGCACGTGGCGAAAAGGATCGATGGTCTAGGCCTGGAGAGGCAGAGCGTCCAGCCAGACAATTGCAATTCAGCGATGCAATTTCGCGCTCTCCGACCTTCACAGCGTTGAGCGGGGACACCATATCACTGCCAGGCGGAGGACTGAAGCAGGACCATCTGCACGTATGTTCTTGTTTTGTTCCGATGATCCTGCTACATCCCTGTTGACGCGCCGCACGCCACGATTCGACCGCCCGGCGCTGCAGGAGATGTCTCATGGCCCTCTATCAGGCTCCCTCGTTCGAAGCGCTGGAAATGCTGAGCCGCAGCCGCGATGCGGATCTGGCGCGGCGCGAACTGCTCGATCCGGATCGCATTCGCGGGCGGGGCGCGCAGTCCAACACCACCGGCCGCTTCGAGAGGCAGAAGCGCGAGGGGTTCGACGACGGCTGGGACAATGTGGAGCCGCTCACCATCTTCGAGACGGTGGAGCATGTCGAGCGGGCAAAGAGCATCATCACCACCAATGACAGCCCGGACATCGGCTTCGAGCGCTCGATCAACGCCTATCGGGGCTGCGAGCACGGCTGCTCATACTGCTATGCCCGCCCCAGCCACGCCTTTCTGGGCCATTCGGCCGGCATCGAGTTCGAGCGCGACATCTATGTGAAGGTCAATGCCGTCGACGCATTGCGGGCCGAGATCGGCGCCAAGGGTTATAAGGTCAAGCCCATCGCCATGGGCACCAATACCGACCCGTACCAGCCGGCCGAGCGCAAGCACAAGCTGACGCGCGGCATCCTCGAAGTGATGCTGGAAACCCGCCATCCAGTGATGATCACCACCAAGTCGGCGCTGATCATCCGTGATCTCGATATCCTGAGCGAGCTCGCCAGGCTCGGTCTGGTGAAAGTCGCCATCTCCATGACCTCCATGGATCACAAGCTGAGCCGCAAGATGGAGCCGCGCGCCTCCGCGCCGGCCCGCCGCCTCGAGGCGATCCGTTTGCTCAGCGAGGCCGGCGTGCCGGTTGCGGTATTCGCCTCGCCCATGATCCCGGCGATCAACGACATGGAGCTCGAGCGCATTCTGGACGCCGCTGCGGCACAGGGGGCCACGAGCGCCTCAATGATCCTGCTGCGCCTACCCGGCGAGGTGCGCGATGTGTTCCGGGAATGGCTGTTGCGCCACTTCCCGGACCGGGTACGCCATGTGCTGGCTCTGGTGCGCGACACGCGCGGCGGCAAGGACTACGACTCGCGCTTTGGCACCCGCATGACTGGCGAGGGGCCCTACGCCACCCTGCTCCGCCAGCGTTTCGACAAGGGCCGCGAGCGCTATGGCCTCGACAGCCGTCTGCCGGGACTGCGCAGCGACCTGTTCGTGGCGCCGCGCCCCGAAGAGCGGCAGATGAGCCTGTTCTAGCAGTACCAAGCCTCAGGCGAACAGCGTCGTTTCCACCAGCGCCATCAACCGCGGATCGGTGAAATCGCGCACGGCGAGCGTTGCTCCGCCCTCGAGCAACGCCGTTTCGTCAAGCCCGGTCATGATGCCGACGGTGACGATGCCTGCGCCAACCGCGGATGCGATGCCAGGGAGCGAATCCTCGAAAGCCAAAGAGGCGGCGGCTTCGCCCTGCGCGATCTTCAATCCCTCCAGATAGGGCATGGGGTGCGGTTTGCCCTGCGGCAGTTCCTCGCCGATGACGAGGCCGCGGAAGCGATCGGTCACACCGGCGCCGGCCAGCAGCAGGTCGGCATTGGGGCGCGGGGCGTTGGTCACAGCCACCATCGGCACCGCATTGGCATCGGCCCAGTCCAGCAAGGCAGCGAGCCCCGCCACCGGCTCGAGTCCTTCTCCAGCCAGGTCGCGGAATGCAGCTTCTTTCTGCATCATGATGTCGTGCTGCCGCTCCGGTGTCTCGTCCGGCAGGAACCGGGCGCCGATGACCCGGTTGGACTTGCCCTGAAGTTCGAGGGCGAACCGATCGTGATCGAAGTGGTGCCCCAGCGGCCCGAAGATCGCGTTGAAGGCCTTGAGGTGCAGTGGATCGCTCTCGACCAGGGTGCCGTCGATGTCGAAAAGCAGTGCGGCGCCAGATCTGAGTTGCATGCGAAGGTCCGAGGATGATCCGGGCGGAAAGCGCACGAAACCGCCTCCGGCGTCAACCTTGCCGGCTTCAGTACTGCGCCACCTTGCGCGCATGGCTCGCCATGAAATCGAGCGAGGCGATGACTCCGCGCAGCGACAGCCGCACCTGTTTGCTCTCTCCCTGCCCGCCGCCGTCGAGCGGCACCGTGAGCACAACTGCGCTGCCCTCCTTCATCCGCTCGATCAGCGCCGCCTTGCGCGCCGGGTCGGCGACGAAAAACTGGTTGACCGTGTTGTGGCGCGTCTCGAGGTCGGTGGAGAAATCAAGCGACTCGCTGGTCTCCGAACCGAAGGTCAGTAGCAACGGACGGCTGTTATCGACCTGGGCTTCATCGGCAGCCACGGTGAAGGCTACATCCAGTTCCCCATTGAGCCGGTTGCGGAACAGGGTCAGCTTGTAGGCCGGCAGGCCGGCGCTGTTCAGTTCCTGGCTACCGGTACTGGCAAAGCACGAGAAACCGTAATAGTCGGCGGCGTTCTCATCGATCTCGTCCGGGCAGGCGGCCAGCCAGTCGCGGTGATACTCCCGCCACTCGCCGAACGGGTGATGAAACGGCTCGGCCGACGCCGGAAGAGCGGTCGCCAGGAGCAGGATTACGACGTTGGCGGCTCTGGTGATCATCGAGGAAGCTTTCCGCTGGTGCCCCCAGCAGCGTGATATATAGCAGGCTCGAGGCGACATCACAGTCTCGAAGAAGCGGAACAGACATGGTCACGGAACGTCACAACGACATAGCCCTCTTTTATGCCGCAGCCAGCGGCCCGGCCCTCGCCAGCGAACAGGACGCGCTGGACCTGCTGGGAGAAACCTACGGCACGGAAACCGATATCGTCGTGGTGCCGGCGGAGCGCTTCTCCCCCGAATTCTTCGACCTCAGCTCCCGTCTGGCCGGTCATTTCTTCCAGAAACTGCAGAACTATCGCATGCGGCTCGTGATCCTGGGCGACATCTCGGCCCACCTGTCGGGCAGCAAGGCGCTGCGGGACTTTGTCGGCGAAACCAACCGCATCGGCTATCACCTGTTTGTGCCTGACCGCGCGGCGCTGCTCGAGCGGCTGTGAAGCCTTCGTCGTTGACTTGGCTGCCGGGACGGCGATGCTGCCGGCATGCTGTTCGATTCGTCCATTCAGACCGAGCCTGACTTCAGCCACGAACGCGCGCTGATGGCCCGCGGCGCCCGCATTGTTGCCGGCGTCGACGAGGCTGGCCGCGGCCCGCTGGCTGGGCCAGTCGTGGTTTCGGCCGTGATCCTCGATGTCAATGCCATCCCGCCGGGGCTCAACGACTCCAAGAAGTTGACCGAAGATCAGCGCGAACTGCTGTTCGAGCAGGTCATGGACACCGCTCTTGCCGTCTCGGTGGTCGTTGCGCCACCCTCGATCATCCTGTCCCGCAACATCCGGGGCGCCACGCTCTGGGCTATGGCGCAGGCCGCGTGCAGCCTGGCCGTGAGGCCGGACCGGGTGCTGATCGATGGCCGTGATGTACCCATGGGTCTGCCCTGCGATGGCGTGGCGCTGATCGGCGGGGACGGCCGCAGCGTCTCGATCGCCGCCGCTTCGGTCGTTGCCAAGGTGACGCGCGACCGGATGTGCAGGATCATGGATTGCGACGCCCCCCATTTCGGCTTTGCCGGTCACAAGGGCTATTCGACCCCCCAGCATATGCGGGCGCTGGTGGAGCATGGCCCATGCCGCCACCATCGCGAAGAATTTGCCCCGGTCGCCCAGGCCTGGGAGCGGCTTCGCGGTACGGTGCAGGTCGCCTGAAACGGCGCTCCTGCAGGGCTGATCGCCACGCTCCTGCGCCGAGCAGTCCGGCTCAGACCTTGCATATTAACGACCCGCTAACCCCTTACAAACGCTCCATTAACTCTGAGGCGCTACAACGGTCTCATTAGTACTGCGTTAGGGTTAAGTGTATGTTGCGTACCGCGCGTACGGCTCCAGTAGCCGCTGCGGAGGAGGCATCGCGCCTCCCGATCGATACCATCCTTGTGGGCGACTGCATCGACCACATGAATGCCCTGCCGGCCGGCTCGGTTGATCTTGTTTTTGCGGACCCACCGTACAATCTCCAGCTCGACCAGGGCCTCACGCGCCCCGACCAGAGCAAGGTCGATGCGGTGGATGACGAATGGGACAAGTTCGACAGCTTCGCCCATTACGATGCCTTCACGCGCGCTTGGCTCAAGGCAGCGCGCCGTGTGCTCAAGCCGGATGGAGCCCTATGGGTCATCGGCAGCTACCACAACATCTTCCGCGTCGGCACCGCCCTGCAGGATCTCGATTTCTGGATGCTCAACGACGTGGTCTGGCGCAAGGCCAACCCGATGCCGAACTTTCGCGGCACCCGCTTCACCAACGCGCATGAGACACTGATTTGGGCGGCCCGGAGTCAGAAAAGCCGCGTCACCTTCAACTATGAAGCCATGAAGCTGGCCAATGATGACACGCAGATGCGCAGCGACTGGCTGTTTCCCATCTGCACCGGGGCCGAGCGGCTCAAGGGCGAGGACGACGAGAAGGTCCATCCCACCCAGAAGCCGGAAGCCCTGCTGTTCCGCATCCTCAATGCCACGACCAAGCCGGGCGACGTGGTGCTGGACCCGTTCTTCGGCACCGGCACGACCGGCGCCGTCGCCCGCAAGCTGGGGCGGCACTTCATCGGCATCGAACGCGAAGAGAACTACATCAATGCGGCGCTCAAGCGGATAGCGGCCATCCGGCCGGGCGTGTTCGAGGCCCTCCAGTCCGTGACGCCGAAACGCAAGGAAGTCCGCATCCCGTTCGGCTCGCTGATCGAGCAGGGGCTTATCGAGCCTGGCGCGCAACTCTTTGACTCGACAAGGCGTTATTTCGCCATGGTTCGTGCAGACGGCTCGCTGGTCTCCGGAACGCACCACGGCTCCATCCACAAGGTTGGCGCGCTGGTCCAAGGTTCCGAAGCATGCAACGGGTGGACCTTCTGGCATCACGAACAAGAGGGACGCGTTGTCCCTATCGACGCCTTGCGCACGGGCATCCGTGCAAAACTTGATTTGCTTTCTGCCTGATCTTGACCTCCAATCGCCTCAGGCTCTTTGACTGGCCGCCGGTTTGCCCCGGCGGCCTTTTTCTTTTAGGCGCTCGACCAGTGCTGTGATGCGATAGAGCAACAACCAGATTGGGAGCCGATCTTCAGTTGTTGTCTCCACCAGGAGAACAGCATGGTACAAATATAGCGGCTTTCCTTAACGATAAAGGCGGTTGGTCCACCGAACAGGCGAGAGTGAAGGCCGCCATTAACTTGCGCGCCTGCAGCATTAGCGCCGTCTCAATGGGCTGGGGGCCTTGTCGTGACCATAATGGTTGGACTCAACTTCGTCATTGCCGCGCTGCTAGGCTTTTCATCCGCGCTCTGTGCCGGCGCCAGCCTGGGTATGCGGGGCAACGTACCGCTGGGCTGGCTGGCCGTGTCACTGGCCTGCGGCAGTGCTCAGACGCTCCTCGTGTCATTTCCGGCAGGAGAAGGATACGAAGTCGCGGCAGCCGCGATCCTGGCGCCCTTGGGCTATGTCTGCGCCGGACAGGCCATTCGCGCCATGTCTGCCCGCCTGTCGCAGGGGCCGCTCGTTCTCACCGCGGTTACGGCCCTGTCGGGACTGGCGATCATCCTGATGGGACTGGAGGCGCCGTTCTTCTACCAGATCCTCTGCATCCAGGCTGCCTGCGCCATCGCTGTCACCGATGCGCTGGTGCAGATGATCCGGCAGGCCCATCGGCGGCTGCTCGATGCGATGACGGTTCTTGGACTTGGCCTGCTCACACTGGCCTGCGTCGCGCGCATCCCGGTGATCCTTGCGCTCTTCGGTGCCGACGCCGCCTTCGAGGAGGTTCGCAGATCGGGATTCGAAGCCGTGGTGATGACCGTCACCGGCCTCCTGGTACCGCCGATCATCTTCCTGCTATTGGCGCGCATTATCGGCGATCTCATTGCCGCCTATCAGCGCCAGTCCGAGCATGACGGGCTGACGGGCCTGCTGAACCGGCGCGCTTTTGACCTGATGGCGGAAGTCGGCATGAAGGAAGGCGGCGCCGTCATCTTCTGCGACATCGACCATTTCAAGCAGGTCAACGACCGCTTCGGCCACGAAGCGGGAGACGACGTGATCTGCACCTTTGCCGAGCAACTTGCCCGCACCGGCCATCATGCCGGCCGCATCGGCGGCGAAGAGTTCGCCCTGCTGCTTCCCGGCAAGACGGCGGCGGAGGCCTTCGACATGGCCGACATGATCCGCGCGCGCTTCCACGGCATCATGCACCCCATATTGGCGCCCGGCGAAAGGCTCAGCGCCAGCTTCGGCGTCTCCGAGTGCGCGCCGGGCGAAGCACCACGCTCCGCATTCCGGCGGGCGGATGTTGCGCTCTACCAGGCCAAGGAAACCGGACGCAATCGGGTGGTGGACTTTGCCGCGCTTCGGAATGGCCGGGGCGACACCGTCTCGCCGCGACAGTCGGCCGCCTAGCCAGCATCGGGCGAATTACCGAACCCGGCGGTCTGCAGCACCTTGCGAAACAGCGTCGGCAATGCCTCACCCCTGAGCGTACGGCCTTCGGCCCACCAGCCGCCATCGAGATGTGCACCATCGACGGTGGCAGACCACACTTCGAGCTCCAGTCTGAAGTGGGTGAAGACGTGCACCACCTGCCCCCAATGCCGCCACTGGGCTTCAGCCGGATAGTCGGCCGCCGGCAAGTCCGCAGTCCATTCCGAGCCCGGCACCTCTGTCATGCCGCCGAGCAGGCCTTTGACTGGCCGGCTCTGCAGGTACACGTCCCCGTCGGCATCGCGCATCACATAGGCATGCCCCCTGCGCACCGGGCGATCCGCCTTGCCGGACTTGATCGGGTAGATCGTCGGATCGCCCATCTTCGTGGCGATACAGCCCGGCTGGATCGGGCACAGCATGCAGGCCGCCATGCGGGGGGCGCAGATGGTGGCGCCGAGGTCCATCATGGCCTGCGCGAAGTCCCCCGCCCGCTGTGGCACCGCGGCCTGCAGCGCTGTCCGCAATGCGTCCTTGGCCTCGCGCACCGGCACCGGCAGGGCATAGTACCGCGCCAGCACCCGATCGAGATTGCCATCCAGCACCGCCACCCGTTCATCGAAGCATATCGCGGCGATGGCCGCGCTGGTATAGGCGCCGATGCCCGGCAGGGCTTGCAGCCCTTCGGCGCTGCGGGGAAAGACACCGCCATGCAGTTCCACCACCGCGCGTGCGCAGGCATGCAGGTTACGGGCGCGCGCATAGTAGCCCAATCCCGCCCATTCCTTGAGCACGCTGTCGAGCGGCGCAGCGGCGAGATCGAACACGGTGGGCCAGAGGGAGGTGAAGCGCAGGAAGTAGTTCTTTACTGCCGCCACGGTCGTCTGCTGCAGCATCACCTCGCTCAGCCACACGCGATAGGGGTCGGGCATCACGCCACGCGCCCGGTCGGCCGGCGGCACCCGCCAGGGCAGGTCGCGCGCGTGCCAGTCATACCAGTCGAGCACGGCCGGGGCATCGATGGAGGCGGGATCGGAAAGCTGCATGGTGCTTCGATACCTCCCTCTCGATCCTGCCGACAAGGGCGAGGTCGTCGCAGCTGCCAGCCGCCCTGCACGCCCTCTTGCCGGACGGGGCCGCTGGGGCTACTGCAGCCTCATGGCCAAGGATGAGTTGCCCGAACCGAAACGCCGCAACCGCACGATGACCATCGCCGACGTGCTCAGCGGTGCGCTTGATCCTGTGTTGAAGAAGCGTGGCTTTGCCAGCCGGGACATCATCACCCACTGGGCCGCCATGGCGCCCGCGCCCTATGGCGAGGTGGCCATTCCCGACAAGCTGACCTGGCCGCGCGGCGAGCGCAGTGCCGAGGGGGCGACGCTGGTGCTGCGCTGCGTCCCCGGCCATGCCCTGGCCATCGCGCATGAGGGCCCCAGGATCGCCACCGCGGTCAACCGCTACTTCGGCTTCGTGCTGGTGGGAGCGGTGCGGCTCTCGCCCGAACCGTTCACCCCAGGTTCAGGGGAGAAGACGGATAAATCCAGGCAACCGAGCCCGAGCGTCGCCGCGAAGGTCGGGGTCCAGGTGGCCGATGTGGCAGATGATGATTTGCGGGAAGCGCTGCGGACCCTGGGTCACGCGCTGTCCAGCCGATCGGGACAAGCCAAATAACATCCTTCTCGTGGACCGGTCGCCGATTGCAACCACACTGTTCACCGTAGGTTGATGGATGTGCCTACTTGCCCACACATTTGCCCCGTGTAGTGTCGCCCACAACAAAAACAGGAGCGTTAGCCGTGAACTTTACCCGCCGTGATACCCTAATCCTGGCCGCTGCCGCATCGGCTCTGAGCCTGTGCGGTGTCGTCACCGCCAACGCTGCCGAAGGCGACATGGTTGACGTCGCCAAGCTGATGGCTCCCGCCGGTGGTCTGGCGGATCACGTGCTGGGAAGCGAGTCCGCGCCGGTCACGGTGATCGAATATGCCTCGCCGACCTGCCCGCATTGCGCGACCTTCTCCAACAACGTGCTGCCCAGCTTCACCGAGCAGTATGTCGATACCGGCAAGGTCAGGCTGATCGTCCGCCCCTTCGTGCGCAACGTGTTGGACGCCGCCGTCTTCATGCTGGCCGAAGCGGCCGGACCGACCAACTACCACAATGTGGTCTCGACCTATTTCCGGACCCAGAACACCTGGGCCACCTCGCCGACTCCGCGCGACGCGATTTTCGAGATCGCCAAGCAGCTCGGCTTTACCCAGGAAACTTTCGACGCTGCGTTGACGAATCAGGAGCTGTTCACCGGGATGGAAGCCCTGCGCGAGCAGGCGCTCAACGAATTCGGTCTCTCAGGCACCCCGACATTTTATGTCAACGGCAAGACGCTCACTGGTGACAAGACGCTCGAGCAGCTTGCCGCTGAGATCGATCCGCTCATCCCTGCCGATTTCGTGCCCACTGCCGCTGCAACCGAGTCACCCGCGACCACGACCGACGTCGTCGCGCCCGACGCAATGGCTCCGGCCGCCGATGCCATGGCGCCGGCTGAGCCTGCTGCGCAGTAAGCTCCGCCTACGCGATCTGCACCTCCCCCTCAACGGGGGAGGTTGGAAGGGGGTTCGGATAGGCCCCGATGCGTCCTGTCAAAAGGCTCTCCTCCCCAACCCTCCCCGCAATGGGGCGGATGTCGTCCGGTGGGTGGGTCGGGCATGATTTTCTCGCGCCTCAAGCTGCACGGCTTCAAGTCCTTCTGTGACGAGACCACTCTGGTGATGGAGCCGGGCCTCACGGGCATCGTCGGGCCCAATGGCTGCGGCAAGTCCAACCTGGTCGAAGCCATGCGCTGGGTCATGGGCGAAAGCTCCTACAAGGCCATGCGCGCTTCGGGCATGGATGACGTCATCTTTTCCGGCTCCGGCAACCGCCCCGCGCGTAACTCGGCCGAAGTCACGCTGGTCCTCGACAACAGCGATCGCACCGCCCCTGCCGCGCTCAACAACGCCGATGTGCTCGAGGTCACCCGCCGCATTGAGCGCGAAGCCGGCTCGGTCTATCGCGTCAACGGCAAGGAAGTGCGGGCCCGCGACGTGCAGCTGCTGTTCGCCGACGCGTCGACCGGCGCCCACTCCCCCGCCATGGTGCGACAGGGGCAGATCGGGGAACTGATCGCCGCGCGGCCCACCGCCCGTCGCGCCCTGCTCGAAGAGGCCGCCGGGATCTCGGGCCTGCATTCGCGGCGCCACGAGGCCGAACTGCGCCTGCGTGCGGCGGAGGCCAATCTCGAACGCGTCGACGACATCATCGGACAGGTGGAGACGCAGCTCGAGACGCTCAAGCGCCAGGCGCGGCTCGCCACCCGCTATCGTGGGCTGAGCGGGGATATTCGGCGCGCCGAAGCAACGCTTTATCATATCCGCTGGGTCGCCGCCCGCTTCGTCGAGAAGGAGACCGAGGCGCAGCAGGCGGTGCTGGTGCGTGAGCTGGCCGATGCCACCCATCTCCAGTTGCAGGCGCAGCACAGGCTCACATCGGCCGAGGCCGCACTGCTGCCGTTGCGCGAACGCGAAGCGGTGACTGGCGCCGTGCTGCAGCGCTATGCGATCCTTTCCGAGCAGCTGGCTGAAGAAGCACGCCGTGCCAGCCAGCGCCGGGCCGAGCTCGAGGATCGCATCCGTCAGCTGGCGGCCGACGGGGTGCGCGAACGGGAGCTGGTTACCGAGGCGGAGACCACGCTGGCCGCCTATGGCGAGGAACAGGCGCGCCTGGCCGCCGAAGGGGCCGCCGCACAGGCCGATTTTGACCGGGCCCGTATCGAGGCCGAAGCGGCGCGAGTCGCGGCGGCCGATGCAGAGGTTACGGCCCGCGCCGCGGCTGACGCGCTGGCGCAGGTCCGCGCCCGGCGCGCCCAGGCCACCCGCTCGGCACAGGATACCCTCGCCCGCATCGACCGACTGACGCGGCAGGTTGCCGAGGTCGAACAGGAGGCCCGAGCGGTAGCGGCCAGTCTCGACGGCGATGAGAACCTGGCACTCAAGCGGTCGGCGCTGGCTGCCGCACAGGCCCGCACGGCCGAGGCCGAGCAGGCTGCAACCGCGGCCGAAGAGACGACGGTCGCCGCACAGGCCCGGCTCGATGCGGCCCGCCCGCGCCTGGCTGAGATCGAGGCGGCGCTAAACCGGCTGGAAGCAGAAGCGGCGACCCTCGCTAAGATGCTCAATGTCGGCACCAGCCTGTGGCCCGCCATCGCCGACCAGCTCAAGGTTGCCCCCGGCTACGAAACCGCGCTGGGCGCCGCCTTGGGGGATGACCTCGAAGCCAGTTCCGATGCCGGCGCGCCGATGCATTGGTCCGTCCCGGTCGACCATAGCGACGACGCTTCGCTGCCCCAGGCTGCCGAACCCCTGTCGCGCTATGTCACCGGCAGTCCGCTGCTCAAGCGGCGGCTCGACCAGATCGGGCTGATCGACGCGGCCGACGGTCCGGCGCTCATGCATGCGCTCAAGCCCGGCCAGCGCCTCGTGACGATGGACGGCGCGCTCTGGCGCTGGGACGGCTTCGTTTCGGCCGCCGACGCACCGAGCCCGGCGGCCCAGCGCCTGGCGCAGCGCAACCGCCTCGCCGATCTCGACGAGGAGATCGCGCGCATGCGGGGCGAACGCAACAGCTGGAAGCGTGACGTGGACGAACTCGTCGCGCGGCTGGAAGCGGTGCGGCAGGACGAGCGCGACCAGCGCGAAGCCTGGCGCTCGGCCCAGCACGCCATCGGCGCGGCGCAGGCCGAAGTCGACAAGGCCCAACGCGCCATCGGGGAGCTCACGAGCCGCCAGTCGGCGCTGGAGGAGGCGCGGGTGCGGCTGGCCTCCAGCCTGGGCGAGGCTGAAGCGGTTCGGGCCGATGCCGAACGCGCCCTGCTCGAAATCGGCACCGAGCATGAGGCGGCCGAGCTTGCCGACGGACAGCAGGCCGCGCTGGCTGCGGCTCGTGACCGGGCCGAGCAGGCGCGCCTAAGGCTGGGCGGCTTCGAGACGACCGAGCGCATGCGCGCCAGCCGCCTGGTGCAGTTGGAGCGCGACATCCAAAGCTGGCAGCGCCGGCGGGAGAGCGCCCTGGCCCAGTTGTCGACGCTCGACCAGCGTAGCGCCGAAGTCTCGAGCCACTTGGCCGGCGCGAGCGAGACACCGGATGACTTTGCGGCCCGGCGGGCGCAACTGGCCGAGCAGATCGAGCGGGCGAAGGCGGAGCACCAGACGGCCGGGGACCAGTTCAATGTGGCGCAGGCGGCATATCGGGATGCCGACAAGGCGCTGAAATCGGCGGTCGACGCTCTGGCGAATGCCCGGGTAGAACTGACCAGGGTGGAAGAGCGCGTCCGCGGCTTCATCGCGCAACGCCAGCAGATCGAGCGGCAGATCGAGGAGACGCTCGACATCCCTGCCAGCAAGACGCTCGAAGCTTCCGGCATCCGCCCCGAGCAGCCGCTGCCGCCCGAGACGGCGATCGAGCAGAAACTCGAGCGCCTCAAGGCGGAGCGCGAACGTCTCGGCGGCGTCAACCTCTCTGCAGAACAGGAAGCCGTCGAGGTCCAGGAGAAGCTGGACCTCATGGTCAAGGACAAGGACGACCTGATCGAGGCGATCGCCAAGCTGCGCACCGGCATCCAGTCGCTGAACCGGGAGGGCCGCGCCCGCCTCAACGAGGCTTTCAGCAAGGTCAACGCTCATTTCCAGGAGCTGTTCACCAGCCTGTTTGGTGGTGGCACTGCCGAACTGAGCTTTGTCGAGAGCGATGATCCGCTCGAAGCGGGTCTCGAGATCATTGCCCGGCCGCCCGGCAAGAAGCCGCAGACCATGACCCTGCTGTCGGGCGGCGAGCAGGCGCTGACTGCCATGAGCCTGATCTTTGCGGTGTTCCTCACCAATCCCGCGCCCATCTGCGTGCTCGACGAAGTCGATGCGCCGCTCGACGATGCCAATGTGGAGCGCTTCTGCAACCTGCTCGATTCCATGCGCCATCGCACCAATACCCGCTTCATGGTGATCACCCACAATCCGATCACCATGAGCCGGGTCGACCGCCTGTTCGGCGTCACCATGGCCGAGCGCGGCGTGAGTCAACTGGTATCGGTGGACCTGACAACGGCCGAGAGCTTCCGCGAAGCCGGCTAGTCTGCGGCGCGGCAGACCACCCTGCACACGACGTCACAGGCACGATCCCGCCCACCCACCAGACAGCACCTCCTCCTTCAGGGGGAGGCTGGGTGGGGGTGGGCTTGGCCCCGATATCCGGGCCAGCCCTCCCACCCTTGATCCCTCACCGCAAGGGGGCGGGTGTCGACTGCACCGTCACGGGCACGACGTCACGGGCACAGTCCCGCCCCATCCACCAGACAGCCCCTCCCCCTACCAGGGGGAGGCGGGGTGGGGGTCCGAGAGCCCCGATGCCCCCGCCGAACCACCGCCCCCCAAAAATCTATCCCCACGCCCGCCCCCATACTGCCCCCATCACTCCGGGATGCGGGCGGCGCTGCAGCGACCGGTGTCCGGAGTGCCAGCCGGGAGGGATGGGGTCGCGCCCAACCCTGGGATGAGCGGACGAGACATTCGGGCGGTGGCGCTACGGCAA
>DASYHM010000025.1:0-244223 GCA_035998575.1 Devosia sp.
TGCAGCGACCGGTGTCCGGAGTGCCAGCCGGGAGGGATGGGGTCGCGCCCAACCCTGGGATGAGCGGACGAGACATTCGGGCGGTGGCGCTACGGCAATCCGCTGGGGTCGGCGATCCGCCTTTCGATAAAGTCCCGGCGCCCCGAGGCGGCTCTCGTCTCATATTTCAAATACTCAGAGGCGGTAGCCGCCTCGGGGCTCCGCTCGTTCAGGGACAACCGCGCTTCAGGCGGCGCATTCGCACGTCCGGCGATTGACACCGCACCCCTCCCCGCTATGGTCCGCTCCGCAATTCCCGGGGAACCAGTTCATGTCCTATGCCGATCTCGCCAAGACCATCGATGACGCCTTCGAGGCCCGTGCCGAGATCCGCTTCGACACCCAGGGGGAGGTGCGCGACGCGGTGGAAGAGGCTCTGCGCCTGCTCGACACCGGCGAGGCGCGCGTGGCCGAAAAGCGGGACGGGACATGGCAGGTCAATCAGTGGCTCAAGAAGGCCGTCCTGCTCAACTTCCGCCTCAATGACAACCGGCTGATCGAGGGCGCGCCCGGCGGCTCGCACTACTGGGACAAGGTCGCCACCAAGTTCGAGGGCTGGAGCGAGAACACCTTCCGCGACGCCGGCTTCCGCGCCGTGCCCGGCGCCGTGGTGCGCAGCCCGGCCTTTATCGGCCGCAACGTCGTGCTGATGCCCAGCTTCGTCAATGTCGGCGCCTTTGTCGACGAGGGCACCATGGTCGACACCTGGGTCACGGTCGGCTCCTGCGCCCAGATCGGGAGGAACGTGCATATTTCGGGCGGCGTCGGCATCGGTGGCGTGCTCGAACCGCTGCAGGCCGGGCCGGTCATCATCGAGGACAACTGCTTCATCGGCGCCCGTTCCGAAGTGGTCGAGGGCGTCGTGGTGGGCGAGGGCTCGGTCATCTCGATGGGCGTGTTCATCGGCGCTTCCACCAAGATCGTCGACCGCAATACCGGGCAAATCCACATCGGCCGCGTGCCGCCCTACTCGGTCGTGGTCTCGGGCTCCCTGCCCGGCAAGCCGCTGCCCAATGGCAACCCGGGGCCCAACCTTTACTGCGCCGTCATCGTCAAGACGGTGGATGCGCAGACCCGCAGCAAGACCGGCATCAACGACCTGCTTCGCGATTGACATGGACCTCGACCCCGCCGACCTGCTGAAGCGCCTCATCGCCTGCCCGTCGGTCACACCGGCAGAAGCCGGCGCGCTCGACGTGCTCGACGAGGCGCTGAGTGCGATCGGCTTCACCGTCACCCGCCTGCGCTTTGAGGGCGACGGCTCCTATCCGGTGGACAACCTGTTCGCCATTCGCGGCACCGGCGGCCGCCGCCTACTGTTTGCCGGGCATACCGATGTCGTGCCACCGGGCGATTTCGCCAACTGGACATCGCCGCCGTTCACCCCGCGTGAGGCCGATGGGCTGCTGTTTGGTCGCGGCGCTGCCGACATGAAGTCGGGCATAGCCGCCTTCGTCGCGGCTGCCGCTGCCATTCCGGCCGAAGCCGGAACGGTGATGCTTGCCATCACCAATGACGAGGAAGCCGACGCCATCAACGGCACCGAAAAGCTGATGGCCTGGGCCGAGGCGCAGCAGCATCACTTCGATTTCGCCATCGTGGGCGAGCCCAGCTCGGCGGCGCTCTTGGGCGACAGCATTAAGATCGGTCGGCGCGGCTCGCTCTCGGGCACCATCACCGTCACCGGTACCCAGGGCCATGTCGCCTATCCGGAGCGGGCGAACAATCCTCTTCCGGCGCTGGCGCGGATGGTCACCGCGCTTGATACGGATATCGATGGCGGCACGGACCATTTCCCGGCCAGCAACCTCGAGGTCACCTCGATCGACGTGGGCAACCCTACCTCCAACGTCATTCCCGCAAGCGGCACCATCCGCTTCAACATCCGCTACAACGATCTCTGGACGCCGGAGACCTTGACCGACTGGGTGCGGAGCCGCATTGCGAGCGTCGATCCGGCGGCAGCCAGGGTGGATTTCGAACTCGCGGGGGCGCCGTCGCGATCCTTCCTGTCGCCGCTGAGCGGGGACGTCGATACCCTGTCGGACGCCATTTCGAGCGTAACCGGACGGCGGCCGCAGTTCTCCACAGGCGGCGGCACTTCGGACGCCCGTTTCATCGCGCCATACGGGCCGGTGGTCGAGTGTGGCCTGGTGGGTCCATCCATGCACAAGGCCGACGAGCATATCGCTCTGAGTGATCTGGTTGGATTGACCGAAGTGTATCGCACCTTCATGCTTGGCTTCTTTGCGGGGCCGGCATGAAAATCTGGGCTGCGGTGAGCAATGCAGTCGCCGGCTGGTCGATGATCCTGCGCGGCGAGGCTGGGTGGCGCGAACGCTTCGCCTTGTCCAGGTCCGGGCTGACGACCGCCGTGGTCATCTTCATCTTTGCGACCTTCGTCGCCGTGGCCATAGCCTCGATGAGCGTCGGCCTGCCCAGTGTCTTCGGCCTCGTCGCCGCTATGTTCGCCCTGGCCCTGCCGCTGACCTCGCTGGTCGTCGTGCTGCTGGCTACGCGCATGGCGATCAACAGCACCGATCCCACGCTGGACGTCATGGTGCCGGGGACATACGCCCTCGTCGCCTTCCTGTTCGTCGAGGGGGCGCTGGCCGTACTGGGTGGGCCAGTGGTGATGCTGGCCTGGATCGGACTGGGCTACATGCTCTATCGGCTGGCCCGCGCCGCTACCAGCTGGACCGCCGGAATATCGGCGGGATTTGCCGTTTTGACAGTGCTGCTGCTTGTCGCCATGCGCATGGCGCTCTACATGATCAGCAGCGCCGGCAACCCGACCTGATCATCGAGACCCACCTTGGCCAAACCGACCTCGACCTTCCTCGATGAACTGACCGCTGCGATGCATGGCTGCCTCGCGCTCGTGCTGGGTCGCCGCGAGGCGGCGACGTTTTTCGACTTCAGCCAGCGCGGGCTCGTCGGAAGCCTTATCGCCACCCTCGTTGCCATCGGGTTGGCAGGCTTCGGCCCCCTGCTCACCGGCGTGCCGCTGCCGCCCGGCGCGGCGACGCAATCGGTCATTGTCAACGGCGCCCTGTTCCTGGCTCAGGCCGGCACCGCCTTCATCGCGCTGCGGCAAATGGGCCGGCAGGATGGCTTCATCCCCTATCTGGTCGCCTCGAACTGGGTGACGCTGGTCTCGGCGTTGCTGCTGCTGCTCTCGACCCTGCTTGGGCCGGTCGGCATCATCATCCTGGTGGTGGTTGTCGTCGTGGCAATTGCCACCTTCATCAATATCGGCCGCTTCATCGTCACGCTGACGCCGCTGCAGATCGGCATCCTGTTCATCTCGCAGGCGGTCGGCGTCTTCTTCGCGCTGGCGGTCGTGGCCGTCATGCTTGGCCCGCCCGTCTAGTAATCGACCTGCGTCAGGTAAAGGCCGGCGGCGGGCGCCATGGCGCCGCAGCGGCGGCGGTCGCGGGCGTCGAGTGCGGCGCGGAAGTCGGCGGGCGACCACTTGCCTTCGCCGACCATGCGCAGCGAGCCCACCATGGAGCGCACCTGGTGATGCAGGAAACTGCGGGCGCTGGCACTGATCACCACATGGTCCGGCTCCTGCCGCACCGAAAACTTATCCAACGTCCTCAGCGGTGAATTAGCCTGGCACTGGGAGGAGCGGAACGTGGTGAAGTCGTGCAAGCCGAGGATCAGGCCGGCTGCATGATCCATCGCATCGGTATCGAGGGTTTTGGGAATGTGCCAGACATGGTTCCGCTCGATGACCGGCGGCGCGCGGCGGGTGAGGATGCGGTACTCGTAGTGCCGCGCAAGCGCCGAGAAACGCGCCTCGAAGTCATCTCCCACTGCCTCGGCAGCGATGATCGCCACCGGGACCTGCCGCAGGTGATAGTTCAGCGCCTCGCGAATGCGGAACGGATCCCATGCCTTCGAAAGGTCGACATGCGCCACCTGCCCCAGCGCGTGCACGCCTGCATCCGTACGCCCCGCCGCCTGCGTCGTCACGAACTCCCCCGACATGGCCTTTATCGCCTCTTCCAACGCCTGCTGCACGCTGGGCTGGTCCGCCTGGCGCTGCCAGCCGGAAAAAGGGGTACCGTCGTATTCTATGGTAAGCTTGAAGCGCGGCATCTAGCTGACGGTCGCAGGCAGCGTGCCGGCGCCGCGCAGGAAGGTTGCCGCATCCATGGCGCCCTTGCCCTCGCGCTGCACCTGGGTCAGGCGTACCGCGCCAGAACCGCAGGCGATCGTCAGGTCGTCGAGCAGCGTCCCCGCCGCGCCGCCGCCCTGCCCCAGCGTCGAGCGGAGCGCCTTGATCCGTACCGGCTTGCCACCGAGTTCAAGCTCGAACCAGGCACCGGGAAAGGGCGACAGGCCACGGATATGGTTGTGCACCTCCTCAGCCGGCCGCGACCAGTCGATCCGGGCTTCCGCCTTGTCGATCTTGCTGGCATAGACAAGGCCCTCTTCAGGCTGCGGCGTGAAATCGAGGCTGCCGCGGTCCAGCGCTGCCAGGGCGCGGCCCATCAGGTCCGCCCCGACGCGCATCATCTGGTCGTGCAACTCCCCCGTCGTAGCGTCCGGACCGATTGGGAGCATGTCGGCCAAAGCGACCGGACCGGTATCAAGCCCTTCATCCATCTTCATCACCATGACGCCGGTCTGGCGGTCGCCGGCCATGATGGCGCGGTGGATCGGCGCAGCGCCGCGCCAACGCGGCAACAGCGAACCGTGCAGGTTGAGGCAGCCAAGTTCGGGAGCATCGAGGATAGGCTTGGGCAACAGCAGTCCATATGCCACCACGATACCGACATCGGCACCGTGGGCGGCAAAGATCAGCTGCTCGGCTTCTCCCTTGAGCGATTTTGGCGTGAAAACCGGGATGCCGAAGCCTTCGGCCGCCAGATGCACCGGGGACTTGCGTTCCTCCTGCCCGCGACCGGCCGGCTTGGGTGCCCTCGTATAGACGGCGACGACGTCGTGGCCGGACGAGACGATCTCGGTCAGGGTTGGCACGGAGAATTCCGGCGTGCCCATGAAGATGACGCGCATTGGCAGGCTCCTAGGCACGACCTCGTCCTTCGACAGGCTCAGGATGAAGTCTACGGAAGTTCCAGAGAGCTAACAGTAGACCTCATGGTGAGCCTGTCGAACCATGAGGTCGTGGCATCAGCTGGCAGCCCGCTTGGCCGCCTTGTCGAACTTCTTGATGACGCGGTCGCGCTTGAGACGGCTGAGATAGTCGATGTAGAGCACCCCGTCGAGATGATCGAGCTCGTGCTGGATGCAGACGGCGAGCTTGCCTTCGGCTTCCTTGGTGACCTCGTTGCCGTCGAGATCGGTATATTTCACCGTCACCTCGTTGGGGCGCTCGACTTCGTAATAGAGCTCGGGAATGGACAGGCAACCTTCCTCGGTCACCTGCATCTGCTCACCGAAACTGGTGATCTCGGGGTTGATCAGCACCATCGGCTCGGGCGACTCGCCCTCGGCCGCCAGATCCATCACCACGATGCGCTTCATGACCCCGATCTGTGGCGCAGCAAGGCCGATGCCCGGCGCATCATACATGGTGTCGAGCATGTCCTTGGCCAGCGACTTGACCTCGTCATCGACCTCGACGATCGGATCGGCAACGGCGCGCAGGCGCGCATCGGGAATGACAAGAATGGGGCGGATGGCCATGGCAGAAGTCCGGCAGTAAGGGAATTGCCTCTCGATATGGTATTTCCGCGCATGCGGTCAACTCTTGTGGACCCGCCACCGGGAACATTCTGCGAACAGGCGAATCGCGTTACGCTGGTGGGATGGACAATATCCTCTTCATGGTCGGCCACGTTGCGGTGACCCAGCAGGCGGCGCTGCTCGCCGGCATAGCCTTGGCCGGGTTGGTGGCGGCCGGCCTGCTGATCGGGGCGATGCGGGCCAGTGCGCAGCGCGCCGAAGTCTCGGCAAGGCTGGCGGCGGAGGAACTCCGGGCCAACTTCCAGGCGCAGATCAGCGATCGGGACCAGCGCATAGCGGCCCTGGACCAGCAGGTGCAGCGCGAGCGGGAACGCGCTGCAGACCTGCTCGACAGCGAGCGCGGCAAGAGCGCCGATCTTTACGCAGAGCTTTCGGCGCTGAGGGCTCGAATGGCCGAGCAGACCAAGCAGTCGGAAGCGAGCCTGGCTCGGTTTCTCGAGGCGCGCCAGCAGATGACCGACGAGTTCAAGGCGATTGCCGGCGACGTGCTCAAGAGCCATGGCGAGACTTTTTCCAGGCAGAACCGCGAGCAGGTGGACACGCTGCTCAAGCCCTTGCAGGAAAAGATCGGCGAATTCCATGTCGGCCTGATCAAGGACCGGGCGAGCATGGGCGAACAGATCCGGGCGCTGCTCGAAAGCAACGTACAGATCACCACCGAGGCCAACAACCTGACCCGGGCCCTCAAGGGCAATTCGCAGACGCAGGGCGCGTGGGGCGAAATGATCCTGTCCACGATCCTCGAAAGCTCGGGCCTGCGCGAGGGCGAGCAGTTCGTCACCCAGCAGAGCCATACGGGCGAAGACGGCTCGCGGGTGCGCACCGACGTTGAGGTGCTGATGCCCAACAATGATCGGCTGGTTATCGACTCCAAGGTCTCGCTGACGGCGTTTGCCGCCTATACCAGCAGCGATGACGAGGACCGGGCGCTGCACCTGCAGGCCCATGTCAATTCGATCCGCACGCATATCCGGACGCTGGGCGAGAAGACCTACCACCGTCACGCCCAGAGCAAGATGGACTATGTGATGATGTTCGTGCCGATCGAGTCGGCGCTGGCCACGGCCATCCAGGCAGATGCGCAGCTTGTCGAATATGGCATGAGCCGCGGCGTCATGCTGACGACGCCAACGACCCTGATGACTGTGCTGCGCACCGTGCGCAACGTCTGGGACATCGAGAAGCGGCATCAGAATGCCGAGCAGATCGCCGAGCGCGCGGGCGCTCTTTACGACAAGGTGGTGGGGTTCCTGACCACGATGGACAAGGTGGGCAGCAATCTCGATCGTGCCCAGCAGGGCTTCGCCGATGCCCGCAGCCAGTTGGCGACCGGTAAGGGCAGCGTGGTCCGGCAGGTGGAAATGCTACGCGAGCTGGGGGCGAAGTCTAGCAAGCAGCTGCCGGCGAACTGGGATACTGCCGGCGAAGAGGCGCCGATGCTGCGGCTGGTGGGCGAGGAGCCGGGCGACCTGTCCTAGCCGGCGCTGAGCTCGCTGCGGCTCTTGAGCATCCCCGTCTTCCTGTTCTATGAGATAGGCAGGCTCTTTGCGGCTGGCGTCGCGGACCACCTCGGTACCCTTGATGGTGCGGGCGACGCGACTAGTAAAGCGCTCGACCACCTTCCCGTGGGCGGTGTGGGCACCCCAGTGCCAGCTCACTTTGGAGCCCTTTCGAATGGTCTTGGTCATGATGCTGATCTCCATGCGTGGCACGGGATGAACGCGCCCGGTTCCCCGGGGTTCGCAAGTTGATCGGCCAGACATGAACCGGGCCGTAAGTGGGGCGTTGAGACAGTCTGACAAACGAGAGGATTTCAGTCTCATGGCACCCACCAACCATCCCGGCCACGTCATCCCGCAGGATGTCGTGCCAGGCGACGCCTCCGAAGCCTTCGGCGTCGCCGAACCCTATACTCAGATCGAAATCGAGGACTTGCTGTATGGCAACGACCGCCCGGCCAGCCAGCGGCTGGCCCGGCTCCGGGAACTGCGTGACGAAGCGACCGTGCGCGAGAGCGGCGACTGGGGCGGTCAGGACCCCGCGGCCACGCTGGAAGAACTGGACCGCGCCATTGACGAGCTCAGCGCGATGATCGCCAACAGCGACGACAACGACGAGTATGCGACGCTGGCACCCACATTCGACAAGGATCCCGGGGATCGCCTCGACGCGTTGTCGCCCGACGATGTCGATGCCCGCCACGCCATCGAAAGCGATGACGAGGAGGAGGACGGCATCGAACCACTGGACGAAGCGGAGTGGGATGAAGGCGACGGATTCAAGCCCGAACGCGGCGTGCAGTAGCCGACTGTCAGAGCTCGGTACGTGCCCGCAGGGCCTGGCTCAGCGTGCCCTCGTCCAGGTAGTCCAATTCGCCCCCGACCGGTACGCCATGCGCAAGACGCGTGACGCGCGTACCGGATCCGGCCAGGCGATCCGTGATGTAGTGCGCCGTCGTCTGCCCCTCGACGGTGGCGTTGACCGCCAGCACCACTTCCTTGAAGGTCGGCGCCCGTCGCAGCAGGTCGTCGATGGTGATGTCATCGGGGCCGACGCCGTCGAGGGGGGACAGGACGCCGCCGAGTACGTGATACTTGACCGCGCCGACGCCGGCGCGTTCGAGGGCCCACAGGTCGGCGACGTCTTCCACCACGATCAGCATGCCGCTCTCGCTGCGGCGGGGATCGGCGCAGATCGCGCAGGGGCTCATCGTGTCGACATTGCCGCAAATTTCGCAGGTGCGGACAGCACTTACCGCGCGATCGAGGGCGGCGGAAAGCGGGACCATCAGCTGATCCTTGCGCTTGATCAGGTGCAGCACGGCGCGACGCGCCGAGCGCGGACCGAGGCCCGGCAGGCGCGCCAGGAGCTGGATCAGCTGTTCGATCTCGGGTCCGCCGGAAGCCATTTTTGCGTTCACACCTGGGCCGAATTGGTTAGCGGACTGTTAGCCTTGACGCGGCCATCACGCTAAAACGGGAACTTCATGCCCGGCGGGAGCGGCAGGCCGGAAGTGACTTCGCTCATCTTGCGCTGCATCTCGGCCTCCGCCTTGGACTTGGCGTCGGCATGGGCCGCAACGATGAGGTCCTCGAGGACTTCCACATCGTCTTCCTTGAAGAGCGATGGATCGATCTTGAGCCCCTTGAGCTCCCCCTTGCCGGTCAGCAATACCGTGACCATACCGCCGCCGGAACGACCTTCGACCACGAGAGTGGCAAGCTCGGCCTGCATGGCCTCCATCTTGTCCTTCATCTCGCCGGCGGCTTTCATCATACCCATGATGTCTTTCATTCTTCGTCCTCTTCTTGCGGGGGCGGAGGCACATCGGATGGCACGACAGCCGCGTCATCGCGGACAGTCACATTGACCACCTTGGCGCCGGGAAATGTATCGAGGATGGCCTTGACCAGCGGATCGTCATGCGCGGCGGCCTGGGCCGCCTGCTGGCGCTGCACCGCTTCCTGCCGAACGGTCATGCCCTCGGGCGGCTTGCTGGACACGGTAACCAGCCAGCGCTGGCCAGTCCAGAGTTGCAGGCGCGCCGACAGCGTCGCGATGATACCGGGATCGGCGCCGTCCGTCAGCGCCACCTCCATACGGCCCTGTTCGAACGATACCGGCCGCATCTGCCCCTCGAGGGCGAGCTTGACCAGGACATCGCGCTTGGCGCCTGCCAGCGCGATGAGTTCCTTGTAGCTGGCAACGGTGGCCAGGGCCGCCTGCGGCGGAGCGGCGGCAGGCTGCGCGGCGACCGCCTCGGTCGCCACCGGACGCGGTGCTTCGACCCGCATGGCAGACGGACCGCCGCCACCAGAGGGACTGCGCGTGATCTGGCCAGTCGGCGCAATGGCGGGCGCAGGGGCGGGCTGGTTGGACAGCCGGGCGATCAGGTCGTCGGGACTCGGGAGATCCGCCGCATAGGCCAGCCGGATCAGCGCCATCTCGGCGGCCTGCAAGGCGTTGCCGGCACGTGCTACCTCGTCATAGCCCCTGAACAGGATCTGCCAGGCACGGGTCAGCGCCCGCATCGGCAGCCTGCCGGCCAGCTCGGCACCCCGGCGCCGTTCATCGGGCGTCAAAGAGACATCGTCGGCCGCAGCCGGCACGACCTTGATGCGGGTGACCAGATGGGTGAACTCGGCAAGGTCGGCGACGAGCGTCTGCGGATCGGCGCCCATGTCGTAGAGCGTCCGCATCGTCTCGATGGCCTCGCCAATCCGGCCGCCCATCAGATCCTCGAACAGATCGATGATGCGGGCCCGGTCGCCCAAGCCGAGCATGGCCTTGACGGTCGCCGCGGTGACCGAGCCGTTGCCATGGGCAATCGCCTGGTCGAGCAGCGAGAGGTTGTCGCGGGCCGACCCTTCGCCAGCGCGGACGATCATAGCCAGAGCCTCGGGCTCGAAGGCGATCCCCTCCTGCCCCAGGATCGACTCCAGATAGGCCGTCATGATCTCGGGCGTGATGCGGCGCAGATCGAAGCGCATGCAGCGGCTGAGGATCGTGACCGGCACCTTGCGGATTTCGGTGGTGGCAAAGATGAACTTCACATAGGGCGGCGGCTCTTCGAGCGTCTTGAGCAGCCCGTTGAAGGCCGCCGTCGAGAGCATGTGCACTTCGTCGATGACGTAGACTTTGTAGGGGGCTGCCGACGGCGCGTATTTCACCGAATCGATGATCTCGCGGATGTCACCGATGCCGGTATTGCTGGCGGCGTCCATCTCGATCACGTCGACATGGCGCCCCTCGATGATGGCACGGCAGTGCTCGCCCTCGACGCTCAGATCGAGCGTGGGGTGGGGACCGGACTTGTCCTCGTAGTTGAAGGCGCGGGCTAGAATGCGTGCAGTAGTGGTCTTGCCGACCCCGCGGACACCGGTGAGGATAAACGCATGGTGGATGCGATTTTGGGTAAAGGCGTTGCCCAGCGTCTGGACCATCGCATCCTGGCCGACAAGCGTAGTGAAGTCGCGCGGCCGATATTTGCGCGCCAGCACAAGATAGGGCGAGGTCGTAGCGTCAGCCATCCAGCCCTTCCATTCGCTGCATCGGTGGGAATCTGCCTAGAGCCATTGGCTCATCATAAGCTGAAGTAGGAGGCTGGCAACGACCCGTGAAGGTCTCGTTGGGGCTGCTTCCTTCCGGACCTGACCCGGTTGGCGAGGAACACGTCCGCGCCAACCTCCCGAGGCGCTATATGCGAATAAAATGGGGCAAGTGCAAGGCCTCAGGGGGCAAAGTAGCGCTGCAGTGCGCTCAACGTCTCATTCAGTACGGCAGTCTCGACAAGCCCAACACGCCGGATCAGGCGCCTTTTGTCGACAGACCGTATCTGCTCCAACAAGAGCAGGCCATCTCGTCCTCCGAAGTTTACCGGGCGCCGGAAGGGCGCTGGGTGACTGCCGGAGGTCAAGGGGACGATCGTCACAACGCGCAAATATTCGTTCAGGTCATTGGGCGAGACGACAAGAACTGGTCGAGTCTTTTGGATTTCCGATCCCACGGTGGGATCGAGGGCAGCCAGCCAGACCTCGCCGCGCCTTACCAAGTCCACTCCGTGTCGTCGTCGTCATTGGGAAAATCACCCAGCACCAACTGGTCGTCGCCAGCTGCCGCGATAGCAGCTGCGGCTTCTGCCCAGCCTTCCCGTGGATTCTGCCTGCCGATCAACTCGATGACCAGGCGGCCATCCTTTACAGAGATGTCGATACTGTCCCCCGCCTTGGCTCCGATTTCGGACAGCAAGGGTTTGGGGATGACAACGCCGGCGGAATTGCCGATTTTCTTGACCGAGGATTGCATTTTCTAGTCATAGCGCAGAGACACCATTGTATCAACAAAGTTATAACAAGAGCTCTGTCCAGCCGCCGGTGCTTAAGCCGTCCTCTTCACGGGGCGAGGATAGAACATGCCAGTAGGACTGCCATAGGCTATTCGGCGTAGGCGACCCAGCCTCGGAAGCTGAAGGCGGCATAGAACTGGGTGACGCCGGTGAAACCGGCCTGACCGAGCAGGTCCTCTTCCTCCAGCGGATCGATGATGGCCAGGCGCGCGCCGATTGCCTGTCGCGCGCTTGCCAGTTGCTCGGCGGTCAGACCCTGCAGCGCTCCATAGGTTATGTGCCGGTCGATCCACTGCGACCGCTGCGGTTCCTCCTGCGGAAAGCTGATGTGAGCCTGAACGAACGGAGCGCCGGGCTGCAGTCGGCGACGGATCTGCAGCAGGGTCTGCAGGCGCTGCTCGCGCGGCACGAAATGCATGGTAAGGATGCAGGTCGCGCCATCGAAAGGCCCCTCAGGTGCGGCGTCGGCATAGCCCTCGTGCAGCCGTACGCGGGCGGCATGGTCGGCGACCGTTCGTTGCGCCAGTCCGAGCATGGGGGCGGAGGGGTCGACACCGTCGAACGACCAGCCCGGCTGTGCGTCCGCCATGATCCTGATCTCCATGCCGCCCCCGGCGCCCAGTACCAGGACACGGCCATCGGCGGGCATGCGCTCTGCCAGCAGGAGCGACGTCATGCGCAGCAGACCCTCATAGCCCGGAACCTGGCGCGGCGGCCCGTTGTGGTAGGAGGCGGCTGCGCGCTCATCGAAAAAGGACGACATCGAAACCTCGGTCTGAATGTAACTTATTTTGTTACATGATACGAGCCGCCGTCAACCCTGCGGCGTAAACCATGAAATGAAGTCGCTGCCCACAAGACCTGCTTGCCGCGTTAAGGTTTCATCAACCATAGCCGGAGGGGATCATCATGCGCGTGCCAACCACTGGCCTCACCCTGGAAGAGCGCCGCATCGTGCGGGAAGCCTATCAGGTCGCCGAACGCATGCTGGCGGGCTACCAGGAACCGCCCAGCCTCCCCTTCACCATCCTTGGGTGGCTGGCGCAGTTGCGCGTCAAGGTGCTGGCGCGAGACTGATCTACGACCGCTATACCTGGTCCCGAAATGCCTTGGGCGGATGCACCAGGGTCACCAGCACCACCGAGATCAGCATCAGCAGATACCAGGAGCCCAGCTTGCTCCAGCTTACCATCGCCCAGCCCTGGGCTTGATCGGGGTAGATCCAGGCGCGTGACCAGGTGCCGATATTCTCGGCGATCCAGATGAACAGCGCCACCAGCAGGAAAGCGAGCAGCATGGGCATGCGATGGCGGAAGCGAAACACCCGATAATGCAGGATGCTGGGCAGATAAAGGGCGATGATCGCCGCTAACAGCAGCCAGCGGAAATCGACGATGAAATGGTGGCTGAAGAAATTGATGTAGATGGCAACTGCCAGCACCACTGTCATCCACACCGGCGGATAGCGGGTGAAGGTGATATCGAAGATGCGCTGCGTGCGGGCCATGTAGGAGCCGACGCAGGCATACATGAAGCCTGAAAAGAGCGGGACACCTGCGATCCGCAACACGGCATCCTCGGGATAGATCCACGAGCCAACCGCGGTCTTGAACAGCTCCATGCCAGTGCCGACGAGGTGGAAGATCAGGATGACCTTGGCCTCGGTCAGCGTTTCGAGCCGGAACACCAGCATGCCGACCTGGATGAGTAGCGCGGCGATGAACCAGGCGTCGTAACGGGCAATGCCGATGTCGGGCCACCAGAGCCGGGTCAGCAGGATCATGCCCAGCATCAGGCCGCCGAACAGACAGGCCCAGGCCTGCTTAAGGCCGAAGACCACGAATTCGACCACGCCGTCGGCCAATGGCCCCCGTGGCAGGCGCGCCAGCACGGCATGTGCCGCCGCGTCGATCCGCGCTTCCAAACTCGTGAACTGGTTCAAGCCCGGCGCCCTTGCCCACATCGCCCCGGCTGGATATGCCCTGTGAAAGGTTTCGGATTTGTGGCGATGCTTCGCCGACCCGACAGCGGAGAAGCCACAATGGCCAGACGTCGTACTACCTCGTTGCGCACTTCTGTGGAAGATATCGCAGCGGCCAAACGCGCGCCCTCCACGCCGCAGACGCAGTCGTCGGCCTTCCGTCTGGCTTTTGCCGACGACGAGTTCATGACCTCCGAAGACACGCGCGGCATTCGCTTCCAGCTCGAATACCTCAAGCCCGAATTCCGCCTGCGCGAGCGGGGCATCAACTCCACCGTGGTGCTGTTCGGCGGCGCGCGCATTCCCGCCCCGGGCAAGCCGGCATGGGCGGCAAAGAACGAGACACAGAAAAAGAACCTCGAGGGCGCCTCGCGCTACTATGAGGAGGCAAGGCGGTTCGCGCAGCTGGCCTCATTCACGTCCAAGGCGCTGGACTTCAAGGATTATGTGGTGGTGACGGGGGGTGGCCCCGGGGTGATGGAAGCGGGCAACCGCGGCGCCGCCGATGTGGGCGCCCCCTCGATCGGGCTCAACATCGTGCTGCCGCACGAGCAGGCGCCCAACCTCTATGTCACGCCGGAACTGAGCTTCAATTTCCACTATTTCGCCACCCGGAAGATCCACTTCCTGACGCGGGCCAAGGCCGTGGCGGTGTTTCCCGGCGGATTCGGCACGCTCGACGAGTTCTTCGAGACGCTGACGCTGATCCAGACCGGCCGCATGGAACGGGTGCCGCTGCTGCTGTTCGGCGCAGAATTCTGGGGCAAGGTGATCAACTTCCAGGCGCTGGCCGATGCCGGCACCATCGCGCCCGACGACCCCGAACTGTTCCACGTGGTCGATACGGCCGAAGAGGGCTGGGACGTGATCCGCCAGTTCTACAATCTGCCCGAGATCGACGAGGTGCTGCGGGGGGATTGAGTCTTGGGCAGCCGTCTGCCGCGCCGCTATCTGGTGTCACTGGCCGGATAGACGCCCAGCACCTTGAAATGGTCCGTGAAGAAGCCAAGTTCCTCAAAGGCGTAGCGGACGCCGAGATCGGAAGGATGACCTTCGATATCGGCATAGAACTGGGTGGCGGTGAACGCGCCGCCGACCATGTAGCTTTCCAGCTTGGTCATGTTGACGCCGTTGGTGGCAAAGCCGCCCATTGCCTTGTAAAGCGCAGCCGGCACGTTGCGGACGCGGAAGACGAAGGTGGTCTTGACGTTCTGGCTGCCGGCGGGCGCTTCGAGCGGGGTCGGTGACAGGACGAGGAAGCGTGTCGTGTTATGCGAAGCATCCTCGATGTTGGTCGCCAACACGGTCAGGCCATAGATTTCTGCGGCGAAGCGAGACGCGATGGCAGCAACGGACTTGTCGCCCTTCTGCGCCACTTCGCGCGCCGAACCCGCCGTATCGACAGCGTTGATCGTGCGAAAGCCGCGGTCGGCGATGAACTTGCGGCACTGGCCGAGCGCCACCGACAGCGACTGGACAGCTTTGACATCGTCCAGCGTCGCGCCGGGGACCCCCAGCAGGTTCATTTCGACGCGCAGATAGGTTTCGCCGATGATGAACAGGCCACTTTCGGGCAGCAGATGGTGGATGTCGGTGATGCGGCCATAGAGCGAGTTCTCCACCGGCACGACGGCGAAGTCGGCACGGCCGGATTGAACCGCGGCGATCGTCTCCTCGAACGTGACGCAGCCGATGACGTCTTCGCCGGGGAAGACATTGGTGGCGGCAGCGTGGCTGAAGGCGCCAGGTTCGCCCTGGAATGCGATCTTTTTGGTCATTAAGACGTGTCCAAACCGGCAGGAGTGTGCAAACCGAGGTAGCGGAGAGGCTTTTGGCGCGCGCTTGTTTGCAAGTCAATCTAGCGCGAAGCGGTGGGGCCATTCGAGCGCAGCTCTCATGGCCTTCTCGCCTGAAATCGCTCCACCGGAGCGATTTCCTCCAAGGGGCGGCTCGAAGTGTCGCAGTGCGGCTGTGCACGGTTGCGCCGTTCCCGCCTTGCGACTATCTTCCGCGCGCGTCGAGGCCCTCCGGTGAGACGATGTTCCCCTGGAATATCGAAAGTCGAACCGGGTCCGACAATCGTCCCCAGAGGATGGACCGGCAGAGAGACCAAATGGATTCGTTCGAGCTTAACAAGATCATGGGCGCCGTGCTGGGCACGTTGTTGTTCGTCATGGGCGCCGGCTTTGTCGCCGAGGCCATCTACCATCCTATCGAGGGGCGCGGTCCGGGCTATCCGCTGCCTGAGCCGGAGATCGCCTCAACCGGTGCTCCGCTGGAAGAAGAACCCGAAGTGCCGATCGGAGTGCTGCTGGCCAGCGCCAGCGTGGAGCGCGGTGCTGCGGCCGTCCGCAAGTGCCAGTCGTGCCACAACTTCGGCGAAGGCGAGCCCAACAAGCAGGGGCCGGTCCTCTACGGCACGGTTGGCGCAATCATCGCTTCGCATGAGGGCTTTGCCTATTCCGATGCGCTGATGGGCCTCAATGCAGAAGGCGCCGCGTGGACCTATGAAAACCTCAATGAGTTCCTGACTCGTCCCGCCGGCTTCGCTCCGGGGACCAAGATGAACTTTGCCGGTATCCGCACGGCGGAAGAGCGGGCCGACATCATGGCCTATCTGCAGACGCTGTCGGCAAATCCGGTGCCGTTCCCTGCGGCCGAAGTCGTGGCTGTCGATGCCGACGAGCCTGCTCCGGGGACTGAACCGGCTGACGCGGCCGCCGAGGCTGCTGCAACGCAGCAGGCCGACGAGACAACGCCTACCGATCCGCTCGCCGACGATCTGCAAAACGTTGCCGAGCCCACCGCTCCTGCCGAAGTGGTCGACACCCCGACGGTGACGCAGACCGAATCGCCGGTCGTGGGCACGCCAACCGGCAGCGGTACTCCGGCGCCGATCAGCGGGGCCAATCCGATGGTTCCGGCGAGCCCAGCGCCGGCTTCGGCCGCGCCGGCGCAGGGCGGGTCCACCGTTGAAGCGCAGTAGGCAGTTGCCCTGACCGGCTTTGATTTTGAGCCGCGCCTCTCAAGGGCGCGGCTTTTTCTTGTGAGGTATGGCGATGCTGCTGCTCCATCTTTCCGATGTCGACGAGGCCCAGTGGGCCGAAAGGCTCGCTGCGGCGCTGGCGCCCTACCCCGTGGTCCGGCGCGGCGATGACTTCGACAGGGCGGCGGTGCGCTATGTGTTTGTCTGGAAGCCGAAACCCGATGCGTTCGAGGGACTGACCGGGCTCAAGGCGATCCTGTCGCTGGGCGCTGGCGTCGACGCCCTGCTCAAGCACCCGCAACTGCCGGACGTCCCGATGGTGCGGTTTGTGGATGCCGATCTCAGCCAGCGGATGAGCGACTATGTGGTGGCGCATGTGACAATGCATCATCGGCTCTACACCCGGTTCCGGGCCGACCAGAAGGCGAAGCGCTGGAGCCAGCTCTACCCACCGGCGGCCTCGGAGACGAGCGTCGGGATCATGGGGATGGGGGTGCTGGGCCAGGATGCTGCGCGGCGACTGCTGCCGCTTGGCTTCAGCCTCAGAAGCTGGAGCCGCACGGCCAAGGACATTGCGGGCATCGAGGGCTTTGCGGGCGAGGCAAGCTTCGATGACTTCCTGGCTGGCACCGATATCCTGGTCAACCTGCTGCCGCTGACGCCTGAAACGGACGGAATTCTCAACTACGAGACGTTCCGCAAGCTGCGCCGCGACCGGCTCGACGGTGGGCCGGTCATCATCAACGCGGCAAGGGGCGGGCACCAGCGCGAGGCCGATATCGTGCGTGCGCTGGCCGACGGGACGCTGGGGGCGGCAAGCCTCGACGTCTTCGAAACCGAGCCGCTGCCAGCGACGAGCCCGCTCTGGGACATCGAGAACTGCTACATCACCCCGCATATCGCGGCGATCTCGGACGTGACGACAGGTGTCGGCTATTTCGCGCAGATCATCCGCGACCATGAGCATGGCAAGTCGCTGATCAACATCGTCGATCGCGACAGGGGCTACTAGGGCTGCCGCCTAGCGCGCGGGGTAGCGCTGCTTCAGCACATGGTAGGCCGCCCGAATACCCTGGTCCGCGCCGCCCACGGGTCGGCCCGGGCGGGCTTCCGGGGTCCAGCCGAAGATGTCGAGGTGAACCCAGGCGGCGGCATTGGCCACGAAACGGCGCAGGAACAGTGCCGCCGTAATGGAGCCGGCAAAGCCGCCGGTGCCCGCATTGTTCACATCCGCGATCTTGGAGCTCATCATTGCATCGTAGGGTGACCACAACGGCATCTGCCAGAGCGGGTCGTCGGTGCGGGCGCCTGCATCCATGAGCTCCCGCGCGAGGGCATCATCGGTGCTGTAGAGCGGCGGCAGATCCGGCCCCAAGGCCACACGAGCGGCGCCAGTCAGCGTCGCCATGTCGAGCAGCAGTTCGGGATGTTCCTCGTCGGCCAGTGCCAGGGCATCGGCGAGGATCAGCCGGCCTTCGGCGTCGGTATTGCCGATCTCGACGGTGATGCCCTTGCGCGAGCGGAGGACGTCGCCGGGGCGGAAGGCGGCGCCAGCGATGGCATTCTCGACGACCGGGAGCAAGACCCGCAGACGCAGCCGCAGTCCAGCGGACATGATGGCATGCGCCAGACCGAGGACGTTGGCCGCGCCACCCATATCCTTCTTCATCAGCAGCATACCAGAGGCGGGCTTGATATCGAGGCCCCCGGTGTCGAAGGTGACGCCCTTGCCGACCAAAGTCACCTTCGGATCATCAGCATGGCCCCAGCCAAGGTCGATTAGCCGGGGGGCCTGGGCACTAGCCCGCCCGACGGCGTGGATCATCGGAAAACCCGTATCCAGCAGTTGATCGCCGGCGGTGACGCTGACGGTCATCTGATGAGTTTCGGCAAAGGCTCTGATTTCGGCTTCGAAGGCATCGGGGCCGAGGTCATTGGCGGGGGTATTGATGAGATCGCGTGCCAGCACGGCCGCCTCGACCAGGCGATCGATTTCTCCCTCGTCCGCTTCATCGGGGCTGACCAGGATGGGGGCCGGCTTGCCTTCGCGATAGCGGTCGTAGCGATAGGACCCGAGACGAAAACCGATGGCGGCGAGCGTAGGATCGCCAAGGGCGCCCTGGAGGCTGTAGGTGCCGGGCCCCAGCGTTGAGCCGGCAAGGCCGGTGACCATTGCGGGTCGCCCAGCGGGTTGCCCCAGGCCGAACGCATAGGCCGAGATCGAGCCGCCAGTATCGGGCAAGGCCAGAAGCCGCCCGCGCTGACCAGCGAACCCGTTGGCATCGATCCATGTCCGGTGCGCAGGCGATAGTTCGACGCCCGAAAGCTGTCCCTCCTCAAAACAGATCACGGGTATGACGGGGGACTCGGACATGGCTTTCTCCTGGGCACTCCCCTGCTTCTACCGAGCAGGACTGCAGGCCGCAACGGCCCTTTAACCGGCCGTTAGGGTTAATGATTTATTGAAGTCACATCGTGCCGCCTGGCTCCGGGAGTCCCTCCGTGACGTTGATGAACCGCCGCTTCAGACCCCTGCATACCATGATGCTGGCCGGCGTGGCGGTCGTGGCGCTGAGCGCCTGTGCCTCCAATCGCGGTATGCCATCACCAGACTATTCCGGCATGCCCGCGGCCCAAACCCAGAGCAGCCTCGGGGAGTTGACGGCCCGCTACAAGTCCAATCCCAAGGACAAGGGGACTGCCATCCACTATGCGGCTGCACTCCGCGCCGTGGGCCAGAGCCAGCAGGCGGTGGCCGTTCTCGAGATCAGCATGACCCATCACCCGCGCGACGTCGATGTGAACGTCGCCTATGCCAAGGCCCTGACCGCCGAAGGCCGGTTCGAGCAGTCGCTGCAGGTGATCGACAATGTTATCCGTCCCGAGGCACCGGACTGGAACGCGCTGCTCGTCAAGGGCGCGACGCTCGATCAGCTCGGCCGCCACGACGAGGCACGGGCGCTCTATCAGCAGGCCCTGGTTTTTGCGCCGGGCGAGGCCTCGGTCGAGGCCAATCTGGGCCTGAGCTATGCCATGACCAATGAACTGCCTGCCGCCGAGCAGCATCTGCGCCGGGCGGTCCAGATGCGTGGTGCCACCAGTCGTGTGCGCCAGAACCTGGCATTGATCGTTGGCTTGCAGGGCAGGTTCGACGAGTGCAGGGCGATCTATGCAGCCGAGCTGCCGCCCGAGCAGGTCGAGAGCAACATGGCGTATATCCGCGCCATGCTCACGCAGCAAAATCGCTGGGACCTGATCGAACAAAGCTGAACCGGCAGGTTTTGTCGTCACCTTCGGACGCCCGACCGCTCGTCAGTCGAAGACAGGAGGTGCAGCACCAGCCTCCACTCGCCCGACCTCGTGGTTCGACGGGCTCACCATGAGGTCTTGTCCCACCGAGGTCTGGCCCTAACCGCCGCCCATCGCGCCGGCAACCGGTCCGCCGAAGACCTTGATCATGGCGGGCGCCATGATGACGATGAACAGCACCGGCAGGAAGAACAGGATCAGGGGGACCGTCAGCTTGGGTGGCAGGGATGCCGCCTTCTTCTCGGCTTCCATCATGCGGCCCTCGCGGCCCTCCTCGGCCATGACGCGCAGCGCCTGGCCCACCGAGGTGCCATAGCGGTCGGCCTGGATCAGTGCCGTCATGACCGACTTCACCCCGTCCAGACCGGTGCGGCGACCCAGGTTGTCATAGGCGCGGCCGCGGTCCTCAAGGAAAGCCAGCTCGGCTGTCGTCAGGGTCAGTTCCTCTGCCAGCTCGGCGCTCTGGGCTCCGATTTCCTTGGCGACGCGCTTGAAGGCGTGCTCCATCGACATGCCTGCCTCCACGCAGAGCAGCAGGAGGTCAAGGCAGTCCGGCCAGGCCTTCCTGATGGAGGCTTGCCGCTTGGTCGTGGTGTTCTTGAGCAGCAGCAGGGGCAGATAGGCGCCCAGCAGACCGGCGCCAATGGCGTAGACCAGATTGAGGTACAGCGGCCTGTCGCCGGGCGCCATGACCACAACGTAAAGGGCCACTAGGCCGAAAACGACGAAGGGCGTTACGAACCGCATGAACAGGAAGGTCGTAAGGTGCCCCTGCCCGCGGTACCCTGCCATGGCGAGCTTGTCGACGGTCGCATCATCCTGGAACGCCTTCTTGAGATCGAAGCGCTCGACGATGTTTTTCATGTAAGTCTTGGTTTCGGTCGCGCGCCGAATGCCGCGACCATCAGCAGCGGCGACGCCCCCGCGCAGGCGAGCCATCTCCTCGGCCCGCATCTTTTCGCGTTCCAGCGCTACCCGCTTGATGCGGCCACGCATCTCCGTGCGGACGATAAGGCTGGAGCCAAAGGTAAAAACGACTGCAGCCGCAGAAATGGCGGCGAGGACCGAGATCAGAAATTCCCGCTGCGTCAGAAGCTCGACGAAATTCATGCTGACTCTCCCAGCGTGGTCAGTAGTCGAACTGGATCATGCGGTTCATGACGAACACGCCCGCCGCAAGCATGATCACACCCACCCCCAGCCAGATCTGGCCAAGCGGCGTGAAAAACAGTGGTCCAAGGTAGGCTGGGGAGACGATGCTCACCAAGGTGCCGACCACAAACGGCAGGGAGCCGATGATGCCTGCCGAGGCCTTGGCTTCGGAAGACATCGCCTTGATCTTCTGTTTCATCTTTTTGCGGTTGCGCAGCACCTTTGCGAGGTTGCTCAATGCTTCGCTGAGATTGCCACCCGCCTGCTGCTGCACCGTGATAACCACGACGAAGAAGTTCACTTCAGGCAGCGGCACCCGGTCCAGCAGCACGCTGACCGCTTCGGTCATGGACATGCCAAAGGACTGCTGGTCCAGAACGCGCCCGAATTCCGACCTGACCGGCTCCTTGGCGTCCTTGGCGACCACGCGAATGGAATCATTGAGCGGCAGGCCGGTCTTGACGCCGCGCACGATCGCCTCCACGGCGTTCGGCAGTTCGTCCAGAAACCGGTCCTGATACTTCTTGCGCTTGCGGCTGACATACATGCGCGGCAGCAGGTAGCCGGCGGCCACAGCGAAAACGGGCGCCAGATAGATCGGCACCTGAACGACCACCAGGACGACCAGCACGACCACGCCGAAGATGATGCTGTTCCTGACGAAGGCGGCCGGCCTGATGGTCATGCCGGCCTGGAACAGCAGTTGTGGCAGCTTGACGCGCTTCTTGGCGTTGAGCGCATCCGTCTGCGACTTGAGGGCCTGCTGCACGCTTTTGCGCCGCTCATCGCGATTGCGAGCCGCGCTCGCTTCGATGCGGTTGACGCGCAGGTCACCCTGGAGAGCCTTGCGACGCTTCTCCGCCCGTCCACCCCCGAGCGCCGACGGCACGAGTGCAAATCCCGCTGCGCCGACAGTGATCATGGCCAGGATGACGAGAAGGAGCGTGGTCATCACGAATCCAGGAGCTGATGCTGTTCGGTGTTAGACTTTTCAAGCGCCTCGACGAGGTTGGCTTCCTCATTGAAATAGCGGGCGCGCTCGGCGAACTGCGGCTTTGTGATGCCGGTCGAACGATGCTTGCCGACCAGCATGCCGTTGGCATCCTCGCCCATGATGTCATAGAGGAAGATGTCCTGCGTCACGATCACGTCGCCTTCCATCCCGAGGATTTCGGTGATGTGGGTGATGCGGCGCGAGCCATCGCGCAGGCGAGCAGCCTGCACGACCACGTCGATCGACGAGGTGATCATTTCGCGGATCGTGCGACTGGGCAGGCTGTAGCCGCCCATGGTGATCATGGATTCAAGGCGGGAAAGCGCCTCGCGCGGGCTGTTGGCATGCAGCGTGCCCATCGAGCCGTCGTGACCGGTGTTCATCGCCTGGAGCAGGTCGAAGCTTTCCGGGCCACGGACTTCGCCGACGATGATGCGCTCGGGGCGCATACGCAGGCAGTTCTTGATGAGATCGCGCATCGTGATCTCGCCCTCGCCTTCCAGATTGGGGGGGCGGGTTTCAAGGCGGACGACATGGGGCTGCTGCAGCTGAAGTTCGGCGGAGTCCTCGCAGGTGATGACGCGCTCGTCCTTCTCGATGAAGGCGGTGAGGCAGTTGAGCAGCGTGGTCTTGCCCGAGCCGGTACCGCCCGAGATCAGCACATTGGCACGGACGCGGCCGAGAATGCGCAGAACCTCCGCACCCTCAGGCGAGATGGAGTTATATTTGACGAGCTGCTGGAGAGTCAGCTTGTCCTTCTTGAACTTACGGATGGTGAGGGCGGCGCCGTCGATGGCAAGCGGCGGCGCAATGACGTTGACGCGGGAGCCGTCGGGAAGACGGGCGTCGCAGATCGGCGAGCTTTCATCGACACGGCGGCCGACCTGGCTCACGATGCGCTGGCAGACGTTCATGAGGTGGGCGTCGTCGCGGAACCGCACGTTGGTCAGCCGCACCTTGCCGGCGACTTCGATGTAGCAACGCTGCGACCCGTTCACCATGATATCGGCGATGTCATCGCGGGCGAGGAGCGGCTCGAGCGGGCCGTAGCCGAGCACGTCGTTGCAGATGTCCTCAAGCAGGTCTTCCTGCTCGGAGATGGACATGATGATGGATTTGAGCGCGATGATTTCGGCGACGATGTCGCGGATTTCTTCGCGCGCCGCGTCCTGATCCATCGTGGCCAGCTGGCTGAGATCGATTGAATCGATCAGCGCATTGAAGATCGCCGACTTGGTCGAAAAGTATTCCTTGTCGCGCGCGGCATCGGCCGGCGCACGAACGTCCACAACCTCGTCGCTGCCGCGGATGCGGGACGCCATGGCGTCAGATTCGGACGTACGGCGGACGGCGGCCGGCGGCTCGGCGCGCGGTGCTGCGCTGGGAACCAGGCGGGTGACTTCGCCGACGCCCGGGGTGTTGCCGCCGAAAGATGTGCGCTTGCCAAACATGGTCGTCCTACCGTTCTAGAGTCGGACCGCTAGGCCCGCTTCTTTAGGAACGAGGGCAGCTTCATCAAGCTGGATGACTTGCCCCCGGCGAATCCGTTCTGTCGGCCCGTAACGTGCATGCTAATGGCGCGATAAACGTCGTTGATCTTGTTGCTGGCCGCCACTTCGGCGATCATCTGGCCGTTGTTGGCCGCCGTGCCGAACAGTGCGGCGTCGAACGGGATCTGCCCGAGAAGCTGGCACTCCACCGACGAGGCAAACTCGGCCGGATTGATCTCGGGGCGGCGCGGCATCGCCACCTTGTTGAGCACCAGGCAGGGCGCGTTCTCCGTCGGGCGCAGGGCGCGGATCGTGTCAGCCAGGTTCTTGGCGTTGCGCAGGTTGGCAAGATCGGGCTCCGCGACGATGACCACTTCATCGACGGTTGCCAGCGTCTGCCGCACCCAAGCGTTCCAGGCATGCGGGATGTCGAGCACGACCATGGGCATGGTGTTCTGGCACAGCTCGAGCACCTGCTCGAACTCCCGCTCCTCAAAGTCATAGGTGCGATCCAGGGTGACAGGCGCCGCCAACAGGTTGATGTGGCTGGCTGCCTTGCTCATCAGGCGGTCCAGCATGGTCTGGTCCACCTTCTGGTTGGCCGTCAACGCATCGACGATGCCGTGGGGCGGATCCTGGTTGAAGTTGAGGCCGGCAGTGCCGAAGGCCAGGTCCATGTCGACGATGAGACTGTCCTGGCGCAGAGCGGTCGCTATCGCCCAACCGACATTGTGCGCCACGGTGGACCCGCCTGCCCCGCCCTTGGCCGACACGAAGCCGACCGTGCGGCCGATCGGAGCGGCATTCTCCGAGGCGAAAAGATCCGTGATGGCGCCGACGATCTGCTGGGTGGTCGCGGGGAGGACGATATATTCCGAAATGCCCGAGCGGATCAGTTCGCGGTAGAGCAGCACGTCGTTGACGTGACCCAGCACCACTACGCGGGTCGACGCGTCGCAGACCTCGGCCAGACGCTCGAGGGCAGCGGGAATCTCTTCGGGCGAGAGGTTGGTTTCAACCACGATAAGGTTCGGCGTAGGGTTGGACTTGTAGGTTTCCACCGCCCCGTCGATGCCGCCATTGTGCGTCGTGAGGGCGACCTTGGACATCCGGCGGTCATGGATGGCGCTTTCCACAAGTTGAGCCGTCTGGGAATGCTCGCAGAAAGCCTGGATGGTGATCCGTGGAATGAGGCGTGCACCAGAGGCGATCTCGGCCGCGGGTTCTTCGGCGCTCTTGGGCTCTGAAGACAGGAAACTCATCGTAGCGAAACTCCTTGAGGCCGCGCCTCAGTCGAGGACAAAGCCGACCGAACCACTGAAACCACCGCGCATTTCGCCGCTGCTGCCGACGCCATACATGGTCTCCAGCTTACCCAGGAAGATGGCTTCGGCATCGGTTGCTTCCCTGGTCCTGTCGGTTGGCACCGGTATGGCATTGAGCGGGCTCGGGCCGACCAGGAAGGGCGTGACCAGGATGACCAGCTCGGTCTGTTCGGTCTGGTAATCACGGGAGCGGAACAGCGCCCCGAGTATCGGGATATTGCCAAGGCCGGGCAGCTGGTCGATCTGCTGTCGCGTGGTTTCCTGCAGCAGGCCACCGATAGCCAGCGTCGTGCCGGCAGGCAGTTCTACCGAAGTCTTGGCCTCGCGCTTGGTCATCGAGCCATCCGACTGCGGATCGGAAACCGATGTATCCACCTGCAGCGCAATGATGCCATTGGCCTTGACCACGGGGGTGAAGCTCAGCTCGACGCCATAGGGCTTGAACACCACCGACCGCGCGCCGGTCAGCGGATCGACCGTATAGTAGGGGACCTCTCCGCCGGCCAGGAAGTCGGCCGGCTGGCCCGAAATGGCCGTCAGCGTCGGCTGGGCCAGGATGCGTAGCGCGCCACGGGTTTCGAGCGCCCGGATGGCCGCGTTGATCTGAAGATCGCCGACGCCGAAGCTGCCGGCCACTCCGCTGTTGGCAGTGGCGCTGCTGTTATTGAAGCTGAAATTGGCATTGCCGATGCTGAGCGTGCCGGACAGGTTGATGCCGAACTGCTTGGCGACGTCGCGCTTCACCTCGGACACCGTGACCTGCAGCATGACCTGCTGCGGGCCGATGACCCGGATGAGGCTGCCTTCGCCGTCATTTTCGGAGATGGCGTTGGCCATTGCTTCGGCGTTGGCCTTGTCTTCGGCGGTCAGGACGGTGCCGGTCAGCACGAAGTAGAGCTTGTCGTTGACGGAGGAATCCGAGAGCGTTTCCACCTGGATGTTGGATCCGGGAATGACCCGCGCCAGTGCCGCCTCGAGCGCGCGGCCGGCTTCGAACGGCGGCTGTACGATGGTGACGTTCAGCACGCTGATGGTGCGGCCGGCGTCATCGAGGAAGAAAATGTTGGTCGCGCCCTCGGCCATGCCCTGCAGGATGGCGCGGGTGCGGGTGCGCATGATCGCCGCGGCCAGGTTTGGCTGCGACACGATTACCTCGGCGACGCCAGCGGGCAGGTCGATCAACATCGACTTGTTGACTTCGATCTCCACGGGGCGCGTCGCGCCATAGGCGGTGGCGGCGATGGTGAGGTGATTTTCCTGCGCCACGGCCGCGCCGGGTGCGGCAAGGAGGGCCGCGACCAGCGCCGGAGCGGCGAGGAGCCGGGCAGAATGTTGGCGAAGCATGGTGAACTGGCTGATCATGATCATCTCCGCCCTACTGGGCTACAACCTGGGGTTCGACAGACACGGGGGGCAGAGACGCCTCTTCAGAGGGACCGGAAGTTTCCTCGAATGACCCACCCAGCATTGCAGGCGTGGTCCCGGCCTGGATCGCCTGTTCCTTACCGAAGCGGATAAGACGGATGGTCTGGCTGGAGTTCGGGGGGCCGGCAATGTCGGGCTTGTTGAAGTCGACCACGGAGCGCAGGGTGAGCGTCAGTTGCCCTTGCGTCGAGGCGTTGATGAGCGTTTCTGCCTGAGCCGGGTCGAGTTCGAGCGTTGCGATGGTCGAGCTGTCGAACGTTGTTGGTGTGGGAGCGGGGTTGGCCGGATCTTCCTGGCCGCCGCTCGTTCCCATCTCGCCGAGGCGCGAGCCGATGGCGAGAACGCGCACATTGGACAGGATGACCTCGGACTTCTGACCGGCCGCGGACTGGGTGGTCAGCACCACATCGACGTGATCATTGGGCACGACAAAGCCGCCAGCGCTCGACACCGCTGCGACACCGACCGACACACCGCGCATGCCCTCGGACAGAACTGCGGACAGGTAGCCCTGATCAGCGCGGACCAGCTTGGCCTCGCGGATCGGCTCACCGGGGAAGAACTCGAAGCGCGCAACGGCGCCGGTGAGTTCCGACCGAGCTTCGGGCGTCGCCGAGATGGTTACATATTCGGGGCGGACGGCACCCTCTGGCCAGTCCTGCCATTCGAGGCCAACTTCGCTGAGCCTTTCACCGACCCCAATCGGAGCGGCGGCGACCAGAATCTGCGTCTTGGCCTCCTGGACGACCTGAGTCTGGACGGTCTGTTGCGGTGCGGGTCGACCGCCGCGAGTCACAAGAAAGGCAGCCAGGCCGCCGGCGACGAGCGCTACAACCAACAAGATGATACGGGCCGGCTTCATGACTCACTCCGGTTGTACGCGGGCACGAAGGCCCAGTTCCACCGGGTGAACTGTGAACCCAAAGGGTCAAAGTTTGGTTAATCGGAGATTTTCAGGTGCGGTTAACAACCTGTAAAGTTTCGTCTTTTGCCAGCGCCGGCGTAGCGGAGCCCGCAACGGCACCCGAACCCGCGTGGAGGATCAGGCGGCAAGCCGCTCGAAAATTGCCGAGTTGGAGTAGGTCAGCAGACCCGCCATGGCCAAGGCGATGCCGTAGGGCACGCCACTCTTTTTGTCGTGCAGCCGCTCGAGCCAGCGATAGCGGGCGAGAAAGGGAGTTAGGGGCAAGCGGCGCAGCGCCAGGATCAAGAGGGTCAGCACCCCACCCAAGAGCGCTGCATAGACCAGATAAGGCAGGGTCAGGCCGAAACCCAGCCACAGAGTCGTGGCGGCCGCCAGCTTGGCGTCGCCACCGCCGATGACGCGCAGCGCGAATAGAGTAAAGCCGACGGCCAAGACCACAAGCGCGCAAGCGACGTGCATGGCGAACTGCTGCAGGGGCAGATTGATGATGACTGCCAAGCCACAAAAGCTTGCGACGAGGAAAAGCACCAACTTGTTGGATATGCGCATCGTCAGCAGATCGGACGACGCGGCAAAGGCCATGCCTGCGGGAAACAACAACAACGCAACCATTGACATTGTGGACCTCCCATTCAGCCGCCCGCAACAAGGCAGGAGCACACTGCCACGACGCAGTTAACAATCCGCCAAAAGCTAAGGGGGGCTTGAAGCCCCCCTTAGGTCTGTCGATCTGCGGCATCGGCTCACTAGAGCGTGTTGGCCGTGTCGAGCTCGTTCGAGATATCGTTGAAGAGGTCACCAAGGCTGCCGCCGAGGGCGGTCGCGGCAAGGATGATGCCGACAGAGATCAGAGCGGCGATGAGGCCGTATTCAATTGCGGTCGCGCCAGATTCGTCCTGCGCGAAACGTGCGAAGATGTTCATTCCCAGGCTCCATTTTACGTCATTGAGGACGTCATCGTTCGACACGTCACACATCGAACCTGGCCAAGGCTATGGAGAAGACCTTGAAAATTTCTTAAGCGGGGAGACCCAATACTTATGAAGTTCCACGCTTTTTCCTTATGTTTTTCAAATCGTTAATGCGTTGCTTGCCTTTGATGCAACGCGACAGTCAGCCAGCGACGGAGCTCCGCAGCGCCATGCGCGCCAAGCCTGAAGGGCCTGTAAACTACTTGCGCTTTGGAGGTTTCGACTGTTCCCGGCACAACCCCGAGAGACGCCGAGGCAGCGTTTGCCAAATGTAAACCATTCGAGCGGAATGTAGATTCATTGAGTATCAGTACGCCGGACCCGATCATGCGCGCCACAATTGCCGCCTTTGCCCTCAGCCTCTTGCTCTCGATCGGTCCCGCCCCAGCGACCGTGCTCGCGGCCGACGGAGCGCCGATCAACGTCAATGTCAACATGGCGCGCATCCTGCGGATCAACGCCGCGGCAGCCACGGTCATCGTTGGCAATCCCGGCGTCGCCGATGTGACCATCCAGGACCCCCAGACGCTGATCCTGACGGGAAAGAGCTTCGGCCAGACCAATCTGATCATACTGGACAGCGCCGGGAACCCGATTGCCGACACGCTGATCGAGGTCGTGCAGATGCAGGCCGGCATCGTGACGGTTTACCAGGGGCAGGCCCGCACCAGCCTGGCCTGCGCTCCTGTCTGCCAGTCCGTCGTCATGATGGGTGACGATCCGAGCTTTTCCTCGCAGGCGATCGCCTCTTCACAGCTCGTGCAGCAACTGGCAAACTAGATCTTTCATAGTTGATTAACGCTGGCGGCAATCGGTCCGTTGGCCGTGTGCGACGCTAACCTTGGATTAGCCATGCCCCGATAGGTTTGCCTCACCTGTAAGCAGGCGTGTGATATGACCCAACGTCTTCCATCGCGGATCGGACGACAGCTGCTGCCCCGTCGGCGGACAGGGTTCATGCGCGACGAGCGCGGCGTGACCGCGGTTGAGTTCGGCCTCCTGGCACTGCCGTTCTTCTCTATCCTCGGGGCCATTCTCGAAACCTCTTTAATACTCTTGTCGGGACAGGTTCTCGACAGCGCTGTACAGGACGTCAGCAGGCTCGTGCGTACGGGCCAGGCACAGAATGCTGGGATGACCCCGGAGCGATTCAAAGAACGAGTGTGCGAGCGCTTGTTCGGGCTGTTTTCCGACTGCAACGAACTACACGTCGAAATGAACGTGATCGACACGTTCGGCGAGGTGGACATGACCCCGCCGGTCAAGTGGATATGTGACGAGCCGGAGGCCGGCGAAACAGAGGCCGAGGCTGCGGCGACGTGCGCAGAATGGACCAGACCGGAGAGCTTCACCCCTGGCACCGGAGGGAGCATCGTTACGGTGCAGGTCTACTATCGGTGGCCCGTGATACTGCCCCTGGGTGGGCTCGGGCTAGGCAATTTGCCGGACGGCAACCGCTTGATGGGTGCGGCCACCGTGTTCCGCAACGAGCCGTTTACATGAGAAGGGTCCGGCAATCCCTGGGCATCCTGTTGACGCGATTTCGGCGGGTGGAAGACGGTACCGCTGCCGTGGAATTTGCTCTTGTCCTGCCGATCATGCTGATGCTCTACATCGGTTCCGTCGAAGTAAGCCTCCTGATCTCGATGGATCGGAAACTGCAGTCGGTTGCGGGTGCGTTGGGGGACCTGGTCGCTCGTTCCGACGGCTCAATTTCAGCCGGCACTCTGGACGACTACTTTAAGGCAGCCGCGGGCATCATGACGCCCCACTCGACTGACGAGCTGAAGCAGGTGGTGACCCAGGTCAAGCTGACAGACACGGGGATCGCCACCGTCGTTTGGTCACGCGAGTATTCTGGAGGCGACGTCAGCGTGGGTACCAAATATCTCGATGGTGAGGAAATCGAGAATTTTCCAGCGGCGATGAAAGCCGTGGCCGGTGACAACTATGTCATCATTGCCGAGGGCAGTTATGCCTATCCTCCGCTTTATGGTTTCGCATTCAAGTCGACCGTCAATCTTTACCGGCAGAACTACTTCATGCCGCGGTTCGGCGAGCGGATCGACATCGAGTAGGAGCGGCTTGCGCCCCTGCCCTGCCCATGCCACAAGCCCGACACTGCTCTCCTGTCCGGCGGTTTGCTCATGAACGATACGCTTGTGCCCGTGTTCGACCTAGGCGGCGTGTTCGTCGACTGGAACCCGATGTACCTGTTCCGCAAGCTGTTCGAGACGGAGGAAGATGCCCTGTGGTTTCACCAGACCATCTGCACGTCCGACTGGAACCTCGAGTTCGACGCCGGTGAAATCTACGCGGAAGGCGTGGCCAAGCTGGTGACGCGGTTTCCCAAATACTGGCGGGAGATCAAGGCGTTTGACGAACGCTGGACGGAGACGTTCGGCCCCTTCATCCAAGGCACGATCGACATCCACAACGAGTTGGTCGAGCAGGACATACCCACATTCGCCATCACCAATTTCTCATGGGAAAAGTGGATGAGCCGCCTGGGCGAGTGGCCGTTCCTCGAAAAGTTCGATGGTGTGATCGTCTCTGGTCTCGAGGGGCTGGTGAAGCCTGACCCGCGCCTCTACCGCGTCTTCTGCGAACGATACAGCTTTGCGCCCGACAACTGCGTCTTCATCGATGACAGCGAGCCCAACATCGTGGCCGCCCGCCGCTACGGCATGCATGGGATTCACTTCAGGGACCCGGCGATGCTGCGCAAGGAACTGATTGCGCTCGGGCTGCCCCTCAAGGCGGCGTGACGCGACCGCTTTTCACAGACACGCGGGCAACCGCGTTCTACCTAGTGCCGTACATCCGGTCGCCGGCGTCGCCCAGCCCGGGAATTATATAGCCCTTTTCGTTGAGGTGGCTGTCGATCGAAGCGGTGAAGACCGGTACATCGGGGTGCGCCTCCCCAAACCGCTTGACCCCTTCGGGCGCCGCAAGCAGGCAGAGGAAGCGGATGTTGTTGGCACCGCGCTCCTTGAGCTTGTCGACCGCTGCCGTGGCGGAGTTGGCCGTGGCGAGCATGGGGTCGACGACAATGATCAGGCGGTCTTCGAGGTTGGACGGGGCCTTGAAGTAGTATTCCACCGGCTCCAGCGTCTCATGATCGCGATAGATGCCGATATGGGCAACGCGGGCTGCCGGCACCAGATCGAGCATGCCGTCGAGGAGCCCGTTGCCGGCCCGCAGAATGGAGGCGAAGACCAGCTTCTTACCCTTGATCGCCGGACTGTCCATCTGCGCCATGGGCGTCTCGATCGGGATCATCTCCAGTTGGAGGTCGCGCGTAACTTCGTAGCACATCAGATGCGCTATCTCGCGCAGCAGGCGGCGAAAGCCGGCGATGGAGGTCTCCTTGTTGCGCATGATCGTCAGCTTGTGCTGGATCAGCGGGTGATCGATGACGGTCACGTTGCTCATTGAATCACCTGATGCTCACAAGAAACTCCTGCCGTGGCGACCAGGCTCGAGGCCGAGCCACCGGGCAATGCTTTCACCTATATCAGCGAAGCTGGGGCGAATGCCAATCTCGCCCTGCGACAGGCTTGGGGAAAAGATCAGGATGGGCACCTGTTCCCTGGTGTGGTCCGTCCCGGGCCAGGTCGGATCGTTGCCGTGATCCGCCGTCAGCACCAGCAGGTCGTCATGACGGAGTTCGCTGATGATCTCGGGCAGACGCGTATCGAAGTATTCCAGTGCCGCAGCATAGCCCGGCACGTCGCGGCGATGACCGTACTCGCTGTCGAAGTCGACGAAATTCGTCATGACGAGAGCGTTGTCCGCCGCCATCTCCATGGCTTCCAGCGTGCGGTCGAAGAGTTGCGTCAGCCCGGTTCCCTTGAGCTTATGGCTGACGCCGTGGCCGGCATAGATGTCGGATATCTTGCCGATCGCGTAGACCTGGCGACCTGCGGCCAGGCTACGGTCCAGCAAGGTCGGCTCGGGGGGCGCGATAGCGAAGTCGCGCCGGTTGCCGGTCCGTTTGAAGCTTGCCGCATCTTCGCCAATGAAGGGCCGGGCAATCACGCGCCCGATCATCAGGGGCGACGTCAGCTCGAAGGCGATCTGGCAGATCTCGTACAGCCGATCGAGACCGAAATGGCTCTGATGCGCCGCGATCTGGAACACGGAGTCGATAGAGGTGTAGCAAATCGGCTTGCCGGATCGGACATGCTCCTCGCCGAGCGCCGCGATGATCTCGGTGCCCGAGGCGTGCTTGTTGCCCAGGATGCCCGGCAGTCCTGTGCGCTCAAGGAACTCGGCGATCAGGTCGGTCGGGAATGCCGGCTCCGACTGCGGAAAGTAGCCCCAGTCGAATGGCACCGGGACACCCGCGATCTCCCAGTGGCCGGACGGCGTGTCCTTGCCGCGCGAGACCTCGCGACCCACGCCGAAGCGGCCGCCCCGGGCGGCGACCGAAAGGCCGGGCGGCAGGGCGCCGGTGGACAGATAGATGGCAGCGCCTATGCCAAGTGCATCCAGGTTCGGCACCTTGAGGGGCCCCGCACGCAAGCCAGGTCGGTCGGCCTTGTCGGCCGCCGCCCATTCGGCGATGTGGCCGAATGTGTTGGCGCCCTGGTCGCCGTATTTGTCAGCGTCGGGCGCGCCGCCAATGCCTACGCTGTCGAGAATGCACAATATGGCGCGCGGCATGGTCAGGCTCCTCGCGGCGCCAGGGGCGGGATGATGTCGGCGATCAGAGCGTGCCGGGTGGCGCCGCCGCCAAGCCGATAGGCCGATTTCAGGCGACGCTCGGCATCGGCGGCGGTCGCCTCGTCACAGGCGTGAATGCGGGCGATCGGGGTATGGCTGTCGAGGCTCGAACCCAGTCCGGCCAGACGGTCGAAACCCACCCGGTAGTCGATTGCATCGCTGGGTGCGGCGCGACCCCCGCCCAGCGCCACCACGGCCATGCCGACGCCTCGGGCGTCGATCTCGGCAACCACGCCGTCACCATCGGCGAAGACGTCGCGAACGATGGGCGCCGGGGCCAGATGGCGATCCATATTTTCGATGAAGTCTCCCGGCCCGCCCAGCGCGTGGACCATGACCGCAAAGCGCTCGATGGCGCGACCACTGTCGAGGGCGGATTCGGCCAGCATGCGGCCTGCATCGGCAGTGGCAGCCACGCCCGTCATTTCGGCAACTGCAGCACAAAGCGAAAGCGTCACCTCCTTGAGGCGGGGATCCTGGTGCTTGCCCGTCAGGAACTCGACGGCGTTGCGCACCTCGAGACCGTTGCCTGCGGCGCTGGCCAGCGGTTCATTCATGTCGGTGATCAGGGCCGACGCCTTAAGGCCGGCGCCAGTGGCCACTTCCACCAGGCTGCGCGCCAGTTCGCGCGAGCGATCCAGTGTCGGCATGAAGGCGCCGGAGCCGGTCTTGACGTCAAGGATCAAGGCGTCGAGGCCGGCGGCCAGCTTTTTGGAGAGGATGGAAGCGGTGATGAGCGCCACCGATTCCACGGTGCCGGTCACGTCGCGGATGGCGTAGAGGCTCTTGTCAGCGGGCGCCAGGTCTGCCGTCTGGCCGATGATGGCGCAGCCGGCCTGCCGCACCACCTGCCGGAACAGGGCGTTGTCGGGGCTGGTCGTGTAGCCGGGAATGGCATCGAACTTGTCGAGCGTGCCGCCGGTATGGCCGAGGCCGCGGCCCGAGATCATCGGCACGTAGATGCCCATGGCGGCCAGGATGGGCGCCAGCATCAGGCTCACATTGTCGCCGACGCCGCCGGTGGAGTGCTTGTCGGCGACAGGGCCATCGAGGTCGGACCAATCCAGCACCGTGCCGCTGTCGCGCATGGCGGTGGTCAGGGCCACCCGCTCCGGCATGGTCATGTCCTGAAAGTACACAGCCATCGCGAAGGCTGCGGCCTGGGCATGGGAGACGCTGCCGCCGGCGAAACCGGCGATGAAGTCGGCGATATCCTCGGCTGGCAGAGCTTCGCCGTTGCGCTTCTTGAGGATGACTTCTTGGGGGAGAAATACCATGCGGGCTCTTCTTGTTGGGCTAACCTCCCCCTCGCAGGGGGAGGACTGACCACGTTTGTGGCGCGGTCTTATGCCCCGTAGGGTATCCAGACATTTTTGACCTGCGTGGCCCTGGCGAGGAAATAGTCGCCCTCGAAGCGGCGATGCGCCAGATCGTAGTGAAGCCCGCGGCTGGTCCAGGTCTGCTTGAGATTACCCACCGAAGCCTTCTCGACCATGGTGGATGCCTCGGCAGAGCCGGCCAACCACAGGCCGTCGACGCCGTCGTGCTCGGCAAGGGTCTTGGCCAGGGCGATACTGTCGCCGGTGACCATGTTGATAACGCCCGACGGCACGTCTGAAGCCTCGATGACCTGGTAAAGGTCGGTCACGCTCAGCGGCGAGCGTGCCGAAGGGACGAGGACGATCGGATTGCCCATGGCGAGCGCCGGGGCGATCAGTGCGATCGAGCCGAGCAGCGGCAACGCATCTGGAGCGACGATACCCATGACGCCCAGCGGCTCGACCATGGCGGCGGCGACGGCGCGCAGGGGCGGATTGTGGACGGCGCCGTCATATTTGTCGGCCCAGCCGGCGAAGGCGAAGAGACGTTCGACCGACAGAGCGACTTCTTCGGCGCCGTCCTGGCCGGTCTGCAGCTTGATGCGGGCGGCGAATTCCTCGCGGCGATAGTCGAGGTTCTCGGCCAGGAAATAGAGGATCTGCGCCCGGCTGTGGGCAGCCGTCGTCGACCAGCCGATGGCGGTGCGGGCCGCTTCCACGGCGTTGCGGATGTCCTTGCGGTTGCCGTCACCGACTTCGCCGACCGGCTTGCCGGCCGGGCCGAAGACGGGGCGGGAATAGCCGCTATCAGGGCGCGCCTGCTTGCCGCCGATATACATCTTGGCGGTCTGGTCGATCTGGGTATCGTCCAGCGGGTTCTCGGCACGCCCTCGTGGTTCGCCCTTCGACCCAGGCTCAGGAAGCTCACCATGAGGGCTACTGACGGTTTCGGCGACGGGAGTTGATTTCAGCTCCTTTTCCCAAGCCGGCTTCAGATAGGCCGCCATGCCCTCGCGGCCGCCCTCGCGGCCGAAGCCGCTTTCCTTGTAGCCGCCGAAGCCGACCGCGGCGTCGAAATTGTTGGTGCCGTTGATCCAGACGACGCCGGCCTTGATCCTGGGGGCGATATCGAGCGCCAGATTGATATTCTCGCTCCAGATCGTGGCCGCGAGGCCGTATTTGGTGTTGTTCGCCAGCTGCACGGCTTCTTCCGGCGTGCGGAAGCTCATGGCGACAAGGACTGGTCCGAAGATCTCTTCGGCGACGAGCGTGTTGGCGGGCGAGACATTGGTGACCAGAGCGGGCTTGAGGAAGCATCCCTTGGCGGGAACCACACCTTCGGCTTCAAAGATCACGGCGCCTTCGGCCTTGCCGCGCTTCATCAGGTCCTGGATGCGCTCGACCTGCACCGGCGCGACCATGGCGCCGATATCGATGGACTTGTCCAGCGGGTCGCCGACGCGGAGCGTCGCCATGCGCGTCTTGAGCTTGGCGATGAAGCGCTCCTCAATGCTCTCCTGCACCAACAGGCGCGAGCCGGCGCAGCAGACCTGGCCCTGATTGAACCAGATGGCGTCGACGAGGCCCTCGACGGCGCTGTCGATATCGGCATCCTCGAAGACGATGTAAGGCGACTTGCCACCCAGTTCGAGGCTGAGGCCCTTGCCGGTACCGGCCGTGGCGGCGCGGATGATCTTGCCCACTTCGGTGGAGCCGGTAAAGGCGATCTTGTCGATATCGGGATGGTTGACGATGGCGGCGCCAGTGTCGCCTTCCCCCGTCACGATGTTGACCACGCCCTTGGGCAGGCCGACGCGCTCGCAGATCTCGGCGAACAACAAGGCCGTCAGCGAGGTGAATTCTGCGGGCTTGAGCACCACAGTGTTTCCGGCAGCCAGCGCCGGCGCAATCTTCCAGGCCAGCATCAGCAGCGGAAAGTTCCATGGAATGATCTGGCCGCAGACGCCATAGGGCACGTGGTCGGAAAATTCGCGGGAGAGATGCTGGGCCCAGCCCGCATGGTGGTAGAAATGGCGTGCCACCAACGGAATATCGATGTCGCGGCTCTCGCGGATGGGCTTGCCGTTGTCCATCGTCTCGAGCACGGCAAACAGGCGGGCGTGCTTCTGAACCGCGCGGGCGATGGCGTAGAGGTACTTGCCGCGCTCGTAGCCGGACAGCGCCGACCAGCCCGTGAAGGCCGCACGCGCGGCCTTGACCGCGGCGTCGACGTCTTCCGCGGTGCCGTCGGTGAGCTCGGCCAAGGGCGTGCCCGTGGCCGGATTGTCGGCGGTGAAGGTCTTGCCGGGCGGGGTCCACTTGCCATCAATGAAGTGGCCGAACTTGCGGCCATGAGCGTCGAGCCAGGCCAGCGCCTGGTCGGGAGCCTCGGGAGCCGGGCCGTAGTCGAGACTGTCGAAGATTTGCGCGATCTTGTTCATCTGGTTCCTCCGGGTCCGTGCAACGGACCGCGTGGTTCGACAGGCTCACCATGAGGTCCGAATGGGTGTCGGTGCCTCTGGAACCCCCATGGTGAGCCTGTCGAACCATGAGGGCGGTATGCGCCTAGACCATCGGCTGACGATAGTCGGCGGCGTAATGCCCGGTCAGACCATGCTCGAGCTGACGCTCGATATCGGTCAGCAGGCTGGAGGCACCGAAGCGGAACAGATGTGGTTGCAGCCAGTGGGTGCCCAGCTCTTCCTTCATCAGCGCCATGTACTTGAGGGCGTCGCCGGCCGTGGCGATGCCGCCCGCGGGTTTGTAGCCGATCTCGATGCCCGTCTCTTCGGCGAACCAGCGGATCATGCGGATCATGGTGAGGCTGGTGACAAGGTTGGCGTTGACCTTTTCCTTGCCGGTCGAGGTCTTGATGAAATCCGCGCCGGCCAACATGCAGACCAGCGATGCCTTGGCAATATTGGTCTGGGTGGCGAGTTCGCCGGTGCCGAGAATGGTCTTGATATGGGCGTCGCCGCAGGCGGTGCGGAACGCCTTGACCTGGTCGTAGAGCGCCTGCCAGTCGCCACGCAGCACCATGCCGCGCTCGATGACGATGTCGATCTCCTTGGCGCCATCGGCCACGGACAGTTCGATCTCGCGGATCTTGGTTTCGACCGGCGCCAACCCGTGCGGGAAGGCGGTGGAAACGGCGGCGACCGGTATGCCCGTACCCTGGAGGGCGTTGACGGCGGTCTTGACGAAGCTGTGGTAGACGCAGACGGCGCCGGGCACGATGCGCAGGTCGCCGACGCCCAGCGCTGCCACGATGTCGGAGCGCAACGGATGACGCGCCTTGGCGCAGAGGCGCTCGACGCGGCCGGCCGTATCATCGGCATTAAGCGTGGTGAGGTCGATCAGCGTGATGGCCCGGAGGAGCCAGGCCAGCTGATAGTCCTTCTTGACGGTGCGTCGCGTGCCGATCGTGGCCGCGCGGCGCTCGAGCGCCGAACGGTTCATGCGGATGCGGCCGACCCAGTCGAGATCGAGCGGGAAGCCTGGATTGCGCTTGTGCGGCGTCTGTGGCTGCTTGCTGTCGACAACGCGTAAACTCATAGGTCCTCCACCAGCGCCGGGATCAGCCGCTTGAGCTTGTCCGCGCCCTGCACTGCCATGGTCTTGGTGTGCTCATGGCTGATGTTCTCGGTCGACAGGCCCGCCCCCATATTGGTGATGGAGGAACAGGCCCAGACCTGCATGCCCAGGAAACGCCCGAGAATGACTTCGGGTGCCGTCGACATGCCCACGGCATTAGCGCCAAGCCGGATGGCCATCCGAATTTCGGCTTCGGTCTCGAAGCTGGGGCCCGAATACCAGAGGTACACACCCTCGCCGAGAGGGATGTCGAGGCGCCCGGCCAGCGCTTGCGCCTTGGCACGCAATTGCGGGCTATAGCAGCCAACCATGTTGACAAAGCGGCGATCGGTCGGTTCGCCAATGAGCGGGTTCATGCCGGCATAGTTGATATGGTCGGAAATCAGCATCAGGTCGCCGGGGCGGAAACGCTCGTCCACCGAACCGGCGGAATTCGTCAGCAGCAGGGTTTCTGCGCCGAGAGTGGAGAGCGCTTCTAGGGCCGGTCGCATCGCTGCGGCGTTGCCATGCTCGTAGTAGTGCTCGCGGCCGGTCAGGACGGCAATGCGCTTGCCGCCCAGCCGACCGATCAGGAGGTCCCGCCCATGACCGGAAACGCCGCCTCCCGGGAAGCCGGCGAGCTCAGAATAAGGGATTGCCACCCTGTCATCGAGCAGGTCGCCAACCGCCGACAGGCCTGATCCAAGGACAATGGCGGCCGCCAGTGGCTCACTTCCGGCGATCTTGCGGATGGTCTTGGCCGCCTTGCTCATTTGGGCAGGTGATCCGGACCGAAACTGTGCGGCAGCAGCTGTCCCAGCGTGCTCAGCAGCGGTGCACCTTCGATGCCGTGCGAGACGATGACTACATCGGGATCGGCAAATTCACGAATGCGCTGCCGGCAGCCGCCGCAGGGCGTGACCGGGGCCGATCCAGGACCGGTCACGTAGATGCGGGTGATGCGCTTGCCGCCTCCGGCAATCATGGCGGAGATGGCCGAGGCCTCGGCGCAACTGCCCACAGGATAGGCGGCATTCTCGATATTGCAGCCGGCATAGATCTTGCCGTCATCTGCCAGGATCGCCGCGCCGACGGTGAAGCGGGAATAGGGGGCATAGGCCTTGGTGCGAATGGCCTCGGCGGCCTCGAACAGGGCCTTATCGGTAGGTGTCTTAGTCATAACCATCCTCAGTAGACCTTATCCTGAGCCTCTCGAAGGACGAGGTCGTGACGAGATCGGGGTTCCCGACCTCGTGGTTCGACGAGCTCACCATGAGGTCTCTTCTAGATCAGGCGCCTAGCGCTCCTTGGTGTAGGGGACGCCGCCTGCCTTAGGCCCCACAGCCTTGCCGATGAACCCGGCCAGCAAGACAACGGTCAGCACATATGGCAGGGCCTGGATGGCCTGGACCGGCACTTCGATGCCCATGATCTGCGCACTTTGCAGGCGAATCTGGAGGGCATCGAGGAAGCCGAACAGCAGGCAGGTGAACATCACCGGCACCGGCTTCCACTTGGCAAAAATGAGCGCTGCCAGGGCGATATAGCCCTTGCCAGCGGTCATGTTGCTGCCGAAACCGGAGCCTTGGGCAATGGAGAAATACGCGCCTGCGATGCCGGTGAGGAGGCCGGTAATGATGATGGCCTTGTAGCGCAACGCCACTACGGAAATACCCGCAGTATCGACGGCCTTGGGGTTTTCACCGACGGCACGCATGCGCAGACCGAACCGGGTGCGGTAGACGACGAAGGCCGTCACCGCCACCATGGCGAAGGCCACATAGACGATGATGTAATGCCCCGAAATCAGCTCGGCATAGATGGGGCCAAGGATGGGAATGCCGGCAAGCTGATCGGCAAAGGGCAGGGTCACGGGAGCGAAGCGCCCATCGCCTGTGAGCGCCGGCGTCCGGCCGCCCTGGCCGAACCAGGTCTGGCCGAGGAAGGTCGTCATGCCCGCCGCCAGCATGTTGATGGCGACGCCGGCAATGAGCTGATTGCCCTTGAGGGTGATGGAAGCAAGCCCTTGGATCAGCGTGGTGCCGAGCGAAACGACCATGCCGGCAAGCAGGCCCATCCAGGCCGAGCCAGTGATGGCGGCGACGGCGCCCGCGGCAAACGCCGCCGCCAGCATCTTGCCCTCGAGGCCGATATCGAAAATGCCCGCCCGTTCCGAATAGAGCCCCGCCAGTGCTGCCAGAAGCAGCGGCGTCGACAGGCGAATGGTGGCGTCCAGAATGGAGAGAATGGTGCCCAGATCCATCTTAACTCTCCGAATCGGCGGTTTCGCGCGCGATCGCCTCGGACTTGTGCTCGGGGCGATAGAGCATGAAGGCCCGTTCGAGCGAAGGCCTGAACAGCCCTTCCATCGCGCCGGTGAAGAGGATCACCAGAGCCTGGATGACGACGATCATCTCGCGCGTGATGCCAGGAATGACGAACTGCAGTTCCTGTCCGCCTTGATAGAGCGCGCCGAACAGGAGCGCCGCCAGCAGAATGCCGATGGGGTGGTTGCGCCCCATGAGCGCCACGGCGATGCCGACAAAACCGGCACCAGCGACGTAGTCGAGCACGAGGCGGTTCTGCACACCCATGACTTCGTTGATCGCCACCATGCCAGCGAGCGCGCCAGATATGGTCATGGTGACCATGATCATCCGGGAATTGGAGATCCCAGCATAGCGCGAGGCTGTCGGATTGGCGCCAAGGACGCGCACGGCATAGCCGAACTTGGTACGCCAGATCAGCACATAGACGAAGATCAGCGCCAGGATGGCGATGACGATCGAGAGGTTGACCGGTGAATAGCCGAAGAACGAGAAGAACTGCCGCAGTTGCGGGACGCGGCCGCCCACGTCGATGGTCTCGGATTCCGGGGCCATGGTGGTGACGGGCTTGAGCACCCGGTTGACCATATAGACCATCAGCGCCGCGGCGATGAAGTTGAACATGATCGTGGTGATGACGACGTGCGAGCCGCGCTTGGCCTGGAGATAACCCGGGATGAGCGCCCAGAACCCGCCCACGGCCGCCGCGGCAATCATGGCTGCCGGCATGGCGATGAGCCAATGGGTCTGGTCGAGCGCCAGCGCCACCACGATCGCACCCAAGCCGGCCACGTAAGCCTGCCCGTCGCCGCCGATATTGAACAGCCCGGCATGGGCGGCGACCGCAACGGCGAGGCCGGTGAAGATGAAGTTGGTGGTGTAGTAGAGCGTGTAGCCGAAGCCGTCGCCATAGCCGAAGGCACCGTAGATGATGACCTGGATGGCGTGCAGGGGATTCTCGCCGACGAAGAGCACGACGAGACCCGAAACGAGGAAGGCCAGCAGCAGATTGACGGCAGGCAGCAGGGCCACGTCGGCCCAGCGCGGAAGAGGTCGTCGGGCGCTCATGGGAGGGGTCCCTGTTCGGCGATGCCGAGGCCGCGGGGGGCGGACTTGCCGTTGATACCAGCCATCATGAGGCCGAGTTCGCCTTCGGTCGCGATAGCCGGATCAGCTTCGCCAACGATGACGCCATCGAACATGACGAGAATACGATCGGCCAGCGAACGGATTTCGTCCAGTTCGACCGAGACCAGCAGGATGGCCTTGCCCTCGTCGCGCATCCGAATGATTTCGTTGTGGATGAACTCGATGGCACCGATATCGACGCCGCGCGTCGGCTGTCCGATGATCAGCACGTCCGGATTGCGCTGCATCTCCCGGGCCAGCACGATCTTTTGCTGGTTACCGCCCGAGAACAGTGAAGACTTGAGGTTGATGTTGTTGGGCCGCACATCGAAGAGCTTGATGTGCTCGGCGGCGACCTTTTTGGCGGCGCCGATATCGAGGAAGGGACCTGCGCCATATTCAGGGCTGTTCTGGTAGCCCAGGATGGCGTTTTCCCATTCGGAAAAATTGGTCACGAGCCCCATGCGCTGCCGGTCTTCGGGTACATGGGCGAGCCCAGCCGCGCGGGCGCGGGCGGCGCCGTCATCGCCCCTGAGCGAGAGCGGCTCGCCCTTGAGAACGACATCGCCCGACGCCTGATCGCGCATGCCCGAGACGGCTTCCAGCAGTTCGCTCTGGCCGTTGCCGGAGACACCGGCAATGCCGACGATCTCGCCAGCGCGGACGGCAAAGCTCACATCCTTGACACGGGTGACGCCCATGTCATCGGTGACGACGAGGTTGCGGACCTCGAGCAAGGTCTCGCCAGGCTGGGCCGGCTGCTTGTCGACCTGCAGGAGCACGCGGCGCCCCACCATCAGTTCGGCAATTTCCTCAGGATTGGTTTCAGCCGTCTTGAGCGTCGCGACCATTTCGCCCTGCCGCATGACGGAGACGCTGTCGGTGATGGCCATGATCTCGCGCAGCTTGTGGGTGATCAGGATCACGGTCTTGCCCTGCTGGCGCAGGGTTTCGAGGACACGGAACAGGTCGTCGGCTTCCTTGGGCGTCAGGACGCCGGTCGGCTCGTCGAGGATCAGCGTCTCGGCGCCACGGTAGAGCGCCTTCAGAATTTCGACGCGCTGCTGCTGACCGACCGAGATGTCCTCGATGATGGCGTCGGGATTGACCTCGAGGTCGTATTCCTGCTCGAGCCGATCAAGCTCTTTGCGCGCGCGATCAAGGCTCGGCTTGATCAGGCCGCTGTCTTCGGCGCCGAGGACGACGTTTTCGAGGACGGTGAAATTGTCGACCAGCATGAAGTGCTGGTGCACCATGCCGATGCCGAGTTCCAGCGCGTGGCGGCTATCGGTTATGGCATGCTGTTCGCCGTTGACGCGGATGATGCCGCTGTCGGCGGTGTAGAAGCCGTAGAGGATCGACATCAGGGTCGATTTGCCAGCGCCGTTCTCGCCCACGATGCCGTGGATGGAGCCGCGTGCGATCTTGAGATCGATATCCTTGTTGGCGTGAACGTCGCCGAACCGCTTGTTGATCTTTTCAAGCTCGATCGCCCAGCCGGACGCCGGGGTGGATGCAGCGGCCGGATTCGGCCGCTGCGGGTTCATGGTGCCATCCTGGCTCATACCGCGTCGCTTAGAGCGGGCAGTTCGAGTCGGTGGTGTAGTCGTGAACTTCGATCTCGCCAGCCTGAATCTGGGCCGAGAGCTCGTCCACCCTTGCCTGCATGTCTTCGGTGATCAACTCGGCATTGTGCTCGTCGAGCGAATAACCAACGCCTTCCTCGGCCAGGCCGAGTACGGTCAGGCCCGGCTGGAAGGTGGCGTCGTCACCAGCTTCGGTCAGCGCGGTCTGCACGGCGACGTCGACGCGCTTGAGCATCGAGGTCAGGACCGAACCGGGCTGGAGGTAATTCTGGTTGCTGTCGACGCCGATGGAGAACTTGCCCGCATCCTTGGCGGCCTGCAGCACGCCGAGGCCCGAGCCACCGGCTGCCGCGAAGATCACGTCAGCGCCGGAATCCATGGCAGCCTTGGTCAGCTCACCGGCAGTGACCGGATCGTTCCAGGCAGCCGGCGTGGTGCCGGTGTAGTTCTCGATCAGAGTGATGTCCGGATTGATGGCTTGGGCACCCTGCGCATAGCCGCAATAGAACTTGTGGATCAGGGGGACGTCCATCCCGCCGACGAAGGCGACCGTACCGGTTTCGGACTTAAGCGCGGCCAGGGCACCCACGAGGAAGGAGCCGGTGTGCTCATCAAAGATGATCGACTGCACGTTCGGGGCATCGACGACGGTGTCGATCACCACGAAATTGGTGTCGGGGAATTCCGGAGCGACGGCGGTCAGAGCGGCCGTCCAGGAGAAGCCTGCCATGACGATGGGATTGGCACCCTGGCCAGCAAAGCGGCGCAGAGCCTGCTCGCGCTGCGCGTCGTTCTGCAGTTCGAGATCGAGATAGGTACCGCCGGTTTCGGCCGCCCAGGCCTCGGCACCGGTGTAGGCCGCCTCGTTGAACGACTTGTCGAACTTGCCACCCAGATCATAGATCACGGCGGGATCGGCGAAGGCAGCGCCGGTGAGCACCGCGCTCAGCGCGACGCCGCCAGCAATGGCCTTGGTGATGTTTGAGAATTTCATTGAGTTCGTCTCCCTGTCTCGCACGTGAGCGTTGGCGTGGGCTGCAACGCCAAAACCCGTGCGCTAGCGGCCGATACAATCGTGCAAACGAGATGCCCGCAAGAGGGAATCACCGATATTTTTCCGATTGGTCAAATTTTTGGCAGCATGCCCGGTCCACTGGCGCCGATGCGGGCAGAACAGCGCTCAGCCGGCGGGTGTTACCGTTGCGCCCATGGCGTTGCCGAACCGCTCGAAAAAGCCATCGATGACCTTTTGCGCCGAGTTGCCGATGATGGCACGGCCCAGCTTCATGATCTGCCCGGAGGCGCCGCCTTTGGCATTGAAGACGAGGCGGGTCGCGTCGCCATCATCGGACAGGACGATCACGGCCGATCCTTCGGCCAGCCCGAGCAGGCCGCCCTTGCCCTTGCCCGAGAGCGTGTAGCGTTCGGCCGGCACGATATCGGACAGGTCCAGGGCGCCCTTGAAGGTGGGGTGCACGACGCCGAGGTTGACCTTGATCTCGAGGTCCAGCTCCGTCTCGCTGGCCCATTCGATGCGGTGGCAGCCGGGGATAGCGGCCTTGAGAACTTCAGTATCGTTGAGTGCCGCCCAGACCGAAGCCCGTGGCGCATCAATGCGGTAGCTACCACCAAAGTCCATCAGCTGCCGGCCATTGTGCAGAGTTGGCGCGTCGAGAAACAGATTGCTGCCACGGTGTCCCTTCTCACTCTTTACGTGCGGCTTTTTCGCACCAATATCCGCTAAATAGTTGGCTGACCCCGCCGTTGCAATTGTCACGGAGCCGGGTAGCAGCGATCTATAGCGCGGCACCGCATCCTGCCGGCTCGGCGTCATGATGTACAGGGAGCGAAGAATGGCCAATGAAGTGACTACAGCGACGCAAAGCGAGAGCGCGCCGGCCGCCGTGGTCGCGGAAAAGCCGCTGCAGTATCTCGACAAGGCCATCAACGCCATTCGCGGCCTGGGCGTGTGGCCCGAACAGCAGGGCGAGCAGCCCATCACCGGCCTGCTCAGCCAGATCACCGAGCTGGACGAGACCCGGGTGGTGCTGATCGGTCGGACACTGAGCCAGGCCAGCGCCTTCAACGAGGTGGTGCGCGAGCAGATCGCGGCCATGAAGATCGGCGAGCGCTATGAGGAAATTACCAAGGCATTCGATTCGATCCGCGACGACGCCAAGGGCATGGTGGACCAGTTGGCCGACAACAAGCTCGACCTGATGGAGCGCGCCAGCAATGTCTGGATGAAGGTGAGCCGTGGCGATATCGCCACGCGTTTCAACGCGATCCGCCAGACCTATCTTTCGGTCACCAGCGACACGAAAGACCAGATCGACCGGGAGCACATCATCCTCGAGGCATACCGCGATTTCCGCGGCGCGCTGAAGGAGGCCGAAGTGATGGCGCTCGAGGTGCTGGCCACAGCTGAACGGCGCCTCGCGGACAGGAAGAACATCCTGGAGACCGCGTCGGCTGCAGTGAGCGGCTATGCCGGCGACGTGCCAGCCGACCGTGCACGCCTCGAAATGGACCGCGATGAAAAGCTGCGCGACATGCAGAACGAGGAAAAGCGCTACCAGATCGCCAAGGATCTCTCGGACAATCTCACCATCTCCTACAACACGTCCGAGGTGGTGATGGCTCGGCTGATGCAGACGACCAACGCCAAGGAGCGAGTCTACCAGCAGTCGATCTCGTTCTTCTCGACCAACGAGACGGTGCTTACGGCGCTGTCGGCATCCTTCACCGGCATGTTCGGCCTGCATGAATCTACCGCAACCCTCAACGCCATGAAGGAAGGGATGAGCAAGAGCCTCGAGACCCTCTCCGAGATCGGCGGCCAGGTGCAGGAAGAGGCGGTGCGGGCCGGCTATGGTCCGACGGTGCGGGCCGATGCGGTCAAGAAGCTGGTCGATTCAGTGGTGAACTTCCAGGAGAAGAGCCGCGGCATCATCAACGAGATGCGGGTGGCATCCACCAAGAACTCGGCTGAAATCCGCGATGCGGTCGAAGACGGCAAAAGACGGCTGGCCGCGCTTGCCGCCGAGGGTAATGCATTGATGCTCGAGAGCGGCAGATAACGGCGCGACGGGCCAAGGGTGAACGCCGACAATGAGTGACGTGACAGCGAAATCCGCTGCGCCCCTGGATGAAATCATGCTGGCGATGGATGTCGTCGACACGCTCCGCCACCGGCAGGATCTGGCGGTGCGTGAACTCAGCACCGACGCCAAGGAACGCCAGCTGATCGACAAGCTGCGCGACATCTATCACCACCAGGGTATCGAAGTGCCCGACCGCATCCTCAAGGAAGGTGTGGCGGCGCTGCAGGAGAGCCGGTTCGTCTATCAGCCGCCAGCACCAGGCCTGGGGACGACGCTGGCCAGGATTTATGTGCGGCGCAAGCAGTGGGGCAAGCCGGTCGGCGCGGCACTGCTGGCCCTGCTGGTGCTGGGCGTTGGCTATTTTGGCGTGTGGCAACCCTATCAATCCGGTATGGCCGAAGCAGCACGGGTCGAACTGGCAGAGAGGCTTCCCGCGCAGCTGGACGCGCTCTACCAGACGGTCTTTGAGGAAACCAAGGTGCAGCAGGCCGTACTCGACGCCGAGGCACTGCGGACGCGCGGCAAGAACCTGGCTGCAGAGGGTGATCGCGCCGGCGCCCTCGAGGCGTTGACGCAACTCATCGCCCTTCGGGACCAGCTCCGCCAGGAATATACGCTTCGCGTGGTCAATCGCGCCGATGTGGAATCGGGCTTCTGGACCATTCCCGAAGTCAACACTGCGGCGACCAACTATTACCTCGTGGTCGAGGCACTCGACGCCAGTGGCGACAGGTTAAGCCTGCCGATCCTCAACGAGGAGAATGGGGAAACCGAGGTGGTCGACAGCTGGGGCGTGCGGGTGCCGGAAGCGGTCTACCAGGCGGTGGCGGCGGACAAGAGCGACGACGGCATCATCCAGATCAACGAGGTCGGCCGCAAGGCCGATGGATTCCTTGAGGTAGAGTACAGCATTCCGGTGCTCGGCGGTGCGGTGACGCGGTGGTAGTGGCATGAGCATCCGCGGGCCCGAGGCCCTTGAGAGTCTGGACGAGGCGATGCGCGACATTCGCCGCGAAGAAGAAGACATTACCAAGCGACTGGGCCGCTCTACCGAGAAGCTCGGCAAGATGCGGGAGCACGAGGCGGAGCTGTTCCGGCAGCTGGCCCAGCTCAGGCTCGATCCCAGCGTGCAGGCGGAACTGGATGGCACGATCTCGTCCGCCGAAGCCAAGGCGAGGGAGATGCTCAAGGCGCATGCCGGAGATCTCAGCAAGCTAGAAGAAGAGATCGCGGGCCTTGATGCCACACTGGGGCAACTTTCCGCCGAGCGGGCCCAGGCGCTCAAGGCCTTCGAGGAGCAGCAGGCAGCGCTCAGGGCGCTGGGCAGCAAGCTGGGTGCGACCATTGCCAACGATCCGGCGTTCGCGTCGAAGCGGAACCAGGCGCGCGAGCTGGCAGACATCGCTGCCCAATCGATGCGCAAGACCGAACAAGCGGAAGCCGACCAGGAGGAAAAGGGCCGGCCCTATCGGGAAGATCCGTTGTTCATGTATTTGTGGGAGGCCGGTTACGGCACCGCAAGCTATCGGGCGAACAACCTGACTCGCTATCTCGACGGGTTGGTGGCCAACCTAGTGGCATTCCACAAGGCGCGACCCAACTTTGCCATGCTGAACGAAATCCCGCTGCGGCTGCGCGAACATGCGGAGCGCCAGGTGCACAATGTCCAGGCGGCGGAAGCGGAACTGGATGCGCTGGAAACACAAGCTATCGATAATGCCGGTGGAAAGCCGATACGCGACGCCATGCAGGCGGCGCAGGAGCGGATCGAGAGCCTCGATGACCAAATCGTTGCTTCCGAAGACCAGCGTGATGAGGCTGCCAAGGCGCTGGGACAGTTGTCGCAGGGCGGCAGCCCCGCCTTTACAGAGGCGCTAGCGGCGCTGGCGGCCACCCTGCGGCGCGAGGACATGCAGACGCTGCTGGCGGAGGCCCGCAGTACCCGCACGGGGCAGGACGATACGCTGGTGGCGCAGATCGACGACGCGCGAGCGCGGGCCAAGGACGAAGAAAGCGAAACGCGGGAGTTGAACGAACGGCTAAGGACGCTGGCGGCGCGGCGGCGCGAACTGGAGGACATCCAGTGGGAGTTCAAGAAGCAGCGGTTTGACGACCCGCGCTCGACCTTCCGTGACGACAAGCTGGTGGGCGACGTGCTCAACGACTTCCTGCGCGGCGGCATTTCCGCCGCCTCGTATTGGGACCAATGGCAGCGCAGCCAGAACTGGAGCGCAGGGACCTCCGACTGGGGCGGCGGCATGGGGCTGCCCAATAATGGCCGGCGCCGCTCCGGCTCGCCCTGGCCTGAAGCGGGCGGCAGCACCTTCAACTGGCCCGATTCCAGCTTTGGCGGCGGCGGCAGGCCAAAGAGCAAGGGCGGCTTTGGCGGCGGCTGGGGTGGCGGGTCCGGTGGCGGATTCTCCCGCCCGCGCACCGGCTCCAGCGGCACGCGCAAGCATTCGGGATTCAAGACCGGCGGCGGGTTCTAAGCCTTCGGTCACACTGTGTCCCGACCTGTTTCAGTTGGTGGATGGCTGAGCCATCAATTCCCAGACATTGCCTTCGCTGTCCTCGAAATAGGCGGAGTAGCCCCATTCGGACTGCGTGCCCTCGGTGATGACGGCGCCGCCCGCCAAGACGACCTTGCGCAGGATTGCGTCGACCTCGCCAGGGCTCGAGGCCTGGTGGCTGAGCACAAAGCCAGGGGTGCCCGACACCGCGGCTTCCTTGCCCGCCGTCACGGCAATCTGCTCGCGGGGGAACAGCACGAAGGAAAAACCGTTCGGGAAGAAGAAGGCGACATGATCCTCCCCTGCCCCGATCTGCTCATCGGTGATGTCGAACAGCGTGCGATAGAAGGCGAAAGCGCGCTCCAGATCATCGACGCCGACGGTGATGATGGAAATCGATGGTTTCATGAGGTGCTCCCTGGGTGAAATCGCATCCAGGATAACCCTCCCGGTCCCGCCGACGGAAGCGCCAAGCAGCAATGGCTACTCGTAGTAGACCGAAATGCGCTGGCCGCCGATTTCGTGCACCTTGATGTCCATGTCGTAGATGCCTGAAAGCACGGCCGGATCGATGATCGCGGCGGATGGACCCTGCTCGATCACCCGGCCATGCTTCATCGCCACGATATAGTCGGAGTACCAGGAGGCGAAGTTGATGTCGTGCAGCACCAGCACCACGGTCTTGCCCAGATCATTGGCGGCGCGGCGCAGCAGCTTCATCATGCCCATCGCATGCTTCATATCGAGGTTGTTGAGCGGCTCATCGAGCAGCAGGTAATCGGTGTCTTGGCACAGCACCATGGCTACGAAAGCGCGCTGGCGCTGGCCACCCGACAACTCGTCGAGAAATCGATCGGACAGTTCCACCAGGTTCAGATAGTCGATCGCCTGCTCGATGTGGCTGCGATCCTCCGGGGTCAGGCGTCCCCTGGTATGGGGATATCGGCCGAAGCTGACGAGGTCGCGCACCGTGAGGCGGGCAGTCATGTGATTTTCCTGGCGCAGAATGGACAGCCGTCGCGCCAGCACGTCGCTGGGCGTGGTAGTGACGTCCAGGCCGTCGATCGTCACCGTGCCGGTGTCCATCGCCATCAGCCGGCTGATCATGGACAGGAGCGTGGACTTGCCCGCGCCATTGGGTCCGATGATGGAGGTGATGCCGCCCTTTGGGAGTTCGAGCGAAACGCCGTCCACCACGCAGCTGTCGCCGTAGGACTTGGTGACATCGGTCGTGACAATCATCGGGCCGATCTCCGAAGCACCAGGAAGATGAAGACAAGGCCGCCCAGGAACTCGATGATGATCGAGAGGGCGGTGTCGAAGGCGAAGACGCGTTCCAGCAGGGTCTGACCGCCCACCAGGGCGATAATGCCCAGGAGAACTGCCGCCGGCAGCACGAAGCGGTGCTTGGAGTTGCCCACCAGCGAATGAGCCAGCGTCGCGACCAGCAGGCCGAAGAAGGTGACCGGCCCTACCAGCGCCGTGGAAACCGACACCAGTACCGCCACCAGCACCAGAATGAGTCCGACGGTACGCTTGTATTCGACGCCCAGATTGATCGCCTGCGCCCGGCCGAGCGAGAGAATATCGTAGGTGTGCATGATGCGCAGCCCGACGATCGAGACTGCCAGAACGATGATGCAGGACACGCCGAGCAGGGCCGGGTCGGTCATCGAGAAGCTGGCGAACATGGTGTCCTGCAGCACGTTAAAGGCACCAGGGTCCAGCATGCGCTGCATGAAGTTACTCAGGCTGCGAAAGAGAATGCCGAAGACGATGCCGACCAGCACCAAAAGGTGCAGGCTGCGCTCCTCGCCCAGGAACAGCCAGCGGAACAGCAGGCTCGAGGCGCCCACCATGACCAGAACCTCGACCAGGAACTGTAGCTGGCTGTCGATGCTGACCAGCGCGCCGATGCCGAGGAAGAAGACGAGCGAGGTCTTGATCAGGATGTAGAGCGCATCGAAGCCCATGATCGAGGGGGTGAGGATACGGTTGTTGGTGACCGTCTGGAACAGCACCGTCGAAACGGCCACCGAATAGGCGACGAGCGCCAGCGACAAGAGCTTCTTGCCGCGGAACGAGAGCACGAAGGCCCAGCTGCCCTTGGCGCCCAGCGTCATGAATAGCGTGACAGAGACGAGGGCTAGAACAGCCAGGACCAGCAACACCAGCGCCGGGCGTCCGATCCGGCGCGGCAGGATGGCGGGTGGCGGGGCGGTGATGCTGGTCATGCGGCGCTCCGCTGTGTGCGGAGCAGCAGGTAGATGAAGACCAGACTGCCGACAACGCCCATCACCAGCGAAATGGGGATTTCGTAGGGAAAGCGGATCAGGCGGCCAGCAATGTCGCAGGCGAGGACGATGCCAGCGCCACCGACGGCGACCCAGGGCACGGAGCGGCGCATGTTGTCGCCGATCATCATGCTCACCACGTTGGGCACGATTAGGCCGAGGAAGGGGATCATGCCGACCGTCACCAGGACCACGGCGCTGACCACCGCCACGATGGCAAGGCCAAGGGCGACGACCGCCCGGTGATTGAGGCCGAGATTGGTGGCGAAATCCTTGCCCATTCCGGCGAGGGTCATACGGTCGGCGGCGATATAGGCAAAGGCGGCGGAGACGAAACCGATCCACAGCAGTTCGTAGCGTCCGCGCAGCACGCCGGAGAAATCGCCCATTTCCCAGGCAAGGAGCGAGGCGACGAGGTTGGCGCGATAGGCCACGAAATAGGTCACGGCGCCGATGACGCCCGCAAGCATGATGCCGATCAGCGGCACCAGCAGGACGTCGCGCAGCGGCACGGCGCGCAGGATGCGCAGGAACAGCGCCGTGCCGGCCATGGCAAAGGCCGCGGATACCGACATCTTGGCCAGCAGCGGCCAGCCCGGCGCCAGCAGTGTCACTACGAGGAAGCCCAGACCGGCTGATTCCATGGTGCCGGTCGTCGTGGGTTCGACGAAGCGGTTGCGCACCACCATCTGCATGACGAGGCCGGCTATGGCCATCGAGGCGCCGGCCAGTACGAGGGCCAGGGTGCGCGGGATGCGGCTCACCAGGAGCACTTCGAGCGCACGCCCATCCAGCGCACCCGACGCCAGCGTGGCGAACGACACGTCGGACACACCGACGAACAGGCTTACCAGGGCCAGCAGCAGCGTCGCCAGAATTGCCAGGAGGAGAGTACGCACGTCAAGGCCTTGAAACAGCGAACCCGGCAGCGTTGGCCGCCGGGTCCGGATGAGCGGCAGTGTTTAGCCGTTGAGGCCGGCCAGCACCTGATCGAGCAGGAGCATGACGCCCTGATAGCCATGCATCGAGATGTAGGCGGCCTGCGGGTCGAGATAAACGATGTTGCCTTCCTTGGCAGCAGTGGTCTGGTTGAAGAGCTCGTTGTCGAGCAGCGCGGCGGCCGCACCGGCATTTTCACCCACACCGGCGTCGCGGTCCACCACGAAGACCCAGTCGGGGTTCACTTCGAGCAGGAATTCGAACGAGACGGCATCGCCACCGTGGTCGCCGTCCTTGACGTCGGCGAGAGCCGAAGCAAGGCCGGCCTCGTTGTAGATCCAGGAAACGCGCGAGTCCGGACCATAGACGCCAAGCTTGCCTGCATTGGTCACCAGCACGAGCGCCGTACCCTTGCCCTCGGCAGCGGCACGGACCTCGGCGATCTTGCCATCGAGAGCGGCGTTGAGTTCAGCGGCTTTGTCCTCGGCGTCGAAGACTTCACCAAGCAGGGTCATGTTGGTCTTGAGACCCTCGATGATGCTGCCGTTGTTGACCGAAAGGTCGATGGTAGGGACGATGTCCTTGGAGGTTTCGAGGGCGGAGGCCGAGCGGGCGGCGACGAAATAGACGTCGGCCTCGGCCGCGGCAATGGCTTCGAAGTCGGGCTCGAACAGCGATCCGATCTGGGTCGCGTCGGTCGGAATGGCGTCGGCAAGGTAGCTCGGTGCATTGGAGGACGGCACGCCATCCACTTCGATACCCAAGGCGTTCAGATCATCGAAAGCGGCCCAATCCTGGACCAGCACTTTTTCGGGTACGCCGGAGATGGTGGTCTGGCCCTGGGCATGGGTGATGACCTTGTCCTGGGCGACAGCGGCTATCGCCGTGAACGACATGGCGCCGGCGACCAGCGCGGCGAGAAGGGGGGTGCGGTTGAGCATCAGGAGCTTTCCAATCCGTTGCAATCTTGTGCGCGCCGTCAAATCATGACGGCGCGTGTCCGGTTTCTCTAGCGGGACGGATCGGCGGTGTCAAAGATAAGATGATGAAATTTATCATCTATGGAGGAGCCCGATCCGCCGAGCGCGGATCGAGCTATCGCGTGAGGACGCCTTGCCCTCAATGGCCATGCACTGCCGGGGCTGCCGCGTCGGCGGAGACGCCCTGTACGGGCAGCAGCACCTCGACCGACCCGGCCTTTGCAAAGGTCAGTGTCACGGACACGGTCTCGCCTTCGACGAAGGGCTGCTTGATGCCCAGGAACATGATGTGGAGGCCGCCGGGAGCGAGGACCAGGGTCTCACCGGCGGGTATCTCGAGCCCCTCGGTCAGCTGACGCATCTTCATGACTTCGCCGTCCATCGCCATTTCATGGATCTGGGTGTCGCCGGCCACGTCAGAACTGGCCGAGATGAGGCGATCCGGCTCAGTGCCGGTGTTTTCGATGGTCAGGAAGCCGCCGCCGACCGGAGCGTTGGGCAGGGTGGCGCGAGTGAAGGGCAGCGAGATGTCGAGTTCGCCAAGATGGATGACGCCGTTGTGGGCGAAGGCAGGGGAAGCGACGAGCATTGCGGCCACAAGGGCAGCGCGAAACAGGCGGATCATGATGATGGTTTCCGAAGATCAACAGGGTTCTGGGCGGCCCGCAGGCCGTAGCGTCAGACCCGGCCCGGAGGGGCGCGTGGACCGCCGGGCGGAGCAGCCATGCGGGGCAGCAAAGCTGGCGCAAACGCCAGACGCGGCGCGGCAAGCGCCCTGTCGTGGCGAACCGGGAGCAAGTCGAAAACCGGCGGATCGAGGGCGGCGTTGCCAGGGCCGGCGGCAGGACACTTGGCGACGCGTTCGCCGCCATCCTGGTCGAGAAGACCGCCCGAGGTGCACAGCACCCACCCCGATTGGGGGGCGGCATAGCCCAGCCGATCGAAGTCGAGCTGGCTGGCGCGGGCATGATGAAGCGGCGCCAGCAGCGTCAGCAGATAGATGGCGAGCACGGCCAGTGCCGTGCCGATCTCCCTGGCTATGCTGCGCGACCGATCCATGCGCCACTCCTAGCGAGGTTCACCGTGCTGCTCAATGTCCACATCGTCGCGGCGGTCAGACGCTGGGGATGTAGGTTTCGCTGCACAGGGCAATGAAGCTCTTCATAGCAGCGGAGAGAGGTGAAGTCTTGCGACGGGCGACCAGCAGCTGGCGCAGGGCCCAAGGCTCGGCGAGCGGGGCGCAGACGAGGTCGGTACCGGCCAGCAGGTGCAGGCTGGTGGCGCGAAGGAAGCCGATGCCGAAGCCGGCCTCTACCATGCGCACCAGGGCCGGAAAGCTCTCGACCCGCAGGTTCTCCACCAGCGGCTTGCCAGCCTTGCGGGCTGCTTCGCCCAGCAGGCGGTCCAGCGACCCGGCGTGGTGAATGCCGACGATCGGGTGGTCGAGCACGGTTTCGAATCCAATCTCGCTGCGCGGCTGAATGCGGTCGGCCAGGGCGTGATCGGGCGGTGCGAGGACCCAGACGCGATCATCCTCAAAGACCTTTATCTCGAAACGGGTGAAGTCATAGTGGTCCGAGACGATGGCGATGTCGGCGCGGCCTTCGTCAAGCGCCAACAGGGCTTTGGCAGCGCCCATCTCCTGAATGTCGAGCGCAATGCCGACATGCTTGGCAGCGTAGCGGGCGAGCAGTTCGGGCAGACGACCCGTCAGTGCGGAACTGGTGCAGGCGAGCCTGAGGCTGCCGCGCATGCCGCTGCCGAAATCGCCCATGACCGCATCGAGATCGGCGATGGCGCGCAACACGGTCCGGCAGCCCTGGGCATAGGCTTCGCCCGCAGTGGTCAGCTTGACGCCCTGCGCCGAGCGATCGAACAGGACGACGCCGAGCCGGCTTTCGAGGTCTGAGACCCGTCGGCTTACCGCCGAGGATGCGATGCCCTCACGTTCGGCAGCGCGGCCGATCGAGCCGGTGTCAGCCAGCAAAAGGATGAGGCGTGCGGTGACGCTATCGAAAGGTGCCATGTCATCTCCCCGAGGCACCATACCCATCGGCGTCAGATCAGCAAGGTCAGGCCGCGCCCCAGGTAGAAAATCCCGATGGCTGTCACCAGCAGCCGGGTCCACTGCTTGAAATGCATGTCGCTCAGGCGCTGCAGCACCCAGTAGCCGGCGCTGGTGCCAAGGATGGCGAAGGGCGCCACCACGACCACAGCACCCCATTCGAGCCCGCCCAGCACCGCGGCGGCATTCCAGTAGAATGCGACCTTGCCGGCGTGGTTGAGCACCTGGGCGGCGGCCTTGGTGGCAATGATCGTGCGCCGGTCCATCGGTGTGCGGATGAAGAACATGTCGATCGCCGGTCCCGCCACGCCAACGGCTAGGTTGACCCCGCCGCCGAGCAGACCGCAGATGAAGGCGTGGTGCGGCTTGCTGGCGTCGAGCGCCAGCCAGGACTGCGGGATCCACAACAGAACGGGCAGCAGACCGACGGTGATGCAAACGGTGGCGAGATCGGGTGTGTAACGGACGGCGAAAAGGAAAATGGCCGCCGCCAGCAGACCCAGCGCCATAATGCCGAGCACGCGCCAATCGATATAGGCGCGCGACATCCAGGCCCGCGAGCCATTGGCGATGATCTGGATCGCGCCCTGGAGAGCAATGGCGCTGCCAATCGGCAGCAGGAGCAACAGGATACCCAGCAGCACCAGTCCGCCCGCCATGCCGAAGATGCCCGAGAGCATGGAGGTCGCAAACACCGCCACCACAAGGGCGGCGCCAACCCAGATCGTCATGAATATTTCCTCTTGCCCTCTTGTGCGCCTGGCCAGACGAGGAGGCTATTACGCATCGGGCAAGAGGGGGTGCCGGGGGCTTAAGAGAGGGCCGGTGTGAGAGGGAGCGTCCGCCAGAGGTGCAGTCGACACCCTCCCTTGCGGGGAGGGATCAAGGGTAGCGTGGCTGACCCCGATATGGGGGCTCCCGCACCCCCACCCAGCCTCCCCCTCTAGGGGGAGGTGCGGCTTCGTTCGTGGGGTGAGATCGTGGCGCATTCTTTCCGCATAAGCCGTTCGTCAGGTGCTGGCGGCTCGTGCGTTGACCTCGGCGACCACATCGTCGGGGATGTCGTCGAAGCTGGCATAGTTCATGTTGTAGAGCCGGGCATAGAGCCCCTTCTGGGCCATGAGCTGGTCGTGGTTGCCGGTCTCGATCAGCTCGCCATTCTGCAGCACGATGATGCGGTCGGCGCCGCGGATGGTGGCGAGGCGATGGGCGATCACCATGCCGGTGCGGCCCTCCAGCAGGGTGAGCAGCGCCTTCTGGATTTGCCGCTCGGTGTAGGAATCGATGTTGGCGGTCGCTTCGTCAAGCACCAGGATCTTTGCGTCGGCGACCAGTGCCCGGGCGAAGCTGAGCAACTGTCGCTGACCCAGCGAGAGATTGGAGCCACGCTGCTCCAGCACGCTGTCATAGCCATCCGGCATGCGCGAGATGAACTCGTGGGCGCCGACCGCCTGGGCCGCCGCGATGACATCCTCGCGGGTGGCGGAGCTCTTGTTGTAGCGGATATTGTCGAAGACGGTGCCGGTGAACAGGAAGGGCTCCTGCAACACCATGGCCACCTGTTCGCCCAGCGACTCCTGGGTGACGTCGCGCACGTCGTGGCCGCCGACCAGCACCGCACCCGACTGCACTTCATAGAAGCGGTGCACCAGCGCCATGGCCGACGTCTTGCCCGAGCCGGTAGGCCCGACGACGGCGACCGTCTCGCCGGGATTGACCTTGAAGCTGACCTTGTTGAGTACGGGGCGATCCTCGCTATAGCCGAAGACCACATCGCGAAACTCAACGGAGCCGTCCATGTCGCGCGTCAGCGCCACGGCGCCCGGCTTGTCCTTGATCGAGGTCGGGATGTCCAGGACCTCGGTGATGCGGCGGCCAGAGGTCATGGCGCGCTGCATGATGGAATACTGCATGGTCAGCGAGCGGATCGGATCGAAGAAGCGCTGGATATAGAACAGGAAGGCGACGATGACGCCGATCTCGAGGCTGCCATTGAGAGCGAGGGAGCCGCCAACGACGATGACGATCGCCATGGCGATGCCGGTGAGGCTATCGACGATAGGCACCATGACCTGGGCGAAGCGCGAGCCGGTAAGCTGGGTCTGGAGATTGGCGTAGGCCTTGTCGTCGAACAGATCGAAATTGACCTTCTGGCGATCAAGATTCTGCACCGTCCGCACCCCGTTGATGCCCTCGGCCATGGCGCCGGCGGTGATGGAATTGGTCTCGTGCGCGGCCCAGAATGCCCGCTTGGCCGGGGGCAGCCAGAAGATGCGGACGACGAACAGGATCGGCATGGTAGACAGCGTCAGCAGGCCGAGCCGGAAGTCGAGCGACAACAGCACGACCACGATGCCCACGAGCAGGACCATGTCGCCGACCGAAATCACCGAGGTTTCGAGAAATTCCTGCATGGAATTGACGTCGCCCTGCAGCCGGCTCATCAGCCGGCCGACTTCGGTCTTGTCCATGAAGCTCAGCGAAACCCGCTGCAGCTGGGCGAACATGGCCCGCCGCATGTCGAACAGCACGTTCTCGGCGACCTGCCCGACCTGGCTTTCCTGAATCCAGGAGGCGGCATAGTTGATGAGAATGACCAAGGCGAAGGTGCCGACTGCCCAGAGCAGGTTGGTCGTATTGCCCCCCTCGGTCATGCCGCTGTCGATGGCCCGACCGATGATGAGCGGAATGGAGAGCTGGGTTGCGGTGAACACCAGAACGGCGGCAACGGACAGGAATATCTTGCGCCGGTAGGGCCGCACGAAGGCCCAGATGCGGCGCACGGTCTGGGGATCGTAGGCCTTGCCATAGATCTCTTCTTCGATGCGGTGCGAACCGACACTGGCGCGTGGCGGGCGTTGTCCGGGGAAGGCGGCGGCTTCGCGGTCGTCCTCTTCGATGGCGCTCACTGGGCAGCACTCCCCATCTCGATATCTTCTGTGGGGCGGGTCTGCAGGTCATAGAGCGCCCGATAACGGCCGCCCAGCGCCAGCAACGCCTCGTGGCTGCCCTGCTCGACGATCTTGCCGTCCTCGAGGAACAGGATGGTGTTTGCGTGCAGCAGCGACGAGAGGCGGTGGCTGATGACAATAGTGACGCGGTTGGCGGCATAGCGGCGAATGGCACTGCGGATGCGGTGCTCGGTGCCGGCATCGATGGCGGCGGTGGAATCATCGAAGACCATCACCGCCGGTTTCAGCACCAGGCTGCGGGCGATGGACAGGCGCTGGCGCTGGCCGCCCGACAGTGACACGCCGCGTTCACCCACCACCGTGCCGTATCCGGACGGCAGGCCCATAATGTAGCTATGCAACTGAGCGCTCTCGGCCGCCCGCTCGATCTTGGTTTCCTTGGACCAGGGGTCGCCATAGGCGATGTTGTTCTCGATGGTGGTGGTGAACAGGAACGTGTCCTGCTGCACCACCGCGACGGCGCGGCGCAGCGATTGCAGCGAGACCTTGCTGATATCCTGTCCGTCGATGGTGATGCGCCCCCCGCTGAGATCGTAAAAGCGGGGAATGAGGTGGGCGAGAGTAGACTTGCCGCTGCCGGGAGCACCGACGATGCCGATGGTCTGTCCGGCGCGGGCCTCGAATGTTACGCCATCGAGGGTTGGATGGGTGGCACCCTCATAGGTGAAGCGGACATCCTCGAAGCGCAATGTGCCTTCGGTCACCTTGAGATCGGGCACGCCCGGCGCATCGGCAATGGCCAGATCCTCATCGAGGAAGGCGAACAGGCGGCCACCGCAGGTCGAGGCGCGGGCGAAGGAATTGACCATCAAACCGAGCTGGCGCACCGGCATCTGCAAAATCGTCATGAAGGTGAGGAAGCTGGCGAGCGTGCCGACGCTCAACTCCCCGGCAATGACCTTGTTGCCGCCGAACCACAGCACCAGCCCCATGGCGAGGAAGAACGAGAACGTCATGATGCTGGTATTCCGCACCCGGATGTGGAGGCGATCATGGGCCAGCTGCAGCGCCTCCTTGGACGCGACATCGAACTTGGCCAGCTCGAACTTCTGGCCGGAAAACGCCCGGACCACCCTGATGCCACCGAGGTTTTCCTCCATCACCCGGGTCAGCGCCGAGAGCTTTTTCTGCAGCAGCAGCCAGGTGGCGCGCAGGGTGAGCTGGGCAACCGAGGACCGCCAGGCCACGAAGGGAACGAAGCTCAGGGCGAGCAGGCCGAGCAGGATATCGGTGGTCAGCAACATGTAGGCGCCGACACCGATCAGGACCGACAGCAACACCACGCGCACCAGACCGGTGGAGAAGAACATGCGCACGCCATCGAGATCGAGCAGGCCCACAGTGATCAGGTCTCCGGTATGGACCTTGTCGTGATAGGAATAGGAGAGGCGCTGCACCTTGTCATAGAAGGCCAGCCGCAGCTCATAGCCGACATGGTGGCCCACCGATTCCGAATAGTAGTTCTGGATCAGGGTGAACACGCCGCGCGCGACCGAGACACCCAGCAGGGTCATGGCGCTCCAGAACAGAGCCTGCTCCGCACCCTCCCCTCCCACGCTCAGAATGCCCTGTGCCTGGTCGACAGCACGGCCGAGCAGGCGCGGAATCATCAGTTGCAGCACCGCCGCGGTGATGGTCGCGCCCACCGCAGCAGCGGCCTGCCAGGGATGACGGAGCGAATAGAGGGCGATCCGCAGCAACGGGCTGCGACCTTTGCCGGCGTGAGCGGCAGCCACATGGGCCCGTGCATCGCCGCGTGAATGGACGCGGCCAGCCTTATGGGTGGTCAAGAAACTATCCAGACTTCAATAATTGTGTGGGTCCGAGCAGGCGGGAGCCAACCTTAGCCGTGGCTCGGACAAATCAACTCGCCCGGATAATCAACGCCCATTTGCGCTGCCATTCAAGATCGAATTTGCGCAAAGATGCGCAAATATTAACGTTCTTATCGGGATTTATCGCTCACTGCGGGGGCGTTGAGCTCGGGGTAGATGACCGCCGAGCACTGCCGGTTCTGCGCATCGAGGAGGGCCTGCTCTTGCGCGGTGACCAGACCGGTCTGGATCGCGTTCCAGAGGTCGTTGCGCTCGACCCCGGCGAGCCCGCACTGGCAATAGGTCACGCACATGTCGGCGCTGGTGCCGCCGGCCTCGCAAGTGCTCTGGCAGGCGCGCAAAAAGTCGTCATCGCGCATGGCGAGTTGCGGCTGCATCACGGCGGCGGCTGGATAGACGAGCGCCAGCAGGAGGGGTTGGTGCAGCAGGTAGATCAGCAAGCTCCACCGGCCGAGAAAGGCCAGCAGCCGGGGCAGACGGCCGGACGGCGCAATGGCTGCGAGGCGGGCGGCGAGGCCCGAAGCCAGCACCAGCCGTGCGGCGATGACGCCCAGAAGGACCACGCCGAACCAGGGAAAGACCGGCACCAGGTCGTTAGCCGGCGGGGGCACCTGCCAGAAGCCGAGCCAGGACCAGGCCTTCTCGTTGAACAACGGATCCGCATAGGCGAGGGGCAGCGCGATGGTTACGCTGGCGACCAGCACGGCAAGGCCGATCGGTGTCCGGACGAAGGCCAGGCCCAGCAGGCTGAACAGCGCGATGGCATGCAGGACGCCGAAATAGACGAAGCTCTGCGGAAAGGCGAAGTAGGTTCCCACGGTGATCGCGAGGGCGCCGGCGAGGACGAAGACCCACCGGCGCCAGAAGCTGCGCCAGCGGATGGCAGCGCCGTGCCCCAGTACCAACCCGACCCCCACCAGGAACAGAAAGACGGCGAGAATGCTGCGGGCGATCAGCACCCACTGCGGGTCATAGCCAACATCGGGGGCGATGAACCGGAAGTAGCTGAGGTCCCAGCACAGATGGTAGGCGACCATGGCTATGATAGCGACGCCACGGGCGATGTCGACGATGGCGAAGCGGGGGCGGGCAGTGGGGAGAGCGGTCATGATCGTGCTGCCTTGGTTCGCTGGCACGACCTCGTGGTTCGACAAGCTCACCATGAGGTCTACTTCAAGCTCGGTCTTCCAGCAGACCTCATCCTGAGCCTGTCGAAGGACGAGGTCGTGGCACTAGCCCGCCATGTTCCGCACCACCGCCAGGAAATCTTCGCCGTAGCGATCGAGCTTGGCCTGACCGACGCCGGGCAGGTTGAGCATGTCGTGGGGGTGGCGCGGCACCGCCAGCGCCATCGCGCGCAGGGTGGTGTCGTGGAAGATCACATAGGGCGGCACGCCCTGGGCCTTGGCCAGGCGGGTGCGCTCCTCACGCAGGGCCTCGAACAGCGGCAGCGCATGGGGCGGAATGCTGGCGGCGCGCTCGAGCTGGCGCCGGACCTCGACTGATTTCCGGGGCCGATCCTTGCGCAGGGTGACGGCACGCTCGTGCCGGAAAACGGCGCGAGCCCCCTCCCCCAGCGTCAGCGCACCGTGATTGGCATGATCGACGACGATGAGTCCCATCGCCGTCAACTGGCGGAGAACCGATTGCCAGGTCTTGGCTTCGAAGTCGGCGCCTTGCCCGAACACCGCCTGGTTGTGGTGGCCGAAGCGCTCGACCTTCTCGGTGGCCTTGCCCATGAGCACGTCGATGACATGGGCGGCGCCGAAGCGCATGCCGGTGCGGTAGATGGCGGCAAGCGCCTTGATGGCGGCCTCGGTACCGTCCCAGGTTTCGACCGGCGAGCGGCAGGTATCGCAATTGCCGCAGGCGCCGGGATGCGTTTCGCCGAAATGGCTGAGGATGGCCTTGCGCCGGCACTCGGCGGTCTCGCAGACGCCGAGCAGCGCGTTGAGCTTGCCGTGCTCGACCCGCTTGATCTCGTCGGGGGCGTTGCCCTCGTCGATCATGCGGCGCCGCTGCACCACGTCCGCCATGCCATAGCTCATCCAGGCATCCGCCGGCTGGCCATCGCGCCCGGCACGGCCGGTTTCCTGGTAGTAAGCCTCGATGGAGGCCGGCAGGTCCATGTGGGCCACATAGCGAACGTCCGGCTTGTCAATGCCCATGCCGAAGGCGACGGTGGCGACCATGCAGATGTTGTCTTCCTTGAGGAAAGCATCCTGATTGGCACTGCGGCGTTCGGCGGGGAGGCCGGCATGGTAGGGCAGAGCCGGAATGCCCTTGGCCGTCAGCCATTCAGCCGTGTCCTCGACCTTGGCCCGGGAGAGGCAATAGACGATGCCCGAGCTGCCCTTGTGGGCGGCCAGAAAGGCCAGCAGTTGGTCGCGGGCCTTGTCGCGCTCGACGATGGAATAGGAAATGTTGGGGCGGTCGAAGCTGGTGGTGAAGACCTGCGCCTGCTCGAGGCCCAAGCGCTCGATAATGTCTTCGCGCGTCGTCGGATCGGCCGTCGCGGTCAGCGCGACGCGCGGCACGCCGGGGAAGAGCTCCACTAGGTGAATGAGTTCGCGGTATTCGGGGCGGAAATCGTGCCCCCACTGGCTCACGCAATGGGCCTCGTCGATGGCAAAGAGCGCGACGTCAATGCCCGACAGCATATTGGCAAAGCCAGGCGTCGCCACGCGCTCGGGCGCAACATAGAGCAGGTTGAGCTGGCCATTGCGCAACTGGCGCCGCACATCGGCCGACTCTTCGGGGGTGAGCGAGGAATTCAGCGCCGCGGCGGCGACACCGGCCTGCCTCAGAGCCTCGACCTGGTCGCGCATGAGCGCAATGAGCGGCGAGATGACGATGCCGACGCCGGGGCGGCAAATGGCTGGAATCTGGTAGCACAGCGACTTGCCGGCCCCCGTGGGGAACAGCACGACAGCGTCGCCGCCGCTGGCTACATGGGCCACGACGTCCCCCTGCTGGCCTCGAAAACTCTTGTGGCCAAAAACATCGCGCAGGACGGCCAGGGGATCGCGCGATGATGGGCGCGGCCCTGCGTCGAACAGATCGAGGCTTGATTCAACGGTGCTCACCCCGCCCTTGGATCACAGGGGCGGGGTGAGCCGCAAGGCAGGAGAAATCACGTGGTGGTGCTATCCACCGACGATCTCGCCTCCATTGGGATGCAGCACCTGTCCGGTTAGATAGGAGCTTTCCTCGCAGGCGAGGAACAGGTGGCAGGTGGCAACCTCGTAGGGCTGTCCGGCCCGCTTCAGGGGCTGCGTCGAGCCGAATTCAGCCACCTTCTCGGCCGGGAAAGTGGACGGGATGAGCGGCGTCCAGATCGGCCCCGGCGCCACTGCGTTGACGCGGATGCCCTTGTCGGCAAGGTTGGCGGACAAGGACCGGGTAAACGCCACAATCGCGCCTTTGGTCGATGAATAATCGAGCAGGGTGGCCGAGCCGCGATAGGCGGTGATCGAGGTGGTATTGACGATCGAGGCACTCTTGTTCAGGTGCGGCATCGCCGCCTGAGTCATGAAGAAGTAGCCGAACAGGTTGGTCTCGAAGGTGCGGCGCAGCTGCTCGGCCGAGATATCGGTGATTTCATCCTGCGGATGCTGTTCGGCGGCGTTGTTGATCAGTACGTCGAGCTTGCCGAACTCCTCGATGACCTTGCCCACGACATTGTCGCAAAAAGCCTTCTCACTCATGTCGCCGCGGATCAGCAGGGCTTCCTTGCCTTCAGCCTTGACGGCGGAGGCGGTGATCTTGGCGTCTTCGGTCTCTTCCAGATAAACCAGCGCCACTTCGGCGCCTTCACGCGCGAACAGAACGGCACAGGCCCGCCCGATGCCGCTGTCGCCACCGGTAATGATTGCCACCTTGCCGGCCAAGCGGCCATTGCCTGGAAATTTGGGCGCATAATCAGGCGCGGGATGCATCTCGGTCTCGCGGCCGGGCTGCTGGTCCTGATGCTGGGGCGGATTGGTCTGCTTGGAAATCGTGTCGCCCATTGCTGGCTCCTGGGACATGAAACCCCATCCTGAGCCTCGTCAGGCATGAGGTTATTGGGAATCGGGTGAGACCTGCGCGGGCGGGATAAGGGCTCGGCTGCCGTTTCGTTGGCCGGGAAGGGAAACCGGAAAAACCAACCCGTTCCCTATGCCGCCGCGTCCGGTTGACGCGCGCAGGTCTCTGGCAGAGCCAATCGCTTAGGCGAAGTTTGGTTCCGCAGGATGGCTGCCACCCAGCAGAAGTTAGGTGGGCGCGAAAGCCTACCCGGTCATCGCATCAGCGCATGGGCCGGCTCAGAAAGGGCGATCCGCGGCGGACGAAGCGCCAGGGTGTGTCGGCGGCCTTGGTGATGCCGATGCGCGGCCCGCTCGCTATGTCATGACTTTCCGCTGCCGGCAGCAAGCTGAAGGGCTGTTGATCGAGCGGCAGGCCGTTGTGACTTATGTCGACGGCCAGGGCCTGACAGAGCTTGCCCGGCCCCGAGCAGAGCTGCCGTTCGGGGACGCCGCCGCGGCGCTGGTGCATTGCCGCCAAGCCGTGGAGTGGCTCGATGGCGCGAATCAGCACCGCGCTGCCGGGCTGGCAGACGAAGTTGAGGCACCAGTGGATGCCGTAGATCTTGTAAACATAGGCGTGGCCCGGCGGCCCGAACATGGCCGCGTTGCGCGGCGTCGGGCCACTGAAGCTGTGCGAGGCGGGGTCGGTCTGGTCATAGGCCTCCACCTCGACCAGCGGACCGCCGACGCCGTCCACCAGCAGGGTGATGCCGATCAGGTCGCGCGCGACGTCGAGCACGGGTCGATCGAAAAAATTCATATCCAGCTCGCGCATCGGCAAGCTTCCTTCGCACAGCCACGACCTCGTCCTTCGACAGGCTCAGGATGAGGTCTACTCTGAGATTATCTCCCTACTCCCGTATCCTCACCGTACCATAGCCCTCAAGGTGGCAATCCTCAGTAGACCTCATGGTGAGCTTGTCGAACCAGGAGGGCGTGGCAAGGCAGAGCTCAGTCCACCCTGCCCCGCGCTGCAACGGGGACGGTTTCGACCAGTTGCCCGTCTCGTACGAAATGGACGTGGTCGAACAGGTTGGACACGGGGCAGCAGTGATTGGGAATGATGGCGATCTTCTCGCCGATGCGGGGCCCGCCGTCGGCGCAGGCGGAGACGTCGAGGGTGCCGTGTTCCTCGCTGAGGCCGACCACGGGGGCCTCGGGATACTCCACGACATGGCCGTGGCCGACGAGGCCGAGCAGATCGCTGGTGAGTGCCTTGGAGCCGGCATCAATGATGGCGCGATCCGGGGTGGGACGGCTGACCACCGTCGCCAGCACGGTCAGGGCGCAGTCTTCGAAGCTGCCGACGCCTTTGGTGACCTGAAAACGGTCCAGGTAGATATAGGTGCCGGGGCGGTGTTCGGTGGCGGCGGTGACCTCGTGCGCCCGCCACAGGTCGGGCGTGCCGCCATTGGAGACGATGGGCGGCGGCAGCCCGGCGGCAGCCAGCAGTGTCCGCGCTGCAGCAAGCCAGCCGGCATTGGCCTCGACCTGCCCCGCCGCCGGATAGGTCATCAGGCCGCCGAACTCCAGCCCCGGCGAATTGGCGATCTTTTCAGCCAAGGCTAGCGCAGCGGACGGCGTCTGCACGCCGCAGCGCCCCATGCCGGTGTCGCATTCCACCAGCACCGTCAGTGGCTTGGCCGATCCCGCAAAGGTCTGCGCCAGGCCCTCCACTGTCTCGGCACTGTCGGCCGTCACGACCATGTGGACCCGCTGGTGCAGCGCCTTGAGCCGGGCGAGCTTGGCGGCACCGAGGATGTTGTAGGGCAGGAAGATTTCCGAAATGCCGGCATCGGCAAAGACCTCCGCCTCGCCCAGCTTCTGGACCGTGATGCCGACCGCGCCCAGCTCGATGGCGCGCCTGGCGAAGTGCGGCAGCTTGTGGGTCTTGATATGGGGACGCAGCTTGAGGTCGTGCGCGTCGGCATAGTCCTGCGCCCGCTTGAGATTGGCTTCGGCCAGGTCGAGGTCGATCAGGACGGCGGGCGTATCAATGTCGCTTATGTCGGTCATGCGCCCCTCAAGACTTCATCGACGAACCGCAGGTTGCCGGCGGTGAGGCCGGCATCGACCGGCAGCACCGTGCCGGTGATGCCCGAAGCGGCGTCCGAACAATAGAACACCGCCGCGTTGGCGACTTCAACAGGCAGGACCATGCGCCCCAGCGGGTAATGCGGGAGCACCTTGTCGAGCAGGCTCGGATCAGCGGCCAGGCGATGATCCCAGGCCGGTGTGCGCACAGAGCCGGGACAGACAACATTGGCCCGCACGCCCTGCCCGCCGCGTTCCACCGCGATCGCCTTGGCATAGGCGACGAGCCCTGCCTTGGCCGCTGCATAGGCGGGATTGCCGAAATGGGCCATGGCATTGACGGAGGCGATGAAGACGAGACTCCCGCTGCCGCGCGCGGCCATAGCGGCGACGATGGGATCGGTCATGGCATAGGCGCCGCCGAGGTTGATGGCGAGTTCTGAGGCCCAGACCGTGTCGTCGAGCTGGCCGAGATGCTCGGCGCGGGTGAAGCCGGCATTGGAGACGACGGCATCCGGCGTGCCGGATGTGGCGAGAAACTGCTCGATGGCCGCGCGGGTGCTCGTGGAATCGGCTTGATCGAACAGCACGACGCCCTCGAGATCGAGGCCTTCGAGCATAGCCGCGTCGCGATCGGCACCGAAGACACGGGCGCCTGCTGCGCGAAAGGCATCAACGAGGGAACGGCCGATGCCGCCGCCGGCGCCGGAAATGAGTACCGTCTTGCCATCGAGACGAAAGGGAGAAGGCGTCATTTGCTTTTTTCTCAAGAGGATACCCCCACCTAGCCTCCCCCTGGTAGGGGGAGGGACTGACTGGGGATGTGGCAGCATTCAGACAAGCACCAGAGGGACTGCCCCCCTCGAGGGGAGGTTAGGGTGCAGGTGTCCGTGCCTCAAGGCCCCTTATAGGCGACGCAGTCAATCTCGACCTTGCAGTCGACCATCATGTGGCTCTGGACGCAGGCGCGGGCGGGCGGATGTTCGCCGAAATAGCTCTTGTAGACGCCGTTGAAGCTCCAGAAGTCGCGCGGGTCGTCGAGCCAGACGCCGCAGCGCACGACATGCTCGAGCCCGTAGCCGGCCTCCTCGAGGATGGCGATGATGTTCTTGATGGTGAGGTGAGTCTCCTCGACGATGCCGCCATGCTGGATCTCGCCATCCTTCATCGCCACCTGACCGGATACGTAGAGCCAGCCGCCCGCCTCGACCGCGCGGGCGAAGGGCAGGTTCTGGCCACCCGCACCGGACTTGTCTGCTCCATAGCGCTTGATCGGCATCAGGCCTCCTTTATGAAATTCAGTTTCGCTATCCGGCAGTCTAGCGAGAGAAAAATGCCATTTCGCCTGAAAATTGACCAGGCCAATGTAAATTTCTTACGTGATGGCGCCCTCTCCGTTATGCTAGCGTGGCTGCCGGGCCTTGCCAGCCCTGCCGATGTTCATTCTTTCCCTTTCCTGCGAGTTTCCCGTGCGCGTCTTTACCGCCGCCCTGGCCACCGAGACCAATACGTTTTCGCCCATCGCCATCGACATCAAGGCCTTCGAGGCGTCGCTTCGTGCCGGACCCGGCGCGCATCCGGCGACGCCGACGCTGTGCACGGCCCCGATCACGGTGGGGCGGGAGGTGCGCGCGCGCGAGGGCTGGACGCTGATCGAGGGCAGCGCGAGCTGGGCCGACCCGGCAGGGCTGGTGGCGCGGGCGACCTACGAGACGCTGCGCGACGAGATCCTGGGACAGCTACGGGCTGCCCTACCGGTGGACGGCGTGGTGCTGGGCCTGCACGGGGCCATGGTGGCGCAAGGTTACGATGACCCGGAGGGGGACCTGCTGGGTCGGATTCGGGCGATGGTCGGACCCGACGTGCTGGTGTGCGCGGAACTTGATCCGCATAGTCACCTGACGGCCCAACGGGTGGCGGCGACTAACTTCCTGGTGGCATTCAAGGAATTCCCCCATACCGATTTTGTGGACCGGGCACGGGACCTGTGGGCGATCGCGGTGCGGGCGCTGAAGGGCGAAATCGAGCCCGTGATGTCGGTGTTCGACTGCCGGATGATCGACGTGTTCCCGACGTCGAAGCAGCCGATGCGCGGCTTCGTCGACCAGCTCTATGCGCTGGAAAAAAGCGAGCCGGGCGTGCTGTCGCTCTCGGTCATCCACGGCTTCATGGCCGGCGATGTGCCCGAAATGGGCACCAAGGTGATAGCGGTGACCGATGGCGACGCGGCCCGGGGCGCGGCGCTGGCGGAGCGGCTGGGACGGGAGTTGTTCGCCATGCGCGGGACCTTCATGGTCCCCCAGGTGGACGAGCGGACGGCGGTCGATATGGCCATCGCGGCGCCCAAAGGTCCGGTGGTGATCGCCGATGTGTGGGACAATCCCGGCGGCGGCACGGCAGGTGATGCAACGGTCATTCTAGCAGAGCTGATCGGGCGGGGGATAAGTGACGTCGCGGTCGGCACGATCTGGGATCCGGTTGCGGTGCAGATTTGCTTTGCGGCGGGGGAAGGCGCGGAAATCCCGCTGCGGTTCGGGGCGAAGTCGGCGCCGTTCACCGGCGAGCCGATCGACGCCCTGGTTACGGTCAAGGCCTTGAAGAAGAACGCCGAAATGAAGTTCGGCGAGAGCTATGCGCCCTTCGGCGACGCGGCGTGGATCAGCTTTGCCGGCATCGACGTCATTCTCAACTCCACCCGGGCGCAAAGCTTTGATCCGTCTCTATTTTCCGCGCTGGGGATCGACCCTAGATCGCGGAAGATCCTGCTGATAAAGTCGACCAACCACTTCTATGACAGCTTCAGCAGGATCGCGGCGGAGATCGTCTATTGCTCCGCCGGAAGGCCCTATCCCAACCGGCCGGCGGAGACGGATTATCGCAAGGCGCCGCGGAATATCTGGCCGATGGTGGAGGATCCGTGGGCCTAGCACATGGCCCGAATTGGCTAGCGGACTGTTAACGTTGACGGGGCGATGCGTGAAAGCGCAGTTCATGGCTCGACAAGCTCACCATGAGGTCTTCCGAATATCGACGCCCCCCTTGATCCCTCCCCTCAAGGGGGAGGGTGTCGACTGCATTCTCGGTACACCTGATGGTGAGCCTGTCGAACCACGAGGTCTTGCACCGGGTGACATCACCGCATCATTCGGCCGCCCAGTGGCCGTACATGATGGGCATGGTGCCGACGAGGGCCTTGAAGCGGGGCCAGCTCTTGCGCTCGGGCAGGGTCCAGCCGGCTTCGGCGATGGCGGAGAGGCGCGGGAAGACCAGGCGGTCGAAGATGGCGCGGTCGGTCATCGACTCGCTCCAGATACAGGCCTGGATGCCGAGCAGGTGGGTCAGGGCCGCCTCTGAGAAGCCGGCGCGAGCCTCGAACTCGTAGGTTTCCTGCGGACCGGACCAGCCGGCCCAGCCAGCGCCTGGCTCGGCCCAGGCAACGCCATTGGCCATATCGAGGTAGTAGCGCTGGCCGGGGGAGACGACGATGTCGTAGCCGCGCTCGGCGAGGGCGGCGTTGACCTCGACATTGCGCCAGCCGATGACGAAGGCCTTGTCCTTGTCTACCGCGTCGCCATGCGCGGCTTCTTCCCAGCCGCCGGTGATGGCGCCCTTGGAGGAGATATAGTCGTGGACACGGCGGATGAAGGCGGCCTGGATGAGCGCGGTGGGTGAGCCCTCGATCTCGTCGGCACCGTGGTGGTTGCCGAGCTGGTTATACTGCGCCTCGTGCTTCTTGCGCATCTCGGGACCCGAGAGGCGCTCGATCATGTCCAGCGCCAGCGGCGAGCCGGACCAGGCGGCCAACGGCACCTCGTCGGCGCCGATATGGAAAATGCCGGCCGGGAACAGCTGGAGCATCTCATCGATGACGGTTTCGACGAATTTGTAGACCGGCTCGTGCGCCGGGTTGAGGCTGTTGTTGGGGAAGCCCTGCACCGACTGGTACTCGCCCGTCTCGGCCGGATCGCGCAGTTCGGGCAGCGCCTGCAGTGCGGCGTAGAAGTGGCCGGGCATATCGATTTCGGGGATGATGGTGATGGCGAGGCTATCGGCCAGGGCGACGATCTGGCGGATGACGTTCTTGGAATAATAGCCGCCAGTGGGCTGTGGGCCGGAGCCCAGGAGAGGCGGCAGCGCCTTGCCGTGGCCGCGCCAGGCGCCGATTTCGGTCAGCTGGGGGTACGCGTCGATCTCGACGCGCCAGGCCTCGTCCTCGGACAGGTGCCAGTGGAAGCGGTTGAGCTTGTTCCAGGCGAGGAGCTTGATGAGGCGGCTGACCTCGGCGCCGGAATAGAACTGGCGCGCCACGTCAAGATGGCAGCCGCGATAGCCAAAGCCGGGTTCGTCGGTGATGGTGCCGCCGCTGGGGAAGACGAAGGTCTGCGGGTGCTGCCGGGCGCCGCGCAGGATCTGGCCGAGGGTCACGAGGCCATAGAACATGCCCTGGCGGGTGGAGGCTTCGACGGTGGCGCCGTGGTCACTGAAGTGCAGTTCATAGGCTTCGGCAGCCATGCCGGGCTTGTGCTGGATGGCGACTGGCATGCCCGCTTCCGAGGCGGGGCGGACAAGTCCCTCCACGGGGAAGAGGTCGTCTACAAGGCCGGCGAAGGCAGCGGCGGCGCGATTTGCGTCATCGCCCTGCGGCTTGAGGTCGAGGCCGGGAGGGGCGGTGCGGGCGCCGGTGGTGGCGACGGATTTCGGCCAGGGGATGACGGAGACGGCGACCGGCGCCCTGGCGGGCACGGGGAAGCGGGCGACACCCTTGAGCAGGGGCGAATTATGGCCCTTGGCCTGGGTCGGGGCGGTGGGCAGGCTGACGACGGTGCCATCGGCCAGGACCACATAGCCGGCATTGGCGCCGTCGCTCCAGTGGCGGAGGCCGTAGGACAGGCCGCGGGCGGTGGAGGTCCAGGTTTCGCCCGGGCGCAGCACGAAGCCATCAGGCGGCGCGATCAGTGTGTGGTTGGAGAGGCGCTTGAGCAGCTTGCCGTTTTCGAGCGTCGCCTGCGGGTCGATGCGAGCGGGCCCGGAAAAGCCGAGCTGGAAATCGCTGACTGGCTCGTCACCGGTATTGGTGAGCTCGATGCTGTAGCCGAGCGGGGCATCGTCGGTGGCCGGGGTCCAGGTGGTGACGAGTGAGAAGGCGATGGTCATGGGGAAGCTCCGGCAAGACGGTTTTTTGCGTGGGATACCCCCACCTAACCTCCCCCTGACAGGGGGAGGGACAGATCGCGTTCGGGGCAGGATCAGGGACCTGCCACAACGCCGTCCCTCCCCCTTCTTCAGGGGGAGGTTAGGTGGGGTTTGTTCGGGTCAGGCATGCGCAACATCAATCCCCCAGCGGCTGGGCGTCGTCGCCGTCGCGGTTGACGACGAGCTGGTGCTTGATGCGGCGCATGCTGGCGACGGCGGGCGGGCCGAGGCGGGTGGCAACGGTCTGCGCCAGGACGTCGACGGCGGCGAGGAAGGCATAGCGACCCGGAGTGGGGCGCAGGATGTCGATGTTTTCTCGCCAGTTGACGGGCAGGAGGATGTCGGACTGGCCCGAGACGATGGAAGCCGAGCGGGTGATGACGATGCGCGTCAGCCCGTATTCGCCGGCCACGGCCAGGGTACGCGCCAACTGGGCGTTGTTGCCCGAAAGCGAGAAGGCGACGACGACCGTGCCGGGCGGCGCGGCGGCGGCGCGCATCATCTGGAGTTGGTGATCCTCGGTGGAGGCGACCCGAAGGCCGAGCCGGAACAGGCGGGTCTCGATCTCGGCCGCCATCATGGACGAGGCGCCGCCCGATCCGAAGGCCAAAACGAAAGCGGATTTGACGAGGCTTTCGGCCGCGCGTTCGACAGCGGCGAAGTCGAGCTGCTCGAAGGTCTCGTAGATGGTGGACTGGATGCCGTTGACGACGCCCTGGGCGATCTCCCGCACGCTGGACGGACCCGCCGAGGGGGCGAAGTAGCGCTGGCCGACGAAGCGGGACTGGGCCAGCCGCACCTTGAAATCGGCGTAGGAATCGCAGCCCAGCCGGCGGCAGAAGCGCGTCACCGTGGGGGGCGAAACGTCGGCATGGGCGGCCAGGTCAACGATGCTCATCTTGAGCACGCTGTCGACATCGGCGAGCACGATTTCGGTGAGCGCCCGTTCGGAACGGGTGAACTCGTTCTTCTCGGTCTGCAGCAGGCCGACTATGTCCAGCATGTTCCCCCCTCCCGGCGGTGGCTGCGCGGCTAGTAGACCGCCAGACCCGCCTTGTCGAAGAGGTGGACCTGGTTGCGCTGGAAGCTGACCTCGACCGGTCGGCCCTCGGGAATGTCGGGATCGCCCTCGAACAGGCCGATGAAGTTCTCGCCGCCCGGGAGCGTCGAATAGGTGACCGTGTGAATGCCGAGCTGCTCGACGATGTTGGGACTGACGTTGAGCGTGACATCGCCCGGCCCCAGATGAAGATGCTCGGGACGGATGCCGACGGTGACGGACTGCCCGGCAACGGTTCTTGACTGGCGCGGCAGGCTGACGGTGCCGAGCGCGCCCAGATCCACCACCGCGGTGGTGCCGTCGGCCGATGCCACCTGACCGGCAATGAAGTTCATCTTGGGGGAGCCGATGAAGCCGGCGACGAAGAGATTGTCGGGGCGGTGATAGAGATCGAGCGGCGAGCCGATCTGGGAGATGGTGCCGGCATCGAGCACCACGATCTTGTCGGCCATGGTCATGGCCTCGACCTGGTCGTGGGTGACATAGATCATGGTGGAGCCGAGGCGCTTGTGCAGTTCCATCAGCTCGATGCGCATCTCGGAGCGCAAGGCGGCATCGAGATTGGACAGCGGCTCGTCGAAGAGGAAAATCTTGGGCTGGCGCACGATGGCGCGGCCGATGGCGACGCGCTGGCGCTGGCCGCCCGACAGCTGGCCCGGCCGATGCTGCAGGCGGCTTTCGAGCTGGAGCACCTTGGCGGCGGCGCCGACGCGCTCGTCGACCTGGGCCTGCGGCAGCCGTTCGACGCGCAGGGGGAAGGCGATATTCTCATAGACCGTCATGTGCGGATAAAGCGCATAGGACTGGAACACCATGGCGATGCCGCGCTTGACGGGAGGAAGGTCGTTGACCACCTGGCCGCCGATGGCGATCTCGCCGTCACTGACATCCTCGAGGCCGGCAATCATGCGCAGCAGGGTCGACTTGCCGCAGCCGGACGGGCCGACGAAGACCACGAATTCACCCTCGGTCACCTCCAGGTCGATGCCCTTGATGATGCGGGCTTCGTTGAAGGACTTCTCGAGGTTGCTGAGGCGAAGTTGAGACATGGGCCGCGGCTCCGGCGAATGGCGAAATCGGGTGCCGCCGCCCCGGTGCGAGGGCGGCGGCTGCTCGTGCGGCGGCGCCTGGGAGGAGGCGCCGCCGGTCGGAGGACCTTACTTGTACTGCTCGAGTTCGGCAGCAGCAGTGGCCAGCGCTTCCTCGGGCTCGGCCTGGCCGGTGACGACCGACTGGACCATCTCGATCATCACGTTCTGGAAACCGAGGTAGTCGGTGAACAGCGGCTCGGGACCACCGAACTCAATGCTCTCGATCAGCGGCGACCAGTTCGGGTTCTCGGCGATGAATGCATCCACTTCCGGCGAAGGACGGAGCGGGGTCAGGCCGTTTTCCTGCTCGTAGGGGAACTGGTATTCAGGCTGGGTGATGAACTTGGCGAATTCAACTGCCTTTTCCTCGTAGCCAGTACCCTTGAACACGACCAGCGAGTCGGTGATCAGCAGCGTGCCGGGACCTTCCGCGCTGGGACCCAGCGGCAAGGGTGCGACGCCCCAGTTGATGCCGGCTTCATCGCCGCGCACGCCGGTGCTGGCCATGCCTTCCATCATCGCCACGCCACCATCGAGCCAGATGGCGCGCACTTCGTTCTGCTCGTAGGCGGTCGGGCCTTCTTCGCTGAACGGGGTGATGTCGCGCAGGGCGGTGAGCGCTTCAAGCACTTGCGGCGAATTGAGGACGATGTTGTCGTTCTCGTCGATCACAAGGCCATTGTTGGAATACACCCAGTGCAGGAACTGGTGCATGGTGTTGTCCATGGTCTTGGCGACAAGACCATAGCCGGCAGCATCGGTATTTTCCGAGATCTGCTTGGCGAAGGCGATCTTTTCTTCCCAGGTCTTGGGCGGAACTTCCGGATCGAGGCCGGCGGCTTCGAACAGGTCCTTGTTCCAGTACAGCGCCTTGGTGGAGAAGGCCACCGGCACGCCCCACTGCGTGCCCTGGAAGGTCACAGTCTCGGGGACATAGTTGTAGTAGGTGTCCTGCTCCTCTTCCGTCATCGGGATTTCGACGATGAGGTCGTTGAGGGCGTACTGCTTGAGGGTACGCGAGCCGACATAGGCAAGGCCTACCGGATCGCCGGCGATGGCGAGCTGGGTGGCGCGGTCCTGGCACTGAGCCCAACCCACGAGTTGCACGTCGACCGGGTACTCGGGGTTAGCCGCTTCCCAGTCGGCGATGGCGCGTTCCTGGCTCGGATAGATCTGGTCGCCACAGAGGATGAAGCTGATGGTTTCAGCCTGGGCCGCGGTGGTGGCCAGCGCGGTGGAGCCCGAAAGCGCCACCAGCGAGGCGAGCATGAATTTCGATGTATGTTTCAAGTGATAGTCTCCCTTGTTTTGCGCGCCGTGTGACGCGCTTCCCTATTGCTTCACGGCACCGGCGGTAAGGCCGGCAACGAGATAGCGCTGCAGCATCACGATAATGATCATGACCGGCAGGATTCCGACGAAAGAGGCTGCCATCAGCTCGTTCCAGAGCACTTCCTGACGGCCGAAGAAGGCAAAGAGGCCCACCGGCAGCGGCATGAATTCCTGGCGTGAGTTGAAGGTCAGCGCGAAGATGAACTGCTGGGCATAAGCGCCGATAAAGGTCATGATGGCGACCACGACGACGCCGGGCATGGCCAGCGGCAGGATGACCCGGCGCAGCGTGTAGAGGCGCGAGGCGCCATCGGCCCAGGCGGCCTCGTCGAGTTCGCGCGGGATGCGCGCCATGTAGGTGCGCAGAAGCCAGATGGAGGACGGGATCAAAAAGGCGATGCCAGGCACGATCATGGACCAGTAGGAGTTGAGCAGGCCCAGCCCGCGCATCAGCCGGTAGAGCGGGATCAGCAGGACGGCGCCCGAGAACATGTTGACCGCGAGGAACGCGCCCAGCAACAGGCCGGCGCCGGAGAACTGGAAACGGGCGAAGGCATAGGCGGCCGGCACGACGATTGCGATCACGGCCAGGGTAACGACCGCCGAGATGAACAGCGAGTTGAAGATGTAGCGTCCCAGCCCCTCAACCGTGGTCCACATGTCAAAATAGGCGTCGAGCGAACCGTTACGGGGGATGAAGTTGTAGGGCGTGGAAAACAGCTGGCTCAGCGGCTTGAGCGAGACCATGAAGCCTTCCACGAACGGGGCGAGCACAAAGACCAGGAACAGCCCGATGCCGGCATAGAGCCCCACCAGTTCGTACCAGCGATAGCGGTCGATCATGGCGGCGGAGGAGCGCCTGCGGCGCCGGGGCCTGACCAGGGCCTTGCTGTCGACGGCGGCAACTTCGGTGGTGCGGGCGACATCGGTCATTTGACTTCTCCCTGGGCCAGCTTCCGCACGGCCCGGAAATAGACGACGCAGAAGATAGAGACAAAGATGCAGATGACCACCGCCCGTGCCGCGCCCTCGCCGTAGCGATAGGAGCCGATGGCGGTCTTGTAGGTGTCGATGATCATGGTGGTGGTGGAGCCCGAGGGGCCGCCCTGGGTCAGGATCCAGATGATGTCGAAGGAGTTGAAGGTCGAGATCAGCGAGAGCAGGCTCATGGTGAGGATCGCCGGCACCATCAGCGGCAAGGTGATGCGGCGGAAGCGGTAGAAGCGCCCGGCGCCGTCGGTCCAGGCCGCCTCATAGAGATCCTTGGAAATCGACTGCATGGCGGCCAGGAAATAGATGGTCACCATGGGCACGCCGATCCAGACGTCGGTGACCACGGTGGCCCAGAAGGCGCTGTTGCCATAGGCCAGGAAAGGGAACGGTCCGTCGAGGATGCCGAAATTCTGCAGCAGACCCGAGATCATGCCGAACTGGCCGTTATACATCCAGCCCCACATGAAGATGCCGATGGCCATGGGCACGACCCAGGGCGGCATGGTGAGGATGCGGAACAGCGTCTGCCCGGGAATGGCGGCGTTCAGCAGCACGGCACCGAACATGCCGATGATCATTTTGATGCTGACCGAGAAGAAGGTCCACACAAAGGTGCGGATGATCACTTCGGAGAAATTGCCGGCGCCGAAGATGCGGTCGTAGTTGGCCCAGCCGACGAAGTCGTAGGCGGGGCGCAAAGCGGCGTTGGTGAAGGAGAGGATGACCGTGTCGACCAGCGGATAGGCGACGATGGCCAGGATGTAGATCAGGGCGGGCGCCAACAGGAGGAGGGCGAAGGTGACGGCGCTACGGCTGCTGGTCATGGGCCTGTCCTCAGGTGGCTCGCCCGAGGGCAGCGTCGAATTGCTGCCAGATCGGGGTCATGTCGACGACGGAGCGGGTGCGCATCGCCTGGTCCATGGCGAGGGCCAGCAGCCCCGCCTCGAGGGCGTCGGTGACCGAGACGGGGAGCGGATGACCCTCGAGCAGATGGAGAAGGATATCCTCGGCCATCTGCTCGTCGGCGCCGTAATGCTGGCTGAGCGCCGTCGCCTTGAAGGTGGTATCGACCAGGCGCTCGGAGGTGCGCGAGTCGGTGACGCGCAGGAAATTGCGGATGAAATCGCCCTCGGCCATGCCCTGCGCGCCCATCACGGCGAAGCGCCGGAAATCGTCGGGAACATTGAGGTTGGTGTGGAAGGTCAGCGCCGCACCGTTCTCGTACTGGACGATGGCGGTCTGGAAATCGATGATGTCGCCATCGCTGTCGAAGACCTTGTCGGAGCCCTGCCAGCCGCTCGGCTTGCGGTGATAGACTTTCATGTCGTTGACCCCGGCATTGGCGGGGGCGTTGGCCGGCACGAAACTGCGGCGGCCGCCAAAGCTCGAGACATACTGAGGCCGGCAGCCCATGACCCCGTTGTAGAGATCGAGATCATGGCAGCATTTTTCGAGCATGAAGCTGCCCGAATAGCGCTCGTAGCGGCGCCAGTCGCGCATGAAAAAGGCGCCGTGATAGGGCGGAATATGCTCGGAGGCCTCGATGGAGGTGATGTCGCCCAGCATGCCGTCGGCCTGGGCCTGGCGCAGGCCGACATAGAGGGGGGCGTAGCGCAGCACGAGGCCGACCATGAGGTTGTCCGAACCGTATCGGGCGATGAGCGCGGCGAGCTCCATGGTCTCCTCGACCGTCGTGACCACCGGCTTTTCCGTAAAGATCCGGAGGCCGCGCTCAAGCCCGGTGCGGATGTGACCCAGATGGAGGTGATTGGGGGATCCGACCATCAGCAGGTCGAGCTGCTCGCTATCGAGCAGCGCTTCGAGCGTATCGTGCCGACGCCCGACGTCGATACCGTGCTCGACGGTGTAGGGCAGGCCGGCGGGTTCGGGATCGACATAACCGACGACGGTGAAGTCGGGTCGTGCAGCGGAGAACACCCGCGCCAGATAACCCAAACGATAGCCGAGGCCGATAATGCCTACCCGCATGCTTGCCTTGCCCTGTTCCCAGTCCGCCAATCTCTTCCGGATTGGTGTGGTATTCTGTAAACGATTTTCAAGACTAGGGTTGTTCCGAAACCAATGTCAACATGAAATCGTCACATACACCATACCAATCTAGACCACTCGGCATGAATGCCAAAATCCGGAGTGATCTGCCGAAATTCTGGGCGTTTTTGGTGTATTTCTTTACCCGCAGGATGTGGACAAATAGTCCGGAACCGGGCAGCATGGCGCAATTGGTATTCTTCTGGGCGCCATGGACCAGTTTCATGGTTGGAGCGCCAGTGAAAATTTGAAACACACGATCCTTCGACGCTGCGATACGGCCGGCGCAGGATCCACACCGCGAGCATTCATGAGCAGCACCAACCCTTTCGCCGACGACCCCGACCGCAGCGCCATCTGGACCATGCTGGTCGAGCGCGACATCGCCGCCTTCGTTGCTGCGGACTGGAGCATGGTGGATGGCGACTTCATCAAGGACGGGTTCCTGGGCATCAACGGCGGCAAATCGGGCAACCCCGACGACTGGCGCATCAGTTTTCCGACCCTCGAAGCGTATCGCGACGACTGGATCCGGCAGGCGCAGGAAAGCCGAAAACTGGACTATGCCGAGGACGTGCTGGCCGGCATTCACCGGGCCACGAGCCTCACCGAGATCGAAATCAACGGCGACATCGCCATCGCGCACAAGAAGTTCGACGGCGAGATCAAGCTCCGCGACGGCGGCAAGGACGTGCTGAACTGGCAGACGCTCTATTTCTGCCGCAAGGTGACCGGGGTTTGGAAGCTGACGGGGTTTGCGGGGTATCTGCCCAATCCGATGGGGCGGCAATGAACGGACCGCCGGACCCAGCGCACGCCCCTCAGGAGAGCGGATAGCGACGCCGGGAGCGTCAGCGATCTGGCAAGCTGGGTGAGGGGTGAATGCAACCCGGCAAGAACCGCGCCGCTGAGCCCCTCACCCGGCGCTGCGCGCCGACCTCTCCCCACAGGGGCGAGGTAGTTTCGAGCCCACCCAACCTTCAACCGATGAGCCCAGCTGCGATGTCCCTGCTCTCAGCGCAACGCCTGACCATGCTGGTGTTCTTCCTGCAGCCGATCGCCTTCGGGTCATGGCTGCCGCGCATTCCCGAGGTGCAGCAGGCGCTGGGGCTCGGACCCGCAGGCCTCGCCGTTGCGCTGCTGGGCCTGCCCTGCGGCACCCTGCTGACGCTGCCCTTTGCCGGGCCGCTGGTGGGCCGGATCGGGCCACGGACGGCGATCCTCGCCGGCTTCGTGCTCTATTCAATCGCCGTCAGCCTGCCGGCTTTCGCGACGGGTCCGGTGGCGCTGTTCGTGACGCTGATGCTGGCGGGCTCGACCATTTCCTTCGTCGAGCTGGGGCTCAACGTGCAGGCCGATGCGGTGGAGAAGGCGACGGGCTCGATGATCATGACAACGTCGCACGGCTTCTGGTCGGTCGGCATCATGGTGGGCAGCCTGATTGGCTCCGGGCTTGCGGCGGCAGACCTGGGGGCGCAATGGGCGATCATGCTGGTCGCGGCGATCGTGCTGCCCGTGGCGCTGCTGGCGGGCAACGCCCTGCCGACGATGGCGCCGCCGAGTGCAGGGAGCGGTGAGCAGCGTTCGGCCTGGGCGCTGCCGAGCTGGGCGCTGCTCGGCATCTGCTTTTTCGTCTTCGGCATCACCATGACCGAGGGCGCGATGGCGGACTGGTCAGCGATTTTCCTGCGCGACGCGCTGGGTGCGGAGAGCGGCGTGGTGGGGCTGGGCTATGCGGTCTTCGCCATGATGGTGGCGGCCGGCCGTTTCGGCGGCGACCGTCTCAAGCGCCGCTTTGGTGCGGTGGGCACCGCGCGGCTATGCGGCGTGCTGGCCCTGGTGGGCGCAGCGATCCTGTTCGGCGCGCCCAGCACGCCCGTCGCACTGCTCGGCTTTGCCATCATAGGGCTGGGGGTATCGGTCGGCTTCCCGCTGGCCGTGACCGCCGCAGCAAGTCTGACCGATCGCACCGCATCAGCCAATGTGGCGATCCTCAGCTTCGTTGCGCTGCTCGGGTTTCTCGTCGGACCGCCGGTCATCGGCTTCGTGGCCGAGCAGTTCGACATGCGCGTGGGCATCGCCTGCCTCGTGCCGGTGCTGCTGGTCAGCCTGTTGCTGACCGGGCGGCTGGAGGCGCGAAGGGCCAAGCCTGCGATCGATCCTGAAGTTGAAATTCCTGGAGTTCCCTGATGCGCATTGCCGTTGCCGGACTGCACACCGAATGCAGCACCTATAATCCTGTTCTCGCCCGGGAAGCAGATTTTCGCGTGCTGCGCGGCCCGACGATGCTCAAGGACGCCTATTTCGACTTCCTGAGCCATTTCCCCGCCGAGTTCATCACCATCCTCCATGCCCGGGCCATTGCCGGCGGTCCGGTGGAACGGCAGATCTACGAGCGCTGGAAGGCCGAGATCGTGGCGGGGCTGGAGGCGGCCCTGCCACTCGACGGGGTTTATCTGGCCATGCATGGGGCGATGTTCGTGCAAGACATGTTCGATGCGGAGGGCGACTTCGTTTCCGCCGTGCGCGAAGTGGTGGGGCCGGACGTACTCATCGCTGCAAGCTATGACCTGCATGGCAATGTCAGCCAGACCATCATCGACCAGCTCGACATCTTTTCCACCTATCGCACGGCGCCCCATATCGACGTGCCCGACACGATGCGGCGGGCGGTGACCATGCTGGTGCGGGCGCTGCGGAGCGGCGAGCGGCCCGTGCTGGCCTGGGCGCCCGTGCCGGTGCTGCTGCCGGGCGAGCGGACGAGCACGCAGGACGAGCCGGCGCGCAGCTTCTATGCGCAGCTCCAGCAGGTGGAAGATCCCACCGGCATCTGGGACGCCTCGTTCCAGGTCGGCTATGTGTGGGCGGATGAGCCCCGGGCCACTGCCTGCGCCGTGGTGACCGGCACCGATCGGGCGGCGATGGCGGCAGCGGCGCGGCACCTGGCGCAGGACTATTGGGACATTCGCGAGCAGTTTACATTCGGCACCAAGGTGGGTTCGATCGAAGACTGCGTGACCTGGGCCATGACGGCGGGCACGGCTCCGGCCGTGCTGGCGGAATCAGGCGACAACCCGACTGGAGGCGGGGTCGGCGACCGCGCCGACGTGCTGGCCGAACTGATCGCCCGCGAGGCGAAGGGCGTGGTGTTCGCCGGCATCGTCGACGCGCCGGCGACGAACGCGGCCTATGCTGCAGGTATCGGCAGCATGGTGGAGCTCAGCATCGGGGGGTCGCTTGACCGCTCCAGCCGCCCCGTCTATGCCGAGGCGGAAGTGATCTTTCTGCTCGAGACCGACGAAGCGCGCCTGCGCGAGGCGGTGGTCCGGATCGGCGGCATCGAACTGGTGCTGACGGCCAGGCGGCGACCATTTCACAACATTGCCGACTTCACCCGGCTGGGGCTCGATCCGCGGGCGGCGCAGATCGTGGTGGTGAAATCTGGCTACCTTTCGCCCGAGCTGGGCCCGATCGCCAATCCGAGCCTGATGGCGCTGTCGCCCGGGGTGGTGGACCAGTTCGTCGAGCGGATCGAGCGCAAGCACAAGTCAGTGCCGCAGTATCCCTTCGACCAGCAATTCGCCTTCACGCCGCAGGTGTTGTGGTCGAAGCGCGCGTAACCTAATCGCCCTTTTTCGCGTTTCGCTTCGATGAACATCGGAGTGGAACAATGGAATTTGCAGGCAAAGTGGCGCTGGTGACAGGTGCGGGTTCGGGGATCGGCAAGGCGACCGCCCTGCGGCTTGGTGCCGGCGGCGCCAAGGTCGTCGTCATCAGCCGGACACTCGAAGAGGTGCAGCAGACCTGTGACGAAATCAAAGCCAAGGGCGGGGAGTCCCTGGCCCTCGATGCAGATGTCTCCGAAGAAGCAGCGATGACCCGGGTGATCGAGCGCACCATAGAGGCCTACAACCAGATCGACATCGTGGTCGCCAATGCCGGCATCAACGGCATGTGGGCGCCGATCGACGATCTGACACCACAAGAGTGGGACAAGACCATCGCGGTCAACCTGCGCGGGACCTATCTCACATTACATCTGGCGGTGCCGCATCTGCGCAAGACGCACGGCGCCATCGTGATTGTCAGCTCGATCAACGGCAATCGCACCTTCACCAGTGCCGGGGCCACCGCCTATTCCGCCACCAAGGCCGGGCAGGTGGCGATGACCAAGCAGCTGTCGCTGGAACTGGGCAAGGACGGCATCCGCATCAACGCAGTATGTCCGGGCCAGATCGACACCGAGATCCAGGACAATACGCAGACGCGCAATTCCAAGGCAGCCGAGATTGCGGTGGAGTTTCCCGATGGTGACATTCCGCTGACCGGAGGCAAGCCCGGCACCAGCGCGGACGTGGCCGATGTGATCGCGTTCCTGGTTTCGGATGCATCACGGCATGTGACCGGCGTGCCGGTCTATATCGATGGCGGCCAGTCGCTGCTGCGATAGGCCGGGCTGAGCGGGAGTGCTTCTTGATGGACAGCAATGCACGTTACCGGCAGGTGCCGGTCGGTCAGCAATCACCCGATGCGGTCACCGTCGGCATCGAGGCGGGAGCGGACGGACGCCCCAAGGCCGCCGTCTGGTGGGAATCCAAGGGCGATGTCGACGCCGACGAAGCCGAGTATGACGATGTTGCCACGGCGCTCGAGGCCGCGGAGGCGGCACGGGCGCTGCACGGGTTCAGCGAAGTCGTTGTCGTGGTCTCGGAGCCGGGCCTATGGCAGAGCCAATGGGGCGAACTGCGTGACCGGTCTGGCAACGAGCCGATCGGCGAGGTGCAGGACACCGACCTGACATCGGACGAGACCTATGAACTGGCGGCCGGCATCGAGGGCGAGCGCGACGCCTAGCTGATCGAGGACCTGGAAGCGAGCACCTGCCGCCAGCGCGGATCGCTCTGGGTCTGCAATTGCGCCGCGGCGAGCGCAGCATCGCCATTGGCAAGGCGAACCTCGTGGCCGGCGAGCTCGCGGCGGATGGTTTCGACAATGATCGGATGCAGGGTCAAGACGCCGCCGGCAAAGCCGATGGGGCGGTCTCCTACGCGGGCGATGAGGGCGCGGGCCAGTTGCGCCAGTTCGATGCCGCTGCGTGCAAGGATCGACAAGGCGGTATGATCCCCCTGCCCGGCAGCACTGGCCACCGCCACGGCGAGGGAACCGATCCGCCCCCGGTCGCCGGCATAGACGAACTGGCGCACGTCATGCCACTCCGCGCCGCCTACCGCGGCGAGCACCTGTTGCGCCAGAAGCTGAACCGGGGCGAAGGAGCCGGTGTGGTCCAGCGCCCGATACATCGCATCGAGCGCCCGCAGCGCTATCCAGCTGCCCGATCCTGCATCATCGATGAGAATGCCGCGGCCGCCGACCCGGACATAGGCATCGCCCTCGCCCAGATGCAGCCCGATGGAGCCGGTGCCGGCCGAGACCAGGTGTCCTTCGCCCGGCGCGAAGCCGGCCATATAGGCGAGCACGATGTCATCGGTGAGGATGATGGCCTCGGGCGCGAGGCCGAAGGTTGCCCCGAGCAGGAAGGTGGTCTCGGCGGCCACGGCCGAGCCGTAGCCGGTGAGACCCGCCGCCAGGCTGCGGGGAGCGAGGCCGGAGGCGGCTAGTTCGGCGGCGATCTGCGCGATGGTCCCCGCAAGGCGCTCGCGTTCCGCGGGGTTGAAGATATGGCCGGTGGCGCCGGGGGTCTTGCCGCGGGCGAGGACTTCGCCGGCTTCGTCGCAGGCGACCCAGCGGCTGGCCGTGCCGCCGACGTCGAGACCGAGGTGTACCGGCCTGGTCACTCCGGTACGCCTTCGCGCACGAACATGGCGGTGATCTCCCGCGGATTGGTGATCATGGTGCCCACGACCACGGCATGGGCGCCGGCATCGAAGGCACGGCGGACCAGTGCCGGCGTGTTGTAGCGGCCCTCGGCGATGACGGGCACCGCGAGACGGGACACCAGGGTTTCGAGCAGGGCCAGGTCGGGCCCGGCGGGCCGGGGTTCGGTCGCCGCGGTATAGCCGGAGAGCGTGGTGGCGACGTAGGTGGCGCCGAAATCGGCCGCAGCAAGGCCTTCCTCGGCGTTCGACACATCGGCAAAGACCTCGGCTCTCAGATCGAGCACCCGGCGCGCGACGACTGCGGCAGGCTCGCCACGGCGCGGCCGCTGCGTGCAGTCGAGGGCGACGATGGCGGCGCCGGCCGCCACGATGGCCTCGGCCGAGGCGATGTCGGGGGTGATGTAGACCGGATGATCGGAGGAAAAGACCTTGTGGATGCCGATGACCGGCAGGCCGGCGGCACTAACGGCGCGCACATCGGCGGGCCCGTTGGCGCGGATGGCAACGGCGCCGCCGTCGCGGGCCGCCTGCGCCATGGCACCCATGAAGAGCGGGCCGTGCAGCGGATTGTCGGACCGCGCCTGGCAGGAGACGATGAGGCCGCGCGCCAGCAGGTTCACTTGATGGCACCCGAGGTCATGCCGGCGATGAACTGGCGGGAGAGCACGATATAAAGGATGATGATGGGCGCGGCCGACAGGGTCAGGCCGGAGAACAGCACGCCCCAGTCGGTAGTGTATTCGCCCATGAAGGTGGTCAGGCCCTGCGGGAGGGTCTTGAGATCGTCGTTCTGGATGAAGACCAGGGGGAAGAAGAAGTCGTTCCAGATCGGCACCACGTTCTGGATGCCGGCAATGACCATGGCGGGGCGAACCAGCGGCAGCATGATCGACCACATGATGCGCGCCTCGCTCGCCCCGTCCATGCGCGCGGCGTCCTCGAGCTCGTTGGGCAGCGTGCGGATGAAGCCGGTCATGATGAAGACCGTCGTGGGCAGGCCCATGGCGGTATAGACGAAGACCAGCGACAGCTGGTTGTTGAGGATGGAGAGATCGCGCATCAGCATGAAGAGCGGGATGATGGCGAGCTTGAGCGGGAGGGTGAGGCCCGCCAGGAAAAACATCAGGATAAAGCTCGAGCCGCTGAACTGGTAGCGTCCGATGGCATAGGCGGCCATGGTGCCCAGCGTCAGGATCAGCACCATCGAGGCGCCGGTGACCACGAAGGAATTGACGAGGTAGCGCAGGAAGTTGGTCTCGGTCCAGATCTTGACGAAGTTGCCCACCTGCGTGAAGTCGGGAATGGCGAAGGGCGACTGGAAGATCTGCGGCGTGGTCTTGAAGGCCGAGAACACCATGATGACGATCGGCGCCAGCATGATGATGGTGTTGGCGATCAGGATGATCTGCAGCAGCCCGTCGCGACCCAGGGTGCCGAGGATGCCCTTGCGATCGTAATAGGTGGTGGAAGCGACGGTCATATCTGGATTTCCCGGGCCCGCAGCCGCACGGTGATGGTGCTGGCGATGACGGCGACGAACAGGAAGATGAGCACGGCCAGCGCGCTGCCGAGGCCGAAATCCTGCTGCCCGGCCGAAACGTTGCCGAAGGCGGTGCGATAGAAGTAGAGCCCCAGCACGTCGGTGGAGCCGAAGGGCGAGCCATCGAGCCCGGCCATGATGTAGGGCAGCTCGAACCAGTTGAAGGCGCCCACGAAGAGCAGGGTGAAGACGATGGTGGCACTGGGGGCCACCAGCGGCCAGACGATCTGGGTGATCTTGACCCACTCGCTCTCGGTTTCCATGCGCGCGGCGTCGAGGATTTCGCCGGGAATGCGCTGCATGCCGGCGAGGAAGACCAGCGTCGGGAAGCCCACCATGTGCCAGGCCTGCGCCACGATGAGCGACGCGAGGGCGGTGTCGCCCTGGCCGAGCCAGGGTTGGGCCAGCCAGTCAAGGCCGAGGCCCCGCAGGAAGATATTGACCACGCCGAAGAGGGGGTGGAGGAACAGCTTGAAGAGGTAGGCGACGATGATGGTGGAGAGCACCACCGGCAGGAACACCGCGACGCGGTGGAAGCGGGCGCCGGGCAGGCCACGCCAGAGCGCATAGGCCAGCACGAAGCCCAGACCGTTCTGCAGCACCATCAAGGCGAAGAAGACGATGACGTTGTTCTTGAAGGCGTTGAGGGTCCAGCTGCGGTAAGGCTCGACGAAGAGCACCGTGTGGAAGTTCTCCAGCCCGACAAAGGCGCCGCGGCGTAGTCCCTGCCAGTCGAAGAAGGCATAGGCGAAGGCCGAAATGATCGGGTAGACGATGAACAGCGCCACGAAGGCGAGGGGCGGCACCACCAGCGCGGTGATCCACAGGCCGCGGCCGGTCATCCTGAGGTGAGGCATTTCGTGGGCTCGCTTGCCGATTGGAGTGTGCGGGGAGAGCCCCCACCCAGCCTCCCCCGCTGGCGGGGGAGGAGGTTCGTGCAACGCCCCCGCAGGCGGGGAGGGCTGGTGTAGCTCCCCCGCATGCGGAGGGCGTCGCGTCGGGCCCGCGTACGGGAGAGGTCTTGGGGTCCCTCCCCCGCAGGCGGGGCGCCGTGTCGGGTTTTGGCCGTGCCTAGTCCTGGAACGGCTCGTACCAGGCCGTGAGGCCTTCGGTGAGCGCCGTGCCAATGGCTTCAGGCGTGGTTTCGCCGGCAAACAGCTTCTGCATCTCTCCCTGGATCAGCACCGAGCCGGAGGGCTCGCCATAGCGGAAATGGGCCAGCATCAGGTAGGGGATCGAGGACTGGTTGAGCTCGTTGACCTCGGCCAGCAGCGGGTTGTCGAAGGTGACGCCCGGCACGGTCGAGATGTTGTTGAGCGTGTTGGCGAAGGCCTGGCCGAATTCGGGGCTGGCGAGGTAGTTGAGGAACTTGAACGCGGCTTCCTTGTTGGGGCTGGCAGCGTTGATGGCGTAGCCACCGTCGAAGTAGAGGCCCACCAGCTTGGCGTCCTCGGCCGTCTCGCCCGGTGCGGCGAACACGCCCAGCTCGATATCGGGATTCTGCGACTTGAAGGTTGCGAGTTCATAGGAGCCGCCGACGAACATCGCCGCCATGCCGGAGCTGAACAGTTGCTGCGCCGAGGGGTAGTCGAGGCCGATGAAGCCATCGGGGAAGTAGTCTGCGGCCAGCTCGGCGACGGAAGCCAGGGCACCGGTGAAGCGCTCGTCGGTGAAGTCGGTTTCGCCGGCCATCAGTGCGTCGTAGAAGTCCTCGCCCATGAGCGAAGAGCCCAGGCCAAAGGTGACGGTTTCGTTCTGCCAGGCGGTGGCGGTGCCGTTGGCGAAGGGAATGATACCGGCATCCTTGAGCTTCTGGCTGGCGGCGAGCAGTTCGTCCCAGGTCTGCGGCTCGTCGATGTCGTTGGCCTCGAAGATTTCCTTGTTGTAGATCACCAGCTGGGTCTGGCTGGCGAAGGGCACGGCATAAATCACGCCATCGGCCCGCACGGATTCAGCAGCCACGGCGGGCGCGGCGAAATCGGCCAGAGCGGGCACGGTCTCAAGGGACAGCGGCTCGAGGTAACCAGCGACAGCGACATTCTCGAGGCCGCCATAAGCGCGCACCATCATCAGGTCCGGACCGGTGCCACCGGCGAGAGCCGTCGACAGGATGGTGTTGTAGTTGGTGGCTTCGAAGGTCTCGAAGTTGACGGTGATGCCGGGGTTGGCCGCCTCGAAGGTCGCGATGAACTGCTCATAGGCAGCGCGATCTTCCTGGCGCCAGCTCCAGAAGGTGAGGTCCTGCGCCAGGGCGGGCGCGGCAACAAGCACGGCCGCTAGGGCGGAGCCGATGCGGATAAGTCTGGTGTTCATGAATTTCCTCCTTGTTCCTGTTCTGGAATGGACTTGTGCCAACGCCTCATGGCGCCAGCCGCCGGCCATCCTCGGCGGAAAAGTAATGCCCGGCGCCGGGCGCGACCTTGACGGTCACCGGCTCGTCGGGCGTGAAGCTGTCGTTGGGGGCGGTGCGGGCAGCGAGCAGAGCGCCGTCGGCCAGCCGCACATAGACATAGGCGTTGTCGCCCAGATATTCGGTATAGACCACCTGGGCGGCAAAGCCGTCGCCGGTAGCACCCTTTTCGAGCCGCACGGCATCGGCGCGCAGACCCAGCTTGATGGCATCGGCCTGCAGGGGCGCCGAGACGGGGATGGACCCGCCATCGCCCGCCAGGACCAGACGGTCACCGCTGCATGTCACATCGACGATGGTCATGCGGGGCGAACCGATAAAGGTGGCGACGAAGATATTGGCCGGCCGCTCGTAGAGATCGCGCGGAGAGCCGACCTGTTCGATCCGCCCGGCATTCATGACCACGATCTTGTCGGCCAGCGTCATCGCCTCGACCTGGTCATGCGTCACATAGACCATGGTGCCGCCGATCTCGCGGTGCAGGCGCGCGATTTCAAGGCGCACTTCGGAGCGCAGAGCCGCGTCGAGGTTGGATAGCGGCTCGTCGAGCAGGAATACCTGCGGCTTGCGCACCAGCGCCCGGCCGATAGCCACGCGCTGGCGCTGGCCGCCGGACAATTCTCGCGGCTTCCGCTTCAGCAAGGGTTCAAGGCGCAGCATGCGTGCCGCCTCGGCAATGCGGGCTTCCACCTCGGGTTTGTCGAGGCCCATCAGGCGGGCGCCGAAGGCCATGTTCTCATAGACGTCCATATGCGGATAAAGCGCGTAGGACTGGAACACCATGGCAATTCCGCGACGCGAGGGCGCCACATCGTTCATGCGCTGGCCATTGAGCACGAATTCGCCGTCGCTGATCGGATCGAGCCCGGCAATCAGGCGCAGCAGGGTGGACTTGCCGCAGCCGGACGGGCCCACGAAGACCACGAACTCGCGATCACCGATCTCAAGATCGATGCCATGGAGCACCGCCGTGTCCTTGAACCGCTTCTTGATGCCGCGGAGCGATAGTTGAGCCAAGCTGCTTCTCCAATGGTCCTGCGACGCGTGGAAGCCGGTATTCTGGCGCCCCTCCACGGCGGGCCAATCCCGGAATAGTAAATTCCAGATTTTGTTTATGTCAAGAATAGAAAATTACGCTTGTCGCGTGGCCGGTGCAGCACCCGTCGCGCCGGTCACTCCTTGAGTACGGTGACGGCCGACTCGCTGCGGTGAATGTATTCATGCGCATCCGGCTGCCGCCGGAGCAGCATGATGAACATCATGTCCATCAGCATGAGCTGGGCATCGCGCGAGGTGATGGCCGAGGAGCGGACGCGCTCCTCGTCGGCGACGGTAAACAGACTGATGTCGGCCAGGGCAAGCAGGGGATTGGGCTGCAGGCCGGTGATGGAGATCAGGGTGGCGCCCCGCTGCTTGGCGAGGGCGGCGATGCGCAGCGTCTCAACGCTTCGCCCGGAATGGGAAAGGGCCAACAGCACGTCGCTCTTGTTCAGCCCCGAAGCATTGGAAATCTGGATGTGACTGTCGCTGTCGAGCAGGACCGAACGGCCCACTTTGAGCAGCTTGAAGGAAAAATCCTTGGCGACCAGCGATGAGGCGCCGACCCCGGCAAGCTGGATCTTGCGGGCGCGCACCAGGGCATCGATCGCCGCCTCGAAATTGTGCTCGCTATTGGCCGAGGCGGTTTCGCGCATCGACAAAAGCTTGCTGCCGATCAGCTTCTGCAGGATGGTCATGTAGCTGTCGCTGGCATCGATGGTGCCGTGGATGACGCCGCCCGGCGCATGCCATTCGAGAGCGGTGGCCTTGTTCACCGCCAGCTTGAGCTGCTGGTAGCCGCCATAGCCCAGCTTCTGGCTGAACTTGACCACGCTCGACTGGCTGCGACCCGTGGCCTCGGCCAGGGCCGCGGACGACAAGGTCAGCATGCGCTCGGGATGGTCGATGATGAACTGGGCGATCTGCCGATCCGCCTGGGTCATGGAATCGAGGTGTGCGCCGAGAATCTTCAAAACGGACATACGAGCTTCCATCGCGTGACGCTGCCGGCCGCGCGGGCGCAGCCAGCCAGACTTGTGCCGATGAAGGGAGCAAATGCAAAGCGGTTTCTCCCTTTGCCGCCGCGCCAGGGGTGTTTGGGCAGCGACAATGTCGGAATACAATATTCCAAGTTTCGTTGACACCTGGAATATTCACTCCTAGCATTCGGAGAGAAATCGAGTGAAGGCACGATGACAAAAAGCGCTCTGATCGCGGAACTGGGACACCTGGTCTCGGAGGCACGCAACCCCGACACGATGCAGATCGACCTGATGTCGACGCACAAGATCCTCGCCGCCATGAACGACCAGGATGCGCAGGTGCCCGGCGCAGTCGAACAGGTGCTGCCGCAGATCGCCACCGCGGTCGACCACATCGTCGAAGCGTTCAAGGCCGGCGGGCGGCTGATCTATCTGGGCGCGGGCACCAGTGGCCGGCTGGGTGTGCTCGACGCCTCGGAATGCCCGCCCACCTTCGGCGTACCCGAGGGGATGGTCGTCGGCCTGATCGCCGGCGGCGACCGCGCCCTGCGCCATCCCATCGAGGGCGCCGAGGACGATCCCGGCGAGGGGCGGAGCGACCTCGAAAAGGTCAACGCTTCGGCCAAGGACGTGGTGGTCGGCATCGCCGTAAGCGGCCGCACACCCTATGTGATCGGTGCGCTGGAGCATGCCAACGAGATCGGCGCGACCACGGTGGCGCTGTCGTGCAATCCCGATTCCGCGATCGCCCGCATTGCCGATATCGCCATTTCGCCGGTGGTGGGCCCCGAGGCACTGACCGGGTCGACGCGGCTCAAGTCGGGCACGGCACAGAAGCTGGTGCTGAACATGCTGACCACGGCGAGCATGATCCGCATCGGCAAGACCTATGAGAACCTGATGGTGGACCTGTCGGTCAGCAACGAGAAGCTGGCGGCCCGTGCGGTGCGTATCCTCGTCGACGTAGCCGGCTGCTCGCCGGACGACGCGGAGCGCTATCTGGCGGAGAGCCGCAACAATGTGAAGCTGGCCATCCTGATGGCCTTGACCGGGATGGATGCGAGCCAGGGGGAGACGGCATTGCAGCAGGCCGATGGCTTCCTGCGCCGCGCGGCCGGCCAGCCGCCGCGCGTGGCGATGTAGCGGAACCAGTCAAACATGGACCTGCTCGTCAATCTCTATAGCCGCCGGATGGACGAGCTGCGGCAGCGCGCCGAAGGCGTCGAGGCGGTGATCCGCGTGGCGCTGCCGCCCGAGACGCACATCATCACCGACTGGGTCCGCCGCCACTTCAGTGGGTATTGGGTGAGCGAAGTCACCGCGGCGATGGCGCACCAGCCACCCGGCTGCCTGATCGCAACGGTGGACGGGCAACTGGTCGGCTTCGCCTGCCACGACGCTACCGCACGCGGCTATTTCGGCCCCACCGGGGTCTCCGAGACGATGCGCGGCAAGGGCATCGGGCTGGCGCTATTCTATCATGCGCTGATGGCGATGAAGGCGCATGGCTACGGCTATGCCGTCATCGGCTCGGCGGGCCCGGTGGACTTCTACGTCAAGGCGGCCGGAGCCATGCCGATTCCGTCGGACAACGAGGATATCTACCAGGGCCTGCTGCGCATCGCGCCCAAGCCGGAAGCGGGCAATTGAGCATGGCTTCGAACCCGCCCTTGGCCCTTTTCGTCGGCATGCCGGGACTGACGCTGTCGGCAGACGAGGTCGCCTTCTTTCGCGATGCCAACCCGCTGGGGCTGTTCCTGTTCAAGCGCAACCTCGACAATCCCGAACAGATCAAGCGGCTATGCGCGCAGTTCCGCGAGGCCGTCGGGCGGGAAGATGCACCGGTCTATATCGACCAGGAAGGCGGCCGCGTGCAGCGGCTGGACAACGGCAACTGGCCCATCTTCCGGAGCCTGGGGAGCTTTGGGGCACTGGCGCGCCAGGACCTGGAGCTGGGCCAGCGCGCCCTGCGGCTTTCAAGCCTGGCCATGGGCACGATGATGGTCGAGCTTGGCCTGGGCAGCGGCACGACGCCGGTGGTGGACCTGGCCCGCAAGGGGACTCACGACGTCATCGGACAGCGGGCCTTCGGCGATGATCCCGAGCTGGTGACGACGCTGGGTCGCACGGTGATCGAGGCCATGCTGGAGGTGGGCGCGATGCCCATCATGAAGCATATTCCAGGCTATGGACGGGTGACGGTCGACCCGCATTTCGACTGTCCGGTGGTCGATGCGGCGGTCGATGACCTGGCGCAGTCGGACTTCCAACCCTTCGTGGCGCTCAAGGACACGCCCTGGGCCATGGTGGCGCATCTCATCTTCACCAAAATCGACCCGGAGCGGCCCGCCTCGGTTTCGCCACTGGTGCATGACCTGATCCGGCGCCGGCTCGGCTACGATGGCGTACTGATCACCGACTGCCTGAGCATGGAGGCGCTGAGCGGGACCTGGCCCGAGCGGGTCACGGCCGCGCTCGACGCGGGCTACGACATTGCGCTGCACAGCCAGGGTGACCTGGCTGCCAGCGTCGCGGCGGCAGAGGCGGCGCGTCCGCTGAGCCAGGAGACCCAGGCGCGCATCGCGCGGGCCCAGGCAAGGCTGGGCAGCCGGCGCGTGGACGTGCAGGCGCTCCATGCCGAGGTGGAGCAGATTTTCAGGGAGAACGGCCTTGCCTAGCCGGCGCGCCGTCATAAAAGGAGAAAAGGTATGCTGACAACTTCGCTGATCGTGGCCGCATCGGCCGCGGTGATCGCCGTGGCGGCGCCAGCCACTGCGCAAGACCAGAACGTGCTGACCCTTGCGTCCGAGCAGGTCACCACCTTTGTGCGCAACTTCAACCCGTTCAGCCAGACCTCGGCGCGCTACACGACGCTCGATTTCATGTACGAGCCGCTGGTGGTGTTCAACCGGCTCAAGGCCAACGAGCCGAACTACCGCCTAGCCGAGAGCTACGAGCTGGCGGACGACCTCAAGTCGATCACCTTCACCCTGCGCGAGGGCCTCAAGTGGTCGGATGGTGAGGCCTTCACTGCCGACGACGTGATCTTCACCTATGACTACATCAAGGAATTCCCGGCGCTGGACTTCCTCTCGATCACCCCGCAGCTCGCCTCGGTCGAGAAGGTCGACGAGCGCACCGTGCGCTTCAACCTCAACGAGCCGAACTCGCTGATCGCCAACACCATCGTCGGCATGCCGATCGTGCCGGAGCACATCTGGTCCGAGGTCGAGGACCCGGTGACCTTCGCCAACGAGAACCCGGTCGGCTCCGGGCCGATGACCGAGATCACCCGCTTCACGCCGCAGGTCTACGAGCAGTGCCGCAACCCGCACTACTGGGATGCGGAGAACCTCGAGGTCGACTGCCTGCGCATGCCGCAGCTGGCCGACAACCCACAGGTGCTCGCTGCCCTCGCAGACGGCAGCCTCGATTGGGGCACCAGCTTCATTCCCGACATCGAAAACACCTTCGTCGCCAAGGACCCAGAACACCACCACTACTGGTTCACGCCGTCGAGCCTGGTTTCGGTGCAGATGTCGCAGATCACGCCTGACGAGAACGCGCGCAAGGCCTTCAACGACGTCAACTTCCGCCGCGCCATCAGCATGCTGATCGACCGGGAGACCATCGTCGACATCGCCGGCTACGGCTATCCGCTGGTCAACGAGGACCCGTCCGGGCTGGGCGAACTCTACGCCTCGTTCGCCAATCCGGAAGTCGAGACGCAGTTCGGGCAGTATGGCCGCTTCGACCTTGAAGCGGGCATCGCGCTGCTCGATGAGGCCGGCTATGTCGACGCCGATGGCGACGGCTTCCGCGACAACCCGGACGGCACGCCGATCGAGCTCGATTTCAAGGTTCCCAATGGCTGGACCGACTGGATCGATGCGGTGCAGATCGCGATGGAAACCCTCACCGAAGCGGGGATCAACGTCTCGATGTCGACGCCGGAAGCGGCCGTGTGGACCTCGGACCTCATCGCCGGCAATTTCGAGCTGACGCTGAACGCCCTTGCCGCCGCGGCCAATCCGTACCTGCCCTATATCCGCTCGTTCAACCCGGAAGACTTCGGCAAGAGCCGCTTCACCGCTCCGCATTGGGAGGACGCCGAAGTGGTCGAGCTGCTGGGCCAGTACACCCAGCTCAAGGATCCGGCGGAGCAGAAGGCAATCATGGACGAGGTGCAGTTGCTGGTCGCCGAGGCGATGCCGCTCATCCCGCTCTACAACAGCCCGGCGTTCTACCAGTACAACACCACCCGCTGGACCGGCTGGGCTGACGCCGAGAACCCGAAATACTCCTCGGTCGTCTCGATCACCAATCCAGCCCGGCTGCTGCAGCTGCTCGATCTCGAGCCGGTTGAAGAATAGCCCTGTCGTCGCAGACCCCGCCGGCGCCCTCCCGCGCCGGTGGGGATGACGGGCGCTGATAGGACCACCGCCCCCACCCTCTGCCTTCCTCGTCCAGGGGAAGGCCTCCACCCCGTGGGCAAAGCCGCCGGATCAAGAAAGGATCGAACACCATGGCCTTCTTGCTGCGGCGACTGGCATTCTATCTGGCGGCCTTCATGGCTGCCGCCACGATCAACTTCTTCCTGCCCCGCATGATGCCGGGCGACCCCATCGAGATCATGTTCGCCAGCGCCGGCTCGGAGCTGTCGCTGGAAAATCTCAATGCCCTCAAGCTCACCTTCGGCTTCATCGATGCGCCGATGCCCCAACAGTATCTCGCCTACCTCAAGAGCGTCTTCACCGGCGACCTGGGGGTGTCGATCAAGTATTTCCCGCTGCCGGTCACCGAACTGCTGGGGCGGGCGCTGGTCTGGACGCTGGGCCTGATGGGGCTTGCGACTGTCGTCAGCTTCGCGCTGGGCAGCTTGCTCGGCGTCATGGCGGCATGGCGGCGCGGCACGCGCTTCGATTCCGCCGTGTCGCTGGCCGCGATCTTTTCCAGCTCGGTTCCGGCGGTCGTCGTCTCGCTGATCGTGCTGTTCGTTTTCGGCTACCAGCTCGGCTGGTTCCCCAACGGCTATGCCGCCGATCCCATGCTCGACCCCGCCCTGGACTGGGCCTATGTCAGCAGCGTCATCTATCATGGCACACTGCCCATGCTGACACTGGTGATCGTCTTGACCGGCGGCTTTGCCGTCACCATGCGCAACAACATGATCAACCTGCTGGGCGAGGACTATATCGTCATGGGCCGCGCCAAGGGACTGGCCGAGAGCCGGGTGATGCTGTGGTATGCGGCGCGCAACGCCCTGCTGCCGACGGTATCGAGCCTGGCGATCGCCATCGGCACGGTGCTGGGCGGCTCGCTGATCACCGAGGTCGTGTTCAACTATCCAGGGCTGGGCAACACGCTCTACCAGGCGATCCTGGCTCGTGACTATCCCGTGATCCAGGGCCAGCTGCTGATCATGACCGGAGCGATGCTGCTCGCCAACCTCGCAGTGGACCTGAGCTATGTCCTGCTCGATCCACGCCTCAAGAGGGCCTAGTCCATGAAGCTGCTGTCGCAACTGCTGCATAACAGGAAGGCCGTGGTGGGTCTGGTGATCCTGACCCTCATCATCCTCGTGGCGATCTTTGCCCCCTGGCTGACAGAATACAGTCCGGTCAAGCGCGTGGGACGGCCGCACCAGGCGCCCTCGCCCGAGCACTGGCTCGGCACGACGCGGCTGGGCCACGACGTGTTCTCGCGGCTCATCCATGGCGCGCGCGTCTCGCTGGCCGTGGGTTTCGGTGCCGGGCTGCTCATCACCGTCATCGGCACCGTGCTGGGCATCATCGCCGGCTACAAGGGCGGCGTGATCGACGAGATCATCAACTTCTTCACCAATATGGTGCTGGTGGTGCCAAACCTGCCGCTGCTGCTGGTGCTGGCTTCGTTCATCGGGCAGGCCAGCCCCCTGGTCATCGCCATCATCCTGGGGTTCACCTCCTGGGCATGGGGCGTGCGGGTAACGCGGTCCGAGACGCTGTCGCTGCGGCAGCGCGACTTCGTCAAGTCGGCGGAGATGCTGGGCGAGCCGGCGTGGCGCATCATGGCGCTCGAGATCTTTCCCAACCTCATTTCCATCGTCGGCATCAACTTCATCGGCAGCGTCATCTTTGCGGTGATCACCGAAGCGACGCTGGAGTTTTTGGGATTGGGCGATCCCAATACGGTGTCCTGGGGCATCATGCTCTACAATGCGCAGAACGCCTCGGCGCTGTCGGTCGGCGCCTGGTGGGACCTGCTCTCGCCATGCCTTGCTTTGGCACTGCTCGGGCTTGGCCTCGCCCTGATCAACTTCGCCATCGACGAGATCGCCAATCCACGGCTGCGCACCGGCGGCATGCTGAACCGCTGGACGCGGATGGTGCGGGTCGGAGAGGGCAAGCTATGAGCCAGCCGGTCCTGTCCATCCGCCACCTCACCATTGACTATATCGGTGCCGAGACCGATTTCTCTGCCGTGCGCGACGTCAGCTTCGACATTGCGCCAGGCGAGTTCTTCGGGCTGGCCGGGGAATCGGGCTGTGGCAAGAGCACGATCGCCTTTGCCGTGAGCCGGCTGCACAAGCCGCCGGCGCTGATCCGCAGCGGCAGCGAAATTCTGGTGAACGGGCGCGATGTGCTGGACCTCGACGAGGAAGCGCTGCGGGCGTTCCGGTGGCGGGAGGTCGCCATGGTGTTCCAGAGCGCGATGAACTCGCTCAATCCCGTGCTGACCATCGAGGCGCAGTTCCACGACGTGCTGCGGGCCCATTCCAGGATCAGCCGCGCGCAGGCGCGGGAGCGGGCGGCCGAATTGCTGGAGCTGGTCGACATTTCGCCCGACCGGCTCTCGGCCTATCCGCATCAGTGCTCGGGCGGTATGCGGCAGAGGGTCGTCATCGCCATCTGCCTTGCGCTCAACCCAAAGCTCTTGATCATGGACGAGCCGACGACAGCACTGGATGTGGTGGTGCAGCGGGAAATCCTGCAGCGGATCGACGTACTGCGGCGCAAGCTGGGCTTTTCGGTGCTGTTCATCACCCATGACCTGGGGCTGATGGTGCAGGTCAGCGACCGCATCGGCATCATGCTGGAAGGCGAACTGGTCGAGGTCAACGACGCCCAGACCATCTACCGCCATCCCCAGCACACCTACACGCAGCGCCTCTGGGCGTCGATGCCGCGGCTGCAGGGTGAACAGATCGCGCGCGAGGCACTGCCATGAATGATCGCTCGCCGGTGCTGGCGCTCGACAACGTGTCAAAGGTCTTCGGCAGTGGCGACACGGCCGTCTATGCCGCGCGCTCGGTATCGTTCGCGCTGCATCCCGGACGAACCCTGGCGCTGGTGGGGGAATCGGGATCGGGCAAGACCACCGCTGCCCGGCTGATCATGCGCGAATATGAACCTGACAGCGGACGGCTGCTGTTCCGCAATGCGCCGCTGGGCAAGGCCAGCGCCCGCACCATCAAGGCCTATCGCGCCTCGGTGCAGATGGTGTTCCAGGACCCGTTTTCGGCGCTCAACCCGGCGCACACCATCCGCTACCATCTCGAGCGGCCGCTGCGGCTGCACCGGCCCGACCTCAATGGGGTGCAGCGCCGTGCCGCCGTGGTGGAACTGCTCGAACGGGTGAAGCTGGTGCCGGACCAGCTGATGGGCAAGTTTCCGCACGAATTGTCGGGCGGGCAGCGCCAGCGCATCAGCATTGCGCGGGCCCTGGCGGTCAATCCGCAGGTCATCGTGGCGGACGAGCCGACGTCCATGCTCGATGTGTCGGTGCGGCTCGGCATTCTCAACCTGCTCAACGACATGAAGCGGCAGGAGAGCCTGGCGCTGCTCTATATCACCCACGACATCGCCACGGCCCGGTATGTCGCCGAGGACATCATGGTAATGTATGCCGGGCAGATCGTGGAATGGGGGGCGGTGGACAGCGTGCTGGGACAGCCGCAGCACCCCTACACGAGGCTGCTGCTGGCCGCAGTCCCTGATCCGGACCGGCGCTTTGCCGAGGCGCCGGCCGATGACGAGCTGAGCCGCATCGAGACGATCAGGCGGCAATCCGCCCTGCCCCAGCCCGAGACGCGGCAAGTGGGGGACAATCACTTCGTCCGCCCGATGCCGGAGTAAAGCGGATGGACGTTGTTCTATCGGTGAGCGGGAACCCGAGCGCCGACGATCTCGCCGCCTTGGGCGACGGGTTGGCGCAGTTCAACGAGGCTGATGTCGGGCCAGCGGACCGGCAGGCGCTGGCCGTGCTGTTGCACCAGAGCGACGGCACCCTGGCCGGCGGCCTTCTGGGCTATACCGCCTGGGGCTGGTTCTATGTGCAGTGGCTGTGGCTAAGCGAGGCGCAGCGCGGCCAGGGCTGGGCCGGCCGGATGCTCGAGGCGGCGGAAGACGAGGCGCGGCGCCGCGGCTGTCACGCCGCCTATATCGACACATTCAATCCGGTGGCGCTCCGGGTCTATCAGCGGCACGGCTACGCGGTATTCGGCAGCCTGCCGGATTTCCCCAGGGGCCGCACGCGCAGCTTCTTGCAGAAGTCGCTCTAGGTGTTTCGTTTTAGGATGACACAGCTCTATCGCCCCCTCCCCCTTGGGAGGAGGGCCGGGGTGGGGGTCGTTTGGTGACCATTGCAGCCACCCCCTCCATCCCTCCCCTCAAGGGAGGGAGGCAACAACCCCGCCTCAGCATGCTTAAAAAGCTCTAGGCGGCGATGCGGCCGCCTGTCATCGGCCGAGGCGCCCCGGTGGTCGTGGGGAAGCTGATTGGCAGGCCGCGCAGCACCCGGGCAGCGAGATAGGCGAAGCATTCTGCCTCGATGGCGTCACCGCGCCAGCCAATGGAATCGGCCGGCACGGCCTCGACGCCAGCCCGCTCGCCCAGCATCTGCATCAGCGCCGGATTGTGCCGGCCGCCACCGCAGACGATCAGCCGCTCCGGCCGTCGCGGCAGCAGGTCCAGCGCCTTGCCGACGGCGCTGGCGGTGAACGCCGTCAGCGTCGCGGCACCGGTCGCCAGATCGAGGCCGTCGGCCATGCTGGCGGAAAAATCGAAGCGATCGAGCGACTTGGGCCAGGCGGCGGTCAGATAAGGATGCTGCAGCAGTTGGGCGAGGCGGGCCTCGTCCACCGTTCCGCCGAGGGCCAGGGTGCCGTCGCGATCCATCTCGCCATGGCCATGCGCCTTGACGAAGTCGTTGATCGGGGCATTGGCCGGCCCGGTATCGAAGGCAATCAGCTGATCGGCGCCGTCCCACCAGGTGACATTGGCGACACCGCCCAGGTTGAGCACAGCGACATCTCCCTTGGCGCCCATCCGACGCAGCAGGGCCTGATGATAGGCGGCGGCGAGCGGGGCGCCCTGCCCGCCCGCACGGACATCGACGGTGCGGAAGTCATAGACCACCGGCACGCCGAGCAGCTCATGCATCAGCTGGCCGTCGCCGAGTTGCCTGGTGTCGCCCGGCCGGCCGGGCTGCGGCGCGCGATGCAGCACGGACTGACCGTGAAAGCCCACCGCGCCGATATCACTCATCGCCATGCCCGCCTCGGCGACGAAGCTGCGGACGGCGGCAGACTGCGCGCGGGTGAGCGCGGCTTCGGCGCGGGCGAAGATGGCCGGTTCGGGGCCGTCGAAGTTCCATTTGCGCGCCGCGTCCAGGGTCTGTTCAAGCAGCGTGCGCACCGCGCTGTCGTATGGCGCCAACGTATAGGGGCCGAAGCTGTCGATGGTCTCGCCATCGGTCCTGATCATGGCAATGTCGATATTACCGTCGAGCACCGTGCCGGTCATCAGGCCGATCGTCCAGATGGGGTCCATTCAGTGCTCCTCAGCGCTGGTTGATGCGGTCGCCCACGGCGCGGCGCAGGGCGAAGATGCCGCTGTCGAAATGGCGGGTGGGGTGGACGCGATTGGTCAGCAAGGTCCAGGCCAGGCCGCGGGCGAAGTCGATCCAGAGGCCGGTGCCGGTGAATCCGGTATGGCCGATGGTTTCGGGGGTGCAGAATTCACCACCCGACCAGCCTTCGTAGGGGCGTTCCCAGCCGTGGGTGCGGCGGCCCGACAGCGCGGCGCGCATGAGGGCGATGGCGCCGGGGGCCATGGTGGTGCCGGCGAGCAGGCCCTGGGCGAAATCGAGAACCGAGGCCACCTGGCCGAACAGCCCGGCATGGCCCGATCCCTGCAAGGCAGAACAGTTCTCGTCGTGCACCTCGCCGCTGAGGACGCGGCCGCGCCAGGGGTCCTGCTCGGTCGCTGCAGCCTGGGCCGGATCAGCCGACCAGGCAAAGCCGGGGCCGGGATCTATGGCGCGCATGGTCTGGCCGGCAAGGCGCTCGATGGCGATGCCGAGCAGGATGAAGTTGATGTCGGAATAGACCGCGGGGCCGGCGCGCCACTCATGCTGCAGCACGAAGTGGCGCAGCAGGTTGGGGTCGGTGCCATAGGTATAGAGCGGAAAGACGCCGGGAAACGGCGTCTGATGGCCCAGGCACTGCCGGAAGGTGACCTTGCGCTGCCAGTTGTCGGGATTGTACTGCGCGAAATCGGGGATGGCGCTGGTCAGCGGCGCATCGAGATCGATGGTGCCGGCCTCGGCCAAGGCGAGGATGCGCGGCGTGGTGAACAGGACCTTGGTGAGCGACGCCAGATCGAACCAAGTCGCCTCACTTATGGGGCGGGTCTGGGGCACCCGCTGCGCCTGGCCGATGGCGCGGGTGGCGCGCTCGCCCGATGCGTCGACGATGCCGAGTACGCCGCCGGGAATGCGGCCGGCCGCGACGGCCTCGGAGAGCGGGGCGAAGGCGTGGTCGAGGGTAGCTTGCAGGCTCATGACGACTCCTGGCGGTACAGATGGTCGGCACCCGCCTCGCGCCAGCGCGCGGCAGGCGGTTCGTAACCGAGCGGGCGCACCAGCGACGGCACAGGCGTCGTATCGAGATCGTAGCGCTGGCGGCGCCGTTCGATGCCGGGCACGGCGGCGATCAGGTTCCTGGTATAGCTGTGCCGAGGCTGGGACAGCACGGCCGCGGCTGCGCCGATCTCGACGATCTGGCCGGCATACATGACGGCGACGCGGTGGGCGATGCGCTCGACCACAGCCATGTCGTGCGAGATGAACAGATACGCCAGATCGAATTCGCGCTGCAGGTCGAGCAGCAGATCGAGCACGCGGGCCTGCACGGAAACGTCGAGGGCCGAGACGGCCTCGTCGAGCACGACGACATCGGGATTGAGCATCAGCGCGCGGGCGATGCAGAGGCGCTGGCGCTGACCGCCGGAGAACTGGTGGGGATAGCGGTCGAGGCTATCGGCGGGCAGGCCGACGCGGTCGAGCAGCGACGTCATCCGCTTACGCAGGTCGGTGTCGACACGCTGGCCGGCGGCGATGGCCGGCTCGGCGAGCAGGCCCTCCACATCCAGCCGCGGATTAAGCGAGGCGAAGGGATCCTGGAACACCATCTGCACCGGACGGCCATCGCGGCCGGGCGCGGTGACGACTCGTCCACGCGCCGGCTCCACCAGGCCCAGGATGGCCCGTGCGGTGGTGGACTTGCCGGACCCGCTTTCCCCCACAATGGCGAGGGTCTGGCCGGCCATGAGCTCGAAATCGACGCCTTCGACAGCATGAATGGCGCCAGCGGGACGGGCGAAGAGGCGCCGGCCCACGGGAAACCGGACCGCGAGGTCGCTGACCGAGACGACCGGCCGGTCCGGTGTCTGACGGGCAGGCCTGTCGGGGACGGCGCGGCCGCCGGTGAAATGGGGCACGGCGTTGAGCAGGTGTCTTGTGTAGTCGTGGCTGGGGGCGTCGAGCACGTCATCGAGCCGCCCCTGCTCTACGGCGATGCCATCCTGCATGACGATGATGCTGTCGGCGATGCCGGCCACGAGGCCGATATCGTGGGTGATGAAGATCATCGCCATGCCCAGCTCGGCCTTGAGCTCGGCCAGCAGCGCCATGATCTGGGCCTGCACCGTCACGTCGAGCGCCGTGGTCGGTTCGTCGGCGATCAAGAGGCGCGGGTTGCCCGCCAGGGCCATGGCGATCATGACGCGCTGGCGCATGCCGCCGGACAACTGGTGCGGATAGTAGCGCAGCCGCTGGGCGGCGTCCGGGATGCGGACCCGCTCCAGGGCCTCGCGCGCCGCTCGCCGGGCGGCCTGCTCATCCATGTCGCGATTGAGCATGAAGGCCTCGGCGATCTGGTCGCCGATGGTGTGGACGGGGTTGAGCGAGGTCATGGGCTCCTGGAAGATCATGCCGATCTCGCGGCCACGCACGCCCAGCAGCGCCCGCTCGTCGGCCTGCGCCAGCTCGAGGACGCTGCCGTCGGGACGGGTCAGCCCGATGGAGCCGCCGACGATACGGCCGCCGCCGAAATCGACCAGCCGGTTGATCGAGAGCGCGGTGACCGACTTGCCCGAACCGCTTTCGCCGACGATGGCGAGCGTTTCGCCGGGCATGATGTCGAAGCTGATGCCGTGCACGACCGGAGTGGTGGCGGCGGCAGCGCCGAAGCCGACCCGCAGGTCACGGACGGAAAGGAGCTTGCTCATGCTGCCCTCCGCCGGGTGCGGGGATCGATGATGTCGCGCAAGGCGTCGCCCAGGAGGTTGAAGCCGAGAATGCCGAACATGACGGTCAGACCAGGAAAGATCAGCAGCCAGGGCGCCTGCTGCATGAGATTGCGCGCCTCGCTCATCATCAGCCCGAGCGAGGGTGCGGGTGGCTGGGTGCCGAGGCCGAGAAAGCTGAGGCCCGCCTCGGTCAGCAGCGCCCAGGCCAGGGCCAGGGTGACCTGCACGGTCAGCGGCGCGACCAGGTTGAGCAGCAGGTGCCGGCTCAGGATATAGCGCTGCGAGCTGCCGAAGGTGCGGGCGGCATCGACGAAGTCGCGCCGCTTGAGTGACAGGGTCGGCCCGCGCACGACCCGGGCAAAGATGGGCGTGTAGACGATGGCGATGGCCGCCACGCTGGTGCCGGTGCCGGGCCCGACAATGGCGATGATGAGCAGCGCCAGCAAGATCGCCGGGAAAGCCAGCAGCACATCCATGACGCGCATCAGCAATCCGTCGAGCCACCCGCCCCACCAGCCGGCCAGCAGGCCGATGAGCGTGCCGAAGAGGCTCGCGAGGCCAACAGAGCCAAAGGCGATGAGGAACGACTGGCCGATGCCGACCATGAGCCGGCTCGCGGTATCGCGGCCGATCAGGTCGGTGCCCATCCAGTAGGTGGTGTCGGGCGGCGACAGGCGGTCGATGCGGAACTGCTGCAACGGATCGTGCGGGGTGAGCCCGAGTAGGCCGCAGAGCGCGAGCAGCAGGTAGATCGCAATGATGGCGGCACCGACGCGTCCGGTGCGATGCGCGGCCAGGGCCTTGAATATGCGCATCAGCGTGCTCCCAGCCGAATGCGCGGATCGAGCGCGGCATAGGCCAGGTCCACCAGCAGGTTGACCACCAGGAAATTGAAGGCAATGAACAGCACGCAGCCCTGCACCAGCGCATAGTCGCGCTGGCCGATGGCGTCGAGGGTCAACCGCCCGAGGCCTGGCAGGGCAAAGATCTGCTCGATGATCACCGCGCCACCCAAGAGATAGCCGAACTCCACGCCGCTCAGCGTCACCACGGGGATGAGCGCGTTGGGGAGCGCGTGGTGCCAGATGACCCGTCGCGCCGGCACGCCCTTGGCGCGGGCGGTGCGGACGTAATCATCACTCAGCACGTCGAGCATGGACGAGCGGGTGATGCGGGTCACCGAGGCGGCGAAGGCAAAGCCGAGGGTGATGGCCGGAAAGATCAGTTGCGTCAGGTTGGCCAGCGGATCGACCCAGAGCGGGGTGAAGCTGCCCATGGCGGGAATATAGCCGAAATAGACCGACAGCACGAAAATGATCAGCAGCCCGACGACGAAGCCCGGCGTCGACTGGCCCAGCATGGCCAGCAGGCGTAGCCCGATATCGGCCGGGCGTTCGCTGTGGGTGGCGGCGAACACGCCAGCCGGAATGCCGGCGCTGAGCGCGATCAGCATGGCCAGCAGGGCGAGTTCGAGAGTCAGCGGGAAGCGCTGCAGCACGATCTCGAGCACCGGCTTGCCGTAGGTCACCGAGATGCCGAGATCGCCCTGAAACAGGCCGCCGAGCCAGCGGACATACTGCACCGGTACCGGCTGATCGATGCCGAAATAGACCGCGAGCGACTGGCGCTGGACCGGGGTCAGCAGGCCGGCCTCGGTGCCCAGCATGGCGGTGATGGCATCACCGGGGATCATGCGGATGGAGACAAAGACCAGCAGCGAGACGCCGAGCAGAATCAGGGGAAAGGTCAGCAGGCGCCGGCCCAGATAGTTCATTGGGAAGACTCGAATAGAGTGTGGACGGGCGGAAACCGCCCGTCCCGACTGCGCTTATTGACCCAGCGTCACTTCGGTCAGCCCGAACAGCGAGCCGGTGGGCGAGGGCTCGAAGCCGGAAAGCGACTGGAGCTGAGCGGTGTAGATGTTGGAGGTGGAGAGCCACAGCCAGGGGGACAGTTCGGCCAGGCGCGCTTCGAAAGCCTGGAAGATTTCCCGGCGCGCATCGACGTCGGTCTCCACCCGGCCCTGCTGCAGCAGGCTGTCGAGTTCGTCATCGGTGAACTGCGATACCTTCACCAGATTGCCGTCCTTGGTGAAGTAGCGGTTGTACATCGGGTAGGGATCGGGACGACCGCCATTCTGGGCCACGGCCATGTCGAAGTCGCCCGCCAGCCAGCGGTCGACATAGACGCTCAATTCCATCAGCTCGATCTCAAGCTCGATGCCGATTTCGGCCAGCTGGCTCTGCAGCACCTGGGCCTCGGCCGAGGCAATCGGCGGCTCGCCAGTGGCGGCAATCACCGTGGCGGTGAAGCCATCGACGCCCGCTTCGTCCATGAGCGCCCTGGCCTTTTCAAGGTCCTGCTCATAGCAGAACAGCGAGGACGGGACGCTGGCATAGACCGGCATGGTCAGGGGACCGGTGACTTCGCCTTCCCCGATCAGCGCTGCGTCGACGATTTCCTGGCGGTTGATGGCACAGGACATCGCCTGGCGCACGAGGAGGTTGTCCATCGGCTCACGGGAGGGATTGAGCTGGAGCACATTATAGGCGAGGCCGGGAACCGCGTTGAGCTGCAGGTTCGGCTCGGTGGGAACGAGCGTTGCGACCAGAGGATCATTGAGCAGCGCGAAATCGGTCTGTCCGGCGCGCAGCGAGGACAGGATGGCGGTTTCGTCAGGCAGCACGGAGATGGTAATGCCCTCATAGGCGATGTCGCCACCGGCCCAGTTCTCGTTGACGCTCAGCGTGGCCTGGGCGTTGGGATCCCACTGCTCGAGCACGAAGGGACCCGAGCCTAGCGTCGTGGTTGCGACAGAGCCGTCGGCGATCGCGCTGGCGGGCACCACAGCCGCATTGGCCGTGGCCATCGCGACCAGGATCGGGGCGTCGGGCTGCGAGAGGTTGAACACCACGGTCTGGGGATCGGGCGTGTCGATCGAGGCGATGGAGAGGAAGTTGGAGCGGGCGGCTGCGCCGGTCGCTTCATCGAGCAGGCGCTCGAAGGATGCCTTGACGTCCTCGGACGTGACGGCGGTGCCGTCGCTGAAGCTGGCATCGGGATCAAGATTGAAGGTCAGCGTCAGGCCGTCATCGGAGAATTCCCAGCTCTCGGCAATGGCCGGCACTACATCGAGGCTCGCGTCCAACCGGACCAGTGGCTCGTAGATCAGTTCGAGCAGACGGAGGGACGAAAAGGCCGTCTGGGTATGCGGATCGAGGCCGGTGGCGTCCTGGGCCCATGCCAGCCGCAGGTTGGCGGCCTGCGCGGGCATGGCAAGGGCCGCTGTCGACAGCAGCGTCGCCAGCGCCACCCTGGCTGCAGCGGTTCGGGCAAACTTCGAATGCATGGTAACTCCTCCAAGTAATCTTTGGCTAAGGCGCCAGGTGCTTTGCGAACCGTGGCGTCATGGACTTCAGCGGGCGCGGATAAACCGGCCGGAAGCCCCTCTGGCCCAAGCTTACGAGCGATCCTCCCCCTTTGTCGAGAGTGGTATCAAACTGGTCTGCGTTTCGGCTTAGCCTCTGCAAAACCTGCTATGACGGCTGATCGTCGAAGTGTCCCCACTGGGCAAAAATGCCGCCGGTGCGCCGATTGCGCTCATCGGCGGGGTCGAGAGGATCACGGGGATCGGGCGTGCCAAGCTCAAGAGAGCCGTGGCTGGGCGTCCAGCCGAAATCGGGGGCCGGGGGATTGGCGAAGGGAGCATTGGGATTGTCGGAAATCCCGAATACGGTGCGATGGCCCAGTTGCGGCACGTCGAGAGCGTGGTCAACCAGGCTAGCCAGATCGTCCCGATTGCACCACAGGCGGGCTTCACGCGGCGTGCCGGGCTGGCCGGCGGTGCAGATGCGGATAGCGAGGCATTCGATGCCGAACTTGTCGAAATAGAGCCGGCTCAAGGTCTCGCCGAATGCCTTGGACACACCATAAAGGGTATCGGGCCGGTAGGCGTCAGTGGGGGTGATGGGCGTCTGGCTGGTCTCATACATGCCCTGTACATGGTAGGACGAGGCAAAGACGACGCGCCTGACCCCCGCCGTACGGGCGGATTCGAAGACGTTGTAAGCGCCCATGATGTTGGCTTCGAGCACGGTCTGCCAGCCGGCTTCCTTCGCCATGCCCCCCAGATGCACGACGGCCGAGATATCCTGCGCCATCAGGCGGTCAATGGCGGCGCGATCTGCCAGGTCGGCAATCTCAACCGAGGCACCGTCGGCAGGAGCGACGATGTCGGTGGCAAGGAACGCCCTGCCCCGCGCCGCGAACCAGTGACGCAGATGCGTGCCGAGCCTTCCGGCGGCTCCAGTCAGCAATATCCGCGGCATGGCATCTTCCTCAGGCAGGGGCATCGGCGCGCAGGCGCGGGTCGGGCCGGGGCACGGCGCCGATCAGCGTCTGGGTGTATCGTTCGCGCGGTCGTTCGCAGATCTGTACCACGTCACCGACCTCGACAATCTTGCCGCTCTTCATCACCGCCACACGATCGCAGAAATAGCGGATCACCGAAATGTCGTGCGAGATGAACAGGTAGGAAAGTCCATATTCCTCCTGCAAATCGCGCATCAGGTCGAGCACCTGGTGCCGCAGCGACACGTCCAGCGCCGAAGTGGGCTCATCGGCGATGATCAGCCGAGGCCGCACGGCGACAGCGCGGGCGATGGAGATGCGCTGGCGCTGCCCCCCCGAAAAGGCATGCGGATAGCGATCGCCGATGTCGGCGGGCAGACCGACCCGGATCAGCAGTTCGGACACCCGGTCCATCATCTGCCGCTCGCTCATATCGGTGTTGGTCCGCAGGGGTTCGGAGATGGTCTGATAGATGGTCATGCGCGGATTGAGCGAGGAGTGCGGGTCCTGGAAGATCATCCGCACCTCACCATAGAGCGACTTCATGCCGGATTTGCCCAGGGTGGCAATATCGACCGGCTCGCCGGCACCAGGCCAGTACATCACCTGGCCACCGGTCGGATCATAGACACGCAGCAGCGTGCGGCCCAGCGTGGTCTTGCCGGAGCCGGACTCGCCCACGACCCCGACCGTCTCACCCTGGTTTATGGTGAGGCTGATGCCGTCGATCGCCTTGAGGTAGGCCGCAGGCCGTCCCATGAAGCCGGCATTGAGCGGGAAATGCAGTTGCAGGTTGTCTATCCGCGCAATCGGTTGCTCCACCTCTGGCCGCGGCGGGCGTGGCGAAGGCGTTTCGAGCTTGAGGACGGAGCCGAGCAGTGCGCGCGTATAGGCCTGCTGGGGCTGCTCGAACAGATCAAAGACCCCCGCTTCCTCCACCTTCTGACCGCGGAACATCACCATGACCCGGTCGGCAATCTGGGCGACGACACCCATGTCGTGGGTGATGAACAGGACCGCCATACCACGATCTCGCTGCAGCTCGCGGATCAGCGACAGGATTTCGGCCTGGGTGGTGACATCGAGCGCCGTCGTCGGCTCGTCGGCAATCAGGATTTCGGGATTGCAGGACAGCGCCATGGCGATCATGGCGCGCTGGCGCATGCCGCCGGAAAACTCGAACGAGTAGCGATCGAGCGCTTTTTCCGGATCGGGAATCCTCACCCGGTCCAGCAGCGCCGCGGCGCGCTGGCGTGCCTCGACCTTGCTGACCTTCTCATGCAGCAGAATGGTCTCGATGATCTGGTGGCCGATGGTGTGCACCGGCGACAGGCTGGTCATCGGCTCCTGAAAGATCATGGCAATGCGCCGTCCGCGCACCTCGCGGATGGCGTGGCCACGACTGCCGAGTTGCGCGATGTCGAGCTCTCCCGACCCCGTATCGAGCAGAATCTGGCCGCTGGTAATCCTGCCCGGTCGCGCAACCAGCTGCAGGATGGCACGCGCGGTGACGGATTTGCCCGAACCGCTTTCTCCCACGACGCAGAGCGTCTCGCCCTGCCGGAGGTCAAAGCTTACATCCTGGACGGCGCGAACCACGGTCTTGTTGACCGGGAAATCCACCGACAGGTTGCGGACCTTGAGAACTGTCCTTTCGCTCACGGTCGGCCTCACTGCGAATAGGGGTCGGCAGCGTCCCGGACGCCGTCACCAAGGAAGTTGAGCGCCAGCACCGCCACCACCACGCAGGCACCGGGCACGAACTGCCAGGGGGCCTGGGTAATGGCGCGCAGGTTCTGCGCGTCCTGCAGCAGCACACCCCAGCTGACGATTGGCGGCTGCAGCCCGAGGCCGAGAAAGCTCAGGGCGGTTTCGGCCAGGATCATGTTGGGGATGGCCAGGGTGATGGCTGCAATGATGTGCGAATAGAGCGAGGGCATCATGTGGCGCATGATCAGCCGGAATTCGCTGACGCCATCGAGCCGGGCCGCGATCACGAAATCTTCGCGCCGCAGACTGAGGAAGCGGCCCCGCACCACGCGAGCGATTTCGGTCCAGCCGATCAGCGAGAGGATGACCAGGATGGCGAAGTAGACCTGGAGCGGCGGCCAGTCCCGCGGCATGGCGGCCGCCAGACCAAGCCAGAGCGGAATTGTGGGCACCGAGCGGATGAACTCGATGACGCGCTGGATGACCCTGTCGATCAGGCCGCCGCGATAGCCCGAGATACCCCCCAGGATGAGACCGATGACCAGCGACAGGCTGACCCCGACCAGGCCGATGGACATCGAGATACGCGTGCCGTGGATGGTGCGGCTGAGGAGATCCCGCCCGAGCCGGTCGGCGCCGATCAACAGGAAAGGCTGGCTCTGGTCGATCGGACCGACGAAATGCCGGTTGGTCTCGAACAGGCCCCAGAACTTGTAGGGCTGGCCCTCGACGAACAGGCCGAGCGGGATGACCTGGTCGGGATCGGGCTCGAACAGGCGCCGGAAGCTGGTGGGGTCGACCTTGATGTCGTAGCCCAGGACATGGGGAGCGAAGCGGGTGCCTTGCTCGTCGGAAATGATGAAGTGAAGCTGCTGGGGTGGCGCGAAGGTGTAGCGCGGATCGAAGCGTGCCGGATCATAGGGCGCGAGGAACTCGGCGAAGGCTGCCACAAAGTAGATCAGGCCCACCACGACCAGGCTGATCATGGCCATGCGGTGCCGGCTGAACTTGTTCCAGATCAGCGTCCATTGGCTGGCCGCGACGAGGCTGCCGGCATGGACCTGCCGATCGAGCAGTTCCTCATCCTTGGCGGGGTGCATGGGGACGGTCATGACAGCCGGATCCTTGGATCGGAGATCGCCAGCAGGATGTCGGAGATCAGGGTGCCAATGAGCACGAGGCCGCCGGTGAGCAGGATGAAGGCACCCGCAAGATACATGTCCTGGCTCTTGAGAGCCTGCAGCAGCAGCGGCCCGGCAGTGGGCAGGTTGAGGACGGTGGACACGATCAGTTCGCCCGAAATCAGAGCCGGAAGCACCCAGCCGATGGTGGAAATGAAGGGATTGAGCGCCACGCGGACGGGATAGGTCAGCACCAGGCGCGTCTCGGGCATGCCCTTGGCACGGGCCGCTTCGACATAGGGCTTATGCAACTCGTCGAGCAGGTTGGCGCGCATGATGCGGATGAGCGCTGCCGTGCTGCCCAAGCCGATCACCAGAACGGGGATCCAGGCGTGCTGGAGGAAGTCCCAGACCTTGGCCAGCGAGAGGGGGGCATTTTCGAATGCCGGCGAGAACAGGCCCCCCACCGAAACTCCGAACCACATGGTCGAGACATAGAGCAGGACGATGGCGACGAGGAATTCGGGCACGGCCGTCGCCACGAAGGCGAAGGTGGTGGTCAGGTAATCGGTGATCGAATACTGCCGCACTGCGGAGATGATACCGATCGGCAGCGAGAAGGCCCACATGGTGAGAAGGGTCAGCAGCGAGATCAGCGCCGTCATTCCCATGCGGCCCCAGACCAGTTCGGTGACGGGCTGGTTCCACTCGAAACTGTCGCCGAAGTCGCCACGCAGGATGCCGCCCATCCACTTGAAATACTGCACCACCACATTCTCCCCCAAGCCGTAGCGCTCGCGCAGGCTGTTGAGCACCGCGCTGTCCACCGCTTCGCCCGACTGGGCGATCTGGGCGGCGTAGGTGGAGACGTAGTCGCCGGGCGGCAACTGGATGACGGTGAAGGCCAGAATGGAGATCGCCAGCATGGCGGGGATCATTCCGGCGACGCGCTTGAGAATGAAGAGCAGCATGACAGGTGACCAGGTTGGAAGGATCCGGCCGGGGTAGCCGGCCGGATCGTGCAGGAATGGCTAGTTCTTGAAGTAGAACTGCTCGGTATTCAGCGTGCCTGGATCGGGGTGAATCCAGCCCGTCGGCGTGCCCTCGGGGACATTGCCCAGATTGTTGCTGACCACCGCAAGGCCCGGAACCGCCGTGCTGATGCCGGTCTGGTAGAACTGGTCGGCGGTGATCTCGAGCAGTTGCTGGAACAGCGCGGCCTGCTCTTCAGGATCCGAGGTGCCCTTGATCTGGTCGTAGAGCGACCACTGCTCCTTCACATAGTCGGGCGGTTCTGTGCCGCCATCGCCGAGGTAGAACTTGGCCCACTCAACCGCGAAGTTGGATTCGGTCGAGAAGGGGAAGTAATCGCGCGGATCGATGAAGACGTCGATGCCGCCCGAAGTGGCGCCCCACACGACCACGTCATGCTGGCTTGCTGTCTTCTCCTCGTAGAACCGGGTCCGATCCTGGGCGGAAAAGCGGGCGTCTACGCCGACCGCCTGCCAGTACTGCACCAGCAGTTCGGCAGCGTCGGCCATGGCGCCCAGCGCGGTCACTGCCGCCACGTTCATGACCAGCGGACTGCCATCGGGTGCCAGGCGCAGGCCGTTGCCGCCGCGCTTGTCGAGGCCCATGGCGTCGAGCAGGCGGTTGGCTTCTTCGACGTCATAATCGAGATACTGCGTGGCGAGGCGCTCGTTGTAGTAAGGGGTGCCCTGGCGCGGCGAGACCTGCTGCGGCGTGCCCTGCCCCAGATAGAGCGTATCGATGATCGCCTGCCGGTCGAGGGCATGGGAGAGTGCAACACGGAAGTCCTTGTTGCCGAAGATGTCGGCCTTGGCCGGGTCCTGCGAGTTGAGGTTGACCGAGATGGTGAGGGCGTTGCCGACGCGCGATTCACGGCCACTGATGTAGAAGTTGCCAGCTTCCATGCCCTCGGCCAGCACCGGAAGGTTTGAGGCATTGGCAGTGTGGCGGACTTCGTAGTCGATCTCGCCGGCCAGGACGCTGAGCAGCAAGGTCTGTGCTTCGGCGTTTACCGACACGCTGAGATCGTCGATATAGGGCAGCTGATTGCCCGCCGTATCGACCTTCCAGTAGTAGGGATTGCGCTCGAAGGCGACGCGCGTGGTGCCGGCTTCGTAGGGTTCGGTGATGCGCCACGCTTCCAGCGTGGGCCGCTCCGGATTGCGCCATCGCTGGATGTTTTCGATGCCGACGCCGCACATGTTGGTCATGTGTTCGGTCCAGTCGGCGGCGCCTGCGGCCGTGGCGTTGGCCTCGGCGTCAGGATTGTACTTGGGCATGAACTGGCTGCAATAGGCCTTGTTCAGCAGGGCCAGTTGCACGCCATAGACACTGGCCGAGTTGATGATGAACAGGCCATTGGGCTTGGTCCAGGAGATGGTGAACTCGGTGGGTGAGTTGACCGTGATCGAGGGCAGTTCGCCCTCGACGGTCAACCAGCCGGGTTTGGTGGGGAACAGCTTGTCGTCCGGCAGCACGTCCTCAATGAAGAAGGCCACGTCATCGGCGGTGAAGGCGCTGCCGTCGGACCATTTCATGCCCTCGCGCAGGGTGAAGGTGAACGACCTGCTGTCGGCGCTGGCCGTGTAGGCGCTGGCGATATTGGGATGGACTTCACCGGTCCAGTCGGCATCCCAGGCGAGCAGGGGCTCGTAGCCGAAGTGGGTGAAGAGCATGTTGCGGTCGTTGCCGCCGACCATGCCACCGCGCAGGGTGCCACCATACTTGCCGACTTCGTTCACCGGCACGATGACGCGGGGCTCGGAGCCGACGCGCTCGGCCACCGGCGGCAGGGCGCCGCTGGCAACCAGCGCATCGAGTTCAGGCGCCTGGCTATAGTCCTGCGCCTGCGCCGCGCTGGCCAGTGCGAAAAAAGATATCCCCGCCAAAGCGGCGATCCGGAAATGCTTCATAGATTCCTCCCATCAAGCTTGCGAGCAGATGCGACCGCCGGAGTTATCCCGGTTTCGGTTGCTGCAGTGTCGTATGACTGAAAGCGCAATGTCAATAATGAATCATACTTCTTTTTTGACTGCCTACGTTCTTGCGGCTGTATCCGGCGTTGACACCGGTGAAGCGACGGTGCAAGTTCAAAGAAGTAGTACTAATAACCACGCAGCAGGAGACCGGCGTGACGCTCGACGAAATCAAGGCCAAGATCGGCTCAGGCCTGCTGTCGTTTCCGGTGACGGACTTCGACCAGGCCGGCGAGTTCGACCGCGATTCCTATGCGCGGCGCCTGCAATGGCTATCGTCCTATCCCTCGGCAGGCCTGTTCGCCGCCGGCGGGACGGGAGAGTTCTTCTCCATAGGCCAGGACGAATATGATGCCGTGATCCGCACGGCCGTCGACAACAGCGCCAGGCACGTGCCGGTGCTGGCGGGGGTCGGCTATGGCACGCGCATGGCGGTTGACCTGGCCAAGCGCGCCGAGAAGGCCGGTGCCGCCGGTATCCTGGTGCTGCCGCACTACCTGATGTTTGCCGAGCAGGAGGGCGTCATCGCCCATATGAAGGCGATCTGCGACGCAGTGGGCATCGGCGTCATCTACTATGCACGCGACAATACAAGGCTCACGCCCGACTCGCTGGCGCGGCTGGCGGAGATGTGCCCGAACCTGATCGGCTACAAGGACGGGATCGGGGACCTGCAACTGATGGTGCAGATTGCCAGCCGGATCGGCGATCGCATGGTGCATATCGGTGGATTGCCGACCGCGGAAGTGTTCGCGCAGCCCTATCTCGAAATGGGCGTCACCACCTATTCCTCGGCGGTGTTCAACTTCGTGCCGGAGCTGGCGCTGCGCTTTTATGGCGCCATCCGCGCCCGCGACAGCCAGACGGTGCAGGGCCTGCTCAAGAGCTTCTACCTGCCGCTGATCGCCTTGCGCGACCGCAAGCGCGGCTACGCGGTCTCCCTGATCAAGGCCGGAGCCGATATGGTCGGGCGCCCGGCCGGCAAGGTGCGCAGTCCACTCACGGAACTGGATGAGGACGAGCGCGCCACGCTGGCGGCGCTGATCGACGCCCACCGCTAGAGCCTCCCTGGCGCAGTCTCCCAGCGCCAGAAAGCCCGGACCGCCAGGTCCGGGCTTTACTGTTTCCGGGCGACGCCCGCCGGTTACCGGCCGTAGGGATCCCAGCCATTGGCCTGGAACAGCGCGATGATGTAGCCGAAGCTGAAGGCGAAGGCCGTCTCGAAGGGCGCCTCGCCGTCGATTTCGGGGACATGGTCGGGCATGATCATGCAGTCGACCGCGACTTCCTTGTAGAGGCGCAACGCGGCCGGCATGTCCATGTCGCCGGCGTCGGCAAACTCCTCGGTAAAGGAGTAACGGCCGCCCCTGATGTTGCGGAAGTGGACATTGAAGATCTTCTTGCGCTCGCCGAACCAGCGAATGATGTCGCCGATCTCCTCCCGGGGATTTTCGAGGCTTTCGGCAATGGTGCCCTGACAGAAGTTGAGCCCGTGATAGGGGCTTTCGGCGATGGAGACGAATTTCTTGAGGCCTGCGGCGCTGCCCAAAACCCGCTCCTCCATGCCCTTGTAGCCAGGCGGCGTAAGCGGATCGTGCGGGTGGCAGGCGAGACGAACCCGGTTCGCCTCGGCAACCGGCACAACGCGCTCGAGGAAATAGGTGATCCGCTCCCACATCTGGTCGGCACTGACTTCACCGGCCCGGGTGACCACGTCACCATCGGTGGCCTGGTCGGCGCGATAGGTTGACAGGATGGCACCGCCGCGGCCGCGTTCGGAAGGGGTGCGGGGAATGCCGAGCAGGTTGAAATTGTATTTGGCGACCCCGATGCCCATGGCTCGAAGGTCCTCGATCAGCCGGCAGATGCCCTCGATCTCGCGATCGCGCTCCCCCTGCCCCAGCACGATGCCAGCCGAACCATGCGGCTTATCTATGCCCGAGGAGGGCAACGGCAGTTGTACCATGTCGAGGATGAGCCCCGCCGCCTCGATGCGGTCGATGTGGCGCCGCAGGACGTCGCGCGTCCAGGTCGAGGCGTGGCCGGGTGGATCAATGCAGACGTGGACGACCCCCAACTGGGCGAGCTGGCGGAGATAGCGATCACCGACTTCCTGCAGCTTGCCGCCGCTCAACTGCGTCCCGACATACATGGCATTCTCTCCGATCGCTTACCTGCGCAAAGTTGTATGAAAGATTTTGACTTGCGACAAGGAAAATGCGCATAAGCATGAAGTTGGATCCCGCGATGGCTGTGCGCGGCGGTTGCGGGATGACAAATCTGCGGAACTGCCGCAGTCTGGGCAAGTTCACGCATGGCGGGAATTGGGTAGCGGACTGTTAGCGTTGAGATGCGCAGACGCGGAAGGAACGACACGGCGGACAGATGGCGGAAATTCAAGCGTTGCGACTGACAGACCGGGTGAAGAGCGGGCTGGCGCGCATGATCGCCGAGGACGGTCTCAAGCCGGGCGACAAGCTGCCGCCATCGGACCGGCTGTGCGAACAGTTCTCGGTCAGCCGGACCGTGGTGCGCGAGGCCATTGCCAGCCTCAAGGCCGAGGGCCGGCTGCGCTCGCTGCGCGGCAGCGGGGTCTATGTGAGCGAGCCGCCACGCGCCCCGGGTGGCTCGATGTTCATGGAGACGCCGCAGGATATCGGCGACGTGCTCGATTTCATCGAGTTCCGCATGAGCGTCGAGATCGAGGCGGCGGGGCTCGCGGCCGAAAGGCGCACCGAGACGAACCTGTTGCGCATGGAGCAGGCGATGAGCCAGTTCGCGCGGCACCTGCAGGACAATACACTTGCCACCGATGCCGATCGCAGCTTTCACCGCGCAATCGCCGACGCCACCAACAACCAACGCTTCCGCCTGTTCGTGGACGAGATGGGCGAGCGATTGATCCCACGGCGTGCGCTCGGAGCGAGCTTTGCCGACGACAAGGACAAGTCCGAGTTCCTCGAGAATATCCAGACCGAACACCGGCGCATCTTCGATGCCATCAGCGAGCGGCAGGCGAATGCGGCCCGGGCTGCCATGCGACAGCACCTGGAAGGGGGCCGCCGGCGCTACCGGGAATGGAGCCTCACCCAAGATGCGGGGAAGCTAGCATGAGCCAGCCCGAGATCACCGTTGTCGTCGCCGAACGTTTCGGCGTGGGCGAGTCCCCGGTATGGGACGCCGCGCGGCAGCGGCTGCTGTGGTGCGACATCCCGGCAGGGGTGATACACGCGCTGGACCTGGCCAGTGGCGAGCGGGCGCGCTGGAGCTTCGGGGAGCCGGTGCCCAGCTTCGGGCTGGCGCAGCAGGGACGGCTGGTGGTGGCCCTGCGCAATGGCGTCGTACTGTTCGATCCGCAGACTGGCGCGCGCGAGACGGTGGCGCGGGTCGAGCATGCCAAGCCCGAGATGCGCCTCAACGACGGCAAGGTGGGGCCGGACGGGGCGTTCTGGGTGGGCAGCATGGATGCCGACGGCGACGCGGCAAAGCTCTATCGCATCGGGCTCGACGGCTCGGTGCGGGTGATTGCGGACAGCATTTCCATCTCCAACGGCCTGGCGTGGAATGCGGAGGGGACGCGGCTTTATCACTCGGATTCGCGTGGCGGCGTATGGCTTGACTGTCATGACTTCGACGCCAGAACCGGCGCCGTCAGCAATCGCCGGCGCCTGCGCGAGCACGACGAGGCGATCGGCCGGCTGGACGGTGGCGCCTGCGACGTGGACGGCACCTACTGGTCGGCCGGCCCTTCCGCAGGACGCATCAACCGCCTCTCGCCCGATGGCGAGCTGCTGGGGCATGTCGACGTGCCACTGGCGCATCCGACAATGCCGTGTTTCGGTGGACCCGACCTGAGGACCGTCTTTGTCACCAGCCTCGATTCCAAGGAGGATGCGGGACGGGACGGCATCATCAGCTTCCGCGCCGAGGTGCCGGGCGTGCCGGTGGCGGTATTCGGGCGCTAAACGGCGGGCTCAAGGCCGCAGGAACAGGCGGATGACGAGGCCGATGGCGGTCACCGTGCCCACGCCTGCCAGCCACAGGGCGAGGAACCAGAGCCAACGCTGCATGGCCGGACGCATGATCAGTGATAGCCTTCGTCGGGGTCCAGCTTGCCGCGGAAGACCCAATAGGCATAGGCGGTGTAGGCCAGGATGGTGGGGATGAGGATCACCGCGCCGACCAGGAGGAAAATCAGCGACGAGTCGGGCGCGGCGGCCTCCTCGATGGTGAGGCTGCCCGGCACGATATAGGGGTAGAAGCTGATGCCGAGGCCCACAAAGCTCAGCACGAACAGGCCAAGCGCCGCGAGGAACGGCTGCAGGTGCTTGTCGGTGGTCAGGCCATGCCAGAGGGCGAAGGCACAGATGGCGAGCAGCACCGGCACGAAGGCGGAGTAGAAAATGGCGGGGCGGGTGAGCCAGCGCTCGAAATAGACCGCGTTGATGAAGGGGCTCCACAGCGACACCGCGCCGATCAGCACCAGCATGGCGATGCCGGCGAGCATGGCCATGTGCCGGGCCCGCGCCTGGATTTCGCCTGCGGTCTTGAGATTGAGCCAGCAGGCGCCGAGCAGGGCATAGCCGACTACCACCGCAAGGCCGGTCAGGAGGGAAAAGGGCGTCAGCCAGTCCCACCAGCCGCCGACATACTGGCGGTCGGCAATGTCGATGCCCTCCACCAGCGCCCCCAGCGCAATGCCCTGGGTGAAGCCGGCGACGGTGGAGCCCAGCCAGAAGCCGTTGTCCCAGTAGTGCGAGCCGCGTTGCGTGCGCCAGCGGAACTCGAAGGCCACGCCGCGGAAGATCAGCGCCAGCAGCATCAGGATGATCGGCATGTAGAGCGCCGGCAGCACGGTGGCGTAGACCACCGGGAAGACTGCCATCAGCCCGCCGCCGCCCAGCACCAGCCAGGTCTCGTTGCCGTCCCAGACGGGAGCGATGGAATTGGTCATCAAATCGCGGTCGTGACGAGCCGGAAAGAACGGAAAGAGAATGCCGACCCCGAGATCGAAACCGTCCAGCACCACATAGGCGAGGACGGCAAAGGCGATGATGCCGGCCCAGACGGTGGGGAGATCAATCGACACTGTTGCCTCCTGCGCGAATGGGCTCTTCCTGGGCCGGGCCGGGGGCGATGCCGGCGGCGCGGTGCGGACCCTTGTCGAGCTCGTGATCCTCGATGAGTACGGGTGGCCGCCGCATCAGCCGCAGCAGGTAGAAGACGCCCGCCCCGAAGACGAGGAAGTAGACGATGATGAACGCCAGGAGCGACGCTCCCACCGCCGGCGCGGCAACCGGGGACAGGCTGTCGGAGGTGCGCATCAGCCCATAGACGGTATAGGGCTGCCGCCCGACCTCGGTGGTGTACCAGCCGGCGAGCACGGCGACGAAGCCGGAGGGCGCCATGACGAGCGCAGCCCGATGCAGCAAGGTATTGGTGTAGAGGGTGCCGCGCCAGCGCGACCAGAGCGACCAGATGCCGGTCGCCAGCATCAAGAAGCCGATACCCACCATGATGCGGAAGGTGAAGAACGGAATGATCGCTGGCGGCCGGTCTTCGGGCGCCCATTCCTTGAGGCCCTGGATGGCGCCATCCCATTCATGGGTCAGGATGAACGAGCCGAGCTTGGGGATTTCGAGGGCGAAGTGGGTGGTCTCTGCCGCGTCGTCGGGAATGCCGAACAGGACGAGCGGTGCCCCGTCAGGATAGCTTTCATAGTGGCCCTCCATGGCGGCGATCTTGGCGGGCTGGTATTCGAGCGTGTTGAGGCCGTGCAGGTCGCCGACCACGATCTGGATCGGGGTGACGATGGCCGCCATCCACATGGCCATCGAGAACATGATCTGCGCCTGCCGGTTGGTGCGATCCTTGAGCAGGTGCCAGGCGCCGACACCACCCACGGCAAAGGCGGTGGTGAGGAAGGCGGCCAGAACGGTATGGGTCAGGCGATAGGGGAAGGAGGGATTGAAGATGATGGCCCACCAGTCCTCGGGCACGAAGGCGCCGTTTTCGTCGACGGAGAAGCCGGCGGGGGTGTGCATCCAGCTGTTGGCCGAGGTGATCCAGGTGGCCGAGATCAACGTGCCCAGGGCAACGGCCAGCACGGCCGCCATATGCAGCTTATCGCCGACGCGCTGCCGGCCGAACAGGGCGATGCCGAGAAATCCCGCCTCGAGGAAGAAGGCGGTCAGCACCTCGTAGCCCATCAGCGGGCCGATGACCGCGCCGGCGCGCTCGGAAAAGACCGACCAGTTGGTGCCGAACTGGTAGCTCATGACGATGCCGGAGACGACGCCCATGCCGAAGGTGACGGCAAAGATGGTTTTCCAGTATTCGAAGAGCTTGAGATAGGCCTGATCCCGCTTCCACAGCCACAGGGCGTTGAGCACGGCGAGGTAGCTGGCGGTGCCGATGGAGAAGGCGGGAAAGATGAAGTGAAAGGAGACCGTGAACGCGAACTGAATCCGCGCCAAAATCTCGGCCTCCTGTCCGAACGTCATAGGCTCACCCAGTCACGCCGCACGCATTGCGACAGCGGGAACCGGGCACGACGATCGGTCAGGTCGGAGCAGAGCGATCGTGGACGACAGGCTTGTGCAGGTCCCCAATTTCTTTCTCGTTGTGCTCCGGAGCCTTTTCGGGGTCGGGCACGGGTACGGCGGCCAGTGGATCGCGCTGCCGTTCCACCATAGCCTGTTCCGCCAATTCGTCCACCTCGGTTCGGTCGGCCACCAGTTGGGCGGCGCGCAAAGGCGGGATGTCGAAATTGTCGGTGAGGAAGTGCACCTCGTCGAGCTTGTTGCCGGGTGCTTTTTCGGGATCGGCCATCATTGGTCTCCTGGGATGCTGCGAGCAGCAATCGTCGGACGGGCAAAAAGGTTCAGGTACAGCCCCGTTGCCTATTGCAGGTTATGGCGGTGAAGGCGTGGAGGACGGGGGCGGCCGTTTGACAGTGATGCAAGCTAGGGCGCCGGCGGCAGTGGAACCTTCCAATTCGGGGGCGGTTAGCACAACCGTGACACCGAGGACGGCCATGCAAGATCATGACAAAGCCAGTTTTTCCGTCGTAGCCGGCGCGTCGAGCGGCATCGGGCTCGAACAGGCGCAGATGCAGCGCAGCATGGCCGAGCCACACGACACCAAGCAGCACTAGGAGCCGGCAATGGCACAAGCACAGGACGACGCGCCCAAGCGTGCGCAGCGCGACGACAAGGAGGGTGACCTCGCCATCGTCGGTCGCAGCGTCACCATCGCGCGCCCGCGCAACGAGTTGTTCGCGTTCTGGCGGGACTTCACCAACCTGCCCACCTTCATGGAGGCGATCGAAAGTATCCAGATGACCGGCGAGAACCGGGCGGTCTGGACGGTGCGGGCCCCGGCAGGACAACAGGTGACGATGGAGACCGAACTGGCGGGCGTCGTGGAGAACGAGACGATCGGCTGGCATTCGGTTGGGGGCTCCCAGATTCGCACCGCGGGCATGGTGACGTTTACCGATGCCCCCGCCGGTCGCGGGACGGTCGTCAGCGCGCAGATCGCCTACGAGCCGCCGGCCGGCGATATCGGGCGGCTGGTGGCCAAGCTCTTCATGGCGGAGCCCAATATCCAGGCGCGGCACGAACTCAAGCGCTTCAAGATGCTGATGGAGACGGGTGAAATAGCCACCTCCGCCTACCACAAAACCAACGACGGAGAGCAATGATGCGGGCGCTGACCTGGCATGGCACCAACGACGTCCGCGTCGATACCCACCCCGATCCCGAGATCATGAACCCGCGCGATATCATCCTCAAGGTGACATCGACCGCCATCTGCGGATCGGACCTGCATCTTTATGACGGAGTGATTCCGGGGATGAAATCGGGCGACATCCTCGGGCACGAATTCATGGGCGAAGTGGTCGAGACCGGGTCCAAGAGCACGCTGCGCAAGGGCCAGCGGGTGGTGGTGCCGTTCACCATTTCCTGCGGGCAGTGCTTTTTCTGCCAGCACGAGCAGTTCTCCGCCTGCGACAACAGCAATCCGGTGGAAAAACAGGATGCATCTGAAAAGCTCTATGGCCATGCCGTGGGCGGCATTTTCGGCTATTCCCACCTGACCGGCGGCTATGCCGGCGGACAGGCCGAATATGTGCGGGTGCCGTTTTCCGATGTGGGGCCGATCGTGGTTCCCGAGGGGATGGATGACGACAAGGTGCTGTTCCTGTCCGACATCCTGCCCACGGGCTGGATGGCGGCGGAGAATGCCCAGATCGAGCCGGGCGATACGGTGGCGGTCTGGGGTGCGGGGCCGGTTGGGCTGTTCGCGGTGCAGAGTGCGGTGATCATGGGCGCCGAGCAGGTGATCTGCATCGACCACCATCCACACCGGCTGGAGCTGGCAAAGAAGCTCGGTGCCAAGATCATCAACTTCCAGGAAACCCATGTGCGCGAGGCGCTGATGGAAATGACCGGGGGAATCGGGCCCGATGCCGTGATCGATGCGGTGGGCATGGAGGCGCATGGCTTCGTGGTCGACAACGTGCTCGACCTCGTCAAGCAGAAGATCTCGCCCGGCGCCGATCGGGGTCATGCCTTGCGCCAGGCACTGCTGGCCTGCCGCAAGGGTGGACGGGTCTCGGTTCCGGGCGTCTATGGCGGCATGCTCGACAAGTGGCCGCTCGGCGCGATGATGGAAAAGGGCCTGCAGATCCGGGGCGGCCAGACGCATATGCAGAAGTATACCAAGGACCTGCTGCGGCGCGTCGAGGAAGGCGAGATCGACACGACGTTCCTGATCAGCCACCGGCTGCCGCTTGAGGAGGCACCCACGGGCTACAAGAACTTCCACGACAAGCAGAACGAGTGGACCAAGGTCGTGCTCAAGCCGGGCATGACCACATAACGAGGACCGTGATGGCAGAGACCGAAAGGCCGGAGGCCGTCCGGCCCGAGACGGACAAGATCATAACCGAATTGAACCAGGGCAAGGCCGAGCGCGTGGCGCTCGGCAAGAACCCCTATGGCAGCATGGTGCGCATTGCGCTGGCGGCGCTGCTGTTCGTGCTGATTTTCGGCACGATCTTTTACGTCGCCAACAACTGAGCGCCTGTGGAGGCGACGGGTGTTGCAGTTGTCACGGCAGTGCGAAGAACGCGACCAAGGTGAAGACGCAGGCGACGATAACGACCAGGGCGAGATAGACCAGGATGCCGGATGGCGGCGTGCGCGCTACAGCGGCCCTGTCGGGCGCTGCGTTGGCTTCCACCTGGCGTTCCCTGGTCGTGGGCGGGGTGCCGCCGGCCTCGGCGTCGGTGCCCAGCGGGGCCGCCGCGGGGTCCGGCATGGGAATTTTCTCGCCGGTCAATCCCTGGTCGATACGGTTGCGAAGCTGGTCAGTCGTGGGTGTCTGCATGGCTTATCAAGCCAACACACTGCGCGGCGGTTCCCGTCAGTTGGGGAGGCGATGACGCAGTTAATCTGCGTTAACGTCTGTGAACGTTAAGCTGTGCAAAGGGGTTGAGTTGAGACGACCGATGTCAGGATTTTGTAATGCCCGAAACAGACGATCCCTGGATCGACAGGGACTTCGAAGCGCGGGTGCGCGACACAGCTTATTTTTTGTGGGAGAATGACGGGCGTCCGCAGGGGCGCGAAAGAGATTACTGGTTCGCGGCCCTGGAACGGTGCCTGCGCGAGCGCGAGGCGGATACCCTATTGCAGGAAAAGCCCCGTGGCGCCGCCGGACCGGAAAATGGCGAATAAAAGATCGAGCGTTGGGGGGTGTTCATTTTAGGCAAGGCGGAAACTTTCGCCGGGAGGAAGCCTTAACCAATGTTAAGGCAGATGGCTGCGGTCATCGCCAAGCTACACGAAAAGGTGGAGCAGCATGGCAGCTCAAGAAGCGACAGACCTGAACGGAAAACGCATCGTCGTTGTGGAGGACGATTTTCTGCTGGCGGCCGACATCTGCCGCGACCTGCGAGAGCTCGGCGCCACTGTGCTGGGGCCCGCACCCACGCCTTTCTACGCTGCGCAACTGATAGGACGGCGCCGCATCGACGCGGCGGTCCTGGACGTGCGGCTGCATGGCACCACCGTTTTCGAGGTCGCCGACATGCTGAAGGAACAGGGTATTCCGATGGTGTTCGCGACGGCCTATGACCGGGAGGCGCTACCACCCCGCTTTCGCGAATCATGCCTTCTGGAAAAGCCACTGGACCGCAAGAAACTGATTGCGGAGATCGTGATCATGACGAGCCGCCCGATCGTGCGGCTGACGAAGGCGCCGCGGGCTCCGGCCGTTCTGCCGTTGCGGCGGGCACCAGCGCAGGTCTTCGCCCGCGCACTTGCCCGCGGGCTCCGGCCAACCGGCTAAGGCTCGAGATAGCGCCCATCGAACGATGCCGTCGCCGCCAGTCCTGGATAATCCAGTATGGTGACCCTGCCATGTGCAATGGTGATGAACCGGCTCTTGCGCAACTGCTGTACCGTGCGGTTGACATGCACCGTGGAGAGGCCAAGCGCCTCACCCAGCTCGGCCTGGGTCAAGGCGAGATCGAACTGGCCGGTGGGGCTGACCAGGCCGATCAGCCTTAGCCGCTGATAAATCTCGCACAGGAAATGGGCCAGGCGCTGGAGCGCATCGCGGGCGCCCAGGCTGATGACCAGTTCGCGGGCGCTGGCTTGGTCAATGGAGGCGGCGCGCATCGCCGCGATCACGACATTGGGAAGCTTTTCGCCGACGCTGGAGAACTGGCTCAGGTCGATCTTTCCGACGGTCGCCGGACCCAGAGTCATGACGCATTGGCGGACCGGGCTGGACGAGAGGAAGCCGTAGTCGCAAAAGTCACCTGGCACCACAAAGCCCGTCATCTGCCGGCGGGCGTTGTCCAGCGTGCGGTAATGGCAGGCCAATCCCTCGAGCAAGACCAAAGCTTCCTTGGCCGGCTTGCCCTCTTCGAGCAGCTCGTGATGGGGCGGGACGGTGATCCTGTCCTGCACCAGCGCGGCAAGGGCCGCCGTTTCGTAGGTCTGCAGGGGGTAGAGGGCGTGAAGGCGACGCAGGAAGGGGTCCATTCCGGGGCCCCTAAACACCTGGACGCGCTCGCCGAGTTCATGTTCGACCACGTTGATTTCGCTCATCGCACACCTACTCCCCTTCAAGGTCTTCTGGTGCAGCGTTGTCCAACAACACCGCCAGAAGCTCGTCGATGTCAGTGGGCTTGCCGACCTTGGGAAGGTGGGCGAGCTCCGGTGGCAAATCGCGGGTGCCATAGCCGGTGCAGAGCACCACAGCTATGCGGCGAGCCAGCATCGGCACCACGACCGAGGCGGCATCGCCATCGAGCAGCTTGAGGTCCAGCACGGCGGCATCGGCCTCGAAACCGTCATCTCCAAGAGCGGCATGAATGTCGGACACACGGGACATGATGCCGACGACATGTACGCCCCGATTGGCCAGTTGCGTGGCCATATCACTTGCCAACAGGTACTCGTCTTCGCAGACAAGCACCCGCAGATCACTCAGTTGCCGCGCCATGTACGTCCTCTTCAGCCGGACATTAGCAGCCTTGCGCCGAGCGTTTGCTCACATAGGTTAATGGCCAACAGGGGCACTTCGTTGCATTGCCGCTTTTCCCCTCGATCAGGGCAAGCAGCTCGCCGGATCAGCCGGCCTGATCTGTGTACGCCGCGGCGTGGGTGGCGTGGTCCCCGAGCGCGTAACGATGCCCTGATTACCTGGTTTCCGGCAGGGTGATGTCGACCTCCAGTCCGCCGGGTTCGAATCGGGTTGCGACGGAACCGCCGTGGCGGTAGCCAATTTCGCCTTCCAGCAGCGACAGGCCCAGGCCCGTCTCCGTCGGCGGAGTAACCGGCGGGCCGCCGCGCTCGCGCCATTGCAGCAGCAGGTCCTGTCCAGGCTTCTCCCACGTCACGGTAACCAGGCCTTCCGGGCCGACAAGCGCCCCGTATTTGGCGGCGTTGGTGACGAGCTCGTGGATCACCATGCCGAGCGACAGCGCCTGCTGCGCTTCGAGCCGCACTCCAGGACCGTCAATGATGAAGTGTTCGTGCCCGAACGGCTCGGTGGCATCGCGCAGGAGATCGGCGACCAGCACCGGCGCCCAGTTGACCCGTGAGAGGCCGCTATAGGCGCGGGCCATGGCGCGCAGGCGTCCTACGAGCGCATCATGAGCCGGGTGGGCCGGAGCCGTCTCGAGGGTGCCATTGACGATGCTGACTACCACGGCGAACATGTTCTTGACGCGGTGATTGAGCTCCGAGATCAGGGTCTGGTGGCGCTCCTCGGCGTCTGCCAGTCTGGTGACGTCGGTGAGGGAGACCACCACGCCCTGAATTGTCTTGGCCTCCTCCCGATAGGGCATCAGCCGGACTAGATAGTGGCGTCGCTTGCTGTCGCGCGGCAACTGGTGTTCGATCAGCTCACCGGTGGCGAAGACCTGCTCAATGTGTGTCTTTAGTTCGGGATACTCCAGGCGGTTGGTCAAATCGGTCAGCGGGCGGCCGATGTCGGTGGTGCGCAGGTTGAAGAAGGTCGAGGCGGCCGGGGTGAAATTGCGGATCACGAGGTTGCGGTTGAGGAAGACCGTCGCGATCTGCGCGCTTTCGAAGAGGTTCCTGAGATCGTGATTGGCCCGGTCGAGTTCCTCGACCTTGCTGATCAGCTCGGCGTTGATGGTGTTGAGCTCCTCGTTGAGGGACTGCATCTCTTCCTTAGAAGCTTCCAGTTCCTCGTTGATCGACAGGGCCTCCTCATTGGCCGAGACAAGCTCCTCGTTGGAGGATTTCAGCTCCTCGACCGCGGTCTCGTATTCCTCGATGGTGGATTGCAGCCCCTCCCGCGTGTCGCGAAGTTCGCGGTCGAGGTCGATGAAACCCTCAACGCCCTGACTGGCCAGCTCGGCATCGGACTTGGCGCGTGCGGCCCCAGTGACGGTGAACAGCACTAGGTACAACGGCTCGCCATTGCCGCGCTCGAACATGGGTTCAACGGTGACGGTGACGAGTTGCACCTGGCCGGCATCGTCATCGAGCGGCAGGTCGGGCTTGACCACGGCCTGCTGCAGATTGCTGGCTTCGCGCAAAGCAGCGCGCAGTTCCAGGCGCAGGCCGCGCCGCGCCATGGTCAGCAACTGGCGGCTGGGCGCCCCAGCCGACGGCTCGAGGAACCGCCCGGTGCGTGCGGAGTAGTAGACGACGTCGCCATCGCTGTTGACCACGACATGGGCGGGGGCGAAGCGGTCGAGCACCTGCGCCTCGACCGCCTGACGCAGCGGGTAGGTCGCCTGGGGCAGCTTGTCCCGCCCGGACGGAAACTGGGCGTGCCGACTGTCGCCCACGAATGGCCGCAGGCGGTGCGTCGAATGGACATGCTCGCGCGCCTGGAAGATGCGCTGCTTCTTGTCGACGAGCGAAAACAGGTCGCCATGCTGCCCGACCCCTTCGGACGTGCCGAGGAAGAGGTAGCCGCCGGGGCGCAGGGAATAGTGGAAGGCGGGAATGACACTATTCTGGATATCGGGGCCGAAATAGATCAGCAGGTTGCGGCAGGACACCAGGTCGATGCGCGAGAAGGGGGGATCGCGCACCACGCTGTGGGGCGAGAAGATGCAGAGTTCGCGCACGTCGTTGCTGAGGGCATAGCTGGCGCCGTCGAGACGAAAGAACCGCTGGCGCCGCTGCGGCGTGATGCCGCCAAGCAAGCTTTCGGGATAGCGGGCCAGCCGGGCCACCGAGAGCGCCGCCTCGTCGATGTCGGTGGCAAAGATCTGGACGCGCGGCGGGGCGGAAAGCTTCTCCATCTGCTCGCGCATCAGGATGCCGATGGAAAAGACCTCCTCGCCCGTGGCGCAGCCGGGGACCCAGACGCGGATGGTGTCGCCGGCGCCCTTGCCGTCGAACAGGCGCGGGATCACCTTTTCCTCCAGCAGTTGGAAAGCCTCGGCATCGCGGAAGAAATTGGTGACGTTGATCAGCAGGTCGCGAAACAGGTGCATGACCTCGGGCGCGTCCTGCCGGAGCAGCTCGATATAGCTTTCGAGCGAATGGGACTGCCGCACCTGCATGCGGCGACGCACCCGGCGCATGAACGTCTTGGTCTTGTAGCCCGAAAAGTCGTGTCCGGAATGGCTGCGGAGGATTGCGTAAATCTCCGCCCTGCCCCGCTCGAGGGTGGCTTCTGCCTGGGCGCCTTCCTGCTGGTCGAGGTTAGCCAAGATGTCGAAGCTTGCGGCATAGGCCATCAGCCTGCCGCCCATGTCCTGTGCCTTGGCTTCGATATCGATCAGGCCGCTGGAGATGGCGCTGCGCGGCATGCCTGGGGTGCTGGGGCCGTATTCGTCCGGCGACTGGGCGAGGGTCAGCCCGCCACGCTCCTTGATTGCCTTGACACCAAGCGTGCCGTCCCCGTCGCCGCCCGAGAGTACGACCCCTATCCCGAATTCCCCATACTCGCCAGCCAGCGAAGCAAAGAAGACGTCGACCGGCCTGCGCTCGCGATGGGCCGGGTCTGGTTCCTGCAGGCGGAGGGTCCCATGCTCTACCGTCATGATGCTGTTGGACGGCATGACATAGACCGTGTCGGGCGCGATCGGCATGTCCTGCTCGGCGACGCGAACCGGCATGGTTGTGAAGCGCGCGATGACGTCGTGCAGCAGGCTTTCGCGGTCGGGGCTGAGATGAGTGACGACGACAAAGGCCATGCCGCAGTCGGCCGGTACGCCCTTGAAGAAGCCTTCCATGGAGGGGATGCCGCCAGCGGACGCACCGATACCGACTACGGGAAACCGCTTAGGTTCATTCATCTGGCATGTCCTGCGGGCGTGGCTGGTGGCGTGGCATAGCGGTCACACTACACCAGGCAGGCCGCGGACGCGAACGCGCATGCGGGATACGGTGCCATCGAGGGGCTGGCCGCGCTGGTCACCGCTTAACACGCGTTACGGGGGCAGCATTCGGGGCGCCTAGCCGTTGAGCGGGGCAAATGCAAGGCAGCGAGGCGGCACGGCCACTCGCCGATTACTGGAAGGTTAATTACTGATGACTAACAGCCACGATATCTTTGTCACCGGCCTGCGCAATGCCCATGCCATGGAGCACCAGGCGCTTTCGATCATGAAGCCGCAGGTCTCACGGATCGAGAAATATCCCGAAATGGCGAGCCGGCTGCAGCAGCATATCAGCGAGACCGAGGGGCAGATCGAGCGGCTCGAGCAGGTGCTCGATGGCGTCGGCGAAAGCAAGTCAGGGCTCAAGGACGCAACCCTCTCGCTGGGTGGCAGCATGGCGGCGCTCGGTCACACCGTGGCGGGCGACGAAATCGTCAAGAACAGCTTTGCCAACTTCGCCTTCGAGAACTATGAAATCGCCGCCTACAAAAGCCTGCTGGCGCTGGCCAAGCAGGCCGGCAATACCGCGGCCGTCACCCTGCTGACGCAGAACCTCGACGAAGAGATCGCGATGGCCAAGTTCCTCGACGAGAACATCGAGCCGGTGACCCGCCAATATGCGATGCTGAGCGAAAGCGGCGAAAGCGCCAAGAGGTAAGTCTGGGCCTCCCTCGCAGCGAACGGCAGACTATACCGGCAAATCGGCGCCATGATCCGGGCGGGGCGGCAGGGGCTGATCACCCTGTCTTCCCGCTCATCGATGCCGCCGCCGTGCCGTCGCAGCGCCATCATTGCCAGCCGGCGTATCGACCTAGTCACGCGGACGTGGCGTTGCGGCGAGAGGCCAGCAACATTTTTACGATTCACTAACGTGCATTAATTGACGTTAACGCTTGGCCGAAACAAGCTGGCTCCAGTTGTTGGAGGCGGCGGGCACATGGAACGACATTCACAAGTTCTGGAAGTTGAAATCGATCACAATGGCGAAGCGCATCATGCGACCTACTTCGTCGAACAAAACATGATCCACACGGCAATAGACGGACGGCTGATGACGATTCCGGTCGGCCAGCGATCGGCGGCGGAGACAGTCAAGTCGGTGCTGAGCGGTTTCCTGGCACAAAAGGCCCGCAAGCGCCGGCATGTGAGCCGCTGGCGGCTGGTGTGACGTGCCACCCCCACGGCGCCACGGCGTCGCCGGGGTGAGAGCAAGCGACTGAAGGAATATTTGAAGTGTCCGGCGGGTCATCCGCCGGGCACTTTGCTTTGTGCCCGCCCGTCCCTTGCGCGGCTGGGCATCTCTGCTCTCCGAAGACGGCGCGACGACGTGCAACCGGGAGGTCACGGCGCCGTTAGTGCGTGCAAGAACAAGGAATTGCAATGTCCGCACATGCTGCGCGCCAGGTGCTGCCTGGCTACTCCACCATCCTCGGCGCCACCTGGGACGGGGAGGGAACCAACTTTGCCCTCTTTTCGGCCCATGCCTCACGCGTCGAGCTCTGCCTGTTCGATGCGGCGAGCGGAGCCGAAACCGACCGCATCACGCTGCCCCAATATACCAACGAGATCTGGCACGGCTATCTCCCCGGCGTTGGACCGGGCACCCTTTACGGCTACCGCGTCCACGGCCCGTTCGAGCCGGAACAGGGGCACCGCTTCAACCCCAACAAGCTGCTGATCGATCCTTACGCGCGCGAACTGGTGGGCGACGTGCAGTGGTCTTCCGCCCATTTCGGCTATCTGGCCGATGCAGAGGACAAGGACCTGTCCTTCAACAGCGAGGACAGCGCCAGCGTGATGCCCAAGGGCTGTGTCGTCGACCCCAACGCCTATGACTGGTCCGGCGACCACAGACCCGATATCGACTGGGCCCGCACCATCTTCTACGAGACCCATGTGAAGGGGTTTACCCAGCTGCACCCCGCCGTGCCCGAAGAGCTGCGCGGCACATTCGAGGGCCTGGGACAGCGCGAGATCGTCGACTACATCAAGTCGATCGGGGTGACATCGGTGGAGCTGATGCCGATCCACGCCTTCCCCGACGACGACTTCCTGCTCAACAAGGGGCTGCGCAACTACTGGGGCTACAATACGCTGGGCTTCTTCGCGCCGGCCAGCCGCTACTATGGGCCCAATGGGGTCAACGGCCTGCGCAACACCATCCGCGCCTTCCACGATGCCGGCCTCGAGGTGATCCTCGACGTGGTCTACAACCACACGGCCGAAGGCAACGAGATGGGACCGACGCTGTCCTGGAAGGGTATCGACAACTTTTCCTATTACCGCACCATGCCCGGCGAGCCGCGCTATTACATCAACGACACCGGCACGGGAAATACCGTCAACACCAGCCATCCGCGCGTGCTGCAGATGGTGACCGACAGCCTGCGCTACTGGACCGAGGAAATGCATGTCGACGGTTTCCGCTTCGACCTCGGCACCATCCTGGGACGGGAGCCGGAAGGGTTCGATGAGCGCGGCGGCTTCTTCGACGCCGTAGGGCAGGACCCCACGCTGGCCAAGGTCAAGCTGATCGGCGAGCCCTGGGATATCGGCCCCGGTGGCTACCAGGTGGGCGGTTTCCCGCCCGGCTGGGCAGAATGGAACGACAAGTATCGCGACACGATGCGCGACTACTGGAAGGACACGGACCACACATCCGGCGAGTTTGCCGCCCGCTTCACCGGCTCGGGCGACGTCTACGACATGCGCGGACGCCGCCCCTGGGCCGGCGTCAACTTTCTCACCGCTCATGACGGGTTCACGCTGCACGACCTGGTCTCGTACAACGAGAAACACAACGAGGCGAACGGGGAAGGTAACAACGACGGCCACAACGACAATCGCAGCTACAATTACGGCGCGGAAGGCGAAACGGACGACCAGGGCATAGTCGCCATCCGCGAGCGGCAGAAGCGCAACTTCCTCGCTACGCTGCTGCTTTCGCATGGCACGCCGATGCTGCTGGCCGGCGACGAGTTCGGCCGGACCCAGCGCGGCAACAATAACGGCTATGCCCAGGACAGCGAAATCAGCTGGGTGCACTGGAATGTGGGCGACAGCGGCAGGGCGCTGACCGAGTTCGTGCGCAAGCTGACCTACATCCGAGCGACCCAGCCGCTGCTGCGCCGGGCCAACTGGCGCGACCTAATGGGCGTGCAATGGTATAATCCGGGCGGTGGAGAGCAGCAGGCGGAACACTGGACCGATCCTGGCGCCACGACCCTAGGCGTGCGGCTGTCGCGCGACGACCTCAAGAAACAGCCGGACGTGTGGTCCGAACTGATGGTGCTGTTCAACCCCCACGACGGCGAGGTGGACTTTACCGTCCCGAAGCGAAAATCGGGCGCACGCTGGACCGCGGCAATCGACACCGCACAGCCCGACGGCAAGCCGCGCACGGTATCGGGCGGCAAGGCGATCAAGATGGCAGCGCGATCACTGCTGCTGCTGCACTGAGACCGGTCGTGCCGGCGACGGTGCATGCCGTCGCCGGAGATGGGCTGCGAGCGCAGGCCTCAGGACTTGGACGCGTGTTCGGGTTTGCCCTTGCGTTTGGTCGACGCCATCTCGTCGAGCTGCTTTTCGCTCATGGAGTCGTACATCGACTTCGACGCGCCCTGAAGGTCGCTCACCTTGGTGTCGCCGTGCTTGGCAGAGAGTGCTGCACCAGCCGCTTTCTGTTGTGCCTTGGATTTTGCCGGCATTTTTTCCTCCATCGAATTGGAATGCAAATCCGAGGCACTCGCTCCGGTTCCCTGGCTATCCGAGGATTGCCCTCAGCCGGCGTGGGCAAGTTAAGCCAGGGCCACACCGCGAACGAAGTGGCGCCCGAAGCATTGTGTTTGACGGCTGGCAGCGCGGCGCGCGGCCAGCGGCGATAGATCACTCACTGGAGGCGAAATGCCCAAAGTTACCTATGAAGTCGTGGAGCATGATGGCGGCTTCGCCTACCGTGTCGGCGACGTCTTCTCCGAGACCTATGCCACGCACCAGGCTGCGCATGACGCCGCCGAAAGTGCTGCACAGCGCCAGCAGTTGGGCGGGCGCGACGAGCAGATCCAGTACCAGGATGCCGACGGCAAATGGCGCGAGGAGTTCGTCAAGGGCGGGCAGCGCCCAGAAGCGGAAGTGGATGACCACCTGCCGCCGGAGAAATAGCAGGTCGGCTGGCTCAGCCGCTCTTGCGCCGTCTGGTTGAGCCGTCCTGGGCGAGAATTTCATCCAGCCTCGCCGGTGAGACGGGCCGGGACAGCAGGTAGCCCTGGAGCTGATCGCAGCCGATGCCGTTGAGAAGGGCCCGCTGCGCTTCAGTCTCCACCCCTTCGGCCGTGACAGCCATGTGCATGGCACGGCCGAGGTCAATGATGGAACGCACGATGCTGTCGATCTCGGTGTCCTGCCCGAGTTGAGCGGTGTAGGACTGGTCGATCTTGAGCTTGTCGATGCCGTGGGTGCGCAGGTAGCTGATCGATGAATAGCCGGTGCCGAAATCGTCGAGTGCGACCCGAATGCCGCTGGCGCGCAGCCGCATCAGCGTGGCCTGGGTGAGCGGCGAATTCTGCAGCAATAGCCCCTCGGTGATCTCGATCTCGAGGCGCTGCGCCTTCAGGCCGGTGCGCTTCAGTATTTCAAAGACCCGGTCGGCGAAGGCTTCGTCGCGGAACTGCAGGGGCGAAACGTTGACCGCGACCCACGGGATCGACGACGACACGGCATAGGCACAGGCCTGCTGCATTACCCACAGGCCGAGCTGGTCGATCAGCCCGCGTTCCTCGGCCAGAGCGATGAATTCGAGGGGCGACATCCGGCCGCGCGTGGGGTGGTTCCACCGCACCAGCGCCTCGGCGCCAGCTATGGCACCGCTGTCGGCGCGGAAGATGGGCTGATAGACCAGCTCCAGCCCGGGCGTGCCGTTGAGTGCTGCCCGCAGCTCGGTTTCGAGCTCGCGGCGCTCCATCACGGCCGCCTTCAAGTCGCCGTCATAGGACTGGTAGCGGCCCCGCCCCCCGTTCTTGGCCTCGTAGAGCGCGACGTCGGCCTGGCGCATGATATCCTCCATGGCAGTGGAGGGATCGGCGACGATGGCGACGCCGACACTGGCGCCGACGCGGCTTTCGTGGCCACCAAGGTCAAACGGCGCAGCAAAGGCTTCCACGATGCGCTGGCTGAGGGTCAACGCCGTGGCAGTATCGGGCGCGTGGAACTGGATGACGGCGAACTCGTCGCCGCCGAGCCGTGCCACGGTATCGACCTCGGTGATCAGGCTCGTGAGGCGCTCGGCGCATTGGCGCAACAGGTCGTCGCCGGCAGCGTGACCCAGACTGTCGTTGACCCGCTTGAAGTTGTCGAGGTCCACATAGTGCAGCGCGACACGGGAGGCGCCGCTGCGCATATTGGCCAGCGCCTGCTCCAGCCGGTCCTCGAACAGCGCCCGGTTGGGCAAGCGGGTCATGGGATCGTGGAAGGCCAGAAAGGACGCATGGGCCTGGGTATCTTCGAGAGCGACGGACGTGCGCTTGAGCCTTCGCACCAGCAAGAAGACCGCGAATCCGCCCATGCCCAGGGCAGCAGCGACGACCGGAAGGGTCTCCGCGATCAGGTTATAGGCCGGCTCCTCGGCGATCCAACTGAAGAAGCCGACGATGCGTCCGTTCGCGTTCATGACGGGTGAGGCAATGTGCTCGTTGTCGATCTGCGCCACGGGCTGGAACGTCAGGCCTTCGATCTCGTAGCGCTCGCTGATTTCCCGGGTTGTCGATGGCCCAAGGAAGCGCAGGGAAACATGCAGGTACTCGGTGCCGGGGGCCTGGGCGACGGCGTCGGTGCCAGGAACGATCGGACGGATGCTGACAATGGCAGGAGGCCTGTTGTCGATCACGACGATGTCTTCCACGCCCAGGCCAGTAATGGCGGCGGTGGAGTCGGCGAGGCCGGCGGACGCGTCGGCCATCTGCTGGCGCAGATCGGCGACAAGAGGTCGAATGGCCGCTTCATGTTCACCATAGGCGGCATCGTCAACGCGCTGCCCATCGGACACGGCCCGCACGAGCGCATCGTCGGCATCAAGAAGATAGACCCGGTCGTGACCGAAATACTCGCTCATCCACTCGGCAAGATTTTCGGCGATCCAGGCGTCGTTTTCCGCCCTCATGTTGATGACCGCATCGTCCCAGATGGCCGAGCTGTCCTGCTCGACGGGGACACGCGCCATGACGTCGGACAGGCCGCGCAGGATCGCTCGCGACTGACGCGCCATCGAGCGATCATCGATGCTGGCGGCCGCCCACCAGCCGAACGAGCCGACAACGAGGACGAGCACCGTCGCGAAGGCGAAAGTCAGGTAGCTGATCTGGCGGGACAGCGAGGTCGGCATCAACGGGGCGACGTTCCTCAACAAAAATCGGGCCCGGACAGGCTAGGGCTGAACCCCTAAGAAACCGTGCAGCCGTGGCTGCGATTTCCGTCAAGTCGCTTTGACGCTGAAGGGTTCGAGTGCTATGATCCAGTCATCGCCAGAGAGGTTTTCCGGCGAGGAGATGATGGTCGCGCCCCGCCGTTCTGCTCCCCTAAGCTGGAGCACATGCATGACCACAACCGCATCCGCACCGTCCGTTCTCCTGCTTCTCGTAGAGGATGACAGCGCGCTCCGCAGCCTGCTGGAAATCGAACTGATCGATCAGGGCTTCGAGGTCGTTCTGGCGTCGAGTGGTGCCAAAGCCATTGCGCAGCTGGAAAAGGCCGGTAGCGGCTTCAAGGGCGTGATCACTGACATCCGGCTCGGCAAAGGCCCTGACGGCTGGGAGGTCGGGCACAAGGCGCGCGAAATCGTCGCCAATATGCCGGTAATCTACATGAGCGGCGACAGCGCCCATGAATGGTCCGCCAACGGCGTTCCGGCCAGCATCATGCTGCAGAAGCCGTTCGTCGTGGCGCAACTGGTCACGGCGATCAGCACGCTGCTGAACCAGGCACCGGACCTCCGCCCTAACGGCTCCGCTGCGACGGACTGAGACCACCACGCGCGAGCAGCGGAGCGCCAGCGTCAGTCGATCCGGCTGACCAATCGTTCGACCCAGGGCAGGACCGCATCGACGATTGCCCCGACGCCACGGGCATTGGGGTGGATCCGGTCCGACTGGTTGAGCGCCGGGTTGAGCGCCACGCCTTCGAGGAAGAAGGGGTAGAGCAGCGCGTCGTAGTGCTGCGCGAGCTCGGGATAGATGCTGTCGAAGGCCGCCACATAGTCCGCGCCGAGGCCGCGATCTGCCTTCATGCCGAGCAGCAGGATCGGCAGGTCACGCGCCGCGAACCCGGCCATCATCGTCTCGAGATTTTCCCGCGCCGCGGCCGGGGACAGTCCCTGCAGCATGTCGTTGGCACCCAAGCCCAGAATGACCGCATCGACCGGCTCGCCCAGCGACCAGTCGAGCCGGGCGAGGCCATCCGCCGTCGTGTCGCCGGAGACGCTGGCATTGACCAGCGTCGCCTCAATGCCAGCCGCATCCATGGCGGCCTGCAGCTGCCCCATGAATCCGTCCTCGGCCGAGAGGCCATATCCGGCCAGCAGCGAGTCGCCATAAAGCAGGATCGTGCGCTCGGCGGCGATGGCTGGCTGCGCCAATAGCGCAACCGTGCCCGCCAGCCCCATTGCAGAGAGCGCCCGGCGCCACCATTGTCCTGCTACGCCTGCTCGCATGTGAAATCCTTCTACCGACAATCCACCGGCCCCGCTCCATGATCGACAGCATTGCCTCCACCCGGGACATGAACCTGCACCTTAATTCAGGTGGCAGGCCGCTTCATATTCTCAAGTCCATCACGTTTGCGATAAGGGCGGGCGAGGTCGTTTCGATCGTCGGACCGTCCGGCAGCGGCAAGACCAGCCTGCTGATGGTGATGGGTGGGCTGGAACGGGCCAGCGACGGCATGGTTTCGGTGGGCGGAAAGACGCTCAGCGGGCTGGGCGAGGACGCGCTGGCCGATATCAGGCGCAGCACGATCGGCATCCTGTTCCAGAATTTTCACCTGATCCCGTCGATGACTGCGCTGGAGAACGTGGCCCTGGCGCTCGAGATCGCCTTCGACGACCTGCCGGTGAGCGAAATCCGCGCCCGCGCCCGCGCGGCACTGGCCGAGGTGGGGCTGGCGGAGCGCGAAACGCATCTGCCGAGCGCACTCTCGGGTGGCGAGCAGCAGCGGGTGGGCCTGGCCCGGGCCATCGTGACGCGGCCCAGGCTGCTGCTGGCGGACGAGCCCACCGGCAACCTCGACCAGCAGACCGCGGCTGCCGCGATCGAGCTGCTGTTTGCGCTGGCGCGCCGCAACGACATGGCGGTGCTGCTGATCACCCACGACAATGCCCTGGCCTCCCGGGCCGACCGCCGCATGCGGATGGATCGTGGTGAGCTTCGCGAACTGGAGGCGGTGGCATCGTGACACGGCTGCAGGGCTGGCTGCGGGTCGCGATGATCGACCTGCGCGGCGGCGCCCGCCGGTTCATCATCTTCGTCGCGTGCCTAGCATTGGGAGTCGCGGCCGTCGGCACGGTCAGCGCCGTGCGCAGCAGCGTCGAGATAGCGATCGACCGGGACGCCAGGATGATCCTGGGCGGCGACCTGGAACTGCGCTCGCAGCGCAGCGATGTCGATGGCGCCGTAATGGCCGCACTTGAGGCGCTGGGCCGCGTCAGCCGCGAGGTGGAGCTCAATTCGCAGGCATTGGCCAATGGCCGTTCGGCATTCCTGTCACTGCGCGCGATAGACGACGCCTATCCGCTGGTAGGCAGCGTGGTGCTCGCGCCTGGGGCCGAAGACGGCGCTATCGATGCGCTGGTGGCGCAGCGCGATGATGTATTTGGTATCCTGCTGTCGCAGCAGGCGGCCCTGCGTCTCGGCGCGGAAGTGGGCGAGACGGTACGGGTCGGCACGCTCGACCTGCAGTTACGCGGCATCATTGAGACGCTGCCCGACCAAGCGGCGGCGGGCTTCCAGCTCGGCCTGCCGGCGCTGGTGGCGCAAGAGGCGCTGGCGCCGGCGGGCTTGCGCGAAGAGGGCGTGCTCAGCCAGTTCCGCTACAAGGTCCTGCTGGAGGGGGTGGATTTCGAGACCGCACGCGAGAGGCTGGAACAGCAGTTTCCGGAGCGGGACTGGCGCATCCGCTCGCCCGACCAGGCGACCGCGACCATCGCGCGCTTCATCGCCATTTTCGGCAATTTCATGCTGCTGGTGGCCCTGTCGTCGATGGTGGTGGGCGGACTGGGAGCTGCCAATGCTGTGACCGCCTATGTGGGGGACAGACAGGACGCCATCGCGACGATGCGCGCGCTGGGGGCAAGTGGGGCGCGAATCCTGGTGCATTTCCTGGCGCAGATCGTGGTGCTGGCCGGGCTCGCCTCGGTGATCGGACTCGTCATCGTGGCGATTGCGACACTGGCGCTCCTGCCCCTGCTGTCGGAGCTGATCGGCATCGAGCTGGTCGGCAGGCTCGACGGCTATTCCATGCTCGTTGCCGGCGCGATCGGGCTGGTGACGGCGCTGATCTTTTCATGGCTGCCCCTGCTACAGGCGCGCGCCATCCAGCCGGCCATGCTGTTTCGGGCTCGATCGAGCGGGGCGATGGCAGGGCTGGGGTGGCGGGAACTGCTGGTGCCGTCGGTCCTTGCGCCGCTCGCCGCCGGGTTCGCCCTGCTCTTCGGCCTGACCCTGCTGATCGCCAACGACGCCTGGCTTGTGGGCCTCTACTTTACCGGCACGCTGGTGGCCTTCGGCCTGCTGCGGCTGGCTTCGGCCCTGCTCAAGCGCCTGCTGGCGCGGGCGCCGGCACCGCGACAGCGGCTGCTGCGGCAGGCGATGTCCGCCATCATACGGCCGGGTGCGCCGACGACCACGGTGCTGGTATCGATGGGCATGGGCCTGTCCCTACTCCTGCTGATCGTCACCAGCCAGTCCAACATCAACGACCAGATCGCCGCGGAGGTCACCGCCGAGGCGCCCGACTTCGTGCTGCTCGACATGGACCGCACCGAACTGGCGGCCGTCCGGGCCCATGTCGCGGCCGATCCCCGGATCGAGGACCTGACGAGCATACCGATGCTGCGCGGCACGATCACCGAGTTGCAGGGCGTGCCAGCCCCGTCGAGCGACGAGGCGCCGCGCGAAGTTGCCGGCATGTTTCGCGGCGATACGGCGCTGAGCTGGGCGGCCGAGATTCCGGCGGGTACGGTGATCGACGAGGGCGCCTGGTGGCCGCGCGACTATGCCGGCGCGCCGCTGGTCTCGCTCAGCAGCGACATGCGCGATGCACTGAACCTGGCGGTGGGGGACGAGATCACCCTCTCGATCGCCGGGCGCCCCCTCACCATGACGATCGCCAGCTTCCGTAATGTGGACTGGCGCAGCCCCGACTTCAATTTCCGCATCATCGTATCGCCCGGGCTGATCGAGAGCGCGCCGCAATCCTATTTCGGCTCGATCAAGGCGGTGAGCGGGGGCGCCTCCGCCGTGGAAACCGAGCTGGTCGCAGCACTGCCGGCGCTTACCTTCGTTCCGGTCGGGGACGCGCTGGCGCGGGTGCAGGCGATCATGGATGGGCTGGTCAACGCCATCGCGCTGGTCAGCGGCACCGCAGTCGTGGCCGGCGTGCTGGTGCTGGCCGGTGCGCTCAGCGTGGGCCGCAAGCAACGCCAGTCCGATGCGGTGGTCATGAAGGTGCTGGGTGCGCGACGCTCGCACGTCATTGCGGCGTTCCTGATCGAATACGCCCTGCTCGGCGCGGTCGCCGCAATCCTGGCTGCGGCGATAGCGGTGGCCGGATCATGGGCGGCCTCGACGTTTTTGCTCGAGATCGGCTTCGCCGTGCAGCCGCTGCAACTGGCTGGCTTTGCGGTTGCGATAATCGTCGTCACCACCGCGACCGGTGCGGCCACGACCTGGTCGGCCATGTCGACCAGACCAGCCGAACGGCTGCGCGAAGACCTGACCTAGTGTGACGCCGGTGGGTCAGCCAAGCATGAGATGGCGGATCTGGGTGTAGTCGATCAGCGACTGCATCGAGAGGTCGGAGCCATAGCCGGAGTTCTTCATGCCGCCATGGGGCATTTCCGATGCCATGACGCCATGGGTGTTGATCCAGGTGACGCCGTATTCGAGCGCATTGGCGATCTCCATCGCCTGATCCACCCGGCCCGACCATACCGACGAGCCTAGCCCGTATTCGGAGGCATTGGCCCAGTCGACCGCGGTCTGCACGTCGTCGAATTGCGTGAGGCTGACCACGGGACCGAAGACTTCCTTCTGGACGACCTCTGCCTCGATCGGCGCCGCGACCAAAGTCGGCGCGAAGAAAAAGCCATCCGGCTCGCACGGCGCGCCCTGCATGACGTCAAAGCCCTCTGCCTGTGCGCGCGACACGAAGCCATCGACCCGTTCGCGCTGCCGCGCGCTGATGAGCGGGCCGAACTCCACATCTTCGCGCTCCGGTCGGCCATAGACCAGCGAGCCGATCATGGTCTGCAACCGGTCGGTCAGGCCCTGCGCCACGCTGGCATGGGCGAAGATGCGACAGGCGGCGGTGCAGTCCTGGCCGGCATTGTAGAAGCTGGCCTCGCGCAGGGTCTCGACGACCTTGTCGAGATCGGCATCCTCGCAGACGATGACCGGCGCCTTGCCGCCCAGCTCGAGATGGGTCCGCTTGATCATCGGGCCGGCAGCCGCCTGCAGCACCGCCCTGCCCGTCCGCACGTCGCCGGTCAGCGAAATCATCCGCACCAGGTCGTGGGAGATCAGGGCATGGCCGACATCGGGGCCGTTGCCGCAGACCACGTTGACCACGCCGGCCGGCAGGGTGTCGGCGAAGATTTGGCAGAGGGCCAGCAGGCTCAGCGGCGTCAGCTCGGACGGCTTGATCACCACGGCATTGCCCGCGGCGATGGCCGGAGCAATCTTCCACGCCGCCATCAGCAGCGGATAGTTCCACGGGGCGATCTGGGCGACGACGCCGATGGGATCGCGCCGGACCAGGCTGGTGCGCGTGCTGGAGCGGTAGTTGCCCGCAGCGGGGGCCGGCATGTTGCGCACGGCGGTGCCGAAGAAGCGGAAGACGTCGGCGACATTGGCCAGTTCGGCCGCCTTGACGAAGCGCAGAGGCTTGCCGGCATTGCGGGATTCTACTTCGGCCAGCACATCGAGACGCGCGTCGATAGCGGAGGCAATGGCAAGCAAAGCTGCGCTGCGCTCGCGAGGCGGCCGGCGCGACCAGTCCTTGTAGGCACCATTGGCCGCCGTGACGGCCTGCTCGACCTGTTCGAGGCTGGCCGATGCCACTTCTGCGAGGGTCTTGCCCGTGGCAGGCTCGCGAACCGTTTCGAGGGGACCCTGTCCGGCCACGAATTCGCCGTTAATGAACAGGCGGGTCTCGAACGCAGTCATGCAGTCATCTCCGATCCGGGGGGCAGGCAGATAGCGCCCCTGCGCCGCCTTGCCGAGGTAGTGCCAGAAGGCCATGTCATGAGGGCGGCTCTCGGGCCGCCATTCGGGATGCCATTGTACGGCAAACACCGGCGCGGGGGTATGGGAGGCGGAAACGGCCTCGATCACCCCGTCGCGTCCGACCGCGTCGACCACCAATCCCTCGGCCAGACGGTCGATGGCCTGGAAGTGTACGCTGTTGATGTCGAGAGTGCGGGTTTCGGCAAAGCGGTGCAGCATGCCGCCGGCCACCACATCGACAGGATGTCCAAAGGCGAACATGTCGTCGAGCGCGACATCGGCTGGTGCATGATGGGCGCCTCCCAGTTCGCCATCGCGCAGGTCGCGCAGCGTGCCGCCCAGCGCCACGTTGATTTCCTGCAGACCCCGGCAGATGCCGAACAGCGGCTTGGCTGCGGTGATCGCTGCGTGGATCAGCGCCTGGCTGAACCGGTCGCGCCCCTGGTCGATCGGCGCCTGCGCCGGCAGCCTGGCGCCGTAATGGCGCGGTTCGATGTTGGAGTTGCTGCCCGTCAGGACAACCGCGTCGACGCGGGACACGACATCGAGGGCGTTCGCATGCGCCTGATTCGACGGAATGATCAGGGGAATGGCCTCTGCGTACCGCTCGATTGCCTCGATATAGCGATGCTTGACGATTTGGGCGGGCTCACCTTCTACCGTGCGTCCACACGCTATGACGCCCACGACCGGCCGATGTTGCAGCATGTATCTATCCGAGTTTGCGCGTCCTGGCCGCGGCACTTCCCGCCAGGCGGCGGCACCTGCTAGGCTAGCGATATGACATACAAGAAGGGCGCCGGACAGGTATGAGTTCCGAAACGATCGCAAACGACGACATCGTCTCCTGGCTGGCGGACAATCCCCAGATCGAAGTTCTGCACACGGCGGTGTGCGACCTCAACGGGATCATGCGCGGCAAGCGCATCCCGATCGACCAGGCGCGGCGGGTTGCGGAAAACGGCATCCGCATGCCGCTGTCCATCGTCGGGGTGGACGTGTGGGGCGAGGACATCATGGGCAACACGATGGTGTTTTCCAGCGGTGACATCGACGGCATCTGCAGCCCCACGGGGCGCGGCGCCCTGCCCATCAACTGGACCACGCGCCCCAGCGCCATGATCCCGCTCTGGCTGTTCCAGGATGCGCGAAGCCCGTTTCTCGGCGACCCGCGGCAGGCGCTGGCCCATGTGCTGCGGCGCTATGCCGAGCATGGCCTGACGCCGGTGGTGGCGAGCGAGCTCGAATTCTACCTGGTGGACCCGGAGGCCGATTCGGCGCGGCCGCCCATTTCGCCCTATACCGGCAAACGGCTGGATTCGGACGCCATCCTGTCGCTGGACGAGCTGGAAGATTTCGGCGAGTTCTTCCGTGACGTCTACCTGCAATGCGAGCAGCAGAACGTGCCGGCCGATACGGCGGTGGCCGAGAACGGCATCGGCCAGTTCGAGATCAACCTGCTCCATACCTCCGACGGGCTCAAGGCCGCCGACGATGCCGTGCTGTTCAAGCGCATCGTCAAGGGCGTGGCGCGCAAGCACAACCTCGTCGCCACCTTCATGGCCAAGCCCTATGGCGCGCGCTCGGGCAACGGCTTCCATGTGCATTTCAGCCTCAACGACGCGGCGGGCAACAATGTCTTCGACGACGGCACCGAGAGCGGCTCGGAGGTGATGCACCATGCCGTGGGCGGCCTGCTGTCGGGTATGGCCGAAACGACGCTGCTGTTCGCGCCGCATTTCAACTCCTACCGGCGTCTGAGGCCCGATACGCATGCGCCGAGCGCCGTCTCATGGGGCTATGAAAACCGCACCACGGCGGTTCGCATCCCCGGCGGCAACCCCAAGGCCCGCCGCATCGAGCATCGCGTTTCCGGGGCGGACGCCAATCCCTATCTGGTGCTCGCCGGGATCCTGGGTGCGGCGCTGGTGGGGATCGAAGACGAGATCAAGCCGCCAAAACCGTTCAAGGGCCGCGCCTATTCCGAACGGCTGCCCAAGCTGCCGGCCGACTGGGCCTCGGCGGTCAATGCCTTCGAGGACGGCGACATGGTGCCGCGTATCTTCGACAATTCGCTGCAGGCCATGTTCGTGGCGTGCAAGCGGCAGGAGATCGCGGGGTTTGCGTCGCAGGTCACCGATCTCGAATTTTCTGCCTACCTCGAGGCTGTCTGATGAATGCACCTTCCTATGCGGGCGACGGATCCTATCCCCCGAGCTATTACGCTGCCTCGCGCAACATCATCCGGCAGCCCCAAAAGCTGCTGGGCGAGGCCGAAGCCGATATCTGCGTGGTCGGGGCCGGCTATTCGGGCCTGTCTGCGGCCCTTCACCTGGCCGAACACGGGTTCAAAGTGGTGGTGGTGGAAGGCGCCGAAGTCGGCTGGGGCGCCTCGGGCCGCAATGGCGGACAGGTGGTCAACGGGCTCAATGCGAGCCTTGAGACCATCACCCGCCGCTACGGCCAGCGCACGGCCGATTTCGTCGGCGGCCTGCTGCAGGAAGGCGCCGGCATCATCTATGACTGGGTCGAGCGCTACGGCATCCAGTGCGACCTCAAGCGCGGCAACATCTATGCCGCCTACACCCCCAAGCATATGGACGAGCTGCGGGCCAAGCAGGCGCTGTGGCGCCGGCACGGCATGGACGACCACGAACTGCTCGACAAGCAGGCCATCCGCCAGCATATCGGCAGTGATGTCTATGAAGGCGGCATGATCGATCATTCGGGCGGGCACATGCACCCGCTCAACCTGGCGCTGGGCGAAGCGGCAGCCTTCGAAAGCCTGGGCGGCACCGTTTTCGAGCATTCGCCGGTGACGGCTGTCGAGCAGAACGCGTCGGGCGCCAGCGTCAGGACCGCGGATGGCGTGGTCCGGGCGAAGTCTGTCCTTGTCTGCGGCAATGCCTATCTCGGCAATGTCGTGCCCGAGCTCACCGCCCGGGTGATGCCGGTCTCGACCCAGATGATGGCCACCGAGCCTCTTGGCGCCGAGCGGGCCAAGGCACTGCTGCCGACAGGCATGTGCGTGGAAGACGTGCGCTACATCCTCGACTATTTCCACCTCAGCGCCGACAATCGCCTCATCTTCGGCGGCGGCGTCGTCTATGGCGGCACCGATCCTGCCGATGTCGTGGCGAAGCTGCGCCCGAATCTGGACAAGGTGTTTCCGCAACTGCGCGACGTACGCATCGACTATGCGTGGAGCGGCAATTTCGCGCTCTCGTTCTCCCGCGTGCCGCAACTGGGCCGGCTGGGTGACAGAGTCTATTTTGCGCATGGCTATTCGGGGCACGGGGTTACCGGCTCGCATCTGTTCGGCCGGATCCTGTCGGAGGCCGTGCGGGGTGACATGACGCGCTTCGACACCTTTGCCGCCCTGCCCTGGATACCCTTCCCGGGCGGACGCCGTTTCCGTGCGCCCTACTCCACGCTGGGCTCGTGGTGGTATGCACTCAAGGACCGGCTCGGGGCCTGAGGCGGGCGAGTTGCGGGCCATCCGGGCGTTCGAGCCCGATTGCGGTGCCGCAGCGGGCGGAACGTTGCCGACGCGCTGCGCATTGAGCGAGCATGCCCAGGAGCGTCACGATCCCCAGCGTCGGTGCCTTCAGCATCCTGCTGCTCATGCTGGCGGTGCCTGCCCCGCCGCTGGCGCAGGATATCCTTGCTCCACTGGCCGGGGTCGAGGAAAGCCAGCCGGTGGCCGAGGATGTTCCGGTCAGCCAGGAAGTGCCGGACCAGGCCATCGCGGCTCGCATCGCCGACATACTGGAAACGACCGGTTGGTTCGAAGGCGTGGCAGTGACCGTTCGGCAGGGGGTGGTGACCATCGACGGGATCACCGACACGGCCGAACACCGGACTTGGGCCGGCACGCTGGCGGAGAATCTTGAAGGCACGGTCGCCGTCGTCAACCGGCTCGAACTGGGCGCCGACTTCGCGTCGACCATCGATCGGGCTGGCAATGAGTTCGAACGGCTGTCCCGCCGCGTCGGGCAGAACCTGCCGCTGGTCATGCTCGCCATTGCCATAGCTGCAGCGGCCTGGCTGCTGGCAGCCCTCGTGGCCGCAGTGGCGCGGCGGTTGCTGGAGCATCGTATTCCCTCGCCATTGCTGCGCAGCGTCGTGGTGCGCGCAATCTCCATCCCGGTGCTGCTGCTGGGCATTTATTTCGTGCTGCAGGTCGCCGGGCTCACCCGACTGGCCGTGACCGTGCTCGGGGGCACGGGCCTGATCGGCATCATTGTGGGCTTTGCCTTCCGCGATATCGCGGAGAACTTCCTGGCCAGCCTGCTGCTCAGCGTGCGCAACCCCTTCAGCACCGGCGACCTGATCGAAGTGGCCGGTGCGACCGGGATCGTGCAGAACCTCAACACCCGCAGCACGGTGCTGCTGACGCTCGACGGCAACCACGTGCAGATCCCCAATGCCACAGTGTTCAAGAGCATCATCAAGAACTTTTCCAGCACGCCGACGCGACGGGCGGAATTCGTGGTCGGCATTGGCTACGATTCCTCGGCGGCGCAGGCGCAGTTGCTGATCTCGGAGATCCTGCAGCAGCATCCGGCGGTGCTCGACCGGCCCGAACCGCTGGTGCTGGTGGACGAACTGGGGGCGGCCACCGTGAACCTGCGCGTCAGCTACTGGTTCGATAGCCGCACCTATTCGCCGGCCAAGGCTAACTCGGCCCTGCTGCGACTGACCAAGAGGACGCTGCTGGCGGCGGGGATCGAACTGCCCGATCCGGCGCGCGAAGTCGTGTTCCCCAAGGGCGTGCCGCTGGTGCAGATGGGCGAAGGGCAGACCCAGGCCGCCCCGCCTGCCAACGCCCCGGCCGCCAACACGGATGCGGTGGAAAGCCTGGATGCCACGGAGGGCGAAGGCGATTTAACGAATGAAACCCAAGAAGTGAGCGGCCAGTCCAAGGGAGAGGTGCCCGAGGCCACTGAAAACCTGCTCAAGCGATAGAGCTACCGGCTGTGGTTGGAACGGCACCGGCCGGTCTGATAGGGTGACCAGGACGTGCGCATGCGAGATTACCGCCTTTGACCTACGAGCAGACCTTTCTCTTCGCGCTCCTCGGGGTGGTGTTCGGCTTCCTGATCTGGGGCCGCGTCCGCTACGACCTCGTGGCGTTCTCGGCACTCATCATTGCCGTGATCGGCGGTGTCGTGCCGGCGGATCGTGCCTTTGCCGGCTTCGGCCAAGAGGCGGTCATCATCATCGCCCTGGTGCTGGTCGTGTCGCGGGCGCTGACCAATGCCGGGGCGGTCGAGTTCGTCGCGCGGCTGGTCATCGCTGCGGATCGGCCGCTGTCGACCCATATCGGCATCATGTCGGTGGTGGGTGCGGCCCTGTCGGCGGTGATCAACAACGTGGCGGCGCTGGTGATGCTGATGTCGCTCGATATCGAGGCGGCCGAGAAGGGGAAGCGCTCGATCGCCCGGTCGCTGATGCCGCTCTCTTTCGCGACGATCCTGGGGGGCATGATCACCCTGATAGGCACGCCGCCCAATATCGTAGTGTCCCAGTTCCGCGAGCGCTCGCTGGGCACGCCCTACTCGATGTTCGACTTCACGCCGGTCGGCCTCACCTGCGCGGTGGTCGGCATCGCCTTCGTCGCCCTGGTCGGGTGGCGGCTGCTGCCGAGCAAGTCCGGTACGGTGGTGGCGGGCGGCGAGCAGGGCAAGGGTCTGTTCGTCGTCGAAGCGACGGTGCCCGAGGAATCCAAGAGCATCGGCAAGACGCCGGACGACCTGCTGGCGCTGGCCGAGGAGCATGACACCAGCCTGCTGGGACTGGTGCGGAATGGCCGGCGGCTGCCCGGATTTGCGGCCAATACCGAGCTTCGCGCCAAGGACTTGCTGGTGATCGAGGGGGAGCCCAAGTCGATCGAAGCCTTTATCGGCGCGGCAAGCCTCGAGGCACCGGGCACGGAGGAACATGTGGGGTTGCGCGGCAAGTCGTTGACCCTGATGGAGGCCATCGTGCCCGACAATTCCCGCATGGCCGGCCGCACCGCGATGAGCCTTCGCCTGCGCGACCGGCGCGGCGTGGCGCTGCTGGGCGTTTCGCGCCAGGGCAAGCGCTTCCGCGAACGCGTGCGCAAGCTGTTGATCCAGCCGGGAGACGTGGTGCTGCTCGTCGGGCCGAACAGCCGGGTCACCAATGCGGCCGAATGGCTGGGGGTGCTGCCGCTGGCTGAGAAAAGCCATGCCGTGGTGCAACGCGGCAAGGCGATGCTGGCCATCGGTACGTTCGTCGTGGCCGTTGCCGCGTCGGTGATCGGGCTGTTCCCACTCTCGGTGGCGCTGGCACTGGCGGTGATCAGCTATGCCCTGCTCAACATCGTGAGCCCCCGCGAGGTCTACGATGCAGTGGAATGGCCGATCATCGTGCTGCTGGGGTCGCTGATCCCGCTCGGCCTGGCGCTGGACAGCTCCGGCGGCACGCAGTTGATTGCCGACGGCATCCTCTCGCTGACGGGCATGCTGCCGACCTGGGCTATCCTGACCCTGCTGATGATGATCACCATGACGCTCTCGGACTTTCTCAACAACGTGGCCACGGCACTGATCGCGGCTCCCGTGGGACTGTCCATCGCGCAGTCACTGGAGGTTTCGCCCGACCCGTTCCTGATGGCCGTGGCCGTGGCCGCATCCTGCGCGTTCCTGACCCCGATCGGGCACAAGAACAACACCATCATCATGGGACCCGGCGGCTACCGCTTCGGCGACTACTGGCGGATCGGCCTGCCGCTCGAAGCCATCATCATCGCCGTGGCCGTGCCGGCGATCCTGTTCTTCTGGCCGCTATGATGCTTGTCATTTCAGCCGCTGCGCGGCGCTCGCGGCGATGGCGCCCAATCCGGCTGTAACCACCACCCCTGCGACCATGATTGCAGCACGCAAGCGGGCGGGTCGGAAGGAGCGCACGCTCTGCTTGGCCTGCCGGTCGAACTCACCCGTGACGCCAAAATCCCCGGCGACGGGTTCAAACAGGTTGTCGGCTCGATTGGGGCTGACCGGCTCGTTGGTCAGTTGCCCGTCGAAGGCCTTGTCGGCCATCATTCCGTCGAGCTGGCCGGGGGCGACCATGGTGCCAAGGATAGCTTCGACGGCGGTTTTGCCAACCCAGAGCTCACGCGGCGCTTCATAGGCGGCCCGAATGATCTCCTCGGCAACCGCCTGGGGTTCGTAGATCGGTTCCACGGGCATGGGCTGGTGGTCGAAATGGGTCCGCGCCCAGCTGAACTGCGGGGTGTTCATGGCTGGCAATTGCACCATGGTCAGCCGGATATTGCTGCCCTGATGCTCAAGCTCGGTGCGTAGACTGTCGGTGAAGCCACGCACAGCCGCCTTGGCGCCGCAATAGGCCGACTGCAGCGGAATGGAGCGATAGGCGAGCGCCGAGCCGATCTGCACGATCGTTCCCGCGTTGTGCGGGCGCATGTGTTTGAGGGCCGCCATGGTGCCATGCACCTGCCCGAGATAGGTGACCTCGGTGACCCGCTTGTATTCTTCGGGCGTCAGATCATCGAACTCGGAAAATACCGTCACCATGGCATTGTTTATCCAGAGGTCGATCTGGCCCCAGCGATCGCTCACCTGCTGGGCGGCGCGGAACATCGCGTCGGCCGCGGCGACATCGGCCTGGATCGCCAAGGCCTCGACCCCCAGCGCCTCGACATCGCGCTGGGCGCCTTCGAGGCCTTCCTTGCCTCGTGCGATCAATCCGATGTTCCAACCCTGATGGGCCAGCGCGAGAGCGGTGGCCCGCCCGATGCCAGCAGATGCGCCGGTCACGACGGCGACCTTGTTGCGGGTCATGCTAGAAAATCCGCTTGCTGAATGAGTGGTGCTGCGACGTCCATCACGCTCTCCCCTGTCGGTCGGCTAGCCGTTCAATAATCCGAACGGCGGGGAGCCTTGAGCGTTCCCTGACCTCGCAGGTCAGCCCACGCCGGAACTGCGTTGGTCCCTTGGTCGGAACCACCGAAGGTCCAGTCCATTGGACTTATTCCACCACCCAGAGGAGACTTATCGTGACACAAATCCGGGACGAACTGATCTCTCTCAACGATGGGGCCCTGACCACGCGACGGCCTGAAGACGACATAAGGCATTGCGATGTCTACGATTCAGGGGGTGAAAAGCTTGGCCATGTCAGCGATCTGCTGGTGGACAAGAGCGAACATCACGTGCGGCTCATGGAAGTGGGCCATGGCGGTCTGCTCGGCATCGGGGAAAGCAAGGTGCTGGTTCCGATCGATGCGATCGTGCGGATCGATGGCGACAGCGTGCATATCAACCGCGCCCGCAGCCACGTCTCCGAGGCACCCCGATACGACCCCGAAGTGGTCGACGAGGACGACTACTACAACGAGCTGTATGGGCACTACGGCGTCGCCCCCTACTGGGGCGCAGGCTATATCTACCCGGGATATCCGTTCCTGATCTAGGCGGACCAGCGAGCCAGCCCGCAGTTGTCGGCCACAGCCTGGCGCTGCGGCCGATCTTCGCGCGCAGACGCTATGGCGTTTCGACGATGCGGGTATAGTCAAACCGGCCCATCTCGCCGGCTTCCTGTGCCGTATAGGGCATGTTGTAGACCTGGTCCGTCGGGCGCCAGCCCCAGGCGCCATAGCCATACCACGGATAGGCGCGGTGGCCGCCGACCCCATAGCCGGGATCGGGCGAAATCACCGTCGCGGCGATCTGGCTGTCCTGCAGGATAACGTCGTTGACATAGCCCCAGTCGCGGTAGGCTTCGCCATCCAGGATGCGGGCATAGTCACCGATCAGTTCGCTGATGCGCCAGGCGCGGGGACCGGTCTCAACGTCGTTTACGCCCGCCTGGATGCTGGAATCCGCGGCGGCGGCGGTGAGGTAGTCGACATCGAACAGGCTGTAGTCGCCCACACTGTCCTCGGTTACCGGCACGACCAACCCGCCCGCCCGCGCTTCGACCTCGGTCCAGGGGATGGAGACGTGCGTGTCGCCGATATCCCAGAAGCCGCCGATCTCGGCGATCAGCGCAAGTATTCGGCCATCGGGCCCCATTATCAGGTCCTCGCTGACGCCGATCTCCTCACCTGTGATGCCGTAGACCGGCATGTCGGAGATGAGGCGTTCGGCGCTGACGCCGCTCTCATAGAGCCTTTCATAACCCCAGTCCGGCAGGCGGATGACTTCCGGGGTCTCGACGGTGTTATCCAAGCCACCCACGGCCTGGCCAGCGGCGGGCGTGAAGCTCATGCCCGCCAGCAGCGTCGCCGCGGCAGCGGCGATGGCCACATTGGCGGTGGCCGTTTGAACAAGAGGCGCCGTTCTCGCACGTGCCATGGTCGTCTCCTCTGATTTTGATGCGGCGCCGCTCAGCGCCATCAGAGGCCAACAGGCAGATTACTGACCGGTTCCGATGCCTCGGCTAACTTGGTCGTGAGTCCCCAAGGGCTAGTTCCTGCCGTTGCCCTGGCCGCCACCGTTGCCGTGGCCGCCTTGACCACCGCCGCCGCCGTGACCACCGCCGTTGCCATGACCGCCACTGTTAGCCTGGCCGCCACCGTTAGCCTGGCCGCCGCCGTTACCATTGCCGCCGGCGTTGCCGTGGCCACCGGCATTGCCATGGCCACCACCATTGCCGTGGCCGCCAGCGTTGCCATGGCCATTGCCATCGCCATTGCCGCCGCCGTTGCCGTGGCCGCCGGCATTGCCATGGCCACCACCGTTGCCGTGGCCGCCGCCGTTGCCTTGGCCGCCAGCGTTGCCATGGCCACCACCGTTGCCGTGGCCGCCAGCGTTGCCTTGGCCACCACCGTTGCCGTGACCGCCGCCGTTGCCGTTGCCCTGGCCGCCACCATTACCCTGGCCACCGCTGTTTCCGGCATTGCCGCTGTTGCCGGGGCTGCCAGTGTTGCCGGCATCGCGGCTGCTATCGGCAGGTCTCTCGACCGCGGCCGCTGCACCGGTTTGCTGCGGCGTGACCACAGTGCCGCTGGCGTCGCGGATAGTGGGAAGAACCGCGCCATCCGTGGCGAAGACCTGGAAATGGCCGGCAGGATCGACGCTGGTGGCCTGGCCGGGAGTAATCTCTACGGTGGTTCCGGTGTCGGGGTCCGCCACGCTGACCTGCCCGCGATCCACCGAAACCCTGGCGCCCGCGCTGCCGCTCTTGACGACGAACTCCGTCCCTTTGACGATCGCCGCGAGGTAGGGCGTGACAATGGCAAAATGCTTTACGTCCCGCCGTTCCGCCTCGACCGTGACCTGCCCGTAGTGCTGGTGCACGTTGGTGAACTTCTGGCCATCACGATCGAGGATCTGGATCAGGGTGTGCCCGGACAGGTCGATAGTCTCCTCCCCCCGGACGAACTGAACCCGTCCATTGCCCAGCGTCTTGATGTAGCGATCATCGGAAACAACGTCGCCGCGCTGGAGCGGCAACCAGGCGCCGTCCTGGAAGGCAAGTACGGAGCCGCGCAACCGGGCTGCAACCCAGTCGTCGGCAAGGGCCGCCTGTAGTGGGACCATTGCGATGCCTGCCAAGGCAAGTGCAGATATGTGTCGGAAAAGTTTCATGCTATGCGGGCCGGGGCCGCCTCCCAGTTATTGGATGACAGCTTGGGCCCGGCAGCATTAACAGATTTTTACGGCGCGGCCGGTGGAAGGCCCTATTGGTAGTTGGCCCTTGCAAAGCCTTAAGGCCGCGCTCTGCATTTATTCGGCATTTGCAGTCGTGGCTGCTGAGCATGAGAAAGCCCAGCCACCGCGAAGCGGTCGCCGGGCCTGGGACGTGATATTTAGCCGGAAGCGTTACTGGGCCGCTTCGCCGTTCAGAGCCTCGCCCGTGTCGTTGACGTAGACCACGAGAGTCCCGTCGGTCTCGCGGGACAGCGCCACCACGTTCTCGACCGCAATTTCCTGGGCCTCGAGTTCGGTCCGGATGCTCTCGTTCTCTTTGACCACCGAGCGGATCTCGTCCATTACCGCAACCTGGTTGCTCAGTTCCGCCCGCAGATCGTCCATGCCGGTACCGGTGTCGTCGCTGAGCTCAGACAGGTTCACGATCACGACGGGCATCTGCTCGGTCCCTGCCGGGTAATTGATCGATGCGTGCGCGCGCACACGGGAAATCAGGGCGGGGTAGGATCGGAAATCATCGGTCAGTATCTCTGCGTCGGATTCGGTTTCCATCGCAGCACCGGTCTCGGCAGCCGTCTCTGCGGACGTGTCGGTGTCGGTAGAGGTCGTATCCTGGGCGACTGCCGGGAACGCGAAGGCCAGCGCGACGGCCGCAGCTGTGATGCGGGTAAAATGCATGTTTTATCCTCCTGGTTGAACTGTTGTCGGGGCAGCCTTCTCGGCCGGCCCAAGAGCCATCAGGTTCTGTTCGAACCGGCTGCCTGACCAACTCGATGCGCCGGGTGCGGTTCCGGACAGGCTGGAATGGCAACGATACAACAGGAGAATCTATCCCAGGTGAATTCCAGGTCGCGTGGACCTGCAAAGGGATCACCGTATCGCCGGATCGTCCAACCCGTCGCGGAAATCGTTGAGGCCGGCATCGACCGACGAGGGGGCATCGATCCACTGATGCATCGGCTCGCCGGTGGCGGGATCGCGCGCCGGAATAGGGAGCATCATGATGCGCTTGGCGGCCTGGCGATAGGCATCGAGAGTCAGGTGGGCCTGCTGCACATTGTCCCATTCTCGGCCCTCGGGATAACCGCCGACCATCTGGATATCGTCGGAGCTGCCGGTCTGGCAGTGCGAGACGCCGGCGGGCAGCACGATGACGTCACCGGCCTCAACCCGCACCGTGACACCGCCCTCGCCGAACAGCACCACTTCCATCCAGCCGCGGGCGCAGCCGAGGCATTCGTGGGTCGTGGAGTGGAAATGGTGGTAGGTGTAGATGCCGGGATAGCGCCAGTTGTTGAGCCAGCCATTCTGCCGGAACCTGGTTTGCACGGCGTCTTCACCGCCGCCGGGGACGGCGTTGCGATGCACCAGCAGGGGGAAGCGACTGTTGGGCAACATGCCCTGTGGCTTGGACCAATGCTGCTCTGTCCTGATCTCGCTCATCGACGTGCTCCCTTGAGCCTGAAGTAAATCGGGGCGCCCGTGGGCGCCCCTGTCGTTGTTCGAGCAGATTACTCGGTGCCGCCCCAAGCCTGGGGGTAGTTCGGCATGTCTTCGCAGCCGCACATGGCGTAATGCAGCGGCGGCATGTTCTCGTTGATGTACTGGTCGAGCACGGCCTCGGTGATGGCCGGCTGCGGCAGCACCCATTCCGGTCCGGGGACCGGTTCGCCCTTGAGCGTGTTGAGCGCGGCGATCACCGCCGTACGCCACTGGTAGGTCGGATAGGTCGGGGCAATGCCCTTGAAGCCGAGGTCACGCCACTTCTGCAGGTAGTCCTGCTGGTCTTCGCCGGTGACGACCGGGATCTCGACGCCCTGGTCTTCGAAGGCTTCGACGGCGGCAACGGCGGTGGCGCCGGCATCCATCCACACGGCGTCGATCGTGCCGCGCTGCAGGTAGTCCTCGACGATCGACTTGGTCTTGGCATTGTCGCCATCAGTGAATTCTTCACCGAGGACGTTGAGGCCGGCTTCCGCAAACATGTTGCGGGCGCCCGAGGCCCGGGTTTCGAGCACGTCGACACCCGGCAGGATGCGCAGCATCAGCACGTCGCCCCCGGCAGGAACGTTGGCGATGATGTGCTCGGCCGCCTGAATGCCGAAGCCGTAGCCGCCCACGGGATGCACGAAGGTGACGGGGCAATCAGTGGTGACACCGCGGTCGAACACGATAACCGGCAGGCCAGCGGCGCAGGCCTTTTCGACGGCCGGCGTGAGGGCGGCGGTGGAGTTGGGCGACACGATCAGGGCGTCGCAGTTGCCGCCGGCCAGCAGGTCGTCGATGTCGGCGATCTGCTTGTCGTCCGAACCCTCGGCGTCGACATGGGTGAAGGTGCCGATTTCGGGATGCAGCGCCACTTCCTCGGTCATGTTGGTGTAGCCCACCACACGCCAGGGGTTGTTGACGCCGGCATTGGAGAAGCACACGGTCCAGGGTGCGTCGGTCGCGTATTCGGACGTGTCGACCATTTCGTCGCCTGCATATTGCAGGTAGGGCTGGTCGGCCGGACCGTTGAAGGTCGCGGTCAGCTGTTCGCGCTGCTTGGCGAATTCTGCCGGATCGTCGAAGTTCGGGGCCTGCCCGAACGTCGACCCGGACAGCAGGCCAAAGATGGCCAGGGTCGTCAAAATCTTCTTCACGTCTTCCTCCCTTGTGAGGTTTGTCCCACGTTTACCAGGCGGCATCGAGCCACCTGTCGTCGCTCATCGGCCGGCGCGCCTTCTTTGATAGGTCGCAAGCGCCACCGCGCCGATGAGTATGAGGCCCTGCACAACGAGGCGGACTGGCTGCGCCAGGCCGAGCAGGTTGAGCAGGGTAAAGATGGCTTCGAGCGCCAGCGCGCCCGCGATCGTGGCCGGCACCGAACCTCGTCCCCCCAGGAGCTGGGCGCCGCCGATCACCGCCGCCGTGATAGCCTGCAGCTCGTAGCCGGAACCGATATCGACCGAAACCCCGGCCCGGCCGCCCAGGATCACGCCGGCCACAACGGCCGAGAGCGAAGAAACGATGAAGGCCTGGATGCGGACGCGCCGCACCGGTACCCCGGCCAGGTGCGCGGCCTGTGGATTGTCGCCTACGGCGTGCAGCATGCGGCCGAAATTGGTCCGGTGCAGCAGCCACCACAACAGCACGCCGAAGACCACGAGGCAGATCACCGCGATGGGCAGGATGCGGATGACCGGCACGTCGGTGATGTTGTAGCGGCCGAAAAATCGGAACGTCTCGGGCAGGTAGCCACGCGGGGCGCCGCCGGACCACATGAAGGCCACGCCGCCGAGCGTGATCATCATGCCCAGAGTGGCGATGAGCGAGGGCACCTTGAGGTAGCTCACGACCAGCCCGTTGATGAGGCCGATGACGAGACCGATGCCCAGCATCAGCGGAATGACCCAATAGGTCGTGTTGGGATCATTGCTGGCGAGCATCGACGAGCCGATCACCGTCAGTGTCATGGTCGAGCCGACGCTGAGATCGAAGCCGCCCGAGACGATCACATAAAGCGCGCCGGCCGAAAGGATGCCAAGAGCGGCCATGCGCTTGAGGAAGTTCATGTAGCCGGTGGGCTCGCCGAAGGCCGGGTTCATGACGATGATTGCCAGCAGCAGCGCCACGACCAGCACATAGACCGGATTGATGTGCGGCAGCGTGCGCTTTTTGCCAGGGGTTTGCGCCACGGTCTGGTCTGTCATGCTGCCGACCTCTGCGAACGGGCGGCGTAGAAGGCGACGGCCGCCACGATGATGATGCCACGCAGCACCTGCTTGACGAAGGCATCCACTCCCGCGACGTTGAAGATGGAATCGATCAGCGAGAAGATGATCACCCCGGCCATGGTGCCCCAGATGCCGCCGCGCCCACCGGCCAGCACCGTGCCGCCGATGACGACGACGGCGATGGATTCGAGGTCGTAGACCCCTTCGGCGCCGATCCAAGGTGCCCCGGAGCGCAGGCGGGAGGCGAGATAGATGCCGGCGATGGCGGCACAAAGCGAGCAGATGACGTGGGCGCCGATGACCACCCGGGCCGTCTTGATCCCGGCCAGACGCGCCGCGTCCTTGTTGCCGCCGACCGAATAGATGTCGGAGCCGAAGCGGGTGAAGCGCAGCACGAACCAGGCGAGCCCCGCCAGCGCGAACATGAAGACCAGCGAATAGGGGACGATGCCCCAGGCGCCATAGGCGAATATCTGGAACTCCTCCGGCACGTTGCCGGCGAAGTTGTTGTAGTAGTACGAGAGCACGCCCTGGATGATCAGCGACATGGCAAGGGTGGCGATCAACGGATTGACCTCGAGCTTGGCGATGACGAGGCCGTTAATGAAGCCGACAACAGCGCCAAGCACCAGCACGGCAAGGATGGCCGGGAGCATCATGGCCGGATCGCCGTTCATCATCACGGAGGTCACCACTGCCGATGCCGAGATCAGGCTGGCGACGCTGAGGTCGATCGAGGCCACGAGGATGGCGAAGGTTTGCCCGATGGCGGTTATGCCCAGCGTGATCGAGCGGCCGAGGATGGCCACGAGATTGTCCAGCGTCAGGAAGCGGCTTTGCCCCAGCGCGATGACCAGCACGACATAAATGGCGACCGCCGCCAGCAGGAGCATGGCGGAGGCGTGGCGCTCGAAGCGGAACCGGCGCGGCGTGCTGGTGGAGGTGATCTCGGTCATGCGGCCACTCCCGCAGTCTCGCCGGTGGCGGCCAGCATCAGCTCGGCCTCGCTGGCCGAGCGGCCGAATTCACCGACGATGCGACCCTCGCGCATGACCAGGATGCGGTCCGATGCGCCGAGGATTTCGGGCAGGTCCGACGAGACCATCATGACCGCGGTGCCCGCACGCGCCAGATCGCGCATCAGGTGGTAGATGCCCGTCTTGGCATCGACGTCGATGCCGCGGGTGGGCTCGATGAAGATCAGCACCTTGGGCTTGAGCGCCAGCCAGCGGGCCACGATCGCCTTCTGCTGGTTGCCGCCGGAGAGGAACTGCATCTGCTGTTCGTAAGAGGGCGCGCGCACGCGCATGCGATCGAGCAGCGCATCCATGCCGGCTAGGTCGATGAAGCGGTTGCCCTTGCGGTCGCCAAGCATGCCGGCGAAGCTACGAGCCGTCAGCATGCCGTTGTCGCGCACCGACTGCATGAGCACCAGGGCGCTGGCCTTGCGATCGCCGGGCAGCATGCCGATGCCGGCGCGGATGGCGTCGCGCGGGCTGTTGAACCGTACGGTGCTGCCGTCGAGCGTTATGGTTCCCGACGTGAAGGGAGCGGCGCCGAAGAGGGCCATGGCCAGCGCGGTGCGACCGGCGCCCTGCAGGCCGGCAAAGCCGACGATTTCGCCGGCGCGCAGTTCGAGGCTGATGTCGCGGAGCGCTGCATTTCCGGCGCCCGTCACGGTGAGCATCGGTCTGCCGATCTCGGAGGGGGCGGCCGGCTCGGGATAATATTCGGAGATGTCGCGACCGACCATGGCATGGACCACCGCTTCGGGCGCCGGGACATGATCGAAGCTGGCCGCAACCTCGCCGTCCTTGATGACGGTGACCCGGTCGGCAATGCGCGTGACTTCGCGCATGCGGTGGGTGATGTAGATGATGGCCGTGCCGCCGGCGCGCAGCTGTTCGACCAGGGTGAACAGCACCTCGCATTCGGCATCATTGAGCGCAGCGGTCGGCTCGTCCATGACGATGACCTTGGCGTCGAGCGAGATGGCCTTGGCAATTTCGACCATCTGCTGGCTGGCGACGTCGAGATCAGCGACCAATGTGTCCGGCTCGATGCCGTGGCGGATGCCGAACAGGCCCAGCACGCGGCGGGTCTCGGCGACCATCGCCGCGTTGTCGATGATGCCGCGCTTGAGCGGCTCGCGGCCGAGGAACAGGTTCTGCGCGACAGTGCGTTCGGGCAGCAGCGAAAATTCCTGGTAGATCACCGAGATTCCGGCGTCGAGCGCCTGTTGCGGATGGCCGAAATGCTGGGCCTTGCCCTCGATCAGCACCTCGCCAGCATCGGGACGGTAGACGCCGGACAAGATCTTGATCAGCGTCGATTTGCCGGCCCCGTTCTCGCCGCAGAGGGCGTGAACCTCGCCGCGGCCGCAGGCGAAGGAGACATCGCTCAACGCCTTGACGCCCGGGAAGGACTTGGAGATGCCGCGCATTTCGATGATCGGGGTGGCGGTCATGCCGCAGCTTCCTGATCCGCGGCGTCCCAGACACGGCGGATGAACTCAGCGCTTTCGGCGAACAGCGTCTCATAGTCGGGAAACAGCGGGCGCCAGACGCGCGTCGCCGCCGCGATGGCAGGCAGGCCGGCGCCGAAGGCTTCCAGCGTCACCCAGCCGTCATAGCCGGAGCGGCGAACGGCGCCAATGATGGCGGGGAAATCGATGTGGCCGCGCCCTGGAATGCCGCGGTCGTTCTCCGAGATGTGCACCACCCCGACATGGGGCGCGACGATCTCGTAGGCCTCGACCTGATTACGGTCCTCGATATTGGCGTGGAACGTGTCGTACATGATGCGCAGCGCCGGGTGGTCGACGCGGCGGGCATAGTCCCGACACTGGGCGGTGGTGTTGAGGAAGTAGGTCTCGAAGCGATTGAGATGCTCGAGGCTCAGATAGACGCCGTTGCGCGCCGCCCGCTCCGCCAGGGCCCGGTGTGCCTCGGCGCCGTAGGACAGCTCGCTTTCGGTCGGCCCGGTGCCGGTAAAGTGGCCGATCGGCGCATGGATGGGTCCGCCGACGCTCTGGGCACCCAGCGCCACGGCGCAATCGAGTGCCCAATCAAGATGCCTGCGGCCGGCTGCGCGGGCCTCGGCATCATCAGAGATGGGACTCATATCTGGGCTGGGGACGATGGACGTGGTGCACCGCTCGAGCCCGATGGCGTCCAGTTCCCGGCCCAGCCAGGCATAGTGGGCCGGATCGCCCGAGAGCACGGGGACCTCGACGCCGTCATAGCCATGCGCCTTGATCTGCCGGATTGCCGGGAGATGCGCCTCGGTGACGAAATCGGTCAAGCACAGCAGATTGATGCCGAGCTTCATGCAAACTCCTCCGCAGGCTTCTGCCCGCCCGCCTGAGGCACGTACAACAAATGATGCACGAGGCCCTGCCGGCAGATTTCGAACGCAGCCCAAACCAGCTGTCGCCCGATGTCCTCCACAACCCGTCAAGCCTCTTCGGAAGCGCTGATCGCTACTCCGGTTGACTTGCAGGTGCTCGACTCTCTAGCCTGATGGGCAGGAGGCGAACGCACGGATCATCGCGCAGGAGGATGCGCGGCGCGTTCGAATAAGAACAGTGGTAGAATTTATACAAGGAGCCAGCATGAATGCCGAGGCACGCCTGAACGCCCTGTCGCGACCCGCCGTGTTCACCGAGCCGGGCGCGCTGATGTATGCCGGCAACTGCTCCGACCTCTATCAGGCCTCACTCGATGACAAGGTGACGCTCAACGCCTGGACCCGGCGGCAATATCCCGGCAAGCCGCTGGGTGACGCTCTGCCACAGGTGCTCTCGGTCGGCGGCTGGGACGCGGCCAGGCCGCAGGACTGGGGGCTGCGCGAGCATTGCAACGAAGGCGTCAAGATCGCCTATCTCGCGCGGGGCAGCATGGTGCTCAAGGTCGATGGGCAGCGTCACGAACTGACGGAAGGCCAGATGTTCGTGGTTCGCCCCTGGCAATTGCACCAGTTCGGCGACCCGCATGTGGCCGCGAGTCAGATCGTGTGGGTGCTGTTCGACGTGGGTGTTCGCCGTCCGCACGAGGACTGGCTCTGGCCCGACTGGATGGCGTGGTCCGAGCGCGACCGCGCGCGCCTCACCCGGCTCCTGTCGCGCAACGAACAGCATGTGATCAGCGCCAGCCGCGAAGTGGCCCGCAGCTTCCACGACATTGCCGAGATCGTGGCGGGCGACGATATCGCCGGCAGCGAGACGCGGTTGCGGCTGCTGATTTCGATGCTGCTGCTGCAGTTCATGGAGCATCTCGAGCGGCAGGCGCCTGTGCTCGACGAGGAACTCGCGAGTTCCCGGCGCACCGTGCAGATCTTCCTCGACCGTCTGTCGCATGCGCTCGACGAGCAATGGACGCTGGAGAACATGGCAGCCGAATGCAGCCTCTCGCGCACCCAGTTCTCGCAGCACTGCCAGGCGCTCACCAACATGACGCCGGTGCGCTACCTGCAGATGGTGCGCCTCGAGGCCGCCAAGAAGTGGCTGGCCGAGCGCGCCAGCGCCACGGTGACCGAGATCGCGCTGGAATGCGGCTTCTCATCGAGCCAGTATTTCGCCACCTGCTACAAGCGCCGCTTCGGCTTTTCGCCACAGCAAACCAGGAGTTGAGCGGCGCAAGGTCTCCACATCCGTGTTAATGCTGGGTGCCGAAGGCAGTGACCCTCAGGGCCTGCATCAATTCGCTATCGGCATCCGCGGAAGCGATGACGCCGATACGGCGCAACCACCACCACATGATCACGCGGTGCAGCATCGTGTAGAAGGCCAACGCTGCCTGCGGCGTGGGATGGTCGATGGGGCCGTATCCCTCACGGATCTTCGGGCCGCAGCCCGGCGCCATGTGCTCGCAGATGAATATAGTCTTGGCCAGGTCCATGACCGCGGAGTGGGCGCGGGCATTGCCGAAATCGATAAGGCCGCTGATCGCCAGGGCGTCACCCGTCTCGGTGGCCAGCACATAGCCCGGATGCAGGTCGTCATGAGCGAAGACCGCCCGCTGCGTGACCGGCACGACCGCATCGAAGTCGCGCGCGAAGATGCGGCGTAGTTGCTCGACCAGGGATGGTTCGGCCCCGTAATGCAGGAAGCGCTCGAAAGCGTTCCCCGCAAGTGCGTCGATATAAGCTGCGTTGTCGGCGTGCTCGGGGCTGGGCAGCGTGCCGAAGCCCGGCATGGTGATGGCGTGCAGTTGGCGCGCCAGCGCGCCGATCTGAAGGAATATCTCGCCGTAGTGCCGATGACTGGCAAAGTGGGTCGCTGGGTGGCCTTCGAGGTAGCTGGTCACCGCAAAAGCGAAGGGCAAATGGTTGCGGCTGTCATCGACCAGCAGAAATCTCGAGACCGGCACGTCAAGCGTTGTCAGTTGGCCACCCGCGAAAGCATCGAGGTCAGGCGGCGACTTCTTCCCCTCGAAATTCTTCAAGACGACGGCGCTACCGTCATCAAGATCAACCCGCCAGACTTCGCCCGTCCCGCCGCGGAGCGGTGTGACGGCTCTTGCGGGAGCGAGGCCTAGTTGCGCAAGTAGAGGGCCAAGGAGCTCCGGGCTCACCATTTACACTCGCCGTTCGACCGGGTTCACTAGCACGACCGCCACGACAGTGCGATGGTCGCAGGAGGGCGAATGGAAATCTCGGATCTGCGCGAGCGAGAAGATCTGCTGCCGACCGCGGCGAACCGTATCTGGAAGGCGTGGTGGGAAAGCGGTGGGACGCGCTACAGCGAGCTCGAGGCGCGGCTGCGCGATGTGGTCCTTGCAGGCGGAACGACATTCTCGCTGGTGGCCCATGACGGCGATGGCTTTGTCGGCACGGCCTCCGTCATCCCCTCCGACATGGATGAGCGCCCGCACTATTCGCCGTGGGTGGCCGCGGTGTGGATCGAGGAGCATCGCCGTGGCGAGGGTCATGGGGGTCGGTTGGTGTCCGCCACCATAAGCGAGGCTTATGAACGGGGCGCGCGCGAGCTCTACCTTTGCGCACGTCCCGCCATGCAGCCGTTCTACGAGCGTCTCGGATGGACGATCATCGAGCAGGGGGTGGGCCGGGACCGGCTGTCGGTCTTTCGCGCCCGGCCAGACGGATCGGCAACAGGCACTCAAGCCGAGCGTGCGTGATAACCGGCTGCGGCTTCGATTCACACCGGCATCGGCGCAGACTTCCCGGGTGCCAGCCCGGGTGTACACGCCAGCGAAAGCCGAGCGCCCGCTCCTCGCACACCAGAGAAGTGCCGCCAGCCTTAACTTGACAGGCAGTGTCAATTTTGATGTATGCCCCAAACATGATGCCGGTGTTCATGTTTGGAGGACTGCCACCGTGACGAGACTGCTGCTGTCGCAACGCGCCGCACTGTCGGTGTACCGGCTCCGCGCCGGCCGGATTGACTAAGGTGGACAGGCTGGACGCCCTTGGCATTCACGCCGGCTATGGTGAAGTGCCCATTCTCAAGGACGTAGACCTGACGCTGCCGGCTGGACAGGTCACGATCCTGATCGGGCCCAATGGCTGTGGCAAGTCCACTCTGCTCAAGACGATGGCCCGCATCCTTGCCCCCACGCGCGGCCACGTCCTGCTCGATGGCAAGGATATTCACACCCTCAACACCAAAGCCGTTGCCGCCACCCTTGGCCTGCTGCCGCAGGGACCGGTTGCGCCGGAGGGCCTTACGGTGCGGGAGCTCGTCGCCCAGGGGCGTTTTCCGCATCAGTCGCTGCTGCGTCAGTGGACACGGCAGGACGAGGATGCGGTCAATAGCGCCATGGCCACGGCCGGGGTTGCCGAGTTCGCGGATCGCGCCGTCGATACGCTGTCCGGCGGCCAGCGGCAGCGCTGCTGGATCGCCATGGTACTGGCGCAGGAGACCGAGTTGATCCTGCTCGACGAGCCGACAACTTTCCTCGACCTCAAGGTCCAGGTCGACCTCATGGACCTGCTCACGGGGCTGGCCCATGGGCGTGGCCGGACACTGGCGATCGTGCTGCACGAACTGAGCCTGGCTGCCGCCTATGCCGATTACCTGGTGATGATGAAAGAGGGGCGGATCGTCGCCTCGGGCAGCCCGGACGACATCTTCACCGCCGGGCGGCTCTGGGACGTGTTCGGGCTCGAGGCCAGCGTACTGCGTGACCCCGATAGCGGCCGGCTGGTCTGCGTGCCCTTCAGCGCCCGCCGCCGGGTCGCCGAGGCGGCACAATGAGCATGGCGACCGCTCCCGTGACGGTGCAGCATCCGGTCCGGGCGTGGAGCGGCGTTCCGGCCCTTCTGGCGATACTGGCCGGCGCGTTCCTGCTCCATATCGCGGTCGGTGCCAAGCCGTTTCCCATCGGTACCGTCATCGAAGCGCTGATCGACTTCGACCCCACGGTCTTCGACCACGTCATCGTGCTAAACCTGCGGCTGCCGCGGGCAGTTCTCGCAGTCGTCGTCGGCGCCAGTCTCGCCCTTGCCGGCGCGCTGATGCAGGGGGTCACACGCAATCCCCTGGCCGATCCGGGCCTGTTGGGTCTCACCACGGGCGCAGCCTTCGCCGTCGTGGTGGCTCATTCGGTGTTCGGCTTCACCGCCATGGCCGCCGTGCCCTTTCTCGCGATGGCCGGAGCGCTGGGTGCCGCGGTCATCGTCTTTTTCATTTCCCGCATGGTTCCCGGCGGCGCAACGCCGCTCAGCATGACCCTGGCTGGAGTCGCCGTCAGCGCGTTTCTCGGCACGATCGTGTCGGTCATCCACCTGCTCAATCAGGACACGTTCGAGAACCTGCGCGTCTGGCTCACCGGTACCCTGGCGGGTCGGGACATCACCCTGCTGTACTATGTCGGCCCCTGGATGCTGCTGGCGCTGGTCGCCGGCATCCTGCTTGCGCCGCGCGTCACCGTCCTCGCGATGGGCGACGAGGTGGCGCAGGGCCTCGGCGTCAAGACCGGGCCATTCAAGGCTCAACTCCTCGCCGTGGTTGTCGTCCTCACCGCCTGCTCGGTGGCGCTGGCCGGGCCGCTCGGCTTCATCGGCCTCGTCATTCCCCATGTCGTGCGGCTCTATGTCGGCTCCGACTATCGCTGGATCGTGCCCTATGCCGCGCTCGTGGGCGCTGCCTATCTGGTGTCGGTCGATATCGTGGCGCGCATCGCCATCCCGCCGCGCGAAATCTCTACCGGCATCATCACCGCCCTCGTCGGGGCGCCGCTCTTCGTCCACCTGGTGCGCCGGAGAACCCGTTGATGCACGCCACCAACCCGCCGCGCCAGCTGGTTCTGCGCACGCCGCGCCAGGCCATCGCCCTGCGCCTGCCCATGCGCGGCGTCGCGGTGGCCGGGTTGCTGGCGCTGCTGCTCCTCTTGGTCTCGGCGATCAGCCTTGCTACCGGCAGCTATGGGGTGGAGCTGGGCCAGGTCTGGGAGACGCTGCGCGGCGTCACCATCAGCCGGGCCGTCGACAATGTGGTCTGGGAATTCCGCTTTCCGCGCACTATCTCCGCAGCCCTGGTCGGCGCGATGATGGCGTTGTCGGGCGCGGTGCTGCAGAACGCCACCCGCAACAGCCTAGCCGATCCGTCGCTGGTCGGCATCAGCCAAGGCGCAGCGCTGGCCGTGGTGACGCTGACGGTCGTCTATCCCGAGCTGGGCAATGACTGGCGGCCCTGGATCGCCTTTGCCGGCTCGATCCTGGTAGCCATCGCCATTCGAGCGCTGTCACATACTCGCCAGGGCGGCAGCACCATCCGTTTCATTCTCATGGGTATCGGGCTGTCGGCCTTCATAGCCTCGATCACCTCGATCATGCTGACTTATGGTGAGATCGACCGCGCCATGGCGGCACTGGCCTGGCTGGCCGGCTCTATCAATGCGGCCAGCTGGGGCGACGTCTGGACGCTGCTCGGCTGGACCGCCGTGCTGTTCCCCACCCTCCTGCTGATCAGCCGCGCGATGAGCGCCATGCGCTTCGGCGAAGCCGCGGCCACTGGGCTAGGGGCTCCGGTGGCGCTGGTGCGGAACCTGCAACTGGCCGTTGCCGTCGGCTTCGCCGCCATCGCCACCTCGGTCGTCGGCCCCCTCGGCTTTGTCGGCCTCATCGCCCCCCACGCGGCCAAGCGTCTGGCGCCGACCGGCATGGGCCTGCACCTGGTGCTGACCGCGCTGCTCGGCGCGGTGCTCGTGGGCCTCGCCGACCTCGTTGGCCGCGCCGCCTTCGCCCCGATCCAAATTCCCGCCGGCATCATCACGTCGCTGATCGGGGTCCCTGTCTTCGTGCTGCTGCTGGTCCGCAGCCGGCACGCCTCATCCCACTGAATTGGAGCGTCGCATGACTGCCAAAGCGATTCCGGTCCTGATCGCCGCCAGCGCCGCGGCGTTGCTGCTTGCAGTACCGGCACTGGCCCAGCAATTCCCGCTGACCATCGAGCACAAGTTCGGCACGACGATCATCCCGGCCAAGCCGGAACGCGTCGCCAGCATCGACTATGGCGGTATCGACAACCTGCTGGCGGTCGGCGTGTCGCCGGTCACCGTCCGCCAATGGCGCCCCATGGATGGCTTCGAGAATACGGCGGGACCGTGGGCCCGGGCCCTGCTGACCACCGAACCGGTAATGCTGGACGGCGACCTCGATTTCGAGGCGATCGCCGCCACCGATCCCGACGTTATCGTGGCGCTCTACTCCGGCATCGACCAGGATGCCTATGACAAGCTCAGCCTGATCGCACCGGTCGTCGCCGTGCCCGAAGGAACCGGCGACTACGGCCTGTCATGGGAGGATCGTGCGCGGCTCGTGGGCCGCGCCGTGGGGGCAGAGGCCGAGGCCGAACGCCAGATCGCCGCCATCGGCGACCAGCTCGCCGACATCGCCGCCGCGCATCCGGAATGGGCCGAGCAGAGCGCCGTGCTGGGCGGCTTCACCGACGGCGCTCCCTGGGCCTATTCGATCTACGACGTCCGCGCGAAGTTCCTGTACGAAATGGGTTTCAGCCAGACGCCGGCCATGGACGAGCTCGCCGACTCCAGCACGTTCTGGCTGGAGCTCTCGCCAGAGCAGCTCGAAGTGATCGATGCCGACGTCATCGTCTATTACGTGACCGACGACCTCATCGAAGAGACGCTGGCCGAACCGGGACGCGCATTCCTCAAGGCCAGCAAGACGGGCGGCGAAATCTTCCTCGGCAACCTGCCGGTTGCCGCGATGGCCCGCGTTTCGCTGCTCTCGATCCCGGTGGCGCTCGATGCGCTGGTGCCCATGCTCGAAGCGGCCGCCGACGCCGATCCCGCAACGGCCGTGCCCGATGCCCGGCCGTAACACCTCCTCAAGGAACACCGGAATGACCAAGACACTCGCTTTGGCGGCCGCCGTACTGGCTTCGCTGCTGACCTCCCCCGCTTTCGCCCTCGACTGCGACGCCGGCTTCCGCCCGTTCACGCACGCGGCCGGCGAAACCTGCATCCCCGAGAAGCCCGAACGCATCGTGGCGACCCGGGGCGACAGCATCGCCACGCCACTGCTCGATATCGGGGCGCCGCTGGTGGGGGCCGGGTTCCGCACCGACAACGACGAGACCTACCTGCGCGGCGGTGCCGATATCTTCGGCATGGCCTTCGTCGTCGATGCGGGTGTGCAGTCAATCGGTAGCCCGAACGAACCGGACATGGAGGCCATCGCGGCGCTCGAGCCGGACCTGATCATCCTGCCCGGCTGGCAGGCCGACCTCGTCGAAAAGGCCTCCAGCATCGCCCCGACCGTCATGATCCACGACAACCTGCCCTTCCTCGATCACCTGGCGATCCTCGCCGATGCCGCGGGCATGAGCGGCGTCTACGAGCAGCGCCTGGCGGCCTATCAGGCCAAGATCGAGCGCATCAAGACCCAGCTCGGCCATCCGTCGGCCATCACGGTTTCACGCTTCGACATCTCCGAGGGAGGGCTCTGGTTCTACCCCAACTGGGGCGCCGTGGATCAGGTCATCGACGACATCGGCTTCTCGCGCCCGGCTATCCAGACGGATGCGGCGGAATCCCGCTCCGACATCAGCTTCGAGCTACTGCCCGAATTCGATGGCGACATCCTGCTTTCGAGCTACGCACCGCGCTTTGGCCAGACCATTGCTTTCCTCACCACGCAATGGGACGAGGTCGCCCCCTTCTGGCGCGAACTGGACGCGGTGAAGGCCGGTAACCACTACTGGTACGAGCGCGATATCTGGGTCGGCTACACGTTCAAGTCGCTCGAAACCGCCGCCGACGGACTGCTGCTGCTGACGCAGGGCCGCTTCGACGCCGGCAACTGAACCTGCAATGGCCAAGCACGTCTTCTGCACCGACCTTTGCCAGGAGCGCGGCGAACCGCTCGAGGGCCTCGGGGATGCGCCGCAACGCATCCTCATGCTTGCCTGGCCACGCGGCAAGTGGCGCACGCCGCGCTGGGACTCCGTCGACATGTCGCCCCAGCTCACCCACGCCTTGCATGAAGCCTCCAAAGCCGGCCTGCATGTGGCGCTGGTCGACAAGGTCGAGGCGCCGGACAGCCTGCCCACGCTCCATGCGCTGCCGGAAAATCTCTATGCCGACTTTGCCGACGAGGCCGACCTGATCGCAGCCATCGGCGGCTATGTCGATGGCCACCTTTTTGCGGGCAGCATCGACACCCGTCCAGCGATCATCTGCTGCACCGACAGCCGCCGCGACGCCTGCTGTGCCCGCAACGGCTTTTCGACCTACAAGGCGCTGGTCGTCATCGCCGACCCCTGCCGCTTCAACATCCTCCAGGCCACCCATATCGGCGGCTGCCGCTTCGCCGCCTCGCTGGTGGTGATGCCGCAACGCCAGCGCTACGGCCGGATGACCGCCGCATTGGCGCCGGCATTCCTCGCCGCGCTCGAGCAGGGGGAAATCTTCTTGCCCGCCTACAGGGGCCGTTCCGGCCGGCCGGAGCCGGCGCAGGTCGCGGAACTGGCGGCCATGCGCTGGGCGGCCGACAGGGGGCACGCCCTCACGGACGTGCCGCTTCACGGCGAGATTCCCGAACAGGCCGCAGACGGCACGACCCTGACACTGGCCGCCGATGTTCCGGGCGCCCGCCTGGCCATCCGTCTGCTGGCCCGAAGCTTCATGGTGCAGGGCAATTGCGAAATCGTGGCCGAGGGCGGCGGCGAGCCTGTACTGCGCTGGTGTCTCGAGGAAGTCACCGCCTCGAGTGCCGAGGCGCAGCGCTCCCCTGATCCTTAGACCACAGCCGCATCCGCCGGTCTGGCCCTTGGCTCGACCGCAATCCGCCAACTGAGGCCCGCACCAACCAGAAAGCAACGGAGAACGAACCAGAATGACCGGAACACCATCCATCAAGAGGGCGGCTGTGACTGCCGCTGCCTTGCTGCTCGCCCTTACCCTCGCCCTTCCCACCTTCGCCCAGGAATCGCCCTCCTTCACCGACGACATCGGCCGCGTGGTCGATATTCCCGCAGCGCCCTTGCGTGTGGTGTCGCTGCATGACCTGGCCATCACCGTGCCGCTGCTCGAACTGGGCGTCATGCCGGTCGGCAGCCACGGCCGGACTACCGAGGAGGGCGAGCCCTTCATCCGCTCGAGCGACGTGCTGACCGGCGTCGACTTCGATAATTCGGAGATCGAGTTCGTCGGCAATTCGCCTGCCGATGTCGAGGCCATTGCAGCGCTGGAGCCCGACCTGATCCTCACCACGCCATGGCAGACGGCGCCGGTGGAACAGCTCGAAGCCATCGCCCCAACGCTGGTCCTCGACGACAGCAAGCGCGGCGAGCTGGGGATGCATGACGCGCTGGCCGAAATCACCGGCACCCAGGATCAACTGGCTGTGCTCAAGGCCCGCTATGACGGACAGGTGGCGCAGATCAAGCGCCTGATCGACACGAAGGATATCTCGGTCAACGTCATCCAGGGCGTCGATGGGCAGGTGCTGAGCTGGCACACCTATGGTGCGCTGGGCAAGGTGTTGCGCGATGCCGGGTTCCAGTTCCCCGAGCGGGTCGATGCCATTCCCGAGGGTGAGTTTGCGCGGATGAGCGGGGAAGAACTGCCTGCGCTCGACGCCGATTTCGTATTCGCCACCTATCGCACCGACACGCTCGAGACGCCGGCCGACGCGCAAGCCCATCTCGAGGCGGTCGTCCCCGGCTTCTGCGAGTTCCTCCATGCCTGCCGCGAAAACCAGATGATCATCATCCCGCGCGAGGAGGCCTCCGCCTCGTCCTACTACGGGCTCGGCGCCATGAGCTATATGGTGATCTCGCACATTTCGGGCCGCAACTTCGTGCCCCGGCCGCGTTGATGCCCTGCTCGGCCAGTCAAGATGCAGACCGCCGTCCGGCCGGCGTCGAAGCAGCAGCCGAGCGATAGGCTCCCGGCGACACGCCGTAGCGACGGCGAAAAGCGGTGACGAAGTTCGTCACCTGCCCGTAGCCCAGCTCCCAGGCAAGCTGCTTCAGCGTCAGCGGTGAGCCGGCTTCCAGGGCGGCTCGTGCTGCGTCGAGTCGGGCATCGCGAAGGAACTCGAAGGCCGTGGCGCCATAGAGCTTCCGAAAGCCGCGATTGAGCCGCTTGGGCGAAAGCCCCACGTCCTGGGCCAGCGTTTCCAGGTCTGGCGGCAGCCTCAGGTCGTTCAACAGGCGATCCCGCGCCATGCGCACCCGAGCGAGTTCGGTCGCGGCCATGAATTCGTCTTCCGGCTGCGCCTCGAAGCGATCGAACAGGTGCACGAGTAGTTCCAGCACCTTGGCCTGCTCGAACAACAGCCGCATCGAGCCGGCATAGGGTGATCGCAGCAGCAGGCCACTGGTGGTGCGGATCGGCCGCGACATCGGCGCCATTTCGGCCAGATCGTCGAGTTGTCCGCGTAGCGCCCTGGCTACGACGGCTGGCAAGCGTACATCCGTCGCCAGCAGGTCCAGCGCCTCTTCCTCCAACCGCACGGCGACGGTGCTCCAGCCCACCTCGGATGCGATGTCGTAACGCGTGCGCCGTTCGATCGGGGACAGGGAATAGACGCGCCCCTCCTCCCGCCAGTTGCGCTCATCACAGCCTTCAAGCGCCACGGTGCCGCGACCTGTCAGCATGGATCCAAGGATCATCCGCCCTTTGTCGGGCTCGCCGCCTTCCACCTCCATGGAGAACTGGCTCCGCGCAGTGGCCTCTCCGCGATAGAGCCAGATTCCTGGAAAAACCGGCTTTTCCTCGAGATATGCTCGTGTCGTTTCGCGACGGAAAGCAGCGCGCTGCCTTTCGTCAAAGCGATGAGCAACGACGCAATTGCCGCTGGAAAACAGCCATTCTGCGTGCATCATACCTCCGGGCCAGACGGCAATCCTAATACATGCAGGGCCTCCATTGCACTGCCATACTGCTGTTTCATCAGGACTGATATGGCGGAGCAGCAGTTGTCGCCATGGAGGTTCCCGCCGCTGATGCTGTGGCAGGGTGAGCCGACGCAGCGGTGGTTCTCCGCTGCGCCGGATCTGTACACCGGCAACTAGAACGCGACCTTGACCCCGACCGAGCCCGACACCGAAGGATCGCGCCCATTGGTGGCGGCATGGATTGAGGCCGACAGCGCCGTGCTGTCGTTGAGATGATGGTCCAGCTCGAGGCCGGCCCGCAGCCAGGTCGAACTCTGCGTCCCGCCACCCAGGCTGAAGTCGAACAGGCCTGCCACCGCGCCACTGGCCTTGGGGGCATCGCCGCTCCGATGCGCCAGCTCCAGGCTGGTGGTCAGCGTGGTCTGGGTCGACAGCGTGCTGACGGCAGCCAGCCCGAGCCGCACTTCGGTCATGCCCAGCGTCTGGGCGTCGAAATGGGCGGGGAAAGGTCCACCACTTTCGGTAAAGGCGGCGATGTGCTGACGCCCGAATGTCACCGATGCCCAGGGATTGATGGTGGTGTTGCCAAAGCTGGCCGCCTCGAGCCAGTCCGCCCGCAGCCGGACCACGCCGGCCCCGATGCCGGTGGTGCCATCCGAATAGGCGGTGGCTGCCCCGTTGCTGTAGCCGCGATGCAGGTTGGCCTGCCAGCCGCCCAGCATGGCGGTGACCGACAGCAGCAGCGGCGACCCGTCAGGCTGCCAGTCCACCTCGCCCAGCACATATTGGCCGCTGAGCCGGCTCGAGCCGCCCAACGCCAGGTTCTGCCAGGAATGGCTCGTGCCAAAGCCGAGCCCGGCCTTCACCGTGCCGCCAAACAGCTCGACGCAGGCGCCGGCCTCCGCCAGGCCCAGTGCGGTCTCGCTGCCGCCATGCACGCCAAAGTCGCCCGTGGCCCAGGCACAATGGCCATCCTCGAGGCTCCCCTGCTGCATCAGCGGGCGGTGATGCGCACCGTTCATCGGCAGCCAGGTGAGGAATTCGCCGGCATGGGCGATCTGGGTGGTCGAGAACAGTGTCTGCTGATACTCCGCCACGTCCATCAGACCGGTCACCGGCCCGGGACCCGGACCAGGGCCAGGACCATCACCAGGACCAGGGCCCGGTTCGGGCGCAACGCGGGCGATGAAGGCGCGATTCCTGCTATTGTCGCCAACTATGACGTTGCCATCGTCTGAGATGCTGGTGGCGTTCAACAGCCCCACGTCTCCGACATCTACCCCATGACGCGCCAGCCACGCCGCGACCGATTCCATGCCGTCCGTCTCCGACCACCGGAACGCCATAAAGCCTTCATCGGCGGTCGAAGTTCCGACGACCCAGTTGCCGTTGCGCGACACCGCCTGTGCCCAAGACTCGTCCCCGCCCAATGTGCCGAGATCGTACATCTGGACATTTGCGGCAACGCCGCCGGTAGCGCCCTCGACCCAGCGGAAGGCGCGCCTCCGCCCGTCGGGATCGCTGGCCTCACCCACCACGACGCGACCATCGGCCGAGACATCATAGGCGTCGGAGCCCCCGCCCATACCAGTGAACGAACCCAGGTCGATGATGCCAGCGACCCCGTTGTCGGCGATTGTCGAGAGGTCCCAGCGGACGGCCCTTCCAGTATGGGCCTCGCCACTACTAAATCCCACGGCGAACATGCCGTCGTCCGAAATAGCGCGCCCCTCGTGCCGGCCGGCCACCGGCAGCCCCGGCAGCTGGTACATTTGCCGATTGCCATCGACCCCGCCGTTCGCTCCTTCGACCCAGACAAAGCCACGGACCGACCCGTTATTGACGCTCCTGCCAACCGCTCGCGTACCGTCGCCCGAAACATCTCGGGCCCGGCTAAAGGATCTTTCTGAGGTAGGATTGAGGGTGCCAAGCGCCGTCAACGCACCGGTCGCATTCCAGAGTGCTGCGAGAGTGACGCCAGAGCCATTGCCGCTCTCGACGTAGCCGACCATGTGGGCGCCGTTGCCACTGATGGCAGAGACCTCACCGACACCACCCAATGTAGCAAGCCGGATCAGCCCCTCCGGCGTAGCTAGAGCCGGCCGCCAGCCTCCGGCGACGTAATCGAAGCCCCAGCCGACGACGCGGCTGCCATCACCGCTGACGCCGAACGCCTGGACCAGGGCAAAGTCCTCCCAGTCGGCCGAGATTTCGCTCAGTTCCCCCGCCGCCCGCGCCTCCGGCATGCCGACCAGCGCCGTGGTGACCAGCAATCCGGCCGCAATCACCAGGCGCCCGCCGCTGCGCCTGCGGTGCAAAATTCCGAACGGACGAACCATAAATGTCTCCCACTGCACAATTCCAGGGCGCGCTGGGCACCCGCTTGGCGTGTAGGGGAGAGGTGGGAGTGGGTTCAACCGTCGGGCAGCGGGCGCATAACACGAGCCGCAGCGCATAATCAGCCGCGCCGGTCGCCGCGCCCGTTGCGATAGGCCCCCGGGGAAACACCGAAGCGGCGACGAAACGCATTGATGAAGTTGCTGGCCTGGCTGTAGCCGATCTGCCAGGCGAGCGCCTTAAGCGGCATATCCAGTCCCTCTTCGAGCATGTTCCGGGCCATTTGCAAGCGGGCCTCGGCGAGATAGTCGAAGACGGTCGTGCCGAACGCCGCTCGAAACCCCAGATTAAGCCGCTTTGGGCTGAGGCCGACGCTGGCGGCCAGTTCCGCCAGATCGGGTGGCGAGGTCAGGTCGGCGAGCAGCCGCTCGCGCGCTTCGCGCAGACGCAGCATCTCCCGGCTCGAAACCGACTCTTGCCGTGCAACCTCCATCTCGCCGACCCCGTCCAGTTGCAGGGCCAGCAGTTGCAGCGCCTTCGCCTGCCGATAGAGCTCGCCCATCCGGCCCTGATAGACCGGGTACAGTAGGTCATGCGCAGTCTGCCGCGCCTGTCCGCTCAGCGGGCGCATCAGCGCCACCGGATCCGCCTGCGCCCGCAGGCATTGCTCCACCAGTTCGGGCAGTCCGCCGTCGCTGGCCAGGACGTCGAGCGCCTCGGGCTTCAGCATGAGTGCCAGAGCGTTGAATGGCTGGCCCGGTTGCATGTGGTAGCTGATCTGCCGCTGCGACAGGCTCACAGCGTAAAGTTGGTCGGTCTGCCGCCATGTCAGGTCATCGTTGCCCTCGGCCTCAAGGGTGCCGCTGCCGCCCAGCAGGCATCCCAGAATCAGGTTGTCGGACGGCATCTCTCCCTGCACCGTGAGGCTGTAGGCATTCTCGGAAACTCCCAGTCCCCGGAAGAGAGAAAGGCCCGGTAGCACTGCCTGGTGTTCCATGATCCCGCGATAGGGTTCATCGTCCACCTCGATGCGGCCCTTTGCGTCGAACCCCCTGATGACCTTGTCCGCCTCGGATGCGAACGCCCAACGATGCGTCATGTCTTCCCCCGCGCGCAGGCGGAGCCTTATGCCGAGATGCTGCGCGGAGCGAAAGCGGCAATTGTTATGCGCCGCGGGCAATGATTATGCGCAACGGCAGCTCACACTTCGGCTGCCGTTCCGGCCGGCGAGACAGAGAGCCACGCCGTGCGCACCTGCGCGCTGTACGCCGATGGCGTTTGGCCGGTGATGTCGAGAAACGCAGCATTGAATGCCGGGAGCGGGTTGTATCCGACTGCGTAAGCGGTTTCAGTCACACCCAACTCCGAGCGGACACTCGTAACGAAGCCCGGCGATGCCTGAATTGCGCGAAGGTGACCGGCAACAGCTCTGCAGCAGTCACCAGAGGATTGAAACACCGGTTCCCGGATGCCACAAACTCGCCTTGAGCGGCCGCAACAGGTGCTTTCTCTCCCATTGCGACGAGGGGACTGTGAGACGGCGATACTGGATATCATGTGGCATCGTTGCCGTCGTGGCCGGAGTCTACCTCTACAACGCAGGCTGGCGCGCCCCTCCGCTTCAAAACCCTGAGTTGCGCCTGATTGCCCATCGTGGGGTGCATCAGACCTATGACCGCGGGAACTTGAACAATGACACCTGTACGGCGGAACGCATCTTTCCACCTACCCATGGCCTGCTTGAAAACACGATCGCTTCGATAAATTTCGCCTTCGCCGCAGGAGCAGATATTGTCGAGCTCGATGTCCATCCCACCACGGACGGCCAGTTCGCCGTCATGCACGACTGGACGGTAGACTGCCGGACGGAAGGTACCGGTGAAACACGGTCCCACTCGATGGCCGAGCTCAAGGCGCTGGACATTGGATTTGGATATACTGCCGATGGCGGGCAGACCTACCCGCTTCGCGGCGCTGGCCTGGGAATGATGCCGGAGCTGAAGGAGGTTCTCGAAGCCTTTCCCGACCGGCGCTTCCTCGTCAACTTCAAAAGCCGGGAGCGACGCGAAGGCGACATGCTGGCTGCGCTCCTGAGCCAGCACCCGGAGTGGCGCCGCGCGATCTGGGGCGCCTATGGCGGGGATGAACCGACCTTTCGTGCCGCTGAACAGATAGACGGCCTGCATGTGTGGTCGCGACGCGGGCTTTTGGAGTGCCTGCTGGCCTATATGGGGCTCGGGTGGACCGGCTTTGTGCCTGAGGCCTGTCGACAGACCAAGGTGATGATTCCCATCAATATCGCACCCTATGTCTGGGGCTGGCCCAATCTGCTGCAGCAGCGGCTGGCAAGCGTGGGCAGCGAGATCATCCTGCTTGGCCCCTATGGTGCCGGTGATCCAGGGACCGCCGGCATCGACGATCTCCAAACTCTGGCGAGGGTGCCGGGAGGGTTCAACGGTTATATCTGGACCAACAAGATCGAACTGGTCGGTCCCGCAGCGAAGGGCATGCCGCCGCCGCGACTTCCTGCATCACCTGCCAACTAGCCTCGCGTCGAACGACGGCGCGAGCGACGGGAGGAAGCCGCGGGTGGCTGCCCAGGAGGCTGCAAGAGTGCTGGACGAGCGGTTGCCGTGTTGATTACCTTCTGGAATGGCGCATTCCAACACATACCCGCCCGTCAACACGCTCAAACCCGTCTGCGACTCGGTCTGGATCGTCGACGGCCCGGCCATCGATTTCGGCCCGCCACTGGCCCAGATGAAGTTCCCGACCCGGATGACGATAGTCCGCGTCGGTGCCGGGGATCTGCTGATCCATTCCCCGACACCTCTGACCGAAGAATTGCGCGCGGAAGTTGAAGCTATCGGCACGCCGAAGTGGATCATCGGCCCGAACAAGATCCATTACTGGTGGATTCCGGAATGGCGCGACGCCTTCCCGAGCGCCATCGTTTACCTGGCTCGCGGCATTCCGGAGCGCTCCGGTGGCCGGATCAACTTCGAGCATGTCCTGCTCGACAAGGCGGGACGCTATCCATGGGACGAGGATATCGCCACGCTGCCGCTCGCCGGCGATTTCATGACGGAGGTGGAGTTCTTCCATCGCCCGAGCCGAACATTGGTCCTGACCGACCTGATCGAGAATTTCGAGCCGCATAAGCTGGGCTTCGTTGGTCGGGTACTGACGAAACTGGGGGGCGTGTCTGATCCGGACGGACAGATGCCACGAGATATGCGACTAACCTTCAGAAGCCAGCGGCAGCAGTTGCGGCAGGCCGTCGAGCAGATGATTTCGTGGGCTCCCGAGCGGATCATTCTGGCGCACGGCCGCTGGTACCCTGCCAACGGAGTCAAGGAATTGCGCCGTGCCTTCAGGTGGCTGTTGCGTTGAGCTGCGGCCCGCGCCCTGCGATTCAGCTCTGGTATCACGCGGATCTTCGGATGTAGCGGCAACTCTTTTTCATGACCAATGTCTGCGCCTCATAAAGGGCGGTGCGGCCAGGCCGGGTGCGTTGGCATCGCCGAATGATGAGCCTACCTGGCGCTTTCGTTCTTTTGAACGATGCAGTTGCCCCCGGCGGCCAGTAACTCGTCGCATAGGCCGTCGGCCTCGGCGCGGCTCTGCCGCCCGACCATAGCGGAAAATCGCAGTCGGCCACCGAAGTTCGGATTGCGTACGGTGATCAGCATGAGCTGTTCACCGCCCAGCACATCTTCGAACTGTGCCACTGCCCGATCGAAGCGCATGCGGGCAAGGTCGGCAGATGCGGTCTGGGCAATCAGCACCCCCCAGGGCTGCCATTCGGCAGGGCTAGTGGTGAAGTCGGGGGTCTGGACAGCGCGCGCCATGTCGAGGCAGGCGGCTTCGAAATCAGAGTTGGGGTCGAGCGTGTAGTCCACATCGGCGGGTGGATCGGTGAGCCATCGATCCACCCCATGCCCGGTCACGATCAGGACGTAGCTACGCGTTTCGAGCGGCAGAGTACCGCCGCCACCAGCGACATAGCGGCCGATGCGGCCTTCACCGCCGTTGTAAGCTGCAGCGGCAAGACCGAGATTGCCAAATTTGTCCTTGAGAAAGCGGAGATACTCGGCGGATCGGGCAAGCGCTTCGGCAGGGTCGAACGGATCAACGAGGCGGCGCAGTCGTGCGGTACCGGGCACGAATTGTGCGATGCCTTGCGCTCCCGCGGGGCTGAGCGCTGCCGGATCGAACCGGCTTTCCTGCCAGATGAGCCGGGCAAAGAACCCGACCGGCAGGCTCCAGTGGCGAGCATAGGTGGCGATCGCGGTGCAGACGTCGGTGCGGTACGTGCTTTCGTCGATGCAGACCTGACGTTGCCCGAGGGCAAAGCAGGAACGGCTGACCGCAGGCGGTTCCTGCGCTCTGGTTTGCACACACAGCAACGAGACCGTCAGAACAAGGAGTGAGGCGACACTGAAAGACGGGCGCATCAGGATAGATCGCATTGGCGAGCCCATGTGCTCGTGTCGCGTCAGACTAGCTGCCTGGCGGGCAGTAGCCAAGAGTTTCGGTTCGAGAGCCAGCGCGCCACCTGCTTGCTGCACGGCAACAGCATCACCAGCGTCCGCGACTTGGCGCAAATGACACAGATCAGCGGAAATCGTCCCTGAAGTCGCTGTCGCTGCTCGTCTGTGTCTCGATTGTCAGCCTGCAGCAGTATTTTTGGCGTATCATTGTATTGGCTATGCTGAACTTGATTCGACTGTGGGGTGCTCCGATGCGCGCGCACGTAAATCCCGCCATGGGGGCGGCCCTGTTGCTGTCGACCATGGCAGTGCCCGTACAGGCGCAGTCATTGGACCATGCGCTAACGGCGGCCTGTGCCTTTTCGCCCGAGCTGCGATCTGCAGTGCTGCAGGCGAAGTCCTCGGCGGAGGACATCGCTCTGGCGATTTCAGGCAAGCGACCGAATATCGGTGCTTCTGTTTCGGGAAGTTACAACTGGTCACTGGCGGGAGGGCAGTTCGCTGAGACTCAAGCGCTCGCGACCGGATTGCAGTACAACCAGACCGTCTTCGACAATTTTCGAACCGATGCGCAGATCGAAGCGGCGCGTGCCGTTGCCGAGATCGCGCGGCACCAGATCCGCAACACGGCGCAGAACATTCTGCTCTCGGTCGTCCAGGCCTATATGGCGGTTTTGAGCGACCGGCAGCTGGTGGCGCTACGTCAGGAGAGTCTGGGTTTTTTCCAGGCGCAGTTGCAGTCCGCAGAGGAGCGGCTGGAAGCAGGCGAGGGCACCCGCATCGATGTTGCTCAGGCCGAAGCCAGGCTGGCGCAGGGGCGGTCGGCATATCAGGCTGCGGTCAACTCTCTCCAGGTCAGTGAGGCCACCTTTCAGCGCTATGTCGGCGCGGCGCCAGCCAGGCTGGGGGCCGGGCACGGTTATGCTCGCCTGATCCCGCCAAGCATCGAAGCAGCGATTGCTCAAGCCGAGTCCAACCACCCAGCCATTCTGATTGCCAAGGCCGCCATTCGTGCAGCGCAGGCTGGCACCGATGCGGCGCAGGCCGCGTTCGGGCCCACCGCCTCGGTGACGGGGCAGGTCGGCACGCGCTGGACGGGGCCGAGCGGAGCTCCCACCGACGGCATCAGCGGCAGCATCGGCTTCACCATCACCGTTCCCATCTATGCTGGCGGGGCCCTTGGATCAGGCGTCCGGCAGGCCAATCTCGAGCAGATCCGCTCGGAGGTGGATGCAATGTCAGCCTATGACCAGATCCGCGAAGCTGTCATTTCGGCCTGGGCCGGCATCCAGAGCGCAGATGCACAGATCGCGGCTGCCAGTTCGGCCGTCTCGGCCGGCCAGGTCGTGCTCGAAGGCGTTATCCAGGAACGCGACCTGGGCACCCGCACCACGCTCGACGTTCTCAACTCGCAGGCGGAACTGAGCTCGGCGCGGGAAGCCGTCATCAGTGCCTCGAGCAACAAGGTCATCGCCACCTTCTCGTTGCTCTCGGCCACCGGTCAACTGGCCGAACCTGACGTATGCCAGTCCCTGGGGATCGAGGACGTGGTCCAATATACGCAAACCGTCCAAGATGTATGGCAGGAACTGCGGACAGTGGCCGACTAGGTGCAGAAACAGCCTCCCTGAGGGCACCTCACCGCGACGAATGCCAAAGCGAGCGGGACAAGGCCGCGACCAGGTTGCCGCTCCTGTGGATCCCGCATTGGCGCCCACCTTCCGGCCCCTCGATCTAGACCGAACTATCACCTGTGCGGCGAGCAGCGCCCTGTCCATAATTATCCCGTGAGGGATCATGGCGCGTGCATGGGTGATCACAGGATTTGCCGTTCTGGCCTGGGTCATTGTTCTTGGCCTCGGCGGGATCGTCTATGCCGTTCTCTGGTGACCCTCTGCTGCGCCAGCCGCAGCGAGATGCGGGGTCATAGTACCAGTCCGTGCTGCGCAAGTTCGCGCATGGAATGGGATGAACGATCTTCGGGCGTGCGGACGGTTTGCACCCAGTCGATGAGCTGGTCCATGCCCGGCTCGAACTGCTGCCTGGGCCTGATGCCGAACAGCCGTTCGAGCTTGCCGATATCGGCGAAGCAGTGCCGGATATCGCCGACGCGGTACTGGTTGAGAATTTTGGGTGCGATATTCTTGTGCAGCAGACGGGCCAGCGTTTGTGCGATGGCATTGACCGTCATGGCCTGACCGCTGCCGACATTGCAGGCCTCCCATACCTGCGCATCGCTTTCCAGAACGGTGGCAAAGGCATTGGCCACATCGAGCACGTGCACGAAGTCGCGCATCTGCTCGCCGTCCTCGAATACCAGCGGCGCCTGATCGTTCAGCAGGCGGGAGATGAAGATGGCGGCGACGCCCGTATAGGGATTGCTCAGCGCCTGGCGCGAGCCATAGGCGTTGAAGAGACGCAAGGCCACCGTGGGAATGCGCAGCGCCCGTCCGACGGCCAGGAACATGTCCTCATGGTCGCGCTTGTTGATGGCATAGATGGAGGCGGGCTGAAGCAGCTTGTCCTCGCTGGTCGGGACGGGGATTAGCGGAACGCCTTCTTCCATGACTTCCCAGGAATGAGCCTTCAGCTGGTCATTGCCACGAAGGGCCGGCGCGCCGCGCTTTCCGGTGTGGGGATGCCGATACTCCCCCTCCCCGTAGATCGACATTGAAGATGCGACCGCCATCCGCTCGACCGAATGACCGGTGCGCGACAGCACCTCCAGCATGATGGCCGCGGCCATGGTGTTGTTGCGGGTATAGTCGACGATGTTGGTCATGCTCTGCCCGACACCCACCGACGCGGCGAGATGGGCCAGATGCGTCACCCCGACCAGCGCTTTCTCGAACACGCCGTCGTCGAGAATATTGCCGCGGATGCGCCTTACCTCAGGATTGAGATAGATCGGCCACCCGTCGGAATCGCACTCGCCGGCCCCATGCACCTGATCCAGCAAGCAGTCGAGCACGGTAACCTCGAACCCTCGCGCCAGCAGGGAATCCACCAGATGAGAGCCGATGAATCCGGCCCCTCCGGTGACAAGAACATGACCTTTTGACATCTCGCAGCACTCCTTACTCGATACGCATGTGATTGGCCTGAACGACGGCGGTGCGGCCTGCCAGCTCCATGGACACGCCTGCAAGCACCTTTTCGGGGGACGTCTGTTTGCGGATGCGGGTCGCGCGCACCAGCTTGTGGTTGGCGTCGCTCTTCTCGGTCCGTTCCCAGACCAGACCCTCGTCGCGCAGGAACATGCGGAATCCGATCCACAGGGGGATCAGCCAGATCAGCCACCAGACCATGACGAACACCGGATTGACCCGCAGAAGATACCAGATGCGATCGCGACGCCGGCTCAGGACCATAGCCGTGCGCTGCCAGGTGCGGACGTAAAGCCGCGTCATCGACATGCCGAAAAGCACCAGGTTGACCACGGCCAGCCAGAGGACCCAGTCCGGCACCTGGCTGTTTCCAGACAGGAAGCTCAGGAAGGCCCAGATACCGAGGGGCGTACCGATCGAGTTGAGCGAGAGGGAAAGGCACGGCAGGAAGTTGAGCCAGGCCTTGAACCGGTCGCGCCGTCGCATGCCCATGGACGCGAGGGGCGTGGCAAGGCTTTGGAAAAACCCGGCAACCCAGCGTTTGCGTTGGGTAATGCCGTGCGCAAAGGTAAGAGGCACTTCCTCGATCAGCGGATTTGCAATGATGCCGAGACGCTTGCCGTTGGTCCAGAAGCGCATGCCGACTTCGGGGTCCTCGATGGTTATCCAGGGGTGGAAGCCACCCAGGGCCAGGAGATCCGACGCCCGGAAATAAAGGCCCTTGCCCAGGACCCAGTAGGGGTGCTTCCCGTCGGCTGACAGGTGCGGATATTTGAGGCCGTCCCAGGCCATATGGTCGAATGCATGCCAGCTCGATGCCATGCTGGCATTGAGGTTTCCTGCAATATTCTGCGCCTGCAGAACATCGTAATGCTGCATTCCTGCGGCCGCAGCAAGAAAATGGTCGCTTGGGGGACAACTGTCGGCATCGATATAGTTCACCAGAAAGTCCTCATGCGTGAGCGAACTCTGCGCAATCTGGTAGAAGGCGTAGATCAGTTGCCGCGTTTTCTTGGGTGGCAGGTTGCGGTCACGGGCATACTTGCCCTTGTGCCACCAATAAGCCTTGGGCGTGCGTTGCCAGGAGTCCCAGACCACGTTCCAGGATTTGTGCCGTGTGTGCGGCACTTCGATAATCTGCAGGAACGGAAACTCGCGTTGGAGCCGGCGCAGCGCCGCGACCGTTTCAACATCATCCGCATTGGGAATGGCGACCACGCTGAACTTGCCGCGTGGGTATTCGATGTGGCCAATGGAGACGAACGTGGTGCGCATGGTGGCCTCCAGTTCGCGCAGCACCGGATAGAACAGCACGATATGGGGGTAGTCCTTGGGATCCAGCGCCCTGGCCTCTTCGGGGTCGACCCAGTTGATCGGCCGGGAGAAAAAATAGATGTCGAGCGTGAGCGACAGGAAGTAGGCAATTTGCGTGGCGCAAAACATGCCCAAGACAATCAAGGCCATCGCGTCGCTCGGCTCGTACATGCCGTCCCCCCAAGTTTCCTACATCCTCGATCAGCGCGGAAGGCCGTTGTGCTCGGGCGGCGGCAGGCCGGCGCCAGAGCCATTGAGCAGATGCGTTGCTGACTGACGCCTGTCGATCATGCGGCGGCGCGTGATCACGACGGGCGTCGACCGCACCTTGGGGAGGCGGCGGCGACGGCCGATGCCATGGACCACAAAGCCGGCATCAGAGAACGCCTCGGCGTCGAGGCCATTGCGCAGGTCGACCAGGACGCGCCGCTTCACCAGTTGTGCGAGCCGGACGGGATCCAGGCTCGCAAACTCCGCCCAGTGCGTTGCCAGGACGATGCAGTCGCTGCCCTGCGCACACTGGTAGGCATCTTCGGCGAAGAAGGCCTTCTGCAGTTGCGGTTGCGCCATGCTCATGCCCTTCGGATCGAAAACGCGCAGCCGCGCACCGCCACTCTGGAGTGCCGCGGCTAACGCAAGCCCGGGGGCATCACGCGTGTCGTCTGTGTTGGGCTTGAAGGTGATGCCCAGCACGGAAATGGTTCGACCGGCGACGCTGCCACCCAGGGCGGCCGTGACGCGTTGGCCAAGCCCGCGCCTGCGCGCCTCATTGGAGGCGATCGTCGTTTCTACGAGACGCAGATTGACCGCATGATCCTGCGCGCTAGTCAGCAGGGCCGAGGTATCCTTGGGAAAGCAGGAGCCCCCATAGCCGGGGCCAGCCTGCAGGAAGGCCGAGCCGATGCGGCGATCCAGCCCGACGCCGGCAGCGACCTGATCGATGTCGGCGTCGATCGCCTCGCAGAAGTCGGCGATCTCATTGATGAAGGCGATCTTGGTGGCCAGAAAGGCGTTGGCGGCGTATTTGATCAACTCGGACCCGCGGCGGTCGACGCACACGATCGGGATGCCCTTGAGGCTCAAGGGTGCATAGACCGCTTTCAGAATTTTCTGCGCTGCATCAGAATTTGTACCGACGACAATCCTGTCGGCGCCCATGAAGTCGTCGATGGCGCTGCCTTCGCGCAGGAATTCCGGATTCGACGCGACCATGATCGAAAGATCAGGGCGCTCGCCGATCATGACGGCTTCGACCAGGTCGCCAGTCGCCACAGGAACCGTCGACTTTATTGCAACCAGGACATTGTGCGTCGCTTTGCCCGCAATGTCCCTGGCTGCAGCCAGGATAGCGCTCAGATCAGCACTGCCATTCGGTAGCGGTGGCGTGCCCACCGCTATGATGACGGCAGCAGTCTCGAGGCCGATAGTCGGCAGGGTCTCCGCAAAATGCAGTCTGCCGTTTCGCAGATTGCGGGCCACCATCTCCGCCAGCTTGGGCTCAAAGATGGGCAACCGCCCTGCCCGCAGGTTGGCTATCTTGGTGCGGTCGCAGTCCACACACAGAACATCGTGCCCGAGTTCGGCAAGACACGTACCGGACACCAGTCCGACATAGCCGGATCCAATGATGATGAGGCGCATGGAACACACTTTCTACAACAGCTTAGGAGGTCTAGAGCGAGGCATAATGGGCCGATGTGGCCAGCCTGATCCGTGGCATTGGGGGCGCCTTCTGTTTGGGAACCAGGTCGCTGAAATGACGAATGGTGCGCTCCAGCCCTTCTGCCAGCGGCACGGTCGGCGACCAGTTCAGCAGCCGCTGCGCCAGGGTGATGTCGGGGCGGCGGCGGCGGGGATCATCTATGGGAAGTACCCGGTAGACGATCTTGGAGCGCGAGCCGGTCAGGTGAACAACGGCAGTCGCCAGCTCCCCAACCGTGATTTCGGCGGGATTACCGATATTGACGGGTCCCTTCACCTCTTCGCCCGAGGCCATGAGGCGGATGAAGCCTTCGATCAGATCATCGACAAAGCAGAAGGAACGCGTCTGCGAACCGTCACCGAAGACCGTGATGTCGGCACCACGCAGAGCCTGCAGCACAAAGTTGGACACGACGCGTCCATCGTCGGGCTGCATGCGCGGGCCATAGGTATTGAAGATCCGGACGATCTTGACGGTCAGGCCCGCCTGCCGTCCATAGTCGGTGAACAGCGTCTCGGCGAAGCGCTTGCCTTCGTCGTAGCAGGAGCGGGGCCCCACCGTATTGACGTTGCCGAAGTAGCTCTCCGACTGCGGATGAACATCGGGATCGCCATACACCTCGGAGGTCGAGGCGTGCATGATCCTGGCGCCGTCTCGTTCGGCCCGCTGGAGCACGTTCGCCGCCCCCTGCGCACAGATCAGCGCCGTTCGCACAGGATTGCTCTGGTAGTGCACCGGCGACGCGGGGCACGCGAGATTGTAGATTTCGTCGAAGCGCGGCAATGCATCTGGCATGGGGTCGATCACATCATGCTCGACCATGTGGAAGCGGTTGCTTCGGGTCAGCAACTCGACGTTTTCACGGCGTCCGGTGTGAAAGTTGTCCAGGCACACTACCAGGTTGCCCTCCGCGACGAGCCGCTCGCAAAGATGAGATCCGAGAAAGCCGGCGCCGCCGGTAACACATATGGTCTTGCCGCCGGATGTCCGAGTGGGCATGCGCCGGGTCGCAAGATCGGCCGACAGCACATTGCTTCGCGGCGGGAGGACCGAGCCGTCTTCAAGATGGGAGGTCATCGCTGCCCCCCGTCCAGTGCGAGCTGCATCGAGGATGCCAAGGCTGGTTTGGGCGATTGGGCGGAAGACTTGCTCTGCAAAGCCGAAGTCCAGCCGCCCGCCGGTGCCTTGGCGACTGCCAGGTAACCGGCCTCATAGATCGGCATCAATCCTGCCTGGTAGTCGAGCAGTTGGATCGTGCCCTTGTGCGTCAGGATCATCTCGGCGGAGTTCACTTCGACGCCATTCACGCTGATGTAGTCCACATAGAGGTTGCGGTCGCGGATGCCGTCTTCGCCAGCGCCGCCGGCATTGGCGAATTTGTCGTTGGCGAGGGCTATGCTTATGTCCTTGTCCGGCAGGATTTGATCGTCCGGGATGTGGAACGTGAACTGCTCGAGGTACAGATTCGGACGAGGCTTGGTGAACAACCGACCGTCGGTGGCGGTCTCGATCGCATTGCTGAGGACCCCGCTGCCGATCACCTTGCCCCCGACCGCTATCTCGAATGCAGGAGGCCCATCGAAAGCCTCTCCGGCAATAGAAACAAGCAGGACGGTTTCAGCATGAGCCACTCCAAGCGCTGCTATACTGAATGTGACCATCGCCCCGGCGAGTACGAACCCCTTAATACTAGCATAAACGATCATGTTCCTCACTCCAAACAAATAGAACACAAATAAAGATTGGCGATTATGATGGATTTTCGATCCAATCACCGCTCTTCGTGTTTTGAGTTTGATTAATATTTCCGAGAAATTCTATTGTTATAACGATCTAGCCCGTAGTGTTTAGTTGCGGGTACCGACGCGTTCCTTCAGTATCTCCATGCCTGAAAAAGCGTCATCCGATTCGGGAGGCAATTGTGAATCGCCGAGCCATGATCGTTGGTACTGCGGCGGCTTTGACCGCGAGCCAGATGTCCTCCTGCACCACGGTCGACCGCACACAGACCGGGGCCACAGGCTCGGGTCGAACCGAACCATCACCAGGTACCGCGGTCCGGACAACAGCGCCGGCACTTCGCGCGGCTGCGTCGAGCCGTGGCCGATATTTCGGGGCCGCCGTTCAGGCTTCGAAGGTGCTGGACAGCCATTATCGCTCCATTGTCGCGCGCGACTGCGCGTCGATCACACCCGAATGGGAAATGAAGTGGGACGCCCTGGCTCCTTCAGGCAGCTACGCCTTCGGCGAGATGGATCGCCTGGCCGATTTTGCCGGACGCAACGGCTTGGCCCTGCGCGGCCATACGCTGCTTTGGCACAGAAGCGTCCCAGCCTGGGCCGCGCGGCAAATCGCCAGCACGCGCGATTGGAGCCATGTTCACGAGCATATCCGAAAGGTGATGACGCGCTATGGCAGCCGGATCAACGAATGGGATGTGATCAACGAACCGATCGAACCCAATGACGGAGCCGGCGGTTTGCGGAACAACCAGTTTCTACGCGCCTACGGGCCTGATTACATCGAATGGGCACTGTACTCTGCGCACGAATTCGCGCCACGCTCCCTGAAGATGATCAACGAGTATGGCCTGGAGTACAACACGGACTACGAAGGCCAACGCCGCATCGTGTTTCTGCGCCTGCTCGAGCGGTTGCGGTCGAGGGGCGTGCCCATGGAGGCCGTGGGTCTGCAGGCTCACCTCGATCTGCGCAAGGGGAGCATCTATCGCGATGGCGTTTATGGCCTGATCCGCGAGATTGCGGGCATGGGTCTTAAAGTCGTCATCACCGAGCTGGACGTTGCCGAGGCCAGCCAGTCTCAATCAATCGAAAAACGCGACATGCTCGTGGCCGACGAGACCCGCCGATACCTGGATGTCGTGCTCGAGTTCGACAACGTCATCGGCGTCAATACCTGGGGGTTGAACGACACCCACTCCTGGCTGCGGACGCAGCGCAATGCGGCCAATCGGGGCCTGCCCTATGACGGCAACTGGCAGCCCAAGCCGATGCATGAAGCGATCGTCACCGCGATGGCGTAACGGGGCGTCAGATCAAGGTGCTTTGAACGACTGCAGCAAGCTGTCGTAAAGAGCCTGCGTCTCCTCCTGGGGCCGGACCCCGAGATCCTCGGCCAGGACCTCGCACATGGCGCCGTACAGCCGGTTGAGTTTGGGCAAGTGCCGGTGCTCGGCCGCTTCGCGCATCAAGACCCAAAGGGCTTCCTCGCGGTAGGGATCTATTTCCAGCAGCCGACGCGCACATGTTGCACGCTCGGCCATCGAAAGCGTACTGTCCGGCCGGATCCCGGCAGCTATCGCATTGATGACGTCCGAGGCCAGCTGATCGCGACGGTTGGACAACCAATCCTCCAGCCCGTCTCCACCAGGTTCGAGATCGGCGAGAAGTTCACCGCCATACAAGGTGCACATTTGCACCGGGGTGGCACTGCGTGCACCCGACAGGCAATCTGCAAGCTCGATCAGATCACAGTCGACGCTGCCATCCAGAGGCAGGTAGAGCGTCGAAAACGTCGCCTCGATGAAGCGGAAATTATGCTCGTCCTGCAGGTGACGTATCCTGGCCAGTGCCTGGCGCATGTTGGCCGCAGCCTTGGCCCCGTCCGACTCCGACCACAACAGAGAGCTCAGACGATGCCGCGGCTGGGCGCCGTCCTCGTTCGACAAAATGAGAAACGCTGCGATCCTGAAGAAATTCGCGGGCACACCCTGGACCAGGTTACCGTCCACAACAAGCCGGCATCCCCCCAACAGTTTCAGCTTTACTCGGCGCTGGGCAATATCACGCAATCCCGCCCCCCAAACTTTTTTTGCCGGTTTACACCATCTCATCCTCCGGCCGCAGTATCCGTCGCTTTGTTCTACGACCGCAACATTAAACAACTCCCGCAAAACTTATCAGGAGTTACTCTTACCTCCGTTAAACAGTGATACGTCCCTCAGCCATGAAGCTCCAGATTTCGCGGTTTACGGCAGTGATACCCGCTATGGCCGCTTCGATCCTGTCCATCTCCTTTTCATCGAGATCTTCGAGCTTGCCGTATTTTATGTCATCGCCCCATTCCGCAATCCGCATCAGTTGGGTGCCGCTCAACTCGCCATTTGCGTCGAACGAATAGATGCAGTGATTGTATTTGTTGCGGACCTTGGACTGCTGCTTGAGCCGTTCCGTGACGTCCAGAACGGCTCTGCGCGTTTGCGGTGGCGTGGACTTGAGCTTGGCCAGTCGCTCAAGCAGATCGATGCGGGCACGGGTGGTGTTGAGCGTCAGGAAAATGACGACAGCCGCCTCTTTGTTCGTGCCCGTGAGATGGGCAATCAGATAGATGAACAGGCTTTCAGTATTGGTCCAGACGTAGTTGAGCTGACCAACGAGCTGGAGAACCTTGTCCATCTTGGCCATCTCATCGCACCGAGTTGGACCAAGGCTGCGCCCGCTCTCCACCGCCCATGCCGCGGGCGTGCTCATGTAGATAGGCTGCGGCCTGGGTGCGGTTCGTTACCCGCAGCTTGGCGATGAGATTATGTACATGCGCCTTGACGGTATGCTCGGAAAGGGCCATCCGGTCGGCGATCAGCTTGTTCTGGTAGCCTTCCGATACCAGCGTCAAGACCTGACGCTCACGCGCAGTCAGCGCATCAAGGCTTGGATCCGTTCGCTCGTGCACATCTGCCGCAACCGCTGTCGTCCGAGGCTGGCTGAGCGCGCGAACGTCTCGCGGCAGGTCTGACCACTCATCGGACTGCGGTGGCATTGCAAGGTCAGGCCAGTCGTCCGCATGCTCGACTACATGATTCCGATCAGTGACCGGAGCAGGATGCTGGAGGAACTCTCCTCCTGCCAGTATCAGCGTCACGACCGCCAACCAGACATCAAGCGGCAAGGTCATGGGCAAGATGCCGCGAATTAGACGATGCTGAAGCAGGGCCGGATCGATGTCCTGAGCGCCGTGCTCGACGACCAGACCAATTGCCGCCTCCGGGAACCGGCGCCGGCATTCCTGGACGAAGGCAGGCGAAGCCCACTTCCGCCACTGGCCGATTAGCACCAGCTTCGTCGACCGATCGGGAGGATCTGAAACCTCGATCCGGTCGACAAGAGTGACCTGCAATGAGGGAAAGTGCCTCTGCGTGGCGTGGAACAGGCACTGGAAGACAGCCTGTTGCGAAGCCACAAAAACCAGATGCCCCGCTTGTGCCTCTCTAGCTTCGGAAACGCCCCGACGCGTCGGCACGAATTCGGATTGTTCTAACACATCAGTTTACTCCCCAGTGAGGCTGAGGGACCTCACCTTATCCCTGAGTTACTACGACCACGGCCAGTCCTTCTTATGATTAAAGGGAGGTTAACACGGCGAGCGTGACTCAAGCGTGATTCTTTCCTCTCCAGAACTAATCCCGATCCTTCCGCTTGATGATCTTAGTGTTGAGGGAGCAGCGTGATCCCGGGGATCGATGAAAATCGGCCGCTGAAGATCAGCAGGTCCAACAGGCAAGGCGTCCGGATCAGTTTTCCTGCGTTCGGAGGGCCCTTTCCGCGCCCTGTCCCTCCATGCCCCCTTCCCCGGCTTGGCGTCGCTTCGGCTCAAACGATCTAGTTACATCTAGCTACGACGGCGTCAGGTTACTCGACCCATTTGGTCCAAAGCGGCGAGCGCCTGATCAATCGTTCCGGATCGATTTGCCGTCTGTTGCGCCCCGGGGATTGAACTCAATATCTGCCCACCTGAACAAACCAAATTCAGGCGAGGCGATTCAAAGTCTAGGTAATACCCGTTCTACGCACCTCGTATCGATTAGCGAAGATCCGAAGTATTCCTTGGACAAATTGTATCTTGTAGTTCGCCTCTCGTAGCAGAACTCCATTTCGACCTCATTTAAGATGAGCGAGGTTGTTGGTTTTTTCTGCTGGATCAAACAGGAGAGACATCATGGCTAATGACTTCAGCAACAGTGGCGCATTTACCGACAACTCTGGTTCGAATTCCAACAACGACAATTCGACCGATCTGGACGCGACGGTCCAGGACGTTGCCAACGACAAGTCGAACTCGAACAACGACAATTCGACCGACGTTGACGCGACGATCCAGGACGTAGGCAACGACAAGTCGAACACCAACTCGAACAACGACAACTCGGTTGACGTGGCCGACAGCGGTAACGACAACCGCAATCAGTCCACCAATACCAACTTGACGGCTGACATTGACGATGTGGCCAACGACAAGTCGATGAACGACTCCAACAACGACAACTCGACCGATCTTGATGTGGACGTCGAAGATGTCGCGAACGACAAGTCGATGAACGACTCCAACAACGACAACTCGACCGATCTTGATGTAGACATCGAAGATGTTGCCAACGACAAGTCCAACAACTCGATGAACGACAGCAACAACAACAACTCGGTCAACGACTCCGGCAACGACAACTCAACCAACCTCGATGCCGATATCGACGTGGCTATCAGCGACGCGCTGAACACCACTACCGACTCCTACAACTCCGACGACGACTTCGCCGACCTCGATGTCGGCACGGCCACGATGGACAACCTGTTCATCAACAGCGGGACGCTCGAGTTCGATCCCGGTGATGACGTGAACTTCGAGAACGTCTTCAACAGCGCGTTTTCGGGTGACGGTGCTGATACCGGCTTCGCCATCAACCAGGTCGCCGACATCATCGACAACGACTCCCTGCAGAACGTCCAGCAGAACAACGGCGGCGCATATTTCGACGCCTACGCAACTGCCGGCGGCAACCTGCAGGCCAACGGCAACAGCGTGAGTGGCAGCGGTGGTGACGACGCTACCGGCAGCAACGGTGTCGACGGCAGCGCCCATGTCTCGGCCAACGCCTTCAACATGGAAGTCGTCCTGGGTGCCAACCTCCAGCAGAACGCAGTCGATGCGACTGTCGTGGGCGGCAACAACTCGATGGGCAACGACTCCAGCAACGACGACGCATAAAGCACATCCCATGCAAAGCCTGGTCTGCGCGGAGCCCTTCGCGCAGACCAACATTTCTCGACGCCGTGAGTGACTTCGCTCCTGGTGCCGTACCTGGAGGGCAGCCAGTGTTCTTTCCCAGTGACCCAGCAACTGAAATTCTCGCCCACTTCGTCGGCTATTTTGAGATGGCGGTCGAAGATATGCGGATGCGACAGGACTTCGAGCAGATCGAAGCAGAGCTTTTCGATACATTCGTCGATCCAGCCCTGGTGCAGATTGCGGCAGATTTCGCGCAGAACTATGCACTTGACGCCTATCAACCCGGCTTCGACTACCTGCCTCCGACCTGGCCTATCCGTGGCGACGCACCCTTTGAGATTCCCTCCTGGATGCTATCGGTTCCCGACGGGCTTGCCCCTGCCGCCCCGCAGCTGCCGGCAGGGCCGGATGTTCCAGCCCTCGACGGGCCGCCTGCGCCATTGATCGGACCGGAGCCCGGATCCGTTATCGCCGTTTTCGTTCAATCAGTGATCTTGTCCGACAACGACATCGTCGTGATGGGCCAGTACGATGGTCCCATTACCTTTGTCTCGGGCGCCGATACTGGCCTTACCGGCCTGCAAGCGGCTGCGCAGGCAATCTATGGCCCGGTAGCCGATGCAGCTCTGATCAACAGCCAGACCGACGTGCCGCTGGTTATCGAGCAGATCAACGCCTTTGTCGGGAACAGCGGCTCCTCTGCTCCAGTGAGCTTCGAGGCTGTCGAAACGCTGGAGGGGACCTATGTGAACGGCCTCGCCACCGATGAAGCGCCCAGCCTGGCGGACGCATTGCCAGCGCACTGGAGCGACGTGCTTGAGGATGAGGCCGAGGAAACCGGCGATGCCGATGCGGCTACTACCGTCCACACCAGCTACACCGGCGAAGATCATGGCGGCTCGGTCGAGCTGAATGCCGGCGGAAACCTGCTGGTCAATGAAGCAGCAATCTTCAATGCAGGGCTGTCTTCGGCAACCTTTGCCGTCGCCGGAGACCTGCACCAGCTCAATCTGATCGTGCAGACCAATTCCTATATCGACGAGGACAGTGTCGACCACACTGCTCCTGGAATGGCCGACAATGCGCTGTGCACGACGACAGCAGTCAACAGCGCCAGCTTCATCCAGGAGGTGCTCGACGCCAGTGGCGACGCGGCCGCGGCCAATCCGGGCGTGATGCCGCTCAACTGGCAGGTCTCGGTGGTCACCGGCGACATGGTGTTCATCGAGTGGATGAGCCAGTTCACCTTCATGTCCGACCAGGACATCAGCGTCCTGTGCTCGACGGGCAACGAGACGATCATCACCAGCGGTGAAAATGTCGGCCTGAACTCCGTCAGCTTCGCCAATATCGGGCTCTACTACGATCTGATCCTGGTGGGTGGAAATCTCTACGACGTAAACATCATCGTGCAGAACAACATCCTGTACGACAACGATACTGTTGAGTTGCTCGGCAACAGCGGGACAGCGGGCGACGGCCTATTGTCGACCAGCGGCAACCTGCTCTGGAACCAGGCAAGCATCCACAATGTCGGGCCCACCGAGTTCGGCGACACCTTGCCCGCTCACTACAGCGAAACCATGGCGCGGCTTGATGCGGGCAACTACGCCATGCCGGCCGGCTTCGGGCAGGACGAACTCTTCGAGGGCCAGTCCATGCTCAAGGTCCTCTATGTGTCGGGCAACATCTACGACATGCGCTATGTCTCGCAGACCAATGTTCTGGGGGACGCCGACTACGTGGCCATCCAGAAGGCTGCCCTGCTGGATGGCCAGGCTGCAACCGAATGGGATGTCAGCACCGGCTCGAATGCCCTGGTCAACGTCGCTTCCATCAAGGACTACGATGGCATGGGCGACACCGCTCACGTGGGCGGCCATGTCTATTCGGACTCCATCCTGATCCAGGCCGACATCCTGGCCGCGGACGACGACGATGCGCTGGTTTCGGAAGTCGTGGCCTTCCTCGACAGCGACGACAGCGCGATGGATGTCGCGGATATCGGTCCGCTTTCGACCCCCTCCGACGGTCTCCCCGCCGATATCATCCAGTCGATGCTGGCCTAGCCTCATGACCGCAGGAATACGCTGATGACTTACGAAAGTTACTCTCGACGCCGAGAGAACCTGACCGCCCGCCACCCGGGCCATGGGTCTATGGTGCGCACTGCCGAGATCGATACGCTGATCGGCAGGATCAGCACGGCCGCCGCCGAACTCGACGCCCTGGCTCACGAGATGGATGAGGAGGCCGCAGAGGATGGGATGGCCGACGCCGGACCGGATGAAGTCTGGGACGAAGGCGACGAGGCGATGGACGATGTCCCGGAACAACCCGATGACAACGACGAAGAGGTTGATGACGAGACAGCCGAGTACCAGTTCGCATCCCCGCCACCCGAAGAACCGGAAGAGATGGTCCGCGTGGCCGTCCAGCAGCAGTCCCGTCCTGTCAGCTCGCCGTCGCGCTCCGACAATCCGTTCCCCGCGCAGCCGAAACCGGAGCCAGAGCCAGAGCCGGAACCTGTTCCAGTGTCCGCGCCTGCTGCAGCAAAACCAATGGCCGCGGAGGTCAAGCAGCCTGAATTGCGGACCCGCGAAGACACCAAGAGCCCGACCATTGCCCCCATCATCGACCTGGAAAGGGGACCTCTCAAGAGTGTCAACCAGCCCACGTCGCAGGATGGAGGGGGTGGACGCTCGAGCGATGGCGGGAGTTCCGGTGGTGGCGGAAGCGGAGGCGGCGATCGCAAGTCCGGCTTCCACAAGCGGGCGTCAACGCCGAACTTCGCCCAGAGCCTGGAGAATGGCCTCAGGGTCGTCCGGACCAATCTCGGCATCGTCATGGTGTTCACGGTTTTCATCAACATTCTCGTCCTGAGCCTGCCGATCTATCTGTTTCAGATTTCCGACCGGGTCCTGACCAGCCGCTCGCTCGATACTCTGGTGATGCTGACGGTGGCTGTCGTGGGCGCGGTGGTACTGCAAGCCGTGCTGGATGCCGTGCGACGTTTCATCCTGATGCGGACGGCCGTCGAGGTCGCGGTCCAGCTGGGCTCTCCCATCCTCAGCGCTGCCGCCCGAGCCTCTCTGCACGGCAACGGCCGTGACTATCAGGTCCTCGGCGATCTGCAGCAGGTGCGCACCTTCATCGTTTCGGGGACCCTCCTGTCGTTCCTCGACGCCCCCATGGCACCTCTCTTCGTGCTGGTCGTCTACCTGATCCACCCACATCTGGGATATCTCGTGGTCCTGGCTTCGGTCTGCCTCTTCATCGTGGCGATGATCAACCAGCGCATCACTGCAAAGCACTTCGCTGAAGCCAACGGGCTGGTGAGCCGTGCCACGCTGCACCTCGACTCCATGTCGCGCAATTCCCAGATCATCAACGCACTGGCCATGATCCCGGAGGCCGTTCGCATCTGGGGTCGTGACACGGCCGGCTCGCTGCAGGCCCAGGTGCGCGCGCAAGACCGCAACATCATCATGTCGAGCGTGTCGAAAGGCGTCCGGCTGGTCACGCAGGTCGCCATGCTCGGCTGGGGCGCCTATCTGGCGATCCAGGGAGAGATCACCGGCGGCATGGTGATTGCGGCGTCCATCATTGCAGCGCGAGCCCTTACGCCGATCGAGGGCGCTATCGAAGGCTGGAGCGGCTTTACCCAGTATCGGGCCTCGTTCGGGCGCATCAAGGCATTGCTGCACTCCTCCCCGCTGAACTTCCAGCGACTGATGCTGCCCGACCCCAAGGGACGGCTGGACGTGGAGCGCATTCTCTTCGTGCCGCCACCCGCCAAGAAGGTCCTGCTCAATGGCGTTTCCTTCTCGCTCATGCCCGGCGAGTCGCTCGCGGTGATCGGCAATTCCGGTGCCGGGAAAACGACGCTGGGTAAAATGCTGGTCGGCTCCATCCTGCCAACATCAGGCTCGGTCAGGCTCGACCTGATGGATCTGCGCAACTGGGATCAGCGCCAGTTCGGTGAGAATATCGGCTACCTGCCCCAGGACGTGCAGCTGTTCCCCGGCACGATCAAGGCCAACATCGCCCGCATGCGCGACGATGCCAGCGATCAGGAGATCTACGACGCGGCGGTTCTGGCCGATGTGCATGAGCTGATTGCCAGCTTCCCACAGGGCTACGAAACCTTTGTGGCGGGCGATGGCGCGCCGCTCTCCGGAGGGCAGAAGCAGCGCATCGCCCTTGCGCGGGCCTTTTTCGGCAATCCCAAGCTCGTGGTACTGGACGAGCCCAATTCCAACCTGGATTCACTGGGCGAAGCGGCTCTGGCGCGCGCGTTGATGCATGCGCAAAAGCAGAAAATCACCGTTGTCACCATCACGCAGCGCCCGGCCCTGCTCAATGTGGTCGACAAGATTCTCGTGCTCAACAACGGGTCGGTCTCGATGTTCGGATCACGCAGCGAGGTCATGTCGGCGCTCGCCGGCAAGAAGGACGCCAGTCGTCAGTCCGGGATCGGCGCCGCAGCAGGACAACCACAGGAGACTTGACGTATGGCCGCCACAGCCGAACTGCAGAATCTGGAGTGGTATACGGGCGTCCCCCGATCCATCCGCAAGCCGGCGCTTTTCGGATTTGTACTGCTGGTCATTGCCTTTGGCGGCTTTGGTAGCTGGGCAGCGATCGCGCCGCTTTCGGCTGCTGTCATCGCGCCCGGCAGTTTCGTCGCTACAGGCGAAAACAAGATCGTGCAGCATTTCGAAGGCGGTATCATCAAGGAACTCCTGGTGATGGAAGGGGAACGGGTACAAGTGGGCCAGGACCTGCTCCTGCTCGACGAGACAGCTGCCCATGCTGCCGCAAAGCAGCTGGACACGCGGTTGCTGCGGCTCGAGGCAATCTGGGCGCGACTGAACGCCGAGATCAGCGGTCTCCCCGAATATGTTCCACCGCAATCGGTGCTTGATCGGCTGGATGATCCCGAGATCGCTTCCATCATCGCAAGCCAGACGGTCAACTTCGACGCGGCACGTGACAAGCTCGCCAATGAAACGGCGCTGATGCAACAAAACGTCGCCGCGCTCGAATTCCGCGTCAATGGGCGCCAGGGCCAGATTCAGTCCGTGCTGAGCCAGCTGACCCTGCTGCGCGAGGACCATCGCGTCATGACCGACCTTCGGGAGAAAGGCGTCGCCGCACAATCAGCCGTACGCACGATCGAGCGGACGATCTTTGACGCAGAAGGGGATCTGGCGCGCCTCGAGGCAGAAGTCGAAGAGGCGCAAGCCCAGATCGAGAAGTATCGTCGCGAGATCATCCAGGCCACAGACGCCGTGAAACAGGCGGCGCTTGATGAGATGCAAGCGGTGGAGTCAGAGCTCGAGACCCTGCGCGAACAGGCCCTGCAAGCCAAGAATGTCCTTGTGCGCACCACGATCAAGGCTCCGGTCTCGGGCACGATCGTGCGCCTGTACTATCACACGACCGGCGGCGTCATCGAAAGCGGCAAGCCGATCTTCGAGATTCTGCCCGCCGACGTGCCGCTCATCGTAGAGGTCAAAATCCCTCGCATGCAGATCGACGAGGTGCGGCAGGGCCAGGCGGCGAATGTGCGCCTGACCGCGCTAAACCAGCGAACCACGCCCATTCTCGATGGCCAGGTCATCTACCTGTCCGCCGATACGGTGGCGGATCAAGCGGAACTGAACCAGGAAATCTACGTGGCACGCATCAGCGTTCCGCCGGAGCAGATCGCCCGGGTTCCTGGCTTCGCGCCCACGCCGGGCATGCCTGCAGAAGTCTTCGTCAAGACGCGCGAGCGCACCTTTCTCGACTACCTGATCAAGCCGGTAACCGACAGCCTGTCGCGCGCCTTCCATGAGCAGTAGCGATCGCCCCCAGGCTCGCCGGCGCAGCCCGGCGACTGTGCGATGGCAGCGCGTAGCCGGATTGGCCGACCCCGGGCAATTCGGCGTGACAGATCACTGGAAAAAATGGCGCGCCCGAAGAGATTCGAACTCCTGACCCCCAGATTCGTAGTCTGGTGCTCTATCCAGCTGAGCTACGGGCGCGCAGGCCGCCTTGGTGGCGGCGGTTCAGGCGGGAGCGGATGGGCAACGGCCTGAAGCGGCGCAACCCATACATGGGCGGTTCCGGCTTGGCAAGCGCGCAGATGACAGTTTTTCGTCGCAGTGGGGCCGTCAGGAATCGATGCGCAGGTCGATCGGGAAGATCAGCTCGAAACGCGTGCCGCCCGACTGCTCCGCCAGGGCCAGCTTGCCGCCATGCGCCTCGACGATCTCGCGGGCGATGGCGAGGCCCAATCCGGTGCCGCCGGATCTGGCAGAACCCTCGAACGCCACGAAGAGGTTGGCCAGCGCGCGCGGAGGGAGGCCCGGGCCATTGTCGTTCACCGCCATGGTGATGGTCTCTGCATCCTCGTGGACGGTCACGCTGATTTCGGGCGAGGCCACCGGATTGGCGGCGGCCTCGAGGGCCTCGCGCGCATTCTTGAGCAGGTTGACGAAGACCCGCCCCAGCTGGTTGGCGTCGGCGCTGAGCGTGAGGGTTTCGGGCGTGCCATTGTGGAAGACGATGCTCGGATGGCCGGCCAGCCGCGCTTCGAAGGCGGCGTCCTCGACCAGCGCGCGCATTTCGACCGGCGCTAGGACCGGGGGCGCGGCGGTCTCGCGTCCATAGTCGAGCACCGATTGGGCAAAGCCGATTGCCTTGTCGAGCGTGGTGACGAGGCGCGGCGCGAGGCGCTGCACTTTGGGGTCGTCCAGCGTCGCCACCTGGTCGGAGAGCAGTTGCGCCGAGGTCAGCGTGTTGCGCAGGTCGTGATTGATCTTGGCCACGGCGAGGCCAAGATCGGCCAGGTGCCGGCGCTGCCGCAGCATGGAGAACAGATCGGATTCCATCGCCGCCAGTTCGCGCTCGACGATGCCGATCTCGTCGCGGCGGGTCGACGGCTCGATGATGCGGCTGGCATTCTCGGGTGCCTGGCGGAACGCCAGGATGTTCTGGGTCAGCCGTCGCACAGGGGAGATGAACAGGTAGCTCGCCAGCAGATAGAGCGCCGCTGCCGTGATGGCGGCGATGGCCAGCGAAACTATACCGATCTGGCGCGAATAGGCTAGCATGTCCTGACGCAGCGGGCGCTCAGACATCAGCAATTCCACGAGACTGTCGCCGAAATCGCCCTCGCCGACGATGCGCAGCGTCCGATCCGGGTGGGCGAACAGCGTATCGAGCGCGCCGACGACCAGGGTCATGAGGTCGGCCTGTCGCATGTCGGCGGTGACCACCAGGTCCGGCCGCACCGGGTTGGCAAGCTCGATGAGCTGGCTCTGGCCCTGACGGCGATAAACGATCGCATTGGCACCGGCCGAGGTCAGCAGCCGATCGGTGAGTTCGCGCGGCAGGGCCATGACATCGGGCACCGCGTCGAGCACGCGCGCGGCCACCACGCCGACGCGCAGCCGATCATTGAGCCAGCTGGCGCGGAAATTGGCGAGGGAGGGCAGGTAGACGACGATCTCGACCAGGAGAATCACCGCCATGATGGTGGCGATGAGCTTGATCGAAAGGCCGGAGTACCAGCTGGGCAAAGCGGTGCGTTGAGCTGTCATTTCAAGCCATTATAGGGGAAGCCAGGTCCCGCGGAAGCCCCTGGAGCGGCGATCAGGGCAGGATGTTACCGGCGCCGCGCAGGCGCCGCCGCCAGCCTGACGGAGGCGGTTGCTGGGCCAGGTGATGGCGCGCCAGATCCACCAGCGCGGCGGCAGTGCTGCCCGGGGGCAATGCGAGGCCCGCCAGGTCGCGCAACCCCAGCCCCCGTGCCATGGCCAGAGCGAGCAGCGCCATGGTTTGGTCGGCGCTGGCGCCCAGGGCGCCAGCGCCACTTATCGTGCCGCCGCGATTGACGACGAGCCGGACGCTTCCCTCTGCCTGCCCCATCGCCCGCGCCCCGTCGGTCTCGGCCAGGTTGGCGCGCAACACGGTCTGTCCGGGGCGGAGCGCCTGCCTGGCCTCCATGCCGACCTGAGCCAGCACCGGCTGGGTCATCACGATGCTGGGCACGTAATGCGGATCGAGGCGCCCGTTGCCCCGGCCCAGCAGCCACTCGACGAGCAGGTCCGCCTGGCGGGTGGCGACAGTGGGTTGATGCTGCCCCGCTGCGCCGCCGATGGCGCTGAGCCGACGGTTCGACGTCTGGCCCCGAGGCCCGAGCAGCAGGTGATCGGGCCGCAGGCGATCCCGGCGCAGCTTGAGCGGATCCAGCAGTTCCTGGTCCAGCACCGGCACCCTGCCCATGGCGATCAGGATGTGCGACGCATCGACGGTCTCCGCACTGCCGGCTGCCTGCAGCGCAACGCCCGTGCCCTGGCTGCGCGGCAAGATGGCGGTGACTTCCGCGTCCTCGCGCACGACGACGCCTTCCTCGCGCAGGGTGCGCAGCAGAACAGCCACGAGTTCGGGATCAAAGCCCTGCAGCAGGCCGCCCTGCGGCACGAGTGTCACCATCGATCCCAGGCGGCGATAGGCTTGGGCCAGTTCGAGTGCGGCCGGTGCGCCGCCGATCACCACCAGATGGCTGAGCTTGCGGATATTGTCTTCTATCGTATCAGCCGTGAAGAACGGCACCTGGTCGAGCCCGGGCAATGGCGGAATGAAGGGCGTGGCGCCCGTCGCCAGGGCAAAATGCCCCGCGCGGACGAGGTCGTCGCCGCAGCGCAGGGTCCGCCGGTCGACAAAACCGGCGGCGCCGCTCAGGACGGTGACGCCCAGAGCGACAAGCCGCTCGCGTGCATCGCGTGGCTCGGCCGATGCCGCGACAGAGGCAGCGTGTTCGCCGATGACGCGGAAGTTGGGTTTGGGATCGGGGGCGTCCACCCCGACGGCACCTGCCGTGCGGATGGCCTGGGCACGCGCGGCGCTGGCAAGGAAGGCAGCACGGCGCAGTGCCCCCTGGGCCGGATCGACGGCGTCCACGCCCGGCACGTCCACCAGGGCCACGCCGAGGCCACGCTGCCGGCCATGCAATGCCAGCTCGATGCCAAGTGCGCCTGCGCCTATCACGCAGAGATCGGGTTTGATCACGTCTGCCATTATCGCCTGCGGCCAGGATACGTAAGCTGGGACTTATGCGGCGATACCGCCGGGAAAACAACGGGTCAACAAGCGCAAGGAAGTCGCGTGCCCCGCGTTGACTTGAGCGGGAGTTTTCCCTATAGACCCACCAACCCGCACCGTGGGCGCCCGGCGCTCGATGTGTGTCTGAAATTCCTGCTTGTGCAGAGCCAATTAGAGGAACCGTGCCCGGCGCGGTTTGATGTCATGAAGCGTACATACCAGCCGTCCCAGCTCGTGCGTGCCCGCCGCCACGGTTTCCGTGCCCGTATGGCCACCAAGGACGGTCGCGCGATCATCAACAAGCGTCGCCGCGACGGTCGCAAGAAGCTCACGGCCTAAGGCGCCGTGGCCGGATGACGGCCAGCGAGCAAACGCCGGTCGCGCTGCGCCGGCTGGTCAAGCGTTCCCAGTTCCAGAGAGCTGCCCGGGGCAATCGCGCCGGGCGCTCTGCATTTGGCCTGCAGTCCATAGCGTCTGCCGAGGCCGAACCCGGCATCGGCTTCACGGTGACCAAGAAAACCGGCAACTCCCCCGAGCGTAACCGGATAAAGCGTCGCCTTCGCGCGGCTGTGACAGCATGCGCGCGTGACTTTGTCTCTCACCATGACTATGTGCTGGTCGGACGACGGGACGCCCTCAGCGAACCTTTTGCCAAGCTGGTCGCCGATCTGGGCGCGCTGATCGTGCGCGTGCATGCTCCCAGGTCGACCGACGAGCGCCCCCCTTCCGGCCGCGGGCCACGGAAACCGAGATAATGGAAAACAATCGCAACATCATCCTGGCTATCGTGCTCAGCATGGCCGTGTTGTTCGGGTGGCAGTTCTTCGTGGCCGGCCCGCAGCTCGAGCGCGCGCAGCAGCAGACCCAGCTTGCCGCGCAGCAGGCCGAGAGCGAGGCCGCACTGGCTACGCCGACCACGACGGTAGCGGGCACACCGGGAGCCGTTGCGGCCGACGGCACGGTGAGCTTTGCCGATCGCGCCGCAGCCATTGTCGCGAGCGATCGCGTGATCATCGACACCGAGGACCTGCATGGCTCGATCAATCTGACCGGTGCCCGGCTCGATGACCTCGAGCTCAAGCAGTATCGCGAGACGGTGGATCCGGACTCCCCGATCATCACCCTGCTGACACCAGCGGGCGCACCGGGCGCCTATTTCGCCGAGCAGGGCTGGGTTCCCGCCGCCGGCGCGAGCGTCGCCGTGCCAGATGCCCGCAGCGTCTGGACCGTCGAAGGCGACGCGACCGCCCTGACGGCAGCAACGCCCGTCACGCTGCGCTGGGACAATGACGCGGGGCTGATCTTCCGCCGCACCTTCTCGGTCGACGAGCATTACCTCTTCACCGTCACGCAGACGGTGGAAAACGCCGGCGCCGGCGATGTCGCGCTCTTCCCCTATGCCCGCATAGCGCGCCATGGCACCCCCAGGGTCGCCAACTTCTTTATTCAGCACGAAGGCCCGCACGGCGTGCTCGGGTCCAACAACCTGATCTCGCGGAAATATACCGACCTGCAGAACGACCAGCAGGTGAGGTTCGACAGCACCACCGGCTGGCTCGGTTTTTCTGACAAGTATTGGGCAACTGCGGTGCTGCCCCCACCTGGCACGCCGATCAACGCGCTGTTCTCGTGGAAGAATACCGGTCTTTACGACGACTACCAGACGAGCTTCGTGGAAACGACGCCGGTCGTCGTCTCCCCGGGCGCCACGGCGACGCATGAAAGCTACCTGTTTGCCGGCGCCAAGGAAGAGGCCGTCATCTCGGCCTACCAGAACGCCTATGGCTTCGACCGGCTGGAACTCCTGATCGACTGGGGCTGGCTGCATTTCATCACCAAGCCGATGTATTACCTGCTGACCTTCCTCAACGGTATCATCGGCAATTTCGGCCTCGCCGTGCTGGCCGTGACCGTCATCGTCAAGGCGGTCTTCTTCCCCCTCGCCAACCGCTCCTATGCCTCGATGGCGGCGATGCGCCGTGTGCAGCCGGAAATGAAGGCGATCCAGGAGCGTCTCAAGGACGATCGGCCTGCCCAGCAGCAGGCGATGATGGAGCTCTATCGCAAGGAAAAGATCAATCCGCTCAGCGGCTGCTGGCCGATCCTGATCCAGATTCCGGTGTTCTTTGCGCTCTATACCGTCATCTTCATCAGCCTCGACATGCGCCATGCGCCGTTCTTTGGCTGGATTCAGGATCTGGCGGCGCCTGACCCGACCAATATCTTCACCCTGTTCGGTCTCATCCCGTGGGATCCGACCGTGCTGCCTCTCATCGGCAGCTTCCTGCACCTGGGCATCTGGCCGGTGATCATGGGCATCACCATGTGGGTGCAGATGAAGCTCAACCCGCCGCCGCCAGATCCGACCCAGCAGATGATCTTCAACTGGATGCCGGTGATCTTCACCTTCATGCTGGGCACCTTCCCGGCCGGTCTGGTGATCTACTGGGCCTGGAACAACACGCTTTCGGTGGCGCAGCAGTGGTTCATCATGAAGCGCCATGGCGTGGAGGTGAACCTGTTCGGCAACATCATGGACAGCTTCCGCCGCAAGCCCAAGCAGGCCGAACCGACCAACTCCTGATCGCCACGCGGCGTCGGAAATGCTATTGCCCGCCGGACCCTTCCGGCGGGCAACTTTCTTTGAAGCGAGCACAGCCATGAGCGAGATCGACTACGCCCCCGACATGATCGAACGCGGCCGACTGATGTTTGCAAGGCCCTTCCTGTTCATCAAGGGCTGCGTGCGCATCGCCGACCTGCCGCCGATGGACCGGGTCGAGATCGCCTTTGCCGGGCGCTCCAATGTCGGCAAGTCGAGCCTGATCAATGCCCTATGCGGCACGTCGAGCCTGGCGCGCACTTCCAACACGCCGGGCCGCACGCAGGAGCTCAACATCTTCGAGAGCCAGAGCGAAAACCTGCGCATCGTGGACATGCCGGGCTATGGCTATGCCAAGGCGCCCGAAGACAAGGTGCGGCAATGGACCAAGCTGATCCATCAATACCTCACCGGCCGCGCGACCTTGCGCCGCGTCTATGTCCTGGTGGATGGGCGCCATGGCCCCAAGGACAATGACCTGACGGTGATGAACGAACTCGACAAGGCGGCCGTGAGCTACCAGGTCGTGCTGACCAAGGCCGACAAGCCGACGGCCGGCGATCTGGCCAAGGTGATCGCGGCCACCAGGGCCGCCATTCTCAAGCGTCCGGCGGCGCATCCGCATGTGATCCTCACCTCATCAGCCAAGGGCGACGGGTTGAAGGAACTGCGGACGGAAATCGCGATGCTGCTCGCCGACTGAGGGGGCGGGACGATGCTAACGGGTTGTACAGGCGACCCAGCGGCGCAGCACTGCCCTCAAGGGACCCGACTTCTGCACGAGATCGGCCTCGTCCTTGAAGGAGACTACGCCGCGGTCCGGCGCGGCCCACGACAGCAGCTTGTCCGGATCCTCGAAACGAAACAGGTCATCGGCCGCCGCCTTGGCCCCTCGGTGCAGGATCAGTTGCAAACGCTCGCCCGGATGCAGCCGCATGGTGATGCGGTCGTCCTCGCCGGTTCCGAAGCTCGGCGCGTTCCACTTGATCCGCTCGGTGAGGCCCGGCACGGCATCGAGGATCAGCTGGCGGAGCTGTTCGATCTCCGCCTTGCGGGCATGCTGCAGCGTCTCGAGATAGGAATCGACCGCAGACAGCTTTTCCGCCACAGCCATGTCAACGCCCCTTGAAGAACTGCCCGATATAGCCGGCAAGGTCGGCGCTATCGGACCTGATGGCAATGGAGGCCAGCGCGGTATCCACCACTTCGTCAGGGACCTTGCCCCGCCGCAGCTCGGCCAGCGCGGCGGCGTAGTCGTCGGTGAATTCTGGATGCGGCTGGAAGCTGATCGCAGCGCCGTTGCGATAGGCCAATCCGGCATTGGGCGAAAAGGCCGAAGCAAGGATCACCTCGGCTTCGGTCGGTGGCGTGATCACCTGGTCCTGGTGCGAGCAGGCAATGGCCAGCGTGGCTGGCGCATCGCGCATGAAGGCGGGGCGTGATTGCACGGCATAATGATGCCGCCCCAGACCCCAGCCCTTTTCCGACTTGCGCACCTCGCCACCCAATGCATCGGCCATGATCTGGTGGCCAAAGCACACGCCCACCATCGGGACACGCTTGGCATAGGCGTCACGGATGAAGGCGCGCAGCGGATCGAGCCACTCGAAGTCGTCATAGACGCCGGCAGGCGACCCCGTGATCACGATGCCTTCGAGCGTTCCGGCATCGGGAAGCGGTTCGCCGTCGGACACGGCCACCGTCTCGTAGCGGAAGCCCTGCTCCGTGGCGTCGAACATGGCCTCGAACATTGTGCGATAGGGACCGAAGCGGTCGCGCAGGGGCACCGGCACTTCGCCGGTCTGGAGGATGGTGAGCTTCATTTCGGCTTTCGGGCTGGACAGGGGCGAAGTGAGATATCGACAATGCCAGGAGCAGAATCAACTGCCTGGGCGAGCTCATGACGGAGACATTGCGCATCGCGGTCGTGCAGAGCCGCATCGAGCCCGATATCAGGCGCAACGGCAGCCACATTCGCCAGCTGATGGAGCAGGCGGCGGCGCAGGGCGCCAGGCTGGCGCTGTTCCCCGAAGGCGCGCTCTCGGGCTATGCCAAGGCCCAGGTCAGGGACTGGGACGGGTTGGACTGGCCAGCCCTCGAGGGAGAACTGTCGGCGATCGGCAGCAGCGCCACGGCGCTGGGGATCACGGCGGTGATCGGTTCGGCGCACCCGATTGCCGGCCGGCGCCCGCATAACAGCCTCTTCGCCCTACCTGACGGACCGCGCTACGACAAGCGCCGGCTGTCGCATACCGAGGTCACGGGCTGGTACACGCCGGGCCGACAGCAGGCGATCGTCCATCAGAGCGGCTTCGCCTTTGGCGTGACGCTGTGCATCGAAGTCCAGTTTCCAGAACTCTTCATGGACTACGAGGCCGCGGGAGTGGATGGCGTGCTGCACGCCAGCTATGGCCTCGGGTCCTCCGGCGAGGTGATCCTGCAGGCGCATGCGGCGACCAACTGCCTGTGGCTGGCCGTGGCGACGCCCGCCAATGCGGCCGACCCGCCTTCGGGAATCATCGGGCCCGATGGGCAGTGGCTGGCACGCTGCGGGACCGGCATCGACATCGCCGTGGCTGAACTGGACCGGCACGATCCCCGCTACGAGATCGCGCTCACCAAGGCCCGACCATGGCGCCGCAGGGCCAGACAGGGCGAGATCTACAGCCACGCACTCTGAGATGAGCCTGGGCCAAACTAAAGCCCCCGCTTTCGCGGGGACCATCGCTTTGCTCGACAGAGTGTAGACTATGCCGGAATGAACTGCAGCGCGACGCCGTTGATGCAGTAACGCAGGCCCGTCGGCTCGGGTCCGTCCTCGAAGACGTGACCCTGATGGCCACCGCAGTTGGAGCAATGGACCTCCACGCGCTCCATGAACAGGCTATTGTCCACCGAGGTGCCCAGGGCGCCGTCGATATAGGTATAGAAGCTGGGCCAGCCCGTGCCGCTGTCATACTTGGTTTCGGAGGCAAAGAGCGGCTGGGCGCAACCTGCGCAGACGAAGGTGCCGGCGCGCTTTTCGTCATTGAGCGGGGAGGAATAGGGACGCTCGGTGCCTTCGTGGCGCAACACGTTGTATGCTGCAGGCTCGAGCTTGGCTTTCCATTCCTCGTCAGACAGCTGGAACGGAAAATCGCCTTCGGCGGCAATCGGCTGCCCCATGGGACGCAGCCAGCTGAAGGCGGCAAAGGCAGCCAGAGCGGAACCACCCAGCAGCACATTGCGACGATCGATCAAGGCCATGTGACTTTCCCTTTCTAAAGGTACCCCGCGCCCGGTACCGCGGGAGGGGACGCGGTCGGCGGCGCGGGGCTGATTGACGGTCATATAAGCCTTGGGCAAGGTGATGACACGTCAAGTTGTGGTGAGAGACCACCGATGCGACCTCTCTATGGCGCCATTCGCAATGGCGCCCGTTTTGGTTACATCGCCGAGGCGGGGGTCAGCACGGCATCGATCACGTGGATGACGCCGTTCGACTGGATCACGTCGGCAGTGGTGACGTTGGCAACGGTGCCGTTCTCGTCGGTCACGGTGACCATGCCGTCCGTAACCTGGAGGGTCAGTTCGCAGCCGCCGACGGTGTCCACGACATGCTCGCCGCCATCGGCTTCAACCATGCTGACGATGTCGGTGGAGAGAGCCCGGGCCGGGATCACGTGGCAAGCCAGGATGGTCGACAGCGTTTCCTTGTTCTCGGGCATCAGCAGCGTGTCAACCGTGCCGGCCGGGAGGGCCTCGAAGGCAGCATTGGTCGGAGCCAGCACGGTGAAGGGACCTTCACCCGACAGGGTCTCGACGAGGTCGGCAGCCTGAACAGCGGCCACCAGCGTGGTGTGGTCGGCAGAGTTCACGGCGTTTTCGATGATGTTCTTGTCGGCATACATGGCGGCACCGCCGACCATGGGGTTTTCCTGGGCAGCTGCGCCACCGATCGAGGCGACGGTCAGCATGGCAGCAATGGAGAGAGTGCGGAGAGAGAGGTTCATTTATTCGTTCCTTCCTGTGTTTTGTTCCCATTGTTCGGTTGGGACGCAGGAAGATACGGAAGCTGTCGTCGGCAGGTTTCAGGCAGTTTCGCGGTATATTTTTCGCAATCGCTGAAACTTTTTCGGCGCCCGCACCGTAGCGGGCGCCGCATTATGAACGGATCAGATCGGGATGGCTGGACCCACGGCGACGATCGGGCCCTGGGCAACGCCGGTCGGCGATCCGCCCGGCTGTTCCAGCGTCACGGCCAGTACCGTGCCGGGCCCGATGCTGGCGCGCGCCGCTTCGTCGAGCGGGATCTGCAGACGCTGATCGACGGGCACGACGCCCATCGACACCGCCGGCTGGTCCTCGTTGATGTACCAGAGCTCGAAGTCACGATCGGGCACCGCCTCGCCAGCGAGCGAGGTGATCCGGACCTGACCCTGCGCCTGGTCGTAGACAGCGACGAACTCGACGCCGCTGCCTTCCTGGGCCTGCAGCGCCGCGACCAGTTGCACGGCCATCGTATCGGGGTCGAAGCGGGGCTGCATGAGGTTGAAGCCCACGGCCGCGACGGCCACGGCGAGGGCGCCGGCAGCGATGCCGCGCCAAAGGGCCAGACTGTCCCAGAAGGACGACGCGCGCCCTGGCCGTACCAGATCGCCGAACGCCCGCGCCTCGACGGCCGCATAGATATGCGGCGGCACCGGCGTTTCCTCGTATTCTGCGTTGAGGGCGGCGAAGCGGGAGATCCAGAAGTCGCGTTCGGCGCGCAGGCCGGCATTGTCCTCTATCAGGCGGCCGACGCGCTCGTGTTCACCGGTCGACAGCAGTCCGAGCACATACTCGGCCACCAGGGCGTTGCGCCCGTCATAGTCTCCGTCCATGTCATCGCTCGTAGTCATGCGGTCAGACAGTCTTTCAGTTTGATGAGACTCCGGCGCAGCCAGGTTCGCATCGTATTGAGGGGCACCGCGAAACGCGTGGCCAGCTCCTCGTAGCTATAGCCATCGAGGTAGGCGCCGCGCACGGCGTCGGCACGATCGGGTTCGAGCGTGCTGAGGCAATGTTCGACGCGGCGGTTTTCCTCGCTGTCCGCCGTCGCGCGTTCCGGGGATGGGCCGCTGTCGGGGATGTCTAGCGCCACATCGATGTCGTCGGCAGCCGGACGACGGGCCCTCAGGATGTCGAGCGAATGGTTGCGCGCCACGGCGACCAGCCAGCTGATCGGGCTGGTGTTACCGGCGACGTAGCGATCGGCGCGCTGCCATATCTTCACGTAGACTTCCTGGATGGCCTCTTCGGCCTCCGAACGGTCCTTCAAGATACGCAGCGTCACGCCGAAGAGTTTCGCGCTGGTCCGCTCGTATAGTGTGCGGAAGGCGGCGCGATCGCGGAGAGCGCATCGCCCGATGAGATCGGCGATGTCCTGTGACGGCGTCGTCTGCATAGACATTGATGTAGCTGGCCTCCCCGACCCATACCCGCCGCGCCAGGACCCGGCACGAAGTTTGGTAGTCCACAAGGCTACAAAGCGCGAGATTGATCAATGCGCAAATGGGGCAGAACCGTCTTTTCCTTTGAGCATTGATGCTCTAGACCCGTTGCGGTCCTTTCCGCATCGCTTTTGCCAACAGATCGGCTCCGTGCATGACAGATCAGACTTCAACGACCGACCGGTTCAGCCACGATGCCGGGATCCTCGCGCAGGCCCTGCCCTATATGCAGCGTTACGAGGGCAAGACCGTCGTCGTGAAATATGGCGGCCACGCCATGGGCGACCTCAAGCTCGGGCAGGCCTTCGCACGCGACATCGCGCTGCTCAAGCAGAGCAAGGTCAATCCGATCGTCGTGCATGGCGGCGGGCCGCAGATCGCCTCTATGCTCAAGAACCTCGGGATCGAATCCAAGTTCGAGGGCGGCCTGCGGGTCACCGATGCCCGGACGATGGAAGTCGTCGAGATGGTGCTGGCCGGCTCGATCAACAAGGAAATCGTGGCGCTGATCAACGCCGAGGGCGAATGGGCCATCGGCCTTTGCGGCAAGGACGGCAACATGGTCTTCGCCGAAAAGGCGCACAAGACCGCCAAGGACCCGACATCCAACATCGAGAAGGTGCTCGACCTGGGCTTCGTCGGCGAACCGGTGGAGGTCGATCGCACACTGCTCGACCTGCTGGCGCGCTCCGAGATGATCCCGGTCATCGCGCCGGTCGCGCCCGGACGCGACGGCAATACCTACAATATCAATGCCGACACCTTCGCCGGAGCCATTGCCGGCTCGCTGGGCGCCAAGCGCCTGCTGTTCCTAACGGACGTTCCGGGCGTGCTTGACCGCAATGGCAAGCTCATCCCAGAACTGAGCGTGCGCGAAGCCAAGGAGCTGATCGCCGATGGCACCATCTCGGGCGGCATGATTCCGAAGGTGGAGACCTGCCTCGAAGCGCTCGACGATGGCGTCGAGGGCGTGGTGATCCTCAATGGCAAGATGCCGCATGTGGTGCTGGTCGAGCTGTTCACCGAATTCGGTGCCGGCACGCTGATCGTTCGCTAGCGGCGTTAACCGATAGCTAACCACGAGCTGATCCAGCGCCTATTCGCGCCGAGTGTGGCTCATCTGCGCTAGCCTGATGCGGACAAGTCGTGACACTTTTTATCGATTGATCGCGGGGTACTGTGATGCCTAAGATTTGAAGCTGGCGGCGGCCGCCATGGTTGCAGGACTGGTCCTAACCGGGGCCGCGCAGGCCCAGTCCATGGTGGCACCGGTGGTCACGAGTAACGTCTATCAGCCGACCTATTCGGCCTGAGACGGCTTTTATCTCGGTGCCCAGGGCAGCCTGATCGGCATGAAGAGCCACGAGATTGCCCCCGGCGTCTTGGTGGGCGAACAACTGCTGGGCGATATCGGTGGCAGCGCCGGCGTCTTTGCCGGCTACCGCTATCAGCTCGCGGACTGGTTCGTGCTCGGCGTCGACGCCGAAGTGAACAATGTCGCGACGCAGTTCGAATATAACGGTGCGCAGAACTACGGCGCCCTCAAGTGGGACGCCGCCGTGCGTACCACGCTGGGCTATCCGGTGGCGCCCAATGTTCTTGCCTACGGAACGGTCGGCTATTCCTGGGGCCGATTCGACCTCAGCCCCAGCCGCGGCGGTACCGCCACGGCATTCACCGCCGGCGGCTTCCAGCTTGGCCTGGGCGTCGACATGATGGTCACGCAGAACATCATGGCCCGCCTCAACGCCACCTGGACCCATTACGGCGTCAACCAAGTGCCCGGTGGCGGCACCAGTGAACCAAGCAACCAGGTCGTCCGCGCCGGTCTCGCCTGGAAGTTCTGATCGAGCAACAGCATGATCAAAAGCCACCTGAGGGTGGCCTTTTTTTGTTGCTATACTTCCACCAGCTCAGGCTGACCCTGAGCACCGCGGCCCTGCGCTCCCGGCGGCCGCCGGAAGAGCGGCGACAGCAGCAGCACTAGGGCGAAGCTTCCCACCACATAAAGCAGCGCCAGTCCGGCCGCCCCCGCAAAGGCCGCACGTGGTCCAGCACCGTCGGCGAACGAGTCGCCCAGCGCGGTGAAGAAGATCTGGCCGATGATGGCCACGCCGAGCGCGCCGCCGACCTGCTGAAAGGCCTGCAGGGCGCCCGAACCTGCGCCCGCATCGCGTGGCGGCACGTTGGCCAGCACGAGCTGGAACAGCGAGGAAAAGCCCAGGCCGAGGCCGATGCCGGCGATCAGCAGTGGTGGCAGGAAGGCCCACTGATCGATGCTGTCCGTGACACCGGCAATGTAGAATTGCAGCCAGCCGATGCCCAGGCTCAGCAACGCGCCGGCCAGCGCCAGCCTTGCGCGCAGGAAGTTGGCGCCGAACCGGCCGGCAATGGCGGCAGCAATCAGCACGCCGACGGAGAAGGGCGTGTTGGTGAGCCCCGATTGGAGCGGCGAGAAGTCGAAGCCGCCCTGCAACAGCAGGGAAATCACCATGAACATGCCAGGAATGCCGGAGGCGAAGACCGTGACCACGAAAGCGCCGAACATGAACTGCCTGTTGGTGATGAGGTCGAAGTTCAGCAGTTGCGGCTGACCGGAGGCGGAGCGGCGGCGGGTCCAAATCACGAAGGCGGCCAGCAGCACGAGGCCGGCGCCCATCATGGCGAAGGCCCAGAGCGGCCAGCCATAGGCGCGGCCTTCCACGATGGGGAATACCAGCGCAACAATGCCGAGGCCAAACAGGCCGATGCCCACATAGTCGTTGCGCAGTTCGGCATGTCCCGGCAGGCGCGGGATGAGGAACCAGCCCGCCACCACGGCGCCGATGCCGATCGGGATGTTGACGAGGAAAATCGGCTGCCAGTCCATGCCGAACAGGTTGGCGGAGATCAGCAACCCGCCCAGGATGGGACCACAGACCGAGGCGAGGCCGGCGGAGAGGCCGAACAGCGAAAAGGCCTGCCCCCGCTCATGAGGGGGGAACGTAACGGTCGCGATGGCCAGCACCTGTGGCGTCATCATGGCGCCGGCGAGACCCTGGATGATGCGGGCGCCGATCAGCGACTCGATGTTGGGCGCCAACCCGCAGAGCGCAGACGCTGCGGTGAAGCCTGCCACGCCCCACAGGAACAGCGTAGTCCGGCCCACGATATCGCCAAGGCGACCGAAGGGCAGCAGGCCCAGCGCGAAGGCGAGGATATAGGCGGCCACGACCCATTCGATCTGGCTGTCGGTAGCGCCAAGCCCGTCGCGCATCGAGGGCAGCGCGACGTTGACGATCGTCACGTCGATCAGGTTCATGAAATTGGCGATCAGCAGGATGAACAGCGCGAGCCAGCGACGCGGATCGGGCGGGGTATCGGCTCCCGAAAGATGGGTCTGATCAGACATTGGCATTTCCTTGGCACCGTTCAGGTGCGGGTGAAAGTTCGTTCCAGCTCGGCCAGGACCCGGTCGAGCATGGAGAGGGATTTTCGATTCTGGCGCCAGCATTCGGTCAGGGCGCCGGTGGCTATCAGGGCCGCCGCTTCGGGGTCGATATCGGGCCGCAGCGAGCCGTCTTCCCGGCCCAGCCGGAAGATGTCGGCGAACTGGTGGCACCAGAAGTCGCGCATCGGCAGAATGATGGCAGCGATCGCCGGGTCGCGGCGGGCCCGTTCGCCAAGCTCGCCGAGAACGATCATCCGTTCAGGCGCCTCGGCCACGGTTTCGCGGAAGTCACCGAATTCCAGCCGCAACTGCTCCAGGCCGTTCTTGCCGGCGCGGGAGTGGCGCTTGGCCTGCGCCTTGAAGTCGTAGCGGATCGATTCCGCCACCAAGCCGATCAGCGCCTCCTTGGTGGGCACGTGATAGTGCAGCGTGGCGATATTGATGCCCACCCTTGCGGCGATGTCGCGCGTGCGCAGCCCTTCGAGGCCCTTGGACACGATGATCTCGCGGGCGGCCACGGCGATGGCAGCGCGGCGGTCGTCGCCGCTTACGCGTTTGCTGGGAAGAGTGGACTGCATGGCCGGGTCGATGCTGGGGCAGGTTTGACGGAGCCTATAGCCGACCGCCGGTCACTAATCAATCGTTTGATTGATACTCTCGTGCTATCTCCTGCCGGGGTGGTAAGGGGATCGCCAAAAGTCTATCCTGATGCAATGAGCAAGAGCTTCCGCGTCGTAGACCTCCGCCAGGATGCGCTGGCAGATACCCACATTACGATCGAGGGTGTGCAATCGCCGGAAGCGGCGGTGCGCGAAGCGCTGGGGGTCCAGGTCGTCCGCAGTGGTCCCAAGCGCGACCTCGTTGCCAAGGTCTATTGGCAACCGCTGGGACAGCCGCTGACCATGGTCCGTCTCTACGTCAAGTCGGCCGAAGACTAGCCACAACCGGCGGGGCATGCGCAGCAATCGACGTCTCGGCTACAGACGCGATCGACAAATGCGCGACGGCAAGGTTGCTCCCCCGGGCAACGCCGGAGCACGCCCATGCAGGACTATGTCCGCCGCATCCTCACCTCCTCGGTCTATGAAGTGGCCGAGCAGACGCCGCTTGAAAGCATGAACCTGCTCTCCGCCCGGCTCGGCGCCCAGGTGATGCTCAAGCGCGAAGACATGCAGCCGGTGTTCTCCTTCAAGATACGCGGCGCCCACAATCGCATCGCCCGCCTGAGTGCGGAGGAGCAAGCCCGCGGCGTCATCTGTGCGTCGGCCGGCAACCATGCGCAGGGCGTCGCCCTGTCGGCGGCACGGTTGGGCATCCGCGCCACCATCGTCATGCCGACGACCACCCCGATCATCAAGATCGGCGCGGTGCGCCGGCTGGGAGGGCAAGTGGTGTTGTTCGGGGACGGCTTCGATGCAGCCCGCGCCCATGCGGCCGAGTTGGCGAGCCGGCACGGTTCGGTAGTGGTGCATCCGTTCGACGACCCCGACGTCATTGCCGGCCAGGGCACGATCGGTATGGAGTTGCTGCGGCAGCATCCGGGGCCTATCGGGGCCATCTATGTGCCGATCGGCGGCGGCGGGCTGGCGGCGGGCATCGCGGCCTTCGTCAAGTTCCTGCGCCCCGACATTCGCGTCATCGGGGTCGAGCCGGAAGAGGCAGCGAGCATGAAGGCGGCCATTGCGGCGGGACATCCCGTCGTGCTGGACCAGGTGGGCCTGTTTGCCGATGGCGTGGCGGTGCGGCAGGTTGGAACGGAAACCTTCCGGCTCTGCCGCGAGCTGCTCGACGACATCGTGACCGTTACGGCCGACGAGATCTGTGCCGCGATCAAGGACATCTTCGACGACATGCGCGCCATCGCCGAACCGGCGGGCGCTTTGGCACTGGCCGGACTGCGGCGCCAGGTGGAGCTGGGCGAGGCCCCCGCCGGTGCGCTGATCGCAATCAATTCAGGCGCCAATGTCAATTTCGACCGGCTGCGCTACGTGGCGGAGCGGGCGGAGATCGGCGAGCGCGCCGAGGCCTTGTTCAGTGTGGAAATCCCCGAACGGCGCGGCAGCTACCGCGCCTTTATCCGCCTGCTCGGGCAGCGCTCGATCACCGAATTCAATTACCGCTTCGCGCACGGCGCCACCGCCAGTATTTTCGTTGGCATCAAGCTCGTGGGCGGTGACGCCGAAAAGCAGGAAATCATCACGCTTTTGCAAGGCCATGGGCTCGGGGTGACGGACCTGACCGACAACGAGGTCGCCAAGCTGCATGTGCGCCATATGGTGGGCGGCCGCGTCAGTGACCTTGAGGACGAGGTGGTGTATCGCTTCCAGTTCCCCGAGCGACCGGGCGCGCTGCTCAAGTTCCTCGAGGGTTTGAACGATGCGTGGAACATCTCGCTGTTCCACTATCGCAACCACGGCGCCGACTATGGCCGGGTGCTCGTCGGCGTGCAGGTGCCGCCGGCGACGCGCTCCGATTTCATCGCCCATATCGACGCCGTCGGCTTCCCCTATTGGGACGAGACCGACAATCCGGCTTATCGGCAGTTCCTCGAGAACGAGCGGGCCAAACGTTCCTAGCGACACCATGGTGTCGCCTTCGATGTGTTCAAATTAAACTGGTGTGCTGTCGGGGAACGATTGGCGCGCGCAACTATTGCATTTGCTAGGGCGAACTAACATCTGCCAAGAGCGCGGACGGCTCAAGCGAGGGCGTCCGCGCCAATAACCACATCAAACAGCGCCGGAGACGAGTATGAGGATCACCAGAACTGCCACCATGATGCTGCTGGCTACTGCCGCCAGCGCCAGCCTGATGCAGCCCGCCAGCGCCCTTGAGGCGCAGGCCTTCGTCGATCGTGTCGAGGAAGTCTACCGCCACCTGGGTTACGAGTTCGAATTCGGCCCGGCAACCCTCGATGGTGACACCATCACCGTTGAAGGCGCCACTGCCAACCTGGTCGAGACGCCGGATGCCGAGGGCGTCAGCACCGACACCACTTTCACCTTCTCGGGCGTGACCGAGCGCGAGGATGGCAGCTACCTGGTCGACAGCCTCACGGTGCCGGATCTGGATACGCCGATCGAGGCCGAGCCGCCGGGCAATGTCACGATCGCGGACATCGTGGTCGAGGACATCTACCTGCCCGCCGGCGAGCCCACCAGCAGCGACATGCTGCAGTTGATCGGCAGCATCTCCACCGGGCCGATGGCCATCACCCGTGAGGGTGATCCGGTCATCACCTATGACTCGCTCGAGGCAGTCAGCACCTTCGCCCCCGAGCAGGGCGCGGACGATCTTGCCGACGTGACCTCGGAACTCGCCATCACCGGTGTCTGGGCAGATCTGGTCACGCTCAACGACGTGTTGAGCGGCCATGCCGAGCCCATGCTCGAGGAGACCGGACTGAGCGAGATCAGCGGCGACATCACCCAGAGCCTGGCCTGGTCGCTCGAGGACGGCCACATGGTGATGGATGAGTTCCTGTTCGACTTCGCCGATCAGGGCGCACTCAATATCATGTTCGACATTACCGGCGTCACGCCCGAACTGCTCGATCAGGTAAATGCCCTGGGTGAAGCAAGTGCAACCGACGGCGAAATGACCGAGGAGGAGCAGCAGGCGCAGATGATGCAGGGCATGGCGCTGTTGCAGGACGTGGAAGTCATCTCGGCATCCATTCGCTACGACGACGAGTCCCTGGTCGACAACCTCATCGACTTCTATGCCGACAAGGCCGGTGTCGATCGCGCCACCTACGTGGAGACACTGCAGGCGCAGGCGGCAAACATGCTGGCCGGTGCCGGCGTCACGCCGCTGACCAACCTGCTCAACCCGGTGGTCGAGGACTTCCTCGAGGATCCGCAGAGCATCGTCATCTCGGTCAGCCCGCCGAACCCGACCTCGCTTCTGGTGCTGATGGCTGCGGCCGCCAATCCGGAAGGCCTCATCACCGCGTTGAACCTGCTGGTCGATGCCAACGTGCCGGCAGTCGAGTAACCTGTCTTCGGGGACGGCGCACCACCGCGCCGTCCCACCGCATTAGGTGAAACCTAACCGAATGTGGCATAGTGTCTGTCGACCATGAACGACATGACCCCCGCTGCGCCGCGCAGCCTCAGCCACATCACCGACTGGGTGTTCGACCTCGACAACACCCTCTATCCGCGCACCTGCAACCTCTTCGCGCAGATCGACAGCCGCATCACCAGCTACGTGATGGAAGTCACCGCGCTCGATTTCGAGGCCGCTCGCGCCCTGCAGAAATCCTACTACCGCGACTTCGGCACCACGCTGAACGGGCTGATGCAGCGGCACAAGATCGACGCCGATCATTTCCTCAATACCGTGCATGCCATCGACTATTCTCCCGTCGATGCCCATCCGGATCTGGTCGATGTCATCCGGGCCCTGCCCGGCCGCAAGTTCATCCTCACCAATGGTGATGTCGGCCATGCCCGCTCGGTGCTCAGGCGCCTGGGCGGTGACGACATCTTCGAGCATGTGCACGATATCCGCGCCATGACCTATGTGCCCAAGCCGCACAAGGCCGCCTATGAAGGCTTCTTCGCCCTCCATGGCATCGACCCAACCCGTGCGGTGATGTTCGATGACCTCGAAAAGAACCTCCTCGTGCCACACGAGGTGGGGATGAGCACCGTCCAGGTGGTCGCAGGACCCGACTTTGCCCACGATCAGGTCGACGCCTGGGAACTCGCCCACGCCGCTGGCGAGCACGTGCATCACGTGACGGACGATCTGGCAAAGTTCCTGCGCGAACGCCCCTGATCACATCGAGTTGAGGTGCAGGATGTTGCCGTCGGGGTCCTTGAACCATACCATCCTGAAGTCGCCGGCCGAATGGATGCCATCGCTGAAGTCCATGCCCGGATATCGTTCGAAGCTGACGCCCTTGTCCCGGAGGGTGGCGACAATGGCTTCAAGTTCGCCGCCCACGCCCCAGACCACGGCATTCGCCTGATTGGTGCCGGCGAAATCCGAGACATAGACCACAAGGGCGGTCGCCCCAGTCCTGAACTGCATCACGCCCTCGTCGGCTGCGATGCACTCGAGCCCGAGAACATCGGCGTAGAAGTCGCGTGCCCGCGCCAGGTCGCTGACGGCGACGATAGCTGAGCTGTCTTTGTCGTTGAGCATGCTTTTTCCTTTCACACTGAAATGCGGGAACAGGTGCTGCTCCCCTATGACGACGTTCGGTCCGCGGGTTTACAGACAGGTGCTCGCCTATTAGCGTTACTACATCGGCAGTTGCCGATTGATCCAAGGCGGCTTCCCGCCGCGAAAACATCAGGAAAACAGCAATGGAATATCGTCGCCTGGGCAAGTCTGGCCTCAAGGTCAGCGAACTGTCGCTCGGAAGCTGGGTCACCTTCTCCAAGCAGGTGGACGAGAAGGAGGCGCTGGCCCTGATGGGGCTGGCCTATGACGAAGGCATCAACTTCTTCGACAATGCCGAGGGCTACGAAGCCGGTCAGTCCGAGGCGCTGATGGGGGCAGCCCTCGAAAAGCTGGGCTGGAGCCGCGACAGCTATGCCGTCTCGTCGAAGGTGTTCTGGGGTGGCAGCAAGCCCACCCAGAAGGGCCTGTCGCGCAAGCATGTCACCGAGGCGGCCCACGCCGCGCTCAAGCGCCTCCGGGTCGACTACCTCGACCTCTATTTCTGCCACCGCCCCGACATCGACACGCCGATCGAGGAAACCGTGTGGGCGATGCATAACCTCATCACCCAGGTCAAGGTGCTCTATTGGGGCACCTCGGAGTGGAATGCGCAGCAGCTCACTGAAGCCTGGGCCTTCGCCAGGGCCAACAATCTCATCGGCCCGCAGATGGAACAGCCGCAATATAACCTCTTCGTACGCGAGAAGGTCGAGCACGACTATCTGCCGCTTTATGACCTGATGGGGCTGGGCACGACGATCTGGTCGCCGCTGGCGTCGGGCGCGCTCACCGGCAAGTATAATGACGGCATCCCCGCCGACAGCCGCATGAACCTGCCCGGCTACGAGTGGCTCAAGAAGGAATGGACCAGCGAGGCGGGCCAGGCCAAGCTCGACAAGGTCAGGCAACTCGCGGGCCTCGCCAGGGAAATCGGCCTGCCGGTGCATCACCTGGCTCTGCTGTGGTGCCTGCACAACCCGCATGTCTCGACGGTCATCCTGGGCGCCTCCAAGAAGGCGCAGCTCGCGGACAACCTGTCTGCCCTCCAGTCCAAGGGCAAGCTCACCGCCGATGTGATCGAGAAGATCGAGACCATCATGGGCAACAAGCCCAAACCCTTCGAGCGCTATTGATCACCACTGGTTTCAAACCACCACCGGCTTTCCCTCGGGCTTGACCCGAGGGCCACTGTCAAAACAGTGAACGCGACGAAAGACCCTCCGATCAAGTCCGAGGGAACGCTGGCGGGCGGGTGATTACGGCGAACCTCGACAACATAGTGACTTCCCCCCACCGCTCCCGCGGCGCTCAGCCATGATCAAAATCGAGTTCCCCCTACCGCTCCACAGCGCTACAACTGCGCCATGACCGACCTTCCCGGGCGCCGCCCGCCGCCCACGCCTGAACACGCCCCCACCTTTCGACAGCGCATCGAGAATCTCCGGCATCTGGGGCGGCTCGTCGCGCAGATCTGGCGCACCAGCAAGCCGCTGACCGCGGCCAGCATCGGGCTGCGCCTCGTCGCCTCGGTCCAGCCGCTGGCCATGCTCTATGTGGCCAAGCTGATCATCGACGAGGTCGTGCGCCTCACCGGCGTGGTCGCGCCCGGGCCGAGCCTGCTCGATTGGTGGAACACCGGCTTGCTGTCCACCATTGCGACGCTGCTGCTGATCGAGCTGGCGCTGGTGCTCCTGTCCGATCTGCTGGCACGCGCGACCGGGCTGGTCGATGCGGTGCTCTCGGAACTGCACTCCAACACCGTCAGCGTCGAATTGATGGCCCACGCCGCCAAGCTCGACCTGATGCATTTTGAATCCGCCGAATATCAGGATCGCCTGGAGCGCGCCCGCCGCCAGGCCGCCGGGCGCAACGCCCTGCTCAGCCAGATTTTTGGTCAGGCGCAGGACATGATCACCGTGGTCACCCTCGCCGCGGGCCTCTTCGTCTATGCGCCGTGGCTGATCCTGCTCCTGCCGCTGAGTTTCGTGCCGGCGATCTGGGGCGAGACCCGCTTCAACACCCTGGCCTATCTCATGAGCCGGTGGCGCACGCCGGAGCGCCGGGAGCTCGAATATATCCGCTATATCGGCGCGAGCGCGGAAACCGCCAAGGAGCTCAAGCTCTTCGGGCTGGGCGATTTCCTCATCGGCCGGTTCAGGCAACTCGCCCACGCCATCTATCTCGAGAACCGGTCGCTCTCGACGCAGCGGGCCATGTGGGGCGCGTTGTTCGCCGCCATCTCGACCGTCACCTATTACGGCGCCTACGCTTTCATCGTCTGGCGCACCGTCACCGGCGTGTTCACCATCGGAGACCTGGCGTTCCTCTCGGGTTCGTTCCTGCGCCTCAACGGCCTGTTCCAGAAGATCCTGCTGGGGTTCACCCAGATCGCCGGGCAGTCGATGTATCTCGACGATCTGTTCAGCTTCTTCGAGATCGAGCCGACCATTCTGTCGCCCGTCGAGCCGCAGCCATTCCCCCAGCCGATCCGGCAGGGCATCGTGTTCGAGGATGTCGGCTTCCGCTATCCAGACACCGATGGCTGGGCGATCCGCCACCTGAGCTTTGCGCTCGAGGCCGGGGAGACGCTGGCGCTGGTGGGGGAGAACGGGGCCGGCAAGACCACGATCGTCAAGCTCCTGACCCGGCTATACGATCCCGACGAGGGCCGCATCACCATCGACGGCATCGACCTCAAGGCCTTCAGCGTTGCCGATATCCACGCCCATATCGGCGTGATCTTCCAGGATTTCATCCGCTATAGCCTCACGGCGCGCGAAAATATCGGGGTCGGCCGCATCGCCGACCAGAACGACATGACGCAGATCGGCAGCGCCGCCGAACGCAGCCTCGCCGACGCGGTGATCGAGAAACTGCCGCAGGGCTATGACCAGCAACTGGGCCGTCTGTTCAAGAAGGGTCGCGATCTCAGCGGCGGCGAGTGGCAGAAAGTCGCCATCGCCCGCGCCTATATGCGCGATGCCGATCTCATCATCCTCGACGAGCCGACCGCAGCGCTCGACGCCAAGGCGGAGTCCGAAGTGTTCAGCCGCTTCAAGAGCCTGGCTGCCGGCAAGACGGCGGTGATCATCTCGCACCGCTTTTCGACCGTGCGCATGGCCGATCGCATCCTGGTGCTGGAGAATGGCGGCATTCTCGAGTCAGGTTCGCATGAGGAGCTGCTGTCGCTGCGCGGCCGCTATGCCGAACTGTTCGACCTGCAGGCGGCGGGGTATCGGTAGCGCCGGCTGGTGCCACGACCTCGTGGTTCGACAGGCTCACCATGAGGTCTGCTCCGAGCCCTCGGTAGACCTCATCCTGAGCCTGTCGAAGGACGAGGTCGTGGCACCGCCCGGTCGCTACCCCACCTTCACCACCACCCTGCCCCGCACCTCGCCCTGCAAGATCTCCGCCGCCGCGCCCGGCAGGTCCTCCAGCCCGATCTCGCGCACCAGTCCACCATAGGCGGCGAGGTCGAAGGTCTCGGCCAGCCGCCGCCAGGCCGCGACCCGGGTCTCGAATGGCTGCATCACACTGTCGATACCGATCAGCGTCACCCCGCGCAGGATGAATGGCAAAACGTTGGTCGCCAGCTCGATGCCAGCTGCATTGCCGATGCTGGCGACGGCGCCGCCATATTTGATCTGCTTGAGCAGCTTGCCGAGTACGGCGCCGCCTACATTGTCGATCGCCGCCGCAAAACGTGCCGATTCCAGCGGCTTGTCCGGCATGGCGAGAAACTCGCCGCGATCGATCACGCTGGCGGCGCCCAGCGCCCGCAGCGCCTCGCCATGCTGTGGTCGGCCTGACAAAGCCGCAACCTGATGGCCCAGGCTCGCCAGCAAACTAGTGGCGATCGAGCCCACGCCGCCCGCCGCTCCCGTCACCAGCACCTCCCCCGCGCCGGGCGCCAGGCCAGCCGCCTCCAGCCGGTTGATGGCCAGCATGGCGGTGAGGCCCGCCGTGCCGATCACCATGGCGTCCCTCGTGCCCAGCCCCGAGGGGAGCGGCACCAGCCAGTCGGCATCCACTCGCGCGCGCTCCGCATAGCCGCCCCAATGGGTCTCACCGACGCGCCAGCCGGTCAGCACCACCTTGTCCCCCGGCTGGTAGCGGGGGTCGTCGCTGCTGCGCGTCGTGCCGGCAAAGTCGATGCCGGCGACATGGGGAAAGTTGCGCACGAGGCCACCGGCACCGGTGACGCACAGGCCATCCTTGTAGTTCAGCCCCGCCCACTCGATGTCGACCGTCACATTGCCCTGCGGCAGGCGGTCCTCGTCGAGCCGTTGCACGGAGGATGTCACCGTGCCGTCGGCGTGCTTGTCGGTGAGCAGTGCGCGAAAATCCATCGTCCGTCCCTCCATGGCTCTGCACAACTTGGCAGACTGCGGCCAAGGGTGCCACCCTCTGGCGCGACAGTGCCAGAGGGTGGCGCGAAGACGGTCCTATCCCTTCACGGCGCCTCCGGTGAGCCCCGAGATGATGTAGCGCTGCGCCAGCATGAAGAAGCCGATGGCGGGCAGGATGGTGAGGGTCAGATAGGCCAGGATCTTGGGCCAGTCGGAACCGTACTGACCCTGGAACTGCATGATGCCGAGTGGCCAGGTATAGTTGGTGTCGGTGTTGAGCACGATCAGGGGTAGCAGGAAGCTGTTCCAGCTGCCCACGAAGTTGAACACGCCGACCGTCGCGATGATGGGCAGGCTGAGCGGCAGGGTGATGTACCAGTAGATCTTGAGGTAGCCGCAATTGTCCATGCGTGCCGCGTCGATGAGCTCGCTGGGCAGGCGCTTGAAGAAGCTGTGGAACAGCACGATCGAGAAGGCGAGGCTGAAGGCCACCTGCGCGATGATGATGCCCCAGTGACTATCGAGCAGGCCCAGGTCGCGCAGCTTGATAAAGAGCGGCAGGATGGCGGTGGAGGCGGGAAACAGCAGTCCGAGCATGAAGAAGCTCATCAGGAACTTGCTGCCGAAAAAGCGGATATGGGCCAGCGCGAAGGCGGCCATCGACGAGACCAGCACCGACAGCACCACCGTGGCACAGGCGATGAACAGCGAGTTCCACAGCGAGCGGAACAGCGCGGTTTCAAAGATGATGCCGGTGAAGTTGACGGGGTCCCAGCTGGCGGGCAGGCCGAACGGATTGGTGCGCAGCTCGCCGATGGATTTGAAGCCGCCCAGGACGGTCGTATAGAACGGCACGATGATGAAGGCCGCCACCACGAAAAGGGTGAACCACTGCACGGCCGAAATTTCGGGGCGGCGCCGCCGGCGACGATTGGTGATCACATCGGCCATCAGTCGGCCTCCCTGGCGAAAAGCAGCCGGCGGTAGATCACGGTGATGACCACGCAGGCGATGAACAGCATGACGCTGACGGCCCCGCCGAAGCCGAGCTTCATGCGCAGGATGCCGAACTGGTAGAGGAAGGTGACGATGGTGTGGCTCGAATTGTTCGGCCCACCATTGGACAGCGGGATCACCAGGTCGAACAGTTGCAGCGCGCCGATGATCGAGAAGAATACCGAGATGACGATCGATCCCCAGATCATGGGCAGCTTGATGTGGCGCACGATCTGCCACTTCTTGACCCCGTCGAGCCGGGCCGCCTCGATCACCTCGCTGGGGATCGACTGCAGGCCGGCAATGTAGATCATCATGTGGAAGCCGAAATATTTCCACACGATCACCAGCATGATGGCCGGCATCACCCAGACCCGGTCGCCCAGCACGAACGGCATGTCGACGCCGATCGCATCGCCGATGGTGGGCAGCACGCCGTAGTTGCCGTCATAGACGAACTTCCAGATCAGGCCGGCAGCGATCTCGGCCAGCATGTAGGGCAGGAAGAACAGGGTGCGGAGGACGTTGACGCTCCAGCGCTTCTCGACCAGCGCCAGGCTGACCCACATGGCCAGCGGCAGCTGCACGAGCAGCGAGACGGCGATGACGAGCAGGCTGTTGCGAACCGCGGTGCCGAAGTGGCGGTGGCTCAGTACGTCGTCGTAGTTCTCGAAGCCGACGAAGTCGGTCATCGGACCATACCCGGTCCAGTCGAAGAAGGAGAAGCTGGCCGCGTCGATCATCGGCAGCACGACCAGCGTGACGAACAGGATCAGGGCCGGCGGAATGAACAGCAGCAGCGGGACCAGGCTCTTGCGGTCCATGTAGCGGCGGGCGCGCCGTGGCGCGGCGGTGGCTGCTGGCGACGAGGCGATTGTGGTCATGCGCGCATCCTCGGGCAAAGAACCCGGCGGACGCATGGGAGAGCGTCCGCCGGGGCACAGGCAAGGGTCAGCGGATGTCGGCCGCGGCCTCTTCCACCAGCTCTGCGGCTTCCTCGGCCGACAGGGCATTGCCTGCGAGTTCAGCGGAGATGTCGTTGACCACGCCACCAACCTGGGGCCCCAGCTCCTGGTCAAAGAAGATCGCGTGCCAGTGTGCATTGTTGATCGACTGGGCGATCTGCGTCTTGAACGGGTTGGTCATCTCGTCGGCAGCGCCTTCGGCGATCGGGATGAAGAAGCCGGCATTGCCGAAGCGGGATGCGACCTCGGCCGAGGTGTACCACTCCATGAAGTCGACTGCCGCATCGGGTGCGCTCCGGTGGAACAGCCAGCCGTTGATGCCGCCCAGCGTATCGGAGGGATCGCCCGCGCCACCCTCGATGGTGGGGAAGGGCAGGATGCCGAGCTGGTCGTCCGGAATGCCTTCCTTGGAGGCCGAGTTGTCCTTCATGGCGCCGTAGTCCCAGTCGCCCATCAGGTGCATCGCGGCCTTGCCGTCACCGAAATAGCCCGAGGCATCGCCATAGGAGGCCGCGAGGAACCCTTCCTGGAACGGCTCTAGCGCGGCCAGTTCAAGGAACATCTCGCCGGCCCGGACGAAGGGCTCCGCGGTAAAGCCGCCATTCTCGCCCTTGCGGGCCGCCTCGAAGGCATCCTGCCCGGCCAGCCGGACCACCAGCTTGGACCACCAGAAGTGCGCCGGCCATTTGTCCTTGGCGCCTACGGCAAGCGGGGTGATGCCGGCATCCTTGAAGGTCTGCACAGCGGCGAGGAACCCGTCCCAGGTCTCGAGGCTGGCAGGGTCGACGCCGGCTTCTTCGAACAGTTCCTTGTTGTACCAGAGCACGACCTCGCTCACCTGCTGGGGCAGGCCGTAGACATGGCCGTCACGGGTGAAGGCGGACATGCCGCCCGAGCCGAGTGCCTCGGCTACGGCGGGGTCGACAAGGTCCTCGACCGGGCGCAGCACGCCGGCCGCGGCCTGTTCGGTGAGCACGCCACCGCCCCAGGAGTAGAAGATGTCGGGCGCCGCGTCCGACTGCAGCAGCGTGGTCAGCTTGGCCTTGAAGGCCTCGTTTTCCAGGAACTGCATGTTGATGTCGATGCCGGGATTGGCCGCCTCGTATTCCGCCACCGCGGCTTCCATGAGCGCGACTTCCTCGGGGATCGACGCGATATGCATCCAGTCGATGGTTTCTTGGGCAGCGGCCGGGAAAATGGCGGCAACGCTGAGCATTGCGGCAAGCGCAAGCTTCTTCATGGGCTTCCTCCTCATGTCCTCACTCGTGCGCTGGGGAAACCTCTTCGGGTTTCTCCCGGCGGCGGCGGGCTGCGCATCCTGTGGCACATTCCCCGCTTGCTACTTTCTACGCATTCCGTAAAAGATAGGCAAGAGGTACGTGCATCATCGATTGGTCAGCGATACTGCCCAATTCCCGATGCAGGTTTCTTTGTGGGATGCAAGCAGTTTAGCTGCGCAATCACCGCTGGCATGAGGTCGAGGTCCGAGAATGGGTCTTGCCTTTTAGTTTTGCCAGCGCACTAAATGGCCCGGCTCGGCAACAGGATGGCACAGACCGTCCAGCGCCGGCGATGAATGGAGGAGATGCAGCATGGCTGAGCTGAAACTGCGGGGGATCAACAAGAGCTTCGGCGCGGTGCCGGTGATCCACGATATCGACCTCGACATCGCCGATGGGCAGTTCGTGGTGTTTGTCGGGCCGTCCGGCTGCGGCAAGTCCACGCTGCTGCGCATCGTCTCGGGGCTGGAGGAGCCCAGCGGAGGCCAAGTGCTGATCGGGGGCGAGGATGTCACCGATTTCGATCCCGCCGAGCGTGGCGTCGCCATGGTGTTCCAGAGCTACGCGCTCTATCCACACATGACCGTCGAGCAAAATCTCGGTTTCGGCCTGCGGATGGGCGGCATGCCCCGCGACCAGGTGGCAACCCGCGTCGCCGATGCGGCGCGAATTCTTGAGCTCGACACCCTGCTCGATCGCAAGCCGCGGCAACTGTCGGGCGGCCAGCGCCAGCGCGTCGCCATCGGTCGCGCCATCGTGCGCCATCCCAAGGCCTTCCTGTTCGACGAACCGCTCTCCAACCTCGACGCGGAACTGCGCGTGCAGATGCGCATCGAGATCGCCAAGCTGCATCAGGAACTGGGCGCCACCATGGTCTATGTGACGCATGACCAGGTGGAGGCGATGACGCTGGCGGACAAGATCGTTGTATTGCGCGCCGGCCGCATCGAGCAGCAGGGCACGCCGATCGAGCTCTACGACAATCCCGACAATGTCTTCGTCGCCGGGTTCATCGGCTCGCCGCGCATGAACTTCCTGTCGGCCAAGGTCGTGGCCGCCGACGCCAACACCGCGACGCTGCAGCCGGACGACTTCGACGGGCAGCTGATCATCGTGCGGACCCGCACTGCGGCCAGGGTCGGCGATGCGGTGACGCTGGGCATCCGCCCCGAGCACTTCCTCGATACCGGCGGCACCATGCTCAGCGCCACCGCGCAGGTGGTCGAGCAGCTTGGCGGCGTATCCTACGTCTATGCCGCGGGGCGCAACGGCGCCAAGATCACCATCCAGCAGAAGGGCCATTCGAGCATTCCCGACGGAGCGGTGATCGATGTGGGGGTCGACCCGGCCGCGTGCCTCGCCTTCGATGCTGCAGGGCTCCGACTCTAGCCGCGATCCAGCCAGCAGCGTGAGCGCCTAGCGTCCATACCATTCGGCCATCAGTTCCATCTGCTCGCGCTCGATCTCGCGGACAACCTCGGCCATGATATGCGCATTGGGGCCGCCGCGCTCCGCCCCGAGGTGCTTGAACAGGACCAGCTGCTTGAGCAGATACTGTTCATCCTGCCCGTCCAGTTGCGGGTAGAGCGGGTTGCGGTTGGGGCCGTGGCAGGATTCGCAGGCGGGAATGTCCCGCTCGGGAACACCAAGGCGCGCGATCTGCGCCGCCTCTGCCGGGCCTTCCTCGGGCGCCACCGGGGCGCTGCGGCCATAATAGCGCGCCAGTTCTTCGATCTGTTCATCCGAGAGGGTCCGCGCGGCGGCGATCATGGTGCCGCTCTCCCGGGCGCCGACGCGGAAAGCCCGGAGCTGGGCCGCCAGATAGGCCGGCGTCTGGATGTCGAGCCGCGGCACGCCGGGCAATCGCCCTTCTCCCTCCTCGCCGTGGCAGCGGGCGCAGTCGTTGTCCGCTACTCCCGGGGTCATGGCGGCATATTCGGCGGCGTCGAGCTCCGGCAGCTCATAGAGGAAGGCTACCATGTCCCAGACCTCGTCGTCGCGCATCAGGGTCGGCCAGCCCGGCATGGCCGTCCGGCGGATGCCGTGCTTGATGGTGGTGAAGACCCGCGCCTCGGGGTGCCATTGCGCCATCTGCTCCACCAGCGGCGGCGGGCTCGGGCTCATGTCCTGCGCTATCTGCTGGGCCGGCTCCACCGGGCTGCCGTGGCAGTGGGCGCAGACCATTTCATAGTGCCCGGCCCCGCGCTGCACCATGCCCGGCTCATCGAGCGGCGGCACTTCGGTCATCAGCGAGCGCAGGGTGATCGACTGCTGCGCGGCGAGGTTGAAATACCATTCGACAGGCCTGAGCTGGCCGGGCTCGGCCGAAAAGGGCAGCAGTCCGCTGAGAGGCAGGAACACGAAGCCGCAAGCCCCCAAGGCGGCGCCAATCAGGTATGGCCGGAAGTTGATCATGGCGTCACCCGCCCTTGCAGTGCGATCCACCTCATCGGCAGGTCGCCAGGTAGAGCATGGGAATGACCACGTAGAGCACTGCTACCACCGAAAGGACGCACAGCATCAGGGCGATGTGGCTCAGGAAGCGGTGCCGTTCCTCGGGCGTGTTGTGCTCGAACTCGAAATCATCGTCACTGACGCTGCGCGCCCGCACCTTCCAGATGTGCCGGGTCTGCCAGCCGATGCCGGCCAGGGCCACGAGCGTGGCGGCGACGACCCAGAGCCGGGGCGTGTCGAGCGAGGCACCGCGTCCCACCTTGGCGCAGTAGACCGCTGTCGCCACGTAGCAGAACATGAAGTGGGCGGCCCAGATGACCAGGGCCGCAATCGCGCGCCACAGGTCGGTGCCGTGGCCCGTTTCGCGTTCGACTTCGTTGTCAGCTCGTTTCGCGTTCATTGCAGCAGCGGAAAGCCTCCGATGACCAGAGCAGTCAGAACGGCGCTGACGCCGACGAAGTGCCAATAAAGCGTGACATTCCTCAGATCCGCGTCATAGCGCGGCGTCAGACGGTGGAAAATCGAACGCGCCAGGCAATAGGCCAGCATGATGATGCCGGCCATGAGATGGACCACCACCCAGACAACCAGGGCCCAGACGATGGCCGGATAGGCATGCATCGTCGGGTCGAGAGCGGTCAGCCACGGTCCCGCCATCAGCGCCGCGCCGGTCAGAACCGCGCCGACCAGGGCGCCGACGAGCAGGGCGCGCGCCAGCATCACGTGTCCGGCAGAATTGACCTCGCGGGCGCCAATGATCATACCCCAGGTCACGACAGCCAGCACCGCCGACAGCATCGGCCATTGCCAGCCCGGACCGTCGATGCCGATGGGCGGGAAGTTGGGGTGGATGGTCCAGAAGAAGAAGTAGCCGAACAGCACGCCGAGAAAGGCTGTCAGGTCGCCGGTCATGGTGATGAACATCGCCCACCAGCCAGTCGATTGCGCCCCCGAGACATAGAGCGGCAGGCGGTGCCCGCTGCCGATGTCCTTGGTCTCCTTTTCGGGAATCTCGGCCGTGCCCCACAGCCAGATCATGACGATGGCGAGAAAGAAGATGCCGCTGGCTAGCACCAGCCACCACAGCTTCCAGACCGACAAGATAAACACGCCAGCCAGGCCGATGGCGGCCAGCATGGGCAGCCAGCTGGGCGTGCCGACCCGCAACACCTGCAGCGGCTTGGCATCGAGCACCGAGGTGACGAGCGTTTCGCGCTTCCCTTCGCTGGCATCCGCCAACAGGCCCCGCCCCTCGTCAATGGTTGCCAGCAGGTCCTTGTCATCCCAGAGCGGGTAGCGGCTGTTGATCTCGGGCACCGAGCGCATGCCCCAGTTGTCAGCGGGCACCCGGCCGGCCCATTCCAGCGTGCCGGCGTTCCAGACGTTGCGCTTCACGTAGGGCTTCTTGCCCTTGGGGCGCACGCAATCCCAGAGGAACAGCAGCAGACCGGCGGCGAAGATGAAGGCGCCGATGGTCGAGGTCATGTTGAGCGCGTCCCAGCCGCGGTCGGCGCCATAGGTGAAGACGCGCCGCGGCATGCCAAGCAGACCGGTCAGGTGCATGGGCAGGAAGGTGATGTGGAAGCCGGTGAAGGTCAGCCAGAACGACCAGATCCCCAGCTGGCGCGACAGCGCCTTGCTGGTGGCGAAGGGGTAGTAATACTGGATGCCGGCCAGCACGGGGAACAGCATGCCCCCGAGCAGGGTATAGTGCAGGTGCGCGACGACGAAATAGGTGTCGTGCACCTGGAAATCGAACGGCGCCACCGCGACCATGACGCCGGTCAGCCCGCCCACGATGAAAGTGGCAAGGGCGCCCAGGCAGAACAGCATGGGCACGCTGCGCACCACATTGCCCAGCATCACCGTGGCGATGAAGACGAAGAGCTGGATGCCGGTCGGTATGGCGACCGACTCGGACGCGGCCGAGAAGAAGCCCAGCGAGATGGACGGCAGCCCGGTGGTGAACATGTGGTGCACCCACAGCCCGAAGCTGATGAAGCCGGTGCCGATTGCCGACAGCACGATCCAGGAATAGCCGGCGATCGGCCGCTGCGCGAAGGTCGGGATGATCATCGACAGCAGCGCAATCGCGGGCAGGAAGATGATGTAGACCTCGGGATGGCCGAAGATCCAGAACAGGTGCTGCCACAAGAGCGGATCGCCGCCGCGCGTCACATCGAAGAAGGGCCAGTCGAAGGCCCGCTCGAGCTCGAACAGGAAGTCGCCCGCGATCAGTGGCGGAAAGGCGAACAGGATCATGGCGCCCACGATCAGCACATACCAGCCATAGAGCGGGGTGAGGTTGATATGCATGCCGGGCGCGCGGCACTTGAGCACGCCCACGATCAGTTCGACCGCCGCGGCGATCGAGGCCACCTCGATGAAGGAGAGGCCGAGCAGCCAGATGTCGGCGCCGATGCCCCCCTGCTCGGTCGAGAGCGGGGGATACATGAACCAGCCGGCATCGGGGGCGGCGTTAAAGAAGATCGAGCCGCAGACGAAGACGCCGCCGATGAGGAAACACCAGAAGCCGAACGACGAGAGCCTGGGAAACGGCAGGTCGCGCGCGCCCAGCATGGCGGGCAGGATGAGAATGGCCACCGCCTCGAAGATGGGCACGGCAAACAGGAACATCATCACCGTACCATGCAGGGTGAAGACCTGGTTGTAGGTCTCGGCCGTAACCAGACCATTGTCTGGCACGGCCAGCTGCGTGCGCATAATGAGCGCCAGGACGCCGCCGAACAGCATGAAGGCGAAGCAGGCCGAGATGTACCACAGGCCGACCGACGAGTTGTTGACGTCGGACCAGTAGCGCCAACCCGCTGGTGTGTCCCAGACCTTGGCCAGTTGCTCTTCCTCGGCGGCCTTGTCGGTCATTTGAGCTCCAGCAGAAAATCGACGATGGCCTCGCGATGCGCATCGGGCAGGGTGGCAAAGGACGGCATGCGCACGCCTGGCTTGATATGCTCCGGGGCGATCAGCCAGTCGTGCAGGTTTGCCTCCGTCAGTGGCAGCGTGCCGGCACCGATGGTGAGCCGGCTGGCGAAATGGGTTAGGTCAGGTCCCACGGCGCCCGTTTCGCTGATGCCGCGCACGACATGGCAGGCACTGCATCCGGCGGTGAGGAAGGCTTCGGCGCCCTCGGCCGTTGCCGGCGCGCGCTGGGCTTCGAGCCAGTCGGCATAGTCGTCCGGTTCGTGCACGACGACCGGAAAGGCCATCAGCGCGTGGGATGTGCCGCAGAATTCGGCACAGACGCCGCGATAGATGCCAGGTTCGGTGGCGGTCAGGCGTAGCAGGTTGATGCGGCCGGGAATCGCATCCATCTTGCCGCCCAGCGATGGAATCCAGAACGAGTGGATGACATCGGTGCTGGTCAGGGCGAATTCGGCGGTGGCGCCGACCGGCAGGTGCAGTTCGTTGGCGCTGGCGATCGCGGTGCCGTCCTCCGCCTCATAGCCCAGCCGCCACCAGAATTGCTCGGCGACGACGTTGACGCGCAGGTCAGGCGTATCGGCCTCGGCCCAGTTGGGGAGCATGGCCAATCCAAAAATCAGCAAGGCCGCCAGTCCAATGGTGGGGAAAGCCACGCCACCGATGAAGACGAAGCGATCAGCGAAACGTTCGCTGCGCGGGCGCTTCTTGCCGACGACGGCATAAATGGCCGCGCCCATGATGATGCACCAGACCAGCGCACCACCGAAGGTCATGAACCAGAAGAGATCGGCCAGTTCGGCTGCGTCTTCCCCTGCGGGGTGGAGCGCGCTTTGCTGTGGATTGCATGCCGCCACGACGCCGGCTGCCAGCACCATCAGCGCCGCCTGCCAGCACCGCCTGTGAATGTCGGATGCCCCTTGCCCCATTGGCCCCCACGGAGAATATGCTCGTACGGAACGCGGCGGCGGCATATGAGTTCCTGCCCTGATCACCCCAGCAGGATGCCCCATGTCCGAGCCGAAAAGCTACCTGACAATCCAGATTATCCTGCACTGGACCATCGCCGCCCTGGTGATATTCCAGCTCGTCGTCAACGAGGACATGCAGCGGGCTTTCGCCGAGCGGGTCGCCGACGGGGATATGGACATAGCGGGATTTGCCCTGGTGCATATGGCGGTCGGCATCACCGTGCTGGTGCTGGCGGTGCTGCGCCTCGGCATCCGGCTGAACCGCGGCGTGCCGCCGCCGCATGGCGATGCCATTGCGGTGATCGTCTGGCTGGGGCAGGCCACCCATCTGCTGCTTTATGGCTTTATCTTCTTCATGCCGCTAACCGGCGCCATTGCCTGGTTCTTCGGCATTGAGCTCTCGGCCGTGCTCCACGAGATCGGCCGGCTGATCCTCGTGCCGGCCATCGGATTCCACGTTGTCGGTGCGCTGGCGGAACACTTCGTCTATCGCAACAATACGCTCAAGCGGATGCTGTGGTCGTCGGGAGACTAGGGCCGGTCAGCGCAGCAGGCTGGGCAGGAAAAGCACGACATCGGGAAACGCCACGAGCACGGTTACGAGTACCAGGTCGGCGGCCAGGAACAGCGTCACCCCCTTGAAGACGTCGGTCAGCGACGCGTACTGGCCGGCGACGTTGCGGATGACGAAGACGTTCATGCCAAGCGGCGGGGTGATCATGCCGATCTCCAGCAGCTTGACCAGAAAGACCCCGAACCAGACGAGGTCGATATTCTGCGCGTTGAGCACGGGCAGCAGCACCGGGAGCGTGACCAGCATGGCGCCGAACGGCTCCATGAACATGCCCAGCAGCAGATAGATGATGACGATGACGACCATCAGCTGGACGTAGTTGAGGTCGTAGCTCTGCACCGCCCCGCTGATCAGGCCCGCGACGCCGCTCAGTCCCAGGAAGCGGGTGAACATCACCGCACCGACGCCGATGATGAACAGCGACGCGCAGGTGCCGAGCGTTTCGAGCACCGACTGGCGGAGGACCTGCCGGTTCAGCCGCCCGGTCAGAGCCACCAGCGCCAGCGCCCCGGCGGCGCCCACCGCGCCGGCCTCGGTGGCGGTGAAGAGTCCCGAAAAGAGGCCGCCGAAGACCAGGGCGATGAGCACCAGGATGGGCCAGACACCCAGCATCACCTTGCGGGTATCGAGCTCCTCGAGGCCCTCCGGCTCGGCCGGGATGACGTCCCTGCGCAGCCGGGCGACCAGCAGGATGACGATGATGTAGCAGGCAGCGGTCAGCAGCCCCGCCGAGATGCCACCCATGAAGACCTGGGTGACCGAGGTTTCGGCGAAGACGCCATAGATGATCATCAGGATCGATGGGGGTATCAGCGCGCCGATGGTGCCGCCGGCGGCCAGCGTACCGGCGGCAAAGCTCGGCTTATAGCCGGCGCGGACCATTTCGGGGATGGCGATGCGCCCCAGTGACGCCGCCGTCGCAAGGCTGGAGCCGCAGACCGAGGCGAAGCCGGAGCAGGCGACGATCGCCGCGATGCCAAGGCCGCCCGGCACCTTGCGCAGGCCCACCTTGGCCGCGTCGAACAGCCCGGCCGTGAGGCCGCCGTGGAAGGCGATGAAGCCCATCAGCAGGAACATGGGCACCGCCGAAAGGGTCCAGCTGGCGATGAACTCATAGGGCGTATTGGCGAGGATGCCGATGGCCGGCGCCAGGCCCAGCATGGCCCAGACGCCGACGAAGGAGACCGCCACCATGGCGATGGCGATGGGCACCTGCAGCGCCAGCAGCACGAAAAGGACGGCAAGGCCGGCGAGACCCATGGTCACGTTCATTTGGCGGCTCCGGGCGCCGCAGGCACGAAGCCGCGGTAGAGGGCGATGAGGGCGGCGAGCGCGAAGGAGACCGGCAGCACGAAATAGCTGGGCCAGACCGGAATGGCGACGCTGAGCGAGATGACGTAGCTGCGGGCGGTGAATTCGCGCATGGCTACTATCCAGGTCGTATAGGTCAGCGCCAGATAGGCGCCGCAGGTGACGAGGGCGACGAAGATCGCGTTGATGCGGCCGATACGGCCCACCAGCAGCGGGCTGAAGATTTCGACCGAGATCATCTCGCCGCGTCTTTCGGCCCAGGCGACCGGCAGGAAGGCGATGGCGATCATGTAGTAATGGGAGACGATTTCCACCGTCGCGGGGATCGGCGTCGCCAGGAGGTTGCGCGAGAGAACGTAGGCCGTGATGTGGATCAGCATGGCGACGACGCCGACGGCCCCGAGCAGGGCCAGGCCGCTGGTCAGCCTGACGACCAGCCGGTCCAGAGTTTGCCGCATAGCCTTGCTCCCCAAAGACAAGTGGCGAAAGATGGTCCCGCGGATGGCCTGGCCACCCGCGGGTTCCGGATCAGAGTCCGTAGGTGGACCAGTCCACCTTGTCCCAGACTTCGCGCTGCACGGCCGCCGCGATGGCGTCGACGTCGCCGTCAGCAGCCTCGGTCAGGGCGGTCCACTTCTCGACCAGCTCCTGGAAGCGGGCGATCTTTGCAGCCGCGTCGGTGACGCCGAGCTGGCTCTCCGCCACTTCGACGGCGTCGGGGATGTCGGTGAAGCGGAACTCGTTGGTGGCGTCGAGCAGGTCCTGGCTGGCCGGGATGACCTCGATGCCGGCATCGATGGCGGCCTGCCGGGCGTCCTCGGCGCGGTCGTAGCCCCAGCTCTGGGTGAACAGGGCACTGGACCGGTTGGCGGCCCGGGCGAAGCCTTCGCGCTGCTCAGGCGTCAGTTCGGACCAGGCGCCCGACGCGACGGTGAAGTTGGACGTCGTGTGGTAGGTGCCGAGCGGCACGTCGATGATGTATTTGGCGATGTCGACCAGGCGATAGGAGATGAGGTCGGAAACCGACGCCATCGTGCCGTCGAGCACGCCCTGCGAGATGGACTCGAACTGGTCGCTCACCGGCACCTGTGCCGGCGCCGCCCCCAGTGCCTCGGCCCAGCGGGCATAGGGTGCGCCGCCCGAACGCAGGCGCAGACCCTGCAGGTCGGCCAGCGAGTTGACCGGCTTGGTGGTCAGCAGCACGTAGACGTCGGACGAGCCGGCACCGACGAAGACGCCGCCCATTTCCTTGAACTCGGCCTGGCACTCCTCGCAGGTGACGACATATTCCGTCATTGCCGCACCCATGGCATGGGGGGTGGTGGCCAGGAAGGAGAGGTCGCCCATCAATGCGGTATTGGGCAGGTCGGCCGGCACGAAGAGCGGCAAGAGGTTGCCCACTTCGGCCAGCGAGGACTGCAGCGCCTGCTTGACGGCGCCGATGCCGACCACTTCGGGGCCGATCATCAGGCCGGTCAGCTCGCCATTGGTTTCCTCGGGGAGGAACTCCATGAAGCTGTTATACATCGGATCGGTCGCCGGATGGACCGGCGGCGCCCCCGAGGCCAGGCGCAGTTCGCGAGCCTCGACCATGCCGGTGGCGAGGGCCGCCAGCGAGACTACAGATAGCAGTTTGACAAGTGTATTCATCATCGTCCTCCCGCGGCGCGGTTGCTCCGGCCGCTCATGGTTTCCACTGTCGTGCCGCTTGGCGCGGTCTTATGGTTAGATCTTGAGCAGGCGGCGCGCGTTCTCCTTGAGGATCAACGGACGGACCTCCGGCTTGATGGCGAGTTGTTCGAAGTCGGCGAGCCAGCGATCGGGCAGGATGGCGGGCCAGTCCGAGCCGAACAGCATGCGCTCCTTGAGCAGGCTGTTGGCGTATTTGACCAGGATCGGCGGGAAATATTTCGGCGACCAGCCCGACAGGTCGATATAGACGTTGGGCTTGTGCGTCGCGACCGCCAGCGCCTCTTCCTGCCAGGGGAAGGAGGGGTGCGCCATGATGATCTTGAGGTCGGGAAAGTCGGCCGCCACGTCGTCGATATAGAGCGGGTTGGAATATTTGAGCCGCAGCCCGTAGCCGCCGCGCATGCCGGCGCCGACCCCGGTCTGGCCGGTATGGAACAGCGCGGGCACCCCGGCCTCCTGGATCGCCTCGTAGAGCGGATAGGCGGCGCGGTCATTGGGGTAGAAGGCCTGGTAGGTGGGGTGGAACTTGAAGCCACGGATGCCGAAATCGGCCACCAGCCGCCGCGCCTCGCGCACGCCCATCTTGCCCTTGGCAGGGTCGATGGAGGCGAATGGGATCAGGATGTCGGAATGCTCGGCGGCGAGGGTCGCGACGTCCTCGTTGTTGTAGCGGCGATGGCCGGTCGCGGCCTCGGCATCGACCGCGAAGATCACCGCGGCGATGCGGCGGGCCCGGTAGTATTCGGCCGTTTCGGGAATCGTTGGCGGGTTCTTGAACGGCGAGTGGAAATACTGCGCCATGGCATGCTGCAGATCGTCGTAGCCATCGTCGGCATGCATGCCGCACGCTTCCTCGGCATGGGTGTGGAAGTCGATGGCGACGATATCGTCGAGGTTCATCGCGGCGCCCATCACTTCGCCTCCGGCCAGCCGGCGATCTTGCGGGAAAGCCGGATCAGCTGGTCATGCTCCTCGTCGCTCAGCATCGAGAGAGCCTCGCGGTCCGAGCGGTACATCTTGTCGGCGGAGGCATCGATCTGGCGGCGGCCCGCCTCGGTGACGCTGAGCACCACGGAGCGGCGGTCGTCATGCGGAATGTGGCGGGTGATCAGGCCCCGCTGCTCGAGCGCGCGCACCAGCTTGGTCATGTTGGACCATTTGATCTTGAGCACGTCGGCCAGCACGCCTTGGCGGATGCCCGGATTTTCCGACAGCGCCAGCAGCACGGTGAATTCGGAGATCCGGATCTCGCTCTCGCCGAAGACGCTGAAGAAGCGCTCGAAGGCCGCAAGCTGGGCGATGCGCAGCACGAAGCCGCCCGACGTTTCGAGGCTGCCGAGCGAGACATCCGCCTTGCCGGCAATGCCATCCACGTCCTCTTCCTCGAGCTTACGGACTGCCACTCAATCACCTCTTCAGAGTCGTCTAAATCATGCGCCTGCCGACGCACACGACAGATATCTCACGGACCCACCAGGTCCGACGACCGCGCGCTCGGATCGTGCTTGTTGCCCCTCCCGGTCCGGCACCCCGGAGTCCTCCCCTCCGGATTGGTGCAGTCCGACATTGTTCATGTGTGAATTATTCGGAAATAAACAATCCGCCGTCAAGTGCTTAATCGATGGCGTCGGTGCAGCGCGCCGCGTGCAGGGCGTGGCGCGCTGCACAGAGGGCAACGCTTTCGGCATCGTCCAGGCGAAAGGCGAGCCAGGCGGACACTGCGGCCCAGGCGGCCCGCATATAGCTGTCGGCGCGGTAGAGGGCCCCATCAGGGTCGGCGTGCATGGCTTCCATCCGGCGGGACAGGTGTTCGAAATCGTCGAAGAGAGCGGCGACGCGCGTGGCCTGTCCGCTGCGTGCAGCCGCATCCGCCGCGATCTCTTCCCGCGCGCGCGCCAGGAACTGCGCCAGTCCCCGCCCCTCGTCGCGCCACAGGCGACGGGTCAGGAAGTCGATGCCCTGCATGCCCGTCGTGCCCTCGTAGATCGCCATCACCCGGGCATCGCGCAGATACTGTTCGAGCGGACATTCCAAAACATAGCCGGCGCCACCCAGCACCTGGATGGCGGCATTGGCGGCGTCGAAGCCGGTTTCGGCGCCGAAGGTTTTGATGAGCGGCAGCATCCAGCTGACGAAATCGTCGAGCCCGGCGTCGGGTTCGAGCCGGGAGAGGTCCATCGCCGTGGCCAGTTCGAGCACGGCGGCGCGCAGTATTTCGGTGCTGGCGCGGATGTCGCGCAGCTGGCGCCGGATATCGGGATGCTGCGCGATGGGCGGCGGTGTCTCCTCGGGCCTGCCGCCCTGGCGCCGCTGGCTGGCATGTTCTTCGGCGATGTCGGCGGCGGCCGAGGCGATGCCCAGCCCCTGGCAGCCGGTATGGAGCCGCATCGGCTCGATCATGGCGAAGAGCTGGGCGAGCCCCCGCCCCTCCTCGCCCAGCAGCACGGCCCTGGCGTCGCGGAAGCGCATGGCGCAGGTGGGCGAGGCATGCAGGCCCAGCTTTTCCTCGATGCGCTCGACCGTCACGCCATTGGCCGCGCCCTCGATATGGTCGGGCACGAGGAAGAGGCTCAGCCCGCGACTGCCCGGGAGCGCATTGGTCCGGGCCAGCAGGCAGTGACCGATGCGGCTCGCCATGTCGTGGTCGCCAAAGGAAATCCAGATCTTCTGCCCGCTCACCCGCCACTGGCCCTCGCGCTGCTCGGCCCTGGTGCGGATGCGGCCGATGTCGGAGCCGGCTTCGGGCTCGGAGATGCAGATCGTCGCTGCCCAGTCACCCGCCACCAGCCGCGGCCCCCACTCGGCTGCCGTAGCGCGATCGGCGGTGGCGGTCAGCAGCTGGATAGCGCCGCGCGTCGATCCGGCCGCCATCATCAGCGCCATGCAGGCGCGGTCGAATAGCGGTCCGCACGCCGCCTGCAGGGTCAGCGGCAGCGCCTGCCCGCCGAAGGCGGCGGGCGCATCGATGCCGAGCCAGCCGGCTTGGGCATAGTGGCGAAAGCCGTCGACGTGGCCCGGCGCCAGCTTCACCCTGCCACCAACCATCTGCGCCCCGACGCGGTCCCCCACTGGGTTGAGCGGCGCAAGCACGTCCTCGGCAAATCCTGCCGCCGCCTCGAGCAGCATCGTCACAGTCGCATCGTCACAGTCCGGACGCAGCGCCTGCAGCCGCGCCCAGCCCGGCGTGCGGGACAGCATCGCCCTCGTGCGGTCCGCCTGATCGGTGAAGCTCATTTGGGCTGCATGCGGATGGCGCCGTCCAGCCGGATGACTTCGCCGTTGATATACTGGTTTTCGATGATGAAGCGGACGGCGTCGGCGAATTCGGACGGCTCGCCCAGGCGGGACGGATAGGGAATGGCGGCCGCCAGGCTTTCCTGCGCTTCGGTCGGCAGGTTCTGCAGCAGCGGGGTCATGAAGATGCCCGGCGCCACGGTGTTGACGCGAACGCCGAAGCGGGCGAATTCGCGCGCCGCGGGCAGCGCCATCGAGACGATGCCGCCCTTGGAAGCCGCATAGGCCGCCTGCCCGATCTGCCCCTCGAAGGCGGCGACCGAGGCCGTGTTGACAATGACGCCGCGCGTCCTGTCGTCCTGCTCCGCCAGGGCCGCCATGCGTTCGGCTGCCAGCCGCATCATGTTGAAGGTACCGACCAGGTTGACGCGGATCACCGTCTCGAAATCGGCGAGCGGCATCGGTCCGGCCTTGCCGAGGATACGCCCGGCAACGCCGATACCGGCACAGTTGACCAGGATGCGCAGGCCGGTGCCGGCGGCATTGGCCGTGTCGAGGGCAGTGGCCGCGTCCGTCTCGCTGGTGACATCGCCGGCCAGTGCCACGCCGCCGATTTCGCCCGCCACCGTTGTGGCAGCCTCGCGGTTGCGGTCGAATACATGGACCAGGGCCCCGCGCTGCGCCAGCAGCCGGGCCGTGGCCGCACCCAGGCCCGAACCGCCGCCGGTCACGAGCGCCGCCCCACCAGAGATGTTCACGCCACCATCTCCCTGCTCACCTCGACGATTTCGGGACTGTCGCCATAGAGCGCCTCGACCAGGTCGGCCCGCAGCGCCAGCACCGCCCGCTGGTTGATCGAGCCCTTGTCCGTCACCTCGCCCTTGTCGAAGCGCAAGGTCTCGCTCATGGGCAGGATGCGCTGGATCCGCGTTGCCGAACCGCTGGCTTGGCGCTGGTGCGCGGCCAGCCGCTCGGCCAGCGCAGCCCGCACCGCCGGATGGGCCAACACGGCGACATCGGAAAGGTCGGGCTCATCCGGAACCAGCTCGCGCAGGGCCGGCATGAAGGGCACGACCAGCGCGCCAAGCGCAGCGCGGTTCTCGCCGGTGATCACCGCATCGCGGATCAAGCCGCCGAACTGGTCGACCAGTTGGGCGCGCAGCATGCCCACCGCCACCCAGGTGCCGGTATTGAGCTTGAAGTTTTCCGCAGTCCGGCCCTCGAAATAGAAGCCGCGCCTCGGGTCGCCGGGCACCGCGAACTTCACCGCATCGCCGATGCGATAAAAGCCCTCTTCGTCGAAGGCCCGGGCGGTCAGTTCGGGATTGTTCCAGTAGCCGGGCGTGACATTGGGGCCCTTGAGGCGCAGCTCGAACTTGTCCCCCAGCGGCACCAGCTTGACGGTGACGCCCCGCGCCGGAATGCCGATATTGCCGGGGCGCTCCTGCCTGTCGGTGCAGTAGAGCGCGAAGGGGCCGGTTTCGGTGGAGCCCAGGCCGGTACCGATCGGCAGCGCATGGCCGGTCGTCTCTTCGCACAGTTCGGCAAGGGCGTCCCAGGTGTGCTGGGCGAGGCCCGCGCCGGCATACATCAGCATGTTGAGGCGCGAAAAGAAGTTCTCCCGCAGGACCGGATCGCTGCGCATGGCGCCGATCAGCATTTCAAACCCCGCGGGGACGTTGAAATACCAGGTCGGCGCGATCTCGCGCAGGTTGGCGATGGTCTGGCCGATAAGGGCCGGGTTTGGTTTGCCGCGATCGATGTAGTAGCTGCCGCCGTGGTAGATCGTGATGTTGAACACCTTGTTGCCGCTGGCCGTGTGGTTCCAGGGGGCCCAGTCGACCAGGATCGGCGGCTCCTCGCGCATGAAGGCGTAGCAGTCCGCGATCATCTCCTGGTTGGCGCACAGCATGCGCTGGGTCTGGATCACCGCCTTGGGCGAGCCGGTGGTGCCGGAGGTGAAGAGGAACTTGGCGACCGTGTCGGGGCCGACGGCGTCGAAGGCAGCGTCGACTGCCGAGGTTGGCTCGGTGGCCACGATGTCGGCGAAAGCATGCAGGTTTTCGCGGCCCGTCGGCAGGTCGCGCACGGCCGCCATTGCCATGCCGGGACCGAACACCGCGTCCACCGCCGGCGCGAAGCTGGCGCCGTCATCGGCAAAGACCATGCCCGGCGTCAGCTGCCCGGCGATTTCACGCAGCTTGGCGAAGTCCGACGCCGCATTGGCATAGGCGGGGGCGATGGCCGCGGAGGGGATGCCGACATGCTGGGCGCCCAGCGCCATCAGGGCATGCTCGATGGAGTTTTCCGACAGGATGATCAGCGGCCGCTCCGCCGACAGTCCGGCCGAGAGCAGGAACTGGCCGATACGGCGTACCTTGTCGAGCGCTTGCGAATAGCGCACTTCGCGCCAGGGTCCCTCACCCGTGCGATCGGCCATCCACACCCGATCGGGCGCCGCAGCCGCCCACTGGATCAGCCGCTCGTTGAGCTTGGCGGGATAGGGGCCAAGCGGATCCTCCCGCCAGATGATAACCTCGCCATTCGCCCGTTCCTCCCAGGCGAGTTGCGGCGTCCACAGCTTGACACTGCGCGCGGCCTTGCTGGCCATGACCTCTCCCCCGTGGTCATTTTCCTCGATTTTGTTTACAGGGAAACAGTCTACCTGTAAACGATCAACAGGAACGGGCCGGGTCACGCGGCTTCACCGGGTCGGAGGGGGACACTGCGATGAGCGCCGAGACAAGCACATTCGTCACCTACGAGCTCAACGGCGCGGTGGCCCATATCGGGCTCAACCGGCCCGAAAAGCGCAATGCCATGAACGACCGCTTCGTCGAGATGCTGGCCGGGGCGATTGCCCGGGCAGAGGGCGAAGCCAAGGCGGCGGTGCTGTTCGGGCATGGCGCGCATTTCTGTGCCGGGCTCGATCTCGCCGAGCATGTGGAAAAGACGCCGTTCGAGGGCGTGCGCGGCTCGCGCCGCTGGCATGCCGTCACAGCCGGCATGCAGCATGGCACAATCCCGTGGGTCTCCGCGCTCCATGGCGGGGTGATCGGCGGGGGCCTCGAACTGGCGGCGGCGACCCATATCCGCGTCGCCGATCGGTCCGCCTTCTTTGCCCTGCCCGAGGGCCAGCGGGGCATTTTCGTGGGCGGTGGCGGCTCGGTGCGGATTGCCCGCCTGCTGGGCGTGGCACGCATGAGCGACATGATGCTCACCGGCCGCGTGGTCTCTCCCGACGATGCGGAGCGGTGGAACCTCGTGCAATATGTCGTCGAGACCGGGACGGCGCGCGACAAGGCCCATGCGCTGGCCGAGGTGATGGCCAGCAATGCCGAAATCTCCAACTACGCCATCATCAACGCGCTGCCGCGCATCCAGGACATGTCCAAGGAAGACGGGCTGTTCGTCGAGTCCTTCATCGCCTCCTTCACCGCCACCAGCCCCGAGGCCGAACAGCGGCTGCGCGCCTTCCTCGAAAAACGCGTGGCGCGCCTCAAGGCGCCGGAATAACCTCAGTCAGCCTGCAGCACCCCCACCCACCCTCCCCCTGAAGGAGGGGGAGCCGCGTCGTGGCTGACCTCACAATGTGCCTCCAAAACAGGAGGGGTTCCTCCCCCTTCAGGGGGAGGTTAGGTGGGGGTATGGGAGCCCCGATCTCAGCGCTTCTTGGACCGCCAGCTGTCGGCATAGCTTTCGCGGGCTTGGGCCGCATAGGGGGTCGGCGAGACGCGGACGCGGATCTCGGCCTGCTTGTGGCGCTCGGTCGAGGTCTTCCTGGTGCCGCCATCGGGCTCGCCCCAGACTAGGGTCAGCACGTCGCCCACTTCCACGTCGGCATTGACGACGCCCAGCGAGAGCATGGCCCGCTCGTTGTAGGAATAGCCGTTGAACATGGACATGCCGACCATCTTGCCGTCGCGCATCACCATGTCGGCGCTGGTCGAGGCATAGTTGGGCTGCGGGAAGTCGATCCACTTGTAGTGGTCCTCGCCGGGGCGGAAGGCCGACGCGATCACATCCACCACGTCCTCGGCATTCCACTCGAAGGTCACCTTCTTGCGGTGGGTCTGGCCCTTCATCTTCTCGAGCGCGGCCTTGCCGATGAAGTCGTCCTTCTTCCAGCCGACATAGAAGTCGTAGCCCAGCTCGAACGGGGTGACGTAGTAGTCCTCGATATTGTCCGAGACATAGCTGCCGCCGATGGCGCCGATGGCTTCGTAGCTGTCGGCCGCCAGCCAGTCGCGATAGTCGGCCAGCATGCCGTCGCCGGTATAGATGCCGGGGAGCGGCGAGGGAATCCAGCCCGATTCCAGCGTGTTGGTGGAATAGGCCCGGCTGCCGCAACGGACGAGGTCCACCTGGGCTTCGCGGGCCGCTTCGAGGATGCAGGCGAGGATATAGTTCTTGTCCTCGTAGGGACCCCAGATCTCCAGCCCCGGCGCGCCCGACATGCCGTGGCGCAGCGCCCGCACCGTCTTGGAGCCGATATTGATGTAGTCGGTGTGGAAGAACTTGATGTCCGGGATCGGCCCGCGATTGAGCTTCTCGAAGATCTTGGGCGCCTCGGGACCCTGGATTTGGTAGCGGTAATGGGTGCGCAGCACGCGCTCGCCTTCGGGACGCGAGGTCGACCGCGGGTCATGCTTGAGCCGCACGTTCCACTTGCCGTGGGCGGCGCAGAACATCAGCCAGTTCGACGTCGGGGCGCGGCCCACCAGCACGAACTTGTCCTGCCGCTCGCGGAAGATGATGTGGTCGCCGATGACGTGGCCATTGGGCGTGACCGGCACAAAATGCTTGGCTCGGTTGAGGTCGAAATTGGCGAAGGAATTGATGCCGTGATGGGAGAGGAATTTCTCGGCGTCCGGGCCTTCGACCGTCAGCTCGTCCATGTGATGGGACTGGTCGAACAGCACGGCGGAATTGCGCCAGGCGGCCTGTTCGGTGCGCCAGTTGGTGAATTCCGGCGTCACCACCGGGTATACATACATGCCGATCTGCGAATTGCGCAGCCGACCGACGATATCCGGATTGTCTCTCAAAATGTCGCCCAGGCTCGATTGTGCCATCTGCGAATTCCTCCCTCGCATTTTCTGATGTATACATATGTCCCGATGGACCAGCAGATTGCAAGTGTCTTCGCGCGCGGCAGCCGTAGCGGGGCTGTCAGTGCCGGATCAGCGCCAGGCCGGGAATCTTCTGCAGCAGATTGGGATCCTGACTGAAGACATATTCGAGATTCTGCCGCGCGATGCGGGCATGCTCGCGCGCGATGAACTCGGCCCGCCCGCCTTCCCGCGCGGCGATGGCGTTGAGCAGGGCATGATGCTGATCCTGCGCCGTCCGCAGCGAGCGGCGAAAGGCGGCGATTTCCATCTTGTTGGGCAGAAAGGCCGAGGGCGAGGCGAAGGGCAAGGCCGTGGCGCGCTCCACCTCCCGCCGCATGATCTCGCTGCCGGAGAGGCCCGCCAGCTCGAAATGGAAGGCGGCGTTGAGGTCGGAATAAGCGTCGAAATCGACCTCCTGCTCGTTGGGCCCGAAGCAGGCATCGAGCTGGATGACGATGGCTTCGATGCGCTGCAGCGCCTCGGGCGCCGCGCCGCGCTCCGCCGCCAGCCGCGCCGCCGTTCCTTCCATCACCCCGCGCAATTCGATGGAATCGATCACGTCGGCATAGCCGAACCGGCGCACGACGAAGCCGCCATTGGGCAGCCGGTCGAGCAGCCCCTCCTCGGCCAGGCGCGACAGCGCCTCGCGGATCGGCGTGCGGGAAATCTGCAGCGCCTCGGCCAGCGACACCTCGAACAGCCGCATGCCGCCGGGCAATTCGCCATTGATGATCTTTTCACGCAGCTCGATGACGGCGCGGCGGCCATGGGTCGCGACTTCACTGCTCTTCATAAGGCGGTCCCTGTTCGCTTTCCCTATAGCATCGCCCCCGGCTGGCGCGAAGTGCCGGGCGATCAGCGCCGGCGGGCCAGAATCACGTCCACGGTCTCGCCCAGCGGGGCCTCCGGCAGCACGCCCACTGCACCCATCTGCTCCTGCACGGCGGCAATCTCGCGGGCCAATGCGCCATGCAGCCCCAGGCCGTCGAGCGTCGCCGCGCTTTCCCGCATTTCCGCGGCGCGCCGCTTGCCATGGCGCGTCGTTCGCTCGAACTGGTAGTGGGCAAAGCGGGACCAGTCGAGGCCGGGAAACGAGGTCGACAGCGAGGCGTAGATTTCATCGAAGCATCCCGAGGCCTGTGCCGCCAGCAGCGTCTCGACGGTGATCGCCTCGAGGCCCTTCACGAACAGCGACCGCACCATCTTGATCGCAGTGGCCGCGCCCGCTTCGGGACCGACCACGCGGGCTGAAAAGCCCAGCGCCAGCAGCTGCGGCAACAGATCCCTGGCGCATTCCCCCGCCAGCAGAACGGGCGTGGCGTGCTTCTTGGGATGGACCGGCGCCATCACCGCCATGTCGAGATAGCGCCCGCCGGCGGCTGCCACCGCGGCGGCAGTTTCCCGCTTGCGGTCGGGCGAGACCGAGTTGATGTCGATCAGCACCTGGCCCTGGTGCAGATGCGGCAGCAGCGGCGTCACCGCCAGCAGGCTCTGGTCGGCCGTGACGGCGCTGAACACCCAGTCGGCTTCCGCCAGCCCGGCCAGCGGCACCGCATTGGCGCCATTGCCCGCCATGGCCTCGCGCATGGCAGCGGCTTGGTCGCCCTCGAGAAGGATGTCGAAGGCCAGGGCCGCGCGGCTCAGCCCGTCATGGAATGCCCGCGCCGCCTCGCCATAGCCGAGAAACCCGATCTTCACCCCCAGCCTCGCTTTCTGCGCCTAGCGCTGGAACACCACCGTCTTGTGCTTGTTGATCAGCACCCGGTCCTCGAGGTGCCAGGTGACGGCGCGGGCCAGCACGCGGCGTTCGATATCGCGGCCCTTGCCGACCAGGTCCTCGGGCGTGTCGGCATGGCTCACCGGTTCCACGTCCTGGCAGATGATCGGCCCTTCATCGAGGTCGGCGGTCACATAGTGGGCCGTCGCCCCGATCATCTTGACGCCGCGCTCATGGGCCTGGTGATAGGGTTTGGCCCCCTTGAAGCCGGGCAGGAAGGAGTGGTGGATGTTGATGCAGCGCCCCGCGAGATAGCCCGAAAAATCATCGGACAGGATCTGCATGTAGCGCGCCAGCACCACCAGTTCGGCACCGGTCTCTTCGATGATGGACCTGATCCACGCCTCGTGCTCGGCCTTGGTCTCCCTGGTCACCGGGCGGTGGTGGTAGGGAATGCCTTCCATCAGCGTCAGGTTCAGGGCCTCGCGCGGATGGTTGCTGACAATGCCGACCGCCTCGATGTTGAGCTCGCCGATCCGCATGCGGTAGAGCAGGTCGCCCAGGCAGTGGTCGAACCTGGAGACGAGGAACAGCACCTTGCGCTTCTGCCCGGTGGGGCGCAGCGAGAAGTCGAGGCCGAACTCGGCCACTTCCTCGGCAATGCCGGCGCGGAACTCCGCTTCTGGCACCGGCATGGAAAACCCCACCCGCATGAAGAACATGCCGGTGGCCGGGTCATCGAACTGGTGCGCCTCGTTGATGTCGCCGCCATGGCTGGCGATGCGGGCGGCCACGGCCGCCACGATGCCGCTCCGGTTGTTGCAGCGCAGGGTAAGGGTATAGTCGGTCACGGTCTGGCTCGCCTCATGCAAAGATATGTCCGTCGAACAACTTGCGCGCCGTGCGCAATACGGCCGCGTTGCCCACCGTGCCGTCGCGAACCGAGACGATGACGCTCATCTCCCCGGTCGGATGCTCGATCGACAGCAGCCTTTCCTCGCCCTCGCCCGCCACGGCCAGTTCCGCCGCCGGCCCCGCCGGCAGCAGGCAGGCCGTGGCCACGCTCACTGCGCCCAGCACGCCGATGGCGTCGTGGCAGCGATGCGGGATGAAGGTGCGCGTGGCAATGGCCCCGCCCGCCAATGGCGCCGAGACCATGGTCAGCTTGGGCACCGAGGCGTCGGCCACGTCGCCCAGATTCATCAGTGGTCCGGCCTTGAGACGGATCGCTTCGAGCCTGCTGCGCAGGGCAGCGTTGCCTTTGAGTTCCGCCGGCGTCTCGGTTCCGGCGATGCCGAGATCGGTGGCCCGCATGATGACACAGGGCATGCCATTGTCGATCAGTGTACAGGCGATGCCCTCGATCACGTCCACCGCGTTGCCGGTGGGCAGCAGGGCGCCGCAGCTCGAGCCGGCCGTATCGGCAAAGGTGATGGGGATGGGCGCAGCGGTGCCCGGCACGCCATCGATGCGCGCGTCGCCGTCATAGGTCACAAAACCACCGGGCGTCTCCACCCGCGCCTCCGCCACCTGCCCGGTATTTTCCATGAAGATGCGGACCAGGGTCTGGCCGTCCTGCGCCGCAACCAGTCCGCGCTCGATGGCGAAGGGGCCGACACCGGCCAGCATGTTGCCGCAGTTCTGCCGGTCGGTGACCGTGGGCTGGTCGACGAAGACCTGGAGGAACAGATAGTCGACATCGACCCCCTCCCGCTCCGAGCGCCGCACCACCGCCACCTTGGAGGTCAGCGGATTGGCGCCGCCCATGCCGTCGATCTGGCGCGCATCGGGCGAGCCCATGGCCGCAAGCAAAAAGCCATCACGCTCAGCGGTGTCCGCGGGCAGGTCATCGGCAAGAAAAAAGCCACCCTTTGACGTGCCGCCCCGCATCCACATGCAGGGAATGCCTCGGCTACTGGACATTCAAGTCATCTCCGCAGTTGGAGAGCTACAGCACGGCACCTCCCCCTCGACGGGGGAGGCTGGGAGGGGGTGCGGGAGCCACAATATTCGGGCCAAACACCCCCCACCCTTGATCCCTCCCCGCAAGGGGGAGGGTGTCGACTGAGAGGGCAGCGCTCCTAGAAGGCTAGACATATTTCAGCCCCTTGGCCGCCAGCTTGTCGCGCATGCCGTAGATGTCGAGGCCAAGTTCCCCCGCCGCCAGCCGCTGGCGCTTGTCCTCTTCGGCCGCCACCCGCGCCTCGGCCTTGTCGGCCACATCAGCGGCCTCCTCGCGCCGCACGACGCAGACACCATCATCATCGGCGACGATGACGTCCCCCGGATGGACCAGCGCCCCGGCGCAGACCACCGGCACGTTGATCGAGCCCAGCGTCTCCTTGACCGTGCCTTGGGCAAAGACCGCCCTGGACCAGACCGGAAACTGCATCGCGGTGAGATCGGCGACGTCACGCACGCCGGCATCGATGATCAGCCCCCGACAGCCGCGGGCGCGGGCCGAAGTGGCGAGCAGGTCGCCGAAATAGCCGTCCTCGCAGGGGCTGGTCGGCGCCAGCACCAGGATGTCGCCCTCCTTGAGCTGCTCGATAGCGACATGGATCATCCAGTTGTCGCCCGGCGGCGCGGAGATGGTCACGGCCGAGGCGGCAAGACGGGCCCCCGAATAGGTCGGCCGCATGTGGCTGGCCAGCAGTCCCTTGCGCCCCTGCGCCTCATGGACGGTGGCGACGCCGCAGGCGGCAAGCCGGTCCACGATGGACTGCCGGGCCCGCTCGATATGCTGGACTACGACACCCATCAGAGTTCATCCACCGTGCGCGGATAGACCGACTGGAACCCCTCGGCATATTTGGCCGGACGCCCGCCGGATTGGCCGCCGGAATTGCGGGTAAAATGGTTGGCGCGGTTCTCCGCCACGTTCTTGTAGTAGTGCCAGAGGTGT
>DASYHM010000002.1:0-208674 GCA_035998575.1 Devosia sp.
CTGCGCCACCGCAACGCCCCGCTCCCTGACCAGCTTAACAGCCTCGAGCTTGAACTCCCGGCTGAACTTGCGTCTCTCCATCAAAACTCTCCAGTTCCAAAAACACCTTAACTCGGTGTCCTCAAAACCGGCAGCAGCTCAAGCATCGCCGCGCTGCAACGCACCTTTGGGCGATCTGGAACTGTGGGCCGGGGTGAGCCATTGGGCTTGTGCCACCCAAGCCACGAGGAACCCGCCATGCCGCTCACTGCCCTTGCCCTCAATTGCACGCTCAAGCCGTCCGGCAAGCCGTCCTCCACCGATCTGCTGCTCGATCAGGTCCTTGAGGCGCTGCAGCAGGAGGGGGTAAGCGGCAAGAAAGTCCGCGTCGCCGACTACGACATCAAGCCGGGCGTGACGTCGGACGAGGGCGATGGCGACCAGTGGCCGGGCCTGCGGGCGCAGATTCTGGCCAGCGACATCGTCCTGCTCGGCACGCCGATATGGCTGGGCCAGCCCTCGAGCGTCTGCAAGCGCGTGCTGGAGCGGATGGACGCCTTTCTCGGCGAGAAGGACGATGCGAGCCGGCTGGTGTCCTACGGCATCGTCGCGGGCGTCGTCGTGGTCGGCAACGAGGACGGCGCCCACCACGTCTCGGCCGAGCTCTACCAGGCGCTCAACGACGTCGGCTTCACCCTCCCCGCCAATGCAGTCAGCTACTGGGTGGGCGAGGCCATGGCCTCGACCGACTATAAAGACCTGGACGAAACGCCGGAGATGGTCGCCAGCGCCACCAAGGCCCTGGCCAGGAACGCCACCCATCTGGCCCGCTTGCTCGACCAGGCGCCCTACCCCGAACAGGGTTGAGCGACGCTAGCGCACCCGCTCGAGCGTAGCGAGCGCCTCGAGACACGCCGCGGCGGCTTCGCGCCCCTTGTTATGCGCATCGTCGCGGCTGCGCAGCACGGCCTGCTCGTCATCATAGGTGGTGAGGATGCCGAAGGTCAGCGGGACGCCGGTGGCGAGCGACGCCTGCATCAGGCCGGTGCTGGCGGCATGGCTGATATATTCGAAATGTGCCGTGTCGCCCTTGATCACACACCCCAGGCAGACGACGCCGTCGACGCGGCCACTCCTGGCCAGCGTTTGCGCAATCAGCGGGATTTCGAAGGCGCCGGGCGCAGAAAAGATGTCCCCCTCGGGCACCGAGACGCCATTCTCTTTCAGATGAGCGATGGCGCCCCGCAGCAGTCCGGACGTCACCTCCTGGTTGAAGCGGCTGACGACGATGGCAATTCTTGCAGCAGGCATGGTCTGGTCCTGTTTACTGATGACTGAAGCTGTGGCCGAACCTGTCGCGCTTGGTCGTCAGGTAGCGGAGGTTGAACGGGTTCGGCGGGATCGCAAGGCGCCGGCGTTCGGCGACGGTGACGCCGTAGCGCTCGAGCGCCTCGGCCTTGGCCGGATTATTGCTCAGAAGCGTAACCGAGCGGATACCCAATGCTCCCAGGATCTGGGCGGCAACGCCGTAGTCGCGGGCGTCGGGAACGAAGCCCAGCGTCGTATTGGCGTCGACGGTATCGAGCCCCTGGTCCTGCAGCGCATAGGCGCGGATCTTGTTGGCGAGGCCGATCCCCCTGCCCTCCTGCCCGCGCAGATAGATCAGGATGCCGCCGTCGCTTTCGGCGATCAGACGTAGCGACTCCTGCAATTGGGGGCCGCAGTCGCAGCGCAGCGACCCCAGGGCATCCCCGGTCAGGCATTCGGAATGCACGCGCACCAACGGCGTCGCCGGCAGCGGATGCTTCACCACGGCAAGGTGCTCGCTGCCATCGAGCATGCTGCGGAAGGCATGCACCTTCAGCCCCTCTTCGGCGACGCTGATGGGCAGGTCCGTGCTCGCGACCTCCTCGACCAGTTGCTCGGTCCGGATCCGGTGCGTGACGATGTCCTTGATTGAGAGGACCGGCAGATCGTGCTCGGCCGCGAAATGTTCGAGGTCGGGGCGGCGGGCCATTTCACCATCTTCCCGCATCACCTCGCAGATGACGGCGGAGAGTTGCAGCCCCGCCAGGCGCATCAGGTCGATGGCACCCTCGGTGTGCCCGTTGCGTTGCAGCACGCCCCCTTCCGCCGCGCGCAAGGGAAATACATGCCCCGGGGACACGATGTCGCCCGGCTGCACGTCGGGGTGGGCAGCCGTCGCTATCGTGTGGCTGCGATCATGGGCGGAAATGCCCGTGCTGATGCCGTCGCGCGCTTCGATCGAGACGGTGAAGGCCGTGCTGCGGCGTGCCTGATTGTGCGGCACCATGGGTGCCAGCCCGAGCCGGTCGATCTGGGCGCCGCTCAGCGCCAGGCAGATCAGGCCCTTGCCGTGGCTGGCCATGAAGTTGATGGCGTCCGGTGTAACGAACTGGGCGGCAAGTACCAGGTCGCCCTCATTCTCGCGGTCCTCGTCGTCGACGAGCACGACCATCTTGCCGCTGCGGAGCTGCGTCAGGGCTTGCGATAGGGCTGACATAGGCGCTCCACATATTTGGCAATCACGTCGACCTCGACATTGACGCTCTGACCGATGCCGACGGCATGCAGGTTGGTGTGTTCCCAGGTATGGGGAATGATGGTGATCGCGACGCGCGACCGGCCCTCCCCGACTGCCTCGACACCGTTGATGGTCAGGCTGATGCCATTGAGCGCGATGGAGCCTTTCTCGACGCAGAACCGGGCAAGTTGATCGGACAGCTCGAACACCAGCCGACGCGATCCGGTTTCCGGAGTGACGGCCCTCAACACGGCCATGCCATCAACATGCCCCTGCACCAGGTGGCCCGACAGGCGCGTTTCGAGCCGGACGGAGCGTTCCAGGTTGACAAGGCTTTGCGCCTGCAGGCCGCCCAGATTGCTGCGCTCCAGTGTTTCGGGGCTGACGAAAAACCGCGCAGCGCCGTCCGGGCTGAAGGTCGTCACGGTGAGGCAGACGCCGTTGACCGCAACGCTCTCGCCCAGGTCGAGGTCGCCGTAGCCGGTCCCGATGTCGAGTATGAGCGACCCACCGCTACGCTCGATCGCAGTCACGCGTGCCAGTTTCTCAATGATGCCAGAAAACATCTGCGTCCTTCAAACTATGGGGAATGGGTGTGGTGACGGCTGCCGGCGTATGGAGACCAGGTCCACTCCATCTGCACCGCCCTGCTGCACGATGCGGTAGTGCTCGTCCCAGAGGCCGCTGCTCAGCACGTCCTGGGTCAGCGCCGGCCCGGCCTCGACCAAGACTTGGAGCACGCTCGCGGACCCCAGCTCCCGCAGTGCGGCGGGCAGGTCGTCGGCGATCTGGATTTCGAAGCCGCGCGCTCTGGCCGCCTGCAGGTATGCCACGGACACTCGCTGGCGCCGGTCGAGGATGACCAGGATGCGCTTGCGGTCTGGAAAGTCAGGAACGTGCCGGACGGTGAACTCGGGTGCATCTGCCAGCACCGTTCCCGAACCGGTCAGGATGGCATCGGAGCGCTTGCGCAACTGGTGCGCCAAGGTCAACGAGGTCGGCGAGGTGAAGGTCTTCTGGCCGGCCGGCGGGATCATGCTGCCGTCCAGCGTCAGCGCCTGCTTAACGATGACCCAAGGCAGCCCGGTCCGGCTGAGCTTGGCAAAGGGCGCGATCAGGCGCTCCGCCACGGAGCACAGCTTTGGCGCTTCGACGTGGGACAGGTTCTCGAGGAAGTGTATGGCGAGGCCTGCCGCAGACAGCCTGGCAGCACCCTGCCCCCGAACGACCGGGTTCAGGTCCCGCGTCCCGATCCAGACCTCCTTGACGGAGGTGCTCAAGATAGCCTCGGTACAGGGTGGCGTGCGGCCGGTATGGTTGCAGGGCTCCAGCGTCACCACGGCAGTATGGATGCGATTGACGGTCCCCGCCTGCCGCGCCAGTGCGATGGCCGCCGCTTCGGCATGCGGCTCGCCAGCCTTGCGATGGGCCGCCACTGCGAGTTCGTTGCCGTCCGCATCGAGCAGTACGCATCCGACTGGAGGATTCGGCGCCGTCGCGCCCTCGAATGCTGCCGCGGCTTCCAGCGCGCGCGAAAACGTCGTCGCGAGGATGTCCTCACGGCTGGGTCTTGCCTGTTCGCTGCTGGTGTCCGAGCCCATTGATCCGCCACACATGTAGCGACGCGATTCAGGGCAATGACGAACTCCGGCGCACCACCCGTGGTGGTCCGCCGTTTCCATCACGTGTTCTCTTCCATCCGGACTATACCGTCGGCCTCGGAATTGAACCGAGTCTGCTGACCTTCTTCTTGCGAAGAAGCGCTCGCGCGCTGATGTGCAAGAGCACAAACACCGCCGGTGGGGAATTGCACCCCGCCCTGAGAACGTCTACCCGACCGGTTGATCGGGTGAATGCCATATATGGTGATGGGCCGGCGGATGCAAGGCGGCGTGCAGCGAACAATCTGTCGCCGGGGAAGCGACGGCGCTAGCGAGCGCGGCCGAGCACGCGGTCGGCGATCCTGCTGTTTCGTCCGGCAGCCATGCCCGGAATGAGCAGCGCATCGATGAGCCACCAGAGCCCTACGATGACCCAGAGGAAGCTGAGGACGCCGACGGTCACGAAGGTCAGCAGCAGGATGATGCCGGAAAGCGCCAGCATGATCACCCCGCTCAGCGGCTTGCCGAGATAAAAGCGATGCGCGCCGACATACCCCAGGAAGAACCAGAGGACGTAGCTGACGATCAGCGACTTCTTCTCGATATCGTACTGGGCATAGGCGCGGTCACTGGTCATGGTATCTCCTTGGCACGGCTGATAATTGGGACGGCCGGGCGCACTGTTCAAGATGCAACAGAGCATTTTGTTCCGTCTTCGTCCCCGCTGACCCCACGCACGGGTATGCAACGCCATGACTGTTGATCGTCGTCGATCAGTCATCTTCGCGACACGATAGGTTCATCTGCGGGCCATAGGCATCGCCTCATCAAACAGGCAGGGGGCATGTCCATGCTGCGGATGAATGGCGTTACCAGGCGCTTTGGACACAAGGTCGCGGTTGATCAGGTCACCCTCGACATCCCGCAGGGCCAGATGGTCGGCATTATCGGCCGCTCGGGTGCCGGCAAGTCGACACTGCTCCGCATGATCAACCGTCTCGCCGACGTTTCCAGCGGCTATATCGAATATGAAGGCGTGCGGACCTCCGAACTGCGCGGCCAGGCCCTGCGGGACTGGCAGCGCGACTGCGCCATGATCTTCCAGCAGTTCAACCTCGTCCCGCGCCTCGACGTCATCACCAACGTCATGCTGGGCCGGCTCAACGGTCGCAACCCAGTGCTCAACCTGCTGCAGATCTTCTCCACCGAGGAACAACTGCTGGCGCTCAAGGCGCTGGAGCGGCTCGACATCGCGCCGACGGCGATGCAATGGGCGCAAACCCTGTCGGGCGGCCAGCAGCAGCGTGTCGCCATCGCCCGGGCGCTGATGCAGAACCCAAGGATGATCCTGGCGGATGAACCGATCGCCAGCCTCGACCCGCGCAATGCGCAGATCGTCATGGACAGCCTGCGCGACATAAATGCCGATGGCATCACGGTCATCACCAACCTGCATACGCTCGATACCGCCCGCGCCTATTGCGGTCGCATCATCGGCATGGCGGCCGGCAAGGTGGTGTTCGACGGCACGCCAGACGAACTGACCAGCGATGTTGCCAGGACCATCTACGGGGCCGACGGTCTCAAGGAAGCCCTCACATCGACGGCGCTCGAACCCATTGCACCGCGTGCCGTGCCGGTGGCGACCCCAGCCTGATCTCGTTCCGCGGCCGCATCGGAAGTCCGGCGGCCCGCAACCCTCTTCGCGTCACCAAAGGAGTATCTCATGACTGCGATCCGCACCGTCCTGCTTGCCGGCATTGCCCTGGCCGGCGTCACCGCCCCCTCCTTCGCTCAGGAGATCGATGTCATCCGCATCGGCCTGCTCGGTGGCGAGAACGAAGCCGACCGCCTGTCGGACAACCAGTGCCTGCTCGACAAGCTGCCCGCCGCCCTCGGCGTCAGCGAAGTCCAACTGTTCCCCGCTGCCGACTATGACGGCGTGATCCAGGGCCTGCTGGGCGGCACGCTCGACGTTGCCGGCCTCGGCGCCTCGGGCTTCGCCGCCGTCTACCTCCAGGACCCCGACGCGGTCGAGCCTTTCCTCACCAACGTCCAGACCGATGGCTCCACCGGCTATTACGCGGTCGCGCTGGCCCTGGCCGACTCGGGCATCACCTCGATCGAGCAGGCCGAAGGCAAGAAGCTCGGCTGGGCCGATCCCGACTCCACCTCGGGCTACCTGATCCCCAAGGTCACCCTGCCCGACGCCATCGGCGGCGCCGATCCGGAAGATTTCTTCGAAACCTCGTTCAATGGCGGCCACGAGAACAACGTGCTGGCCCTGCTCGATGGCAAGGTCGACGTGGCCGTGACCTGGGCTTCCGGTGTCGGCGAATTCTCCGAGGGCTACACTTCGGGCAACATCCGCTCGATGGTCGACAAGGGCATGCTCGACATGGAAGACGTCGTCCAGGTCTGGCAGTCGCCGCTGATCCCGAATGGGCCGCTGGTCATGCGCACCGACCTGCCGCAGGAGATGAAGGACAAGATCATCGCCTTCTACACCGCCCTGCCGACCGAAGACTATGAGTGCTTCCGCGCGGTCGAGAATGGCGATTTCTCCGGCTACACCCCGGTCACCGCCGACTTCTACAAGCCCGTGATCGACGCCCGCAAGGCGACCATCGGCGGCTGAGCCACTGTTCCGGCCGGCGGCGTCCAGTCGCCGGCCGTTCCTTCCGGAGCAATTGGCTATGAGCACCATCGACGCCGGTCCCGGCCAGAGCGGAACGGAGCTGTCCGAAGCGGGCCGCACCATCCTTGGCCACTACCAGCAACTGCTCCGCACGCGGCGGCTCTACACGATGCTGGCGGTAAGCGGCGTCCTGGTCCTGCTGGGCTTCGCGCTCTGGTTCGCCAACGCGGCCAATGCCGGCAAGTTCTTCGACCGGCTGCCCTACTTCTTCGACTTCTTCATCCACTTCCAGCCCGACGATCCGTTCGAGATCGTCCGCGCGCTGTTCGATCTGCCGTCGCCCTATGCCGATGGCTCGATGAAATACGACTACGCGGAAGGCCGGGTCTACCTGTTCGGTGACGTCTACCTGCCCGAATATTTCTACCTGATGCTGGTGACCATCAACATCGCGCTGGTCGCGACCATCGCCGGCTCGGCCCTGGCCTTCGCGCTCTGCTTCTTCGCCGCCACCAACCTTGTCGGCGCGGGCGCGGTCCGCTTCGTCGTGCGGCGCGGGCTCGAAGTGATGCGCGCCTTTCCCGAGATCGTCATCGCCGGCCTGCTGGTGGCCATCCTGTCGATCGGCCCCATCGCGGCGGTCGTCGCCATCACCGTCCACACCATCGGCGCGCTCGGCAAGATGTTCTTCGAGGTGGTGGAAAACGCCGACATGAAGCCCGACGAAGGCCTGCGCGCGGTGGGCGCCACCTGGCTCGAGCGCGTGCGCTACGGGATGGTGCCGCAGGTGCTGCCTAACTTCGTGTCTTATGCGCTACTGCGCACCGAGATCAACGTGCGTGCCTCCACCATTATCGGCGCCGTGGGCGGTGGCGGCATCGGCGAGGCCTTCCGCCTGTCCTTGAGCCGCGACCACGCCGCCAAGACCTACGCCATCATCATCCTGCTGTTTGCCACCATCCTGCTCATCGACTGGATCTCACAGTGGCTGCGGCAGAAGTTGGTCGGCAATGCAGCATTCCAGTTCGGAGCCTGAGCCGTGATCGCATCTACATTGAGGCCAGCCGAGCGCTCCGCGCTGATGGCGCGTCATCCCGAAGTATTCAGGAAAACCCTGGTGCAGCGGCTGGCGGCACCGGTGACGCTGGCAGTGACAGGCGCCTATTTCGTCTTCTGCTTTTTCTTCTTCAATGTGCCGCAGGTAATCGGCGAAGCGCAGTGGGAGCGGGCCGGCACCTACATGGCCGACTGGGTCTCGTGGGAAGCCACGCCGCGCTTTCGCTTCCAGGAAGACGGCATCGAGCTCGAATGGACCCGCTCGCTGCTGGGCGACAACCCCGATCCGGACTGGATCGAGCAGAGCGGTCAGGATGCCTATACGATCAGTTTCGGCAGCGCGGCCAACAGCGTTGCGGTGACGCCGAACCAGGTGGTGGCGGTGGTCGACGGCGTCGAGCATGTCGTCAACTTCGCCAATGGCGAAGCAGTGATGCCGGTCGACGCCACCGACGATTTTGCCATCAAGAATGGCCGCGTGACGGTCTATTACGGCTTTGACGGCTTGGCCGAAATCCGTGCAACGCAGGTCTATGTGCGGCGGCGCTTCTTTGGCTGGGCCAATTTCTTCTTTGACGCCAAGTCCCCGTTCTTCGGCATGTCGGCCGGCGAAGTGCTTACCACCGTCACCAGCCTGCCGCCCATCGTGCCCGGCGTATCGAACCTCGAACTGGCGGTCGACGAGTTCCTGACCAATTCGGAGTGGCAGCATCTCGACGTCTATAACAAGCTGCTGCAGACCATCGTGATGGCCTTCGTCGGAACGCTCTTCGCCGCGACCGTGGCTTTCCCGCTGTCGTTCTTCGCGGCCCGCAACGTCACCCGCAGTCGCGTCACAAACTTGCTCGTAAAGCGCGGTTTCGACTTGCTGCGCTCGGTCGACATGCTCATCTGGGCCCTGTTCTTCGTGCGTGGCTTTGGCCCCGGCCCAATCCCCGGTATCGCGGCGATCTTCTTCACCGACACCGGTACGCTGGGAAAGACCAGCACGGAAACCATCGAAAACATCGACGACAAGCAGCGCGAGGGCGTGCGCTCGGTCGGCGCTTCTCCGGTGGCGGTCCAGCGCTACGGGATCGTGCCGCAGGTTGCCCCGGTTTTCCTCAGCCAGGTCCTCTACTTCTGGGAAAGCAACACCCGCTCGGCGACAGTGATCGGCGCGGTTGGTGCCGGCGGCATCGGCCTCAAGCTGATCGAGGCGATGCGGACCAACCAGGACTGGGAGAATGTTGCCTATATGGTGCTGCTGATCCTGATCGTGGTGTTCGTTTTCGACAACATCTCCAACGCCCTGCGCTCGCGGTTGATCGGCAGGTCGGCCTGACCTCGAGCCGCGGGCGCATAATGGTGCGGGAATGACCGCCGTTAGGCCTCGTACTTGTCGAGAAATGCTGCGATGGGGAGTTTGCGGAAGTCGGGCAGCGCCAGGTGCAACTGCTCGTGGCTCCAGTCCCACCACTTGAGCGCGTCGAGCCGGGACGCCACGCTGTCATCGAAGCGCTGCCGGATGGTCCGCGCCGGGACGCCCACGGCGATGGCGAAATCGGCCACATCCTTGGTGACGACGGCATTGGCCCCGATGATGGCACCGTTGCCGATGCTCACCCCCGGCATCACCACCGCGCCATGCCCGATCCAGGTGTCATGGCCGATGGTGATGGCGTTGCTCTCGCGCCAGGCGAAGAAGTCCACATCGTCTTCCTCACCCTCGAAATACTGAGCCGAGCGGTAGGTGAAGTGGTGCAGCGAGGCGCGCTCCATCGGATGCATGGAGGCGTAGATCCGCACATGGGCGGCGATATTGGCAAACTTGCCGATGCTCGAATAGGCAATCTGGGTGTTGCCGACGCAATACGAATAGTCGCCCAGGCTCGAATAGGCGACGGCGCAACCTTCGCCCACTTCGACATAGCGGCCCAGGGTCGATTCCCGCACCGTGGCAGTGGGATGGATGCTGGGAGCCGGACCAAGCTTTTTCATGCTGCGACCCCGGGTGCGAATTCCCGGACATCGATGATGTGGTCTGCCACCTGCGCCCGGACGTCCTCGTCATGGAAAATCCCGAGCAGCGCCACACCGGCCGCCTTTTTCTCTGCGATCATCGCGACCACAACCGACCGGTTGGCGGCATCGAGCGACGCCGTCGGTTCGTCCAGCAGCAGGACGGGGTGGTCGGTGATGAAGCCGCGCGCGATGTTCACCCGCTGCTGCTCGCCGCCCGAAAAGGTCGCTGGCGGCAGGCTCCAGAGCCGCTCCGGCAGGTTGAGCTGCGCCAGCAGCTCGGTCGCCCGCTGCCGCGCCACGGCTCTGTCCACACCGCGGATCACCAACGGTTCCGCCACCACGTCGAGTGCCGCGACGCGCGGCACGGTACGCAGGAACTGGCTGACATAGCCGATGCAATCGCGCCGCAGCGTCAGCACAGTCCGCGGATCGGCCGTCGCCAGGTCCACATCCCTGCCGCCCTGTCGCAGCACGATGGCGCCAGCATCGACGCCGTAATTGCCATAGACCATCTTGAGGATCGAGCTCTTGCCCGCGCCCGAGGGCCCGCCGAGCACCACGCATTCACCGGGTTGAACGTCGAAGGTGACATTCTCCACCACCGGCAGGATCACCCCGTCGCGCAGATGCATGGTGAAGGTCTTGGAGAGGTTTTGAACGGATAAAGCGGTCATTGAATAGTGCCTCGTAAGGACAAAAGACCCCCACCCTTGATCCGTCCCCACAAGCGGGAGGGAGACGAAGAAGCCGATGCAAAGGTGATCGCGGAGAGTGTGGCTTTGCGCATCCCTCCCCCTTGTGGGGAGGGAATGAGGGTGGGGGTATGGTTTGGCATTGCGCTCACACCTGCAAAATCGAGCTCACCAGCAGCTGCGTATAGGGCTCACGCGGATCGTCGAGCACCCGGTCGGTCAGGCCGGCTTCGATGACATGGCCATCCTTCATCACCATCATGCGATGGCTCAGCAGCCGAGCCACCGCCAGGTCGTGGGTGACGACGATCGCCGCCAGCCCCAGTTCCCCCACTAGGCCGCGCAGCAGATCGAGCAGGCGAGCCTGCACCGAGACATCGAGGCCACCCGTCGGCTCGTCCATGAACACCAGGCGAGGGCCCGTCACCAGGTTGCGGGCGATCTGCAGCCGCTGCCGCATGCCGCCCGAAAAGCTGCGGGGCTGGTCATCGATGCGGTCGGCGGCAATCTCTACCCGGCCGAGCCAGTCGAGGGCCGTGTCGCGGATATGTCCATAATGGCGATCGCCCACCGCCATCAGCCGCTCGCCCACATTGGCGCCGGCCGACACCGTCATGCGCAGCCCATCCGCCGGATTCTGGTGCACGAAGCCCCAGTCCGTGCGCACGAGAAAGCGCCGCTCGGCCTCGCTGAGGTCATGGATGTTGCGCCATTGCCCGTCGCGCATGCGGTAGAGCGTCTCGCCGGAGTTCGGCTCCAGCGTCGCCGAGAGCGAGTTGAGCAGTGTTGTCTTGCCCGAGCCAGATTCGCCGACGATGGCCAGCACTTCCCCCGGCCAGAGTTCGAAGCTCACATCGGCGCAGCCCAGCCGACTGCCGTAATATTTGGTCAAGCGATCAACGCGGAGGAGAGGTTCAGACATGGCGTTGCTCCAGCCGTACCGTTGCCGAGGGAGTCAGAATGCTGCCCCATCCCCGATCGTCACCCTCGGGCTTGACCCGAGGGCTCTGCACTTGCGGCGCGCTGGTTAAGTGAATTGCCCTCGGGTCAAGCCCGAGGGTGACGCGCGGTTGGCGGGGAGGTGCGCGCCTCATTGCCCCGCCTCCCGGGCACCGAGCGCGCCGGTGTGCCCAGCGTCCCGCCGCTTCTGGCAGTTGTCCGTGTCCGAGCAGACAAACATGTGCCCGCCCCGGTCATCGAGGATGACCTCGTCGAGATACACCTGCTCCGCACCGCACAGCGCACACGGCGCCTCGAAATGTTGGATGGTGAAGGGATGATCCTCGAAATCGAGGCTGACCACTTCGGTATGTGGCGGCACGGCATAGATCCGGTGTTCGCGCCCTGCCCCGAACAGTTGCAGCGCTTCGCTCATATGCATCTTGGGGTTGTCGAATTTGGGCGTCGGGCTGGGGTCCATGACGTAGCGGCCCTCGACCTTTACCGGATAGGCATAGGACGTCGCGATGCGGCCGTGGCGGGCGATGTCCTCGTAGAGCTTGACATGCATCAGCCCATATTCCTCGAGCGCATGCATCTTGCGCGTCTCGGTTTCGCGCGGCTCGAGGAAACGCAGCGGCTCGGGGATCGGCACCTGGTAGACCAGGACTTGCCCCGGCCCCAGCGGCTTTTCGGGAATGCGATGCCGCGTCTGGATGATCGTCGCCGCGCTGGTGCTGGTCGTGGTCTCGACTTGCGCGACCTTGGCAAAGAAGGCACGGATCGACACGGCGTTGGTCGTGTCGTCGGCCCCCTGGTCGATGACCTTGAGCACATCCTGCGGTCCGATGATGGACGCCGTTACCTGCACGCCACCGGTTCCCCAGCCATAGGGCATCGGCATTTCGCGGCTGGAGAACGGCACCTGATAGCCCGGAATGGCAATGGCCTTCAAAATGGCCCGCCGGATCATCCGCTTGGTCTGCTCGTCGAGATAGGCGAAATTGTATTGCGGCAAGGCGGTCATGCTGCGCCTCCGGATTTCTCGGAATAGCGGGCGAGGCGTTGTGTGAGCGTGCCGGTATGCAATTCGAACAGGTGGTTATCCAGGTCGTAGAAGTAGATGGATCGACCCTCACCTTCCACCCGCGGGCGTGGCGGACGCAGTTCGAGACCAAAGGCCTCAATCCGCTCCAGGAACCTTTCGAATTCGGCATCATCGATCTTGAAGGCGATGTGGTTGTAGCTCCGCTCCGGCAGCGGTGGGCCCTCCATGATGGCTACCCAAACCCCGCCTACCAGGAAGAACTTCTCACGGCTCAGCGAGAAGGTATCGTCGCCGCTCGAATAGACTTCTTCTGCTCCGAATACCGCTTGCAGCAGACGCAACATCGCATCGACGTCTGCAACGACCAGAGTGATGTGAGAGATGCCCTCGATCATTTCGCTGCTTCCTGCGTGGCTTCATGCTCGGCCCGCATCCGCCGGATCAGGTCGAGCTCGGCCTGGAAATCCACGTAATGCGGCAGTTTCAGGTGTTCGACGAAGCCGGTGGCCTGCACATTGTCGGAATGGGCGATGACAAATTCCTCGTCCTGCGCCGGTGCCACCACGTCCTCGCCAAGTTCGCGGGCCCGTAGCGCCCGGTCCACCAGCGACATGGCCATGGCCTTGCGCTCGGCCTGCCCGAACACCAGGCCATAGCCGCGGGTAAACTGCGGCGGCACCTTGGCGCTGCCCTTGAACTGGTTGACCATCTGGCACTCGGTGACCCTGATGCGGCCCAGGCTGACGGCGAAGCCCAGCTCGGGCACCTCGAACTCGACGTCCACCTCGCCAATGCGGATTTCGCCCACGAAGGGGTGGCTGCGGCCATAGCCGCGCTGCGTGGAGTAACCCAGCGCCAGCAGGAACCCCTCGTCGCCGCGTGCCAGTGCCTGCAGGCGCAGGTCGCGATCCGGCGGGAACTCCAGCGGCTCGCGGGTCAGGTCGCCAACCTCGTGCTGCGGATCGGTGATGCCATCGGCCTCCAGCAATCCCTGCCGGCCCAGCAGGTCCGTCACGCGCGGCGCCTGTTCCTGTTCGGCCGGCCGCGCTTGCGGTGCCGGCACGTCCCCATCGACGATGGTGGGATCGAGCAGGCGATGGGTGTAGTCGAAGGTGGGGCCCAGCATCTGCCCGCCGGGCAGGTCCTTGAAGGTCGCCGAGATGCGCCGCTCGATGAGCATGGCGCCGGTATCGATAGGGGTTGAATAGCCAAAGCGCGGCAGGGTCGTGCGATAAGCCCGCACCAGGAAGATCGCCTCGATCAGGTCACCCCGCGCCTGTACCAGCGCAAGGGCCGCCAGTTCGCGGTCATAGAGCGAGCCCTCGCCCATGGCGCGATCGACCGCCAGGCCCAGTTGCTCGATGATCTGGTCGAGACGAAGCGCGGGTACCGAGCGGTCGCCGCGCCGGCGGTCGGCCAGCAGGGCATGTGCGTTGGCGATCGCGGCTTCCCCGCCCTTGACGGCTACATACATCTCAGTGTCCTTCCGCAATCCGCGTCGAGCGCGGCAGGCCCATCACCGATCCATCCGCCATCAGCAGCAGGTCGATGCCACGCGGGAACAGCTCACGGTTGGCCGCCCACTGCGCCACGAAGTCTTCGGGCAAGCCGATCGGGCTGATATGGCCGTGATCCTTGATGCCAGGTCCCGTGAGGCGCAATTCATCGCCGCCGCTCAGGGCATCGACCCGCAGCACGATGGTCGTGGAGCGGTCGGGATATTCCTGCGTCCCGGCGTTGAACCGGTCCAGCCGCGGCAGGTCTGCCGCCGACCCGGCATAGGCGAACATCGCTCTGCCCGGCTCGTCCACTACCGGCGCCCCGGTATGGAAGGCGACGAAGCGCTCCACACCCGCCGCATTGCGCAGCGGATCGGCCAGCCAGAGTAACGTGTCCTGGTCGCTCAACGTTAACAGTACGCTAGCCAATTCCGCCGTCAGGTGACTCTGTCCGGACGCCGATGCTGGCAGTTCCTGCACCGTACCCGGATGGGCCATTGCGGCCAAGATGGCCCGGAATATGCCCTGCGATTGCAGCACCGGATCGACGAATCCGCCGTCGAGACCAAGGTCCATGCTCAGTTGTCTCCCCGCACCATGGTGAAGAAATCCACCCGGGTTGCCGCCGACTCGTCGCGCCGCTTCTGGTCCGTGGTGACTGCAAGGTGCTGCAATGGCTGAATTATTCCCGCCTCTACAGCCGCCGGATCGCGCTGCCAAAGTGCGTCGATCACGGCGATGACTTCGGCCTTGGCCAGGTCACGGCCGAGGCAATAGCCGTGCCCGACCTCTCCGCTGGCAATGCGAACGCTGGCGCGGCTGACGCTCGCCTCGCCCAAGTTGAACGGCACGCCCGCGCCGCCGGCCCGGCCGCGCACCATGACCAGCCCGACCTCGGGTCCGCGGATGCTGGTATGCCCGGGCTTGTCGGCCCAACGGTCCCAGAGCTCGGCCAGCGCCCGCGCCGGTGCGGCGGCCAGCGTATCAAGTGCCGCCTTGCGCGCTCCGCCCGGTCTGACTGTTTGCGTCTGCATGCTTGCCTCAACTTGTCTAATGGACTAGACAACTATTGCCCTGAGTCCCGTCCTACGCTTCCCTTATGAAAATGCAATGACAGTTTCAAATGACGCATTCGGCGGCGTGGCGCTGTGGCGGCGGATCGCCGATGCCATCCGCCTCGACATCGTCGGTGGCAAGCTGGCCAGTGGCGATCGCCTGCCGAGCGAAGCCGTGCTGGCCCAACGCTTTTCCGCCAACCGCCATACCGTACGGCGCGCCCTGGCCGTGCTTGCCGAAGAGGGCGTGGTGGGGGCCGAACAGGGTCGCGGAACCTTCGTGCGCAGGGCAAGGCGTCTCAGCTATCCCATCGGCCGCCGCACCCGGTTTCGCGAAGGCCTCAGCGGTCAGGCGGAGCATCTCACCTCGCAGAGCCTCGGCCATCGGATCGAGAATGCCACGGCAACCATCGCCGCCGCGCTGGCGCTCAAGCCGGGCGCCAAGGTCGTTCGGACGGAGGGCCTGTCACTTGCTGATGGCCGCCCGGTCTCGCGCTCGACCACCTGGCTGCCCTATCGACTGTTTCCAGACTTTGGCGAGCGGCTGGCGCAACTGGCATCGATGACGCAAGTCTTCGGCAGCTATGGCATTGCCGATTACTCCCGCGCCTCGACGCGCATCTCGGCGCGCCACGCCGATGTCGAGGAGACCAGGCTGCTCAGCCTGGCGCCGGGTGCGATCCTGCTTGTATCGGAGGCGGTCGATGTCGACGCCGAGGGAGGGCCGCTCTCATATGCCCTGAGCCGGTTTCCGGCCGAACGCATGGAACTGGTGGTGTGACCTAGTTCCGCTCCACCATCCGGGCCATGTCCAGCAGCAGGTTGGTGAACTGCATCCCCGCCACCTCCAGCGATCCAGAATTATCGATCGAAATCGTGCTGGCCGGCAGACTGCTCTCGACGCTGCGGTCCAGTCGCTGCTGAATCGACTCCCGCGTTTCTCGCCCGCGATTGGCCAGCCGCCTGGCGATCACGTCGCGGTTGGCCGTCACCGATACAACCAGCGCAGTGGGGTATCGCTCCATCAGTGCCGGGATCACCTGGCGCGACAAGTTCGCCACCGCAATCCTGCCTCCTTCCAGGTCGGCGTCGAGCGAAATCGGCAGCCCGTAGCGCAGGCCATGGGCGGCCCAGCTCAGGGCGAATCCTCCCGCCGCCTCCGCCCGGACAAAGGCCTTCTCGTCCATGCTGTCATGATCCTCGCTGCCACCATGGCATGGTCGCGTCACGATGCGGCGCACGAAGCCGATACGGTCGTTGGACTGCAGTCTTGCGCGGGCAAAGTCGATCAAGGTGTCCTTGCCCGCCCCGCTGGGCCCCACGACAGCGACAAGCGTGCCCGTCATATCACCCGTCGACCCTGGCGCCAGACCGTCAGCACGATGGGAATGCCATCCTCGACGCGCACGCGCACCAAATCAGCGCGCTTGCCCACGGCAATCTCGCCCCGGTCGAGAAAGCCCGCAGCTTCGGCAGGACGCTTGGTCACCAGTTGAATGGCCTTGGACAGGCTCACCGCCTCCACGTTGTGGGCCAGCGAAAAAGCCCCTTGCAGCATGGAAAACGGGATGTAGTCGGAGGAAAGAATGTCGAGCAGGTCGGCTTCGGCCAGGGCGCGCGCCGAGACATTGCCGGAATGCGAGCCGCCACGCACGACGTTAGGCCCGCCCATGAGGATGGCCATTCCGGCCTGCCGTGACGCCTTGGCGGCCTCGAGCGTCGTCGGGAACTCGGCAACGTCGATACCGAGGGCAACGGCCTCTTCGACATGCTCACGCGTCGCGTCGTCATGGCTGGCCAGCACAATGCCGAGGTCATGGCAGGTCGTGGCGATCGCCCGTCGATGCTTGCCGGCATGCGCCTGCGACTGGCCGGTTCGCCGCTGCGTGAACGCGTCGAGCTCGGCATCGCTCATCTTGGACTTGCCCTGATAGTAGACCTTATAAGCATCCAGGCTGGCAAACTGGCGCTGGCCAGCCGCATGATCCATCAGCGACGCGAGCCGGATCAGTGGGTGATCCGTGATGGCGAGAAAACTGTCGAGGCAGTCGGGCGCCGATACCTCGCAGCGCAGGTGGATATGGTGATCCGCCCGCAGACGTCCGGCTTTGGCACCCGCCCCGATCGCGTCGGCCAGAATCCGCATTTCCGCAGCAGAGATATCAGTGTCCTCGTCGAGTCCGATGCGTATGGCATCGAGCACCGTGGTAATGCCTGAGGCGGCGATCTGGGCGTCATGCGCCTGTACCGCGGCCACCGGGTTCCAGCGCACCTTGGGGCGGGGCGAATAGTGCGTTTCCAGATGATCGGTATGCAATTCCACGAGGCCGGGGATCAGGTAGTCCCCTTGGAGGTCAATTCCGGTGCGTCCGGGGGTGCCCACGTCGGTGATGACACCGCCGTCCACGCGCACCGAGCCCTCCATCACCTCATCGGCAAGAACCAGCCGCGCATTGGTCAGCACCATATCCCCGAGTGCGATGGTATTCATGGGCAGCGTTCCTGAAGCAGAGATCGATCTCGGGACCTTGCGCTATCCGAAAATAATGACAGTTCGGCGAACGCCATCCCGCCTCCCCGATTGAAAAGGCGATGTGGCGCCGGTGCCGGGCGAACGTCAAGGAGCCTGTTAGACTCCTTTCATCGGGTCAACGGCGTGCAGACGCAAGGCCCTCCGCAGAGAACTCGCTAGGCGATCGCCGTAATCTCAAGTTCGCTTTCGCCGACGCTCACGACGTCACCCACACTCCGTCCCATCAGCATCCGGGCAATGGGCGAGGCATGTGAGATCGAGCCTGCCTTGGGATCGGCCTCGTCTTCGCCGACGATGGCATAGGTCTGCACGCGGCCATCGTCTCGTTCGAAGGTAACTGTGCTGCCGAAGGAGACGATGCCAGTATCTTCCGCGGGCGGAACCAGCTGCGCGGTCCGCAGGCGCTCGGTGAAATAGCGCAGATCGCGCATGGGTGCAGCAGCCTGGCGGCGGCGCTCGTTGATGTCTTCTATCACCATGGCGGCGTCATAATCACGGCGCGCCTCGACCGCCTGCTGTTCGAGGGCGGCGAGGCCAGCTTGCGTCACCAGGTTCAACCCATCCGGAATGGGGCGATCGGGGAGTACAATCTCGGCAGCTGTCTCGGCACTGTCTTCCTTGGTGAAAGCGACGCTCATGGTTTCTCCTGCCTTGTCGGCTGATTTAGGTGCTCGGCCCGCTAACCGAGGCACAGGTGGTCGCCATCGGCGACTATCAAGAGCCGCCGGGCGTGGTTCGACATGTTTATGGGATGAGCGGGTACCCCTACCCGCAACTTGGGAGTACGCCGCCGCCGTGCAACCGGCGGCGGCAAAACAGCTAGGCAGCCTGGACGATTTCCACCAGTTCGACGTCAAAGACCAGGTCCTTGCCCGCCAGCGGGTGATTGGCGTCGACCTTGACGTTCTTGTCGTCCACCTCAACCACGGTAATGGGCAGCATGCCGCCATCGGCCGTGCGCGCCTGCAGCTGCGTGCCGGGCTGCACATCGATACCGCTCGGAACCTTGGCGCGATCGAGCGTCTGGACGGCTTCGGGCTTGTGCTGGCCGTACGCAAGGTCGCACGGGATGGTCACGGTGTTCTTGTCGCCCGGCTGCATGCCGGCAACTTCGGCCTCGAGACCCTTGATCACCTGGCCCAGGCCGATGGTGAACTCTAGTGGCTCCTTGCCGCTCGAGGAGTCGAACTGCGTGCCGTCGGTCAGGCGTCCGGTGTAGTTGATGCGGACGACGTCGCCCATCTTGGCTTCGGTCATGGCTGTTTCCTTCTGAGATTTCGGGGCGGATAACTCGACGCCCAGGTCAGCGAGGCCGCACGCAGGAGCGCACGACAGCGAGCGCCCAATGTAAGGGCTCAGGCTCAGATGTAAACCGCTGCGGCCAAAAAGTGACTGCTGGGCACGCGCTTACGACTCGCCGCAGGTCCCACCGGCGTGTGCTTTGCGGAACATGATCGCCCACGAAATGATCCGGCGGATGTGTCGAATCCCGGAGAGCTCCAACGTCGATGGCGTAGAATGCGACATGGGAGACTGGAAATGGAACGCAACTATGGCTGGACGATCGTGGCCGCCGGGGCTGTGATCACCTGCGTGGCGATGGGGGCGATGTTCGCGCTGCCCGTCTATCTGCAGCCTATCGCCACCGAAACCGGCTGGACCCGCGCAGGAATCTCGGGCGCCATGACCGTGGGCTTCATCGTCATGGGTGTGGCCGGGTTCTTGTGGGGCACGCTTACTGACCGGATCGGCGCCCGCCCGGTTGTGCTGATCGCGGCGGTAACGCTTGGCCTGGGCCTTTTCATCGCCAGCCGTGCCACCGATCTGCTGGTGTTCCAAATTGCCTATGGTGGCTTGGTCGGGGCATCGGGTGGTGCTTTCTTCGCCCCGCTGATGGCGACTACCGTTGCCTGGTTCGACAAGCACCGGAGCCTGGCGGTTTCGTTGGTCTCGCTGGGCGCCGGTGTTGCGCCGATGGTGATGGCGCCGCTCGCCACCGTGCTGATCGAGATGCAGGGCTGGCGCAACGCGATGATGTTCACCGCACTTGCCGCCACCGCCATCATCGTGCCGGCGGGCCTACTGATCCGGCGCGCTCCAGCGGAGCCCGCCCCTGCCCCGACTGGCATGTCGGACATCGCTGCACCATCCAACGCATTGAGCATCGGCGCTGTCATGCGCAAGCCGCAGTTCATCGTCCTAGCGGCGGTATTTTTCCTCTGCTGCGCTGCCCATTCGGGTCCCATCTTCCACACCGTCAGCTACGCGATGTTGTGCGGCGCATCCGCGCTCGCGGCGGCAAGCATCTATAGCGTCGAAGGCGTTGCCGGCCTGTTTGGTCGGCTCATCTTCGGTGTCCTGGCGGACCGGGTCGGGGTCAAGCGCGTGATCATCGGCGGCCTCGTGCTGCAGGCCGTGGGGATTTACACCTACATCTATGTCGGCGAACTGACGCAGTTCTATATGCTGGCCGTAGTTTTAGGTCTGGCCTATGGCGGCGTCATGCCGCTCTACGCCGTGCTGGCGCGGGACTATTTCCCGGCCAGCGTCATGGGGACCGTCCTGGGCGGCATCACCATGACATCCAGCATCGGCATGGCTTTCGGCCCCCTCGGCGGCGGCTGGATCTTCGACACCTTCGGCGACTATCACTGGCTCTATGTCAGTTCAGCCGCGATCGGCGTCGCCGCCGCTGCTGTAGCGCTCACCTTCCCAAGGCCAGCCAATTCGAGCATTGGGCGCCTGCAGCCGGCTTAGGGCGTGCGCCGAATTTACCATCTGATAACCATGTTGGTGCACCCTTGCTGCTGCATCAGTTACAGCGAGGTTACCGATGGAAGATCAGGTGAGACGCCGCGCCTACGAAATGTGGGAGGCCGATGGCCGTCCGCAGGGGCAGGATCAGCAATACTGGTTCAAGGCAATGGCCGAGGTGGCAACAGCCGGGGCCGCAAAGATCAAGCCGCCCCGCAAGCGGGCGGCACGAGTCAAGAAGGCCGCTTGAACAGCATCCCGGCGCTACGGCGCCGGGGCCTCAATCTTGCATCAGGCGCGGCCAGTAGATGTCGTCATCGAAGTCGTGCGGGATCTGTGACAGGCGCGATATCGCCTTGGCTGCATATTCCACCTGCATGGCGAAGTGGCGGATATCGTCGGGCATAGGCCGCCCGGTGATGAACTCTCGCGTGCGCCATTCGTCGATGCGGCAGGTTCGGAGGCGACGGCGAGCCTCTGCTTCGACATCCTCGACGAGGATGGATTCCGTTTTAGGGTGCGACGAGCGCTGCGCTGGCTCCGTCCACTCCCTGCCACCTTCGATCACCGCGAAACGCACCTGACTCCCCTGCACTGGCTTTCGTCATCACTCTGTCACAAGGCCCTTAATGAACCGGTAACGAAGCGTCTTGGCAGGCCGTGCCGGCGTGCTAACGTCGATGGCATGAGCATCCTTTATGTAATGGCCGCTGACGCAGAATACGGGCCGCATCTGCAAGCGCGGATCGCCCCGCTGATGACCGGCGTCGGGCCCGTGGAAGCTGCGATTGCGGTCACCCGGCGACTTGCACTTGCGGAGCGGGATGGCGCCCTGCCCGACCTCGTCGTGTCGCTGGGATCGGCCGGATCGCGCCAACTCGAACAATGCGGGGTGTATCAGGCCAGTACGGTCAGCTATCGCGACATGGACGCATCGGCGCTAGGATTTCCCAAGGGACAGACGCCGTTCCTGGACCTGCCGCCGGTCCTGCCGCTCGTCACCCTGCCCAATCTGCCCCAGGCCAGGTTATCGAGCGGAGCGAACGTGGTGTCGGGTGCAGACTATGATGGCATCGGCGCCGAAATGGTGGACATGGAAACCTATGCGGTGCTGCGGGCCTGCCAGGTCCACGATGTGCCGCTGCTGGCGCTGCGCGGCATCTCTGACGGCGTTGCCGAACTGGGTCACCTCAGCGACTGGACACGCTATCTGCACATCATCGATGAAAAGCTGGCGGCAGCCGTCGATCTCATCGAGGCGCACTACCGCACCTAGCCGCGATCCCGCCGCTTGTCCCGGCGCGCCCGCGCCCAGACGCTGAACTTTCGCGTGCCGTGCACAATGGCAGAGTTCACCGGCCCCTGCAGGAACGCGAGGTCCAGGGCGAGCAGCAGGAGGCCAAGCGGCAGCATCCAGATGCCGAGCACGGGCAGGAAGCTGAAAATCCCGCCCATGATGAGGAGAAAAGCCAAGGGAAGCCGAACCCACCGCGCTTGAGGCCGGCGAATACGATCAAGCCATCTGGCGGCAAAACCGGGAACGCGCCGCTGCAAACGGTCAAACTGGCGGTCGAGGCGGGCGCGGCTCTTGTTCACGTCGATCAAAACCTCGTTGGCATTTGGTACATCTGGGGTCGCGACGACCTTGATCCAAGGGACCATGATACAAAATCTGGAGCAGGCACCCCGGCTGACGTCACCCTGCGGAACTTCCGGCCGTAAGGCGAGTTGAATCAGGTCAATCTGGAACCGGAGCGTCACCATGGATACCGCCGCCAAGCATACTCTCAGGCAACTCGAAAGCCGAGGCGAAGATGCTACGGACGCCTTGAGCAGGCAGATCGCGGCTCTGCGGCGAGAGATTGCGGAAATTTCCGAGGCCGCGGCCCACTATAGTGGTCACACCCTGCACGATGTGCAGCACAACGCCGGCGCGCTCGCCCGGGAGATGCGACAGCAGGGCGCGATCGTGGCAAGGCAGTTGAACCGGCAGGCCAGCGTCGCTGGCCGGGCCATCCAGAGCAATCCGGTGCCCGTGATCGTCGCACTGGGGACCCTGGCGCTGCTCTCGACCCTGATCTTCATGCGGGACGACCGCTAGCGATCTATTAACCGCTCGAAGCAGACCTTCCTTAAGTCTGTTGCGGCATTTTCGGTCAGGCTTGCACAATTGCAACAGACCGGAGATTCCCCATGGCAATGACCAAAGCCTTCGCGCGCCTCGCCGCCATTGCCGTCGGTGCCACCTGTCTCGGCGGCTGCAGTTTGTTCGGAATGAACTTTGGCATGGCCCAGTTGTCCGAGAAGGAATGCCTGATGCGGGCCATGTACTTCGAATCCAATCGCTCGAGCTCGGAAGGCATGCTGGCGGTCGGCACGGTGGTGATGAACCGCGTCCATGACGCGCGCTATCCGAAATCCGTGTGCGGGGTCGTGGGCCAGAAGAACCAGTTCGCCTCGGGCGTCCTCACCCGCAAGATGACCGACAGCGGCGCCGTGCTGGCGTCACAAATGGCCGACCAGGTGCTGCGCGGCGCGCGCCATCCCGGCGTGCGCAATGCCCAGCATTTTCACACCGCCGGCCTGCGCTTCCCCTACAACAACATGTATTATGTGCTCGAGGCCGGCGGCAACGAGTTCTACGAGAAGCGCAAACCGGGCACGTTCTGACCGCCCCGGCGGTCGGTCGAGCCTGAACGGCGCTCCAGCCTAGAAGTCGCCGCCGATATCGAAATCTCCGCCACCGAAATCGTCGCTGCCGGGATCCGCCTCTTCGGGGCTGTCGAAGCCGCTATGCTCGCCGGCCTGCGCGCCGCCGGTCAGCATGCCGGCGATAGCGCTGCCGAGCAGCACGCCGCCCGTTACGCCCAGTGCAGTCTGGGCCGCTCCGGCCAGGAACCCGCCGCCATTGCCACGCCGGGCGTCCAACTGCTCCGGCTGCCGGTCCCAGGGCCCTCGCGAACGCTGCGACCGGCCCTCTTCCGCATCGCCGCCAAGCAGACCGCCCAGAAAGCCGCCGGTTGACCGCTGGGCGGACTGGAGCTGCTCGATCCGCTGCTGCGCCTGCCGCAGGGCCTCCTCCTGGATTAGGATGGTCTGCGCCATGTAGTACGGCGCCGGCGGAAACTCGCGCAGCCGCTGTTGAATCTGGACTTCGGCATCGCGATCACGGGGCTGGCTGTTGCGGGCCACGTCCTCGATACGGTCGAACAGGCCATCTATGGCCTGTTGGTCTTGCTGGTTCGGCATGTCCCTGCTCCCTGGCTCGGTCATCACCAGCAAAGGTGGTGACGCCGGGCCTGCGTTGCAACGGCCGGCCCGCTACCTCTGTGAGTTCACGCGCAGCACATAGCCGATCACGATGGCCACCGATTCGTAGAGTTCGAGGGGAATGGTTTCGTCCAGTTCGACGCCGCTGAGGGCCTCGGCCAGCACCGGGTTGGTCTCGATCACCACGCCGTTCTCCCGAGCGAGTTCGACGATCCTGTCGGCGACGAGGCCGCGACCCTTGGCAATGACCCTGGGCGCCTCGCGCGTTCCCTTCTCATATTGCATGGCCACCGCCAGCGCCCGTGGCTTCACGTCGTCGCTCATGAGTGTGCATCCACGAAATGGCCCGATGGCGTGCTGGAGGAAGGCGCGGGCGGCGCCCGATGCCGCACGATGACAGCGCCGGGGCGCAATCCTGCACTGGCAAGAGCCCCGCGCAGGTCGGCAATCTGCGCCTCCAGTGCGGCGGAGGCCGCAGGCTCGGCCGCCCAGAGCATCACCCCGGTCGCACCGGATCGCAGCGTGACCTGCGCGCCCACCTCTCCCATCCCCGGGAGATTGATGGCGAAACGCATCTGCCAGCCGCGCTCCGCAGCAGTCTCTGCCTCGCTCTGCTGATCCTGATGAATCTGGATCTGCAGCACCGCCTGGTGCGTCCCGATCGCCAGCGGCAGCTCCATGTTCCACTCTGCAGATCGGGCCACTTGATCCGGCAACGAAGAATGCTGAAGCAACCGCATGCGTGACAACGCGGCTTCTGTGCGCTCCAGCAGTTGCCGGCCGATCTCCTCGGGCGCTGCCTTGGGGTCCAGCGGCGGCGCCTCGGCGCCTCCTGCCCGCGGGGTGCCGCCACGAACCGGCGGGGGAATTGGCGCGACGGCATTGACGGGCGCCTGCTGGCCGAGCCAGGTGACCAACGTCTGCCGCAGTGACAGGAGGGCTGACTTTATGTCGGTCTGGGACTGGGCCGCACGCCCCTGCGCCAGGTTTGCTTCCTGAAACACGCCCGACCCCCGGATAGCCGAGTGCAGGGCCGCGCCGTCCAGTTTTTGCCCATTGACCGCAAGCCGGCCCGCGAGCACCTGCTGGGCCGCCCGGATAACGGGCTCGGGCAGCGCCAACTTGCCAGCGACACCGACAAGCGCGGCCGTGAGCGCTGCAACCGATCCCTGCCGGGGCGCAGCAGTCTGCACCATGTGCGCCAGTGCTGCCTGCGGTGTCGTGGGCTGCTGCAAGACCGACTGCTGCGATGGATTTCCGGGAGATGAATGGGCCGTGCCGCTACCGCTCGCGGAAATCGCTGCAGGCGCCTGCACCGGTGCTGGTCCCGGCGAGGGCGCCGGCGCTGCCGGTGCTCTGGGTGCGATCGCGGCAGTCACCGCCGCGATGGCCAGCGGAAAGGCGGTTGAGGCGGCCGGGGCTGGCGCAAACTGCGAAGCCGGCAAAATCGGGGCGGCTGCCGCCGGTTGCGCCGCTGGTCCGTTGGCGTGAACGACCGGCGCGCTGGCTGGCTGGGCCCGCATCCCGCCTGCTGGCCCAGGTACGGACGAAGGGGTGGCCCCGGCAACTATGGAACCCGGCGGCACAGATTGGACCGACGCATCGCCGCCGCCAGGCGGTAGGGCGGCGCCCCCCGACGTCGCGGGCATTGCCGCCGCAGGACGGGCGGCCTGGTGCAGTGACGCGGGAATGATGCTCGCCGGATCAATCGCGGCCAGCGGCGGCGCATTCGGAGCTGCAACCGACGCCTGCGGAATAGCCGCGCTCGGCTGATTGCTCAGACTTCCGGCCGCGCCTGCGGGTGCCGGTGCGGCCGTTGCAGGCCCGTTCGTTGCCGGGGCTGTTGCAGCCTGCAGGGCCAGCCGCATTTGCTGGCCCGCGCCCTGCACCTGCAGCCGGACCATCTCGCCTGCCCCCATCGCCGTGGGCAGGATCAGGTTCAGCAACTGCCCCCGGATTTCCACTTGGGTAGCCCCGCCAGGTGCCGGTCCGACAATCCTCGCGTCCAGAACCTGCCCGGACTGCAATGCCAACGCCTGCAGCGCGCCGGGGCGGGCCGGCGTCACGAACTGGGGCAACTGGGAGGGGATCAACATGCCGTCACGGGCCCCTGCCGCACCGTGCGGCAATGCACTCTAGCACAGGCTCGCGGTCAGCGCCCTCCGCCGTGCCGGTGAAGCTAACAAACTCTAAGCCGGACTGAGGCCTATGCCCCAGAAATTGCCGAGCAGGAACCAGACGCTCCACACGGCTGCCAGCACGACGCCCCAGACAATGACAACGGCAGCGACTGCACTCGCAATGCCGATGCTGACCCAGACGCCATCGCGTTCCAGCACGCCGAGCGCCAGGATGCAGATCGTGAAGGCCGGCAGCATGTTGCCCAGGGGAATGGGCAGAAACAGGACGATCGAGAGCAGCAGGCAGATCGCGCCGACCACGTACTCTGCCGGGCGCCGGGCCATGAACTGCAGGCGCGGCCGCATCATTCGCTCGGCCTTGGCGAGCCACGGCGCGGTCAGATCAACAACCTTCTCAAAATCCACGCGTGACAGCGATCGGTCGGTTATGACGCGCGGCAGCCATGGCCGCATGCCGATCATGAGTTGGAACGACAGGAAGATCAGCGGCGCGCCGAGCACGGCAGAGACGCCGGGTGGCACCGGAATTGCGTTCGGTACCGCAAAGATGAAAATCAGTGCACCGATGGCCCGGTGTTCGAGAGCAACCAGCAAGTCGCCGATGGAGATCCGCTCCCGGTCCTGCCCCTTGGCAATGGCGGTCAGAATGGCGGACAGGCGGTCCGCACCCTCATCAGGCGGCACACCTGTAACACTGATGGTTGGCTCTGCTTGCGCCATGGCTGCAACCCTCGCGACCGGCTGCCAGCCCAGGCAGCGGAATAAGACTAGCCTAGCTACATTACAAATCAGTGTTCGAAATCAGTCGGGACGGATGTCCGTATAGTCCTTGGTCACAGGTTTGCCTCGGAAGGTCACCCAGAAGAAGTTGAGCGTGTAGGTTCCGGCAGTCCGGAACACCCCCTCCTTTTCCAGCCGGCGGCCCGACGTCTTCATCTTGAGCGCAAAGGTCCATTTAACGTTGCCGACCTTGGACAAGCGGACTGCAACGTCGGTGTCTTCGCCGAAAAACTGGATCGTGCGGTCATAGCCGCCGACCTGCTGCCAGGCGGCGCGCTTGAACACGAAGTTACCGCCCTGCACGACCGAACCGACCCGCAACACATAGCGATTGATGAAATAGATCAACCAGGTCAGCCCATAGAACATGCTGACCAGGAACCGGCTCCACGCACTCATGTCATAGTAGACATAGGGCCCGCTGAGGCAGACGAGCTTGGGATCGCGATTGAACTCGGCGAACACGGTATCCAGCCAGCCCGGCGGCACCATCGTATCACTGTCGATATTGGCGATGAGTTCGAAGCCCTCGCTGGCGGCGAAGCCGGCGTCGCGGGCGTTGACCAGCCCCTTCTTGGGCTCGTCGACGACGCGCACCGTCGGGAAACTCCGGGCGATCTCACCAGTGCGATCGGTCGACGCATTGTTGACCACGATGATCTCTGCGTCGGCGCCGGAACGGGCGATCTCGGCTACCACGGACTCCAGGCATTTGCCGATCAGCGCCTCTTCGTTGTAGGCGGGTATGACGAATGCCAGTCTCATGGACGCCTCTTGGTGGGCCTGGCGGACCGATTGCCGCAATCGCCAAATAGCCCGTGACCGGCGCTACGGCAACAGATGGGCGGCGCTTTTCTCCGCGCTTCGGGCAGCAGGTCGCATATTCCTGACGCTCAGGCGCCAGTCACCCGATGTAGTCGCGTTTGCCGAGCGGGACACCGGCATGGCGCAAGATGGCATAGGCCGTGGTGACGTGGAAAAAGAAGTTCGGCAGCGCCATGCGTGTCAGGTAGTCCTGCCCCGCCAACACGACCTCCTCGCCACGAAGCTTTAGGATGACCTGGCGCGCCTCGCTCCCCTCGAGCTCCTCAGGTGTGATCGTGCCCAGCAGGTCCAGCGCCTTCTGGATGCGCGCCTTCAACTCGGGCAGGGTTTGCTCGGTGTCGGGCCAGGACGGCACCTCGCGCCCCGCGAGCCGGCAGACACAGCCCTTTACGTGATCGGTGGCGATCATCACCTGCCCCCGGAAGGGGATCATGTCGGGCGCCAGGCGCATATCGCACAGGACCTTCGGGTCAAACTTGCGCTCGCTGGCGTTGGTGTCCGCCTTGTCCATGATCGCCTGCAGGTTGGTCAGCATGCGAGTGAAAATCGGGACGGTCATGTCATAGACTGCAATGGTCATGCGCAAAACTTACCTTGATTGTCCGGGCTCGAACGGGAACTGTGTTCTGCGCCCGCAGTTAAGGGCTGGCAAGGCAGTTGTATGAGTAACGAACAAGATCGGCCGGCCAACGGCGAGCGCACCAACACCCTCACGGGATTTGCTCGTCTGCGGTCGGCGCTCCGCCTGCTCTATCACGGTCATTCGCCTAACGCGCAGCGATTCCAGGCCGCCGTGCTTATCGTTGATCTGGCGATCATCGCGTTCTTCATCGCGTCGCCTTTGCTGCGCGACGACGAATCGTTTCTGTGGATCGACTATTCGATCGCTGCGCTGCTGGCGGCCGACCTGACCGCCAGGGGCCTGGCGTCGACAGACGTGATGCGATGGCTGCGGCAGATGCCGATCATCATCGACATCTTCATTCTCATCACCCTGCTCGCGCCGACATGGCTGGTCAACCTAGGCTTCCTCCGCATCCTGCGCCTGTGGACGCTGACGCGAACGAGAACGTTCTGGCGACCGCTCCGTAAGCGAGGCCTCGACCTCTATCAGGAGCCGATCCAGGCCCTCGTCAACCTGCTGGTGTTCCTGTTCATCGTGACGGGCTATGTCTACACCATCTTTGCCCGCCGTGGCCCCGAACCCAGCATCGACGGCTATGTCGACGCGCTCTACTTCACCGTTGCGACCGTGACGACCACAGGCTTCGGCGACATCGTCCTGCCCGGCACCTGGGGCAAGCTCTCCTCAGTGGTGATCATGATCATCGGCATCTCGCTGTTCGTGCGCCTGGCACAGGCTGTCTTCCGACCGACCAAGGTGCAGTTCCCCTGCCCGCAATGCGGCCTGCAGAAGCATGATCCCGATGCCGTCCACTGCAAGGCTTGCGGTGACCTGCTCAACATTCCCGATACCGGCCACTACTGAGGCAGCACCGCCAGCCTGACGCGGAAGCAGGCGCCCGGCAGTGGCCCCTGGACCAAGTCGAGCGAGCCGTTCATCCGGGTAACGATCTGCCGCGAGATCGACAGTCCGAGCCCCGCACCTGCCTGGTCGACGGCGCCCCGCTGCCCGCGGGCGAACTTCTCGAAGATGACCTTGCGCTCTGCCTTGGCGATGCCGGGACCGTTGTCGGCGATGTCGACGACGAACTTGCCCGCCCTGACCACGGAACTGACCAGCAGCAGCGGCTCTGCGGAATCGTTATATTTCACTGCATTGGAAATCAGGTTGATGAACACCTGGCACATTCGATCAGCATCGCCATCGACCAGCACTGGCTGTGTTCGCCCGCCCCGCTGGACGGTGACGCCGCGCTGCCGCAGCAAGGCTTCGCATACCGTTAGTGCCCGCTCGAGCGCCGCCTGCGCGTCCGTGGGCACATTGTCCCAGGCACGCTCGCCTCGCTCGAGCGCGGACAGGTCGAGGATTTCGTCGAGCAGCTTGGTCAGCCGCAGGCTTTCCTGGTGAATCGTGCTTACGAAATGCTGGCGCTGGCCGTCGTCGATATCACCCGCATCGAGCAGGATCTCCGAGAAGGAGCGGATAGAGGTCATCGGCGTGCGAACCTCGTGGCTCACCTGACTAAGAAACTCGTCCTTCTGGCTGTCCAGTTCGCGCAGCTGCGCATTGGCATCCTCCAGCTGGCGCGCGGTCGAGCGGAGTTCGGCCGAGGTCTTTTCCAGTTGCTGGGAATATTCGATGACCTGCTGGGTCTCGTCGGCCATCTGCATCATTTCCTCGAGCGATACGTCGCCGCCCGACAGCACCTTTGACAGCATCACATGCGCCGACGCGGCCCCGATCGAGCCAGCCAGTTCACGTTCGAGCCGACTGATGAATTCTGCCGACGGCTCCAGCATATCCGGTTCCACGCCGCTGGAGCGGGCCTCAGTCTCGAACAGCGCCGCCGCGCGGCGTTCCCCCAGCACGCGCTCGGCCACGAAATAGAGGTCGTTGGCGGTGGCCGAACCCCGGACGAAATTTCCGCCGGAGAACTGTCCCCGCTTGAACACGTCGACGAAGGCGCTGGCCTGGACACGCTCCAGGGCCGACTGGGTAGTGAGCAGAGAGCCGAGCGTCAAGATCAGCACATTGGCCGAGAGGCTCCAGAACGCCGCATGCGCCAGGGGGTCGAGGTCGTCGAGCCCGAACATCGCCTCCGGTCTCAGCCAGCTGATGCCCCACGGCCCCTGGCTGAGCAGCATGGCCACCTGGGGCGACACCGACTCGAACGATGGCAGGAAGCTGCACCAGATCCAGAACACGAAGCCCGCCGCGATCGCCGCCGTTGCCGCCTTGAGCGATGCTTCACGCCAGAACAGCGCCGCTATGACAGCGGGAAAGAACTGGGCAATGGCCGTGAAGGAGATCAGGCCGATCGGCGCCAGCGCATCGGAGTCGCGGGTGAAGAAGAAATAGAAAAAGCCCAGCGACAGAATCAGCACGATCGAGAACCGGCGCGCGATCAGCAGCACGCTGCTCATACCCTGCCCGTCCCCACTTCCCAGCGGGCTGAAGCGCAGGATCAGCGGCATGACCACATGGTTGGACACCATGATCGACAGCGCAATCGACTCGAGGATGATCATCGACGTGGCCGACGAGAACCCGCCGATGAAGGCGAACAGCGCCAGCGCGTCCTGGCCGAAGGCCATGGGCAGGGTCAGCGCGAACATGTCGGGATTGGACCCCGCAGGCATCGTCGTCAGTCCGAAAACCGCAATAGGCAGGATGAACAGGCTCATCAGCAGCATGTAGGCGGGAAACGCCCAGCTGGCGACGCGCAGGTGATTCTCGTCCGAATTCTCTACCACCGTCACCTGGAACTGGCGCGGCAGGCAGACGATGGCCGCTATCGACAATCCTAGCGTCGTGAACCAGCGGGCGTCGAACGTATCTTCGGCCTCGACGGTGATCCCGATTTCGGCGGCGCGGCTGAAGATGGTCTCGAAGCCCCCACCGATGAACACGACGAATACCCCGACCGCCACCAGCGCCGTCAGCTTCACCACCGCCTCGAAGGCAATCGCGGCGACCACGCCGTGATGCTGCTCCTTGGCGTCGACATGGCGCGTGCCGAACAGGATCGTGAAGAGAGCCATGGCCGCTGCCACGCCGAAAGCCAGCCCGACATCGTCGATCCCCTTGAGGCTCCCCTGCCCGAACTCGGAGGAGCCCGCCACGGCCTGGATCGACGAGGTTACCGCCTTGAGCTGCAGGGCGATATAGGGCGCGATGCCGATGACCGCGATGCAGGTGATCAGCACGGCCAGGCGGTTGGACTTGCCGAACCGCGACGACAGCAGGTCCGCCACCGAGGTCAGGCGCTGGTTGTGGCTGATGCGGACCAGTCGGCGCAGCAGGAACCACCAGCCCACGAAGACCAGCGTCGGGCCAAGATAAATCGTCAGGAACTCGAGGCCGCTGCGCGCTGCATTGCCCACCGCGCCATAGAAGGTCCAGCTGGTGCAATAGACCGAGATGGACAAGGTGTAGACGGCTGGCGAATGCAGGAACGATTTCTTGTTGCTGCGGGCCCGCCGGTCACCGAAATAGGCCAGCACGAACAAGAGGCCGACGTAGCCCACCGCAGTGGCGATGACGAAGTCGGCGGATAGCATCAGCGATCGTCCTCGCCAGGCTTGTCGCCAGCTTCATCGGGAGGCAGCGCATTTGTGAGCAGCGCCGTGCCGGCAATCAGCAGCAACCAAACTGCGAACAGGTAGAAGACGATCTGCGGAATGCCGAAGTGACTGATCGGCTGATTGAAGACGTGGACCAGTGGCGGCAGGATCAGCGCGGCGCCGAGCGTCGTCAGCAGCAGCATGCCGCCAATGATCCTACGCTGCTCTGCCATCTCTGCCCAGCAACTGGCGGACCGCGCTCACGACCTCGGCATTGGCATACGGCTTGGTCACAAAGACGTCTGCCCCGAACTCCTCGGCGATGCGGCGGTCCTGCTGCTGCCCCTTGGCGGTCAGGATCAGCACCCGCAGCGCGTGCAACTCGGGGTCGGCCCTTATCTGTTTGAGTACCTCGAAGCCGCTGCGCTTGGGCAGCATGACATCGAGAACCAGCACGCGCGGCCTGAGGCGGCGCACTGCTTCCAGGGCCGCCTCGCCGTCGGTGACGGCGCTGATCGTCCAGCCGGCGCGCCGCAGGATGAAGTCGAGCGATTCCAGAATGCTCGGCTCATCCTCGGCAATGAGTATGTCGATTGCCAAAGTCCCCCCAGGTATACCCGCGGTCTCCCCTCCGCGAGTAACGCATACTAAATCTCAATCACGCCGGATCGCCAAGGGCGAAATCAGAGGGCAGCAGCGGTGCGCGCGTTTCTGCACGACCGCCCCCCGGCGAGAGCGCCTCTTCCTGCCGGCTCGCGCAGTTGCGCCGCGTACAGAGGCGGCAGGACGGTCCGACCGGGATATCGGCCGACAGATCGGCAAGATCGAGCCCCGATCCATAGATCGTGCGGTCCGCATGCAGCACGTCGCAAGCCAGCATGACTGACGACAGAACCGGCTGCTCCCGGAACGAGCCCGGACGCCGCTGCACCGTGCGGGCGACAAACAGATATCGCGATCCATCCGAGAACCGCACCACCTGCCGCAACAGGGCATCGGGAGTGCGAAACGCCCCGTAGATGGCCCAAAGCGGACAGGCATGCCCGCTGTTGGGCAGCAGGAGACCGGGCAAGGGGAAGTGCTTGGTCAATCGACCCGCCGGGTCGGAGCGCAGGAAACCGAACGGAATGCCTTCCGCACCGGGCCGTCGCAGCGTCACCAGCCGGTGGGCCACCTGCTCGAAGCTGGCATGATAGATCTGGCGGAGATGGTCGATATCATAGGCCGACTCCTCGGAATCCTGCAGCATGCGCTCATAGGGAAACACGATGGCGCCGGCCAGGTACGATCCCGCGGCGCGCGCGGCCAGGCGCCGCGCCGTCGGCGTCGACAGGATCGCGCTCTCGAGCACATGAGCGATCTGCTCGGCCGCGGCCAATTCGCCATAGAGCCGCGCCAGTTGGAACTGTCGCGTCGCTAGGGTCGAGGCGCCCTGGAACCACATGATCCGACTGGCCGGCTCGAATCGGTACTGCCCGGGAAATTCCGGATCGGGCGCCGGTCCGCCGACGGCGACATCGACGCCGAACTTGCTCTGCAGCAGTCCCGTCAGGGTCGCGATGCCGAAAGGCCCGGACTGTTCGATCTCGAGGCGCAGCGCCTCCGCCGCCTGCTCGAGCAGCGGAAAATGGTTCTGCTGCTCGATGATGAGGTCGTCGATCTCGCGAGCCGGCGATCCACTGCGGCGGCTGCGGCTCGAGGTTTCGAATTGCCCGATCAGGTTGCGCGCCACGTCCGACAGCGTTCGCGCATCACGGCCGATGGCGGCGAGGAACCGCCGGCGCTCGGCCTCGTCGAGATCCGTCACATCCTCCAAGATCTCCGCGCTGGACCGGACGGCCGTGATGCCCGACAGGATCTGGTGCAGCAACTGGCCGAGCAGCGGGTCGGAACGCAAGCGATCAGCGTAGGCTTCGGCATTGGCCGTCGCGCTCGAATAGGCGCGATGCAGCGTGGCCAGGGCCGCGGCGCTGGCCGGATACTGCGCCACCAGTTCGCGCCGTTCATCGGGCCGGAACGGCAGCGACTCGATCATGGGATCGGCAAACGCCTCCTCCAGGTCCTGCAGCAGCTTTTGCTCGGTGCGACCGGCAAGTTCATCGATATCTATGTTCAGTTGGGCGGCTACGCGATTAAGCAGGGCGCCGCCGATATCGCGCTTGTTGTTCTCGATCAGGTTCAGATAGCTCGGCGAAATCCCGACCAAACGTGCCAGCGCAGCCTGGGAAATCTTGAGAGATTTCCGCCTGTTGCTGATCCTGAAGCCGATCGGTGCGCGCATGCCGTGAACTCCTCACCTGCTCCCTTAGTCAATAAATTTACAGCTTTCAGCAGCTTTGGGTTCAATTATTCACAGAATATCTCTGCATTTACAATGATCTATTGCCGTCATTTTCTCCTCCGGCACATACTCCAGCGCGGTGAGTTGCTGGCCATGTATCAGCCGCCCCGCGCCAAAAGGAGGAAATCGATGACATTTTTGAAGCGTGGCTTGTCCCGTCGCAGGGTTCTGCAGACCGGCATGGCCGGCATTATCGGCTCCGGCGTTGCACCCCTCATGTTCACCAAGGGTGCCTGGGCTCAGGAATTCTGCAACAATCCCACCGGCGATACCGTGACCTTCGGCCTCAACCTGCCCCTGACCGGCGCCTATGCCGAAGAAGGCGCGGACGAGCAGAAGGCCTATGAGCTGGCTATCGCGCACCTTAACGGTGAAGGCGATGGCGGCCTGATCAGCGTTCTCACCCCGACCGCCCTCAAGGGTAATGGCATCCTGGGCAAGAAGGTCGCCTTCGTGACCTCCGACAGCCAGACCAAATCCGACGTCGCCCGCGCCGGCGCCACCCGCATGATCGAACGCGACGGCGCCATCATGATCACCGGCGGCTCGTCCTCGGGCGAAGCCATTGCCGTGCAGGGTCTGTGCCAGGAACTGGGCGTCATCTTCATGGCGGGCCTCACCCACTCCAACGACACGACCGGCAAGGACAAGCGCCGCTACGGCTTCCGCCACTTCTTCAATGCCTACCAGTCCGGCATCGGCCTTGGGCCGGTCCTGGGTCAGGCCTATGGCACCGACCGCAACGCCTACCACCTGACCGCCGACTATACCTGGGGCTGGACCCAGGAAGAATCGATGAAGGCAGCCACTGAGGCCCTCGGCTGGAACACCGTCGAGGCCGTCCGCACGCCGCTGGGCGCCGGCGACTTCTCGCAGTTCCTCACGCCCGTACTGAATTCTGGCGCCGACGTGCTGATCCTCAATCACTATGGCAACGACATGGTGAACTCACTGACGCAGGCCGTGCAGTTCGGCATGCGCGACCGGCAGGTCAACGGCAAGGATTTCCAGATCGTTGTGCCACTGTTCTCCGAATTGATGGCCAAGGGCGCTGGCACCAGCATCAAGGGCATCTACGGCACGTCCAACTGGCACTGGAACCTGCAGGATCCCGGCACGGTCGCCTTCACCAAGTCGTTCGGCGCCGCCTATGGTGCTCCGCCGTCCCAGGCCGCGCATACCGCCTATGTCCAGGCCCTGCTCTATGCCGATGCCGTGGAACGCGCCGGCACCTTCTATCCGCCCGAAGTCATTGCGGCGCTGGAAGACCACGAGTTCGACGGCATGGGCAATGGCCCGACGCTCTATCGGGGCGAAGATCACCAGTGCATCAAGAATATCCTGGTGGTGCAGGGTAACGACAATCCGACCAGCGAATACGACGTGCTCAACATCGTGCAGGAAATCGACCGCGAAGCGGTGAACTACGATCCCGCGATCTTTGGCGGCGATCTCGGTCCGGCAGAGCCGGTTCCGCTCTGCTCGTAATCGAGCTTGCCCGCCCCTCCGCAGGGGCGGGCATTTCTCTCGGCCGACCTCATGGTGCGCCTGTCGAACCACGAGGTCCTGCCTCAGGGCATCGCGCCACGCATCGTGGTTCGACGAGCTCGCCACGAGGCTGCTGAACCAGGCTCCCGGAGCATTTCCATGTTCGAAGTCATCTTCCTGCAATTTCTCAACGGCCTCGACAAAGGGGCGGCCTATGCGCTGATCGCGCTCGGGCTGACGCTGGTCTTCGGCACGCTGGGCGTCGTCAACTTCGCGCATGGCGCGCTGTTCATGCTGGGCGCCTTCTGCGCCGTCCTGTTCCGGCAGGTGCTGACGCTCGAGACGGTCACCATCGATCCCACCCAGTTGTCGCCCTGGGGCCAGCCGCTGGAAGTGCGCGAGCCACTGGTGCAGACCTGGTTCGGCGACTTCGGAGCGGTGCTGGTCAACTATTCGGTGCCGGCCTCCATCATCATCACCATACCGATCATGCTGCTGATAGGCGTGCTGCTCGAGCGCGGCATCATAAAGCACTTCTACAAACGCCCGCATGCCGAGCAGATTCTTGTGACTTTCGGTCTCGCGATCGTGGCGCAGGAAGTCATCAAGTCATTCTTCGGACCCAATCCCATTCCTCAGCCGATGCCCTCGGACCTGCGTGGCGCGGCCGATATCGGCGCCTTTCTGGGCATGCAGGCCAATGTCATCACCTACCCGATCTGGCGGTTGATCTATTTCCTCTTCTCGGCCGTGCTCATCGGCGGCGTCTTCGCCTTCCTGCAGTTCACGACCTTCGGCATGGTGGTGCGCGCCGGCATGGCCGATCGAGAGACGGTGGGCCTGCTGGGCATCGACATCGACCGCCGCTTCACCATCATGTTCGGCCTGGCCGCCGTGGTGGCGGGCATGGCGGGCGTCATGTACACGCCCCTGCTTCCGCCCAACTACCATATCGGCATGGACTTCCTGGTCCTCAGCTTCGTCGTGGTGGTCGTGGGTGGCATGGGCTCCCTGCCCGGCGCCGTGGCCGCAGGCTTCCTGCTCGGCATCCTGCAGTCCTTCGCCTCGATGACGCAGGTCAAGGCCCTCATCCCCGGCATCGACCAGGTGATCATCTATCTCGTCGCCGTCGTCATTCTACTTGTATTGCCGCGGGGCCTGTTCGGCCGGCGTGGTGTGATGGAGGCCTGATATGCGCGCCGTGCCCCGCAATGACCTGCTGCTGTTTGTCGGCTTTTCCCTCGTCGTCCTTGCCATGCCGCTCTGGCTGCAGCCGTTCGGCGCCGCCTATCCCGACCTGCTGCAGCGCTTCATGATTTTCGGCATCTTCGCCGTCGGGTTCAACATCCTGTTCGGCCTCACCGGCTACCTCAGCTTCGGTCATGCCGCCTTCTTCGGCGTCGGCTCCTATGCCGCCGTCTGGTCGTTCAAGTTGCTCAGCCTCGATGCCCTGCCAGCCATGCTCTTCGCCATCGTGGTGTCCGGACTGTTCGCCCTCGTCATCGGCTTTGTCAGCCTGCGCCGGTCGGGCATCTACTTCTCCATCCTGACCCTCGCTTTCGCCCAGATGAGCTACAATCTCGCCTATTCGGTGCTCACGCCGATCACCAACGGCGAAACCGGCCTGCAACTGACCATCAACGATCCCCGCTATCTCGACGCAGCCATGGGCAACGTCCAGGTGGGACAGCCGGTGCCGACCGTGCTCGGCCAATCCTTGGGCGGCTTCACCGGCTTCTATTTCTGCGCTGCCTTCCTCATCGCCACCTTCTTCATCGCCCAGCGCATCACCGGATCGCCCTTCGGCATGATGCTCAAGGGCATCAAGTCCAACCAGACGCGCATGAACTATACCGGCTTCAACACAAGGCCCTACACTCTCGCTGCCTTCGTCATTTCCGGCATGTATGCCGGTCTGGCCGGTGCGCTGCTTGCGGTGACAGACCCGCTTGCCGGTGCCGAGCGCATGCAGTGGACCGCCTCCGGCGAAGTGGTGTTGATGACCATCCTGGGCGGCGCCGGAACCTTGGTGGGGCCGGTGATCGGCGCGTGGCTGATCAAGTATTTCGAGAACATCTTCTCGGCCATCAACGACACCATTCTCCATTCCTTCTACAGCTTCCTGCCTGAAGGCTTCGAAAGCGTGATGGTGACGATCACCTCCAAGTTCGTCGGCGAGGGCTGGTTCCTGACGCTGGGCCTGGTCTTCGTGCTGATCGTGGTCTTCCTGCCCGGCGGCATCATGGAAGGCGTGCGCCGCATCGCCCATCTGTTCGACCGGTCGCGCAATTCGTCCTCCACGCCGGGCAAGACGCGCCCGCATCCCCAACCCGCCGAATAGGACGCCCCGCCATGACCCATCCCAATGTCGTCCTGCACGTTGCCGACGTCCACAAGCGGTTTGGCGGCCTGCATGCGCTGGCCGATATCGACCTGCAGGTCGAAGAAGGCCAGACCCATGCCATCATCGGGCCCAACGGCGCCGGCAAGTCGACCCTTCTCAATGTGATCATCGGCAAGCTGGAACCCTCCAGCGGCCAGGTGGTGTTCGACGGCGCGGTGCTCACCGGCCGCAAGCCGCACCAGATCAACCAGCTTGGCATTGCCCGCGTGTTCCAGACGCCGGAAATCTTCGCCGACCTTTCAGTGCTGCACAACGTCATGATCCCCGCCCTCGCCAAACGCGACGGCGCCTTCAAGCTCAACCTGCTGCGTGGGCTCGATCGGGAGACGGCTATCCGCGAGGAAGCGGAGGCCATGCTTGAGGATGTGGGCATGCTCGGCCGCCGCGACATGGCCGCTGGCAGCCTCAGCCGTGGCGACAAGCGCCGCATGGAACTGGCCATGTGTCTCATCCAGCACCCGCGCCTGCTGCTGCTCGACGAGCCCACCGCCGGCATGAGCCGGCACGACACCAACACCACCATCGACCTGCTCAAGAAGATCAAGAGCCGCGGCATGACCAAGATTATCATCGAGCACGACATGCATGTCGTGTTCTCGCTGGCGGACAAGATCTCGGTGCTGGCCCAGGGCCGGATCATCGCCGATGGGACGCCCGACCAGGTGCGCGGCAATCCCAAGGTGCAGGAAGCCTATCTCGGAGGTACCCACTGATGAGTGCCATCGCCATGGAAAACCAGATCGTGTCCGATAGTCATGCCGTCAGCGCCGAGACAACGCGGCCCTTCTTTTCCATTCGAGACGTTCACGCCTATTACGGTGAAAGCTACATCGTTCAGGGCGTATCGCTCGATGTCCGCAAGGGCGAAATCCTCGCACTGCTCGGCCGCAATGGCGCCGGCAAGACCTCCACCTTGCGCACCATTGCCCGCACGGACAATCCGCAGTTGCGGCAGGGCGAAATCTGGCTCGACGGCCAGCCCATCCACAAGATGCGATCCTTCGAGGCCGCCCGCGCCGGCATCCAGCTCGTGCCCGAAGACCGGCGGGTGATCGCCGGGCTGACGGTCGAGGAAAACATCACTCTCGCCAGGGTCGCGCCCGGCCACGGCTGGGACCTCGAGCAGATCTACCAGAGTTTCCCGCGCCTTGCCGAACGCCGCAAGCAGGAGGGCGTGACGCTGTCGGGCGGCGAACAGCAGATGCTGGCCATTGCCCGGGCACTTGCCCGCGACCTCAAGCTGCTGTTGCTCGACGAACCCTATGAGGGCCTTGCCCCGGTCATCGTGCAGGAAATCGAGCGAATCCTCCATTCCATCAAGCCCCTGGGCATCACCACGATCATCGTCGAGCAGAACGCCGTCGCCGCGCTGAAACTGGCCGACCGTGCCGTTATCCTGGACACCGGCGAGGTCGCCTTTTCCGGCACGGCCAGAGAAGTGCTCGACAACGCCGAACTTCGCCACGAATACCTGGCGATCTAGCATCCCTACCCTGGGCCTTTCGACTCCAAGGCATTCCGCCGATCAACCTCTCTCCCCATCGAGAGGTCCAGGGTACGGATTTCAGACGTCCACCGGCTCCGGTGGCTGGGCGGCAATCTCCACCCCGTCCGCTTCCAGCGCCTCGCGCACCTCGCGGGCCAGATCGACGGCGCCCGGCGTATCGCCATGTAGACATATCGAGCGCGCTGCCGTCTTGAGCACTGTACCGTCGATGGCGACGATCTCTCCTGCTTTGGCGAGGCGCAGGCAGCGCTCGATCACCGCATCGGTGTCGTGAATCACCGCCCCCTCCTCCGAGCGTGGGACCAGCAGGCCCTGCGGTGTGTAGGCGCGGTCGGCGTAGGCCTCGCGGATCAGCGGCATGCCGACTGCCCTGGCCGCCCGCACCTGCTGGCTATTATCGAGCGCCAGCGCTGCCATCCGCGGATCCATCGCCTGGATTGTCGCAAAAATGCCGACGGCAAAGGCCAGCTCTTCCGCCGTCTGGTTGGCCAGCGCGCCATGCAGTTTGACATAGGCCAGCGGCACCCCGACCTCATCGGCGATAAAGCGCACGAGGAATAGTTGCTGGCGGATTTGCCCGAGCAACTTATCCAGCGGCATGACCACCCGGAAACGCCCGAAGCGCTTGGGATCGGCATAGCCGGGATGGGCGCCGGCCCGCACGCCCCGTGCCTTGCAGATCTTGAGGATGTGCCGGATCGTGGCGGCGTCACCCGCGTGGCCGCCACAGGCGATCGAGGCACTCGAGACGATCTGCAGCAGGTCCTCGTCCGTGCCCATGCCTTCGCCGAGGTCGGCGTTGAGATCGATCGACGTCATGTTTCGCGCTTCCGCAACAACGCCTGGGCATGGTCCACGGTGACGGGCTGGAAGGCGACAGCCGCTCCCGGTCGCATCTGCGCGAAACGATCCAGGTCGGCGGTGATCACCGTGGCGATCCGCGGATAGCCCCCGGTCGGCTGGTGGTCGCGCATCAGCACGATCGGCGTTCCGTCCCCGAGCAGTTGAATATCGCCCGGCACAATGGCGTCAGAGGGCAGAGACAGGATAGCAGCGTCGGCAAAGATTCCTTCCGGATCATCCAGCCGCACGCCCATCCGGTCCAGGTGGGACGACACCGAAAACGCGCCGGTGACGAACCGCCCCCGCAAGACCTGCGGAAACAGATCCGCATGCAGCCCCCAGATCACCCGAATGGGCGCCTCTGGCGGCGGCTCGCTGTTCACCTGCGGAACGTCGACCGCTCTTCTGCCGGACAGGGCCACCACGTCGCCCGCGCGCAGGCTGCGGCCGTCGATGCCGCCCAGCCGCGCCCGGCTGCTGGTCGCAATGCTGTCCAGCACTGGTGTGATCGCAATGTCCCCATCGAAGCGCAGGTAGCCGTAATTGCCCCACTGGCCCGGCGTCACCGCCAGCACATCCCCCTCTTCAAGCATGGTACTGCCCGGCCAGGCGAGTGGCATGTCGTTGCGTCGGGCGGAAAACTCTCCGCCGGCGAAGCCGACCCGGCATTGCCCGCTCGACAGCTTCACCTCCAGCCCGGCTCTGGTGAACTCGATGCCACCGTAGCCGCCGCCCGCCAACTGCCCCGCTGATGCGAAGGCCGTCCCATCCATCGGCCCCGAGGCGCTGATGCCATGGCGCAGCATGCCGAAACGGCCTTCATCCTGAATGCTGGTGAGCGGCCCCGCCCTCTGGATCGCCAGCACGCCGCTCACGACGTCACCACGAACGTCACCATGTCGCCGACCGAGAGGCGGGTGGGCGGCTCGGCGGTGGCATCGAAATTTTCAAAGTCGGTCCGCCCGATGACATGCCATCCCGTCGGCAGTTCGGTGGCCGCAATCGCCGTTTGCCCGGCTGCGAACAATACGCTCCCCGCAGGCACCACCGGCCGCACAACGGTCTGGCGGGGCAGCACCAACGATTCAGGATGCAATCCACAATAGACAAAGCCCGGCGCGAAGCCGGTCGCGAGGACGCGTAGTGGTCGGGCGTTGTGCGCCGTCACGAACTGGTCCGCCGTCAGCTTCAGCGCCGCTGTCACGGCATCGAGGTCCGGCCCGTCGAAGGCCACAGGCACCGTCCAGTGGCGGGTTTGCGGCAGGTTTTCCTCAAGGGCCAACAGCCGCAGCCGCAAGTCGCCGGCGATCGGCTGAGCGCGTGAGCGCACTGGATCATAGCGCAGCAGCACCGACACCAGGTTGGGAACCACCTCCAGCACCCCCTCGATCGGCTGCTGATCCAGCGCGAGCGTCAGGGCGGTCGCCGCGCGGTTGGCCGCGTCGGTCAGCACGGTGCCGAAGCGCACCAGAAGTGCACTGTCACCGAGCGGGCTGATCGTCGGTGTCGGAAACGAATCTGGGGCAGATGAGACGGCCATGTCGCAGCCTCTGCGGCAAGAACATGCGTCCAGTCCTGATGGACCCGCCCGGATCAGTCAACCCGGTCCATAAGCAACGGGCTCAGCCGCGCTCGGAAGACCGTTCGATATGCCACTACCCTCGGGCAGCGACCGGATTTGACCTGCCGGGACGGAGATGTCCGGTCAGTTGGGGTCTTTACCGTCCTGCTCGATGACTGCATCGAACAATTGTCTGGCCTGCCCGACGCCAATCGCCTCGATGGCGACTGCGGCAATGGCAGCGAACAGTTCAGCAATTTCCTGGGGATCGGTGATTTCGGCGTCGTCGTCTTCGGCGTCGGCGTTGATCAGAGTGAACACAATAACGCGCCTCCAAGTTAGCCAATGACGCGAGTGTGCGGCGATTCCTGTTACGGAATAAATAATGGAAATCGCCTTCGCCCGATCATTGAGCAATTGCCAGCTAGGGCAGCGCCCCTTACTCTTCCTCCGCTTCGAGCTTGTCGAGATAGGCCTCGATATCGTCCAGCGAGGCCGAGAACGGCCGTGGCACATTCCCGTACACGATCGTGAAATCGGCGTCGCGCAGCGCGTGACCACCTTCCGTGCCGAGCACCTTGAGCTTTTCCGCCGTCAGGATGGTCAGCCCATGCCGCCCGGCAATCCGCTTCATGCGGCGCATGCGCGATGCCTCAAATTCCTTCCGGCTCACGACTTTCCCTCGCGTGGAATGGCGGCTGCGGATGGGTCCGAGCCGGCCGCTGCAACTGTGCCAATGCGGGTCCACAGGGCGGAGCTGGCATCAGCGCTGGCTTAGTACCCGCCAGTGTCGGTGGTAGCAAGACCCGGCTGCCGGGGAGGCATCCTTCCCAATCCAGTCGCGACTGCACTGCGACCTTGATGCTGCAGGCTATGCCACGCGCATGCGGCCCCCGCGATCGGCGGAGCGTCGCGCCGCTTCCGGCGCTCACCAGCTGCGTTGCTTCTTCATGTCGTAGCGAACAACAGCAGCAAGAGCAGATGCGAGAACGGCTGCAACGACAAGCATGGGAGTTCATCCAGCGGAGTGACTGCTATCATCCTGCCACCAGCCGATTAAATTGCGGTATAGCCGATTGGTTAAGACACTCCATCCGCCCCTGCCCGTCACCTGTGTCGCGACGTGCTGCCGAGCGGGCTGGAACCCCGTGGAGGACAGGCGAGTGGGCGCATGGTCTGCCCCCTCGATCGAGCTTTCTAAGTGCTGCGGATCGCATCGGGAGATTGGATACGCCGAAACAGGCCAAATTCCTGTGTGGTCACGGCTTGGGTTTCCATCCCAGGAGGCGCATTGCATTCGCCGTCACCAGCACAGTCGCTCCGGTATCTGCCAGGATGGCCGGCCACAGACCGGTGATACCGACAACGGTTGTCACCAGGAACACTGCCTTGAGCCCCAGGGCGATAATGATGTTCTGAGTGATGTTGAACATCGTGGTCCTCGACAGGCCGATCATGGCCGAAACGTCAGAAACCCGTCCGTGCAGCACCGCGGCATCTGCAGTCTCAAGTGCCACGTCCGTGCCGCCGCCCATGGCAATCCCGAGATCGGCAGCAGCCAGAGCCGGTGCGTCGTTGATGCCGTCGCCGACCTTGGCGACAACATGACCGGCCGACTGCATCTCACGGACGATCCGCTGTTTGTCCTCCGGCATCAGCTCGGCCCTGACCTCAACACCCAGCGCGGAGCCGATGGCCAAAGCCGTGCGTCGGTTGTCGCCCGTCAGCATCACCGTTACAATTCCCGCGTCCTGCAGTGCCTTCAGTCCGGCGATGGCGTCGGGTCGGGCCTCGTCACGCATGGCGAACAGTCCAGCGACCTGGCCATTGGCCACCAGGACGGAAACCGTCTTGCCTTCGTTGGTGAAGGCTTCGATGCGAGCGCTGAGGCCGGCGGGGATCGGGGCCGATTCAGAGGCTTTCGGGGGCGAGGCCAGCAGCACCTCGACCCCGCCGACTTTCCCCGACACGCCCACGCCGGCCAGCGCCTTGGCACCGAAAGCGGGCGGTATCGGGGCCTTGACTTCCTTCGCCCTCGCCAGGATCGCCACCGCCAGCGGGTGGGACGACCCGCTCTCGAGCGCCGCCGCCATGGAGAGCAGCTGGCTTTCGGTGCGCCCGATCGCCACGATGTCCGTGACCACCGGCTTGCCCGTCGTCAGCGTGCCGGTCTTGTCGAAGGCGACGGCAGTGATCTTCCGCAGCCCCTCGAGCACAGCACCCCCTTTGAGCAGCAGACCGCGACGCGCGCCAGCGGACAAGCCTGCAGCGATGGCGGCCGGAGTCGAAATTACCAGGGCGCAGGGGCAGCCAATCAGGAGAACCGCGAGACCCTTGTAGATCCACTCGTTCCAGTCCCAACCAAGTAGCAAGGGTGGCACGGCGGCAACAAGCGCACCCACGATCAGGACACCTGGCGTGTAAACCTTGGAAAAGCGATCTATGAAGCGCTCGGTCGGCGCCTTGCTCTCCTGCGCTTCCTCGACCAGCTTCACGACGCGGGCGATGGTGTTGTCGGTAGCGGCGGCGGTGACCCTCGCGCGCAGCACCGCGTCGATGTTGATGGTGCCGGCAAAGACCGGCTCGCCTGCTGCCTTCCTTTTCGGCAGGCTTTCACCAGTGACGGGAGCTTCGTCGATCGAGCCGCTGCCCTCCACGACGTCACCATCGGCGGCGATGCGGTCGCCGGGTCGGATCATCAGGATTTCACCGATGCTCAAGGCGTCGGCCGGCACTTCCTCCGTCTGCCCATTCCGCTCGACCAGCGCGGTCTTCGGCACCAGGTCGGTCAGGCTGCGGATGCTGGTCCGAGCCCGCCCCGCGGCCACGCCCTCGAGGAGTTCGCCGACCAGGAACAGGAGGACGACGGTCGCGGCCTCTTCGGTGGCACCAATGATCACCGCCCCCACGGCCGCGATGCTCATCAAGGTTTCGATCGAGAATGGAGTCCCGTGCAAAGCGCCGGACATCGCACGGCGCCCGATCGGCACCAGGCCGACCAGCAGCGCCACAAGGAACGCCCAGTGCCCAACCTCTGGGAACATCTGGCCGATCAGGTAGGCAGCCGCCAGGGCGAGTCCGCAGCCCCAGGTCAGCATGGCCTTTCGAGTCTTCCACCAGGGGCCGTCATCGAGATCGAAATGGTGGTCGCCGGCGGGGCCGGCTGCCGCGTCCGCTGACGCCGCAGTATAGCCAACCGACTTGACGGCATTGCGAATAGCGACCAGAGGCACGCTGGCATGGGTCACCGTCATCGACTGGGCGGTGTAGGAGGCGCCTACCTTGGTGACACCGGGTACCCGCGAAACCGCGTTCTCGACCTTGCTGGCGCAGTTCGCGCAGTCCATACCGCCAACGCGGAATTTGGTGACAATGGCTTCGGTCATGGGGCCTTCCTTATCAAGTCGACTCCATGGTAATCCCTCTAGCCGCTAGAGCATCAAGAGGGATTTCGATGAATTTTCCGATCGGCGAACTGTCGAAGCGAACCGGGGTGAAGGTGCCGACCATCCGGTTCTACGAACAGATCGGCCTGCTGCCGGAGCCGCCGCGGACCGAGAGCAACCAGCGTCGCTACGGCAAGGCCGAAGCGGATCGGCTGAACTTCATCCGCCACTCCCGCGAACTGGGATTCGAAGTCGAAGACATCAGGGCGCTGCTCGCGATGGCCTCCGAACCGCAGTCGTCCTGCCATCAGGCCGACAGTATCGCCCGCAGCCACCTGGCGGAGATCGACCGCAGGATCGCCAGCCTCACGGCGCTCAAGGGTGAGTTGACCCGGATGATCAACGAGTGTGGCCACGGCAGGATCTGCGACTGCCGGATCATCGAGGCTCTGGCAGACCACGGTCACTGCAGCACGGAGCATTGAGCCGACCGTCGTCAGGACAGGACTGATCCCCTGGCGCAGCTGCCGCAGCGCATGCTGCTAGGGCCCGCAGAAACTGAGCCTCTGGCCCCTGCCCTGCGGCTCCGGGAATGGTCACTGCTGAAAAGCTGGCGGGTAGAGAGGGATTCGAACCCCCGGAACGCTTTCACGTTCGCCGGTTTTCAAGACCGGAGCAATCAACCGCTCTGCCATCTACCCGTCGATTCAGCGTTTAGCCGCAGAGCGGCATGCTGTCCAGAGCGCCGTCACGGCAACAGCACCACCGAACCCGTGGTCTCCCGCCCTTCCAGTGCCCGATGCGCGTCGGCAGCCGCGTCCAGCGCAAACGTGCGCCCGATCTCGACCTTGATCGCCCCGCTCTTGACGGCCTCGAACAGCTTGCTCGCCCCTTCCAGCAGCTCTTGCCTGCTGCCGAGGTAGTGCCCGCTGGTGGGGCGGGTCACGTAGAGCGAGCCCTTGCGCGCGAGCACCGTGAGGTCCGGCACGGCCACCACGCCCGAGGCATTGCCGAAACTGACCATCAGGCCGCGCGGCCGGAGGCAGTCGAGCGACTTGCCGAACGTGGCCTTGCCCACGCCGTCATAGACCACATCCACGCCCTTGCCGTCGGTCAGCTCGCGCACCCGGTCGGCAAAATCTTCGGTCGTGTAGTTGATGACATGGTCGCAGCCATGTGCCTTGGCCAGGTCGACCTTGGCCTGGCTGCCGGCGGTGCCGATCACCGTGGCGCCCAGTGCCTTGGCCCACTGCGTGGCGATGAGGCCGGTGCCACCCGCTGCCGCGTGCCAGAGAATCGTCTCTCCCGCGGCCACCGGCCAGGTCTTGAACAGCAGATAGTAGGCCGTCAGCCCCTTGAGCATGATGGCAGCCGCGACACGGTCGTCTATCCCATCGGGGATCGGCACCACCCGGTCCGCCGCAGCCAGGCGCTCCGCGGCATAGGCGCCGACCTGCCCCTGATAGGCCACCCGATCGCCGACCCGCAGATCCGTCACGTCATCGCCGACGGCAGTGACTACCCCGGCGCCTTCATTTCCAGCCACGAACGGCAGTTGCACCGGATAGAGCCCGGAGCGCTGGTAGGTATCGATGAAGTTGAGGCCGATGGCCGTCTGGCGCAAGGCAACCTGCCCCGGCCCCGGACTGGCCATCGGCCAGTCCTCGACGCTCAGGACCTCCGGACCGCCCAGTTGGCGGACGACGACCGCCCGGGTCACTTGGGCGTCCTGGGCTTGCGCGGCGCCGACTTGGGCCGTGATTGCGCCCGGCTAACAGGCGTGGCACGTGGCGTGACCGGTGCCTTGGGGGCGCTCGGCGAGGCAGACGGTGCGGCAACGGATCCGCGCTTCAGCGCCGCAAGCCCGGCCTCGGCCGAGATCGATCCGGTATCACCGGTGAACGGCGTGAAGCTCGGCTTGTGGGCGGCGCCACTCAGGCGGGCCTTGCGCCGCTTGGCGAAGATGTTGACCGCCTCGACCAGCACCGAGAAGCCCATGGCCGCGTAGATATAGCCCTTCTCGATGTGGAAGCCCGTGCCGTCGGCGACCAGCGACACGCCGATCAGCAGCAGGAAGGCCAGCGCCAGCATCTTGGTGGTCGGATGATCGGCAACGAACTTCGCGATCGGCCCGGAGGCAACGAACATCACGCCCACGGCGACCAGAACGGCCGCGACCATCACATAGACCTGGTCCGCCGGCACCATGCCGACTGCGGTGATGATGGAGTCGATCGAAAACACCATGTCGATGATGACGATCTGCAGCAGGATGGCCTGCAGCGTCGCCTTGCCGACATCGCCCGCGGTCACCTCGTGGCTGTCTTCGATCGCAGCATGCATCTCGTGGGTGGCCTTGTAGATCAGGAAACCACCGCCCGCGATCAGGATGATGTCCTTCCACGAGAAATCGTGGCCAAAAGCCGAAAAGACCGGATCCTGCAGCTGCACGATCCAGCTGATCACGAAGAGCAGCATGATGCGGAACACCAGTGCCAGCCCGATGCCCAGCTTGCGGGCGAATTCGGCCTGCTCGCGCGGCAGCCGCGAAACCAGCACCGAGATGAACACGATATTGTCGATGCCCAGCACGATCTCCATGATCGTGAGCGTTCCAAAGGCCACCCAGACGGCGGGATCGGCCAGTATTTCAAGCATTTTCGGCTCCAAGCGAGTCTCTTCGCGCCAACCTATGCGCTGCTCGCGGCTTAGGAAAGCCGGATTGGCAGAGTTTTCCGCGCCTTCGCATGGCGGCGGCGCTGGCCTCCCAGCGGCCGCCGGTGCTACCCTGCCAGCGACATGAACCAGCGAGTGACATCATGGAAACGTTGATGGCTGCCCGATGAGCGCGTGGGACGCAGACGCCGTCGTCGTTGGTGGCGGCCTGGCAGGCGTTGCGGCAGCCATTGCCGTCGCCCGTACGGGGCTCAAGACCATTCACCTCGCGCCCACCGCGCCGCCGGACCGGCGCACCTCGGCGCTGATGATGCCCAGCGTTGACTTCCTGCGCAGTGCCGGTCTGATCGGCGAACCTTCCGCGCTCGGCCACGCCCTGACGCAGATCCGCATCATCGACGCGACCGGCCGCCTGATCCGCGCCCCCGAGACCCTGTTCGATGCCGCCGAAGCAGACATGGAGGCCTTCGGCTGGAATTTTGCCAATGCCCGTCTGCTGGAGCAGTTTCAGGCCGCCGCGGCCACCCTGCCGAACCTGGAAACTCGTAACGCCGGCGCTACCGAACTCGCCGGCACCACCCTGACCCTGACCGATGGATCGCGGCTGCAGGCCCCCCTGATCGTTGGCGCCGATGGCAAGAAGTCGCTGATCCGCGCTGCGGCCGGTATCCGCGTCCGCGAATCCGCGTTTGCGCAGGCAGCGATGGTCTGCGACCTCGATCTGGGCCGGCCGATCGGCGGCACCTCGGTGGAGTTCCACTATCCGCAAGGCCCGTTCACCCTGGTGCCGGCGGGCGCCAACCGCGCCAATCTTGTCTGGATCGATGATCGTGCGGTACTCGATGCCGCCAAGGCCGGCGGTGACGAGTCGTTGCTGCGCGCCATCCTCGACAAGTCCCAGCGCCTGTTCGGCTCGGTCCGCCTCGCCAGCCCCGCCTTCGTCTTCCCCCTGAGCACGCTGAGCGTCAACAGCGCCGGTGCCGATGGCGTCGTGCTGGTGGGCGAAGCGGCGCATGCCTTCCCGCCCATCGGCGCGCAAGGGCTCAATCTGGGCCTGCGCGACGTGGCAGACCTGGCCGCGTCACTGGCAGTGGTCGATCGGGCCGAGCCGGGTTGGGCCAGTGCTCTCAGCCGCGACTATGCCCGTCGGCGGGCGGCAGATCTGGCGCAAACGGGCGGCATGGTCGATACCCTGTTCCGCTCGCTCCTTGCGGACATGCTGCCGGCCCAGGCCCTGCGGGCGGGCGGGCTATGGGCGCTCAAGCTGGCGCCGGCGCTGCGTCGGCAGGCCTTCGCCGTCGGCATGGGCAGGCGGTAGCCGCTACCTCGTGCTTCGAACTCAAGTAGCCCTCATGGTGAGCCTGTCGAACCACGAGAGCGTGCCACGATGCAAAAAGAGGCGCGGTCTCCCGCGCCCCTTTGCATTCATGGCTCTATGTTTGCGACTACTGGGCCGGCGCCTCTGCCGGCGCTTCGGCGCCTTCGGCCGGAGCGGCAGCCGGGTCGCTTTGGCCGTCGAGCTGGCGACGCAGATCCTCGGCGCGATCCTGCAGCACCTGCTCCAGGGCATTCTCGCCCGAGGTTTCCTGGCGGAACTCTTCGAAGGTCAGCGCAGCCTCGCCATCATAGGCGGCGGTGAAGCCGGCCAGGGTGATTTCGATGGTCAGGTCTTCGTTCTGGCGGTTCTTGGCGGTGAGCTTGAGCGTGCCGCCCTTCTTGAGCGAATTGACATACTGCTCGTTGATCACAAGCTGCGTCGCGCAGGACGTCGGGTCGCACAGCATGTAGGGGACGCGGACCGGCTTGGCGTCGTCGATCTGCCAGGTCAGGCCGAACGGCAGCAGCACGCCCAGCGGCACCGCCGCAACAGCGAGCAGGCGGCTTTCCTGGCCCGGATCATCGCGCAGCAGGAACGAGCCGACGAACTGACCGTTGGCCAGCACGACCTGGCGCATGATGCAGGCCTGCTGCCCATCGGGCAGCGGATCGCAGACCTTGAGCCAGTTCTGGCTGGCAGGTGCGGCTGCCGCATCGGCGGCCGGTGCATCGGCCGCAGGAGCCTCGGCGGCGGGCGCTTCAGCTGGTGCGGCGTCCTGGGCGTAGGCAGAGAGCGGGGACAGCATGAGCGCGGCCACTGCGAAACCGGCGACGAGGGGTTTCCTGAGGTTCATAGAATTTCCTTGGCTTCTTTGGCGGTCCCGGTGACCTTGCGCCACCTTGAAACTTGAAATGCCCTTCAAGTGCTGAATTCGGGCAATAACATGACCGATGCACCTTGCCAAAGGATTATGGCGGGACAGGGTTGACGCAGGTCGATCAGGTGGCGTTTTCGGCCAGTTTTGCAAGGCGCGACAGGATTGCGGCCGCGCCCTTGAGCCGCTCGTTGGGCGTCGGCCAGTTGCGGGCGAACACGAGTTTCTGATCGGGCTTGATGCGGACCTGGTTGGCCGGATCGCTCACCAGCCGCACCAGGGCGGTGGGGTTGGGGAACTCGCTGTTGCGCAGGGTGATGACGGCGCCCTTTGGCCCCGCATCGACCTTCTCCACATTGGCCTGCCGGCACAGTGCCTTGACCAGGATCACCTTCAGCAGCGCCTCCACCTCCTTGGGCAACGGTCCGAAGCGGTCAATGAGTTCGGCGCCAGCGGCGTCGATGTCCCGGATGTCGGTCAGGTCGCCCAGCCGGCGGTAAAGCTGCATCCGCAGTTGCAGGTCGGGCACGTAGTGTTCGGGGATCATCACCGGCATGCCCAGCGAGATCTGCGGGCTCCACTCGTTGCGATCCTCGTATTCCTCCTCGCCGCTCTTGAGGTTGGCGACGGCCTCTTCCAGCATCGACTGATAAAGTTCGTAGCCCACCTCGCGGATATGGCCCGACTGCTCGTCGCCGAGCAGGTTTCCGGCGCCACGGATATCGAGATCGTGGCTCGCCAGCTGGAAGCCGGCGCCTAGGCTTTCGAGCGACTGCAGCACGCCCAGCCGCCGTTCGGCCGTATCGGTGAGCTTGCGGTCCGGCGGCACGGTGAAGAGGGCATAGGCGCGTGCCTTGGCCCGGCCGATACGCCCTCGGATCTGGTAGAGCTGCGCGAGGCCGAAATGGTCGGCCCGATGCACGATCAGCGTGTTGGCGTTGGGGATGTCGAGCCCCGATTCGACAATCGTGGTCGCCACGAGCACGTCGAACTTGTTGTCGTAGAAGGCGTTCATGATGTCGTCGAGTTCCCCCGGCGCCATCTGCCCATTGGCGACGACGAACGACACTTCCGGCACCTGGCTCTTGAGAAACTCCGCGATTTCGTGCTGGTCCGCAATGCGCGGCACCACGTAAAAGCTCTGCCCGCCGCGATATTTCTCGCGCAGCAGCGCCTCGCGCACCGACAGTGCGTCGAAGGGCGAGATGAAGGTGCGGATGGCCAGCCGGTCCACCGGCGGCGTCGCCAGCAGGCTGAGGTCGCGGACCCCGGTCAGCGCCAGCTGCAGCGTGCGCGGAATCGGCGTCGCCGTCAGGGTCAGCACGTGCACATTGGCCTTGAGCTCCTTGAGGCGCTCCTTGTGCCCCACCCCGAAATGCTGTTCCTCATCGATGATCAGCAGGCCCAGGTCCTTGAACTTGATGGTCTTGCTGAGGAGGGCATGGGTGCCGACCACGATATCCACCTGTCCGTCCGCCAGGCCTTCCTTGGTCGCCTTGAGTTCGGCCGCGCTGACCATGCGCGAAGCGTGGCGCACCCGCACCGGCAGGCCGTTGAAGCGCTCCGAAAACGTCTTGAAATGCTGCCGCGCCAGCAGCGTCGTCGGCACCACCACCGCCACCTGTTTGCCACTGAGGGCGACGGCGAAGGCGGCGCGCAGCGCCACTTCGGTCTTGCCAAACCCCACGTCGCCGCAGACCAGGCGGTCCATCACCCGGCCGGAGGTGACATCGTCGAACACGGCCTCGATGGCCGCCATCTGGTCCTCGGTCTCCTCATAGGGGAACCGCGCCGCGAATTCGTCATAGGCGCCAGCATTGATCTCGACCACGTCGGCACGCGTCAGCAGCCGCGCCGCCGCGATTTTGATAAGCTGCTCGGCCATCTCGCGGATGCGCTTCTTGAGCTTGCCCTTCTTGGCCTGCCAGGCGACGCCGCCCAGCTTGTCGAGCGTCACGTTGCCATCGTCGGTGCCGTAGCGCGTCAGCAGCTCGATATTTTCTACCGGCAGGTAGAGCTTGGTATCGCCGCCATACTCAAGCTCGACGCATTCATGCGGCGCCCCGCCAGCCTCGATGACCTTGAGTCCCAGGAACCGCCCGATGCCGTGATCGACATGGACGACGAGGTCACCGGCGTTTAGGCTCGCCGCCTCGGTCAGCGCGTCGCTTGCCTTCCGCTTGCGCTGCGGCCGCAGGATGCGCTCGCCCAGGATGTCCTGCTCGGAAAGGACCAGCAGGTCCTTGGTCTCGAACCCGGTCTCGAGTGGCAGCACGACGAGCGAGGTCGTTGCCGCGCTGGTGGTTTCGGCATCGCGCCAGTTTTCCGCCAGGCGCGGATTGGTCAGGCCGTGGTCCTTGAGCACCTGGACCATGCGGTCGCGGGTACCCGTGCTCCAGCAGGCCACCACGGCCCGCCGTCCCTGGCGGCGCTCCGTCAGCAGGCGGTCGACCACGGCCTGGAACAGGTTGGTGTCCGCCGCTTGCCGCTCTGCCGCAAAGCTCGGCGCGATATGGCCGCCCGCATCGTCCACCGCCTTGGTGCCCGGCGCCAGGAACTGGCTGAGCTGCACCACCGATGCGCCCGCCAGCGCATAGGGATGCTCGTCCACGGCGTAGAGCAGCTTTGGCTCGATTGGCTTGTAGGGGGCGCCCGAGCCCGCAACCGTGGGCGTCAGCCGCGCGGCCTCGCGGGCCTCGTAGTAATCGCGAACCTGCTCCACCCGGTCGGCATAGGCTTCGACCGCCTGTTCGTCGAACACCAAGGGCGCGTCTCCGACATAGTCGGCCAAGCTATCGAGGTGATCGTAGAAGAACGGCAGCCAGTGCTCGGTGCCCGAATAGCGTGAACCGCCGCTGACGGAGGCATAGAGCGTATCGTCGACCGTGTTTCCGCCAAACGTGGCCGTGTAGTTCTGCCGGAATCGCTTGATGGTCGTCTCGTTGAGGACCACCTCGCTCATCGGCGTCAGGTCGACGCGCTTGAGCGTGCCGGTGGTGCGCTGGCTGTCGGGATCGAATGTCCGAATCGATTCCAGTTGGCTGCCGAAGAAATCGAAGCGCAGCGGCGCTTCGGCACTGGCCGGGAACAGGTCCACCAGCCCGCCCCGCACGGCATATTCGCCACTTTCGCGCACCGTCGGCACGCGCAGATAGCCGTTGTTGGCAGCCCAGGCGATCAGCTTCTCGCTATCGATAACGCGCCCCGCCGCAGCGGAGAATGACATGGTCTCGACCACATCGCGCGGCGGCAGCTTCTGGATCAGCGCGTTGACGGCGGTCAGCACGATCGCACCCCTGGCGCCGCTGGTCAGGGCCGCGAGCGTATTCATGCGCGCGGCGATGGTCACGTTATTGGGCGAGACGCGGTCGTATGGCAGGCAATCCCAGGCCGGCAGCGTCAGGATGGTGTGCCCCGGCAGCATCGCGCCAAGGATCTCGGCCATGCGCTGCAGCCGCCGACCGTCCCGCGCCACGAAGACCAGGCTCGCGGCGTCTTCGGGCGCGGCCTCTATACGCTGCTGCACCAGGCGCGCCAGCACCAGGGGCTGCATCCCATCCGGCACATTGGCGATGGTGCGCGCGGCGCGCTGTGGCGAGAGTTCGTTCATTTGGCCAATCGTGCCTGATGGTCGGCGATAACGTCTGCGAGGAAAACCCGATCCACATGGGCCGGCGGCTCCTCCTGCCCCATCACCCATGTGAGCAGCGGCGGGTCTTCCTCATTCATCAGCGCCTCGAGCCGGTCGAGACCGGCAGCGTCCAGCTGTTCGATATGCGCGTCGGCGTAGGGCCCCAGGATCAGGTCCATCTCCTTGGTCCCCCGATGCCAGGCGCGGTAGCGCAGCCGCTTGCGGCGCATGGCAATGTCTTCACCGGCTGTCATCGACACACCATGATCCCGCTGTTCCCGATTTGGACGCCGTGTTTACGCGGTATGCGCCAACTTGTCAGCCACCATTGCCCAACAATCACTGCGTTCCCTCGGGCTTGACCCGAGGGCCATTCGCCGCTTGAACAGTGCTGCGGCGGCCCCCGGGTCAAGCCCGAGGGAACGCGGCGGCTGCGGTGACTGGCCCATCCCGCCGTCTCCAAGGAGAATCGATCTGTCCCGCCCGGAAACCCTGTCGCCGCTGTTTCGCTCGCTGCACTCCATCAAGGGTGTCGGCGACAAGCTGGCTGCTTTGCTTACCCGCTATTTCGGTGCGCCCGAGGGTCAGGAGGCCATCGCCCTCGATATCCTGATGCACATGCCCTCGGGCGTGGTCGATCGCCGGCGCCAGGTCGGTATCGCCGAGGCCTATCTCAACCAGGTCGTGACCCTGCGCCTCCATATCGACCGTCACCAGCCCCCGCCCCGCGGGAAGCCGCATATTCCCCACCGTGTTTTCGCCCATGACGAGACCGGGCAGGTACAACTGGTGTTTTTCCGCGCCCAGGGCGGCTGGGTAGAAAAGGCCCTGCCCCTCGGCGAAGAACGCTTCGTCTCCGGCCAGATCGGCTTCTTCAACGGCGACAAGCAGATCACCCACCCCGACTATATCGTCGAGCCCGACCGGTTCGCGACGCTGCCACTGGTCGAGCCGGTCTATCCGCTCACCCAGGGCCTCAGTTCCAAGGCCCTCGCGAAGCTGGTGCGCGAAGTGGTGGGCAGCCTGCCGGTTATCCCCGAATGGATCAGCCCCGCTACAATGGCCGAGCGCCGCTGGCCCAGTTTCGCCGACGCCATGCGGATGGTGCATCTGCCCGTCAATCCCGACGACGCGCAGCTCTGGGCCCCTGCCCGCCAACGCCTTGCCTATGATGAATATCTTGCCGGTCAGCTCACCCTGCAGCTGATCCGCTCGACTATGACTGCGGCGCGTGGAATCAGTCGCACTTTCACCGGTGAGGTGACACTCAAGGTTAGCAGCCAGTTACCCTATTCCCTTACCGAGGGACAGTTGCGTGCCCTCGACGAGATCAGGGCCGACCTTGCCTCCCCCGACCGCATGTCGCGTCTTCTCCAGGGCGACGTCGGTGCCGGCAAGACCGTCGTTGCGCTGATGGCCATGGCCGCCATGGCCGAGAGCGGCGCCCAGTCCGCGCTGATGGCGCCCACCGAAATCCTCGCCGCCCAGCACTACAAAACCTTGAAGCCATTATGCGATTCCGCCGGCCTGGGCTGTGAGCTGCTCACCGGCAAGATGGGCGCCGCCGAGCGCCGCACCAAGCTGGCCGCTATCGCCAGCGGCGAAACCACCATCGTCGTCGGCACCCATGCCCTGTTCCAGTCCGGGGTCGAATTCCACGATCTGGGCCTCACCGTCGTCGATGAGCAGCATCGCTTCGGCGTCCACCAGCGCCTGGCTCTCTCCGGCAAGGGCCGCCACACCGACCTGCTGGTCATGACCGCGACGCCGATCCCCCGCACCCTGGTCCTCACCCATTTCGGCGACATGGCAGTCAGCGTGCTGCGCGAGAAGCCGCGCGGCCGACAACCCATTGATACCGCTGTGCTTTCCATCGGCGATTATGGCCGCGTCATCGCGCGGCTGCAGGCCCGGCTCGCCGAAGGCGCCCAGGCGTTCTGGGTCTGCCCCCTGGTCGAGGAGAGCGAGCATCTCGAGGTCATGGCCGCCGAGGACCGCTTCGCCGAACTGCGAAAAGTGTTCGGCGACCAGGTGGCCCTGGTGCACGGCCGCATGGGCGCCGCCGCCAAGCAGGAGGTCATGCAACGGTTTTCTGCCAATGAACTCAAGCTGTTGGTGGCAACGACCGTGATCGAGGTCGGGGTCGACGTGCCCAATGCCTCCATCATGATCATCGAACATGCCGAGCGCTTTGGCCTGGCGCAACTCCACCAGTTGCGCGGCCGCGTCGGCCGCGGCTCGCAGCGCTCGGCCTGCCTGCTGCTCTACAAGGACCCGCTCAGCGAAACCGCAAAGGCCCGTCTGGAAACGATAAAATCGACCGAAGACGGCTTCGAGATCGCCGAGAAGGACCTCGAGCTGCGCGGCCAGGGCGATGTCCTCGGCACGCGCCAGTCGGGCATGCCGGGCTATCGCCTCGCCGTTCCCGACGTCCATCGACACCTGCTCGATTATGCCCACGACGAGGCAAAGGCGCTGCTCGGCCGCAATCCAGGCCTCACCGGCCCGGAAGGCGAAGCCGCCCGCATGCTGCTCTATTTATTCAGGAAAGACCTGGCGATCCCGCTGATCCGGGCGGGCTGACGAGACTTATCCCCGCGCCCGCCGCCCCGGCTATTCCACCGTCACCGACTTGGCCAGGTTCCGTGGCTGGTCGACGTCAGTGCCCATGAATACCGCCGTGTGATAGGCCAGCAACTGCACCGGGATGGTGGCAAGGATCGGCGCCACGAAACTCGAGACGTGCGGGATGACGATGATGTCGGCGACGCCTTGCCCGACCGTGCTGGCCCCCTCGGCGTCGGTGATCAGGATGATCTTGCCCCCACGGGCCGCGACCTCCTGCATGTTGCTCAGCGTCTTGTCGACGAGTTCGTCCGATGGTGCCACCACGATAACCGGCATATCCTCGTCCACCAGGGCGATGGGGCCGTGTTTCAGTTCACCTGCCGCATAACCTTCTGCATGGATGTAGCTGATTTCCTTAAGCTTCAATGCACCTTCCATGGCGACCGGAAACATCGGTCCGCGGCCGAGATAGAGCACGTCCTTGGCCTTGGACAGGCGCTTGGCAATGTCCATGATCTGGGCTTCTGTGCCCAAAGCCGCCGAGACGGCGGTTGGCAAACCCACCAGGGCGCGGACATACTCCGCCTCCTGCTCGGCGCTCAGCACCCCGCGGGCCCGCCCTGCCGCAACGGCCAGACTCGCCAGCGCCGTCAGCTGCGCCGTCAGCGCCTTCGTCGAAGCGACCCCGATCTCGGGCCCGCACAGGATGGGGAACACGACATGGGATTCCCGCGCAATCGTTGATTCCACCGTGTTGACCAGCGACGCCACATGCTGCCCCTGGCTGGCGCAATAGCGTAGCGCCGCCAGGGTGTCGGCGGTTTCGCCTGACTGCGAGATGAACAGAGAGAGTCCGCCCTTTTCGAGCGGCGGCTCCCGGTAGCGGAACTCCGATGCGACATCGATGTCCACGGGCAGGCGCGCATAGCGCTCGAACCAGTATTTCGCCACCGCACCGGCGAAAAAGGCCGTACCGCAGGCGCTTATCGTCAGCCGGGTCAGGTCGGCAAAGTTGAACGGCAGCGCCTCGCGCAGCGCGACCTGCTCGGTCCCCATATCCACATAATGGCTCAGGGTATGGGAGATAGTCTCGGGCTGCTCGTAGATCTCCTTGGCCATGAAGTGGCGGTGGTTGCCCTTGTCCACCAGCAGCGCCGAAGCCTGCGAAACCTGCTGCTCGCGCTGCACGATGGCGTCGAGGCCGTCGCGAATCGTGACACCCTTCGGCGTGATCACCGCCCAGTCGCCGTCCTCGAGATAGGTGAGCCGCGAGGTAAAGGGTGCCAGCGCCATGGCGTCGGAGCCCAGATACATCTCGGTCGTGCCATAGCCGATCGCCAGCGGCGCGCCGTGCCGCGCCGCGATCAGCAGGCCTTCCTCGCCCTTGAACAGGAAGGCGAGCGCAAAGGCGCCCTTGAGCGTCTTGAGCGTGCGGGCCACCGCCAGTTCCGGAGTGGCGCCATTGGCGATCTCGCGCGTGGTCCACAGGGCGACCGCCTCGGTGTCGGTCTGGGATTTGGGCAGATAGCCGTCCTTGGCCAGGTCGGCCAGCATGTCGCGGTAGTTCTCGATAATGCCGTTATGCACCACGGCCACGCGATCGGTGGCGTGCGGATGGGCATTCTGCTCGGTCGGCGCACCATGCGTCGCCCAGCGGGTATGGCCAATGCCGATACGTCCCGCCAGGGGCTCGAAGCTCAGCTTTTGCGCGAGATTGCCCAGCTTGCCTTCGGCTCGGCGGCGCGCGATATCGCCATCCTCTAGCGTTGCCACGCCCGCGCTGTCATAGCCGCGATACTCGAGACGCTTGAGCGCATCCACCAGGCGAACGGCAACCGGTTCGGTGCCGACGATGCCAACGATACCGCACATCTCAGTTGCCCTTCTTGCTCTGCTTCTTTGCCGCATTGGCGGCGAAGATATCCTTTGCCCGTCCGGGCTTGCTCACCTGACGCGCCCGCCCCAGCGCCAGCGCATCGGCATCGACATCCTCGGTGATGACGCTGCCGCTCGCCACCAGCGCATTGTCGCCCACTGTCACCGGCGCGACCAGCGAGGCGTTCGAGCCGATGAAGGCACCATCGCCGACAATAGTGCGATGCTTGTTGAAGCCGTCATAGTTCACCGTGATCACGCCGGCACCGACATTCACCTCGGCTCCGATCGTGGCGTCGCCGATATAGCTCAGGTGACTGATCTTGGCCCCCTTGCCGATATCGGCCTTCTTGATCTCGACGAAGTTGCCCACCTTGGCGCCTTCGGCCAGCTTTGCCTCCGGCCGCAGCCGGGCAAACGGCCCCACCGAGGCATTGCGGCCGACATGGGCCCCCTCGATATGGCTGAAGGCATGGATCGTCGCGCCGCTCTCGATCCTGACGCCCGGGCCGAACACCACATTGGGTTCGATGGTCACATCGGGCTCGATCTCGGTATCATAGGAAAACCAGACGCTGCCGGGGTCCTTGAGCGTCACGCCGGCCTGCATGAAGTCGGCGCGCCGCAGTTGCTGGAACTGCGCCTCGGCCGCAGCCAGCCGCGTCCGGTCGTCGACGCCCATGACTTCGCCGGCATCGGCCTCGATGAACTCGACACGGCGGCCGTCGCCATTGGCCAGTTCGACCGCGTCGGTCAGGTAGTATTCGCCCTTGGCATTCTTGTTGCCGATTCGGTCTATGATGCTGCGCAGGGCTTCGGCGCGGAATCCGATAATGCCCGAATTGGCGAGGCCGATCTTGCGCTCATCTTCGGTCGCGTCGCGATGTTCGCGAATGGCGAGCAGCCTGCCACCTTCGGTCAGCAATCGGCCGAGATTGGTGGGATCGGCCGGGCGGTAGCCGACGACGACAATATCGGCGCCGTCTTCGAGCCGGCTGGCAATGGCCGCCACAGTGTCGCTCGAAATCAGGGGATTGTCGGCGTACAGCACCACGACGTTGCCGGCGGCGCCCTCGAAGGCCTCGCGCGCCTGGCGCACTGCGTGGCCAGTGCCCAGCCGCTCGAGCTGGCTGAATATTCGGGTCGTGGCGCTGTGGCGGACCACCTCGGCCTCCACCGCCCCATGGTCTGGTCCGACGACGACGCAGATGTCGGTCGCACCCGAACGCAACGCCGTCCGCATCACGTGGCCAACCATCGGCATGCCGCCAACAGCGTGCAAGACCTTGGGTGTTGTCGATCGCATGCGCGTGCCCTCGCCCGCAGCAAGAATGATCGACAGCAGTTCAGTCATGAGAGTTTCTCCGACGCATACGCTTTGCGCACGCATTTTCACAAGATTATGGCACGCAACCGTTGGCGAACACATAACTGCCGCCGCATGGTTGATCCAGGCGCAGAATATGATTCGATCGCGCCACCAGGATACTTGCATTGGCTAGAGCATCGGAACAATTCCGGCAATCGGACGTCACCACTTGGGGCATCGTGGCTCTGGTGCTCTCGGCGATCGCCGTGATGGGGGCCAATGTTTCCGCCCTGATGCCACAGGACATGCTCGCGGGCCTGCACAAGACGCGCCTCCAGGGCGCGACGATGGAGCAGTTGCGGATCCAGGTCACCGATCTGCGCGAGGAGCAGGTTCGCCTCAAGCGCGAGAACAACGTTCTGGCGGCGCGGTTCGCGCTCGACGAGCAGAAAGGCAACGAGGTTGTCCGCCGCGTCGGCGCGCTCGAAGTCAGCCTGCCGCGACTGCTCGAAAGCCTGCCTGAAGGCGGCAGTATCGATCGCAGCAACCTCACGGCAGCGATCGGGAAGGACCCCGCCCTGGTCTATGAAGCCGATGGCGGCACCGTGGTAGTTCGCCAACAGCCAATGGCGCAGGCCCAGCCTGCCCCCGCCACCGATCAACCTCTGCCCGAGCCGGTCGAACAACTGGCGGCCATTCCAACGCCCGACGAGTCCGCCTATGGCGTGGCGCTCGGTCCGTCCGTTCCTTTCGAGCAGGCGCCTGAGGCCTGGCGCGATCTCACCATGAAGCTGGGTCCGCTGCTGTTCGGTCTGGCTCCCTTGCTGGTCGAGGAAACCAATGGCGACGAGCAACGCCTCGTCGTCGGCCCGATCTATCAACTTTCCGAGGCCACGGCGCTCTGTGCGCGGCTCGAGCGCCTGTCGGTTGCCTGCCTGCCGATGCCGTTTACCGGAACGCCGCTGGGTGATTGAGACATGCAGCAATTGCGGTTGACAGCACAGACCACGCGGCTATGTTCCGCCGCGACGCCAGCAGCGTCTGACTTGGTGCGTGCCGGTAGCTCAGTGGTAGAGCATTCGACTTTTAATCGAATGGTCGAGGGTTCGACCCCCTCCCGGCATACCATTACTTTCAGCTGAACTTTCTCTGTAACCAGCTGATATTGCTGAGCATTTTGCACCCGCCCCACCTGCCCTGTTGACCCTCCTCGGGCACACGTGCAACAAAAAGTGCAACAAAACGGGTAACAAAGAGGTCCCGGTGGGCAAGGGCCGCTACTCCAAACGCAGCGACAGCGAGATCTATTTCTACGTTCGCAGGGTGCCCCGGCACATGGCCGACCTGGACGGTCGCAAGGTCATCCGGGAAAGCCTTGGGACGCGCAGCGAGAACGAAGCGGCGACGCTGTCCGCTCAGATCGACAAGGATGTTGAGGCATACTGGGCAGCCCTGCTGGCCGGCCACAATCCCACCGACAGCCGCGCCCGCTATGAAGCGGCGATTGCCCTGGCCCGATCGCTGGGCTTCGTCTACCGGTCGGCCGCTGACATCGTGAAGATGGGCCCGGCGGAGACGATGAAGCGACTCAAGTTCCTCGAGGACAAGGTCGCCAAGCCGAAGATTGTGGAAGCGGTGATGGGCACAGCGCCGGGATCCGTGCTGACGCTCCACACCCTGGTCTCGACCTATCTCGAGAAGAACAAGGTGGACCTGATTGGCAAGTCGCCGGCGCAGTACCGAAAGCACAAAGAGCAGCGGGAGGGGTCGGTGGCCGTGGCGGTCCGGGTTATCGGCGACAAGCAGCTCGCAGATATCACGAACTATGACACCATGATGTACCGCCAGCACTGGGCAGACCGCGTTGCGGCCGGCGAAGTGACACGCGAGTCGGCCAACCGCAGCATGTCCGACGTGAAGGGGATGCTGACCGTCATTGACGACGCCTACAAGACCGAGTTCGGCAAGCCTTGGGAGGGCTTGCGGATCAGGGGCAAGAAGAAGGTGCGGGACAAGCGCCGGCGGCACCCCTACCCGCTCGACTTCGTTCAGAACCGGCTGCTGGCACCAGGCGCACTCGACGGCATGAACGAAGATGCCCGCTACAGCACCTATGGCATGGTTGAGACCGGCATGGGGCCGAGCGAGATCTGCAACCTGAGGCCCGAGGACATCGTGCTTGATCACCCGATCCCGCATGTACGGGTCGCGGAGCGCGACGATCGGGAGCAGAAGACTGTCTATCGCATCCGGGAGGTGCCGCTAGTCGGGGTGTCACTATGGGCATTCCAACAGCGGCCGCAAGGCTTCATCCGCTATCGCGATCGAGGCACGGCCCTGTCCGCAGTGATCAACAAATACCTCAAGGAGAATGGTCTAAAGCCGTCGCCTCAGCACTCGGTCTATTCCCTGCGCCACACGTTCCAGGATCGCCTTGTCGCCGCCGGTGCTGTTGATCGGCTGCAGGTCGACCTCATGGGTCACGAGCTGGGCCGCCAGGAGTATGGCGCCGGCGCCACGCTGGAGCAGAAGCGCGCTATTCTCCAGTCGATCAAGTTCGAGTGGTCCGCGACATTGCCAACGCGAAAGCTATGAACTGTCGCTACGTTCGAGTACCGTCGAGATCACCATGAATCAAAATTCATCAATGAAGTCAAAGAGGCAGGCCCGCACCGCGCGCAAAATCAGCCCCTTGATCGGATTGAGGTTTTCGCCGCTTCACCCGCACCTTCCTAGCGCATATCACCAGAACAACGGATAGATCACCTAGCCAGCGACGGGGGAAGCTGAGCGTCGAACTGCCTGAACAGGATCTGCAAATTTTCGTCGGTCTCTGCCAATCGGCGGAGTAGTTCCCACGTCTTCTCGCCTCCGATCTCCTTGATGACCTCCAACCGGGAATCACCCCCCTCGATGTCAGCGATCTCCAGCATGCTGGCGAGCAACTCCACATACACAGCCCTGCACTCGGTGAAGATTTCACTCCAAGTCTTAGGCTCGATGCGCCTGTCGTTCACCACGTAGGAGCCTCGGTTGCCGACCAAAACGCCAGTAACGACTGCCTCGGACCGTTGTGCCTTGATGAAGTCCAAGTATGAGACCAGCTGCCTCTCCTGTTCAACACCAAGGGGCAGCTCGGGTTTTTTGATCTCCACCACCTTTATCCGCTTGTCGTCAGGCGATGTAAGAAACACAAAGTCAGCTCGCTGATTGGCGTCCATGCCTTTGATGGCAACGCCGGGATCATAGCGACTCTCGTCTCCCAAGGCGTCTGCAGCTGCGTCAATCGTAGTCTTCAACCACTTATCGGCCGTGAGTAGATCTCCCCTTGGCTGCAGGATCCAAGGAAACTCTGTCACCAATCTCTGCAGGTCTGTTTCGGACCGCTGGTGTACAAGCTCATACAACACTGAGAGCGCAAATGCGCGCTGCGAGAAGGTCAACGCCAGCCCCATTTTTTCAGGGACCGAATATAGCGATAGTTTGTTGACCACGTCGGCCAACTGCGCAGGAGTTGCATTGGTGGAGAGCAGGCTTTTCCATAGTTCTCCGAGGAAGATGCGCGTGGGCTGATTTATCCACGCCTTCGAGACGGCGATCAGTAGCTCCTCGCGGGTTGCCTCCGCTTCCTTAGTTTTGCCGATCTCTCTGGTAGCCTCAGATACAAGGTTTACGATCTGATCATTCTCGGCCCGTGAATATGTGTTCACCTTTTTCTCTGCCCGAAGAGCTACTGCCTGATCTGCAACTTGCCGGTCCTGCTTCTCCTTCCTGAATGCCTCGTAGGAAGTGATCCAGGCCCCGACCTTCTTGTTACCCCAATCGTGCAACTCCTTCATTTTTGGGGAGCTCCAGTCGATCGCCGTACGGTCGGTCGAAATCAGATCCTCATCCTCCTCGTCCACCCAGTCAGCTTCGACAACTGCATACAGATACCGTTGGAAGACTTCCTTCCCCTTTCGATTGAAGAAGTAGGGTCTCGTCTGAGCGATCTTGCCGTGGGCAAACACGCCCACCCCCGCTTCATCAGCTGGCCACTCTGCAGCCCCCACAAATCCAACCCAATACTTCACTTGATGGCCACCAACGTCCTCAATGAGCACATCGGTGTCAGAAGGTATTCTAAACTCGAACTTTGGCAGGGCGTCCTCCTCGGTGAGTTGTACTGAGCCGATGCGGACGGAAAAGTCCGGCCTAAGGAGTATGACGGTGAATCTGGACCCTAGTTCCTTTGCAATGAACTCCCTAGTGGGCATCTGATTTGCCACAATGCGGCTCATGCAGATTAGCGTGCCAGTAGCTTCGGCACCCCCGGCTTTCAGCGCGTCCAGAAACGAGTTGACTCGCGACGTGAGATAGCTGTCGCTTAGAGCGACGACTTCCGTGGCAGGCACATCCTGCAGGTGGAACTTAGGAGGATACGCACCCGTGGCTCCCACCTTTAGAATTTGATCCAAATCCAGTGTAAATAAGTTGAGCAGGCCGCCGTGTACGGTGGCAACGTCTACAGTTCTCGCGATTCCGAAGGGAGCTAGCTTGCCAAGGCCTTTGCGACCCATTGGCATACGCCCGCCGGACGATCTTTCCTTTGCGGATTTTCGCTTGGGCTTACCCACCTGCAGATAGTGGTCGCGGATTGTTTCGAACGACATGCCCACCCCGTTGTCGGCGATAACGATGCGTCCGTTGCCGTCATCTCCGGCATTCTCGTCAAGTTCTATGTCCACCCACTTTGCATCGGCGTCCCAGCAATTCGCCACTAGCTCGGCCAGGACGTTGCCGGCTTTGTTGCGGTAAAGCTTGATGCCCAAGTGCTCAATTACATTGTGGGAAAACCTGAGCTCAGGCCGGATTCCACCTTCAACGACAGCCAAGATTCCCCCTTAAAACAATGTAGCGCACAACTTTTAGAGCATTAATCCGCTCTGAAACGCATCACAACAGCTTTGAACTAGCATATTGTTAAGGTGCACCACCTCTGGCATGGTGGCGCCACAATGGCGCCATGGGGCAGTTATGACGAAATCGCGAGACGAGTGGCGCGGTAGCCTCCGCATGCCGAAAGAGATGTATGATGCCGTTGCAAGTCTCTGCGACAAGAGAGCAGGAACGGTATCCGTTAATACTTGGATCGTCGAGGCAATCGCGGAGAGACTTGATCGAGAAGGTTATCTTCAAACGGGCGGTAAGGCTTGAGGATGGATTTTCTCGAGTTCTTCGCGGGCGGGGGGATGGCAAGAGCCGGTTTGGGTCTGGACTGGCGATGCGTGTATTCCAACGACTATGATGCCAAGAAGGTCGCGTCGTATGTCGCCAACTGGGGCGATCAGGAAATTGAATGCGGCGATGTGAAATCAGTAGAACACGTTAGCCTGCCATCAGCGAAACTGGCATGGGCGTCGTTCCCGTGTCAGGACCTATCGCAGGCTGGGGCGGGCGCAGGACTAGGCGGAGAGCATTCCGGCACGTTTTGGCCGTTCTGGGACAAGATCAAAGGGCTTAAGGAAGCCGGCAGAGCCCCAGACCTCGTGGTCTTAGAAAACGTACAGGGGTCCATCACCTCTCATGGCGGGAAGGACTTCGCTGCGATCTGCGATGCCCTTGCCGGCACCGGCTACCGCGTTGGCGCAGTCTTGATCGACGCTGCGCTGTTTGTTCCTCAGTCTAGGCTGCGGCTGTTTGTAATCGGGGTGTCCGAAACAATAGATATTCCCGAGCACATGGTTTCCGACAAGCCTCAGTCCCCTTGGCATAGCCGCTCCCTATCCGCCGCAGCCCGAGCTCTTCCGGAGCGCACAAGACAAATGTGGCTTTGGTGGAAGTTGCCCGTTCCGCCTCCCAGAAGAACGACCTTGCTCGACTTGCTAGATGATGACGAGCTCGCGCAAGGCTGGCACACAGAGGAGGAGACGGCACGTTTGCTCGCCCTGATGTCGGAACTTCACAAGAAAAAACTGGAGGTTGTGGCTGGCCTAGACCGGCGCGTTGTGGGGTCGGTCTACAAAAGGAGAAGGACTGAAGAGGGCGTGAAGCGTCAGCGCGCTGAAGTGAGATTCGATGATGTTGCAGGTTGCCTGAGAACGCCGACCGGCGGCTCCAGCCGTCAAACTGTTCTCATAGTTCAGGGAGAAAACGTGCGGTCACGGTTCCTCCAACCTCGTGAGGCGGCGAGACTCATGGGTCTCGACGATGAGTACCTACTTCCAGACAATTACTATGAAGCATATCACCTCGTTGGAGACGGCGTGGTGGTCCCGGTGGTCAACTTCCTGGCAAAGAACATCCTCACACCACTTGCTCAGCAGTAAATTCTGACACTTGAGTCCTGCCGGGATCGCCAGCCACTTTTCGCCCCGTTGTTTCCGTTGGCTTTTTCAGCCGATTTTGTCCCACTATCTCGCAGCATATTTCGAGTGGGACAATTTTGTTCCCCGCGTGTTCCCGCACCAGTTACTGGCAACGCCCTCAAAGCCACCGCCCTCGCTTCCGATGGGCCTAGGGGTTAGGCGGTCCGATGAAGTGCTCACCATGCCGTTCCGCCTTCTCGATCGCCTTGAGTTTTGCCCGGGCCTCAGCGTTCATCACCGCATTGCTCTTGATGCCCAGCCGCTTCTGCTCTGCCTCGAACTCGTGATGCAGCCGCGTCGCTTCCTCGACCGATAGAGCCGGACGCTGGCTGCCGTGGCCACCCACCCCCGGCTCTTTTGTCCGGTTGCAGCGGCGGATGAACAATGAGGGTGGCACCGCGCTGCCCGCACTCTTCACACACGAGCCGGGCGAAGGCGGTCCGGTCCCGAACGAAGTCAGCATCGGGTCCGAAATACTGGATCAGCTGATCCCATGACGGCGTCCAGCTATGGTGGCACGCTTCACCCAGGTCGGAGCGGCAGTAGAGCGTCATGCTCCACCCCTGGTCTTTCATTTCCCGCAGCGTTGCCATGGGCGCGGAGCGTAGTCACGTGCGGCGCTTGGCCTTCTGCTTTCGGTAGAGCATCGCGGCCTTGATCTGGCCCGCCGTGACGCCAAGTTGCTCCCGCAACTGCTCGTCTGACAGTGACGGGTCGGCGGCCTTGGCACGGCGGATGCGCTCCGCAGGGCTGAGCTTGATGGCAATGTTCATGGGTCACCTCCAGCTGGGAAGTGACGACTCCTAGCACCGTGAACAGAATAAGAACAATATGCTTGCCGATCACATCGCTTCCGGCTAATTTGCCGCCATGGAAAGCCGCGACAAGAAGCCCGCCCAGCCCACAAAGCTCATCGTCCTGCTCGCCTTCGTGCGGGACGAGGAGGGCGAGCTGCAGCCTGCTTTTGAGCCGAGGGAAGTGCAGTCCGAGGACAAGGCCAAGATGGATGCCCGGCGGCTGGCAGCTCTGGGGACCTATGAGGGCGTCATCGCCTGGTCGCGCAGTGCCGATCTCGTCAACGGCGAGTTTGGCGACCCCGTCGTGCTGTTTCAGCACGGCACCATTCCGGACATGGAATAGGCTACCGCGGCCCGCGGACCTTGTCCGCCAGGGCCCGAACCTCGTGGCGCAGCTCGATCACCTCGCGAATGAAGCGGTCCAGCACACCGGTCATCTCATCGCTGGCATCCTGGGTCACCTTGTTCTGCTCTGCTAGAGTGACATTCAAACCCTCGATCGAGGCGGCTACCTGGTGCACCGCCGATGCGTCCAGAGTCATGGCGGCAATCTCGGCTTTGCCACCGCCCGCCTTGCGGTTGTTGACGATGGCAACGGCAACGCCGGCCATGGCTGCTATGATGGCGGTGACGACGCCGATGACGGCAACCTGTGTCGGCGAATCTAGTGCGGTGAACCAATCCACAGCCGGCTCCTGATGGCTAGATAAGTGTCCATCCCGGCACGGGCGGAGTTGAACAGGTCTCCCGCCATCAGTACCAGGGCGAGAATCATGGCCATCGGTGGGCCATACTGGTTTGTCGCCATGGCATAGCCGGCGGCGATCGATGAGAAGAGCCCGACGCCGGCAATGGCAACGACGCAGCGGATCGGTGCGGAGACCTCCGGCTTATGACCGTTCAGCCACAACGCTCCGATGCGGCTGGCGCCGAGGATGAGGCTTGCAGCGACCCACCAGCCAACGGGCGCGATGACGGAAAAGCCCGAAAGCCCCGCTCGCTCGAAAGCGGTCGGCCAGATCACCAGGTAGAGCCCGATCAGGATCATGGCGATGCCGCCCAGCCATTCGGCAATGCGGAGCGGTATCTTCTCTCGGAAGCGGAGATAGATCACGGCCGCCTCGCACAGCGGTCGAGAGCGTCGTAGTGCTGGCTGAGGTCAATGACCCACCCTGCCGCCTGCTCGTCCCCCCGGGCCGCCTTCTCAAGGGCATCCACGGCAGCGGCCGGCGGCGAAGGCAGATCAGGGCAGACGCCGATCGCCGGTACCGGAACGCTGGCGCAGCCGGCCAAGAGCATCATCGAGGCCGCGATCATCAGCATGGATTTCATCATAGTCTTGTCGCAGGGCCTCCGCCTGCGCCTCCTGTTCCCGTTGCACCTCGGCCCTGCCTTCGATCTTGCCCTGCTGCCGATTGAGCCACGTCGACAGCCAGGTCTTGAGCAGGCCGAGCAACGCCCGGCCTACGAAGCTTAGGAAGGCGCTACCCATTGGAGGAAACCGGATCGGAGTAGAGCAGCGACCGCTCCGCCTGCTTGGCCGCCGCGGCCTTGAGGATCCAGTTCTCCGACGGCTTGAGGGACTTCACGGCATCGGGAACCGAATCCAGCACCGACTGGATGACATGGGCGGCGGCCGGCGAGCCGACATCGAGCTTGAGCCCTGCGCCGTACTTGCTGACGGCCGAGCCGAGGCTGGTGGCGACGGCCGAGTGCAGCGCCTCGCGGTGCTGCGCCTCGATCGCGCGGTACTGCGCCTCGAGGTCGATCTTCCACTTGTCGCGCAGAAGCTTCACCAGCCAGAGGCCGGCGAGCCCCAGAACGGTGAGCACCAGCTCGGCCGCGATCGGCACCAGGGCCAGCAGCGGCGAGCCGAGATCGACCGTCGACGTCGGCTCCTGGGCGAAGGCCGCGACCGTCAGGGATAGCGCCCAAAGGATCAGGGCCAACCCGACGATGATCCAGCCACGGGGAAGTGAAAAGGCAAGCGGGCGCGCCGCCTGCAGCATGTGCAGTCGCATGGGTAGTCTCCTGGTTATCGTGAGGGGGGCAGAACGTCAGAGGACGGTGCCGAGCTGGTCCAGGCGCACGTCAAAGGATGGGCACGCCTTAGCGGCGTACTGATTGTGGCCGGTGACGGCCGCGATGCCGCGGTGCCTGCTGCGCAGTTCCCGTACCAGCCAGAGCAGCGATGCGCGCTGCGCCCGGGTGCGGGTATCTTTGGCGGCCTTGCCGTCGGCAGTCACGCCACCGACGTAGCTGATGCCGATCGTCCCAGTGTTGCGGCCAGCCACGTGTGCGCCGACCTGGCCAACGGGGCGGCCAGCCATCACCCGACCGTCGCGATAGACGACATAGTGGTAGCCGATATCGGTCCAGCCACGCTGCTTGTGCCAGGCGCGGATGTCATCGACGGTGAAGTCCTTGCCGTCAGGCGTCGCCGTGCAATGCACAATGACTTCGGAGATCGGCCGCGCTGTCTCGAGCAACTTGACCGCAGCATCGTTGGGCGGAGGGGCGCTCGCCACGGGGTCCGCCGGTGCGCTGCAGACCCCCTCCCGCATCGCGGCCTTGTCAGGCTCAGGCCGCCCCGGCTTGGGCGACTCAGCAGCACGACGCAGTGCGGTCAGCGTCTGCTGGCCAGCAAGACCGTCGACGATCAGGCCAAGCCTGTCCTGGGCAGCCCGCACAGCCGTTTCGGTGGCTGGCCCGAAGTCGTTGTCGACCAGCAGCACGGGCGAGGCGCCGGCACGGTTGAGCAGTTCCTGCAGCGATCGCACGGCAGCACCGTGCGACCCCCGCTTGAGCAGCGTGGGCATGTGATTTTCTCCTGGCTGGAAGGGGACAGGCCTCGCCGGCCCATCGTGAAAAGACTCGACTCTTTTCCGGTCACGCCTTTGAATGTTGGCGGCTGGGGAACATCGATGTCCAAAAGAGTAGTGCTGGCAGCCTCGATCTGCCTATTCGCGGCGCCATCGCAGGCTTTGGACTGGACTGGCTTCTATTTCTGAGTTGAGGCTGGACAGCACTGGAACGACACGCTTAGCCACATCACCATGGCGCCGATGTCGGCAGTAAACTGGTCCCTTGGCCTTACAGGCGGATACTCATGGGGTGCTGGTGCCGACGCTATTCTCGGTATCGAAGGAGAGATTGGATTTTTGAACGATGGCATTGCGTCGACGCCGCCCAGCATCGTGGCCTACCATCGAACAAGAACCTACGGCAGTCTCTCGACCCGAGTCGCACTGTCCTACGATCGGTTCCTTCCGTACGCCTCCGCAGGGCTCCGGCTCATGTATGTTGATGTAGGCGTAACAAACGCGAACCCTGCCCTGAGCGCCACACTACGAGGTCTAGGGATACTGCCGACAGCCTCTGTTGGAATTGAAGTCTCGATGACGGATCATCTCTCCTTCAAGGCCGAGTACAGCGGCACATTCGGCAGCGTATTTCTCCGGCAGGACAACGGAGCAACGTCCGACTTCTACCCTCACTCTGCTCTGAATGTTGGGATGAACTACCGGTTCTAGCCCGCCGCGAATTGCCAGAGAGCATCCAGCTCTGCCTCACTGATGCCGATTGCCTGCTGCGCTGCCAGCACCAGCGGATGGTCCCGCTCGAAGTACTTGGCGAACTCAAGTTTCGCCGATGCCGAGGCCCATGCCACAGGATCATAATACGGGTTGGGCTCATGGCCGTTCTCGCCCTCGATTGTCGGCTCGTCGAGGCTGGCCACGAATGCACGAACATCAGCGTCATAGCCAGAGGCTCGAAGGCCGAACCAGAAGCGGTCGGGTTCCAGGTCGGGGAAGGCCAGTTTGCGCGCCGCAGCCGCCGCTTCTGTCGCCTTCTGTTCGGCGGTGATGATGGTGGAGGGATCAGGGCTCCACATTGGCAGGCTCCTCTGGCTGGGCATCGGAAGGAACCGGGATCGGCCCGTCCTCGGTCATGGTGATCGGCTCTGGGAAGGCCACAGCCTGTGACGGGTTTGGGCCGTGCGGCAGGATCAGTGTCAGGCAGACCTCGCCTTCGATCCGTTCGACTGGCCCGAGTATCCACTCGCAAGGAATGACCCCGTTCGGGATGGTGTCACCCTCTTCCAGAGGGTTGAAATTGAACAGTTCGCCATTGATACGCAGCCGATCGCCAGCCGACTTTTCAAGCATCAGTGTTCCGTCCATGCGGACCGGGGAGAAGTTGACTTTCATCATGCGTCCTGTGGTTAGAACCAACGGCCTGCGGCTATGACGTTTACCGGCCCGTACAGTCCCGAAAGCGCGCCATAGGTGGCGGCCCGAAAAAGCATCAGTCCAATTGTGCTCGAACTCTTCACCGCGGTGACTTGATGCAAGCGGTTAAGCCAGTCGTTGACATCACCGGTGGTTGGCGAACCTGCAAAGCTCAACGACAAGCCAACATCAGCAGTGGCAAAGGCCGCCGGGTACGAAAAGAGCTGATAGGACGTGTTGTTGAAGTCGACCGACGACGAGCAAATGCAGATCTGAGTGCCGTTCGCGAAGCGAGCATATGAACCGTTGCCGTTGCTCCCACTCTCTATCAGTGCCCCGCTTGGGCCCCCTGATAAGTGCGACACCGTGCCGAGAATATTGCCCCGACGAAACGCTTTGTCGGGGGTGAGATCGTCACGGATATGGCTGTTCGGAATTTGGCCCAAAGTCGAAAAGAAGGCCGCCGCGCTCGCGTCGTCGAGCAGCGACTGCGCGAAAGCGGACACGCCAAGCCCAGTGAGAGCCGCGCCAGCAGTTGCATCGGCCCCCAGTCGCGAGACCCAGAATGGGGTCACCCCGTCGATATCGCCCGTGAGGCCCTGAGGAATAGATATGTCGATCCGGTACCCGCCGGTGACCGGCACAAAGTCGACAGCAGCAGGTTGATCAGGCGCCAGCGTCGTCGTCGTGCCCGGTACGATGATCATGCCGCTCGGGATTGCGAACGCGAGATTGTACCCACCAGCCACAGGTGTGAGAGTCACGCCGGGTGGCGCACCGTGGGGCACCGCGTCCACCTCGGTGACATCGAGAGTGATGGCCGGCCCCGACACATAGGCCGGATCAGACCAGTCGCCGCTGGCGTCGGAGCTCTTGGAGTAGATGGCAGCGCGGCCGTCACCCGAATTGCGCACCAGGACCGCAAACCCCCGACTGTCTGCCGTTGGCCCGGGCCTGGTGCTATAAGCCGCCAGGTCAGCAAGGGCATCCACCGCCTGGTCGTAGTCTGCTCCGGATACCAGGTCAGCGATCGCCACAGTAGTAAGGCTGCCGGGCCCGGCAAAACCCAGCACCGTCTGCGCTGCTCCCTCCACGTCTGCAAGCGACTGTAGGTTGCTGCCTGACAACTGCTGCAGCATCGCCACCAGCTTGGCAGAGATCGTCGCGGCATCGTTTCGGGGTAGGTACTGGTAGGCCTTGTCTTCAGCCGTGGTGCCCTGCCACTCCACCACGCCAAGCGCAGCCGTGTCGCTGGTAGGGTCTTCCGCCAGCTGCATTTCGCCGAGGCCGGGAATGGAGATCACTGAACCAGCCCGCATGTTCTGAAACAGCGTGCCGGTGCCGGCAATGGCCATGGAGCCCTGGGTGAAGGTCACCGTGCCGGGATTGGCGGGAACGAAGATGCTCATTGGATAGCTCTCTGGTTACGGCGCATCGATGAAGCCCGGTTTGATGATGATGTCGCCCGTCCAGGTGGAGGCGTAGCTGATGCCCGTCATGTCCATGGAACAGGGCACGTTATTCGAGGAGCCCCACTCCTTGCCTGGTGGCCGATGGGTTGGGATGTCCTTGTCCGGGCCGAGCTGCTGGATCCGCTGGCCATGCGTGGCGTACTTGGAGCCATCAACCGGAGCGTTGGTGCCTGGGTAGAAAAACTCCGCGTTGCCCGCCGCCCCGGAAGGATTGTTGCGCAGGAAGCCAGGCTGCACGATGCCGCCTAGTGCGTTCACCGACTGATACCGTCGGAGCAGAACCGATGTGCCGCTCAGGACGAACTCGAACTGGCGAGCCACGCCGCCGAACTCCTCGACCACGCAGGAGTGACCGTCCAGCTTGACAGGCAGCCCCTCTGGGAAATTCGACGCCAGGGCGAGGTCGAGGATGTTGGCTGGGTTCACCGTCCGTGTGAGAGTGACCCACACTTCCAGATAGTCTGTGCCCGCCGGAACGGTGCCGATGGCTATGTCCGGGAGATTGTTGGGCGCGGCCTCTGCGGGCCCCCACTCCTGCTCAACGAGGCCGGCCCAGGTGGAGCAACCGAAATAATCAGCAAAGACCCCCGGAACGGTCTCCACCGTCTGGCGGGTCTGGTAGTACAGCGTGCCTTTCCACAAGTCGGGCCAGCTGATGGAGTAGCCCGTCAGGGTGATCGCTGCACCAGGCACCAGGTTGAGCATCGGCACCTGCGTATCGATCGCCCTGCGACCGGCATGCTCGGCAATGACATGGCCGTCCTCTGTGTATTCGAAGAAGCTCATGGTCCTATTCCACGCTGCACTGGATCGAGGGAGAGCCAGCGAACGTGCCGGTGTAGTTCGGGCTGGTGAAAGTGGTGCCGTCTGCCAGCACGGTCCGGCTCACGCCGCCGCGGATGTCGCTTGTGCGGCCCAGCGGCACGTCAAATGGACTGGCATCTGCGAGCTTCGACTGGCGCAGCTGCTTCAGGTCGCCGCGCCACTTGCCGTAACCCATGTTGAACACGCCAGCGTCAGGATCGATGTCGAGCATATAAGCGCTATCTGCCACCGGCTGCTTGAACACGATCACCCGATACGTCATGGCCAGCGCCGGCAGGTCCGACGCCGAAGAGATGCCCACGTCCAGCAACCCAATGTGAGTGCTGGTCGCATACGGGCTGACGCGACGCACCCCCACTCCCGCGACCGTCTGGATCAACGACGACTGCCCTATGAGACCCCCATATGGACCCACCACCATGTACGCGGGAACATATGGGAGCCCGTGGGCCACAAGGTTTATGGAGCTCTTTGCAACCTGGCCGACGCGGGTGATGGAGGGTGCGGTTGCCACGACCGTGCTGGCTCCGGGCGTCGCAGGATGGACTATGGCAATGCCGCTCGTGTCGGTGCTGACCTGGTAGTAGTCGAAGTCAGCGTTGAACCGGGTCCTCGTCAGGTGCGTGACAGGATCGTTCAGCGGCGCGTTGCGGACGCTGTTCGGGTCTTCGGGGTCGCCCGAAGTGCCGTTCTCTTCGAAAACCGCCACGCGCCCCGTCGCCGGGTCGTTCATGAACACGTAGACCATCAGCCGCCGAGCCTCATGGCACCAGCCGTGAAGTCGATAAAGGAATTGCCGCTCACAGACCGGGCTTTGCCTGTGAAAACTACCCGATCTGCATCGAGGACCATGTCGCGCGTGCCGTCCGAGGCAAGCCGCATGTAGAGCCCGACAGGCAGGAACTCATTGCCCGTCGCGGCCCCTCGCAGGGCGAAATAGGCGTTGACCTCGAACCCTTGCGGGTCCGCCTCAGCAATGATGCCGATGGCGCCCCCAGCCAGCACGTCGCCAATGGAAGCCTCGACCGCCTCGATCGATGATGCCGTCGCCGCAAACTGCGCCGTCACGGACGTGGTGAGCTGGCTCAAAGCCGTCGCCGTTGCCTCTAGCCCCGTGTCCGGGTCTTCAACAGTGGCTTCCAGCTGCTCCGCGCGAGTGGCCAGGGCGCCGAGACTGTTGGCCACGACGTTGACTTCTTTGGTGTAGGAAGCCCGTGTCTCTTCATAGGTAGCTGCCAACTCGGTGCGCAGCTTGTGCCATTCCCCAGGCCCCTGCAGCAGGGCGTCGGTCATTTGAGCGATGAGCACGTCCCGTTCGGCTATCAACTGCTCGATGGACCGAGACGCCAGGATGCGAGCGGCATTGACCTCGTCGGTTAAGTCGTTAGGTCCGATGGGGCCCAGCACGATTTGCGGCACCTCACCTAGAGTGAAAACCCGCTTCGTCCATGGCCCCTGCAACACCCCAATCGCGGCCACCCGCAGCACCAGCTTCTGAGGAAGAACCGGAGCCGTGAACCGGTTGGCGAAGCCGCTATAGACCGGTGTCCAGGTCTTGGCAGCATCGGGAATACTGTCGTCATCATAGCTCACTTCAGCCACGTACCCGCCGATAGCGCCTGGTGTAGGCTGCCACATGGCATCAAGCTCAAGCTGCGCAATGCCTGCCTTTAGCTGCGCGAACAGGCCGAATACCAGCGGACGTGCCGGGTTCTGCGGTGGCAACACCGGCGGCGTCCATGGCGACGGCATCACCTCGGTGGCGTCGGCAAGATAGACTTCGGGTGCATCGACCACGGAGAGGATCGACACCTTTCCTGCCGCATCGGGCACTGCCGAAACGACCAGGCCGTTGAAGGGTCTCATCTCGCCATCACAGACCAGCACATGCGCCCGCTCTGAGCGCTCGGCAGGCAGGATGCTCGCCATCTCTCCCATGGAACTGGCGACAGCCGCACGGTCCGCGGCGTCAAGGGTCAACACCCGTCCGGCAAAGCTCTGGACCAGGCACGGCCCCCACTCCGCGCCGTCTTTGCCGCGCACGATTACATAGGCGTCGCCCTCGATCTCATGTTCAAGATCGCGGTCCAGCGTCAGAGCGTCGCCGGCGCGGGACGCGAGTGCAGCAGTCTCGACCCCCTGCACAAACGGATGCTGCACGAGGATAGGATCGCCGCGCACCAGCAGCTTGCCTTCCCAATCGGCCGTGAAGCTGACGAACTCGCGCTGAAAGGCGTTCACCGCCGCTTCCGTGACGCTTTCCCGCCAGACCTGATCCCGGTCGGTGATGCCGAACCACTCGATCTTCTGCGGCGAGTCGCTGCCGACGCTGGCAAGGCTGGCCGTCACTTCACGCGTTTGCCACGTGACCTCATCGACGTAGCTGCCCACGACGCTGTCAGGCTTCTCTTCGTCAAACAGAACCAGCTTGTGCTGGAAGCTCCCGCGCACGACGTTGCGGGGCGTGAACGTCGCGCGCTTGATGGACCTCGGCTGGAGCCGGACAAAGCCGATCTTCCCGGCGATCCGGACCGGCTGGGCGCGGCCCGCCCTCAAAATGGCCCGCAAGGCATCGGAAACGGTCCAGGATCGATCGAACAGCGCATTGAATGTGTCGCCACGTCCCGCCCAGGTCACCGCCAGTGCGGCCAGTGCCGCAAGGTCATATTGGCCGTCGGACAGGCCGAGCGAGTAGTCGGCGTTGCGCAGCACGTCGGCGGCTGCCCAGGCAATGGAGCGTGTTGGCTCCAGAGCCCACGAAGACCCATTCCATACCGGCAGGTGCCGCTTCGCCAGCACCCTGATCTGGCTGGTTGAAAGCTGGCTCAGCTGCTCGTTCGCCCGGATCTTCATGGCTAGCAGCGTCGTGTTCGGCGGTGTGACGAAGCCGGTGAGATAGCCGCGTAGGCCCGCCCAGGCCACCCTGTTGACGGCAGTGCCATCGTCGGGGTCAAAAGCCTCGTCCGCCAGAAACTGAACCTGATAGCGTCCAGGCACGACGTCGACAGCGCGCGACATGCGTTGCGGAGTGCGGGTGGCGGCGCTGATGGTTTCGGCGAAGATATCCGCCCATCCACCGGTTGGTGTCCCGGAAGCATCGATCGACTGATACTGCGCCCTCAGCGCAATCGAGTTCGCAGTGACGCCCCGGTTGTCAGCCGTCCAGAGGCCCCCAGGGAAAACGAAATCGACGGCCAGCCGGTCTATCGTTGTCCCCGCCGCATTGACGACGAACGGGCCGAGCTTGGCAGCGGGATCTGGAACAGGCTGTCCGCTGACCTCCGACGAAGTGACCACGTTGGCAGGGAACAGGGTGATCGCCTGCCCGGGCTGGATGATTTCGAAAGTCACGTCGGAAAAGCTCGACGAACAGCCCGTCGTGGAATTCCAGGCCTCGGTTTCACCGATTTTGATGCGGGCGATATCCGCCTTGCCGGCCGTTACGGCGAACAGCTGGTACAGATACTGGTCGTTGCCCGCGAACTCGCTATAGGGCCGCGAAGCGTAGCGCGGCGCGAACTCCAGCTCTCCATAGAGCGTGGGGACCACATCCAGTGGCGTGGCCTGATTGTTGGCGGCCGTCACTGAATAAACCCGGCCAGCCTCCGCGCCTGCACTGGCGTCGACTGGCTGCGGCATCAGCGCGTTGAGCAGCAATGAGCCGCCGGTCAGCAGGGCCGCTGACACGATGGATGCGGCCAGCGCCGAGCCGCCAAAGAAGGCGCCGGCGACAAATCCCCCGATCATGGGCGCCGCGATCGAGAGCGCCAGGGCCGCGACCAGTCCGATGATCTGCTTGCCGTCGCCCCCTCCTTCCCCGCCGCCCCTCGGCACGGCGATAAAGGCCAGGAGCTCGTCCGGCTTAACCACTCGGATTGCCCAGCAACCGCGCAGCACCGGCTCTCCACCCATGACGGCGATCGTCGGCAGGCGGAACGCGAGATCATGCGCAGCAATCACCTCGGCAATGGTCATCGGCCGGTCGAGATGGATCGTGCGCTCGGCGCCGCCGAACGGACCGGTGAGCAGCACGGCTTGGCCGCCCGCAGCGATGTGTGGGTCGTGGAAGGTCATCAATGCCTCAGGAAATCAGACCGGTACGTGAAACCGGAACTTGCGCCAGCCGACCGCCTCGAGCGTAGCGATCGTGTCGGCGACAACGCCGCAATCTTCGATGGCATGCACGATCATGCCGCCGTCTTCGTCAAGCCAGGTGCCCAGGTGGTAGCCGCACTGGTTGCGCGCCATCGTTACCAGTGCGCCGTCGACCGGCGCGTCGATCTCCCGCCACCGGCCGCGCTCAGGATGCACCGTGATCGCGGCGGCAATGGCCGTGCGCCCCGCCTCGCCTGGCATGGCAAAATCCGGCATGTCCCGCCCAAACAGGACGCGCTGCAGGTGCCTCGCCGATCCGTAGCAGTCCACGCTGCCCGGTTTCCGTCCGCCCAGGTCATAGGGCGTGCCGATATGGGCGTTGATGAGCTCCACCCGGTTCACGAGACACCGCCGAACAGGCCCGGATAGTTGTTCATGTCGAATGTCATGCGCGGAAACGACTTGTTGAGCAGGTCCACAAAACTTGCCGTCCCCGAGAGGCGCAGCTGCGTGGCGGTCACAACCTTCATGGTTAGCTGGTCGATGATCATGTCGGGCGGCCCCACGACGGAATAGTCGGACCCCGCCTTCACTGCCACCCACTCCCGATAGATAACCAGGGCCGAGGCGCGCACCTTGGCGGCCGCCTGCAGCTTGGGCCAGATCGTGCGCGGCACGTTGTCCAGCGACAGATTGAGCGATCCCATGCTGTTCTCGGATTGCTCCGGCAGGCTCACCCGCAAAGCCAGGGGCTCGAACCGCTTCACCTGCCCACCGAACAACGGCGCCCCGGCTTCAAGCTCGAGGTCCCATGCACGCTTGTCCAGTGCGACGCGGATGCTGTCAGCCGCATCGTTGCTGTCGACAAACGCCGGGTGCAGCAGCTCCAGCGTGTGCACGATGAAGTCATCCGCTGGCGCCGACGCATAGGCTTCGGCGAGAGCTGCGCTCCAGGGGTCCGCCATCAATAGTCCTCGACATCGAGCACGACGGTCACCAGGTGCCGGATGCCCCGCCCCGGATCGTCCGCATACGGCTGGCGGAAGGTGCAGGTCTTGGTTTCATAGTCGGCGCCGGTCCATACCGGCACGTCGAAGGAAAGCGTCCCGTCGACCAGGTCGTCGCGAACCCAGAGCTTGAACAGGTCGAATTCGTCATTCTCCATCTTGATGACGAACTGGAGCCCGGCCAGCTGCAGCGTGCTCGAGCGCCGCCGGCGCTGCTGGCCATCATCCATGTCGGTGGCAAGCGGCGCCTGGAACGGGTTGAGCACCCGCAGGCTGTTGGCCCGCGGCGCATGAGGAACATCGCTCGGCCACAGTTCAGGCATCAGCGACCCTTCCGCTTGACACCGAAGACGCCATCCATAATGCCATCGAACCGGCCCTCGGCGAGCCCTGAATTGACCGTGCCAATGATGACCTTGGTCACGTCGACACCATCGGCCCCGCGCGCCTGTTCGGTGCGCACCTGCTCGCTTCCGTAGTTGTGCACTTCCGTGCGATGCTGGATCGTGACATCGGTCTTGCCCCCGTACTTGCGCCGCAACTGCTCCGGCCAGCCGATCTCTTCCCCCTGCATGCCGATGAACGGGACTTCGCCAGGCTTGAGGAAGTCGGTGCCGGTGTGAAAGCGCGGCACCTGAAAAAACATCTCGGCCGGCAGCAGCCTGTTGGCTGGAGAGGAACCGATCGTGGCCCCGCTATGCCCCACCCCGGCCTGGTAGCCCAGCCGGAGCGCGGCCGGGTTGGTGGGGTACCCCGCGCCGCTGAAGAACGTGTTGATGATCGAGGACAGCCCGGAAATGCCCTGCCTCACGCCCATGCGCAGCAGGTCCGACATGATCTGCTTGCTGAAATCATCCCACTCGAGCTTGCCGGTTTCGAAGGCATCCATCAAAGCATCTTCGAAGCTGCTCGCCGCTGAAACCAGCGAGTCCTCGATGGTCTTGCCGATGTCGCTTTCCTGCGCCATGGCTCGCAGTCCGCGCTCGACCCCGGCCAGCCAGTCAGTAGATGCGGACAGGCGCCTCTGGGTCAGGTCTTCGAGCGCCTTGGTGTATTCCGCCTCGCTGACGATGCCGGCCGCCAGTGCACGTTGCAGCGCCAGCTGCGCCGCACGGTATTCTTCGGTTCCGTCAGCGGCGCCGGCATACTCCAGCGCCGCCTTGGCCGTCGCCCGTCCATGCGTTTCCTGCGTGATCAGGCCGCGCGCCAGCATGTCGTCGAGCTCGGCCAGCCGCGCGGCATAGTCTTCAGTCGCCGTGCGCACCTGCTCGGTCAGCCGGGCCGCCTCGCGCAGTGCCTGCGACTGGGCGCGGGATTGCTCTGGCGTCAGGACCGGCGGCGGCAGGTCGCCATCATCGACAGATCCGGAACCGGGCCGTGTGACTGTCGGTAAGGGCGCCGTAAGGTTGGCTGCGGCCTTGCGGGCGTCGAGCATTTGCGTGATCGCGGCTTCTTCAGCGCGGAGGGCTGCGAGATCGCGGTCGACCTGGGCGAGGCGATCGACGAAGATCATATTATTCGTGCCGCCGGCCGCCTGCTGCTCCCGGGCAATCTTCAGACGGTCAGCATCTAGCTCAACTATTTGCCGATTGATGTTGTAACGCGTCTCCGTCAGTCCCGCGACCGACTTGCCTTCCAGTTCGCTGAAGAAGTCTATGAGCCGCTGCAGCCCGGCGGACACGCCGCCGATGAACTCCAGTGCCATCCGCAGCGACGCGACAAGAGTATTGCCGAACATGCGCACCGCTTGCAGCACGTTCGGGTCCGACAGCACCTCGGCCAGGCGGATCATCGACTGCCGCAGGTCGTCGCCGCCGCCCTCGCCCTTCACCAGGTCCTCGAACAGGTTCTCCATTGCCTTCTCGGCCGCGAGCGTGGCCTTCTCCAGCGGCGTCATGCCCTCTTCCGCCACGCCCTTCACGTCGGCTTCGAGCGCATCGAGGATGACCCGCTGCGCACTGGCAATATCGTTGACCGCCATGAAGCGCTTGACCAGGTCGCCCTGCACGTCCGTCAGGCTGATGCCGCGTTTTTCCAGCATGGCAAAACCCTTCTCGGGATCCGCCAGGGCGCGCGCCAATCCCTCGAGGTTCTGCCGGAGCTCGCCGCCCCAGGCCGCGGACATGTCGTTGGCCAGCTCGATCGAGCGATAGAACACCTCATTGTCGAATTTGAAGGTCGCGAGGTTCCCGCCGATCGCCATGATCTCTTCGGCTGCCCGACCGGTGCGCAGCTCGAGCTCGTCGGCGAAGGCGGCAAGTTCAGCCGCGCTCGTTTTCGCCGTGTTTCCGGTATTGGACAGCGCCCGGTCCACCTGGGCACTCAGCTTGTCCATTTCCTCCAGCCGCTGGATTGCTCCCCTTATGCCGAGCACGAACCCAGTGGCCAGCCCTGCCGCAGCAAGCGCGACGCCAGTCTTAAGACGATCCATGCCGCGATTGACCCCGCTGGCGGCGGCGCTCAGCGCGTGCAGGCTGACAGAGCTCCGGTCCGCAGCGTTCTCGATGCGGCCAAGCGCATCCTGCCCTTCTTTGCCCAGGCTCTTAAGCGCCCGTTCGACCAGTTCCTTGTCCTTGACCAACAGTCTGATCCCGATTTCCTTCGTCGCCATCCTGATCGTCCTTCTCGTTGAGGGCTGCAATCATGCCTTGCTCACAGGCGCCCAGCAGGTCCTCGGCCAGACCTTCGTCCATTCCGGCGCGCACCAGCTGGCGCAGCGCCGGGCCGCTCTCCAGCCCCAGCACCACGCCCATGCCGCCGATCCGCAACCGCCAGGCTTCCGTCCGAAACACTGCCCACGCCAGCCGCTCGGCGTCGTTGCGGCCATCATGCTTGTGATAGGGGCACGTCCGTCGCGCCGTCGTGGCGCATGCCGCACCGATGCCGGCACAGCCGGCGCAATAGTCAGGGCCCTTGCCAAAATGCCACCTGGCAAGGGCCCTCAGGCGTTTCCCGCTTCGATCTCCGCGTGCACGCCGCCAAGATAGCGGGGCAGGAAGCTCTGCGAGACCATCGGATCGGTGAACAGCTCCGCCAGCCGCCCCGGGTCGAACTTGAGCGGCTCGCCATCAGCATCGAGGATATTGCGCCAGTCCGAGCAGCCCAGCTCCGCCAGCGACACGACGAACAGCGCCCGCCGCATTCCGTCTGCCGCCAGCTCGTCGGCAACATCGGGCACGTCCACGATCTGCCCGCCCGCCTTGGTCACCGCCACGCCGGCATCCTTGAGATCCGCCAGCAGGCTATCGGCCCGGGACTGAGCCAGCTGCACCATGGCCGTCGTCGCCGGCAGCACATATAGACTGGCGCCGTTATAGAGTTCCAGCCAGCCCGCTTCACGAGGTTTGCCGAGGGTTATTGCCATTGCTTGGATTTGCTCTCTAAACTTTGCGAGACATGGGGGCATGCCGAGTTGTGAGGTCAGCAAGTATGATGAAGGCAATTTTCCGCACCGTTGCGACGGTCACTGCCTGTCTGGTTTCAGGCTTCGTCCAAGGGCAAGACGTGAACCCATTCATGCAGGCCTGCGCCATTTGGGGCGAGTATTCCGCCGAAGATGGGCTGCCTTATCGGGCAACTACGTTCGAACAGGCACATCGGAGCATCTGGGCCAGATTCGAGGTAAAGGGACGCGAACAAGTGGTAAAATGCACTTTTCGCGACCTCGCCGATGAAGTTCCGGAACTGGTCTCGGTGGAAATAGACGGCACCCAGATGTCTAGCGAAGACCTGTTCCTTCTCAACTTGCGCATCTGGAACCACTTCGTTCCGGCAGATCACCACGGCTAGGCGTAGCTCGTCACATCGTTGACCAGCACGACTTCGAGCATGTGACCCGCTGTCTGGTCGAAGGCCGCGCGCCAGTTGGCCGTCACCGAAATACCCCCCGGCCCCTGCACCGGCTTCTTCGTCTTGGGGAAGAACACGCGTGGCATATTGAAGGTGAGGCTCCAGTCGGGCTGCGACGGGATGGTAAAGGCGAGTTGCAGAGCCGCCGGCGTGTTGGCATCGGCCAGGTCATCGAACGTGCTGTCCGCGCCGAACCGCAGGTCCACCGTACCGCTAAGCGTCCGCAGCCCGTCATCGACGCCGTCGATCATCATGTCGGCGCGGATCGTCTCGACTGGCTCAAGCCCGTTGGAAAAGTTGAACTGCCCGCCCGTAATGTTGGCCACCGTGGCGCCTTCGACCTTGACCGAGCCGCTGGCATTGTTGAACGGCAGGTAGTCGTAGATCAGCGGCGATGCATCCCGCGCCCCGCTGGCATCCTTCACTTCCGACTGCCCGATCAGCGGAATCGTCATCAGCGCCCGGCCGTTGCGCTGCATGGGAAACTGCATGCCGCCCGCCTTGACCCCTAGATGGGTCCGCCACTTCGGCGTGCTGAGCTTCGGGTGCCCGATCTGGTGGGTGAAGCTCAGCAGGTCCTTGCCGGACAGGAACACATGCTCGAAGACATCGGTATCGACGCCCGTCTCGGCACTGACAGCGGGCCCTAGCGCCATCAGCAGCGCCATGCCGACGCCGCGCGCATCCATCGGCAGCACGATATCGCCCGTCACCGTCAGGTTACCCTGTGCCGGGTCGCTGTCTTCCGGCCGCGACCGGTTCCACACCGGATCGTCTTCGAGCGGCTGTTCTGCGCCCAGGCTGTAGGAGCGCAGCGGCATGCGACGATAGACACCGCCGCCCGCACCGCTGATCGGCGTACCATAGACGGTTTCCTTTGCGAGCAGGTGTACGGCATCCGAACCTGAGGCGCGGGCTTTGGTCATTTGTAGTCTCCCGATATGAGAATGGATCAGCCGACCGACTGGTCGGACCAGTAGTCGATCTCGATTGTGAGGTCGGCGGCTTTGACGCCGACGGCGCCCCAGAGATCGGTCGCCGAGAAGTCGGGATCGACGGCCCGCAGATCGTCGATGAGCCCGGCCGTGATGAGCTGCTGTCGCGCCGTGTCCAGCAGGGCAACCTGCGCTTCGATCAGCGCCGACATCGCCGCGTTGCGTTCGGCTGGCGTTCCGCCCTCGACGGCCAGCACCAGGACCGGTCGCGCCTGCCACTCGAAGATCGGACCGTTCAGGAACTCTTCCGTCTTTTCCAGCTCGCCATCGCTGAGGCTGCGCCAGGTCGATTTGAATTCGCCGATCGGGGTGTTGCGATCGAGCGCCAGGGTGGTTGCCAGGCTGGCCAATATCGCTTCGCGTTTGATCATTCCGTCCCCCACGCTGCAATGATGCTGCTCACCATGTTGTTGACGGCGCCGGCATAGGCCGCATCGAGGTCGAAGACCTTCTTGAAGCGAACCTGCGGCACCAGGAAAAACATTACGACGCTGGCAACGCCGACCTTGTAGCCCCCGCGGGCATTGCGACCGGCATTGGCCAGCTGCCGCCCGACGCGGCCCGACTTGTTCCTGCGCACGCCGTCCACCACCAGCAGCGAGGCCTTGCCGGCGCGATAGACGAATCGCAGCGGCCCATAGCGGTCGGCATTCCAGTTCGAGGGTGTGACCCGCTTGCCCATGAACTGCTTTGGTGCATCCGACGACGGAATTGCTAGAAAGAACCCGTCCTTGCTGCGCACCGGCGCGGCATTGGAGAAGGCTTCGATGATATGGGGTGCATTGGTGTGCACCGTGCCCGCGGCGCCCAGGCTGGCCTGGGGCGGACGCGGATAGGTATTGCCGCGCCAGGCATTGGCCAGACGCTGAGAACCAAAGGCCGTCACCGTCAGCTGGCGCAGGTGGTTCTTGAGACCGTTTGTCGCCGCTGCTGTGCCCGAAGTCACGGCACGCGCGCCGCGATCCAGCTCTTCAGCCATCATCTTCTCGAGGTTGCCGGTCAGCGCCGCCTGAAGCCTCACGATACGACCTCCGCGGCGGCAATCTCCCATTCCAGCGGCGCATCCTGCGGTGTCCGCTTGTCAACGATCTCGTAGGTCACGCCGTCGACAATCAGCGTCTGCCCAGCGGCCAGTCCGGGAAAGCTGGCCTTGACCCCGCGGAACCAGTGCGTGGCACGCCGTGCCGTGGCGCCGAACATGTCGAAGTCGACGTCGCCGCCGCCCTGGTAGACCTGCACAGGGTTTGGCGAGCCGCTCCATACCGCTTCCGCGAACAGGGCAGCGGAGGCGGCGCCCAGCACCACCTCCATCAGGTCCTTGCGCACCTTAGGGAACCGGCACCAGCCTGACGCGGGCCGTCGCTGCTCCGGACGCCCGGGCTTCGGTCGCGTGACCGATCAGGGTGTTGGCGGTAGCGGTTTTCGTGACGCGGGAGTTTGTTGTGTCCCAATAGATCTTGTCGCCCGCCGAAATAGTCGCGGCGACACCATAGGGCAGATCGTAGACTCCGGTGGTCTTGTGCGGGACCGTGTCGCCAGTCACCCCCGCCTTCTGGGCAACGCCCACGATGCTGCCCTGGATGGTGATGCCACCCGAAGCCACGTCGGCCGTCAGGATAAGGTCGAGGACATCGCCGACCTGCACAAAGTTCTTCATGGATGCTCTCCGTTATTGGCGCCGGACAATTCCGGAAGCCACAAAGGCGAAGGGCGCCGCAGTGGGCGCCCTTCCGCAACAGTCGGTTTGAAGTTACTAGACGCCCGCGTTCTTGAAGAGGCCGCGGTAGTCGAGTGGGTTCACGCCGGCATCGAGGCGAACCTTGAGTTCGGTACCATCGATGTTCCAGCCGTCCTTGCTCTCCACCACCGGCTCTTCATTGCCGTCGAGGTAGGTCACCTCGATCGTGTCGAACTGGTTGGGATCGGCTGCCATGAACCACTGATTGCCCGGGATGCGGCGATCGGTAATCGGCGTGACCAGGCCCTTGACGGTGTTGGCTACCGCTGCGCTCTTCTGCGCCTCGAGCGAGCCGGTCGAAGTCAGCAGCTGCTGGGCCAGGAACTCGTGTGCGCCCGACAGGAAGTATTTCGGGCGGATGTTGAGCGCCGTGGCGATCTCATCATCGTCCGTCTGACTTCCCATGGCGTTGACGGCAGCTTCCCACGCGGCGGCCGAGGGATTGGCAGCGACCGAGGCCAGGTTGCCATGGTCAGCGTGGAACACCGGCACACCGTCGACGAAGTTGGGGTTGTTGACCAGCACGCCATAGACCAGGTTGCCGACTGTGCGCTTGGCCGCTCGGCCCATCTTGATCGGCAGCCTGCCCAGGATCGACATGTCGTCGTTGATGATCGCCTGGCGGGTGATGGCAATCATCCGCCCATAGGTGGCCAGCACGACGGTGACCCCGCGGTCGCCGATCTTGGCATACTTATATTCCCCGCCCTCTTCGACCTTGGCCAGATTGGGGAACAGGCCCAGATCGACGCGCGCGATCGGCTTAAAGTCGGATGCTTCGCCCTTCGAGGTCCACAGCTGGAACGTCTCTTCGGCTTCCTGGTAGCCCTTGAGTGCCGATTTGGCAGCCACGTTCTGCAGGATGAAGGCAAAGTCCGAAGTGGAGTGCATGCCGCCGATCATCGTAGCGCCGCCGCCGGTGAATGCGGTGCCGATCATCAGCATGCGATCCATCCGCTTGGCGTCCGTCACACCGGCAACCATCAGCGCCTCGCGGGCCAGTTCGGCCATGGATAGGCCGGAGAACTCGTTGCGCTGCCCGTCCTTGTGCCCAACCTTGGCCATGAGAGCCAGCGACGCGCCCTCGCGGAACTTGTCGCGGGCATCTTCGGTCACATGGGCCGTCGCAGTCGGCGATCGCCCTCCCCCGTTCATTTCCGCGACCTTGTCGATGATGGCCGCAAGCGCGCCGTCGCGGGTCTGATTGGCTGCCGTCATGATCGTGTTGACGGTGGCGATGTCGAGGCCGGCCGATGCGCCGCGGCGATAGAGGTCGTTGACGTCGACGGCTGTCATCGTGGTTGCCGCAGCCGGCTGGCCCGCAGGCTGCTGCACCGGCGGCGTCACTGCCGTTGGCTGCACGGCCCCGAGCATCTCGGTGACCTTGCCCTTGATCGCGTCTTTGGCGGCGACCATGGTGGCAGCATCCTTGACCAGGGCGACAAGCCCGGGCTGTTCGATACCGGCCATCATGGCCTGGTTGAGCGTCATCTTCACTTCGTCCGCCGCAATGCCAAAGCGGGCGGCAAGCATCGCAATCAGCTGTTCAAGCGTCATGCTGGTCTCCTTCTGGTGAGGTGGGGCGGCATGAGCCGCTGGCTTGGTCATGGCCGCCACCGTCCGCGAGATGCGGAACAGGAAGCTCGGCGCATTGTCATTGAGGGCATAGTCGATCATGGCGACGGCCTGCCCGGCTCCGTCGTCAATTTCATCGGCAAAGCCGAGCGCAACCGCTTCGTCAGCGGTCAGATAGGTCTCTGCCACCATGATCTCGCGAGCCTTGTCCTTGGACTGGCCGGTGCGGGTGGCGTAGATGTCGGCATACTCACCAGCAGTTTTCTCCAGCTGCTCGGCGGTCTTGAGGTGTTCGGCAGCGGTACCGCGATTGTCGGTTCCCTGGGCGGGATCGTGGATCATCATGCGCGCGCCCTTGCGCATCACGATCCGGTCGCCGGCCATGGCGATCAGGCTGGCCGCAGAGGCGGCGATACCCTCGACGATGACAGTGACCTTTCCGGGGTAGTCCCGCAGCGCGTGGTAAGCCGCAGTCCCTTCGTCGGCCAGGCCCCCGATGGAATTGAGCCGGACGGTGATATCGCCGCTCATCTGCGCCAGCGCTTCGATGACCTCGCGCGCCGTGAAGTAGTCCTCGGAAAACAGGAACACGTCGCCAATAGTGCCGAACAGCACGAGCTGGCCGTTGATGATGAGCCTATGCATCCTGTTCTTCCTTTTCCGGTGGGACTTCGGGCACTGCCTGCGCCTGCTGGGGGTCGACGTTGGTGTCGTAGGCGAGGCCGAGCGACCGCTCGCGCTTCAGTTCTTCAGCCCGTTCCCTGTCGACGGTTTCCGGGTCAAAGCCTTGGCCACGAAGGAAGCGGGAACGCGTTCCCAGCCCGTCGCGGGCTGCCTGGGCGGCAGCCTTCAGCTCATTGGCGGGATCGATCATTTCGCGCCGTGGCGGCACGTGATCAATCCGACACTGCGCCGGGACCGACGCCATGAGCCGCAACCCATCGAGGATCCATTGCCCGATCTTGCCGCACATCTGGGGCATCAGCATCTGCTCGGTCCACGACGTCAGGTTTCGATACATCTCCAGCCAACCCATGCGGCCGGAGGAAAAGTTGACGCCGCTGAGATCGCCGGTCAGCGCCTCGTACGTAATGCCGAGACCGGCAGCGATGTCGCGGCCGTTGACCTGAAAGAAGACCGCCAGATCACCAACGACGGGTGGCGCGCCGAACTCCACTTTGTCGCCATCATCGAGGTATTCGATCATGCCCGGCTCGACTGTTTCCAGCCGGTTTCCCGCACGCGTGGCGTCGACATCCTGCGGGTCCCCTGCCCCGGCACCACGTGTGACGAAGGCGGCAAAGCATGCCGCAATTTTCTGGCGCAGAATGTAGGCGTCCTTGGTGTCCTCGAAGTCGCCCAGCCTCACAATGACCGGCGCCAGCCACGAAACGCCGTGCGCCTGGCCGGGCCGATCGATGCGATAGAGATGGACCACGTCTTCCGCGGGATATCGTGTGCTGGTGTTGGTCGAGAACACCGTCATGTCGCCGGGATGATGGTCGTAGAGATGATAGGCAACGACGGCGCCGGCGGCATTCACCTCGACGCCCTCAATGCCGACATTGCCATTGGGCAGGCGCCCGTGGACCCGCTCATCGAAATAGTCGCATTCCAGAACCGAAATCTGGAACGGCAGCGGCAGGCCTTCCTTTGCTTTGGCCCGGCGCCGCACCATCAGGCTCTCGCCATCGCGCACTGCCGCCTTAACGGCCGTGGATTGCAGCCCATACAGATTCTGGCGGCCGGCAACGTCGATCTTGGGCGTATCGCAATGAGCGTTGACCACTTCCTGCAGCCGGTCGCGTCGGGCGCCCTTCACCCCCGCGACTGCCGGGATGATGCCGCCGCCGATCAGGTTTGCAGCCAGAACACTGATGCCGCGATGCGCCAGCGGATGGTTTCGGTCCATATGGCGGGCTGAGTACCGCAAGCGTTTCGCGGCTGTGCGCAGCGCGCTGTTGGCATCGCCGGGCAGATATCGCCGATTGGCGTTGCGGTGCGAACCGCTGGCGCCATCGAAGGCTGTTTCGAGCATGGCGGCGCGTTTGCGGTGCGCCAGGCGGGCAGCACCGCGCGCCGGGCTCACATAACTGATGGCCCGGTCAAGAATGTTCATTTTCATCGTGTCAGTACCCGCTGACGAACCGAGCGACGGTGCGCCGAACCGGCGCCGCCCCTGCGACCTCGCGCTCCATGTCCTTGAGCAGCGCCTTCATTTCCGCCATCGAGTGGTATTCGACCGACCCGGACGTGTACTGGACACGCTTGATACCACCCTGCATGGCCTTCTTCAGCGCATCGACATCCGTTTGTGTCCAGGCCATGAGCGGGTCCTACCTGCCGTTGAGATAGCCGCGCCGTCGTCCGCCGAGCCATCCTTGCGGACGAACTGGCGCCGAAGGCTTCGGCGGTTCGGGTTGCTTCGGCACCTCGACCGGTGCCGTGACTGTTGCGCCCTCGATCAGGAGGGCGAACGCGTTCTTTACCATGGGCGCAGCCCAGTCGACTGGATTGGACCAGTCGATCTTTTCGCCGCCCTTCACGATGACGACGGCCTTGCCATAGACCGATAGGTCGAGCGCCTCGTTGCGTTTCACGCCCGCTCGTTTGACCCAACCTTCCTTCTCGGTGCGGGTCTCGGCGGCGAGTTCGTCGAAGACGCGCTCATCAAGCCGATCGAGCACCCGATAGGCGCCGGCGCCATACTCATCCCGGGTCAGCGCGGCGCTGATCTCATCTTTGAGAGCGTCGGTGCCGACCCAGATCAACGGGACGTCGAGCTGCGTCTTCTTGCCGTTCTCTGTCGACTTTTCCGGATAGGCGACATAGGCCCGACGCTGCGTCTCCGGCAGGCCGCGCTTCACATGATTGCCGCGCACCAGCATGATGCGGTGATGCAGCCGTTTCCGCTTCGCCCGGCGCCAGAAGGCGTAGGCGTTGGCAGTCACGCCCGGCTCGCCGGCGCTGTCGCTGACCAGGAAAGCCGGCTTCAGCGCATAGCCTGTGCCATCGACTTCATAGGTACGGTCGAGCAGCGCAAACAGCACATCCCAATCGGTCGCATATCGCGCCGGATCGAGCGCCCGCAGCTCCTCTCCGGGCACCTGAAACAGCTCGAAGCGGTCGATCATCCAACGCTCCAGCCCGACGCCCCAAGCATCGACCTGCACGACGAACTTGTTGGACTGGACGTCCGCCTGCATCGTGATGAAGCGCGTTGCCGAGGGCACAAGCTTGCCGTCGAGGCTGGTTGCCCGCTTCCGGATTTCAGAGGCGGTCATCAGGCTTGCGGCCTTCATCGCCTTCGGTCGGTAGGCGTCGCCCTGGTCGACGTTGACCGTGGTCTTGAGCCGCTGCTCATCCCCAGTGAGCCGAAACACATCGAGCGCTTCGAGATAGGTGGTCACCAGCGACTGCCAGGTCTGGAAGCGGGCCATCGGACCAAACATCCAGTAGCTCGCCAGGTTAGCCGGCCGCACGTTGCCGTCGATCGAGGTCAACCCGATCCGCCTCTTTCGCCCGTCGATCTCGACGATTTGGGCGTCGGCAGTTTCATGCAGCCAGTGGCTGGCCGCGACCAGCTCGCCTTTCAGTTCGGGCGCGATCGGGTAGCCGCATTCCGGGCAAACCAGCACGACCTGCTCGCCGGCCTCAACAGGCGGCGCGTCCGCCGGGTACTGCAGATGCTCAAAACGCGGCTCGAAATCTTCCTCGCATTGCGGACACGGGCAGTAGAGCCTGCCACGGGTGCCTTGGCCAATGACGCTCAAGATGCCCGTTGTCGGCGGCGGCTCGTGCGGAGTCGACGGCTTCCAGTCGGCATCGAGGATCGGCCGGCCCGGGGAACTCTCCAGCATATACTTTCCGAGCGATCCAACCGATTCCAGCCGCTTTCTGGCGAGGGCGAAGAGATCGCCTTCTCCGTCGATATCGTCTGGCATGCGGTCATAGTCGGTGACCAGCACATCCGATAGCGTCGTTGCCGACACCTGGCTGATCACTGGCCAGCCGATCGACAGCAGCATGCCGCCGGCAAAGCGCTTGTCGAAGATATTGTCCGACGACCGCCCCGGCATCAGGCGCTTGCGCACCTCCGGATTGTCGCGGATCAGCTTGTCGATCGTCTTGATCGAGAACTTCCGCGCGCTGACCTTGTCCATGTGGACAACCAACACGTCACGCGGCTGCGCGATGACGCGATGCATGATCGTGTTCACCACCAGCGCATCGGTCTTGAGCGTGCGCGCGGGTCCCGCGAACGCCACCCCCTCGAACCGGCGCGATGTCAGCATCTCTGCTGGCTCGACCATGTACGGCGCGGTCTCATTGAGCCACTTGCCGCTATAGCCAGGCGCTTCCACGTTTCGATCCGCCGCAAGCGCGGGAACCGTGATCCGCTGCGCCGGTCCCAGGGCTGGCAGTGCGTCCAGAACACAGCCCCATGCTGATGCATATGGCGGCAGCACCCCCTTGTCGCGCCGATAGTCCGGCTCGATCTTCACTCCGCTGCTTCCTTGAACGCCGAGCCGGTCGCCTGACCTTCCAGCCGCCGCTGCGCTGCCGTTAGCGCCTCGTCACGGACCTTGATAACGAGGTCGAGCGGCTTTCCGGTCAACCCCGCTTCCCGCTCCATGCGATCAGGCATCGACGTGATGATATCTCGCACAGTCAGCATCACGTCCTCGAGTACGCTGACCATATCGTTCCGCTTGACGAGGTCCCCGCGCTGCAGCGCCGTGAGCATGAAGCTTTGCTCCGCGTCATAGAGCTCGCGCCGTTCCTTCGGGCTCAGACCACCGTCGCCACTGGCATCTGTCCCACCAACCAGCGCCAGGCGCATCTGCCGGACCGAAGCTTCCGCCGCGGCGTCGGCATCGGCTGCTGCCCGCTCGCGCTCACGCATCCAGCGCCAGCAGTCGGACAGTTGGAATTCGTAGGCCTTGCCGTTCGTGCCTTCCGTGATGAAGGGCAGACCTTCCCCGATCCAGGAAGTGATCGTCGGTTCCGATTTGTTGAGCGCCCGGGCGAGCTGCGCACGGTTGAGAACCGCATCAGCAACGCCATCGGGCAAGCCGTTGTCGCTGGTGTCCATCGAACCCATTGAAAAACAACAAGAACCTAAATCGCAGGTCCGGAAAAATCTGAAATATCCACGCAGCAAGCGCCTCGACGCCCCACATGATGTTTTGAGGCTAGGAAGGACCCAAGGCGGGCAGCGAGCGCGGTGACCAAACGAAAACGCACCGCTCAGGGGTGCCTGAGCAGTGCGTGTGATTCCCTATTGGGATGACTGAGATATGCCGCAAATTATGCGTGCAATCAAGCGGGCCTCTTCTTCTGCACAGCTTTGCGCGGCGCGGGCTCGGCGAAGACCACGGTCAACGGGCCGCGCACCGGCTTCTCGCCTGTGCCTGGCGCACCCCAATCCTGCGCCCTGGCCTGCACAGGCTCCGAGGCCAGCCGCCGCCGCGCCGGCAAACTGATCTCTCGGAGCTGCTCAGGATCTTCGTCCACTTCGTCGGCATCATCTTCCTCGACCGTCTCATCATCTGGGGCCGAAGCGGCATGATCGTTGATATCGAGCCAAGGCTGGGCCTTAGCCTCGGGCCCAGTGGCAAAGTGCGTTTCCATCACCGCATTCAGCGGCGCCACCAGGTCGACCAGCGCCTGCCACCACACGGCGTATTCGGCACGCTCGAAGGCAATTCGTTCTTTCCGAGCGGAGAATGCCAGCATATCGAAGCGCGGAGTCCGAGCGCTTCGACGATTGTTAGCATCAGCATAGCGCCACATCGGCTGGCCGCGTCGGTTTTTCATCTGTTGCGGCTGACCTATGCCCTCCTCGCCGAATGGCGGCCGTAGCGCCGCGCGACAATACTGGATCACGAGCACACGAGCCTCGAATGGCAGCTGGTCGACCGCCGACTTCACCGCCGTCGCATCGTCATCGCTCAGCAATCCGATCGTCGGGTGTGAGCCGGTTTCGTTCTCATCGATGATGGTGCCATAGTCGCTGAAGTCGAGCTGCTGACGCTCTTTGCCGACCCAGCCCAAGCCCTGGTCGCGCAGGGCCCAGATGAGCAGACGCTCGATATCCCATCTCTGCCGCGTTTTCCGTCCGCTCACCGCGCCAACCCTCCCCAGCCCCTGCGATCCTGTCCAAGCGCATCTATCGCTTCAAGTAACACCGGCAATCCATCACCCTTTCTCTGCATTTCGGCTTTGATTGCGACCTGCCAGACCGTCCCTATGTCCATCGATCGAGAGAGACCTTCGGCGAATCCAGCCTTGTCCGATGGCAGAAAGGTCGCTCGCAGATGCGCATCGAGTTGCCCGAACAGCTTGGACCGCACCGCTTCCTCCGATTTCTCCCGACCGCCGCCGATCGGCATCATGATCTCGAGCTGGCGCCGGTCGCGCTCTTGGTCCGAACGCCTGCGCCGTTCTCTCCCCAACATCGAACCTGAATCTGGTTTCCTAAGATGGTTTTGGGTGACAACCTTGTCCGGGTCGGCGGACAGAGTTGGCCGGGTCAGATCACCCTCGCCCGCTCGCTCGACGATCAGCGGCCAGTTCGGTTGGTAGGCGTTGGCGTGGTTGCGCCCGCCATGCCGAAAACGCCCGAACAGCCCGCTGTTGACCAGGTCGGTGACCGAACGCCGCACCGTCCGGATGGAAACCCCGCAGCTGGCCGCCAGCGAGGCAGTGCCGGGGTCGCAGCGCCCGGTACCGAGGTTGAAGTGCTCGATGAGCTGCGAGCCGATGGCAATGGCGCTGGGCCGCAGCATCGATTGCGCCAGCGCCTTGCGCGCCAGGGCTTTCGCGCCGTCCGGCGGGGGTGTGACCACCACGGGAGCCAGCATCGGCCTGGCCGCCTTGCTGGCCGCATTGACCCGGACAGAGTTGGCCGGCTCGTTCATGTTGGCAACGGCCGGCACCGGGACAGCGGCCACGCCGGCAACAGCGCTATTCATCGCCCTGACCACCGAGCGAACGACAACCAGCTTGAGCCGATCGAACGCTGCGACGTAGTTCGCGCCCTCATAGCCTTCGGCCATAAGCTGCCGAGCGAGGTCACCACAGGCCTCGGCAACCAGCATGGCGATCGCTTCAGATGCTGTATCGGTCAATGGTTGCCCCGGAAGAGTAGAGGCTGCACCGAGCCGTCCTGAAATACACTGTCGAGCCACATATCTGCCGGCGGCTCGTCCCCCACCCAGCCATTCGGCCAGGTCCGTTCTGCTATCAGCTCACGAATGCGCGCCTCTTCCTCGGCATTGATCAGGTCAATCACCGGACGGCTCAGCCGGATCGCGGCAGCGTTGCAATCGGCTTGGATGGCAAGCACCCGGTCGAGCCCCATCAACCGAGCTTCAAAGTTCAGGGGGCCCATGCGTTGCGGGTTAGCGGCGATCGAGCCGTCCTTGAGCCGCTCCAGCCCTTCCTTGCGAATCCGATGCCGCGGCTCCCGCAGCTCGCGATAGAGCGGCTTCAGGCCTTTGAGCGGCGCGAGGTAAGACCACGCAGGAGTGGCAACGACAGTATCGAGCGCCTTGTCCTGGTCAGTGAGCGGACAGCCGGTGCAGCCCGTCCGCGTGTTAATCTCGGCAGCTTCCTCGCCACCATACGCATCGGCCACGGCAGCCGTTTCCCAGCCGCCATAGCGCTCCGATGGTGCGAAGATGCGCAGCCAGTCCCACACGTTGCAGACGCGCCAGTGCAGCAATGGGGCCAGCGTGGCGATGCGCCCACGTACGCCCTTGGCATTCGGCAGCACCTGCTGATACCAGCCCTGGCCACACTCTGCGCCGTCCTTGGAACAGCTCATGACGATGCGCTGATCACGGATCGCGCTTTCGCCCTGCCGCACACCGGTAATCATCAGGATGTTGCCGTCCAGCTCATCGATGCGGCTGGCCAGCGCCTCGGTCATCGGGTCGACCTTGATTTGCCGCGTGCACCACCGAAGCGTGTTGTTGTTGGGCGGCGGCACACCGCGCCCGAGGATGTAGACGAGGAACCGCTTTTCGAGTGGCGCCCGGACAACCTCCACCCGTATGCCACGGGCGCGCAGCTGCTGCATGACGCGCTCGGCCGCGATGGCCAGCGGCGGCAACTCCTGCCGCGTGTCAGCATAAAAGACCGATAGCGACTTCGGCGGCTGCAGCAGCCCGACGTCGATCAGGTGCGCTATGACGGTCACAGTTGCCGAACTGTCCTTGCCACCCGAATAGGCAATCGCCCAATGATCATGCGACGCGCCATAGGCCCGCATCGAGGCAAGCGTCATCTCCATGGCGTCGTCGTAGCTAAGACGCTGCGTGCCGCCGAACAGTGTGGGCTGGAAGTTCATGCCGCCGACCCGCGCCTTCGTTCACGCGCCTGGTGCTCCAGCTTGGCCACGGCCATGATGGTCGGCTTTATCTCCGCCGGCGCATCATCGAACGCCACATGCCGCTTGTTGCGGCCACCGTTGAGCCGCGGCAGCACCGCGCGCGGCACCATCTCCCAGTTCGAGGGGTCCGTGTTGGTCTTGTCGCCGTCGAGGCACTTCAAGGCCATGCCCTTCGGCAACGGGCCGTTCTTCTGCTCCCAAAGCCAGCGGTGCTTGTGCACCGGCCGGGTTGCGGCGCCAGTCCATGGATTGCGCTCAGCGACGATCAGGATGACGTAGCCGTCCTTGCTGTCGATCCGCTCGTGCCCGGGCCCGCGATACGTGTGGGAGACGTTGCCCTTCTTGAACTGGGTCTTCCGGGCGTTCGGGTGCCTTCCGCCCTTCCCCGGCGGGCAGGGGACGCCCTTGTTGAACGGCACCTGCCCTTTCTCAAAGCAGCCGGTGCGCCCGGTTTTCCACCCCATCCGCTTCCGGAGAGCGTGCAAATTTTGTGGGCGCACATCCTCGCGCGAGAACATCGCCAGGAACGCGCTGTGGTACTCACCGATCGGCAAGGCATGGTTGGCCTGGAGCCACGCCATTTCCTCGTGACTGAATCGCCTATGCCGCCCCTTGTAGCGATCCCCTTCCCGGCCGGTTTTCCAGCCCCTGCGCTTGCGCAGGCCGTGCAGGTGCAGGGCAGTTATGTCTGGCCGATCAAACGCAGCGCTGAAGGCGCGGTGATAGTCGCTGATGACCATGGTGCGGTTGGCCTCAAGCCAGGCCATCTCAACATCGCTGTAGGCAATCCGACGCCCTCTCATCGGTCGTCGGCCTCGACCGTCACCGGACCGCCGATGAGCCCCGACAGCGCGGGCCGGTATCTGTCGCCGTGGGTGGCCACAAACGTGGCGGCCTTGAACGTCAGATCGGCATTGCGGATGATTTGATCCGCAACGGCAACCATGGCGTCGGTCCGCTGCACTTCGCTTTCGATCTGCTCGTTGGTGAGCCCCTCTTCGGACAGCCGCTCAAGCTGCGCAAACAGGTGATTGTTGAGGTCGACGAGTTTGTTCTTCATCACATGTCATTCCCGAAATAGATGCAGGCGGCGGCGTAGATGGCGACCAGCGCCACCAGGCACACGACGATGGCTGGCCAGTTGTTGACGATCACAGCAGCACCCCCTGGTTGGGGTCCGGCTTGCTGACCAGCCCCTTGGCTTCGGCCAGCCAGCGCGGCAGCGTCACGAGGATGCGGCGGCCGAGCCGTTCGGGGGCGATTTCGATCTGGCTGGTTGGCAGAAAAACCGCCGCGACCTCGGCGCCGGGCAGGCGCACGCAAATGGAATCTCGCTCCTCCCGCTCTAGATGAAGTGTCAGCGAAATCGGTGGCGCTGCTGTCATGGCGGGTTCCCGGCGGCCTCAATGGAAAACGCCCCGCACCCATGGGGCGCGAGGCTGGTCGAGCTAGGCGGTGTAGAAAACCGGCGTATCGGTTTCGGTGCGGACCTCTTCCCCGATGCGGCGGAACTGGTCGCGCTCGATCTTGTCGAGCCCCGGCACAGTCACGATGAAGGCAACGACGCCCTTTTCCATGCGGTATCGCAGCTTGGCCACCAGCTCGATCAGCGGCCCGCCCTGGAAGATCGGGACGATGATCTTGATCTCTTCGGGAAGATTGACCTTGCCGCCGCCATTGTCGCCGTCGCCTTCGATCTCCTCATAGGTCAGCTGAACGGTGCCATTGCGACGGTTCACCCCAGACTTGAAACGTACGGCGCGATCGATGCGCAGCTCGTCGATTGCCTCCTGCAGGTCAGCTACTGCCGGTTCACTGATGGTATGCACCAGATCTTCCAGCACATTGCCGAAGCCATTCTGCGTCAGCGGCTTGTCGAACACGCCGCGCCACTTGGCATAGTCGAGGTCGAAGGGGCACTTGAGCGTCACCGTATGGACCGCCCGCTGCGGCAGCGCACTGTCCCGATCGCCCTCTCGCGCCCCACCATGGTAGTCCAGCACGGCCACGATCTCGTTGTGGCCCAGCGATGCCTTGCAGATCGCAGTCGAGCTCTTGAAGGCGACGATATAGTCCTTGAACGACTTCGGCTCGACCACCACCTCGGCGGCAGCGACAAAGCTCGGCAACGAGGGGTTCAGCGCCGGCATCACTTCAGGCACGAGGCGGGCCGAACGGAACACCACATAGCTGCCATCCTGGCGAACTTGCGGCTCGGAAACGAAGTGCTCGCCTAGCTCGTCGATGACGACCTCGATGTCGCCTCGCTGCTGTTGCCCCTCTGGGCTGTGGTTCGCCATGACCTATTCGTCCTTCTCTGTTGAGCCGCCGCGGCGGCGATTGAGTTCGTCGGCCTCGACGACGGACGGGTGGAGCGGCTGGCGCGGATCGCGCCGGGTCAGCTCACCGTTGTCATTGAGGAACATCACCGTGGCCAGCCGCTCAGGCTTGCTCAGCTTGTGAGTGAGCTCGGGCATGATCTGCACCGCGCCGTTCTTGGTCTTGAACTTGACCTTGATCGTCACTTCGCCCGTCCGATCGTGCTCATCGGCAAGCGCCGTGAGGATTTCCTCGATTGCGTCTTCCGCGTCCTGCAGCAGCTGCCCGCGATCGGCTTCGGCAATGATGTTCTGTATCGAGCTCACGGCTCTCCCCTTTGGTTCTGCGCCCTCACGGGCTGGTGACCAATTTGCCCTCACGGGATGATTCCTCTTTTGCCCTCGGGCGGCAGGTCCACCGTGCGGAAGGCACTCAAGTCGGGGCGCGAACGGCGCACCGCGTCGAGCTGCGCACCAAAACCGATCCACGCGCAGCGCACGTCGGTCGTCGTGCCGCTGAGGTCGAGGTTGACGTAGGAGCCGTCGGCGTGCCGGAGCCGATACCGATACTGACTGCGCGCCCAGGCCTCGCGCCCCAGGCGCGTCTTGCTGGCGGGCATCGGTTCACCGCAGGCAGCGAGGTTCTTCCGCAGATATTCATGACCGCCGCCGGCGGCCCGGATACGCAGCTTGTGCGCCATGCCGGCGGTCTCTCGGCTGGACGCTGACTTCACGGCGATCGATTGCATACGGCTTTCTCCTTGTTGAATCCTTCGACCATTGCCGCGCCGCGCGCCGCCAACCGGGCCGCGCTTGTCAGCTCCAGGCGATGCGCCCAGGTGCGGATCGTGCCGATGGGGCGACCGATTATCCGGGAAAGCTCTTCGCCGCTGGTGGTGGCGTATTTCGCCTGCAGGATGGGCGTGGCTGCCTCAAAGCTCATCGCGATCGCTTCGGACTCGGCATGCACCGCCTCCGGCGCCTCGAAGCCCCACGCATCCCAACCCGGGCGTCGCGCGCGGGCATTCAGTTCGATCTTCGCCAGACTTGGCCAATAGGCTTCCGCGATCTCATGCGCGAACGGCGGCTTGGCCGAATGCTCGCCGAGCGGATAGGCCAGCGCCGAGCGGAATTGGTCCCCCATCGCCGGCGCCGGGACAACGCCGCGCGTGCCGAGCAGCAGCAGCTCGTGCTGGTTGCGAAACCAGTAGCCGGTGCCGATCTGGTCTTTCATCCACACCGCATGCGACTTGTAGGCAAAGCCCCAGGCCGCCATCACCTCGAGTGCCTGCGGCAGCATCGGAACGGTCGCCCACAGCAGCAGCGCGCAGTCATCGGCGGCAATATCGGCCACCGGCCGCGACTTGATCACGTCCAGGGTCGAGGTCGGGTAGTGATTGTCGGCCGCCCGATCCATGCCGGACTCGGCACTGTACGGGACAAACTTCCACTCTGGATCGGCCAGGACGACGCCGAAGCGCTTGTCGGGCAGCGCTGCTTGGCGGGCGCCGAGTTCGGCCTCGCGTTCGGCGCGACGCTCTTTCTTTTCCGCCTGCACCACACCGCGATGTTCCTTGGCGGCCGCCCGAAACTCGCGCGGGTGGCTTTCGCGCAGAATCCGCAGCTGTTCGTCGACCGGCAGTTTGGCCACATCGGCCGCGGCGGATACCGCGACCTCGCCAGCATCGACCCGGGCAATCAGCTCGGGCGCTCCGTGCTCGATCACCTCGCGCGCCGACGCCACCGAGCGGGTCGACACGTGCAGCCGATCGGCGGCATCGGGCTGCGTCGTGCTCTGCAAATTTGCAGAGCTTTTCTTCTGGCCGTTGCCCAGGTTGGCGATGCGCGCGGCCACCATGGCCCGCTGGCTGTCGTCGAGGTGCCGGCGGTGCAGGTTGAGGCTCAGCACGAAGGCCAGCGGATCGCCGTCCTGCGCCGGCAGGAAACGCCGATAACGCGTCAGCCACAGGTCGCTGCCTTCCGGCGGCACTTCGCCGTCCACCAGACCCAGCGCTTCGAGTTGCTGCTGGCGGTTGCGGCCATCGAGCACCATGCCGTCGAGCAGGATGATGCGCTCGCGCTGCCCGCTGCTGGCCAGGTCTTCGCGCAGCGACGCGCCATCGGACACCGACAGCATCGGAAACAGCTCCGCATAGGGGTGTGCCGGGATGCTCATCACAGCAGCCTTTCCACGCGCACGAAGGACGTATCGGGCCGGTCGTCGTCCAGATCGGCGAAGTCCTCGAACAGGTCCAGCGCCTTGCGCAGCTCGGCGGCGTTGCCGCGGCTGATGATCATGTGGCCGAGGTCGCCTTCCAGCCGCAGCTCGAGCAGTTGGGTTCCTGCAGTCGTGCCGGTATGGCCCAGAGCGATCAGCCGCGCCTCGGCAGCCAGACGGCGCCGGTGCTGCGATGCCGGCCGCGTCAGATCAGCGCCAGAGCTGCGGATGGCGCGGGCCCTCATCGCGCGATCCTCTGCTGGGACCGGTTGTGGTTTCCGATCGCGCCGTCGAACAACGACACGCGCTCCCGGGCCGCCGCGACTGAAAGCGTCTCTTCTGCCCGCGAAAGCACCACCTGCGGCGCGGGCTCCGGCATCACACCCGCCGGCACCGGATTGATGGTTTCCCGATGCAGGATCTGCAGTTGCACCTGGTGGGCGGTTTCGCGGCCATGACGACGTGCGATCGCCTCGGCCCCGGGCCCGAACCACTCAGCTCCACAGGTGGAACAGGCCGCCTGCATGACCTGCCGATAGACCAGAGGCGCCGCCATCACTGGGCCTCGGCTTCGGCCGCAACGGCCGCATCGAGTTCGGCCAGGTCAACCTGCAGGTGCCGGATACGCTCATGAATGATGGCGCGTTCCGGGCCGCTCAGCTTCCCGTCGCTGAGCGACTGGCCCAGCTCCATCATCAGCGCGCCCATTTCCTGGGCAGAACGCCCGGAGGCTTCCATCACCTTGGCCGGGCCGCGCCCGGTCGGAATGCGCACCGGCAGGTAACCGAGTTCACGGGCAGCCAGCTCGAAGTGCCGGGCCTGCCCACCATGCGCCAGGTTGTATTTGTCCAGCTCGATCGCGGTATCGAAGGGCACCACGCGGTTCACGTGCTTGATGCTGGAATAGTAGGAAAAGAACTGGTGGCTGCTGATGCGTGTCGAGACCGCAACTAGCACCTTGTCGCCGTGCAGATCGTCGCTGGTCCGCGCCGTAGCGTCCTTGACCAGCACCCAGAACGGAATGGGTAGACCGGCGGGAGCACTCATCGTGCGCACCCATGATTCGTTTTAGCCGGCCCGCGCACCATGACGGCGGCGCCGCCGGGTGCGACATAGTCAGTATGAAAAAACCAGTGGTGCCCCAGTCCCCAGCTATGCGCGCCGCCATCGCAGCGCTGCAAGAAGCGACCGATGCAATGCGCACCAGCAAAGAGCGCCGGCAGGAGCAACGTCCTGCCGGCCAGTTGGGAGGTATTTTTGGAGGCTCCCCGGTCCAGTCCGGAGCCGAGTTGAGCGGCGGCCCCGACAAGACCCCTGCACCGGGGCGAGAAGGCGCCGACGGAAAGGAGAGCGGACCGGACAACGCCCCTCCCGATGCCGCCGACGCCTTCACGTCCAGATGCAAGAAATGACGTGTTCCGGTTCATGCCGGCTCCTCAATTGGCAAGAAGTCCGCAGCAGAAACCTCGACGCCGTGTTTCTTGGCGTAGCGAAGCAAGGTGATGGCGTGATCGGTAGGGATCAGGCCCCCTGTGCCGCCCTCCGACTTCGGACGCGTCCATCGATAGACCCGAGTACGACTCACACCAGTGATGGAGCGAACGACCATGTTCCCGCCGAAGCGCTCAATAATGCTGTTTGCCGGTTCAAGTGCTGGTTCGGTCATGGCGGCAATGTGCTATAATCGCACAATACCGTCAAGCACCGTTGTGCTTTTTTCGCACGAGACAACGTGCACGGCAATGTGCGAAAAACGCACATGATCCGCGACCCATACATCGAGTGGCTCCGCGCGGGCCTTGAGCAACCCGGCAAGACGCAGTCCGGATTGGCTGCGCTGCTGGGGTTGCACCCTTCAGCGATAAGCAAAGTCCTTAGCAACAAGCGCAAGTTCAGCACGTCTGAGCTGAACCTGGCGGAGGACTATCTGGGCATCCCCGCACCAGCTTCTGAACTCCGCCTCACACCCACAGCCACAGAACGCCTGCCGGTGGCGGGCAAAGTAGCAGCCGGTGTGTTCCGAGAAGTCGACCCCTACGATCAGTCCGAGATCGAATGGCTCTCACTTCCCCCCGATGAACAGTTCCCGCATGCTCGGCGGATGGCCTTCGATGTTGAAGGCGATAGCATGAACGAGCTTCAGCCAAGGCCGATCCTTAGTGGAGACCGTGCCATCTGTGTCGACTTCTCCGACATAGCCGAAGAAGTGAAGATCCGGACGGGCATGGTCGTGGTGGTCGAGCGCTCGCGGGACGGCGGCCAGACCCGGGAATGGTCTATAAAACAGATAGAGTTCTACCCCGACAGGATAGAGTTTTGCCCGCGCTCCAGCGTCAAGAAATACAAGCCCATCCTGGTCAATCACGATCTGCATGCAGACAGCGGCGAAACGGTCGAGATCATCGCTTTGCTGCGAAACGTGATCTCTAGCTATACCTTCTAGGCCGCATCGATCGCCGGAGCCTCCCACTCGTCGCCGCACTCCCCCTCCAAGGTAACTGCGACTAGGATGCCGCTAGTCCCCTCGCAGTGCCGGCAATGAAACGGCACGTTGGTCATCGCCGCGCTGCTCAGAAACTCATCGATGGTGCTGGGGGCCTCCTCGACTCGCGGGACAGCAACTGTTTGCACTGATGGCCGGACGCAGTTCGAGCAACGAAGGTGCATTGTGAATTCGCGAAGGTGGGTCATCGCGGGTCGCCTCAAATTAGAACAGATAGAGAACAAACCACTCATGCGGCCTTGAGTCGAGTCCGATTCGAAAGTTCCCTCGCAAATTCACTCCGTGCTATAATCGCACACCTTGCTTGACTTGTGTTGTGCTATTATCGCACAATGGCCCCAGTTTCACCACTGGAGGCCATCATGCATCCCCGTTCCCGCAACCGCGCCCGGATCACCCCCGACACTCTGCGCCGCCAGGCAGCGCAGCCCGCTCTGCACGTCGTGCGGCCGCAGACCGCCTTCCGTGTCGTCGCCGGCACCCTGGCCGTCATCCGCCCCTTCGAGATCAACTGGCCCTTCACCGGCACCAGCATCGCCTTCGTCGCCGGGGAGGAGGTTCACCTGGCAAAGCCCGAGGACTGGATCGGCGGCGAGAGCATCGTCATCGTTGTCGAGACGCGCACGATCATTCTTGACCCGGCGAAACCGCTGGGTCTGACCGCCCTGCCGCGCCGCCTGGCGAACCATGGCGACACCGTCGTCGGCGGTTTCGACCTTGCTCCCGACTGCGCTGTCCTCGCCGGCAGTATGTGGGACGCCAACCTCAAGTCGGCCGCTCCAACCCCGGCACCGGAAGCCGTTGAACGCATGGCGGACATCTTCATTGCCCGCCAGCGCGACGGCTTCGACGACACCACCCACCACGACCTCGTTCGTGAAGGCGTATCTGAAAGCGACATTGTCGCCCACTATGACGCCGCCGTTGCCCGTGCCGCCCGCATGCCCCGCGATCGCGACGTTGCCGATGCCGGCGCCAGCTACGACCGGCAGGCCCGCGTCATGCGCGGCGCCAACGCCCTTGTCGGCGAACTCGACCCGAACAGGGTGCACACCACCCTACGCCTCGCCGGCCTTTCCACCCCCGAGATCGGCAACCTCTTCGACGACATCATCGGGGAGTCGATGCGCATGGTGCGCGAAGGCCACGCCGCCCTGGCTGGGGCACACTGACATGGCCACCCGCACCAAGAGGCGCAGCCGATCTGGCGCCCACGTGCCCTGCCCCCATTGCGGCAAGCGCGTCCGCACCGAGAAGGGCCTCAAGCGGCACATGGCGGACGCCGGCTGCCAGACGGAGGCCCGCTGATGTGGTCCCGCTTCGCCTGCTGGCTGTCGCGCGGCGACAACGCCTTCAGCCTCCTGCTCTGGGCCGTGGCCCCGCCCCTTCTGACCATTGTCGGGATTGGATTCTTCTGATGGCACGATGGCAAGATCACGCCGACGTTTTCACCTGCGTCGATTGCGGGGAGCAAATTATCTCGATTAGCCGAAGCGGCGGGAATTGCGTCTGCGCAAAGCATGTGCGGCAGATTGGCGGGCCTCGCAAATGACGCGCACCACCAACATCGCCACGCTCACCGGCCTGCTCGACCTGTCCGAGCCGGATCCCGCGCAGGTAACGCTCAAGGACATTGCCCTCAAGCTGGCCACCAAGCCACGCTGGGGCGGCGTGCTGCAGCCACCCCTGTCAGTTGCGCTGCATTCCCTTCTGGTCGCCGACCAGCTGCCGCCAGCCATGCGCATCTACGGCCTGCTGCATGACGCGCACGAGGCCTATATCGGCGATATCACCACCCCGCTCGAAACCGAACTGACCCGCGTCCTACCCGGTTTCGGCGCCCATCTCGCCAATCTGAAGAACCGGCTCGATATCGCCATTCGCACCGCCCTTGGCGTGCCCGAGCCAAGCATGGAGACGCGCGCCACGGTGCACAGCGCCGACATGCGCATGGCCGCCACCGAATGGCTGTCGCTGATGCCGGACGCCTGCGGCCCCAGCCCGATACCGGCCGAGCCCTACCGCCAGATGCGCGTTAAGCCGCTGGCCTGGCCCGACGCCGATTCCCGCTTCCGCCAGGCCGTCGAGCTCGAGCTCGCCATGCGCAGCTGGGAGGTGCTCCCGTGAACCCCGACATTCAGTTCGTCAGCGTTCTCGCTGACCACCCGAGGCTCTTTGCCTTCGTGCTGACGGCTTTCGCGGACGGCATCGACAGCGGGGCTTTTCCTGCTGGTCGACTGCCGCCCACGGGCACCGAGTCCTGCGCATTCCACGCGCCCGACGGCGTCGAGCCGATTGCCTTCGCCACATTCTACCAGCCGGACGAACGGTCATTTGTCTGGCTGGACCTTCTTTGGGTGGAGCCGGAGTTCCGCGAACGCGGATGGGGCGGAGCAATCATCCAGGCCTTGGCCGACCGCTCACGCCGCGTCGGCCATAGCCACCTGGAGTTTGGCACGCTGGCCAGCAACGGGGCGATGCAACAGCTGGCGGAAAAGATCGGCTGCGACCGGTTCACCATCGGCTACCGGCTGGAGCTGGCACATGGCTGAAACCTCCGCGATCGAATGGACCGACGCCACCTTCAACCCGTGGATTGGCTGCACCAAGATCAGCCCGGCCTGCGACCATTGCTATGCAGAGGCGCTGATGGATACCCGCCACCACCGCGTCAAATGGGGTGGCGATAGGTCTCGCACGTCGGCCAGCAATTGGCAGCTACCCCGTCGGTGGCAGCGCCAGGCCGCACAGTTCTTTGCTGAGCACGGCCGCCGCCGGCGCGTGTTCTGCGCCTCCCTGGCCGATGTATTCGACAACCAGGTGCCGACAGAATGGCGCGATGACCTCTGGGCGCTGATCTACGAAACGCCCGATATCGACTGGCTGCTGCTGACCAAGCGGCCACAGAACATCGCCAAGATGCTCCCTTCGATATGGGACGGCATGAAGGGCCATGTCTGGCTGGGCACGACCATTGAAGACCAAGAGCGCGACCGCAACCTCCTGCATCTCTGCAAACATGATGCAGCCGTTCGGTTCATATCCTACGAGCCTGCGATTGGCCCGCTCGATGTGTCATGGGCCATGGGTAATCGGCTCGACCTTGCTGGCCGTTACCTTGAACGCGGCATGTTCTCCCCGGGCCTTGAGACCCTGCGCCCGCTGGATTGGGTAATTGCCGGCGGCGAGAGCGGCGCGCAGGCCCGGCCGTCGCACCCTGACTGGTTCCGCAGCCTGCGCGATCAGTGCGCTGCCGCCGGCGTGCCCTTCCTATTCAAGCAATGGGGTGAATATGCCCCGTACGGCGGCGAAGGTGGTGTGGCTGGTTTCTGGCTCGATCCGGACAGGCACGTTTATCAATCGCCCACGCTGTGGCCGCCTGCCGATAACGAGCGTCGGTCATACACCATTCGCTATGGCAAGAAGCGCGCCGGGCGGCTCATCGACGGCATAGAGCACAACGGCTTCCCAGCCGCGAGTTCGGGGAGGATCGCCAATGCCTGAGCCCCGCGAGCCGATGCACACGCCTGGCGGCATGTCGATCCGCGCCGAGATCGACGCGCGCCTCGAGGCGGCCCGAAGCGACGCCTTCGACGAGGCGATCGCTTTCCTGCGCCTGGCCGGCCATGTTCAGGCCGCCGACGATTTGGAGGCCGTCGCCTTCCCCCAGCAACCTGACGGCAAAGCGCGGTCCTGACCCCATGCCGCAGCCGCACCCCGTCTTCAACGAACCGACAGTCGCCGAGGTCCGCCGCGGCCTGAGGACGGCGGCGCTGCTGGTGAAGACTTACGGGGACGCTTACCTGCCCTTCTTTGAGCAGTTGGAAACCGAACTACAGGTTGCGATCAAACGCGAAGCCCTGCTAGATCGAGTCAACGCCGTTCTGGTCGACCAATAAGAGCAACAAAACGTGCAACAAAGGCGCATATCTAACCATGCTCCAGCACTGCTAAGTATCTGAAATGTCTACACCCACCTTGCTTGCCGCTGCACGTCAAACTTGCTCCCGGCATACCAAGCCCACTTCCTGACCGGGGCCCCGCTGCAGTGTCACAGGATTTCACCGATCTGCTCAAAGTGCTGGCCACCACGGCACTGGTGTTTACCGTCGGCACGCTGGTCATGCTCTACGTGATCTATCTGCTGGCGCAATATGGCGCTGACCTGCCGATGGTGGGTTCGCTGCCGCTCAGCGCGCCGCCGGAAATGGTGCCGATGCTGGCGGACAACCGCCTCTTCACCACCCTGGCCGCCGCCCATGTCACGGCCTCTGGCCTGGCTTTGCTGCTGACCAGCAACAGCATCGACATGGCCCTGCTGATTGCGGCCAAGGCCGTCACCGTCGTCATCACCGCCCTGCTCGGCTTCGTGGGCGGTCACATGATCTACCTGCGACTGGCCGAGAATGCGGCCATCGCCCTGGCCCCGCTGACCCCGGTCTTTATCGCCCTCGGCACGTTTCTGGTGCTGTCATCGGTGCTGAGCCTCTACAACCTGCGCCGACTGGGCAACCTGCGCTTCCTCGCGGCGATCGCTATGGTCGTGCTGGGGCCGATGCTGCTGGTCTGGCTATAAAGCAGCCGCCCCGATGGCCCCCTCTCCCTGAGACCTCATGGTGAGCCTGTCGAACCACGAGGTCGGGAACATGGAGGCTGAGTGAGACGCTTTTCCCTCAACATCCTGAGCCTGTCGAACGGTCTGCAGATCAGGCCGCCAGCGTCACCACCACGGCCCCACGCGGCGTTGCCACGACCGTATGCTCATACTGCACGCATGGCGCAGAGGGGCGGCTTACCAGCGTCCATTCGTCGTCACGCGATTTCTGGTCGGCCATACGACCGCCCAGCGACAGGAAGGGCTCGATGGTGAACACCAGCCCGTCGGTCATCCGGCGGCGTTCCGAGCGGTCGGGCCAGGTTGCGATCTCGCCCGGGTCGTCGTGCAGGCTGTCGCCGACGCCATGGCTGGCGAGATTGCGGATCAGCGTATAGCCGCCCTTCTTGGCGAACTTGCCGATCGCCTCGCCGATATCGGCCAGCGGTGCGCCGGCCCGAACGACGTTGATGCCGGCCCACATCGCCTTCTTGCCGTCGCGGCAGAGCGCCACGAGCCGCTTGTCGCCGGTGCCGAGCACAAAGGACGAGCCGCAATCGGCGAAAATTCCGTCCTTCTCGGCCGATACGTCGATGTTGACCAGGTCGCCTTCGCGCAGCACGCGCTCACCGGGAATGCCGTGCGCGATCTCCTCGTTGACCGAGATGCAGGTCGCGCCGGGAAAATCATAGGTCAGCACGGGCGCCGACCGCGCACCATGCTCGGCAAGCAGCTTGGCGCCGATCTGGTCCAGTTCGGCGGTGGTCATGCCTGGGCGCATGGCCGAGGCCATGGCGTCGCGGGTGATGGCGCAGATCCGCCCGATAGCCTTGAGCCTTTCGAGCTGGTCCTCAGTAGTGATGGTCAAGCGCTCAGCCCTTATTGGCGAGGTAATAGGCCAGCAGGCCCTGGGTGGAGCTGTCGTGCCCCTCCCCGCTCTGCTTCCCCTCGACCTGGGGCAGCAGCGCCTTGGCCAGTTGCTTGCCCAGTTCGACCCCCCACTGGTCGTAGGAATTGACGTTCCAGATCACGCCCTGGGTGAACACCTTGTGCTCGTAGAGCGCCACGAGCGACCCCAGCGTCTCGGGTGTCAGCTGTTCATAGAACAGCGTGTTGGACGGGCGATTGCCGGGGAACACCTTGTGCGGCGTCAGCGCCTTGATCGCGGCCTTGTCCATGCCCTGCGCCTTGAGGTCGGCAACCACTTCCGCCTCGGTCTTGCCCAGCATCAGCGCCTCGGACTGCGCCAGCACATTGGCGACGAGCTTGTCATGGTGCGGCGGCAGGCTCTCATGCGGCCTGGCGGCGATCAGGAAATCACAGGGAATAACATCTGTGCCCTGGTGGATGAGCTGGTAGAAGGCGTGCTGGCCATTGGTGCCCGGCTCGCCCCAGACGATCGGTCCGGTCGACCAGCCCACCGGCTTGCCGGCCAGCGTCACCGACTTGCCGTTGCTCTCCATGTCCTGCTGCTGCAGGTAGGCGGGGAAACGGCTCAGGCGCTGGTCGTAGGGCAGCACGGCATGGGTCGAAAAGCCCCAGACATTGCGATACCAGACGCCCAGCACCGCCATGATGACCGGCAGGTTGTCCTCGAGCGGCGCCGAGAGGAAATGGCGATCCATGGCGTCGGCACCGGCCAGGAACTTGGCAAAATTGTCGTAGCCCACGGCCAGCGCAATCGGCAGCCCGATGGCCGACCATACCGAATAGCGTCCGCCGACCCAGTCCCAGAACCCGAAGATCCGGTCCTCGCGAATGCCGAATTTGGCGCAGGCGGGGATGTTGGTGGACACCGCCGCGAAATGGTTGGGCACGGCCTCCTCGCCCAGCGTATCGGCGATCCAGTCGCGCGCCGAGCCGGCATTGGTCATGGTCTCGTCGGTGGTGAAGGTCTTGGAAGCGACGATGAACAGCGTCTTTTTCGGGTCGAGGCGCTTCAGCACATCGTGGATATGGGCGCCGTCGACATTGGAGACGTAGTGCGCCCGCAGGTCCGGCCGCGTATAGGGCTCGAGCGCCAGCGTCACCATGGCCGGCCCGAGATCGGAGCCGCCGATGCCGATATTGACCACGTCGGTGAACTGCTCGCCGCCATGGCCGCGGATTTCGCCTGAGCGGACGGCGCTGGTATAGGCCTCTATCGCCGCCAGCACGGCGCGGATATCGGGCATGACATCCTTGCCATCGACCGGCACGGGATGCTCGCCCTGATAGCGCAGGGCCATATGCATCACCGCGCGGTCCTCGGTAATGTTGATGTGCTCGCCCTCGCACCTCTGGTCGCGCCGCTCCTCGACCCCGGCGGCCCGCGCCAGGTCGAACAGGGCGGCCATCGTGTCTTCATCGATGCGGTTCTTCGAATAGTCGAGCAGGATGCCCGCCCCGGTCGCCGAATAGCGCTTGAAGCGGTTAGGGTCCACGGCGAACTGCACGCGCATCGGCTGCTCCTCGAGGCGCTTGCGGTGCTTGTCGAGGCTTGCAAAACTTGCCTTGCGCCCAGCTTTTGCCATGTCGGAACTTCCTTTGAACGTTACAGGACCGGCAGGTCGCCGGCGGCCCAGGCCGCGCGCGTCTCTGCCGCGAAATCGGTGAAGCGGCCGCCCTCGATCGCCCCGCGGCAGCCCTGCACCAGCTCTTGATAATAGGCGAGGTTGATCTGGGAAAGGATCATGGCGCCCAAAATCTCTTCTGTCTTAACGAGATGATGAAGGTACGCCCTGCTCCAGCGACGGCAATTGGGGTTGGGCGAGGCCTCGTCGATCGGCCGGTGATCGTCACGGTGCCGGGCATTCTTGAGGTTGATGACGCCGAACCGGGTATAGACATGCCCGTGCCGCCCGGCGCGAGTTGGATGTACGCAGTCGAACATGTCGATGCCGCGGCCGATGGCACCCAGGATATCGTCCGGCTTGCCGACGCCCATCAGGTAGCGCGGGCGATCCGCCGGCAGTTCCGGCGTGATCTCCTCGATCACCCTGAACATCACCTCCTGCGGCTCGCCCACAGCCAGCCCGCCCACTGCATAGCCGTCGAAGCCGATGGATTTGAGCCCCTGCGCCGAGCGCGCGCGCAGCTCCGGGTCGTCACCGCCCTGCACGATGCCGAACAGGGCCCGGTTAAGCTGATTGTTGAACGCGGTCTTTGAGCGCTCGGCCCAGCGGAGCGACAGCTCCATGGCGCGCTCCATCTCCTTGCGCTCGGCCGGCAGCTTCAGGCATTCGTCGAGCTGCATGATGATGTCGCTGTCGAGCAGCGTCTGGATCTCGATCGAGCGCTCCGGCGTCAGCTCATAGCTCGAGCCGTCGATATGGCTGCGGAAGGTCACGCCCTGTTCAGTCAGCTTGCGCAACTGCGCCAGCGACATCACCTGGAAGCCGCCGCTATCGGTGAGGATGGGGCGCTGCCAGTCCATGAAATCGTGCAGGCCGCCCTGGCTCGCGACGCGCTCCGCGCCGGGCCGCAGCATCAGGTGATAGGTATTGCCCAGCAGGATATCGGCGCCGGTGTCGCGCACCTGCTCGGGATACATCGCCTTGACCGTTCCGGCCGTGCCCACCGGCATGAAGGCCGGCGTCTGGATGTCGCCGCGCGGCGTGTCGATCCGCCCGCGCCGCGCCATGCCGTCGGCGGCCGAAAGAGTGAAGCTGACTTGTTTGATCGGAGCGTCCATGGCGCGGGTTCTAGCGGGTTGAAGCCTGGCTCACAACACCGCTCATCGCCACGACCTCGTGGTTCGACAGGCTCACCATGAGGTCTGCTTTGCATAGGTGGCCCTCATCCTGAGCCCGCGGAGACCGCATCCCGAGCTTGTCGAAGACCTCGTCCTGAGCCTGTCGAAGACCTCATCCTGAGCCTGTCGAAGGACGAGGTCGGGCACCGCCTGGCGCCCCTCCTCACCCCTGCTTCGCCCGCAGCAGCAGCGATGCATCGCCATAGGAATAGAACCGGTAACCCTCGCGTATCGCATGGGCATAGGCCTGCTTCATCACATCGAGCCCGGCAAAGGCGCTGACCAGCATGAAGAGCGTCGACTTGGGCAGGTGAAAGTTGGTCATCAACGCGTCCACGGTGGCGAAGCGAAACCCCGGCGTGATGAAGATATCGGTGTCGCCCGTGAAGGGCTGCAGCGTTCCGGTCGCCCGCGACGCCGTTTCCAGCAGGCGCAGGCTGGTGGTGCCCACGGCGACGACGCGGCCACCCGCCGCCTTGCGGGCGAGGATGCGCTCCACCGTCGCCTGGTCGATTTCACCCCATTCGGCATGCATGACATGCTCTTCGCTGTCCTCCACCTTCATCGGCAGGAAGGTCCCTGCCCCGACATGCAGCGTGACCCGCTCGATGGTGACGCCCATGTCGCTGATCTGCTGCAGCAGCCGTTCGGTGAAGTGCAGGCCCGCCGTCGGCGCGGCGACGGCGCCGTCCTCGGCCGCATAGACCGTCTGGTAATCCACCAGGTCGCGTTCTTCCACGTCGCGTTTGGCGCCGATATAGGGCGGCAGCGGCATGGCCCCGTGCGACTTGATCGCCTCGTCCAGTTGCGCCCCGCCCAGCTCGAACTCGAGCGTCACCTCACCTGTTTCGCCTCTGCCGGCCACGCGGGCCACCAGCGCCTCCGCCTGACCGTTGCCCAGTTCGAGGCGATCGAGCAGGGCCAGCTTCTTGGCGGGGCGTGCAAAGGCGCGCCAGGTGAAGGCGTCGACCCGCTTGTGCAGGTTGAAGGAAACACTGGCGCGGCTTTCCCCGCGGACCCGCGTGCCGCGTAGCTCGGCCGGCAATACCCTCGTGTCGTTGACCACCAGGACGTCGCCGGCCCTGAGCAGCTCGAGCAGGTCGGGAATGTGGCGGTCCGACAGCCCCTGCACCGGATCGACCACCAGTAGCCGGGCGCTGTCGCGCGGCTCGGCGGGGTGCAGGGCAATGAGGCTCTCGGGCAGCTCGAAGTCGAATTCTGAAACGCGCATAAGCCGTCCCTAGCACTGCCCGATGTGCGACGAAATGCTGGAATGGCGGAAGTCCTGCAGCAGGCCGCGTCGAGCGCTGCAGTGTTGCCGCTTTGCTATTGTGTCTGCAACTCGGATTGGCAGATGACCGACCAGACCCCGCCTCCACCGACTCCGACGCCACCAGTCATGAGCTCGTGCGCCCCCTCACTGACGCGCACGATTCGGAACTGCATGACGGGAAGCGAGTTGACGTGCACCTTGAGATCGGCGCCGATGAAATCCTCGCCAACATAATGGTCCGACACGAACTCGCCATCGAAGTTGCGATGGGTTGGATCAGTGGAGATGCCAAAGTCGCCGGTGAGCTGCATCTCGACCCAGGCGAATGGTTCGACAGCCCCCGCATCGTATTCGAAGGCGAGCGCGATTTCACCTTCGGTATCGGCACACCGATAGATCTCGCTTGCCTGCACGGAACCCGTAGCCAGACCAAGCATGGCGATGATCAGCAAACGCATGCCAGCCCCCAATTGCACCGTCGGCCCTGGCTCAGGCCGACGGATGCGCGATGATCCTAGGCTGCGATGTCGGCAGCGACCTTGACCGAGAGCATCTTGTCCGGGTTGATGACCGGCTCGCCGCGCTTGATCTGGTCGACATTGTCCATGCCCTCGATGACCTTGCCCCAGACGGTATACTGCTTGTTGAGGAAGGGTGCATCGTCGAAGCAGATGAAGAACTGGGAATTGGCCGAGTCGGGGTTCTGCGCCCGCGCCATCGAAGCGGTACCACGGACATGCGGCTCGGCGCTGAATTCCTGCTTGAGGTCGGGATACTTCGAGCCGCCGGTGCCACGACCCTGCGGGCAGCCGGTTTGGGCCATGAAGCCATCGATCACCCGGTGGAACACTATGCCATCGTAGAAGCCCTCACGTGCCAGCTTCTTGATGTGAGCAACGTGGTTGGGCGCCAGGTCGGGACGCATGGCGATAACGACATTGCCCTTGGTGGTTTCGATGACGAGCGTGTTTTCCGGATCTTCGTATTCGGCCATGGGTGCAACTTTCGCTTGAGAAACGTGGCCCGCATGTAAGGCCATTGGGCGGAGGGCGCAAGCCGGCCCACGATCGCGTCACACCCACCGCCCGGATTCCTCCCCCTCTTCAGGGGGAGGTTAGGTGGGGGTATCTCTTACCTGTACTCGATCGCCGCCGAAACGATCTGGTCGGGATTGGCAACGGCGCCATTCTGTTCCTGCGGGCCCTTTTCCAGCGCGTCGACCAGTTCCATGCCGCTGACGACCTTGCCGAACACGGTGTACTGCCCGTCGAGGAAGCTCGCGTCGGCCGTGGTGATGAAGAACTGCGAGTTGAAGGAGTTGGGGTCCTGCGAGCGCGCAGCGCCGAGCACACCGCGCTGGAAGCTCTCGTCGTTGAACTCGGCCTCGACATCGGGCAAGTCCGATCCGCCCATGCCGGCCATGGACAGGTCGAACTCGGCGCCGCCGGTCTTGCCGAACTTGACGTCGCCGGTCTGGGCCATGAAGCCGTCGATCACGCGATGGAACACCACCCCGTCATAGGCGCCCTCTTCGGTGAGTGTCACCACCCGCTCGACATGCTTGGGCGCCAGCTCGGGCATCAGCTCGATATCGACCTGACCGCTCTCGAGCGTCAGAATGAGATGCGGCGTACCGGTCTGGGCGATGGCGGGAGCGGCAGTCAGCGCGGTTGCACCGATAACGAGAGCGCTAAACAGGCGACGGGAAAGAGTCATTTGCTTTTCAGGGCCTTTAGAACGATTTGCGGGACGAAGGCAGAAATGTCGCCTCCCATTTCTGCGATTTGCCGCACCAATGTGGCCGAGATATGCCGCACCGGCGGGCTGGATGGCAGAAACACGGTCTGCAGGTCGGGCGCCATCTGGGCATTCATGCCCACCATCTGCATCTCGTAATTGTAGTCGGTCGTATCGCGCAGGCCGCGGATGATCAGCTTGGCGCCGTGTTCGCGCGCCGCGTTCACCATCAGCCCCGAGAAATCGACAATGCTGAATTCGGTATCGGTGCGCTTGCCCACCGGGCCCAGCACCTGCTCGAGGATAGCGATGCGATCTTCATGGGCGAACAGTGGGTTCTTCTTGGTGGCGCTGATGCCGACGGCCACCACCAGCGTGTCCACCAGCTTGCAGGCGCGTTCGATGACATCGAGATGCCCGTTGGTCAGCGGGTCGAACGAGCCGGGATAAAAGCCCACCAGATGTGTCATGACGCAGTCTCCTCACTACGCGGTTTCTGTCATGCACGCCGCGACAGCGCAAGAACGAGGCCGCTGGCGAGGCCCAGTGCGACCAGCATCGCGCCCCCCGCGGCGAAGGCAACCGGGGTCCCATAGGCGGCTGCGATCGCGCTGCCGATGAATGGCGCGGAGAGCATCACTGCCATGATGACGGCCTCCCCCGCTGCGAAGACCCGGGCGATGCGGTCCGGCGGGGCCTCGGACTGCACAATGGTGCGATAGGGCACGAGCATGAACGCCGTGCTGCCGCCGGCAAGCGCCATGACCGCGTAGAAGACCAGCTCGGGCAGCGCATGGCCCGCCATGGCCCAGGACGCGAGCGAGAGGGTTACGAGACCGGAAAAAATGGCGGCCAGGATCATGGTCGGCATCGGCCAACGGGCCGCCGCGCGTCCGGCCAACAGCGCACCCAGCAGTCCCCCGCCGCCCGATGCGGCGATACTGATGCCGAAGGCTGTGGCGCCCAGGCCGAACTCCTGGGTCAGCAGGGCGATCAGCGCGTCGTAGAGAAAGAAAGCGAAGTAGGCGACGGACGAAAAGACCAGAGCGGCGAGCAGGAGCCGGCTGCGACGAAACTCGGCGACGCCGGCGGAGAGATCGGTCAGGAAACGGGAGGGTCCTTCCGCCGCGGGATTGGCCGTCACCGGCAGGGCGATGCCCCAGACCAGCGCCGCGGCGACCAGCGACAGGACGGCGTTGATGCCGAAAACCGCCTGCGCGGGGATGACGGCCAGCAGCAGGCCTCCTAGTGCCGGGCCGGCGATCTTGGAGGTCTGGTTGATCGCATGATGCAGGCCGTTGGCTGTGCCGAACATCTCGGGCGGCGTCGAGGCCTGGATGGCCGCCTGCCGCGCCGGACCAAAGGCGGAATCGACGCAGGCGCGGAGAAATACCAGCGCCAGCACCGCGGCGGTGCCGGGGGCTACCACCAGGGCCAGCGTGGTCAGCGCCCGGCCGAGATTGCTCAGCACCAGAACCCGCGCCAGCGGCGTGCGATCGACATAGACAGCCAGGAGCGGCCCTACCGCTACATAGGGCAAGGTCAGCACAAATGCGAAGATTGCCAGCGCCACTGGCCCTTCACCCCAGGCAAAGACCAGGAGTGCGATCACCGCCGCATAGTCAAGCCAGTCCGCCAGATCGGCCGGAATGCTGGCCAGCGCCAGACGGCGCGGCACAGGCAGCCGCAGGAGGGACGCATAGCCGGTTGACAGTTGCCGGCTCTGCGGATGCTGAAGCATATCGCTCATGGTCATGCTCCACCAGCGGAAGGGAGCACTCCGCCTGTTTCCCTCAGAACGGGCACCGACACGCCCTCTGTATACGATCGCCTATCATGCCGGGCGAAGCATCAGCAAGAACGCCTCCCGCAGCAGGATGCAGGCAGCTGAACCGGGTGTTAACTACCTGGGACAGCAAATAATTAGCATGATCCCGCTAGCCATAAGGTTCGACACATCCTCGTGGGTAGCTGGATGCGCTCCTATTTCGACGGCCTGCTGCGATATTTCGAACTCTCGGGCCGCAGTACACGCGCGCAATACTGGCTCTATTTCCTGCTCAGCTTGCTCGTCGGCGCTGCTGCCGTCTTTGCCGACTCCTGGCTCGCCGGCGTCCCCTTCACATCCGCCGAACTTGGCCCGCTCACCGCCTTCGCCGCCCTGTTCCATGCGATACCCAGCGTCACGGTAACGGTGCGCCGGCTGCACGATACCGGGCGCTCCGGCTGGTGGTATCTGCTTTACTTCGTGCCGCTGGGCTTCATCTTCATCCTGGTCTGGACCTGCTTGCCGTCGGATGACTACGCCAACGACTATGGCGATCATCCGCGCGACGCCGCTGGCCAGCCGATGCGGCGCGCGCGCCAGACCCACAGCACCATCCCGCGCCTGGTCCGCATGGGTAGCAACGGCACCCGGCCACAAACCATCGGCCAGGATCTCGGCCCCGCCCCCGAGCGCTTCATCTAGCCAGCAAAAGGGGCGCCGAAGCGCCCCATTTCCTATTCGCCCGCCGGAGCATCCGGCGTATCGGGCGCATCCGGCTCGATGGGGCCGCCGCCCTCGATCTCGCCGGGCTCTTCGCCCTCGGACTCCTTGATATGCTCGACCGAGACCACCTTTTCGTCCTCGGCCGTATCGAAGACGATGACGCCCTGCGAGCCGCGCGACACGATGCGGATCGGCTTGTCGCCGCCCACCGGCAGGCGGATGGTCTGTCCGCCATCGGTGATGAGCATGATCTGGTCGCTGTCTTCGACCGGGAAGCTCGACACCAGGTTGCCGTTACGCTTGTTGACGGCCATGGCCACGATGCCCTTACCGCCACGACCGGTGATCCGGTATTCGTGGCTGGAGGTCCGCTTGCCGTAGCCATTTTCGGAGATGGTGAGGATGAACTGCTCCTGCGCCCCCATCTTGGCATAGAGCTCCTGATCCAGCTCTCCGACCTCGACGCCAGCTTCATCGGCTGCGGGCTCTTCGGCCTCCACTTCACCGCGCATCGCACGGCTGCGCTTGAGATAGGCGGCGCGCTGTTCTGCCGTGGCCTCCGAATGGTTGATGACGGCCATGGAAATGACCTTGTCGCCCTCGGCCAGCTGGATGCCGCGCACGCCCATGGAGTCGCGGCCCTTGAACAGCCGCACGTCGTCGGTGCGGAAGCGGATGGCCTGCCCCATGGCGGTGGTCAGCAGCACGTCGTCATTGGCGGTCGCCGTCTCCACGCCGACGATCTGGTCGCCCTCGTCGAGCTTCATGGCGATCTTGCCGTTCTGGCGCACCTCGACGAAGTCGGCCAGCGAGTTGCGCCGCACCGTGCCGCGGGTGGTGGCGAACATGATGTCGAGATTGGCCCAGCTGGTCTCGTCCTCGGGCAGCGGCATGATCGTGGTCAGCCTTTCGCCCTGTTCGAGCGGCAGGATGTTGATCAGCGCCTTGCCACGGGCATTGGCCTGGGCCAGCGGCAGGCGCCAGACCTTGAGCTTGTAGGCGATGCCGCGGTCGGTGAAGAACAGCACCGGGGTATGGGTATTGGCCACGAACAGCCGCGAGACGAAGTCCGCCTCGCGCGTTGCCATGCCTGAGCGGCCCTTGCCGCCGCGGTTCTGCGCCCGATACGTCGAGAGCGGCACGCGCTTGATGTAGCCCTCATGCGAGACGGTCACCACCATGTCTTCACGGGCAATCAGGTCCTCGTCGTCGAAATCGCCGAGCACGTCGGAGATCTCGGTGCGGCGGGGGCTGGCGAACTGCTCCTTGATCTCCGTCAGCTCGTTGCGGATGATCTCCACCACCCGTTCGCGCGAGCGCAGGATTTCGAGGTAATCCTCGATCTCGGCGCCCAGTCCGTTGAGCTCGTCGCCGATTTCGTCGCGGCCGAGCGCCGTCAGGCGCGCCAGGCGCAGCTCGAGGATGGCGCGCGCCTGTTCCTCGCTGAGGTTGAACGTGCCGTCCTCGTTGATGCGGTGGCGCGGGTCGTCGATCAGCGCGATCAGCGGCGCCACGTCCTGCGCCGGCCAGCGCCTTGTCTTGAGCTGCTCGCGTGCCGTCGCCGGATCGGGCGCGGTGCGGATCAGGGCGATGACCTCGTCGATATTGGCCACCGCGACAGCCAGGCCCACCAGGATATGGGCGCGGTCGCGCGCCTTGTTGAGCAGGAAGCGGGCACGGCGCGTCACCACTTCGTGGCGGAAGTCGATAAAGGCCTGCAGGATTTCGCGCAGGTTCATCAGCTGCGGCTTGCCGCCATTGAGCGCAACGAAGTTGCAGCCGAAGGAAGACTGCAGCGCCGTGAAGCGATAGAGCTGGTTCAGCACCACATCGGGGAGCGCGTCGCGCTTGATCTCGATGACCACGCGCATGCCCTCGCGCGAGGATTCGTCGCGCATGTCGGCGATGCCCTCGATCCGCTTGTCGCGGACCAGTTCGGCGATCTTCTCGACCATCGTCGCCTTGTTGACCTGATAGGGCAGTTCGGTGATGACGAGCGCCTCGCGCTCCTTGCGGATTTCCTCGATGGCGACGCGCCCGCGCACCAGCACCGAACCACGCCCGGTTTCATAGGCGGAACGAATGCCGGCCCGCCCCAGGATGATACCGCCGGTCGGGAAATCCGGCCCCGGCATCACTTCCATCAGCTCCTCGGTGAGAGCGGCAGGATTGTCCAGCATCAGTAATGCGGCGTCGATGGTCTCGCCCAGATTGTGGGTGGGCACGTTCGTCGCCATGCCCACGGCAATGCCGCTGCCGCCATTGACCAGCATGTTGGGGAAGCGCGCCGGCAGCACGACCGGCTCGTGCTCGGAGCCATCGTAGTTGTCGCGGAAATCCACCGTATCCTTGTCGAGATCGTCGAGCAGGGCGTTGGTGATCTTTTGCATGCGCACTTCGGTGTAGCGCATGGCCGCCGGCATATCGCCGTCGACCGAGCCGAAATTGCCCTGCCCTTCCACCAGCAGCTCGCCCATGGAGAAGTCCTGCGCCATGCGGACCAACGCCATGTAAACGGCACTGTCGCCGTGCGGATGGTATTTACCGATCACGTCGCCGACCACGCGGGCCGATTTGCGATAGGGCTTGTTGTACTCGTAGCCGTTCTCGCTCATCGAGAACAGGATACGCCGGTGCACCGGCTTCAGGCCGTCGCGCACATCGGGCAGCGCACGGCTGACGATCACGCTCATCGCATAGTCGAGATAGGACTTGCGCATCTCGTCGGTGATGGTGATCGGCGAAATATCGGAGGGCGGCGGCGCGCCGGTTCCGTTCTGAGGCGTATCGGTCACTGGGGTGATTCTACGTTGGTTATGCTGGGCTCTAGATAGCGGAAACCACAGGAAATTGCGAATTTTCGCGGGCAGAAGCTGTGGAGATCAGTTCTTCCCATCGGAAAGACCGAGGCCGGCGTTCCAGAGCCCCAGCAGACCTCATCCTGAGCCTGTCGAAGGACGAGGTCATGACAGGATAGACGCGTCGAGAGCAACGGCAGCAGCAGCCGTCACACCGGCGCCTGCCACAATCCGGCCAGGGAATGACCCTTAGCTCGAACCCAGTCCGCCCGATTGTGCCCGCTTCTCGGTTGTCTAAGCGCCCCGCTTCGCAAGGGGCAACAAACTTAAACTCCACGACTAACCAAGCGGTTCCAAAACAAATGCGGCTTTTCTCACTCCTGGCTAAACGAAACTTCCGCCAGGACTTCTCCATACTGACAGTGCTTGCCTTCACCACCGTTGCGGCAACGATGGCCACCACGACCAGCGCTCAGGCTGCGCCCGGTGCCACAGAGACCGGTTGTCTTGCGACCGCAATATACTACGAAGCCCGCGGCGAGAGCCGCGATGGCCAAATGGCCGTCGCTCAGGTCATTCTCAACCGCGTTGCCGACCAGCGCTATCCCGACAGCATTTGCGGCGTCGTCTACCAGAACAAGCACATGCGCAACGCCTGCCAGTTCTCTTTCGCCTGCGATGGCGTTGCCGAAAGGCGCAGCGAGACCAAGGCCTGGAACCTGGCGCTGGAGATTGCCGAAAAAGCGACTGACAGCGAGCCACTGGTCGCCGAGCTTCACCTGGCCACACACTACCATGCCAGCTACGTGAATCCGAACTGGGCTCCAAAGATGCAGAAGCTCAAGCAGATCGGACAGCACATCTTCTATCGCGGCTGATCGCGTAAGATCGGCGTCACCGTAAAGTTAGGGAGGCCGCAGCCGGCCTTCCAAAACTCCAGCAGACCTAATCCTGAGCCTGTCGAAGGAGGAGGTCGTGGCAGGGATTCGTGTGGCCGACCTCCTGGTTCGACAGGCTCACCATGAGGTCTCTCGTGCGCACCCCATTCCGCTCGACGGTGTCAGCTGTTGCAGTCGCGTAGACTGCCTGGGCAGACAGCTTTCATCCAAGGCGCTCCATCAATGGAGGTTTGAGGCGGCCTGCTGCGGTCGCTCCGAGACGCTTCGCCTGGGCAAGTCCGTCGCGCAGGTTCTCAGCCGCCAGTGGGCGCAGCGCCTCCATGGCAGGAGTCACGTCAGCCAAGGTGAGTTCCACCTCGACAGGGGTAAGGTCGAGTCCCCACTGGTCCTTCAGAATGCGCTGCAGGTAGGGCGTCGAGTGATCCCAGCCATGCCTGGGCGTTCCTGGGCCGTACCCTCCGCCGCGTGCGGTCATGAGGTAACCCGCGCGTCCCTCAAGTGGCCGCGTTGCACCTGGCACGAAGCGAGGCTCGGAAAGAACGAGGTCGATCCATGCCTTTGCATGGTGCGCGACCCCGAAATTGTAGAGCGGAATGGCCAAGAGGAGCACGTCCGCCGACATCAGTTCATCGGCCAGTTCAGCGGCGAGCAAGCGCGCATTCTCCTGAGCCGTTGTGAGCTGCTCGGGTGGTGTCCACGCCGACGTGACGGCGTCGCGCCACGCTGATGCGGGCAGCGGAGTGACTCCCACCTCGCGACGGATCACGTCCGAGAAAGCGCCATCGGCGCCATCAACGAACGCGTCGGCTAGACTGCGGGTCACGGATCCCACCGCGCGGATGGAGGCATCGAGACGGTAAAGTTTGGGCATGGGCTGGCTTCCGATTTGAGGTCGTGTTGGTTACAAGCAGTAACTTACGAACCATATGTGCCTTGCTCAGAAGCTCTCAAGACGGCACTTTTTCGATACGGTGGTACCCCGAATGAAACCAGCCTCAGGCCATGACGACCTGACCTGCAAGTCGGTCCGCGATATATTTCCTGCCCTCTCGCCTAAATGGGCCATGCTGATTGTGGAGCTTCTGGTCGAGCATCCCCGGCGCTTTTCCGACCTGAAACGCGCCCTCGGCACGGTCACGCAGAAATCGCTCACCGCAGCATTGAGGGACCTTGAGCGAGACGGGGTGATTGCACGGATTGTCACTCCAACGATCCCGCCTCGCGTTGACTATGAGCTGACTGGATTGGGCCACTCTCTGCTGGAGCCGGCTCTGGAAATGGCGCGCTGGGCGCTCGCGCACCGACACGAAATCGAAGAGGCTCGTGAACGCTTCGCAACGAGGGCTTAGCTCCCCTGGACAAGCGCGAGCGCTAGTCTAACGGTCGCGCGCCACTTGTTGGACTGGCATCGAGAATATTCGGCGTCGCATCGACCACGATCGCCTTCTGCATCGGTTGGTCATCTACTTGATCGTGGAACCTCTGCATTAGGTGCGTCCCCGACGGCCTCCTGATGGCGAAGATGGGTGTCGAGCGCCGTTACCCAGGGGTGCAGCCGCGCCACGCGGGGGTTGGCTCGTATATCTTCCCCACCAGCATCCGATTCGACCCCATCCCAACCAGGTGCCCCCATGACCGACACATCCGCAAAGCGCACGCTTGTCATCCACCACGACGATCTCGGCGGCAGCCATGGCGCCAACATGGCCTTCGTCGAGCTGTCAGATGCGGGGATCGTCACGGCGGGATCGGTGATGGTCCCCTGCCCCTGGTTTCCCGAGATCGCCGCCATTGCCCGGGACCGGCCGGAGCTGAGCGTCGGCGTCCACCTGACGCTCACGGCCGAATTCCCGCCCTTCCGCTGGCGCCCGCTGACCGGCGTGGCACCCAATGGGTTGACCGACAAGGACGGCTTTTTCTGGCGCAGCGTGGCCGAGGCGCGAGGCGCCGATCCCGCAGCGGTCGAGGCCGAGCTGCGCGCCCAGATCACCACCGCGCTCGAGGCCGGCATCGACGTCACCCACCTCGATTCCCACATGGGGACCGTGTGGCAGCCCGAATTCGTCGACATCTATGCAAGGCTCGGAGCCGAGTTCGATCTGCCGATCGTGCTGACGCGCGACGTCGGCCGCATGGCGCCCCAGGGTTTCGATTTCGGCCCGGTCCATGCCCAGCTCGCAGCGCGCGGCAATCCCGACTTCCAGCGCTATCTCACCACGCCCTTCGGCAACATGGCCCCCACCGCCAGCGACTATTCTGATATTCTCGACCGGGCCGTGCCGGGGCTCAACTGGGGCGCCTTCCACTTCACCGGGCCGGGCGATTTCGCCATGTTCTCGGACGACGCGCCGCTGCGGCTCGCTGAATACAACCTGTTCAAATCCGGCTGGGCCAAGGATTTCCTCGCCGAGCAAGGCTTCGAGCTGGTCGGCATGCGCGGGTTCCGCGACCAGATGCGTGCCCGGGCCTAAGCTTCGTCGAAAATCTGGCGCGAGGCGTCTATGCGGGGATGGTTCTCGCTCGCCCAGGCGATCAGGTGCCCGAAGGGCACGATGATGGACTCGCCGAGCGGCGTCAGTCGATATTCCACCGAGGGCGGCTTGGTATCGAACACCTGCCGGGCGACCATGCCATCGCGCTGCAGGTCGCGCAGGGTTTGCGTCAGCATCTTCTGGGAGATATCGGCCACATCGCGGCGCAGCTGGTTGAAGCGCCGCGGGCCCGATGCCAGCGTCATCACCAGCAGCATGCTCCACTTGTCGCTGATCTTGTCCAGCACGCCCCGAACCGGGCAATCGCTCGTCGGGCCTCCGACGCTGGCATTCCAGCGCTCGACATAGAGCGCCGCTTCCTCTGACAAATTGCGAATGACCAGGTCACTCCCGGGTGCCCTTGTGCGAAGAAAGTGCCTTCTTTCGCAGGCAGTTGGAACTCTCTAAGTAGCACTCTCCAATCGATACTTACTCTCCTCCGGCATGTGCCGCAAGAGAGGGTTGTGCAACACAGGAGCGTTCTACATGTCGCAATTCAAGGATGACACTCTGCTGGTCACAGGCGCCGGCGGCCATCTTGGCCGGCTCGTTGTCGAGGAACTGCTGGCGCGCGGCGCCACTCGCATCGTCGCCGGTACCCGGGACACCGCCAGGTTGGCCGATCTGGCCGAGCGCGGCGTCGAGATCCGCCATCTCGATTTCGATGATGCAGCCAGTCTCTCGAGCGGATTCGCCGGCATCCAGCGCGCCTTGCTGGTCAGCACCGTCGCCGGCAATCGCGCCGCTCACCAGGCAGCGGCCGTCGCCGCCGCGGGCGCTGCGGGCGTGGCCCATCTTGTTTATACCTCCGCACCCAATCCCCGCCCCAATGCCAGCGTTGGCGGCATTGCCGATCACTACTGGACCGAGCAGGCCATTGCCGCCTCCGGCCTCGATTTCACCCTGCTGCGAAATCACATCTATGCGGAAATGGTGATTTTCGGCGCGCAGTCGGCGCTGGCGAGCGCCCAGCTGTTCGATGCCACAGACGGCGCCGGTCGCAACTATGTCACGCGCGCCGACGCCGCACGCACCGCCGCCGGCGCCCTGCTTTCGGCCACCGGCAAGGAAGCTTACGACGTCACCGGCCCCGCCCCCATCGGTCAGGAGGAAGTGGCAGGGCTCTATACCCGTTTCTCCGGCAAGACGATCGTCAGGGTCGGCCTCACTGGCGAACAACTGCGTGCGGGGCTGGAGGCAGCAGGCGTGCCCAGCTTCATGGCGCAACTCCTCGTGGCATTCGACCGCGACGCCGCCGCAGGGTACCACGCCATCACGACCGACACGGTCGAACGCTTCTCCGGCAGTAAGCCACAAGCGCTGGCAGACTTCCTCACCGAGAACCGGAGCGCACTCGGCGCCTGATCTGCGTGCCGGAGGCAAGCATGGGCACGGCCGGTAGCGCATGCTACCGATAACCCCACTGCAACCGGACCGACTGACATGCCCCACCTTGCCAGGCCCAGAGCGCTCGCTGCGGGCGACAGGATCGCCGCGGTCTCGCCCTCATGGGGCGGACCTGGCGCCATTCCCCTTCGCTACCGCGCGGGAAAGGCGCAGCTGGAACAGGCCTTCGGCGTCGAGGTCGTGGAGATGCCGCACACACTGGCGCCCGCTGACTGGCTGGCTCGCAATCCAGAGGCCCGGGCAGCCGACCTCATGCAGGCTTTTGCGGACCCCACTATTGCCGGCATCATCGCCACGATCGGTGGCGATGACTGCATCCGCCTGCTGCCCTATCTCGACCTTGATGTGATCCGGGCCAATCCCAAGGTATTCCTCGGCTTTTCCGACACGACCAGCCTGCATCTGGCCTGTTACACGGCGGGATTGGCCTCGTTCTACGGCCCCAGCATCATGGCAGGCTTCGGCGAGAATGGCGGCATGCATCGCTATACCCTTGAGGCTGTGCGCAAGGCGCTGTTCTCGACCGCGCCGATCGGCGTCATCCCGGAAAACGACGAAGGCTGGACCGCCGAACGGACGGAATGGGGCGATCCGCGAGCGCAGGACACGCCCCGCCTGCTGCATCCCGCCGACCCGACGCGGCTGCTGCAGGGGAGCGGCAGCGTTACCGGCCACTTGCTGGGCGGCTGTGCCGAAGTGCTGGAAATGGTCAAGGGCACCGCCTGGTGGCCCGGTCTGACGAGCTGGGATGGTGCAGTGCTGTTCCTCGAGACTTCGGAAGATAGCCCTTCGCCGAGATTCGTCCGCTACTGGCTGCGGAACTATGCGGCGATGGGCATCCTGCCCCGCCTGGCCGGATTGCTGATCGCCCGGGCCGACCCCGGACAGGATCGGGACTATCAGGCACAGCTCGAAGCGGCGGTCCTCGATGTGCTGGCAGAATCGGGCCTCGATGCGTTGCCGGTGCTCGCCGGCCTCGACTTCGGCCATACCCAGCCCATGCTCACCCTGCCCTATGGCGCTCAGGTCCGTATCGACACCGATACCGGAACGCTGACGGTTCTGGAGCCTGGGGTCATCTGACACCAGACCAACGCGGCTGTTGATGCCGCCACGCACCTTGCTGGACGGCTCCGTTGCAACCCCGTAGAAATCGCGCCCATCGTCGCGCATTCGCGGAGTCGGGTTCCAGTGTCATCGGGTTCGTATCTCAGCCGCCTCCGGGTCCGCCTGACCCATGAGCGGTCCATCGGTTTCGGGCTCGAACATATCGGGACGACGACTCTCCGACGGCCCCGGCTCATGGCCCTGCTGGCGCTGGCCTTCACGCTGCTTTGTGTCAGCCAGCTACCCAAGGCGAATGTCGATGGCGACCTGCTGCGCGTCTATGCCGAATCCGGACCGCACTACGATGCCTACCGGGAGTTGTCGGAGACGTTCGGCACCTTCGAGAACGACATCTATGTCCTGGTCAGTTCCCCACGCCTGACCGAACCAGAAACGCTCGAGCGCATCCGCGAACTGGCTTTCGACCTCGAGCTCAACGAGTTCGCCGTCGGCACCATGTCGCCCTTCACCCTCCGCAAGCCGGATGGCCAGGGCGGATCGGTCCCGGCCGTGCCCGAAGGCATGGACAATTTCGCCGATGTGGCGCGGGCGCTCAGCGACCTGCAGCAGAACGATCCGATGATGCGCAACCTCATCACCCCCGATCTGTCGGGCGTGGTGCTGATCGTGTTCCCCAACCAGGAGATGACCCGGGGCGACGGCACCCAGGCAATGATCGCCAGCCTGCGCGAGACCATCGCGCCCTATCAGGACGAAAACGTCGCCATCGAGCTGACCGGCCCGCCGATCTGGACCTCCGAAATGCTCAATGCGGCGGTAGACGACCAGGTCAAGTTCACCGTCTACGGCTTCGCGCTCGGCGCCGTCATCGCGCTCTTCGCGCTCCGCTCCATTGCCGGCGCCCTGCTGGTTGCCGCCACGCCCTTCATTGCCGTGTTGTGGTCCATGGGCACGGTTCTGCTCATGTTCGGCTCGTTCTCGTTCCTCACCATCATCGTCACCACGCTGGTGCTGGTCATGGCGTTTGCCGAGTCCATGTTCTTCATCTTCAACTGGCTCGCTTATTGGCGCGACGGCATGGACCCCAACAAGGCGGTCGACGCCACGCTCAAGCTGGTGGGCCCAGCAACCGCCCTGACGACGCTGACGACGCTGGTGGCCTTCACCTCGCTCTATGTCTCGCCCGGCAGGGGAGTGCAGGAATTCGCCATCGCCGGCGCGGTCGGCTCGGCGATCATGTTCGTCTGCCTGATGACGGTCATGCCCCTGCTGCTCAAGCTGTCCCTGCGGCTGGGCTTCAAGCTGCCCAAGCCACCCAATTTCGCGCTCAGTGCGCCGGTGCCGCTGGCCTGGACACTGGCGACCCGCTTCGGGCGGCCGATCACCATCGTCTCGGTGATGGCGGTCATCCTGCTGTTCATCCCCTATTTCCTGATCCAGCCGCGCTTCTCGTTCGAGGATTTCATCGCCACCGATTCCTCGGCCCTGACGGCGGCGGAGAGCATCGACGAGGGCGTCGGCGGCGTCGCCCCGCTCTATGTCCGCGTACCGCTGGCGGAAAACGACCCGAATCTGGGCGCGGCCGACTTCGAGACCATCCGGCAGGTACACGACATCGTCGAGGCCCGGCTGGGCGTCAACAAGGTCATCTCGGCCGCCAGCCTGTCCAACTATACCGAAACCGGCTTCACCCGCGAGGAGGTGTTCGAGGCGGTCGGCCCGTTCATGCGCCAGCGCTTCATCACCGATGACGGCAGCCAGGGGCTGGTCACCGGCTTCATGCCCACCATCATCGCCAGCGACGACCTCAAGGCGCTGGTGCAGGGCATCACCGACGACATCGCCGCGGCCGGCATTGCCGGGGCGGAGGTGGGCGGCTTCCGCGTGCTGACCACCTTTGCCACCGACGACATCGTACGCTCGCTGCAGATCTCGCTCAGCGTCAGCGTCGTCATCAACATCGTCCTGATCGGCTTCGCCTTCGGCTCCTTCCGCGTCGCCCTGGCTTCGATCGTGCCCAACCTCTTCCCCATCCTGGGCACCGAGGCCTACCTCTGGGCCACCGATGCCGGCCTGCAGCTCACCACGGTCATCGCGCTGACCATCGCCTTCGGCATCGCGGTCAACGACACCATCCACTTCCTGTCCCACTATGTGCATGGCCGACGGCAGGAGCACCGCGATCACGCGGCATCGGTCAAGCACACCATGGAGCGCATCGGCGGCGCCATCGTCGCCACCACCGTGATCCTCTGCGCCGGCACCGCGATCGTCGCCTTTTCGGAACTGCCCCAGGTGGCGCTGTTCGGCACGCTGTTCGTGCTCTCGCTGGCCCTCGCCCTCATCGGCGACCTCTTCATGCTGCCCGCGATCCTGATCGGGACCGGGAAGTTCTTCCATCCCCTGGGCAACATCCGCGTGCGGGTGGCCGACCCCGATGCCGCGGCCCGGACGGAGGCGTAATCGCATGCTTGCCGCAACGCGCAGCGCCCGCTTAGATTCATCGCGTGCTGATTCTGCCGCAATCCAGCGACCTGGAAAGCGCAGTCAACTTGTCGAGATGGCGGCGCAGCCACCCGGCCGCGTTGCTATGGGTGGGAACGGATCTGCCGGGGGGCACGATCTTGCTGGAGGCTTGGTGCAAATGACGAAATTGGGTTCCCTGTGGCGCAGCCTGGCGCTGGTCGGCCTGCTAGGCGCTGGCGGCGTTGCCCCGGCTGTCGCGGCTCCGGCCGACGTGGCACTGCTGAAGTCCTATATCGGGGACTGGCGCGGTCGCGGCGTGCTGGTGGGCGCCAATACCGAGACGGTGGTTTGCCGCCTGTCGCTCACCCAGGGCAACCAGGACAAGGTGAACTATAGCGGCCGCTGCACCCTGGCCGGCACCCAGCTTTCCGTTGCCGGCACCATGGCCTATATCGAGGCGAGCCGACGTTATGAGGCCGCCATGAGTTCCAACGCCACCTTCACCGGCCTTGCAGTCGGTCAGAAGCGGGGCGGCGGGCTGGTGTTCAACCTGCGCGAGCGCGACCAGGACGAAGAAGGCAAGGACCTCAGCATCGCAGCGCAGATCACGCTGCAGGAGGAAGCGATCAAGGTCGTCTTCGAAGTCGTCTATGTCGAGAGTGGCGATAGCCTGCGGGCCGAGGTTCCCTTCTCGCGCTGATCGGCGTGAAACAGCAAATCTTAACCGTGCCGCGCTAGCGTTTCCCTGTTGCCCAGGGACGACAAAGTGCACAGCCTTGCCTCCGTTTCATCCGAGCCGGCCGACGATCTCGACGTTCCTGTCGCGGCGCGACTGCGGCGACTGTGCCAGTTGCTCCGCGTGGACGGAGCCCGCCTGAGCAACCTGCTGCCAGGCCGGCCCGCTCTAGTTGCCCGCGCCGGTATCGAAACGCCTCTGGCTGCACTGGAGCAGCGCGCCGCTGCCGCTCCCGGTCCGCTGGTCATCGCCGATACCGGACAGCGCGAGGCGCGCTTTTATGCCGGCATTGGCCTGCCAGCGGAGGCGGAGCACCCGGCGCAACTGCTCAGCCTGTTCGACGCGCGCCCTCGCAGCCCGGCAATGGCGACGGCTATTGCAGCGCTGGCCAGCGAGGTGCTCGCCTGGGCCGTCGTCAAGCGCCAGCGTCGCCAGATCGCGGTGCAGCAGGCCGCCATTGCCGACAGTGCCGCCATGGAGCAACAGCGGAGGAGCCTGTTCGACCGTGCCTCCGCAACGGCCCGCATCGGCATCTGGCAGTGCAATCTCGGCGACAGCAGCCTGACCTGGACCAATGGCGTCTACGACCTGTTCGAAATCCCGCGCAACACGGTGGTGACGCGTGAAATGAGCCTGGCCTGCTATACCGAAGCCTCGCGGCGGCAGATGGAAGCGGCCCGCGCTGCGGCCATCGCCAATTGCAGCGATTTCGCGCTCGACATCGAGATCATCACCACCAGGGGCAGGCACCGCTGGGTGCGCCTGACCGGGGCGGTGGAAAGCCGGGACGGCGTGGCCACTCGCATCTTCGGCATGAAGCAGGACATTACCGAGGAAAAGCTGCTCGCCGACCGCACGCGCTACCTGGCCGAATTCGATGTGATGACCGGACTGGCCAATCGGAGCCTGTTCCAGCACCGGCTCGCCGAGATGGACGAGCAAAAGGGCGATGTCGGCGCGCTGCTGCTGGTCGACGTCGACGGCTTCAAGCAGATCAACGACACGCACGGCCACGCCATCGGTGACGAATGCCTCAAGGTTGTGGCCGAGCGGCTGGCGGAGACCTGTGGCGATGCCAGGCTCGTGGCCAGGATCGGCGGCGACGAGTTCGCCATCATGCTGGCAAGCGGAGTTGGCGTTGCCGAGGCCGAGTCACTGGCCGAGACGGTCGTGCAGGCCATGCGGCGTCCCGTTGTCCGGCAGGGCCAGAAGATTCAGGTCGGCGTGTCGATCGGCATTGCCCACCACCGGAGCGGCTCCTCCCAGGAGCTGTTCCGTGACGCGGACACGGCGCTCTATGCTGCAAAAGCTGCCGGCCGCGGCACCAGCCGAACCGTCACGGCCTGACGGCCGCAACGGATCAGCTCCGCGTTCTCGCGCATCCCGGGTTTAGAACGGGATGTCGTCGTCCATGCCGCCGGGCTCGAAGGCTGGGGCATTGGCACGCGGGCGCTGGCCACCGCCGCCACCATTGTCACGCGCGCCGCGGAAGCCGCCGCTATTGTCCGCGCCCCGGAAGCCGCCGCCATCGCCGGCGCCTTCCCCGTCACCGCGACCGTCCAGCAGCGTCAGGTTCGAATTGAATCCCTGCAACACCACCTCGGTCGAATACTTGTCGGCGCCGGACTGGTCCTGCCACTTGCGCGTCTGCAACTGGCCTTCGAGATAGACCTTGCTGCCCTTGCGCAGATAGCTTTCGGCGACGCGGGCCAGCCCTTCCGAGAAGATCACCACGCGGTGCCACTCGGTCTTTTCACGGCGCTCGCCGGTATTCTTGTCTTTCCAGTTCTCGGAGGTGGCGACCGAGAGGTTCACTACCTTGCCGCCACTGGGCAGGTTCCGCACTTCCGGATCGGCACCGAGATTGCCCACCAGGATCACCTTGTTCACACTGCCTGCCATCGCTTGTTCCTTTTCAATTCAGTCCCGGGGTCACCGCCCTTCGGGACGCTCACTTACGCAGAGGCGGCACTTTACTCCCGCCGGCCGCTCACCGCCTGCATCTTTGCGCAGTTGTGAACAGCTTCAGTTCCCCTGTATGTGTTCTTGTTATGTTCTACTTCGGATTGAGCGTCAAGGGCGTCGTGCGACTGCTGACACGCCCTGTCAGCAGCGCTGCCCCAGGTTTGTCGGCAGCTTCGCCGCAAGCCTGTCGCTCATTCGGAATTCCCATGGATTACACCCAGGCCCTCTGGCTCTACCTCATTTTGCTGTTCGGCATCATTTTGGTCCCCGGCATGGACATGTTCTTCGTGCTCGCCAACACGCTGGCCCGCGGCCGGCAGGCTGGCGTCAGCGCGGTGGGGGGCATCATGGCGGGCGGAGCAGTTCACACGCTGTTCGGCGCAATGGCGGTGGGCGTCTTGGCCCAGCTCCCCGCCTCACTCTTCCAGGTGATGGTCCTTGTCGGCGCCGCCTATATGGGCTGGATCGGCTATACGCTGCTCGGCAGCACCATCACCGTCGACAGCATCGGCCGCACCACCACACGCTCCGACTGGGTGGCGTTTCGCCAGGGGCTCGTCACCTGCCTGCTCAACCCCAAGGCCTACCTGTTCGTGCTGGCCGTGTTCCCGCAGTTCATGCGCCCCGAATACGGGCCGATCTGGTCGCAGGCGCTGGTGCTGGGCGTGATGACGGTAGCAGTGCAGCTCTTGGTCTACGGCGCTCTGGCGCTGGCTGCCGGCAAGGGGCGGGATGCATTGCTGGATCACCCCCAGGTGACCATATGGATCGGCCGCGGCGCCGGTGGACTGTTTGTCGCCATGGCATTGTTGTCTCTCTGGCACGGCCTGACCCAGTTGCACTCTTGACCGAATCCGAGTTGTTCCGCTTATGTTCTGGAACAGAGTTGACTTTGTCCGGTGCGGGAAGACACGCTAAGGTGACCCCTGACCGGGTCGGCCATGCAGGCACACTGGTTGCAGCTCCTTGTCGCCAGGCTTATCTGGATGGGCCGCCGATGCCCTGTTCCGACTCCGCCGCCATGTCGCCTTTCGGCGCTTTCACCCATGGACTGAAATGATGACGCCAAAGCCCAGCCTGAACCGTGAGATCATCGTGCGCGGCGCCCGCGAGCACAATCTCAAGGGCATCGACCTCAAGCTGCCGCGCGACAGCCTCATCGTCATGACCGGGCTTTCGGGGTCGGGCAAGTCTTCGTTGGCTTTCGACACCATCTATGCCGAAGGCCAGCGCCGCTACGTGGAGTCGCTCTCCGCCTATGCGCGCCAGTTCCTCGAAATGATGCAGAAGCCCGATGTCGAGCATATCGAGGGCCTGTCCCCCGCCATCTCCATCGAGCAGAAGACCACCTCGCGCAACCCGCGCTCGACCGTCGGCACCGTCACCGAGATCTACGACTATCTGCGGCTGCTGTTCGCTCGCGTCGGCGTACCCTATTCGCCGGCCACCGGCTTGCCCATCGAAAGCCAGACGGTGTCCCAGATGGTGGACAAGGTGCTCGAGCTGCCCGAGGGCACGCGGCTCTACCTGCTGGCCCCGATCGCGCGAGGCCGCAAGGGCGAATACAAGAAGGAACTGGCCGACCTGATGCGCAAGGGGTTCCAGCGCGTCAAGATCGACGGCGAATACCACGAGATCGAGGAGGCCCCTGCCCTTGACAAGAAGTTCAAGCACGACATCGAGGTCGTGGTGGACCGCCTGGTGGTCGGCTCCGACATTTCGGGCCGCCTCGCCGAGAGCTTCGAAACCGCGTTGAAGCTGGCGGATGGCATTGCCTTGGTCGAATTCGCCGATGAGAAGGGCGAGGACGGGTCCCCGCGCCAGCTGACCTTCTCGGAAAAGTTCGCCTGCCCGGTCTCCGGCTTCACCATCGCCGAGATCGAGCCGCGCCTGTTCTCGTTCAACAACCCGTTCGGCGCCTGCCCGGTCTGCGACGGCCTTGGCACCGAGCAGAAGATCGACCCCGACCAGATCGTGCCGGACGCGTCTCTCTCGATCAAGGATGGCGCCATCCTGCCCTGGTCCAAGACCAGCGCACCCTATTACCTGCAGACCTTGTCTGCCGTGGTGAAGCAATATGGCGCCTCGACCGGCACGGCCTGGAGCGACCTGCCCTTCGAGGTGCAGCACGCTGTGCTCTACGGCACAGGCAAGACGCCAGTGAACTTCGTCTATGACGACGGTCTGCGCCAGTACAAGACGACCAAGCCGTTCGAAGGCGTCATCGGCAACCTTGAGCGCCGCTACAAGGAAACCGAGAGCGCGGGCATGCGCGAGGAAATCGAGAAATACATGTCTGCGAAGCCCTGCCTGGCTTGTGGCGGTTATCGCCTCAAGCCCGAATCGCTGGCGGTCAAGATCGATGGGCTGCATGTCGGCCAGGTGACCGAGAAGTCGATCAAGGAGTCCGTCGCCTGGTTCGATGCCCTGCCCGCCAAGCTGTCGCCGAACCAGCAGACGATCGGCGAGCGCATCCTCAAGGAGATCCGCGAGCGACTGAATTTCCTCGTCGCCGTCGGCCTCGACTATCTCAGCATGTCGCGCAATTCCGGAACCTTGTCGGGCGGCGAGAGTCAGCGCATCCGGCTGGCCAGCCAGATCGGCTCTGGCCTGACCGGCGTGCTCTATGTGCTCGATGAGCCTTCGATCGGCCTGCACCAGCGCGACAACGCCAAGCTGCTCGAAACCCTGCAGCGCCTGCGCGACATCGGCAACACCGTCATCGTCGTCGAGCATGACGAGGATGCCATCATGACGGCCGACTATGTCGTGGATATCGGTCCCGGTGCCGGCGTCCATGGTGGAAACATCGTCGCCGAGGGCCTGCCGCAGGACATCCTGAACCACCCCGATTCGCTCACTGGCAAGTACCTGTCCGGCCGCATGGGCATCGCCATGCCGGCCGAGCGCCGGGAGGGCAAGAAGGGCAAGGTGCTGAGCGTCAGGGGCGCGACTGGCAACAACCTCAAGAATGTTTCGGTGGACGTGCCGCTGGGCCTCTTCGTGGCCATCACCGGCGTGTCCGGCGGCGGCAAGTCGACCCTGATGATCGACACCATGTACCAGGCCATCGCGCGCCGGCTGAACGGCGCCCGCGTCGTACCCGCTCCGCATGAAAGCCTGACCGGCCTCGAGTTCCTCGACAAGGTCATCGATATCGACCAGTCCCCGATCGGCCGCACGCCGCGATCCAACCCCGCCACCTATACCGGGGCCTTCACCCCGCTGCGCGAGTGGTTCGCCGGGCTGCCCGAAGCCAAGACGCGCGGCTATGGGCCGGGGCGCTTCTCCTTCAACGTCAAGGGCGGCCGTTGCGAGAAGTGCGAGGGTGACGGTGTGCTCAAGATCGAGATGCACTTCCTCCCCGACGTCTACGTCACCTGCGATGTCTGCAAGGGCAAGCGCTACAATCGCGAGACGCTCGAGGTCCAGTTCAAGGGCAAGTCCATTTCCGATGTGCTCGACATGACCATCGACGAGGGCGTCGACTTCTTCTCCGCCGTGCCAGTGATCCGCGACAAGTTCGCCACCCTGCAGCGGGTCGGGCTGGGCTACGTCAAGATCGGTCAGCCTGCCAACACGCTCTCGGGCGGTGAGGCACAGCGGGTCAAGTTGTCAAAGGAACTCTCCAAGCGCGCCACCGGTCGCACCCTCTATATGCTCGACGAGCCGACAACCGGCCTGCATTTCCATGACGTGGCCAAGCTGCTCGAAGTGCTGCATGAGCTGGTCGATGGCGGCAATACCGTCATCGTGATCGAGCACAACCTCGAGGTCATTAAGACGGCCGACTGGGTCATCGACCTCGGTCCCGAGGGCGGTGATGGCGGCGGGGAGATCGTCGCTGTTGGCACGCCGGAGGATGTGGCGGCCAGTGCGCGCTCCTATACGGGCCAGTTCCTCAAGGACGTGATGGCACGGCGCCCGCACTTCGCCACCCGGGCTGCGGAGTAACGCGACGGCCGCGTCAATGCTAACAGTCCGTTAGCACCAGGACACCATCGGTGAAGGATTTTTCACGTCCGCATGGCGACGTCGCTTGCTCGTTTGCGACAGCAATATGAAAAAATGCCATGCACGTCGTGCATAAAGCGGTTGACGTTTACGGCATGGCGCCCGCGGGCAAATCGCCTCATCATGCAATTGTTGCTACCATCCAGAAGGGAACATGCCGATGTTTGTGCGTGCCGTCTGGCGCATCAAGCGCCTGGTCGACATCAAGCAGACGTTGCGGGAAATGGACGTTCCTTCAACGCGTGATGCCGATCTTCTGGGGATATCGGGCCCCGACTTCTCCAAGATGACCCGGTCGCTCTTCGACCGCTGAGCCCATGCGCTCCACCAGGACAGTCATGGCCGCCGGATGGCCACCCGGCGGCCATACCTTTGCCCGACAGCTTAACCCAGTATTAACGCTGCCCGCCTTCGCCCCGCGTCTATCGCATAGCTCATTTGAGTAATGACCCCCTGCTCAATTGCCGGGCACTGCCTTAAATATGTCCTCGTAAACGAAAAGGAGACTTCCAATGGACATCCGCAAAACTTTCAAGAAATGGGCCGCTTACCAGCAGACCGTTCGTGAACTTGCTGCACTCGACAATCGTCAGCTCAATGATCTGGGCATTTCGCGCACCGACATCAATCGCATCGCGCGCGATCATGCAGCAGGCCTCTAAAACCTGCCGCACCTTTACTTGTGACGACCTGAACCGAACAGCCGCCTCTCTCTGAGATGCGGTTGTTTTGCTTTCCGCCCACCACCTATCCGCCACAGCCTCCCTCCCTTATCCCCGCCTCGGCCGCTCGTGCTATCCTCGCGGCCTTGAGTTGTTGCGTTGGCGAGTGGCGCTTGGTATTTGGCCGCCATGTCCACATCACAACCTATCCACATCATAGGCGGCGGCCTCGCCGGCTCAGAAGCTGCATGGCAGGCGGCCGAAGCGGGCGCCAGGGTCATCGTGCACGAGATGCGGGGCCTCAAAGCCACCGACGCCCACAGCACCGATAGCTTTGCCGAGCTCGTCTGCTCCAACAGCTTCCGGTCCGACGACCATGAGCAGAACGCGGTCGGGCTACTGCATGAAGAGATGCGCCGCTGCGGCTCGCTCATCATGCGCGCTGCCGATCAGCACAAGCTCCCCGCCGGCGGCGCCCTGGCAGTCGACCGGCACGGCTTCTCCGCAGAGGTCACCCGCGCCATCCATAATCACCCGAACATCGAGGTGAGACGTGAGGAGGTCGCAGGCTGGCCACCGGCCGAGTGGAGCAACGTCATCATCGCCAGCGGTCCCTTGACCTCCCCTGCCCTTGCTGACGCAATCCTGGCGATCACGGGTGAGGACGCGCTGGCCTTCTTCGACGCCATCGCTCCCATCGTGCACCATGACAGCATCAACATGGACATCGTCTGGGCCCAGTCGCGCTACGACAAGGCCGGCCCGGGCGGAACCGGTGCCGATTACCTCAACTGCCCGATGAACAAGGACCAGTATTTCGCCTTCGTCGAGGCGCTCAAGACTGCGCCGCTGCACGAGTTCAAGGACTGGGAAAAGGTCCCCTATTTCGACGGCTGCCTGCCCATCGAGGTGATGGCCGAGCGCGGCGTGGAAACCCTGCGCCACGGGCCGATGAAGCCGGTCGGGCTCACCAATCCCCGCAATCCCACCGAGAAGTGCTATGCCATTGTCCAGCTCCGGCAAGACAATGCTCTGGGCACGCTCTGGAACATGGTCGGTTTCCAGACCAAGATGCGCTACGGCATTCAGGCGGAGATATTCCGCATGATCCCCGGGCTGGAGAACGCCCAGTTCGCGCGGCTCGGCGGGCTCCACCGCAACACCTTCATCAACTCGCCTAAGGTGCTGGGGCCGAACCTGAAGCTGAAGAACGATCCTCGAGTCCGCTTCGCAGGTCAGGTGACGGGTGTCGAAGGCTATGTCGAGAGCGCCGCCGTCGGCCTGATCACCGGGCGTCTCGCCGCCGCCGAGGCGCGGGGCGAGGTCATGGAGACGCCGCCGGTCACCACGGCGCTAGGCGCTTTGATTGCCCACATCACCGGCGGACATATCGAAGCAGAGGGCTATAGCGGCGCGCGCAGCTTTCAGCCGATGAACGTAAACTTCGGACTTTTTCCCGAGGTCAGCATCGTCAAGCCGGAGGGCGTCGGGCGCTGGAGAGGGAACGACAAGACGATCGCAAAGCGCAAGGCGATCACCTCTCGTGCGCTCGAAGATCTGAAGGCGTGGGCGTGAAGGAGCGGGGCGGAAGACGCGCCCTGTTCTAGCGATTTCGCCAGGTCCACCAGGCGAGCCGGCCGATCTTGCGCCAGTCCGCCTCATCGGGAGGCGGAGCGAAGGGATCCCCGGCCTCACGCAGATAAAGGGTCAATTGTGCATCGAGCACAGCGATCGATGCGAAGGCCGGTCTGAGTTTGGCCGGTAGCCTGGCTATGGCGGCTTCGGCTTTGTTCAGATGCTCGACTGCCAGCTCGGCAACCTGCCCAAGCGCCTCGACCAAGCCCTCGCTGGTGGTCCCGGAGAAGATTTCCTCCTCACGAACACCATTGGCCGCAAGAATCGACCAGGGTAGAACGATCCGTCCCTGCACGGCGACATGACCGAACGATCGCAGGTGGCCGATCATTGCATGGGCCACGCCCAGATGACCGGCAGCATCGCCGGCTTCCATGACCCCTCCATCATCGAGAATCATCGCGGCCAGTTGATAGAGCGTCGACGCGGTTTCCCCGGCATAGCCTTCGAATGTTTCAAGGTCCGGCATCGGGTCGTCGTAGAGATCGAAGCGGCGCGCCCCGATGAGCCGCAGCAGCGTGCCCGCTGGAAGGCCGTAGCGGTCCATGACCTCGAGCAGTGCATCGGCAACGGGATTCTGCCGCACGTCGCCATGCCCCTGCTCCTGCAGGGCATCGCACCACCACTGCAGTCGGATCTCGCCGGGCGCAGGATCCGAGACCCGCAACCGTATAGAGGCCACGTCGGCGTTGAACGCGTATAGCGCCGTGACCGCGTCCCGGTAGTCCCCCTTCAGAACCAGCGTCGCAAGATAGCGTTCACGGTCCCCCTCGCGCAGGGCTGCGGCGGCATGAGCAAAGCTTGCGGCGGTCATCTAGCGTGCCCTGTCGACGGCAATGAGCGCCGCAGCAACGGCTCGTCCCTCGGCCAGCAGTACGTTGTAGGTGCGGATTGCGCTGCCGGTATTGACCGCCTCGACGATCACCTGCCGCTCCCGCAAGGCCTCGCGCAGCGCGCGCGGGATGGCCGCAATCTCGGAGCCAGCCCCGATCATGAGCACGTCGACATCGTCGGCCACCGCAAGGACCGGCGCCAGGCTGTCCGCCGTGATGTCAGCGACAGTCGCGACGTGCCACGCGAACATCCCGACCGGCAGGCAGAGCAGCGACCCGCGATGGGACACGCCGCCAAAGCGGAAGCCGCCGTTGCCGTAGGCGTCTATCCCAACCTGATGAGGATAGTGCCGGTCGGTTGCAGTGTCGCTCACCGGTCACACAGCCGCGTTGTCCACTGAACCAGCCGGCGCAACCTGCTGATCGCCGCGCTCCTTGAGGCCCAGATTGACCAAGATGGGCGCAGCAATGAAGATCGAGGAATACGTGCCGACCAACACGCCGAAGATCATCGACAGTACGAAGCTCTGAATGATCTCGCCACCAAACACGGCCAGTGCCAGCAGGGCCAGCAGGGTCGTGGGTCCCGTCAGCACCGTGCGCGACAGGGTGGAGTTGATGGCGCGGTTGAGCAGATCTACCAGAGGCACCTTGCGATACTTCAGCATGAACTCGCGGACACGGTCATAGACCACCACTGTATCGTTGAGCGAGTAGCCGACGATGGTCAGGATAGCGGCGATGCTGGACTGATTGAACTCAATGCCGGTGACAGCAAAGAAACCCAGAGTCAAAATGACGTCGTGCAGGGTCGAGACGACGGCGCCCACGGCGAACTGCCACTCGAAACGGAACCACAGGTAGATCAGAATGCCAAGGATGGCCACGGTCAGGCCGATGGCGCTGGACAAGGCCAGTTCCGACGAAACGGTGCCACTGACGGCCTCGACACGGCGGATTTCGTAGTTCGAAGCCTCCAGAGTCGATCGAACCTGCTCCACGGCGGCCTGCTGTGCCTCGGGCCCACCTTCCTGCAGCTCGATCCGGATCAGTACGTCCTCGGGGGTGCCGAAACCCTGCACCTGAACGTCGCCAAGGCCAAGTTCACCCAATGCAGTTCGGATGAGACCGGCGTCGGCAGGACCGCCTTGATGCTGAACCTCAATGGAGGTGCCACCCTTGAAGTCGATGCCCAGGTTCAGACCGTGAATGCCGAACCAGCCGATCGAAGCGACAGAGAGGATGATTGAACCAATGACGGCGATCTTGCGCCAGGACATGAAGGGGACGCTGGTATCGTCGGGTATGATGCGCAGCAGTTGCACCTTGAGAACCTTGGGACGAAACCAGTCATACCAGCGACTGACGACCAGCATCGTCACGAAGTAGGCGGTGAACAGCGTCGTGATGATGCCGATCGCCAAGGTGACCGCGAACCCCTGAACCGGCCCCGAACCTAGGAAGAACAGCACCACGGCAGCGATGAACGTGGTGACGTTGGAGTCCAGGATTGCACTCATGGCATTGTTGAAGCCGGACTGGATCGACTGGATGTTGCCTCGTCCCGCCGCCTTCTCTTCCCGGATGCGTTCGAAGATCAGCACGTTGGCGTCCACGGCCATACCCATGGTCAAGACGATGCCAGCGATACCCGGAAGGGTCAGCGTCGCGCCGAGGAGGGAGAGGGTTCCGATCACCAAGCCGATATTGAGGATCAGCGCCACATTGGCAAAGACGCCGAACGTGCCATAGGCCACCAGCATGAAGGCAACCGTGCTGATGCCACCGATGATGCCGGCAATCACACCACCCCGTACGCTGTCCGCCCCCAGGCTTGGACCGACCGAGCGTTCCTCAACGATGTCCAGCGTGGCTGGCAGCGCGCCAGCCCGCAGCAACACGGCGAGGTCGTTGGCGCTGGCAGTGGTGAACTGGCCGCTGATCTGACCCGAGCCGCCGGTGATCGGTTGCTGGATGACCGGGGCGGTGATGACCTGGTTGTCCAGCACGATCGCGAAGCGCTGACCGACATTGGCGCCGGTGATCTGCCCGAAGGTGATGGCACCGCGCGTATCGAACCGGAAGCTCACGACCGGGATGTTGCGCTGCGGGTCATAGCTGGGCTGGGCATCGACGAGCGACTCGCCGCCGATCGCGACATCTTCATAAAGGAGCTCGTCCACCCCGTCCTGGCTGGGGACGATCATGGTGCCCGCGGGAAGCCCCTGGGCTTGCGCCTGCGCCGCCGTCATCCCCGGATAGACCATGTGGAAGGTCAGGCGGGCCGTCTGAGAGATGATGGACTTCAGGCGATCAGAGTCCTCGAAGCCCGGTACCTGCACGAGGACGCGTGTGTCCCCCTGCCGCTGGATCGTTGGCTCGGTGGTTCCCAACTCGTCGATGCGGCTGCGGATAACCTCGATCGATTGCGCCACCAGCGAGCTCATTCGCTGCGCAATCCCGGCCTCGGTCAACGCGATGGTCAGTCGACCATCAGGAGTTTCGCCGAACTCCAGTTCATTGACGCCAACGCCTGCAAAGACCGAGTTCGTCAGCGCATTCTGCAGGCCCTGGATGGCAGTGGCCGCAGTCGCCTTCTGCGTCGGATCGGTCAGCTCTATGGCGATCGAAGCCGCGGCTTCGTTGGTAGTGATGAGATTGCCGATGCCATACTCACTGGCAAGGACGTTGCGCGCGTCACGCCGCAAGTCCCGCAGGCGCTCCGTAATGATGCTCTCGCGATCCACCTCAAGCAGCAGGTGCGACCCGCCCTGAAGATCGAGCCCCAGCACCATGGTCTGCTTGGGCAACCAGTCGGGCAGGCTGTCCACGATACCGCGCGACAGGAAGTTCGGCGCGGCGAACAGCAGGCCGACAACAGCCACGAGAAGAACAAGGATGGTGCGGAGGGGCGAAAACTTCATGTCGAATGGATCCTGAAAGCAAAAGCCGGCGCCCGAGGGCGCCGGCCGCAGGGCGGCGCTCCCGCCTTAGGCTGGCTTGTTGTCGTTGACCGGCTCACCTTTGGAGCGAACATCGGCAACCATGCCGCGCACCAGCTTTACCTTCACGCCCGTCGCAATCTCGACCTCGAGATCTTCACCGTCCACGACCTTCGTGACCTTGCCGACGATACCGCCGGTGGTGACGACCGTATCTCCGCGCTTGATGGCGGCAAGCATGGCCTGCTGCGCCTTGAGCCGCTTCTGTTGCGGACGGAAGATCAGGAACCAGAAGATCACCACCAGCAGCAGAATGGGCATGAGCTGGATGATGATATCGTTGATACCACCTGCGGGCGCGGCACCAACTGCCTGGGCATAAGCGGGCGTTACGAACATAAGGCGAGGCTCCTATCGTTTCTTCTTGGCTTGTGGAGGGGCGGCGCCAGGAGCCAGCGATCACGTTGCGACGCTACTGGACGCTTGCGGGATGACAGGACTTGCACCCCGGTCAAAATCGCGCGGACTATACATTTGCACCCCACCGATTGCAAAGCCATTCCGGAAGGCACAAATTGCCGCGCCGACCAAGGGAAACCCCGCATTGAATAACCAGAACCAACTCGCCGAGATCGCCGCCACGCTTAGTGAAATCGCTAGCGCGATGAGAGCGTTGACGCCAAAAGTTCAGAACCCGATCCAGAAGCTGGACGATGCCGACGCATACCACTGGGACGGCGATGCCAGGATGTTGATGCCGGTCCCCAGGGTCAATCGGGTGCCTTTGGCCATGCTCAAGGGGATCGACTCCATTCAGGACATCCTGCTGCGCAACACCGAGCAGTTCGCGCGCGGCCACGGCGCCAACAATGCGCTGCTTTGGGGAGCTCGCGGCATGGGCAAGAGTTCGCTGGTCAAGGCGATACATGGCGACATTGTCGGACGGAGCGCCGAAGGGTTTCAGCGCCTGGTACTGATCGAGATCGCGCGCGAGGATCTTGAAACCCTACCTGTCTTGATGCGCAGCATCGGGAGCCAACCCGCCCGTTTCATCGTGTTCTGCGACGACCTCAGCTTCGACAACGGCGAAACCAGCTACAAATCTCTAAAGACCATTCTCGACGGCGGTCTCGAAGGCCGTCCGGAAAACGTGCTGTTCTATGCCACCTCGAACCGTCGGCACCTGATGCCGCGGGACATGATCGAGAACGAGCGTTCAACGGCCATCAATCCCGGAGAGGCGGTGGAGGAGAAGGTGTCGCTATCCGACCGGTTCGGTCTCTGGCTTGGCTTTCACAACTGCGATCAGCCGACGTTTCTAACCATGGTCCGCGCCTACGCCGATCACTATGGGCTTGAGATAGACGAGGGCGCGCTTGAGGCGCGTGCCATCGAATGGTCCGCCACACGAGGCGCCCGCTCCGGCCGTGTCGCCATCCAGCTGGTACGGACGCTGGCCGGTGAACTCGGCAAAAGCATCTAGCGGAACAGACAAAGCCCCCGCTTTGCGGGGGCCCGGTCGCGTCCTGACGGATGAGGTCAGCTGGCCAGCAGAGGAACCGGATCGACCGGGGTCGCGCCCTTGCGAAGCTCGAAGTGGAGCTGTGGCTTGGTCACCGACCCGGTCATGCCGGCGGCGCCGATCGTATCACCCCGTCCGACCACCGTGCCCTTGGCGACGCTCATCGACTGCAGGTGTGCATAGGCGGAGACGTAACCGTTGGGGTGCCGGATCAGAACCAGGTTGCCGTAGCCTTCGACTCCCGAGCCGACATAGATCACCGTGCCGTTCTCGGCCGCCTTCACGGCAGAGCCTTCAGGGACTTCGATATTGATGCCGGTGCCTTTCGACGAGGCAAAATCGACAATGACGCTACCGCTCACCGGCCAGCGGAACTTGTCGCTGCCCGACATTGCAGGCTCCGCCGGAGGCGCGCTAGCCACCTGGCTGGGCGCAGCCTGCGTTGGCGCCGCGACGGGAACGGCAGCAGGCGTCGCAGCAGGTGTCGCAGCAGTCTGAACCGGGTTGGGAGCAGCCGCCGGCAGCATGGGCTGCGCCGGAGCAGAGGCGGCAACCGGCGTGGCGTTCGCAACCTGGACCGTGGGTGCCTTGGTGGCGAGCAGATCGGCCCGCCCCGGAATAACGACCTTCTGCCCCACGACAATCTTGTCGGGCGAAGAGAGGTTGTTGGCCTGAACCAGCGCCTGGGTGGTCACCTCATAGCGGCGGGCTATCGTGTAGAGCGACTCACCGCTGGCGATGGTGTGGGTAAAGCCGTTCGCCGCGGCGCCCGGCAAGGTCGGTGTCGCAGGAGTGGCCGCGGCAAGCGCGGGCACGGGATTGTTGGTTGGCAGGCTGCCCAGGGCAGCGGGAGACGGCATCGGGGCGGCCGACGCGAAAGCGGGCTGTGGTTGCATGGTGGGCAGGGATCCCTGAGAAGACGGGTTACTCAATACAGGAAGGTCTTGGGACTGAACGGAAGGCACGCTTGCCGCCGCCATAGGCTGGGCAGACTGGCCCCAGGCGGGCTGTGCCGCACCCGCGGCTGGACCACTCCAGGCACCACCGACATTCGCCGGAGGCAGGAAGCGTGCGTCTGCCACCATGTTCTGGGGAGCACCCAGGCTGGCCGGCATGGGCTGGTTTAAACTTGCAGGGGCACTCTGCGGGAGTGAACCAGTCGTGGTGGGGTCACCGAATGTGCGACTACCCAGGCTGGAACACCCGGTTAGCGCAACGGCCGCGACCATAAGTCCAGCCATTGCAACGGCACTTTTGGGCGCCCGACGGGATACGCGGATACTCATCAGCTTACTCGTACGCAGGTACTCAACACGAGATTCAAGCTATGCCGGTAAGGTAAAGACGAGTTTAAGGCCGATGCGATTTGAGCGACATCGTATCCAGAAGATTCTGGAATAGGTAAGGTTAAGACCCGCGAACGGGACAACGTCGCCAGGCAGGATCTAGAAAGACAGGGTGCCTTGCAGGCGCCCGACCGCCGCAGCGTCGGTCTGCTGCAGCAGCATCGGTGTCACCGTCACATATCCGTCGCGGCGCATGACCTCGAAGTCCGCACCGCGATCGAGCGGCATCGGTGTCTCGGGGATAGCGATGAAGAACTTGCCCTGATTGTCGCTGGGATAGTAGCGGAACGGCGATCGCGAGAAGCGCTGGTGCGGCACTACCGCGATGCCCTTGGTCAACGCCGGGTCGCAGAAGGGAAAATTGACGTTGTAGTACAGGCCGGTGCCTTCGGCCTGTGCCGCTGCGATGACCGCACGGGCGACTGCGGCACCATGGCGAACCGCGTTCGACCAATCCACTTCCCGCCCGTGCTCGTAGTTGATCCCTTGGCTCATGGCGATGCCGATGGCGCCCTGCATCGCGCCTTCGCGTGCACCGGCGGCGGTGCCCGAGCAATTGATGATGTCTCCCAGATTTTGTCCGGCATTGACGCCGGACAGGACGACGTCAGCAGGACGATCACCAAGCAGATGCGTCATGCCGGCGACGACGCAGTCCGCCGGAGAGCCGCTCGTCACCGCAAAGGTGCGATCATCGCGTCTGTCGAACCCCAGCTCACGTCCGAGAGTGAAGCGATGTCCGGCGCCCGACTGGTTGCCGTCGGGCGCAACGATCCAGACGTCGTCGCTGAGGGTGCGGGCAATGTCCGCCATAATGCCAATGCCCGGCGCATCCACGCCGTCGTCATTGGTGATGAGGATACGCAGGCTCATGCACGGCCGCCGATGGAGGTGAGGCCGCCCATGTATGACTGGAGCACATCCGGCACCAGTACAGAGCCGTCCTCCTGCTGGTAGTTCTCCATCACGGCAATAAGACAACGGCCAACTGCCGTTCCGGAACCGTTGAGTGTATGCACAAAGCGCGGCGCCTGCTTTTCGCCAACCGGGCGATAGCGCGCATCCATGCGCCGAGCCTGGAAATCTCCACAGACCGAGACCGACGAGATCTCGCGATAGGTGTCCTGGCCGGGCAGCCAGACTTCGAGATCGTAGGTCTTCTTGGCGCCGAAACCGATATCGCCGGTACACAGGTTCATGACGCGGTAGTGCAGGCCCAGTTTCTGCAGCACGGCCTCGGCACAGCCGAGCATGCGCTCATGCTCATCGACCGAGGTCTCCGGCGTGGTGATCGACACCATTTCGACCTTGTTGAACTGGTGCTGGCGCAGCATGCCGCGCGTGTCGCGGCCGGCCGAGCCCGCTTCCGAACGAAAACACGGCGTAAGGGCGGTATAGCGGAGCGGCAGTTCTTCTTCCGATACGATGGTCTCGCGGACGAAGTTTGTGAGCGGCACCTCAGCAGTCGGGATCAGCGCCAGCCGCGCCTCGCCGTGGGGTGTGAAGAACAGATCTTCCTCGAACTTGGGCAACTGGTTCGTGCCGAACAGGGCCTCGTCCTTGACCAGCAGCGGCGGCTGCACTTCGGTATAGCCGTGTTCGGTCGTATGCAGGTCAAGCATGAACTGGCCGAGCGCTCGCTCCAGCCGGGCCACCTGCCCTTTCAGCACGACAAACCGGCTGCCCGATAGCTTGGCCGCAAGTTCGAAATCCATGTCGCCGGCGGCTGCGCCGACTTCATAGTGCTCCTTGGGCGAGAACGTGAAAGCTGGCTTTGACGGACGCACCTTCGCCGCCGTTGCAGCGGAGCCGTTGCGACCAAAGTACTCTTCGTTGTCGCTTTCGTCGGTACCGGAAGGCACATCGTCGAAGACGAGATTTGGTATAACCGAAAGCGCATTGCGCAGTTCGTGTTCGATTGCACGCTCTTCAGCCTCGCCCTGCGGGATCGACTCCTTGAGCTGCGCTACTTCAGCCATCAGCGCCTGTGCCCTGGCCTCGTCCTTCGCGGCCTTGGCCTGGCCGATCTGCTTGGAGAGCGCATTGCGCTTTTCCTGTGCCTCATTCAGCCGCGAAATGATGTCACGACGCCTGTCGTCGATCGCAAGCAGGTCGGAGGAGCGCAGCGAAACTCCTTTGCGTCGCGACACGGCGGCGTCGAAGGCTTCGGCGTTAGCTCTGATCCACTTGATATCGAACATCGGCTGCTCCGGACAAATGCCCGCCTCTGGTTGAGTAGAACACCCGCAGCTGCCTTATCCCGAACCTGCCAAAGGACAACGCATCGCGGCACAGCCTCGTGGTGCGGCGAGATCACCATGAGGCATCGGTGACGAGTCTATTCGGAAGATGAGCCGGACAATTCGGCTTCCTGCGCCTCCAGCGCCGCCGCACGGCGCTTCTCGATCATCCGAACGGACATGATCGAAAGCTCGTAGAGCAGGTACATGGGCAGGGCAAGGCCGATCTGGGAGATCGGATCGGGCGGCGTGATGAATGCAGCGAAGATAAGAATGCCGACGATCGCGTAGCGGCGTCCCTTCTTCAGCAGGTCGACTGAGACCAGGTCGATCTGTGCCAGCAATGTCAGGATCACCGGCAGCTGGAAACAGATGCCGAACGCCAAGATGAGCAACATGGCAAGGCCAAGATACTCGCTGACGCTGGTCAGCATGGTGATGTCTTCGGTTTCCATACCGTGGAAAAAGCCGATCGCCATTGGCAGGACCACGAAATAGACCAGTGCCGCCCCGGCCACGAAAAAGATCGGGGTGGCCACGAGATAAGGCACGAACGCCCGGCGCTCGTGCTTGTAGAGTCCCGGCGCCACGAACATGTAGATCTGGCTAGCTACCATCGGGAAACCGAGGAAGATGGCACCGAAGAGTGCAACGTTGAGATAGGTGAAGAACAGCTCCTGCGGTGCCGTAAAGATCAGTTCGGCATCCGGAACGGCCCGCTTGTAGGGGATCAGCAGCCAGTCATAGATCGTGCTGGCAAAGATGAAGCAGAAGGCCATCAGCGCGACGATGGTCACGGCGGAATAGATCAGCCGCTTGCGCAACTCCACCAGGTGCTCGAGCAACGGCGCTTCGCTGCCCGCGAGTTCGTCGTCGGGCTTGGCCGACAGGCCCTCGATCTGCTTGACGTCAGCCATGGTCTACCTTGCTTGCAGGTTTCGCAGTAGCCGACTTGCGCGGTTTGCGCGCGCGCGGCGTGCTGGTCGCCGGTGAGTCGGCGGGCTCTGTCGTCAGCACTTCTTCCATCGACTTCTGCGCCGACTTGGGCTTGGTGGGCTTTCTGACCGAACTGGCAACGGCCTTGGTTTCTGCCTGCTCGGGCACAGCTTCCAGCGGCGCCTGCCGCCTGGGCCTGGCGGCCTTCACTGGACCCTTCCGGCTCGGTGTTGCCTTGGCCGGAGCCGCCGGAGCTGCCGTGGGTGCAGACGGCGGGGGGCCGGCGGGCTTGAAGCCCGCCTCAGCGGCGACGTGGTCGGCCGTCTTGGGCGCCGTCATCCCGGCCTGCGCCCTGATCTCATCGACGACGCTTTCCGCGGCTGGATCTGCAGGTTTTATGAGCCCGCTCGGCTTGGGACCCGAGGGGGTCATTGCATTAAATTCTTTGCGGATTTCGTCGGAGGTCTTCTTGAGAGGCGCGGTAATCGAGCTGCGCAGGTTGCGCACCTCATCGAGGCCGGTGCTCTTGTTGATTTCGCGCTGGAACTCGCTGCCCATCCGCCGGATCTGGCCTGCGATCTTGCCGACCCGGTTCATCACCACCGGCAAATCCTTCGGACCGATGACGATCAGCGCGATGACGCCGATCACCAGCATCTCTGTCCAGCCCAAGCCAAGCATAGTCGTATTCCTTCAAAGCGGCGGCAGGCCGGAAGTGAACGCCTCTAGACGTCCTTCTTCTCAGGTTCGCGAACGGGCTCGTCGGCGGGCGTCGTCGCTACCCGTTCCACCGGCTTGTCGTCGTCCTTCATGCCTTTCTGGAAGGCTTTGATACCTGAAGCGACTTCACCCATCATGCCCGAAATCTTCCCACGACCGAAAAGCAGGATGACGACGACGGCTACAACGAGGATGCTCCAAATTCCTGGCGCGTGCATTGAGATCTCCCTAGACTTGCAGAACGCGTTACACGCGAAAGATAGGTCAGAAATAGGTTCAATCGCGCGCAAACACAAGAACGTGTTCCGCGTCGAGCGCGACGAAGACATCTTGTCCCACCCGCAGCAGCGAGTCCGAGGGCCTGCGCAGGCCAAGGGGCCCGTCGAAACCATCGACCACGACCTCACAAATGTCGATGCCTATGGCTTCGCGTTTGCTGATGATACGGCCGGGCGTGCCATAGCCGTCCGTCGCCGTGATGATGCCTCCGGCGGGTCGGATGGCCACGGTCACCGCGGTTCCGTCCATGAACTGGGGCGCAGGTACGGGACCGAGCGGTGTGTCGGCGCGTCCGCCTATGACGACGCTGCCTATCTCGCTGAGCGGCGAAACAAAGCGCGCGGCCTCCAAGTCTACGGGGCGCCGATAGATTTCCGAGGCCGTGCCGATCTGGGCGAGGCGGCCCTGCCGGAGCAGCGCGATACGGTCCCCCAGCACCATTGCCTCCTCCGGGTCGTGCGTGACGAGGAGGCTGGTGACGTGAGTCTCCCGCAGAACGGCCAGGGTCTCCTCCCTGACAGTCTCGCGCATTCGCGCGTCGAGACTGGAAAAGGGTTCATCCAGCAAGAGCACGCCGGGGCGTGGGGCGACGCTGCGCGCCAGCGCAAGACGCTGCTGCTGACCGCCCGAGAGCATATGAGGGAAATCACTCTCCCGATCGGCCATTCCAACGCGCTTGAGGGCGGCACGGGCCTGGCCGAGTGCCGCGGTCCGCCCCAGACCGCGCAGGCCGAACATCACGTTCTGCAGCACTGAAAGGTGAGGAAACAGCGCAAAGTCCTGGAACATCAGGCCAATCCCGCGCCGGTCGGGTGGCGCCGTGAAGCCAGGCGCAGAAACAACTTGGCCGTTGATGCGAACGGCGCCCGAATGCACGGGCTGGATCCCCGCGGCTACCCGGAGAGCCGTGGACTTGCCGGATCCCGACTCGCCCAGGAGGCAGACGATTTCGCCGGGCTTCAGCGTCAGGCTGAAATGGTTGAGTACGCTCCGCCCAGCAAGTTGGACATCGACCGAGTCAAATTCCAGAGTGGCAGCGAAGCTGACGCCGGTCGTGCCGCGTTCGCCCCAATCGGGGCTGATTGCCCTGGTCATCGCTCCTCCTCGTCCCCACCAGGGTCGTCGGGATCGAGGGGGTCTTCGTCGTCGCGCAGAGCGGCGCTGTCGAATGGCAGCGGGATCTGCAGGTCCGACGGCAGGCGCCCCGAGAGCAGGCCTGCCCCTTTGAGCTCGTCTAGGCCGGGGAGATCGCTCAGCCCTTCCAAGGCGAAGTGATCTAGAAAAGCGTCTGTCGTGCCGTAGGTTACGGGCCTTCCCGGGCTTCGGCGGCGGCCGCGCATGCGAATCCAGCCTGCCTCCATCAGCAGGTCAATCGTGCCCTTGCCGGTCGCCACGCCTCGGACTTCTTCTATCTCGGCCCGAGTGGCGGGTTGATGATAGGCGATGATGGCCAGAGTTTCGAGCGCGGCGCGCGAAAGCGGCCTGGCTTCCTCCTTGTCGAGGCGCAGGATGAATCCCAGGTCCTCGGCTGTGCGGAAGGCCCACTTTCCGGCGCGCTGCACCAGGTTGACGCCACGGCCGGCGTAGCGTGTCTGCAGCGTTAACAGCAATGCGCCGATGTCGGCCTGAGGGTCCAGATATGCTGACAGGCTGTTAACGTCGAGAGGCGCATCAGAGGCGAAAAGGAGAGCCTCGAGCACGCGCAGGTTACGCTCCGTCACTTCGCCGGTCTCGTCGAACCCTTCCTTCACGAAGGGTCGACCTTGCGGCGACGCATGAAAAGGGGGCCGAACACCTCGGACTGGCGCAGGTCGATCTGGCCCAGGCGGACCAGTTCGAGGCTCGAGGCGAAGCTTGATGCCCTTATCGTCGCCCGCTCGGATGGTGCGCCGAGATAGTCGGCGAGGTAGCTGTCCAGAGCGACCCACTCTAAACTATCACCAATCAGCCGCTGGAGAATATCGCGCGCCTCCTGCAGCGACCAAACCGTTCGCTGGATGGGTGCATAGTCGGTGGTGACCCCACGCTGACGCTGCGTGGCATAGGCGCTGAGCAGATCGTAGAGACTTGCCTCCCAGATGCTGGTCCGACGAATCTCGACGGGTTCAGGCATGCCACGCGGATGAACCTGCACGCCCAGGCGCGGCCGGTTCATCAGGAGGTTGACCGCACGTCGCATGGCCTCGAGCCGCTTGAGGCGAAACTGCAGCATCGCAGCCAGCATCTCGCCGCTCGGCTCATCGTCAGACGGCGCCTGCGGCACCATCAGGCGGCTCTTGAGGTAGGCGAGCCAGGCCGCCATCACTAGATAGTCGGCAGCAACCTCGATGCGCTTTTCGCGCACCGTCTCGATGAAGGCCAGATACTGCTCGGCCAGCGCCAGTACGGAAATTGCGGCCAAGTCCACTTTCTGGCGCCGGGCCAGGTCCAGCAGCAAATCGAGCGGGCCCTCATAGCCGCCGACATCGACATACATGACCTCTTCGCCCGCGGGTTCGGCGGGCGTATCAAACCAGTCGGTCTGGGCACTCGTCATCTGGCATTGCCGCGCTGCAGGATCGTCATGCCATCCTTGGCTTCTCCGCCGGGAGGCGTCAAGCACGGCGGACAGGTCAAGCAGACAGGCCTGCGCCCCTACATCGGCACGCAGTCGCCGCCCGCAGCGATGACGTTGGTGCAGATGTTGGACGCAGCCTGCGCCGACTCGGCCGGCACACGCACACGATAGTAAATGCCACGGGTGCCCAGGTCGACGCGCTGCACTTCCATGTTGGCGCCTCCGAAGACCGGGCCGAAGCGCGTGACAAGGTTTTGTGCGGCCTGGCGCGCCTCCGCTTCGCTGCGCAGGGACGCCAGCTGGGCATAGGCCGGCGCCGTATTGGGCAGCGCTTCGACTTCGACCGCCCCGGGTATTTCGGGAAGCGCTGCCTCAGGCTGCGCGGCGGCGGCAACAGGGGCCGGCGCGAGCGTCGAGTTGGCAGGGGGTGGCGGCAGGAAGGTGCCGCCCGCTTCCGCGTCCTCCACCACCGCGTTGACGGGCGATGTGGGAGCAATCGAGGGAGCAGTCGCCTGCAGATCCGTAGGGCGCAGCACCGGCACGGGAGCAGTCCTGCCGGGGATCGCAGTACCGGTCGCGTCGACAGCGGGTACGATCGATCCAGGCTCCACAGGCACAACCGGTGCCGCCGTAACGGCAGGCGTTACAGGCTCGGTCGCGGCGGGCTCTGGCGCCAGCGTGCCGGCCTCAGGCGCCAATGGTGTCTCGGCCGTCAAAGGCGTCTCGCCCGGATTGACTGGCTGCGCCTCAACGCTGGCGAGGAGTTCCGGACTGGCGGTCTCAGCGCCCGGAACCGCGGGAACGTTGGGACGATCGACGGGGAGGATCGCACTGCCTGCAACGCTGTCCTCGCCGCTAACGATGGTGCCGTCAGGGCGAACTGTGACCGTTCGAACCCGGCGGTTGGCCAGCCCTTCCTCACTCAGGTCGGTAGTTGGCGGGACCAGTGTCACCTCGTCGACATCGGCTTGATCCCGCGACACGAGCTGCTCTTCGGCGCCCGGGACGACGCCATCGATCTCGTTGAAGACTACGGATTGCTGGTCAACAGCGGCGCTCGCCTCCACAGCGGGCGTCTCCTTGATCGGACCCGTGTCGGCGGTGAGCAGCGGCACGGGACCGGCGTCGCGGCCAAGGCCGAGGGCCCAATAGAGGCCGAACCCGGCCGCCAGCAGAAGCGTAACTGCCACGAGGGGACCAGCGACAGAACGGCTGAGCCGGAAGCTGCGACGCGGACGGTGCCTCACGAATGGAGCAGCCTCCTGCTCGTTCACCTCGGAAGCCTCAACCCACCCGAGATCGGCACCGGTTGCCTGGGCAGCCGCAAAGATCGCCTCATCGACACCCGATAGCGAGCCTTGCGCTGCAGACTGATCTGCGGATGGTGAAACAACTGGAGGGGGGGCAGCGGCAGGAGTAGCCGCAGCGGCGGGTGTAGTGGCCGCAAGACTTTGTAGCGCAGGGCTCGCAACGATCCGCGCGCCAGCTGCAGCCTCGGCAGGCTTACCAAGCTCCACACGCATCGCTCGACCGATCAGGCTCTCGATTTCGCCTATGGGGTCGCCGCCGGACGTATGATCCTGGGGCTGCGCGGGTGTTGGAGCGACTGTGGCAACAGGTTCCAGTTTACCCCGGCTTACTGGCTGCGCGCCACTTGAACCCACCGCCGGTTCGACCGCAGCGGGACGGGTGCCAACGCCGAAAACTGGCGGCACCTTGAAGCGATCCTGCTCGGGCCGAGGCGTGGGTTGCGAAGGGGCAGCGCGCGGAATGAGGCTCTGCTTGGGCTGTCCAGCGACGTTTGCAGCGCCCGTTGCAGGTAGCTGGCTGGCAAGGTGGGCGGAGCCGGTACCCTGAGGGTTTGCTGCCGCTGCCGCCCCGGCCGCCATCGCTGCGGGACCGGGATTGGCCGACAGTTCTGCCGCGATCAGATCGGCAATGCTGTCGTGATCGACAGTCGACACTGCCGCCATCGCCGGCGGCGCTGCATCGCTGTCCTCCGATGCAGGGAAAGTTTCAGCCGCGGCGGACTGGGCCTGCTTGGAGCTTGCTGGCCCCAGACCGAAATCGAAATCGAATGGCTCAGGCGAAGCGGCGACAGACGGGGTCGATGCAGAAGACGCGGATGTGGAGGGTGCTGACGATTGGTCGGCCGCCAGCGCTAGAGTGCCATTGTCGAAACGTGGAACCGGACCAGGAGCAACTACGTTGTCGCTCCCAGGTATGCGCACCGCGAAGGTCGGAACATTTGGCTCTGTCGGAGTCTCGCCGTTCGCGTCTTGCGCCATGAGCCTGGCCAATTCGGAGATCAGATCGTCTGATGTGTCGGGTTGTCCGGCCATTGGCTGCGGTTTCGCTGTCATCTGCCAGCGCCCTCTCGATTACGACTACTACGGCGCCCTAACGAGGGCATAATACTGGGAGTCAACACAGTATTACGCCCGAATTATGAAAGCTCCTCTGGGGCGGAGACGCCCAGAATCGCTAGTGCGTTGAGGATCACCCGGCGCACGGCGTCGACCAGCGCGAGTCGCGCCAAGGTCAGCTTTGGATCGTCAGCATTAACAAAACGTAAAGCAGGATCGTCCTTGCCCTTGGCCCAGAAACCATGGAAGGCCGCCGCAAGCTCGTGCGCATAGAAGGCGATGCGGTGGGGTTCATGCGCGACCGCGGCTGCCGTGACCGTACGCGGCCAGGCGGCGAGGACGCGAACGAGATCAAGTTCGGCGGGCGTCGCCAGCCGCTCGATCTCGGCCGCCGCCAGCGAGGTCGGAGAAACCTCGAGCGTCGGCAGGTCTCTGGTGGCGGTCTTGAAGATCGAGTGCGCCCGAGCATGGGCATACTGGACGTAAAAGACCGGGTTGTCCTTGGTCTGCTCCTTCACCAGAGCGAAGTCGAAATCCATGGCAGCGTCGTTCCGCCGGTACATGAGCATGAACCGGGTGGCGTCAGCACCGACCTCCTCAACCACGTCGGCCAGAGTGACCAAGTCACCGGAGCGCTTGCTCATCTTGAACGGCTCGCCGTTCTTGAGCAGCCTGACCAACTGGCAGATGCGAACGTCCATGTCCGCAGCATTGAGCGAAACAGCCTTGGTGGCAGCCTGAAGGCGTTTCACATAGCCAGAGTGATCCGCGCCGAGCACGTTGATCATGTGCTTGAAACCGCGCAGGAACTTATTGCGATGGTAGGCGATGTCGGCGGCGAAATAGGTGTAGGAGCCATCCGACTTGATCAGTGGCCGATCCACGTCGTCGCCATAGTCGGTGGCGCGGAACAGGGTCTGTTCGCGATCCTCCCACTCTTCGGGCGTCTTGCCCTTGGGGGCCTCGAGCCGCCCCTGATACACCATGCCCTTGTCGCGCAGCCATTCGAGGGTGAGCTCGATGTCGCCCCCCTGCCCGTGCAAGGTCCGTTCGGAGAAGAAGACGTCGTGGTGAATGTTGAGCTTGGCCAGGTCCGCCTTGATGAGCTCGAGCATGGCAGCAAGAACGCGTTCCTTGACCAGCTGCAAGACCTCGCCCTCTGGCCGCGATAGCAGGCTGTCACCGAACTCGGCCTTCAAAGCCTCACCGACCAGAACAAGATAATCCCCGGGATAAAATCCGGAGGGTATTTCCACGCTCTCGCCTAAAGCCTCGCGGTAGCGCAGCAGGGTCGACCTAGCGAGCGTCTCGATCTGGCTGCCGGCGTCGTTGATGTAGTATTCGCGCGTCACCTCAAAGCCGGAATAGGCCATGAGCGAGGCCAGCGTGTCGCCGAAGACGGCACCGCGCGTGTGACCGACATGCATGGGGCCTGTAGGGTTGGCCGAGACATACTCGATGTTGACGGGCTCACCCTGGCCAAGTGTTGACCGTCCGTAATCGGCCCCAAGCTCGGCAATGGACCGCAGCACCTGGTGCCAGACCGGTGCTGTGAGGCGGAAGTTGATAAACCCCGGGCCGGCGACCTCGACGGCGGCGATGTCGGGGTCGTGCCGGAAATGCTCGACGAGCGCGTTGGCCACTTCGCGCGGGTTGAGACCGAGAGGCTTGGCCACCACCATGGCGGCATTGGTGGACAGATCGCCGTGGGCCGTATCTCGCGGCGGCTCCACGACGATGCGGGCAAGCAGATCCGCCCCGGCCTGGGGGAAAAGAACCTGCATCGCATTGCCGATACGTGCGGAAAAGAGCGCGAAAACGTCCATGACTGACCCGACTATTGAGGTTGGCCGGGGTTAAAGGAATTCCGGGCGAGCGTCAAACAGGCGGGCATACTCGTCGAACGCATAGGGATCGGTCATTCCGGCGATAAAATCGGCGACGATGCGCGCGAGATGGTTGTCGTTCGGAGCTGCCGCTGCGGCATCGCCCCAGCGGCCCGGAAGATCGCGGGTCTTCATATAGCGGGCAAAGAGGTCGGCGACGAGGGCCTCGCTCTGGCGCACCGGGGCCATGACGGTTTCGTGGCGATAGACGCGATCGAAGAGGAAGACCTTGAGCCCGCGTTCGTCCGCAGCGGCCGAGGGCGAGAAGGCGACGAGCGTTCGCCCGGCATTGCGAACGTCTTCGGCAGAGCCGACCCTGGCAGCGACGAGATTGCCTTCGGTGGTGGCGATGACATCCTCGATGCTGCGGGTGATGAGCCGTCTCTGGACCTCATGAGCCTGGCGCTTGGGCGCGATGGCTGGGTAGAGGTCCAGGACCTCGCGTACTATCGGACCGGCCAGCGGCACATCGACCATGTCCTCAAGCACAACGAGGCCGGCACGCAAGGCGTCGTCAATATCATGGGCATTGTAGGCAACGTCATCGGCAATGGCCGCGATCTGGGCTTCCAGTGCTGCGAAGCTGGCTAGACGCAGGTCAGCCGGTGCGGGAATGTCCTCCAGCCCGGCCGGTAGCCCTTCGCTGGCATACTTGCCGTAAGGCGACCTGTCCGGATTGATCAGCGGCCCGTTGTGCTTGAGGATGCCTTCCAGCGTTTCCCATGTGAGATTGAGGCCGTCATGCTCGGCGTACCGGTTTTCGAGCCGGGTGACGACGCGCATCGCCTGCATGTTGTGATCGAAGCCGCCATAGGGCGCCATGCAGGCGTGCAGCGCCCGCTCCCCAGCGTGGCCGAATGGGGTATGACCCAAATCGTGGCTGAGGGCGACGGCTTCTGCGAGATCTTCATTGAGCCGCAGCGCTCGCGCCATGGAGCGGGCCATCTGGCTGACTTCGAGCGTGTGGGTCAGCCGATTGCGAAAGTGGCCGCCATATTGCAGGAAAACCTGTGTCTTGTGCTGCAGCCGGCGGAAGGCGGTGGAATGGATAATGCGGTCCCGGTCGCGCTGGAACTCCGACCGGGTGGGGCTGGGACCGGTACCGTAGAGGCGGCCCAGACTCTCTTCGGGCTTGCTGGCATAGGGCGCGGTATCGCTCATCGGTGATGACGGTCCAATCTTTGGCCCTTTTCATTTGTGGCGAGAGTTACTATTTTAGCCCTACTGTTATGACATTACGGCACGGACCTGCAATGACCGCTACTGCCCCTGCCCCCACCGACGTCGTGCTCACCGATCGCGCTGCCAAACGCGTGTCGCGCATTCTGGCAAAAGAGCCGGAGGGCACTGTGCTGCGGATCTCCGTGGCCGGCGGCGGCTGCTCCGGATTCCAGTATGAGTACAATCTTGTGCAGGAAAAGCCAGGCACGGACGACGTGGTGCTGAGCAAGGACGATGCCACAGTGCTCATCGATTCGATGAGCCTGGAATTCATGAGCGGGGCCGAAATCGACTATGTCGATGACCTGATCGGGCAATCGTTCCAGATCAGGAACCCCAATGCAGTGGCATCCTGCGGCTGCGGCACCAGTTTCGCCGTCTGATCAATCAACGAAAACAGAACTCGAAGGGGCATGATGGGCACGCAAGTCGATGCCGTGATGGACGCTGCCATCGCGGGGCAGAAGATCGTCGGTGCGGAGGTGATCGCCTATAAGGACGGTGCGTCGGCGATCCGCCGCACCGCGGGCCATTTCGACCGCGAAGCCGGCATTCCGATGATGGCGAACGCCATCTATCTGTTGGCTTCGGTCACCAAGCCCGTCATCGCCGCCACGGCGCTGGCCATGATCGACAAGGGCTTGTTGCGATTCGACGATCCGATCAGCCGTCACCTGCCCTATTTTACCCCCACGTTGGCTGACGGCGCCCCTGCCGGCATCACCGTCCACCACCTGCTGACCCATACTGCGGGGCTGGCCTATGGCTATCCCGCCGATCCCTCGATCTCGAAGGGCCTTGGGCCGAGCGACAAGGGGTTTGAGGACAATTTCAGCCGTGTCGCCCGGCAGCCGTTGCTGTTTCCACCAGGCACGGCGTGGTCCTATTCGGTCGCGATCGATGTGCTGGGGGCGGCGCTTGCGGCGATCCACGGCGGCTCGCTGGAGGAGGCGGTGCGGCTCCATGTCACCGGCCCGCTCGGCATGGCCGAGACGGGCTTCTTCGTTGCCGATGCGGATCGCCTGGCAAAACCCTATGCGGATGGCACGCCACCCGTGCCGATGGGCGACCCACAGAAGGTGCTCAACGACCGAGGTGAAACGCTAATCTTCTCGCCGTCGCGCATCTTCAGCGACACCGCCTTCCAGTCGGGCGGCGCCGGCATGGCCGGCACGCCGGAAGACATCATGCGGTTCCTCGAGGCCATGCGGCTAGGTGGTGGTGGGGTGGTGCGGCCGGAAACCTTAGCGCGGGCATTCGCGAACCAGATCGGCGACCTCGAACGCGACGCCCCCGGCCAGCGCTTCGGCTACCTCGGCGCCATTGTCGATGATCCGGCGCGCGCGGATGTTCCTTCGGGCAAGGGCACAGTGAATTGGGGTGGGGTTTACGGCCATTCCTGGCTTGTCGATCCAGCCAACGGCATTACCATAGTGTCGATGAGCAACACGGCGCTCGAAGGGTGCACGGGGCAGTATCCCAAGGACCTGATCAAAGCCGTCTATGCCGATCTGAGCTGAGGAAGGCCATGGCCCTGCGCATCGCGACCTGGAACATCAACGGGGTCAAGGCCCGGCTCGAGCTGCTGCTGAAGTGGCTGGCCGAGGAAAAGCCGGACATTGTTGTCCTGCAGGAAATCAAGACGGTCGACGAGGGCTTCCCGCGGCTCGAAATCGAGGCGCTGAGCTACAACATCGAGACGCATGGGCAGAAAAGCTGGAATGGCGTGGCGATCCTGTCCCTGCTGCCGTTCGACGAGGTGCACCGCGGCCTGCCAGGCGATGAGAGCGACGAACAGGCACGGCTGATCGAGGGCGTCTTTTCGCTGGAGGGCAGCGCGGTGCGGGTCTGCGGCATCTACCTTCCCAACGGCAATCCGGTCGACAGCGAAAAATTCCCCTACAAGCTGGCGTGGATGCGCCGGCTGGAAGCCTATGTCGAAGCCCGGCTGGCGCTGGAGGAGCCATTCGTGCTGCTGGGCGACTTCAACATCATTCCGGCACCGATCGATGCCCACAATCCTGAAGGTTGGTGGGGCGACGCGCTCTATCGCCCCGAAAGCCAGGAGCGCTGGCGCAGCCTCTGCAACCTGGGGCTGACCGACGCGCTACGTACAACGACGTCGGAGGCCGCCTATACGTTCTGGGACTTCCAGGCGGGGGCGTGGCGTCGCAACGCCGGCATCCGGATCGACCACCTGATGCTGTCGCCGCAGGCGGCGGACCGGCTGGAAAATGTGGTCATCCATAAGGATGTGCGCGGCTGGGATAAGCCCAGCGACCACGTGCCGGTCGAAGGCGAGTTTCGCCTCTAGGCGTCGTTGGTCTAGAAGCCGGCGACTTGCGGCGCGATGCCCTCGGCCAGGGCAAAGGCTTCGGCACGCTGCTCGGGTGTGGCAATGGAGACGGCGCGGTTGAGCAGTTCCTCGACCCAGGCGGCATCTGCAGTGCCGGCACACCGCCTCTGCGATACGGCGAGCCACTTCAGCCCCTCGACCGGCTGCGCCTCCATACCCTCCCCCCCGTTGAACAGGAGATCGCCGAGGTGGGCCTGGGCCGGACAATGTCCCTTGCGGGCGGCCAGCATGAACCACCGGGCACCCTGCAGGACGCTTCCGCCGAGTTCCTCGTCACTGATGAAGAGCTTGCCGAGACGATACTGCGCCTCCGGGTCACCAAAATAGGTCGCGGCGTGACTGAGCGCGCCGTAGGAAAGCCGGGCGTTGGCCGCTATTCCCGCATCAGGCACGCCGTCCTTCAGATAGTCTCCGACCTTGACGAAGGACTGCGCAATGATGGCGGCCTCGGGACTGCTCAACACGGCGTCTGCGTTCTGGTCGGCGATCTTCGAAAAATAGCTCAGCGCCTTGGCGGGATCACGGGCAACACCTTGGCCATTCTCGTACATGGTCCCCAGTTGCCACATGGCCATCGGCTGCCCCGCATTGGCGGCGTCCTCCAGGGCGGCGAGCAGATCGTCGCCCGAAACGCCACCCCCTGCCCCGTCCAGCATGTTGGCCATGCCCAGCGCTGCATCAGCAGCGGTCTGGGCGTACACAGGCAGGACCATGGCCGACAAAGCGATGGTAGCTGCGGTCGCGACCGAAATCAGGGACTTTCCCCTAATGGCCCGCATCTTGCTCCTTCATGCCCGCATGCCGCGGACCAACACGTTTTCGAAACCGGATCACACCGGTTCCACTATGGTGCGCCGCCGCGAGGTAGCGCCGAATTTGGTTGCATGCCCGACACTTGGAGGGAGCAGCAAGCCGTTAACGTCTCGGTAAACTTCGTTTGTGACCGCATTCAGCCGAGCTCGTGGCGCTCGCGAGGTATTGCCTGACAGGCAAATATGATGCGGACAGTTCGTCGTTCACCATGGTGGACAGCAAGCTGCGACAGCGCAGCAGTGCTATCCTTATTCAGAGATGGCAGTGACGGGGAAACTCACGAGCAAGCAGCGCTGGCTGCCGCCGCAGGTCACCAGCCCCCAGATGCCGATGCCGCCTCCTTTAGGGTGAGATTGTGGCAATAAACATCGCCAAAAGGTTGCCGGAGTTGGCGGCGAAATTGAATCGGAGCAGTTGTTGCGGAATCAGCACACGCGGCAGGGCAACGGGAAATGCCAGTTGCCCCATCGCCTGATCTGAGCCGATCCTGCTGCACCGCGAGCATGGAGCGCACCGATGAAAAACCTGTCCAAGCCGAAAGCAACAAAGGTTCAACAGGACATGATCATCCATGCAGTCTCCCAAACCGTGGACGGAGCAGCGCAGCGACGCCAGCCGTAACCACTTCCTCTTCAGACTCCTCGCCACCCTGACCAGAAGCCAGGGGAGCAGCGCCGATCGCTTGATGGCGCGCGCGCGGCGGTTCGTCTCTTATTATCGTCCCTATACCGGCCTGCTATTAGCCGACCTCGCCTGTGCGGTTCTGGTTGCCGCCACCGCCATAGCCCTGCCCCTCTGTGCCAGCTACATCACCGCCCGCTTGCCAAGCCTTGCAGTGGCGGACGATGGGCTGATCCAGATCCTGACCATCGGCGGTGTGATGCTGCTTGTGTGGGTGCTGCAGGCCCTCGCCACCTACTTCGTGGACTACCAGGGGCACGTGATGGGCGCGCGGATCGAGGCGGACGTCCGCAAGGAGTTGTTCGAGCACTGCCAGAAACTCTCCTTCGCCTTCTACGATCGACAGCGCGTCGGTCAGTTGATGAGCCGAATCAGCAACGATTCGCTGTGGCTGGGCGAACTTTTTCATCATGCACCTGAAGATCTCGCCATCAGCATCCTGAAGTTCAGCGGCGCCATGGCGGTGCTGGTCATCATCGATCCGGTGCTGGCGGGCCTTATCGCGCTGCTGTTGCCGATCGCCGTGCTCTATGCCCGCCACTTCAACCGGCACATGCATATCGCGCTCAAGACCAGCAAGGAGCGTATCGCAGCGGTCAACGAGCGGGTCGAGGATGCTCTGGGCGGCGTGCGGGTGGTGCAGTCGTTCGCCAATGAGGCGGACGAGCTGCGCCGCTTCGAAACGGAGAATCGCAGCTTCTTCGAGAGCCGGCGCGCGGGGTACCGCAGTGAGGCGATGCTGTGGTCTGGCATGGACGGCTTTGCGCAGTTGGTGACGATCATGGTGATCGTGGCCGGGGCCATCCGCATCCTACACGCCGAGCTGACGGTGGCAGAGATGCTGACCTTCCTGCTCTGCGTCGGAGTGCTGGTCGACCCTGTGCGGCGCCTCGATAACTTCATCCGGCTCTGGCAGGAAGGCGCTACTGGCTTCGTGCGTGCCATGGAATTGCTGGAAGAGGTGCCAGACATCGCCGACGGTCCAGCGGCCGCCGACATAGGCCCCGTGCGCGGCGCAGTCAGCTTCCACAATGTCAGCTTCGGCTATGGCGAGGACCAGTTGCCAGTGTTCGACGGACTGACGCTGGACATCGCGCCGGGGGAGTTCGTGGCGCTGGTCGGCCCTTCAGGGGTCGGCAAGAGCACATTGTGCGCCCTGATCCCGCGCTTCTATGACGTGACCGCCGGCGCCATTCTCATCGACGGTCAGGACGTCCGGGATGTCACGCTTGCCTCGCTGCGGCGGAGCGTCGGCGTGGTGCAGCAGGATATCTACCTGTTCAGCGGCACGGTGGAAGACAACCTGCGCTATGGCCGGCCCGATGCGACCGAAGAGGAGCTGGTCGCTGCGGCCAAGGCCGCCAATGCCCATGAGTTCATCCTTGGGCTACCCGAAGGTTACCAGTCGAACATCGGGCAGCGGGGCGTCAAGCTGTCGGGGGGCCAGAAGCAGCGGCTGACGATCGCGCGGGCGGTGCTCAAGAACCCGGCTGTGCTGATCTTCGACGAGGCAACCAGCGCCCTCGACAATGAAAGTGAACGGGCGGTGCAGCAGGCGCTGCTGACACTGGCCAAGGGGCGGACGACCATCGTGATTGCTCACCGCTTGTCGACGGTCCGCAACGCCGATCGCATCGTGGTGCTAACGCGGCACGGCGTCGGCGAGTCAGGTACGCATGACCAACTGATGGCAGCCGGCGGGCTCTATGCCCAACTGCACCAGGTCTCCGCCAGCATTTGACGACGGCGGCCGGCGCTACAGCCAGCGCCGGCCGCGCATCCACCAGATGATACCCAGCGACAGCATGAGCAGTCCCACGCAGACTGAGGCAAACGCACTGGGGCTGTCCGCGAAAGGGATGCCGGCGACATTCATGCCCAGAGCGCCGGTCAGCAGCGTCAACGGCATGAAGACGACCGTGACCGCTGCGAGGATGAGCATGGTACGATTCATCTGCTCGGCCCGCGCATCGATGATCTGCTCATGCACCAGCACCGCGCGCTCGGACAGTGCCTGCAATTCATCGCCGAGCCTTGCCGAGCGACTTGATGCCTCGCGAAGACGCAAGCGGTCCCTGGCGCTGAAGTGGCTCAGGTCCTCGATCTCGAGCGTGTTGAGCACGTCGCGCTGTGGCCAGACGAGGCGGCGGAAACTGATCAGGTTGCGGCGCAGTTCGGCAAGGCGGCTGCTGATATTGGCACTGCTCTTGACGATAAGTGCCTCTTCGATGTCATCGAGACGATTGCCCAGCCTTTCGACCAGCGGCTCGAGCCGGTCGGCAGCGCGCAGCCCCAGGCGCGCCACCAGGTCCGCAGGCGACACCGGGGCGTGGTGCGATGCTACCCACTTGTTGATGTCGAGAAAGTCGAGGATATTGAGTTCGGACGCGATAATGACGCGTCCCTTCTCGATCCACAGGGTCAACAACTGGCGGCCGATGTCGTCCGGTTCGGCACCTGGCCGCGCCACCCGCATGACCACCATGGCGCGATCCTCGACAACGGTGCAGCGCGAGCGCATGCTGGGCACCGTCAGCAGGTCCGCATTGAACTCGCCAAGTTCCTGCTTGAGCCATACCTTGAACTCCGGCGACTTGGAGTTACCGCAGACGAGCTTGAAGCCACGCAGCGGCACCTTAAGCTCGTCGGCGCCCGGTTCGTGGCGAGTAACACCACCCTTGCCATCGAAGATGAGCACGGCGCCAACCCCAACCATGCCATTGGCCACTTGGCGGGCAGGCGGTTCACGGGGAATAGTGTCGTCCATGGTGCGTCCAGTCTCGGGCGGAGCGCCCTGTAAACCTCATCCCGAGGGTGTAGAAGGACGAGGCAGTGGCATGGTCGGCGGCATGACCTCGTGGTTCGACATACTCACCACGAGGTCCACCGAGGTCAGCTCAGACGCTTGAGCGCTTCCCTAATATGGTGGCGCCGTTCGGTCGCCGCATCGCGGCGCGCCTTCTGCTCCTCAATGACCTCCTCGGGAGCCTTGGCAACAAACTGCTCGTTGCCCAGCTTCTTGTCGATCTGAGCGATCTCGGCGTCGAGCTTGCCGACCTCCTTTTCAAGGCGTGCCCGTTCCACGGCGATGTCGATGACACCGGCCAGCGGCAAGGCCCAGGTGGCTTCGCCGACCACAAACTGCGCCGACTCGCCCGGCACGTTCGACTGCGGCGAGATTTCCTCGAGGCGCGCCAGCCGGGTGATCAGGGACGTGCCGGCGACGAGGCGGCGGAGCGTCGTTTCACCGGCGCCGACCACCACAATTGGCAGCTTGGCGCCGGCAGGAACATTCATCTCGCTGCGGACGGAGCGAACGTTGGTGATTACGTCGATCAGCCAGGTCAGCTCGGCATCGGCCTCGGCATCCTCGAGCCCGGCCAAGTCGGGCCAGTCGGACAGGATCAGCATATCGGTCCGCGGTGCGCCGAACTTGCCCGTCTCGGCCCACAGTTCCTCGGTGACGAACGGCATGAAGGGGTGCAGGATCGCGAGGATCTGATCGAGCGCCCAGGCTGCGGTGGCGCGGGTCTCGGCCCTGGCGGCCTCATCGTCGCCCATCAGGACCGGCTTGGCGAATTCGACATACCAGTCGCAGAAGGTGCCCCAGACGAAGTCATAGGCCGCATTGGCAGCTTCGTTGAACTTGTAGTCGACGATGCCTTGGGTGACAGCTGCAGCGCCACGCGCCGTGGCCCCGGCGATCCAGCGGTTGAGCGGCAGCCGGCTGGAGCGTGGATCGTAGCCCTCGACGCGGCGGCACTCGTTCATCTCGAGGAAACGCGCTGCATTCCAGATCTTGGTAACGAAGTTGCGATACCCCTCGACCCGGCTCATCGAGAGCTTGATGTCGCGCCCCTGCGCCGCCATGGCGGCCAGGGTGAAGCGGGTGGCGTCGGCGCCGTACTGGTCGATGAGTTGGAGGGGGTCGATGACGTTACCCTTGGTCTTGCTCATCTTCTGGCCCTTTTCGTCGCGGACCAGCGCATGCATGTAGACCGTGTGGAACGGCTCTTCATCCAAAAATTCAAGACCCATCATCATCATCCTGGCAACCCAGAAGAAAATGATGTCGAAACCAGTAACAAGAACGTCGGTGGGATAGTAGCGCCGGAGTTCGGCGGTATCGTCCGGCCAGCCCAGGGTGGAGAATGGCCAGAGGGCCGAGGAGAACCAGGTGTCGAGGACGTCCTCGTCGCGCTTGAGGGAAACGACGCGGCCATAGTGGGCGGTGGCGAGCTCTTGGGCTTCCGCTTCGTCATAGGCGACGAAGGCCTCGTTGTCCGGTCCATACCAGGCCGGGATCTGGTGGCCCCACCAGAGCTGGCGCGAGATGCACCACGGCTTGATGTTTTCGAGCCAGGCGAAATAGGTGTTCTCGTATTGCTGGGGCACGAACTTGGTGCGGCCTTCGCGCACGGCGGCGAGGGCGGGCTGGGCCAGCACGTCCGCCTTGACCCACCACTGATCGGTCAGGAAGGGCTCGATGACGACAAGTTTGCTCTTCTCGTCATGGGGCACCATGATCTTCTTGTCCTCGATATGATCGAGGCCGCGAGTGGAGTTTTGTTCCGCCAGGGCCGTCAGGTCGGCGACGATGGCCTTGCGGGCGGCGAAGCGATCGAGCCCGCGATAAGCGGCGGGGATGAAATCGGCCGAGATGATCGAACCATTGGTGGTGAAGACGTTGATCTGCTCGAGATTGTTGCGCACGCCAACTTCGAAGTCGTTGAAATCATGGGCCGGCGTGATCTTGACCGCCCCCGTTCCCAAGGCCGGATCCGCATATTCGTCGGCGACGATAGGAATGCGGCGGCCGACCAGTGGCAACTCCACGAACTTCCCGACCAGCGGAGCATAGCGAGGGTCTTCGGGATGGACGGCGATGCCGCTGTCGCCCAGCATGGTCTCGGGCCGGGTCGTGGCGACGACGATGTAGTCGCGGGTTTCGGTGCCGGTGACGTTGCCGTCTTCGTCCTCGAGCGGGAATTGGTAGGTGACGCCGTCGGCCAACGGATAGCGCAGGTGCCACATGTGGCCCTTGATCTCGATGTTCTCGACTTCGAGATCGGAAATGGCGGTCTCGAGACCCGGATGCCAGTTGACGAGGCGCTTGGCGCGATAGATCAACCCGCGCTTGTGCAGTTCCACGAAGACCTTGGTCACGGCGCGGACCATCTGGTCGTCAGCGACACCGTTCTCGCCCATGGTGAAGCGTTCGCGGGAGAAATCAGCCGAGGCGCCGAGACGCTTGAGCTGGTTCATGATGGTGCCGCCGCTTTCCGCCTTCCACTCCCAGACGCGCTCGACGAACTTCTCGCGGCCCATGTCGCGACGGTTGGGCAGTTGGCGCTCCATCAACTGGCGCTCAACGATCATCTGGGTGGCAATGCCGGCGTGATCCGTGCCCGGCTGCCACAGCACATCCTTGCGCAGCATCCGGTTGAAGCGGATCAGGATGTCCTGGATCGTGTTGTTGAGCGCGTGGCCGATGTGGAGGGAGCCCGTCACATTTGGAGGCGGGATGACGATGGTGAAGGTTTCGGCACCGGGAGCGGCCCCTGCCCCGGCGGCAAAGGCGCCGGCCTCGAGCCAGTCGGCATAGATGCGGCCTTCGACGGCGCCGGGCTCATAGGTCTTTTCAAGCATTGGTCACTCGCAACAGCAGCGACCCGCTGGAAGCGCCCTCCTCGAGGAGAGCGCCTAGCGGGTCGAACAGATAGTTTGGCAGACTTCAAGCAAATGCCGGATGCGGGGTCAACTGCAACCGCACACCTGGCCCGACGTGCAGCGCTGCGACAAAGCGACAGTCGGCGGTGGCCCTATTCGCCGCGTGAGATGCGACTGATTTCCTTTTCCACCATGCGCTCGACGACAGAAGGCAGGTTCTCGTCCAGCCATTCCTTCAGCATGGGACGGAGCATGTCGCGCATGAGCGACTCGATGGTTGCGCCGGAATTGCCCAAGCCCAATCCGTTTAGCTTGGTCATCGAACTCCGCACCGCCGCTTGCGTCGCGGGCCCCAGCAACTGATCAGCCATATCGCTGGATAGGCTCGGATCGGGTAGTGGGGCCGCCTGGGCAACGCTTGGCTGCGGGCGCGGCGCGGGTTGCGGGGGTGGAGGAGGAGGAGGCTCGGCCGCTACCGGAGGCGGATCGAAGGCCGGCAGCTCTTCTTCCTCGGGCTCCTCGGCCACATCGAAGGCAATATCGTCAGGATCGACCAAACGCGGTGCGGCGGCAGTCGGCTCCTCATCGGAGGCCGTATCGGCCAAAATGGAGTCGAAGCTGAAACCTTCGACATCGTCATCGGCGGCATCGACGATCTGGTTGGGCGACAGCGCCAGCGGCTCGATGTCGTCCAGCATGTCGCTCAGATCGCGATCGAGCGATTCTGCCGCGGGTCTGGCCGGCGCAGCCTGCATCGGCGGCGGCGCGGCCTGAATGGCAGGTCGGCGCGGCACTCCGGCGGCATCGTCGTCGGCGATTATCTGCCGAATGGACGACAGGATTTCGTCCATCGAGGGTTCTTTTGGTGCCGGCTTGTTCATCGGTGCCTCTTACTCATGCGCCCGAACCAGTGTGCAGCCTCCGCCAAACGCGGCCGACCTGATTCGTCCACCCCACCTTAGCCGCAGCGACCGCGATTAGGAATCGTCGCAGCGGGCTACAAGCCCGTTTCCACTAAAAGTTGTGGTCGGAATGGGTCCGACCACCAGCACTCGATATTAAGGATTGGAAGCTCGGGCGGCATCGGCCACCCGCAGAGGGTTATTGGGCGACGGTGCGCAGTTCCTGCCAGACGTCGTCGACCACCTGATTATAGCGAACGGCGGATTTGACCTCGACCGGCAGGCCGAGATCGGTCGCCGTGAGACGCCCCATTGCGGCGAGCAGCGAGAACGTGGCGATGACCTTGTTGGTGGAGGCGTTGATCACGGCTTCCCTGGCCGAACTGAGTTCAGCCTGAGAATTGAGCACATCCAAGGTCGTGCGGGTACCGAGATCGCGCTCCTGTACCACGCCCTCCAGCACGGTCGTGCCGGCGGCAACCGCGGAATTGGCTGCGGAAATCTGCGCGTCGGCGCTCTGGATGCCCGCCCATGCTGAAATGACCGCCTCGCGGATCTGGTCATAGGCAGACATGGCGTCGACCTCCGACCTTATCTGCTCGATATTGGCCTTGCGGACATTGGCACCCAGGGCGCCGCCAGCATAGAGTGGAATGGTGATCTGGAATCCAAGGCTGCCGCTGAAGCCATCAGTCGGGCCGCCGGTATAGCGGCTCCCGACCGAGCCGGTGACGGTGGCGGTCGGGCCAAACGAGGCCTGTGCTGAATCCGTGTTGGCCTGGGCGGCACGAATGGCGGCCTTGGCGAGAAGGATGGCGGGATGGCCGCTCTCTGCCTCGGCGATCGCGCCCTGGAGGCTGTTGGGAATGAGATCGGAGAAGCTGTGTGAGGCTTGCAGGTTCTGCGGTGCCACGCCGACATAGCGCTGGAACGTCGCCTGGCTGATCTCGAGGCTGTTGACTGCGGCACGGTAGGCCGCGTCGCCCTGCGCCAGTCGCGCTTCGGCCTGGGCAACCTCGATACGCGTGCCCTCCCCGACTTCGAGGCGAGCACGCGTCGACTGCAGTTGCGCCTGATAGAAGCTCAGATTTTCCTGGCGCAAAGCCACCAACTGACGATCCCCCAGGACCGACATGTAAGCCTGCACCACGGCAAGCAGGATGTTCTGCTCCGTGTTGCGGATCTGATGCTCTGCCGCTTCGGCCCCGGCGCGAGCCTGTTCGATCTGGGCATCGGTCTTGAAGTTGTCGAAAACGGTCTGATTGTAAGACAAGCCGGTCGTCAGCGAATTACTCTCGCTCAGGCTACCGCCGACAAGGTTCCAGTTATGCGCGCCGCTGATCGAAGCCCCGATGGTCGGACGTTTACCGGCCTCTGCCAGCGCCACGTTTTCCGCAGCCGACTTGGCACTGAGGAGTGCAGACTGCAAATCGGGAGCATGATCATAGGCAATAGTCAGAGCCTGGGTGATCGACTGCCCCTGAGCGCCCCCCACCGAAGCGGTGGCCAGCCCCACCGCCAGCGCACTGGCGACCAACGTAACCTGAAAACCCATCATCGCCTCCGACAACCCCGAAACACCTACGTGCGGCACATGGGGAACACAATCTGCCGCAGCAATCCCTAAGAACTTTAATGCGCGATTGGCCCGAAGCGTATCTCCAAAGCCACACGCTCCGACCAACGCTAAAACACAAACGCCTCGTCCGCCTGTTGCTCCAGGAGGGGCACGGAGGCACTGAAATCGGAGCGGACAGATATCCGCCCCCCTGACTTCGAATAAACAGTGGCTACTGCGACAGCACCGGCGCCCACCAGAGCAACAAGGCGTCCACTGTCCTTCAAAAGAGTAAAGAACCCGTCTGGGATAGCAGGGAGCCGCCCCTGGACCACAATCACATCGAAGCGATCCGAAGCGACACTCTCGATGCCGCCCTTGACCGTGCGGACATTGTTCAGACCGAGCCGGGCGAGGTTACTAGCTGCCAGTTCGGACAGGCGCGCGTCACGCTCCAGGCCAACCGCGGATGCCGCCAGTCCGGCAATCACCGCTGTGGAGTAGCCGGTTGCGGAGCCGACATCGAGCACGGAGTCACTGTCTGCGACCCGTGCGAGCTTGATGAGCTTGCCCAGGGTCACTGGCGGTAGCAGGAAACGACCGTGGCCCCTGCCATCCATCCACTGGATGTCATCCACATAGGCAAAGTCGCGGCGCCCAGGTGCGACGAAATCCTCGCGCGCTATGGCGCCCATGCGCGCCAGGATCGGTGCGTCCGTGACACCTTCAGCGCGCAACTGGCTCTCCACCATCTGTGCCCGCCCGCGTTCAAAATCGGCCATGAAGCTATTGCCTGCCCGCGACGTTGATATGACGGACGTGAATATAGCCGACGGATGAGACTGGCAAGAGGCCGATGCGGCCAGCTGCAATGCAGGCGGCGTTTATCGGCGCGAAACCCAGCTGTCCCGGTGCAGTTGCACAAGACGTAGCGCTTCCGGGGCTGGCTTGGGAAACCAAACCCGCCCGAGGGGCGTTGGCCCCTCAGACGAAGGGGGAGCTTCTATGCACAGCACAGGATCCGGCGCGGAAAAAGCCAAGGGCAAAAGTTCGTCTACCGTCCAGCAACCCGCAAACAAGGCCCAGGAGTTGGGCCTCCTGGCTAGGCTTGCGGAAAACCGCATCGCAATCGAAGGTCTGGACCCCGAGATCGACGGCGGCCGCTTTCCCGCAAAGGCCATCGTCGGGCGTGCCTTTCGCGTCGAGGCGGACGTGTTCGGAGATGGCCATGACGTCATCGACGCGGCCCTGCTCTTCCGCGTTCAAGGCGAAGACAGTTGGCAGGAAACCCGCATGACGTTCGTCCTGAACGACCGCTGGGAGGCGTCGTTCGTGCCCGACCGGCTTGGCCTGCACGAGTACACGATAATCGCGTGGCGCGACCTCTACGCTACCTGGCGCAAGGAGATCGGTAAGAAGCATGCCGCAGGTCAGAAGATTTCCCTGGAGCTTGAAGAAGGCAGGCGACTGCTTGAAGCCACCCTCAGCCAAACACCACCGCCCGACAGCGACCGCAGCCGCGCCTTGGAGCGGTGCCTCACCGAATTTGGGTCAGCCCGTACCGACGAGGAGCGGCTTTCAATCCTAACCGCGCCTGATCTGGTGAACGTGATGCGCGAAGCCGGACGTCGGACCAACCTCAGCAAGTTCGATCGTGTGCTCGAACTCTATGTGGATCGCAAGGCAGCCACGTTCAGCGCCTGGTACGAGCTTTTCCCGCGCTCCCAATCCGGCGACCCCGCCAGGCATGGCACCTTCCAAGACGTGATCAAGAGCCTGCCTTACGTGCAGGATCTGGGCTTCGACGTGCTCTACTTCCCGCCGATCCATCCGATCGGCAAGACGAATCGCAAGGGGCGAAACAACACACTGACGCCGGGGCCGGATGACCCCGGCAGCCCCTATGCCATCGGTTCGGAGGATGGCGGCCATGATGCGCTGCATCCCGAACTGGGCACGTTTGAGGATTTCGCGGATCTCGTATCGGCAGCCCGTCGCCATGGGCTGGAGGTGGCGATCGACTTTGCGATCCAATGCTCACCGGACCATCCCTGGATCAAGCAGCATCCGGAATGGTTCGATTGGCGCCCCGACGGCACCATCAAGTTCGCCGAGAACCCGCCCAAGAAGTACGAAGACATCGTCAACGTTCACTTCTACCGCGATGCCATTCCCGGCCTCTGGTACGCCCTGCGCGATGTAGTGCTGTTCTGGATCGACAAGGGCGTCACGATTTTTCGGGTGGACAACCCGCATACCAAGCCGTTTCCGTTTTGGGAGTGGATGATCGGGGAGGTTCGCGGCCGGCACCCCGAGGCGATCTTCCTGGCAGAAGCCTTCACGCGGCCAAAGGTGATGAAGCGCCTGGCCAAAGTCGGCTTCTCCCAAAGCTATTCCTATTTCACCTGGCGCAACGTGAAGTGGGAAATCGAGCAGTATCTGACCGAGCTGACCACCGAGGAAAGCCGGCACTACATGAGCCCGAACTTCTTCGCCAACACGCCCGATATCAATCCCTTCTATCTGCAGTATGGCGGGCGTCCGGCGTTCCAGACCCGGCTCGTCCTGGCGGCGACGGTTGGCGGAAACTACGGCCTCTACAATGGCTTTGAAATCTGCGACGCGGCAGGCGTGCCCGGCAAGGAAGAATACCTGAACTCGGAAAAATACGAGATCCGCGCCTGGGACTTTGATCACCCGGACAATATCAGTTGGGACATCAAGCTGGTGAACAGGCTGCGCCGGGAGCACCCCGCTCTGCAGGAGTTCACGAGCCTGCAGTTCTATACCGCGTGGAACGATAACATTCTCTACTACGGCAAGCGGACCGAAGACCGGTCGGACTTCCTGCTGTTTCACGTGTGCCTTGATCCTCACAACGCCCACGAGGCCGATTACGAACTGCCGCTGTGGGAGCTTGGGCTTCCTGACGATGCCGCCATCGAGGTCGAGGATCTCGTCACCGGCCATCGCACCACCTGGCACGGCAAGCACCAGAGAATCCGCCTCGACCCCTATTACAAGCCGTACGCGATCTGGCGCCTTATCTCACCCGGAGTAACTGCATGATGGACAAGCTCGCCGACGACCGCAGCACCCGGACCAAGCTCAAGGGCAATTCCCGCATAGACGGGATCATCGACCGGTCCGACACTGAATGGTATCGCGACGCGATCATCTACCAGTTGCATGTCAAGGCCTTCCAGGATGCCAACGGGGACGGCATCGGGGATTTTGCCGGGCTCATGCGGCGGCTCGACCATGTGCAGGAGTTGGGCGTTACCGCGATTTGGCTGCTCCCGTTTTATCCGTCTCCCCTGCGGGACGATGGCTACGACATTGCCGACTATCGCTCGATCAATCCCTCATACGGTACAATGAAGGAGTTCAAGGCGTTTGTGGCGGAGGCCCATCGGCGCGGGCTTCGCGTAATCACGGAGTTAGTCATCAACCACACCTCGGATCAGCATCCCTGGTTTCAGAAGGCCCGCGAAGCCAAGCCTGGGTCCGCCGCGCGGGACTTCTATGTGTGGAGCGACAGCGACGCCAAGTGGCCTGAAACCCGCATCATCTTCACCGACACCGAGAAGTCGAACTGGACGTGGGATGCGGTTGCCGGGCAATTCTACTGGCACCGCTTCTATTCGCACCAGCCTGATCTGAACTTCGACAACCCGCGCGTACTCGATGAAGTGCTCAAGGTGATGCGCTTCTGGTTGGACATGGGCGTGGACGGGCTGCGGCTCGATGCCATTCCGTACCTGATCGAGCGGGACGGCACCAACAACGAGAACCTGCCCGAAACCCACGATGTGCTGAAGAAGATCCGTGCCGAGCTGGACCGAAACTATTCCGATCGCATGCTTCTCGCCGAGGCAAACCAATGGCCGGAAGACACCCGGCCCTATTTCGGCGAAGGCGACGAATGCCACATGGGATTCCACTTCCCGCTCATGCCACGGATGTACATGGCGCTGGCGCAGGAAGACCGGCACCCGATCACCGACATCATCCGGCAAACGCCGGAGATCCCGGAGAATTGCCAATGGGGCATTTTCCTGCGCAACCACGACGAGCTGACGCTCGAAATGGTAACCGATCAGGAACGGGACTACCTGTGGCGCACCTATGCGGAAGACCGTCGCGCCCGCATCAACCTCGGCATCCGCCGGCGGCTGGCGCCGCTGATGCAGAACGACCGGCGCAAGATCGAGCTCCTCAACTCGCTGCTGATGTCGATGCCCGGCACGCCGATCGTCTACTACGGCGACGAGATCGGCATGGGCGACAACTACTACCTTGGCGACCGCGACGGCGTCCGCACGCCGATGCAGTGGTCGACCGACCGCAATGCCGATTTCTCGCGCGCCAACCCGCAGCAGCTTTACCTGCCGGCGATTCAGGACCCGGTCTATGGCTACCAGGTGATCAACGTGGAGAGTCAGCAGGGAGACCCCTCTTCCCTGCTAAACTGGACGCGTCGCATGGTCGCAGTGCGCAAGCAGCACGCAGCCTTCGGCCGCGGTACCATGACGCTGCTTTATCCGCGCAATCGCAAGGTGCTGACCTATGTGCGTGAAACGGAAGACGAGCGCGTGCTGTGCGTCGCCAACCTGTCCCGAACCGCGCAGGCGGTGGAGATTGACCTGTCGCGCTACAAGGGGGCGGTACCCATCGAACTGAGCGGCCGCTCGCCGTTCCCCCCGATCGGCGACCTCCCCTACATGCTGACGCTACCGGCCTATGGCTTCTACTGGTTCCTGCTGACCGACGAGGGGGAGGCGCCGCAGTGGCACGAGCAGTTGCCTGAAGTCCTGCCCGAATTCATCACTGTGACCACACGCGACGGGCGGTTGATGACGGCCCTGAACGGGCGGGAGCGTAAGCAACTGGAACAGGACACCCTGCCCCAGTTTCTGCCATTGCAGCGGTGGTTCGGTGCCAAGGATACGCCGATCGATCGCGTCAGCATCACGCCCCTGATGGAACTCAAGGAGAGCGAGCACGCCTTGGTGTTCATCGATGTGGAACTGGGCGGCGAGACGCAGCGCTACTTCCTGCCGATGACGGCACGATGGGGCGAGGAGAATTTGCAGTCGGGCGCGCCCAAGCTGTCCTATACCCTAGCCAAGGTGCGCCGGGGCCCCAAGGTGGGTGCCCTCATCGATGGCGTCTACGACGAAGCCTTGGCGCAAACGCTGCTCACCACCATGCGCGAAGGCGGCACCTTCGCGACGAGCGACGGCGAGGTGGAGTTCCGCGGCGGGCCGCTGCTGAGCGAGATCGAAGACTTGCGCGAGTCACGCCCGCTTGGCGTCGAGCAGAGCAACGTGTCCATCGCCTTTGCCGACAAGGTCATCCTCAAGCTCTACCGTCGGCTGCGTGCAGGCGAGCAACCTGATGTGGAGGTCGCGCGGTTCCTGACGGAAGAAGCAGGCTTCGAAAACACTCCGGCCTTCCTGGGCTCCATCGAACACACGAGCGGCGACGAGTTGACCACGCTGGCCGCAGCCTTCGCTTTCGTGCCCAACCAGGGCGACGCCTGGGCCGTTATCACAGAGGCATTGGTGCGTGACCTCGAGGAGCAGGAACTGCGGTTCATGGATCCCCAGGAGCCGGAGGGCGAGCGCGAGTTCGAACTTTCCCTGGCCATGGGTGGTTTGCTGGGTCAGCGGACAGCTGAGCTGCACAAGGCACTGTCAGTCGAAACCGAGGACGAAGACTTCAAGACGCTCGCATTGAGCCAGGATCAGCTCAAAAGCTGGGTCGACGAAGCGGTGCGTGAGGCCGAGACGGTGCTAGACAGCCTACAGTCCGCACGGGCGGGTCTGTCTGAGGACTTGAGCGCGCTGGCGGACGAGGTCCTTGCGGAACGCAAGACGCTGCTGGATCGGATGAAGGCGGCGGCAAGACAGAAGCCGTCGGGCGCCATCTCCCGGATCCACGGGGATTACCATCTCGGCCAGGTTCTGGTCGCCCAGGGCGACTTCATGATCATCGACTTCGAAGGCGAGCCGCGACGTGCCCTGCCGGAGCGGCGGGCGAAATCGTCGCCGTTGCGGGACGTGGCCGGCATGCTGCGGTCCTTCCAGTACGCTTCTGCGACGGCCCTGCGTCTGCGGCGCGATGCCATCGGCACCATCACCCCGCAGACGCGGGAAAGGGCGGAGCGCTGGCTGGAAACCTTCAGCGATGATTTCCTGCGCGAATATCGCACTCACAGCACGGAGACGCCCACGTACCCAGAGGACGCGGCGGCCGAGCGGGCGCTGATCGACCTCTTCCTCCTCCAAAAGGCCTTCTACGAAGTGGGTTATGAGCTGTCCAACCGGCCAGCCTGGCTCGGCGTGCCGCTGGAGGGCATCCGCAAACTACTGCAACCGAAAGGTGGCGAACAGTGAACGTCGCAAATACCGAGCGGCCCGCCGCGTATCCGTCCGACATCGACGCCATCGTGGCCGGCCGGCATGGCAATCCATTCGTCGTGCTGGGCATGCAGGGCGGCGACGGCAAGCCATTGGCCGTCAATGTCTTTGCACCGCAGGCCACCGAGATCGAGGTGCTCGAGAGCAAGACCGGCAAGGCGGTCGCGTCGCTATCGCGCGTCCATCCGGAAGGCTTCTTTTCCGGCTTTGTGAAAGACCGGCAAGAGCGTTTCGACTACCGGCTGCGGCTGAAATCCGGTGACCAGAGCTGGGAAATCGAGGATCCGTACCGCTTCCCGCCAGTGCTGGGCGAACTGGACGAATACCTGCTCGGTGAAGGCCGCCACCACGACCAATATGAGAAGCTCGGCGCTCATCCCCGCGAGCTGGATGGCGTGACTGGCGTCAGCTTCGCGGTGTGGGCGCCCAATGCCAGCCGCGTCAGCGTTGTGGGTGAGTTCAATGCGTGGGACGGCCGCCGCCATCCGATGCGCAAGCGACTCGGCGTAGGTGTCTGGGAGCTGTTCGTCCCGGGCCTCGAGCGCGGCACGGTCTATAAGTATGAGATCATCGGCGCCCATGGCGAGCGCCTGCCGCTCAAGGCGGACCCGCTGTCATTCTACCAGGAAGTGGCCCCGGCAACGGCGTCGATCGTGCATGGGCTGCTGGAGTATGACTGGAAGGACCAGGACTGGCTGGGCTCCCGCCAACAGCGCCAGGCGCTCGATGCCCCCATGTCGGTCTATGAGATGCATCTGGGCTCCTGGCGCACTGGCGGCGATGGCGCTCCGCTTAGCTACGACGCCATTGCCGATCATCTGATCCCGTACCTCAAGGAGCTGGCGTTCACCCATGTGGAACTGATGCCGGTGACCGAGCATCCGTTTGCCGGCTCCTGGGGCTACCAGCCCATCGGCATGTTCGCGCCGACCAGCCGGTTCGGGGATCCAGAGGCGTTCGCCCGGTTCGTGGATCGTCTGCACCAGGCTGGCCTAGGCGTCATCATCGACTGGGTGCCCGCACACTTCCCGTCCGATGCCCATGGCCTTGTCCGTTTCGACGGCACCGCGCTCTACGAGCACGAGGACCCGCGGCTGGGATTCCATCAGGATTGGAATACGCTTATCTACAACTTCGGCCGCAACGAGGTGTCGAACTTCCTGCTCGCTAGCGCGCTTTTCTGGCTGGACCGCTTCCATATCGACGCGCTGCGCGTAGATGCCGTCGCCTCCATGCTTTATCTGGACTACAGCCGCAAAGCCGGAGAGTGGATTCCCAACAGGCATGGCGGCAACGAGAACCTCGAGGCCATCGAGTTCATCAAGCGCACCAACACGCTGGTCTACGAGCGTCATCCAGGCGCCCATACCATCGCGGAAGAGTCCACGGCGTGGCCGCAGGTCAGCCGCCCGATCTATACCGGCGGCTTAGGCTATGGCTACAAGTGGAACATGGGGTGGATGCACGACACCCTGTCCTACATGCAGGAAGACCCGATCAACCGTCGCTACCATCACCATAAGATGACCTTCGGCATACATTACGGGTTCTCGGAGAACTTCGTCCTGCCGCTGAGCCATGACGAGGTGGTCCACGGTAAGGGATCAATGCTGGGCAAGATGCCGGGCGACCGCTGGCAGAAGTTCGCCAATCTGCGCGCCTATTACGGATTCATGTGGACCCATCCTGGCAAGAAGCTCCTGTTCATGGGCGGGGAGTTCGGTCAGGAACGGGAGTGGAACCATGACCAGTCTCTGGATTGGCACCTGCTCGAGGACCCGCTGCACGACGGACTGCGCAAGCTGATCGGTGACCTCAATCGTGTCTATCGGGATGTTCCGGCGCTGCACGAGTTGGACTGCGAGCCCGAAGGCTTTCAATGGATCGAGCACAACGATGCGGAAAACAGCGTCTTCCCCTTCGTCCGCAAGGCGCGCGACGGCAGTCCCGTGGTCGTCATCTGCAACATGACGCCCGTGGTTCGGTCCGACTACCAGGTCGGTGTGCCGCAGGGCGGACGGTGGCGCGAGATTCTTAACACCGACGCTGAAGCCTATGGCGGCTCCAATGTCGGCAACGGCGGCCATCTCAACGCCTGGGACGAACCATGGCAGGGGCGCCCCTCGTCGTTGCGGGTGACGCTGCCGCCACTCGGGACGCTCATTCTGGCACCTGACCCGGACTGAGCCCTTAGCGCAGTTTAGTCGCCGCGCGGGAGTGGCAACTCAACCGAGCGTCGAACGGTTTGAAGTTCAAATATCATTGTGGGGTAGTCGTGAGCGCAACGCGCAGTTTTGAGACAAGTTGGGGAGCGGTAACGCTGCCCGACAAGGTGCGTTTCCGCATCTGGGGGGCACGTGATGCGGCCATCAAACTACGCATCAAGGGGCAGGACCTGGACTGCCCGCACGTCGAGGACGATGGCTGGCGTGAATGGGTGCTGGAGCATGTTCAACCGGGCACGCCCTACAGCTACATCGTCGGCGATCTTGAATGTCCCGATCCAGCCGCGCGATGCCAGCAGGACGAGGTCAACGGCCCTTCTCTGGTGATCGACCCAGAAGCTTATCGATGGCAGCACGGCGAATGGCAGGCGCATCCTTGGGAAGAGACTGTCTACTACGAGCTCCACGTCGGGACGTTCACGCAGGAGGGGACGTTCGCGGCTGCGGCAGAAAAGCTGCAATTCCTCCGCGATACTGGCATCAACACCGTTGAAATCATGCCGGTTGGCCAGTTTGCTGGTGAGCGCGGCTGGGGCTATGACGGGGTGCTGATCTATGCCCCGCACCGTGCCTACGGCACGCCGGATGAGATGAAGGCCTTCATCGATACGGCGCATGGACTGGGCCTCAACGTCGTGCTCGACGTGATCTACAACCACTTCGGCCCGGAGGGTAACTACCTGCCCGTCTACGCGCCGGCGTTCTTTCACCCCGAGCTGCACACCCCCTGGGGCGCGGCCATCGCGTATGAAAAGGCACCCGTCCGGGATTTCTTCATCGAAAATGCGCTGTACTGGCTGGAGGAATATAACCTGGACGGGCTGCGGCTGGACGCCGTCGACCACATCAAGGACGAGCAGTCGGATCCCGAACTGCTGGTGGAGATCGGGCAACGCATTCGCGCACGCTGGCCGGATCGCCGTATTCATCTTACCACCGAGGACAATCGAAACATCACGCGACTGCACGAGCGCGATGAAGAGGGGCGCATAAAGCTGTATTCCGGCGAGTGGAACGACGACTTCCACAATGTCGCCCATGCCATCGCGACCGGAGAGACCGAGGGCTATTACGCCGATTTCACCGAGCGGCACTGGTGGAAAATGGCGCGCGCACTGGCTGAGGGCTTCGTCTACCAGGGCGAACCCACGGTGGCGGGCGATGCGGCTCCGCGCGGCGAGCCGAGCGGGCACCTGCCGCCAACCGCCTTTGTCGACTTCATCCAGAACCACGACCAGGTCGGCAATCGGGCCTTTGGTGAGCGGCTGACCGACATTGCTGAAGCCAGCATGGTGGAAATGCTGTTGGCCATGCTGTTGCTGTCGCCGCACATCCCGCTGCTGTTCATGGGCGAGGAATGGGGCGAGACCCGACCGTTCACCTTCTTCACCGACTTCCACGGCGACCTTGCCGATGCGGTGCGCGAAGGTCGGCGCAAGGAGTTCGCCGGTTTCAAAGCCTTCAGCGCCGGCGAAGAGAGCCTGCAGGAGGTACCCGATCCCAATGCCGAGGGTACGTTCCTCGCCTGCAAGCTCAACTGGTCCGCAATAGAATCGGAAATGGGGCAGCAGCGACTGGATCTCGTTCGCCGCCTGCTGACACTCCGGCGGGAGCATATTATGCCGCTACTCAGCGAGGCCCGTGGCTATGCCGGCAAGATCGAGCAGGCCGAGGACGGGCTGGTGTCGGTGAGTTGGGTGCTCGACAACTCCGTGCTGCACATGGCGGCGAACCTCGACGGGAACCTGCGGCCGGCGCGAGCAATCTCCGGCAAGGTGATATTCGCCAGTTCCGAGGAGGCCGTCGCGGCTCTGGCGGAGCGCGGAGAACTGCCGCCCCATACCATCGTCGTCACGGTCGAGGAACAGTCCCAGAAAGCGATCGTGCGGCCGTGACATCTGACATCGACCAACTGGCTGAACACTATGGCATTGCCTGCCGATACAAGGGCCTCGACGGGGTGACGCACGAGGTTCCGGACGAAACCAAGCGCGCCATCCTGAAGGCGATGGGAGTAGGCCCTGATCAGGCACATCTGGCAGATGCACCGGCCAAGCCAATCATGCTTCGCAGTCCATCCATCCCGCGGTGCTACATGCCGAACTGGCTGGAGAACGCACGGGCCTGGGGAATTGCGATACAGCTCTACGCCATTCGTTCGGAGCAGAACTGGGGGATCGGTGACTTTCGCGACCTGGCCCAGTTCGCACGGATCGCCGCCCGCTCTGGCGCCGATTTTGTCGGTACCAATCCGCTGCACGCACTGTTCGTGTCCGAGCCCGACCGACGCAGCCCCTTCTTCCCGTCAAACCGACGCTTCCTCAATCCGCTATACGTCGCCGTAGATGCCGTGCCTGGCTACACACCGTCGACCCCGGAACTCTCCGTTGCGACTGAGCTCCGGCGCGGGGACCTGGTCGATTACAGAGGCGTGGCAAAACTCAAGCTGGCTGCGCTCAAGCGCATCTGGCCACTCTGGCGCAACGCCGCCGATGCAGAGCAGGATTATTCCCCTGAAGCGTTTCAGGAGTACTGCGAAGCTGGCGGTGAAAGCCTGCGGCTGCACTGTCTGTTCGATGCCCTGTCGCTCCACCTGGCAGAACAAGGCTTTGCGGGTTGGCGAACATGGCCCGACCAGTTCGGCGCGCCGTCGGCGTCGGGAAGCGCCGCGTTTGCCGCATCGGAGCCCGAAGCCATCGAATTCATGCTCTGGCTGCAGTGGCTCGCCAGCGTGCAGCTCCGGCAGGCACAGCAGGCCGCGCTGGATGCCGGCATGCGCATCGGACTTTATCTCGATTTCGCAGTGGGCGAAGCTCCGGACGGATCAGCCGCCTGGTCTGATCCGGTGCTTACGATGCGGGGGGTCGATGTCGGTGCCCCTCCCGACTACTTCTCGACGACCGGGCAGAACTGGGGTCTCGCCCCGCTTTCGCCCGCCGCCCTGGTGGAACAAGAACTTGCTCCCTATGAAACGCTGGTCAGTGCCTCGATGGCCTATGGTGGGGCGCTGCGCATCGACCATGCCATGGGCATCCAGCAGATGTTCCTGGTGCCCGAAGGGCAGCCGGCCTCGGTTGGAACCTATGTTCACTACCCGCTGGAGCGCATGGTGGAAACGCTCGCCTCCGCGTCTCATAGGCATCAGACCGTCGTGATTGGGGAAGATCTGGGCAATCTTCCCGACGGCTTTCGGGACGTGATGCAGGCGGCGGCCATCCTCTCCTACCGCATCCTCTACTTCGAGCAGCGGGACGGAAGTTTCCTGCTCCCCGAACACTACCCGCGAAACGCCATTGCCTGCCTATCTACGCATGACCTGCCGACGATGGAGGGCTGGTGGCGCGGCGAAGATGTCGAGTTGCGGCGGCAACATGGACTGATCGAGGACGACGCGGCCGCTGTGCAGCTTGAACAGCGCAAGGCGGAGCGACGTAGTCTGCTCGGGGTGCTGGTGGCTGCCGGGCTGATCTTTCCAGAAGAGGCCGAGGCGCTTGAGAACGCCGCGGTTGACGAAACACCCATTCCCGCGGCCCTCATAGACGCAGTCCACCGCCTGCTTGCGCGCACCCCGTCCCGGCTCCTGGCCGTGCGGCTTGAAGATCTCACCGGAGAACGGCTACCCGTAAACCTGCCGGGCACCGTCGATGGTTACCCCAATTGGCAGCGCAAGCTTGGATTGGGACTGCAGGAGATCGCCTCCGCCCCGGCCTTCGCAACGACGACGCAGATGCTCTCCCAGGAACGACCGAAGTCGCGGTAAGAGCGCGGCTACGGCGGTGAGGGTGCTGCCCTCGGGAAAACGTGAGTTGTGGCCGGACGCGACTACGCCCATTCTAGGCGGATGATAAAGCAAGCAATAATCGGTGTGCTTCTGACGCTCTGGAGCAGTGCTGCGCACGCGGCCTGCCCGCCGGCTGTCGCGGCGGATACTGCCGCGCAGATTCGTGCCAACAGCGAGCGGCTCGTGTGCATGCAGAACGAGTTGGTCGAAGCGGCCAGACAGCGGGCGCTCGAGCTGGAACTGCGCAACCTCAGAGCCTCGCTGGAAGCACTGGAACTGGAAAACCGGCTCAGCCGCCTGAAACAGGTGCCGGTATACGTGCCGCCGGATCTCTGAGGTGCCGCACCGCAGGCCGAGGGTGTCTGGCCGTTTCTGAGTGTCCATGAACAGGTGGAGGCCACGTCCGGAATTGAACCGGAGTACACGGATTTGCAATCCTGATAGAGCCCTTGAATTACAAGAATTTTCTGCAACCTTGTGCCATTCTTGTGCCATCCGAGGCTGCCGCTTCCGTTTCCTTGCCCCAGCAAACTCAGGAGCATCCACAGACGGCACCGTCTCCTAACCCAGCCGGGGGCGCTTGCGTTTGAAGGGCGCTCCGCCCATTCTAGGCACATGCCGAAACCGGAGAACATGCCCTATCTGATTGAGATCGAAGACTGGCGCGCACCCTACACCTTCGGCATCAGCCGGATAGCGGATGAAGGAGGTGACCCGTTCACTGAGTACCGTACGATTGAATTCAGCGGTGGGATCATCGTTCCTGATCTGCCGAAAACGAAGAAGGCGGAGATATTGGTTTGGCCCGAGACTTACCTAAATCCGGCCGGCAGAACGAGGGCAGAGCCAACGGCAGTAGGGCATGCGTCAAGCAGCGCGGGTGTCTTGAGGTGCCATCTCTTTTTGCCTGCGGAGATGTACTTGCCGCTCATATCGGTCTCTGCGGCACAAAAGGTCCGCTACCTCAATTTTGGGGGCGACAAGCTGCGTTACGGCAATGCGAACATTCGGTCCTACACATTCGACCATGACGCTCCCCCGGACCACGTCAAAGAACTCCAGGAAATCTGGGCGGCTGAGGCGAAATCCCGCCGAGATGCTTCCAGGAAAAAAGCGAAGTAGGCACTAGCATTGCCACAGTGAGGTAGCCGCATTCGATCTACAAGCTTGGTGAGGACAAGGGATGATGAAGATGAGACTGCTGTTGTCTGCCGTGGCGTTGCTGGCCCTCACCTCGATAGCGCCCGCTACAGCTGCGCAGTTCCAGATGTGCGGCCGAGATCGGCACACCTGCGTCGTCGATGGCGACACTATCTGGCTCAACGGCCAGAACCTGCGCTTGGAGAGCTATGACACTCCAGAGCCTTACAACGACATCTGCGGCGGCCGGGCCGAGGTAGCCTTAGCGCGCCGCGCCAGCGCCCGGCTCCTCGAGCTGCTGAACTCAAACGCCTTCACTGTGGAAACGGGAGGCCAGGATCGCTATGGGCGAGTGCTTGCCACCATCAGGATCGGTGGGCGCGACGTCGGCGACATCCTGATCAGCGAAGGTTTGGCCCGCCGCTGGCCGAATGGTGAGGAGTGGTGGTGCGACTAGGACCGCCATTCGATGACACGTACCCGCCACTCAGTGGAGGCGTGAAAGCGCCTCGGACTTCGGACGCAGAAGGTGTGTTTCGAGCTTCCAGTCTACCGCCCTTTGTGCGTCCTCGGACAGGGCCGCCACGGGCTTCTTTTCCTGGTCGTGGAAGCTGCTTACTGGTGAGTTGGTGATAGCGTTCAAATAGATTAGGCCACCATAGGTAAGGTGGCCTGGAATGGGCGGAAAGAACAGCACCCTAAACACTAGGTCGCCGGCAATCTGGTTGAAGAAGTGGAAGAACTCCTCTGGGGAGTGCTCCGCCGTAAAGGCTTCCACGTAGTGCTCTAGCGGAATTATTGGGCAGATCAGGACGCGGTCGTTGAACTGTCGAGCATTGTCTTGATCGACGTCGCACTCGTGCGTCAGCACGTACACCAGTCCCTCTACCGCATCAAAAAACCCAGGCTCCTCCGCCTCCATAGCATAGCGGACGTCTGCGTATATTGTCCCGACCCCGAGGGCTAGGCCATCCGCATCTCCATAGAAACGTCCCCACCTAGCGCCCATCTTGCTGCTGGCGATCTGCAGCGCCCGATCACCAATGTCAGCCATGAAGGAAATACCTTAGCGGCGGCGACCGACAACGCGAACAGAGGAACGAAGCGCCTTCATCATAATACGCTGGTGATCAACGGACATGTACACCGACTTCCTAGGAGCGGTGAATTCTACACGAGCGGCCACGGCAATGCTCGCGGAGGATGTTTGATAGTCACCTGCCGGAGGAGCGTTATGCGAAAGTGGCAAAGCATCTGTGAAGAAGGCAGACGAAGAACCGTAAGATGCGGTTAGGATCGCATAATCAGAAACGAGCATGGGTCAAACTTTCTCATTCATTTTAGCGACCACAGAATCAGGCATCAGCTCAAAGAAGCGATCCTTTTCAAAATTGTGCCCCTGCTCCACGTAGTCAAGTATGTTCGCTGGGCTTGAGAAAGACACGTGATCGCGATTGAAGACGTCTATGTCGATGAGAGCGCTATAGGATCGGTTCACTGCAGTCTGCACGAACTCGGGCGTCGCAATGCGGACCATGCTTGAAAAGGTCTCACCATGCTTCTGGTAGTTCAAATTCAGTGCATGTGTGAGAGCGCTGCCTCCTACCATAACGTCGCAGTCCAAATCTGCGACACTTTCCACTCCATGCTCAAAGGACAGGAGGTTGATGTAGCGTAGCCCCACTCGCCTAACGCGCGCGCTCTTCACAGACTTGAAGAGCTGCTCGATCATGCCAGAGATGCCAGGTCTCAGGGCATTCCAGCCTGGGTAATTTCCGAGACAGTGATACGACACAACGCGGGGACCGATCTTGACCGCGAACTCTGGACTGCCGGGCAGCCGGACCTCCAGAGTAGGTTGATCTCGCAGATTCGGATCCTGCTCCCTTATCTGGGGAGGGAACTCAGCTAAAGGCAGCCTGGTCATCTGGCCGCTCGACCATCCTGGGGCGTCCGCAAGACGACTCACCACGAGCTCTGGCAGGCTACTGCTCTCTTCTGAGTCGAAGCGCAGCTCGCAAAGCGCTTCGATCACAGGGTTGATCTGCAGTCTATCTGGCCGCTGGCTCGTCACGTACTTCGCTCCTAGTCCGAGTCCCGCGTACCCTTAGAAGTTTGCTCATCGTCACGCAATCCACGAGGCCCCTCGCCGTCACCCCGCTGCAAGATCTCATCATCCTGCTAAAAATGTCGTAACGCTTCTTTTGCCCTCCGGCGTCTACTTACCCGACCGCACAATCTCTCTGGTCAGCTCACGAATATCGGTCCGAGCATCGCGCATCTCGGATTCCACCGACTCGGACGCGGCAGTGTTCTCCTGCATCGCCTTGGTGTTGTTGTTGGTCGCAGTGCTGAGGCGCCCAACCGCAGCGATCAGCTCATCTGCCTTCTTGCCGTCTATTACCGCCCCAAGTATGCGAGCGTTGTCTGTGGTTGGCGGAGCTCTCTTCCCCATACGTTCACCGAACCATGCCAGCCCGACGATTATCGCCAGGCAGACGACGAAGAGCACAACAGCCCACGCCGGGAGTTGCGAAAGATCAGGTAGGGCCACTGCTCTCTCCGACGTCTTTGGATGCCCGCAGGATGTTGGCCAACTCCAAGACGGCGAAGGCTGGGTAAACAGCAAGCCATGTGCTGATCACGCCCGAGGCGGCGAAGGCGCAGGCCCAGCCCACGAATATGAGGCATCCAACGCCAGCCGAGACTTGCCGGATGCGAGGGGTTACATGCTTTCTGGCGCCGTTCACGACGAGCCCGATGAGCCTCATCACGCCCATGATCACCATGATCCAGCCGAGCAGGTTCTCGTCCCCGAAGAGCATCCGAAACCCTGCCCACGATGGCTGATCGAATGTCACCTCGGGCAGCAGGAGAACGACGCCCAGCAGAGCGGTGACGATCGCCAGGAACCACTCCGGCAGTCGAGGACCAAACCTATGAGCGACTTGCACCCATAGGGCTTGGCCTGAGTAGGAAGGCCGGTCCATGGTCATTTCCCGTTCAGCACATCCCAGAGGGTGCGCCTGGGCGGGATGATTTCGCCGCGATGAACCACGGCCGGCTTGTCAGGCGCGACCCGTACCGATGTGCCCTCGACGGTCTTGAGCACGGTCTGCGGCCGCACCGTCGCGCGATAGCTGTTGATCTGGGCAAAGGCCCATAGGCCGAAGCCGATCAGCGCGCCGATGGTGAGCCCACCACCCTGCCCCGTCACGATGGCGATGATGGTGGCCTGATACTCGGCCGGCATCGAGTTGTAGAACGTGACGAGCGCCACGATCAGGCCGGTGAACTCGGGGATGCGGCGGACAAGCCACTGGACGGCTACATTTTGCAGAATGTTCATGGTGGTGCGCCTCCTGAGCGCAGGGCTAAAATGCGATGGTGAATTCTTCGGCGTTGTCGTGCCGGGGCGTGTAGATCAGGGCTGGATCAATCTTCTCGCCGTAGTGACCGGCAAGCAGGTTGTGCAGCTCGTAGGGCGGGCGTTCTTCAAAGATCAGGAAGGGATCGTCCACGCGGTCGGTGCGCTTGAACACGCGCTTTCGCTTGCCCAGCGGCCCCGCATTGTCGCGTAGCCGCGTCATGACGATCCAGTCGACGTTCGCTGGGCAGCCGCGAGTGGAATAGAGATTGCCCCACCCCTTCCATTCGTCACCGTCGCCGAACACAAGGCCGACGCACCGGGCGTAGATATAGCCGTCGCCGGCATCGTACTTCGCTTTCCAGAACATGAATGGCGCTCCTCTCAGAACAGCGGGACGTTGGTGGCGACGAACCAGATGCCAGCGCCGATGGCCGCGACAGCAATGGCCGCATAGAGCCACAGCGGAGCCCGCTGACCGGGTTTGCGGGGCGCTGTGGCTGGCGGTTCGGGGTGGCGAGGAATGTCAGGAGGTGGCGGGCTGGGAGTGTAAGCACCAGCCTTCAGCGCCTTCTCGAACTGGATGGCATGGCCACCGATCAGCGCGGCCTTGTCGGTGCCGTTGACGGTACGGCGGGCCTGAATGAATTCCTTCAGGTCTTCATCATCGCTCTCGTCCACATCATCGATGCAGTCGGTGAGGCCCTTGCCGGTGAACCAACCTTCCATAGTGCCGACAACGAGGATGCGGGCCGAAGTGGCGAGGTCTAGCGCCAGCTCTGGCCTTGCTTCGAGATCGATCCCCAGCTTGTCGCCGGCAAAGCGATAGTTTCGCCGGCCGGTGATCATGACCTGGCCCCTGCCCCGGTATCGGTAGCCGTCCCCCGCCGCCGTGTTGCCGAGCCGCTTCCCGATGCTGGTGCCCGGCTCATACTTGTTGAAGTAGGAGCGCGGCCCATACTCGGTGATCGGCTGCATGGTGCCGTCCGTCTCGCGGATCGGTGTGGCAAGGACATAGGACAGCCGGTGGAGGCTACCGTCGCCGTAGCGGTCCCAGGCGTCGAGAATGGCGTTAATGCCGTCCACCTGCCCTTGCTTCAGCGAGCCGCCGAACAGATGCTTGCGGACGTGCGCAAAGAAGGCCTCTGGTTTCAGAAGCATGGTCAGACCTCGTTTTGGAGGATGGGCAAAGAAAACCCCGCCGAAGCGGGTCGGTATCGTGTCGACAGGCTAGTCAGCGGCAGAGATCGGGCGTTCAGCAAAACGGCGTTAACCGTGCCTCCTTACCCTTTCTTCGCCACGGCATGAGAGCTTCAGCAAAGACCAACGGAAGGTAATGAGCATGAAGAAGCTGATGGCGATCGGGATCAGTCTGCTGCTGTCGACTGCAGCTGCGGCTCAGGACAGCGGTGAATTCGACGGCTTCTACGTGGGTGGCGTCGTCAGTACAGCGCCAGCGGGCAACAACGACCGGTTCGAGGGTGCCGCTCTGGCTGGCTATCGTTTCGAGGCGGCGAGCAACCTAATCGTCGGCGTGGAGACGCAAGGCTCTCTTGGATTCGACACGCTGCGCGCGCCATATGTCGGAGCACAACTCACCGGGCAGGTTGGCGCCGTTGTTGGCGGTAACGTCCTTCTGTTCGCGCAGGCGGGTGTTGCAGTTGAGGACTACACAGACAATACCTTCCTCAATCCCCCGGCAACGACGAGCGCGGTTGCTGGGGTCGGCGTGGAATTTGCGGCTAACGAAGCCATTTCGTTGCGCATGGACGCAGTCGGCTTCCGCCGGCTGGAAGGCCGGGATGTTCCGGCAGCACGGGGCAGCGCTGGCGTCGTGTTCAAGTTCAACTAATCACAAATGCTTAGAACGAAGACAAAGAAGCCCCACGGGGCTATGGCCGGGTTCGTGCTGGCAAGTTTAGCGCTGCTGTTGGTGCTTGTATTCGCACTTTGGCAACTGGCGACGTGACCGTCGATTTGCTTCGCGCGTTCGGATAATGTGCCGGTGCGCGTCCGTAGTCCGCGCAAAGACCTCCAAAGGTCGGCCCCTGTGCCTTCTACCCGGAGCACAGGGGCTACGCTGACGCCCGCCCGGCCATGGGGAAGTCGCGCCAGCTCGCGTAGAGCTTGCTCATGGTATGAACTCCGATGTTGAGGTGTGCGTTATCGAGCCGCCCAAGCGGGATGGGCTAGAGGGTTGGCGGCGCCGAAGCGGTTGACATTGCGACCAGGTTGGCGATGTCAAGGTTGGTGCGTAAAACGGTCATGCTCATGTCTCTTGCGGGATTATCTTCACGTAAACCGTGTGCAGGCCCAAGTCGCGGGCGGCGGAGGTCATATTCGAATAGTACACGGTGACGTTGCCGGCAGCAGTCACGCTACCGCGCAGAAATAGGCCCTCTGTGGAGATATTGGCCCAAGCCTCGACGCGCATACCTACAGAAGCGCCCGTGACTGCGAACGTCTGCTCGATCTGATCCCCCTTGGCGACTGACACCGGGTTCCATGCGGTGCTGCCCTTTAGCACGCCGGGGTCGCTAGCCTTGTTGGTGGTGGTAATGCCGCCGCCGCGACTATCCGCCAGCCCCTGCGGCGGGCTGAAGGTGCCGGTTACGTTGGTGATGCTATCGAGATAGATGCGCCCGCCCAGCCCGAGGCGCTGCCCCGGCGCCGTGGTGCAGTTCTTGATTTCCATGTCGGCAACGCAGTCGATGCGCGCATCAGCACGGGTGCGAACACCGATATTGCACTTGTTGGCCTTGCCGCCCACCAGCACCTTGCTGCCGCCCGTAGCGTCGATGCCCACGTTGCCGGCGCCGCCAAAGTTACCCTGCACAAGCGACATGTCGCAGCCAACCTGCGCCACCACATTGGAGTCGAGATTGCCCGATGCAGAAAAGCCCTGGCCGTCGAAACGGGATTGGATAGAGCTTAAGCCGTAGTTATCGCCACCACATGCGGCCCAATTGTCGAGGTTGCCCCAGCTTTGCAGCAACCCCCATATACCGCACCGCTGCGCCTCGAAGGAGCCGCCATAGCCGTGGCAGTAAAGCCCCGCATTGTAGCGGAGCACGAAGTTGTTCGTTTCGTGGTCATTGGTGCCGCCGTCGATGCCGGAAACATAGAAGTCATCGGCGTGCAGAACACAGAACGGGGCCACGTCCACGATGCCGTTCTGCGCACCATTCGGGGGCTGGTTGATGCCGCGAATGCCCGAATGGAGATAGACCCAGATGGAGCCCGGCGAGGACAGCGCCGTGATGGCCAGCGCCGATGTCATTTCATGACTAAAGACTGCCAGCGTCACATCGAGGTTCGGCGTGTCGACGGCATGAACGCGCCAAATGCCGTCGAGCTGATCCACGTCAGCGCCCGTACCCATCGGGTTGCGTACGCGAATGGCGGCTCCTGCCCGAATGCCAGTGGCCGGGAAGCTGGCAAACCGCACCTTGATAAGATGCACGCCGCTGGTGAAGGTGACAGACTGCAGCGAGCTGACGGTGAGCCCCACCGCCGTTTCGCCGCGCACCTTGATCCGGTTGCTGGCCGGGTGACTGTAAACAAAGCCCTTGCCGTCAAACAGCATCTCGCCCGTGAACAGGAACTCCAGCACGAATTGCGGGTGGCTGTTGAGCGGGATCGGCAGGGTATCGGCCAGCTTTGGCACCTGGCCAGGGAAGATCCAGCCCAAGGTCGCGTCATGCGCCGCCTGCAGGGACGTAAAATCCTTGCCCACGCCCACTGTGATCTGCATCGGCTCGCCATCGGCGAAGAGCGGTACAAGGAACGGCTTGCCAATAGCGACGGCCGCTCTCCAGGCGAGGGTTGCAGCGGCGCGGCTCGGCGCATCACCTGAAAGGTCAGAGCCGAGCATCTGCGCAACGACGATCCATTCCGCGAGTTCGTACCAGACGACCGTCACGCCATCTGAAAGCATGATGGACAGCTTCCCCCCATGGCTCGGCTCGGCCACAACCTTCTTGTACAAGGCGCCGCCGCCGTCTCCTGCTGAAGCGTAGCCAGCGGTGCGGATTTTGTTTGGAGCGACAACGGGGCTGTAACTGGCAACGGCATAGGCGCGGCTGTCGAGTTCAGGTTGCGTAGATGACGCAGCGGCAGCGGCGGCGATGGCGGATGCCTCAGAATCCCCCGCCCAGGTCTTAGATGACTTGTCATTGACCCCATCCCCTCCCGCATCAACGCTGATGGGATCGGGGGATTGTGCCCATTCCTCGGCATAATTCTTGTTGTCCAGCGTTTCGTTGGCCCAGATCTCGACTTGGGTCGCGATCCCATCAACATCGCTTTCGGTGCGTAGCTTGTAGTTGGCGCCTTCATCGCTGAACCAGTACGTACGGCCAGCGATCCACTGTCCGGCGATCAGGGAGTTGCCGCTTGCGGTTAGCACTTCCTTGCCGTTGATCGTGACCGGCCCGGTATTATCACCGGGGGCCTCGATCCACAGCATCACCACCGCGCTGTCGGCTACACCGGTAGCAATTTCCGCCTCGATGGCATCGGCCGTGCCGCCCGTCACGTTCATGCGGGCCAGACTGTCATAGAGCGGCCGGTCGAACACCCACTCCTCGGCGACCGTGTCGTAGTGGTAGAACCCGGCATCCGCGCCAGTCGTTACCTTGCCGCCGACACCGATATCCGTCGGAACGAAGGCCTCCAAGGCGATCAAATTCGGGAAAGTCGCAGTACCCGCCTCGAGAGCTGAGGCCAAGTCCTCGACGTCGCGTTCGCCCGCGGTGCCAATCGCCTGATAGCGGCGCACGTACTGCTGCAGCGGCTGTTGCGACGGGCCGGTGAAGACGCGGATGTAGTAGCTGCCGCCGACGACGTGAAAGGCGAACTTGCCCTCACTGTCGGTCGTGATCGGGTTCCCAAGAGCAACAGTGCCTTCGCGGTCCGCCCAGAGGGGAACAACCGGGCGTCCCGGCTGGTCTCGACGCACTTCCACCGTCGCATTGGGGATCACGTCACCAGCCAAGTTGACGGCAACGCTCTCATAGCGCGCAAGGGCCATGTTCTCAGTCTCCAGTGATGTTCAGAATTGGCGCCTGAGCGCTAGATTTGAGGGCCGAGGATCGACCCGGAGCCGGTGATCACCACCAGCCCGATACCTACGATTGCCGGGCCGGCAGCCCCTCCGGCGCCGGGGCTACCTACAGGCGAACCAGACTGTGCCGTGCCAGGTAGCCCGGCCTGCCCGGGACCACCGCCTGTGCCCCCGGAAACGCTCGGGAACGGGTATTCCGATTCCCAAAGCGCGTCCTTGGTCCAGGAGTAGCCGCCGAGCCCTCCATCCGTAGCTGTGCTGGAGCTGCCCTCCTGAGCCTGGTCTGGCCCAAAACCGCCGCCGCCCGTGACGTTACCGGCACCACCACCGCCGCCGCCGCCGCGCGTGTTGAAGGAGAACCCGCCACGAGTTGCAGCACCACCACCGCCACCGCCGCCGCCCCAGATTTCACCCGACTGCAATTCGATGTCGATCGGCACCGTGGCAAGCAAGGCCACACCGCCTGCAGCACCAGGCTGCGCGTCGGTGTACGCGTTCTGCGTGCCGCCCCGTCCGCCCTGCCCGCCGCTGCCCTGCACCCGCCCGCGCATGATGAGCTTGAGGGTTACGACACTGGTTGGAACGACGAAACCGTGAGCGCCGGTCCGCCGGTTACCGATCGGATGGTGCGCCCTGATGGCAGGATGAAGGTAATCGGCAGCTTATCGTCTTCCGACGCGGTGCCGAAGTCGCTGTAGATCGAATCGTAGACCGCGCGCAAATCGACGTTCGGTCCGTCACCCAGCGTGATTATGCGCTCCACCGGGCTGTCTGGCGGAGGTGGTGGATCGGGGTCACCGATGTCGCCCAGGTCCAGGTCGGCGAAGGTCATTTCCTCGGCTTCGATCTGAAAGCGATCGGGCAGCGGATTTAGCCGGGTGATCTGGATTGGCACGTCGACCTTGACACCAGTCTCGTCCTGCATCGGCCAGCCGGACAGCAGGTAGCCCCCACCCTGCTCCACAACTAGCCCGCCTTCCTGGCGGAACATGGAGAAGCTGAACTTGCGCGGCGGATTGCGGAACCGTCCGATCTGGATGGCGCCGACCCGTGATGCGGTATTGGTCTGGAAACGGGCAATCCAGCGCGAAAATACTTCCTTGAAGGCCGGGGTGCCGTAGTCTTCCGCAGCCTGCCCGGAACGAAGGAAACGGCTCTCCCGGTAGCTGGTGAACTCGTTCAGCGGGTGAAGCGGGCTGCGCAGGGCATAGTTGACCATCATTTCCGAAAGCCGCTTGGTGGGCTGCTCTCGAATGGTCAGGCTGCCCTCATCCACATTGCTGGGCGTGAGCCGACCTGCCGTGGTGAGGATCTTGCGCAGGGCCTGGAACCTGATCTTCTGCGCCAGGTCGTCCCACCAGATGGCCAGCCCGACCTCATGGATGAGTTCGTTGACCAGCTTTCGGACTGCTGTCGGCTCGGCGATGTTGCCGGTGTAGAGCCGCCCGATATAGGCGTCGTCTTCATCGTGCCAGTCGTCCAGGTTGATGTAGGCCGGATCGATCGCGCCGTAGACGGTCATCAGGTCATAGAGGACGTCCGAGACCTTCTCCTGGTCGTAGCGGAGCAAGGTCTGTATCCGGTCTCCCTGTTCATGTTCGGCCGCATCCGTACCAAGGCGAGCGCGGACGATGGTCAGCGTATCGCCGGACCGGGTGAAGGCCACGCTCTCGGCGCCGCCGATGGTGACATAGCCAACGGCGGCATATTCGGCGCCGATGCCCGCCGGCTGCAGTGTGGCAGATACGTCGGACGGTGCCAGCATAACCGTCGCCAGCTCGCCATTGTTCGGCCGCGGCGCCAGCGCCCGGTCGTCATCTAGGAACTTCAGGATATCTTTGGCCGTGAGCGAGTAGCGCCCATCCAACGACGGCCCGTCGAAGCTCTCGATGAAGAAGTGCCGCGTGTCCATGTCGGCAAGTGCCTGGTCGGCAAAGCCCTGTATCCATCGGATCGGGCGGCCCTGCAGGTATGGCTGGCGAGCGCGGAACTTCCCCCAGTGGCTGCCCTGCCTGTAGGGATCATAGCCCCGCTCGGTCGAGTACGGGTCATAGCCCGGTCCGACGTCGGAATGCCGATGATCGCGGAACGTCACCTTCAGGCTGGAGCGGGTGCCCAGCGTTTGACCCAGCGAGATTTCGCCGGCCGTGAAACTGATATTGTCGTGGCTTTCGATGTTCGGGATGGCCGGGATCGATCGCGGCAGGAAGTCACCAACATCAACGGCAAAGCGCAGCGTGGTGGTGGTCTCGGTATAGCTCTCGATAGCCTGACACGTGCGCCGGGTGTTGGTGCACTTGACCGCGCCGGTCACGCCGAGTTCGGCCATGCACGGCGCAACGCCATAGACCAGCGTGCAGACCGGAACGTCGACCTCGACATATTGGACGCGCTGCCGGATCATTCGACAATGCCCCCAATCTCGAAGGTGATGTTGACCCAGCCGGCCTCAATGAACGTCGGGCGCGGGTCGCTGGTGAGCCACGCATAGCCCGCTTCTTCCGGGTGACTGTCCGGAAACCCAGAATAGAAGAACGTTGCTCCTCTGCCCTGTTTAACGAACGGGCGCATGTTTGCTCGATACCAGTCATCGCGCAGATACTGGAACGCTAGCTGCGTATTGAGTTTCTGGCTCAGCATAATCGAGCCCAGGTAGTCCCCGGCCTCGGAATTCCCCGTCGTGATGCGGGTGCTGCGGCCGTCGATTAGCGGCGTGTGGCCGAAGGGGATGCCAACTGGCATAACCATCATGTGCCCCACATGCGCCACAGCGATCTCTGGCGGCGTTGCCAGGGGCGTCAGTTTGAGCCGGACCGCATTGGCCGTCGTCTCGAGGAACCGCACAAGAATAGGCGCATCATTGGCGACAACGAAGCCATCGATCAACGATGACCATTCGCCGCTGTCGAAAAGCTGAACCTCTACCTCAACGATGATGCCGCCCGATCCAAGATTGTGCCGGGCAATGCCCAGGTAATCGATGGGCTCTTCCTCGTTGATCGCAAACGTCACGTACTGGACGTCAGTGCTGGCTGACTTCCACAGCAGGTTCGTTGCCGGGTTGGCGAGATTGGTGGCCGGATAGAAGTCGACGGAGCTATCCGCAGACGTGCCGGCCACCGTGATGTCGTTCTCCCAGCCCAAAACAGGGGCAGTGAGGTCGTAATCCGCTGCTGCTGAAAGAACGAGAGACGGCGAAAGGATCAGCGCCATCAGGCCACCTTGATATTGAGTATGCGGCCGTCAGCGGCCCGCGCTTCGATGGCGCGAAGGAAGGCTTCGACGTTCTCGCCGCTGTACATCGCGCTCCGGTCCAGCCCATGCAGGGTGATGTCCAGCCGATCTGGCGACTTTTCGGTTTGCTGGCGCTGCGGAGCATTGGGCACAGATGCCGCGGACGACGCCCTGGGTGTTCCACCTGAACGCGAGGTCACGGATTGCATCGACGCGATCTGAGCCGCCGTCTGCGCCGCGGCGAGGCCTGCATAGAGCATACCCAGTGGAGGCCCGCCCAAGGCCGCGCCAGCCGCGTAGGAACTGGTGACAGCCTCCCATCCCTTGATCAGCGCCGATGCAATCGAGATGGCCTTGATGATGCCGAACTGCTCGTCCCCAGACTGCCCCATTGCCTGGGTCACGGAATCGAGCGTCGAGGAAATCCTGTTGGCGGTTTCCGACATTGCCTTGGACATGCGCTCGGCATTCTTTGCCACCGCATCGCCGAGATCCTCGACTGCAGACTTGGCATTGCGCGCGCCGCCGGCAATCTTCTCCATAGCCGCGTCGGTCGTGTCGGCGGTCTCACTCAGGGCTGGGATGTTGTCGTTTGCCACTGCGATCTGGTCGTTGAAGCCGGTGACGGCTTGGGATGCAGTGCCCCATGCGGTCGTAACCGCCTCTGACCATTCGCCGATATAGTCCTTCTGTGCGTCGACCATCGCTTGGTTGATGGCGCCAGGTAGCGCGTTGGCCGCGCCAGTCTCTTCCCCCTTGAAGCCGGAAAGGTCCGCGCCCTCCATGTCGCCCAGGCCGGGGATATTGCGCAGAGCACCGACGATCCCGTTGATGCCGTTCTGCACGATGTCGATCGCGCCATTCATGGCCCGCGTAAAAATGTCGGAAAACGCAGCCGGAAGCATACCCCACGCCACGATCACCGCGTCATAGGCGCCCTTGAACAGGCCAATCATCGTATTGGCAACGCTCTTGAACACGCCCACTACGTCGACGCCGATGGCCTGCTTGATCTGGTCCCGGAACAGGAACGCCGCTGCAACGGCCCCGGCGATAGCTGCAACCAAGAGCCCGATCGGATTGGCCATCATCGCCAGCGTCAGGGCCTTGACCGCCCCAACCATGGTCGTGCCAATGGCGACCGCTATCGATCCGACGCCGGCCAGGATTGATGGCCCAAAATAGGTGGCGAGCGCAGCGCCGACGACCCCCGCATAGCGCGCGACCTCGATGAGACCACCGACCAGCACCTCGGAATTCTGCGATAGCCAGACCATCGCATCCGTGGCCCGCACCAGCGCAGGCAGCACGGCCGCCATCACCTGGTTGGAAAAGCCCATGGCTGCCGAACTAAGCCGGGTCAGGTTGTCGTTGAACTGCTCGGCCGACTTCGCGGTGCTGTCGGTCAACGTGATGCCGAGACGGTCAGCCTCGGCCGTCATGGCGGCAAGGCCGCCTCGACCGGCATTGAGCAGAGGGATTAGCTGCGCGCCTGATCGGCCAAATATCTCAATGGCCGTCGCGGTCTTCTGTGCCCCATCCTCCATACCGGCAAAGCGCTCGGCAATGTCGCCAAGCACATCAGTCGAGCTACGCAATTTGCCTTCTGAATCCACAGCGGCAAGGCCCAGGGCATCCATGGCTTTCGTTGCGGCGTTGCTGGTCCCGTTGGCCATGTCGTTCATGGTGCGGGAAAGACGGCCCATCGCAGTGTCCAGCGTTCCCGCAGAGACGCCCGAGAGGTCCGCCGCATAGCGCAGGCGAGACAGGGCTTCAGTGGTCACGCCTGCTGCCTGGGCCGACTTACGCATCGCGTCAGCGTTGTCGATCGATCCTTTGACCATCACCGCCATGCCAGCCGCCGCGGCGGCTGCAGCGGCGGCGACCGCAGCAAACCCGATCTTGGCCGCATGGGAAAAGCCGTCGACTTCGGACTTGGACTTTTTCATTCCGCTTTCAAACTGCGCGGAATCAAGTCCCAGCGTTACGCGAAGTGCGCCAATCAGACTCATGAAGTCGTGCCCCCTGTTCGCGCCGTCCAAGCCATCGCAATGGCAATCTGTTCGTCCGGCGTCTGCCCGCCCTTGCTGAGCTTCTGGCCGCGCAAGAGAGTGTCCAACTTGACGAAGTCCGTGGATTTTACCGGCGCGTACGCCGTGAAAAATGCTGTGTGCCAGGCCAGCCAAGCGGCCTGGTTGTGTTCGCTGTCCAACCGCCTATCGGCAGCCTCGATGCGCAGGAAGCATTCGCGGGGCGTCAGTGACCAGAAGTGCTCTGGATCGAAGCCCCGCTCCACGTAGGCCGCTAGGAGGCCCTCGTAGTCCCATCTGCCTGCGCTTCGGGAGAAGGGCTTTCACCACTCGCCTCCGCTGCGTCTGGGTTTGCTGCCAGAAGAGCATTGGTGAGTGCCGAGAACACGGCGGCAAATCCGACAGATGAAACGATGCAGCCGGCTTCCTTCTCCGTAATCTTTGGATGATGCTCGATCAGGGCACCCCAGAGCACAGCGCGGATGATCTTCGCCCGCAGCTTTGTCGGATCCGACTGCATGTCCGAAAGCATCTGCCCGATCTCGATAATGCCTTTATCGAAGTGATCCTCGAGGTGGCACATGGCATTGAATGACAGGTCGAGAATGTAGGTTTCATCCCTAACCTGCAGCGCGACTTCGCCCTTGTATTTGTTGACCATGGGCTTAAGCCGCCGCGATCACGTCAAGGGTGGCGGCACTGGTCGCGCTGGTGTCGTCCACCAGATTGGTCGCAGTCACAGTCACCGTGATCGGGTCGCCGATATCGCCAACCACAGGGGTATAGGTCACGCTGGTCGCGCCACCGATTGCAACGCCATCGGCGTTCCACTGATAGGTGAATTCGGGGGAGCCGGACCAGACGCCTTCCCATGCCGTCAGCACCTCGCCAACCTGGGCGATGCCGGAAATTGCTGGCAGCACCGAATTGACCGGCGCGGCAAGCGGCGTGGAAACCAACGAGCCGGTTACCTTGAAGGTCACGGTGGCGGTCATCTTGGCTTCGGTCGGCACCGCCGGGGCGTAAGAGGTCATGATGCCCTTGAATGTCCAGATCGTGCCGTTCACCCAAGTAATGCGGCAAGAGATGCGGCCTGATCCACGGAACCCGCGAATAGCCACGTCGGCCGGCGAGCCGGGGATAAAATTCATCTCGAAGCTGGCTTCGCCCGGGTCGACCAAACCCTCGATAAATTCACGGGTCCGGTTGGGGCTCTGCATATGCGTAGCGTCAAGAACGTCGACGGTATCGCTGGGCGGCGTGATGTTGGTCACTTCGGCCAAACTGGCCCATGTGCCGCCATTGTTGAGCGAGTATTCAAAGAGCGTGCCGTAGCCAATCCCGGCCTGGGTTTCAGCCATGATGAAGATCTCCGATGATGAAGGAAGGTGTAGCGCCCTGCCCACTGGCGCGAAGTAATGGGCGCTGTCGTCAGGCCGCTAGGCCCCACGAAATCATGTAGTCCCGGCTGTCAGTGAACCAGGTATGGGCACCTACCTGGCCGAAGCTGGTGCGATGTCCGACCTCAAAGCACCCCTTAAATTGGTACCCCTGGAAAACACCACTAAAGCCCGACAGGCGGTCTTCCAAAGCGTTGGCAATGGCGCGGGCCTTGGCTGCAGTGGCGTCCCGGCAATCGAACTGGACGCGAGCGGTGGCGAAGCCAGAAGGCCCCAGCATGTGATAGTCCTTCACGCCGGAAACCAGCGTCATGCTGATCGTGCCCTGCGGCGAACCTTGCGGCAGCGTGTCCCACTGGACGCGGTTGCCGACGAGGGCCGCCAGCGGCGCGTGGGCCAGCAAGAGATTGGCAAGCGTGGTTTGCATTTAACCCCTCGCCGCCTTCTTTGCCGCGGCCTTTGCGGCCTTGTCGATGCCGAGCCACAATTCTTCACCTATGCGCTTCAGGACTTCGTCTTTCGTCTCGTCCCACGCCGGCCTTGCGAACGGCTGTGGAGGATGATTGACCGTGCCAAATTCCTGAGTGACCGCTGACGGCCGACTGTCCGGACCGATGAAGCGTTCTTGGTCAGAGCCCTTGGTGTGTGAGGTCTTCGCGCTCGGTGTCAGCGATCCTGAAACGTCGATGGACTCTCGGAGATTGCCTTCCTCCACAGGGGCTTTCGCCCGCATGGACTTTGCGGTGATCTCGCCTGCCTTATCGAGCGCAACTCTGCCAATGGCCCGGCGTTTCGATGCGGTGAACTGGCCCAGCGCATCATCGAGTTGCTTGCCGCCCTCGAAATCCACGGTGACCTTCATTCGTCTGCCGCCGCTACGCCGCTGATCTCCAGACCTTCGCGCCTGCCAAGTTCCTTGATCCCGGCGATATCGAAGGTACCCCCCTCGTAGATCACCCGATCCTTGGCATTGAGCGTCGACGCGGAAGCCGACCAGCGAATCTGGAACCGGATGCTCACCACGGCACCCACCTGGCCGGCCCGTGCTTTCTCGCCATCGCTGGCATACTGAACCGAAGCCCACACCGGGGATGCATCGGGTGTCCAACCCTCGATCGGCTCGTTGTCATCATTGTAGGTGATGCTGAACCGCAGAAGACGTACTTCTCGATCCAAGTCGCCGGCACGCATTCCTACGCCCTCCACGACCGGAACGGCGCCAGCAGCGCCTGCGCCGCGACGGGCACCTCAGCGGCAGCATCACCTACCACCACCGCCTCGCGGTTCTCGTACCAGTGACCCACGATCAGCAGCACGGCCTGCTTAGCTGCGGCCGGTACCGTGCTGACTTCGACCGCATCACCGCCGTCTTCAGGCTCAACCAGGCGCGGCGCGTACCCGGCCGTCACGCGAATGGTGACCGCTTCGGGTTCGCCGTCGGTCGTCGGCCAGTTCTGAGCGTAAATGGCTCCGCTGCGGAGCAGCCGATAGTCCTCACTGGGCATCGTCTGCTCCACGCTGTTCCCGTCACGGTAGACGATGCTGACCACCTCGATGATCGGGGGGAGAGGAAGCGACCCGTCGGGAAAGTCGCCGACTATGTCGATGATCTGAAGCCCGAAGCAATGGCCGAGCCAGCCGTCTGGGCCGTCGAGCCAGCCTTGCGCCGCAGCGATCAAGCCCTCCACATAGACCTGCTCGCCGTCTTCCACGCGCAGGTGATCCTTCGCCTCCTGCCAGGTCACAATGGGCACTGGCGGCTCGACGACACGAGCGATCATGATTTGCGATCCTTTCAGCGGCAAAGAAAAACCCGCTCGAAAGCGGGCCGGTTAATCCTGTTGGGGAGACGCGCTTTCAACAGCCGCTTGCCTGTGAATGCGAACGCACCGGGCATTGCAGGGCCGCGGTGCGCCTCTAGCCAGCTAAACGAGTGCCAAAGAAGATCCGGGGCAGCCAGACCGCCGGCTGGTCGAGTCCCTCACAGCGGTCCGGAGCGGCAGATCGCGTCACTCGATAAGTGCGCCCCAGGCGGGATTCCATAGCAGGCGGTCCCCGCTGATGACGATCTCAGTATCGCTGCTGTTCGCCAGCCGAATTGCGGCGGCGAAGGCCACACCGAGAGGCTCGCAGACGGCCCCTTCGAGGAACACCTTCCCGCCGAAATCGTCGTCAATGCGCGGACCTCGGGCATCCGCCCTTGCGGTTCCGTTGAGCGTCTTGAACAGGTGTAGATTGGATGCGGTGTCTGGCACTGCGTGGGTGTAGCGGAATTGGACCATGATCCACCGCTCCTTGTTCGCCGGATAACCCGACCTGACGTGAGCATGTACAATAGTCCAGAGCTGACAATAGTTTCGCCTGATCACGGCGCAGGGTTAACACATTGGACTCTCTGCCCATCCGTTCACCGGTCCGGAGCAACAGTGTTGCCTTCGCTACCTGCCAGCGCTCGGCCGTGGGAATGCAAAAAGCGGCGCCAACCAAACTCGTGAAGTCGCAGTGTAACCTTGACTACTCCTCGGAGGGAAGTTTAGGTTACATCAGACCATCAGGAGCTTCGCGATGAACACCGTCGAACGTCACTCTCGCCGCCGCAGCACATTGCTGATCCTCAATGCTTTGGCCTTGATCGCTTGGCAGGCGACCGAGATCTCACTTATCCATCGATACTTTGAAGAGGGCTATTTGGCCCTCCTGCCGCCGACTCTGATCATCTTATGGTTCATCACGCTGCTAGCGCTGCTCCTCAAGCCTGCCGAACGCATTTTTCGCCAACAGCTGGAAGATGAATTGACGCAGCACAATCGCCGTAGCGCGATGATAGCGGGCTACTGGTCTGTTATGATGTCCACAGGTCTAGCGCTCGTAGCTGCGGGCACGGTGCAGGTCGAAGCGATAGATATAGCACGTGCAAATCTCATCGTCGGCGCGTCAGTGCCTATGCTGGTCTTTGCATTTCTGGAGCGTTTCGATGGCGTCGGACAGTGAGAAGCTGTGTAACAATCTCAAAGTTCATCGCACGGACGCTGGCCTCACCCAGGCTGAACTGGCAACTTCCGTGGGCGTGTCCCGCAAGACCATAAACACAGTGGAAAACGGTGTGTTCGTTCCATCCACCCTACTCGCACTTAAGATTGCCAAGGTGCTGGGAACTCAGGTTGAGGCGCTATTCTATCTCGAACTGTAGAGCCGGCGTTTAATGGCGGCAGTCGTGCCCACAGCAAGAATTTCCGTCGCCATGCGCAGTGCCCTTACTTCCTGTCGCTCTTGTTCCGCGGCTTGCCTTCAGCCTTGTTGGCCGGCGCAGGCTCAGCCTTGTTTTTGGGCGGCGGTTCGGACTTCAGGCCAGACACGGGAGTGGCCTTGCTGATCTGCACTGCCTCATCCTCCACGGCGTCGGCTTCGTCGAACTCGACCAGGCCCTGAGCCTTCAACTGTCGGGCATGGGTCAGGCTGGTCGGATAGTCGGATTTCTCGGGATGGTGCCCACTGTCGCCGGAGTGTTCGCGCAGCACCTTGACGGTTACAGTCTTACTCATCGGAGCCTCCTGTCAAAATCGGAAACGGGCAGCCGGCGGGCCGCCCGTCAGGTTCTCAGTTCGAGAGATCAGACGATGTTACCGAAGTCGCCATACACGAGCGCGCCGGGCTTCTTGATCGCCAGCGCCACGCGCTCTTCACAGCGCATGGTGTAGAGGTTCTTCTCGAAGTCATCGACGTTCTCGGACGCGATCAGGACCTCAGGCTCCATGCGGTCGTAGAGCGTCTGGAGCTTGAAACCTCCGACCAGGAACTTGTCGATGGTCATCGCCACTGTCGCCACCACCGGCTTGCCCCACAGGCGCGGGCCGGCGAGGTTTGTTGGGTTGGCGAAGACGTAGGCACCATCTGTGGTCTTGGTCAGCTCGATGCCCGCCCAGTCGGCGGGATTGAGCACGATGCCGTCGGTGGGATAGAGCGCCAGTTCGGCCTGCAGCAGGCCCAGACGCAGGATGTCGATCATGTTCGCACCCGCGATCGTGATCGGCGCCGAATAGGCCGTGGCGTTCGGGATCAGGCCAGTGAGGTGCTGGCCGGTACCGTCACCGGTCAGGACTTCCACCTCCTCGGCAATGCCGAGGCCGTAGCGCATTTCGCTATCGACTTCGCCCTGCAGCTGCACCGCGTCATCGAGCGCCTGGCGGGTGAGCTTGGCCAGGTGAGCAATGGTGCGGATCGGCGCGTTGACCTGCTCCCAGATGTAGGCGGAGGTCGGCTTGGTGGCGCCCTCGGCAACCACGGCCGCGTTGTTGGTGCGGGTGGTCTGGCGGGCATAGTCCACCGAGCCGCTGGTGGTCGGGACCACGTTCAGCAGGTCGCGGATCATCAGGCCGCGCTGGGGCAGCCCAGTGACCTCGGTGTCGCGCATGGACCACGCCGTGCCGGCCTGGGCTGCAGTGATGGCCTTCAGCGAAAAGCGGGCGCTGCCCTGGTAGCTGCCGGTCTGGAACGACTTGAACTTGTCGGAGCCGGCAATCTGCTCACCATAGCTCTTGACGTCGTCGCCTTCCGAGCCAGGCTTGCGGGCCATCTTCTGCTCGATGTCGTCGAGCTGGGCCTTGAGCGAGGTCGTGGTGGCCAGCAGCTTGTCGGCCGTCGACTTGGTTTCCTCGCTCAGCTTGCCGGTCTTGGTCGCTTCTTCAAGCGCCTTGTCGGCAACCTCGCGGGTCTCCTTGGTCGATTTTTCCAGCATGCCGCGAACTTCGTCGGCGAGCTGTTCGACGGACTTGGTCTGGTCCGGGTGGCCGGTGCCATCGCGCATGTAGCGGCCCATGGCGCGTTCGGCAGGGGTCATCGCGCCGAGCAGGTGCCCGACGTTCTTGCGATGCATCATCATGGTGTTTGCCCTTTCAGGGACTGGGGGTTGGGTGTGTTCAGCCGGCCTTCAGCAGGCGCTGGAGGAACGTGGCTGCGTCATCCGCCTTCGCCTCGGGATCCCCCCGAAGATGCGGCGTTGCCTTGCTGGCGATGGCCGTCGCAAGGGCTTTCGAGAACCCGGCGTCCCGCAGGAATTCTTCGAACTCGCGGACGGTGGGCAGTGCTCCTCCGTCCAGAATGGCTTTGACCGTGGTCACCTTGGCGGAGAGGTCCATCGGCATGGTGACGAGGGAAATTTCGCGCAGGTCGATCTTGAGCAGCCTGGACACGCCGAACTGCTTGGGATCGGCCACAGCGCCACCGACCGGGATGCGATAGCCGATCGACATGCCGCCCAGAGCCCCGTTCTTCAGCAGCACGTGGGCACGCTTGGCGAGAGGATCCTCGATCAGGAGCTGCCCCCTGACCTTAAGGCCCTTCTTGTCTTCGGAGATGTCCAGCCAAATGCCGATGGGCTCGTGACGATCGTGCTGCCAGAGCATCGGAATATGCCGGCCTGCCGCCGCTGCCTCGGCGAGCCCGTCCTTGAAGGCGCCACGCACGACTGTATCGCCGCCTTGGTCGATGTTGCCGAAGGTCGAGGCGTAGCCCTCAAAGATACCTTCGTCCTCAACCGTGTCCGCCTTGAAGGCGAAGTCGAGCGTTTTGAGCTGCATGGTCATTCTCCGTCACGCAGCGGTGGGCCGCCGTTGTGTCCGTTCATGGGGTGCGCCTTGATGCGCTGGTCGACGATATCGGCAATGGCCTGCTCGATGGACTTCTGCCCGTCGCCGCGACCGAGCATTGCAATGGGCATGAGGTTCGACTGGGCCGTAAGTTCGCCGGCGCCCTCCCGCCTATCGAGGTTTTCCTTGCTGCGGATTTCATTGCGGTCCATCCAGCCGTTCTGGCTGGCCGATGCCCACAGGGCAGCACGTGCGGCGCTGTCGGCGCGCAGCAGGCTTTCGATGTTGTGCTCGACGTAGAAGCGACCGCGATCCACCGGGAACAGCAACTGCTTCTCGATAGCTTGCTCGATGCGCTCAAGCTCGGCGGCAAGGCTGAGGCTCAGCCAGGCCAGCATGATCTGCTCAACGCCGCTCCCGAACATCGTCTGGCCCTGTGCGGCGTGCCCGATCAGGATTGGCGGCACACCGAACCAGCGGGCGATTTCCTCTGTCTGGAAGCGGCGCGTCTCGAGGAGTTGCGCATCTTCCGGGTTCATCGTCATAGACTTGAAAGACATGCCCGGGTCGAGCGGCAGCACCTTGCCGCGCTTGTCCGACCTGGCATAGCGCTCGAACAGAGCAGCGATTTCCTCGCGCTGTCCTTCCTTGAGCTTGATGCCCGTGGCGCTCTCGACGAATCCGGCGAGGGCAAGTCCGCTTGAGAAAGTACGTGCCGCAGCTTCTTCGGCCGCGATCGAGCTCGCCATGGTCTGGCGACCGAATGCGATCGGTGACAAGCCTTCCAAACCACCAGAGCCGAAGCCGCGCAGGTGAAACACCTGGTCCTCGCCCAGATCGCGTTCCTGCCGGCGCAGATCAGTTACCTTGTAGCGGCGGGTGCCGTCCTTGGCGCGGTACGGCCGGCAGAAGTCGGGCTCGATCGGCGTGAGCGCCACCAGCTTGTTGCCGGCAAAGTTCAGGTGCTTTTCTGCATAGGCATTGCCGCGCAGGTTCAGCCAGGTCGCCTGCCCTTCCCAGAACTCCATCGCCGTTTGATCGGCATTGGGGCTGTCGTGCAGGATGCGGTAGAGGTCGTGCCCACTACCATCGGCGCGGGAATTGGTGGCGGTGCGCTCATAGACCTTGCGCGGCAGGCTGCCGATGGTGCGGGCGTTGAGCCGGATGCATGCCCAGGCCGTCGCCAGTTGCATCACCGAATCCACGGTCACCGGCTTCCCAGCCCAGTTGCTGCCACCGACGTCCGCACGAGAGCCGACGGGGATGCCGAAGGGCGGGCGGAAGTAGCTCAGCAGATGCTTGACGAAGCCCTGACGCTCGTGACGAACCAGGTCCATCAGAACATTCCACCGGCGACTTTAAGGAAGTCGTCGAGGTCAGTGCCTGCCTCGGTCGCTCCTGCCACGGCCGGAGCAATGGCATTGATCAAGGCGTCGATGCCGTCGATCTTGTTCGGGCTCATCTTGCTTTCCTTGATCGGGAGAATGGTCTCGTCTCGCCGGCGGTCGACCACGACATTCGAGGCCATCCAGGTCATCACCGGATTGCCATCATGGCGAAGCCGAGCTGGCCCTGCCTTGACGCGGGCTTCCAGTTCCTTCGCCGGGTCGGTGACCGCAGAGGCCTTCTTGTGAAGGATTTCGGCCAGCGTCCGCTCGCCGTCGCTGTGCTTTTCGTTCAGCCGCACCGCCATGGCCTGCGCAGCGGCGAACTGATCGAAGGTGATGCGCCGCACTTCCAGATCTGCAATCCACGTCTCGATCTGTTCCTCGATGACATTGTGGTCGATCCAGTCGCCGGGTGTCAGTTGCAGGTGGTTCTGCGCCACCCACGACCGATAAGGCGCCGGGCCTTTGCCCTCGGCATGATCCGGCTCTTGCAGAACCGCCTCCGGCAGCCAGAACATCGGCTTGAAGATCAGCCGGTCTCTTTCGTCGAACGCCGCCAGCACCAGCGCCGCTATATCGTCCTTGTCTGCCAGGTCGCCGCCGATCCAGCAGTCGAGCCCTCTGAACGCTTCCCAGCTCAGCGCCGGGTCTGCGCACTGGTTCCAGCGCACGATGTTCAGCCAGGCCGAGTGCGCATTGAGCCAGACGTTGAGGTTCTTTGTCTGGAAGTTGCCCAGGCTGCCAGGCGAGGCCCGCGCATCCTTGGCGTCATCCCGCAGCGATTTCAGCGTCGGCGTCACCCCCAGCATGGGGTTGGCCTTGATCCACACCTTCTCGTCGAACGGATCGTCAGCTGGCACGAGAATCTTGCCGGCCTCGTCGAGCACCGCCTCGTCCAGGGTGAAGATGATGCCGAAGTAATGGTCGGCCTCGAAGACCTCTTCCAGCACCTTGGTCAGGTAGGTGCGTTGCTCATAGCAGACGCCGTTCGTATTGAAGCCCGCCGTGGTGATGATCCACATCAGCGGATTGGAGCGGGCGCCGAACGCAGACTTGATGACGTCGAACAGGCCGCGGTCCTTGTGGGCATGCAGCTCGTCGAGGATCCCGACGTGCGGGTTGTGCCCGTCCTGCGTCGAGCCCTTCGCGTTGATCGGCTGCACATAGCCGTCGTTGTCCGCGCAGGTGATAGACTTCGACCAGGGCGTGACACCAAACGCTTGCTGAAGGTCCGGACTGCGCCGCACCATCTTCTGCATCGGGTTGAAGACCTTGCCAGCCTGGGCGCCGGTCGTGGCGCCGATGATCACTTGCGGCCCCACCTCGTTCTCACAGGTCAGGCAGTAGAGCCCGACGCCGGCAGTCAGTGTGGACTTGGCACCCTTACGGGCCATCTCGATGTAGGCGTAACTGAAGCGCCGCTTGCCATCATCCCGGCGCCGCCATCCGAAGATGGTGGTCAGAATGAATATCTGCGCCGGCTCGAGGAACAACGTTGCCGTCTTCCACTGGCCCTCTACGTGCGGCAACTTCTCAATGAAATCGCAGACGTCATCGCCATGCCAGCGGTCGTAGTAGAAGCCCCACTTCTTCGGCTTCTTCAGGTCCCGGAGATGGCGTTTGCAGGCCAGCTTGACCCACTGGCACGCCACGACCTTGCCGGCGACCACGTCCTTTGCCCACTGGAACGCAATGCCGGTATAGTCCCGGGCACCGTGCCAGCCCTTAGCCGCGCTTGCCATTCCGCCCAAAAACGTTGCCTGGCTTCCCTCCGTCCGGGGCGATGCCAACGCGGCTGCGGGCGCCGCCTATGCCGAGCACTTCCTGCATCTTGCGCACCTCAGCGAACGCCGCGATCGGTGGCGTCTCGGCCGCGCGTATTGCCTTCACGATGGCGCCCTGCAGCGAGCAGTAGTTGGCGAACAGCGTGCTGTCCGATTCCGTCGCCAGCTTCACCCGGCCGATATCGTCGAGCCACACCTCGCCCGCCTCACTGGTCAGCCAGTCCGGGCGCTGCGGCGTCGACATTGGTTCTATGATCTGCACCCGACCACCATCGCGGACAGGTTGATATGTACCCTTCGCCTTCTTCTCTGAAGGCAACTGGCGCTTGGGTCCTGGCTGCATTAGTGATCCTTGGGGTAACAGCGAGGAGGACAACACATGGCCAAGTATGATCCGTTGAAGACTCACCTGCTGAAGCAGGATGCTACTGAACTGGTGCTCTCGTTTGCGGACATAGAGGCGGTGATCGACAGCACGCTGCCTGAGTCGGCGGAGCGCCCACAGTTCTGGGCCAACATGGCCAACGACGTCGGACACGTGCAACGCGAGGCATGGCGAAGCGCCGGCTACAACGCGTTCCTGATGGCTGGCGAACGTCGCGTTCGGTTCGTGCGGCACGCCAGGTAGAAAATCGTCTCGCTGCCGAAGTTCAATTTGCACGCGGCTATTTTTGACTGGGTCGCCGGTCTAGAGCCCGTTACCCTCTGGACTTTCTGCCCACCCTCCCCTGATCTACTCACCAGGGGGATTGCCTATGCTGATCGACACGTCCGCTATTGAACTCGCCAATGAGCATTTCCTGACTGCTGACCAAGATTCCATGCAGAACGTGGAATTCGCCAACCTCAGTGCGGCCCTGCTTCGGAGTGTTGTTCACCTCAACCTCGACAGCAACGATGAGGTAGCGATGCGTAGGCTAGGCGTGCGGGTGATCAATGCGGGAGGAGCTTGTGGCGCATTAGTTTTGGCAGGCTTCTATGAGCCGGCTGCTGCTCAGATAAGAGACATCATCGAGGTCGGTTGGCTCATCGACCTATTCAGTCGCAAGCCCAAGGAGATAAACCGTTGGCGGGTATGCGGGATCGACGCCCGCCGCCGTAACTTCTCGGCATATGAGGTCCGCAAGGCGTTGAACAAGCTAGACGCAGAGGAGCACCCCCGCCTTAGGGATCCTCGCAACTTTCGCGATCTACGGGACGAGTACTACCAGCTGTTCAGCCGGTATGGCACGCATGCGGACCCAGACCACATCGACCTATCGTCACCCGGACGAATGACACAAACGGGGCCGTTCTCAGACGAGACGCGTGCGAAAGCTTTCAGCGTAGAGCTTGCTCGCTATCTCGCGCCGCCTGCACTCTACCTGGCCGCGTGGGCGGGCAAACTCGACCATCTGCCTCGTGACGCCGATGCAGCTGCATATCAGGCTGCGTTTGTCGCCTTCCTCGACGCCTTGGATCGATGGAAGCTTTCGCCGGCAGGGCAATCAGCTCCCGTGTGATTCCTCCTGCTGCTTGACCCGTGAGTGGCAGCGCCATGGTGCTTGATCGCACAGCGACTGCAGCTCGCCGTTCCAGAACAGGTCCTCATCACCGCGATGGGGCTCGACATGATCCGCAACCGTGGCTGCCGTGATCCTGCCTTCTCGCAGGCAGTAGGCGCACAGGGGTTCGTCGAGTAGCTGCTGCCGACGCCGGCGCTGCCAAGCGGCGGTCTTGTACCAGCGTCGCCAGGGTCGCTGGTCCCTGCGGTCGTCATAGACCCGTCGCTGCTGGGCTCGTGTCTGCTGGCCTGCCGGCTTCTGCTGAGGTGGCTTGCTGGGCATCAGTGGCTCCAGTAAATAACCAAGTGCTCCTTTGTCAGATGCAAGGGGGGCTTAAAGGGGAATGGAAATGGCCGTCTATTTGGTTACGTGGGACTTGAACCGCGCGCAGCCGGACTACAACAGCGCCCGACAAAGACTTGTGGATCATCTTTCTAGGTACGAACACGTCAGAGATAGCGGGCTGGATTCTGTTTGGTTTATCAGCTCCGCAGCGACGGCCGATTCTCTTGATGCCGCTATTCGCAAACACATGGATAACAATGATCGGCTCATTGTCACGAAGCTTGTCAGCGGACAGCATCAGGGTTGGCTAGATCCAGAGGTTTGGAAGTGGATCTATGCTCGGGTGTGAGAGGGGGGATACCGTTCATGATGCGCCTCCTTCAGCAGCGGTCCTGAGACTCCGGTGTGGACATGTTGAATTGGTTGAAAGAACAGACTGAACTCTACGAACTCAACCGCTCCTTACGCCTGACCTCGGCGGCTTTTGCCAAAGAAAGAGCAGCTGGCAAGGCGGCTGGTCTCCCGGGATATGAACTCGCGCAAATTGAATACGAGGAGCATCTAGAGACGGCGCTCTATTATGATGAGATTGAGTGGATCAAGACCAAGCGGCTTATTCGAACTGCTGTTCGCTACTCCGTGCCGATCCCTACCCGAGCTGAAGGCGAGGATTGGGAACAGTCCCGCCACCTCGGTCACTGGCTACTGACGCCAGTTGGCGCCACCAAGCTCCGGCGTGAAGTAGCGGTCGAGGTCGACATCAGGCAAAAGCCTTGGCTTAACTGGCTAGCTGTAGCCATCAGCGCTGCGAGTCTCGTGGTTGCCCTCTTTGCACTTGGCTCGGCCTAGCCGCCACATCATGCCCACATTGTGGATTCAGCCTCGCTCGTGTCGACTCACACCCGAGGGGACGGTCATGGCTAGCAAACCAAAAGCGGAAATTACGGCGGAACAGCAGGAAGCCCGCCTCGAAACACAAAGGCGATACCGAGCCCGGAAGAGGCAGGAAGACCCCGAAACTTTTTACGCGAAGAACCAGGCTGTTGCCGCTCGATACTGGGAGCGGCACAGAGAGCGCCTGAATACGTACTATCGAGAACGCGAAAGAGAACGACGGGCGTTCGCTACCCCAGAACAGCTTCTGGAACTTAGTGCGAAAGCGAAAGAACGGTATCACCGCAATAAAGATGCCGACCCCGAAGGTTTCCTGCAGCACCAAAACGAGCGTCAGAGGTTGGCTCGATCAGTGAAGATGGCCAAGGACCCCGAGCAGGTTCATGCTGCCGAGCGGCGGCGCGATCGCGGCAGTTCCCCTCTCAAGGATGCGACAGGACGCAAGCTCTACGCGGATTTGCGGCGGGCGGTGCCGACTACTTGGGCCAGACAGGATCGCGACGAGGTCATCGGTATGGTGTTGATGGCTGTGTCTGATGGAACCGTGCGCGTCAAAGACGCCGTCGGAGCCATCAAGAGGTACACGACCCAAAACAACCGAGATTACGACACGTTCAAGAGCGTTTCCCTTGATGCTCTCCACCCCGAGACTGGCAAAGCCTGGATCGACAATCTCGACAGCGAAACGCCGCACTTCTGAGGTAGCCGCCGCTGCCATATCCGTCTCTATGTGGCACCATTTGCCGCGCCCTCCCGTTGTGCCGTCAGACTGCCCACGAACAACTGGAGAGGTCACATGGAGAAGATCATCAACACCTATGAAGCAACCGCATCGGGAGGAGCCTCGGTGACCGTCTATGAGGTTGAGGAAAACGGCATCAAGCGCATGCAGCTTTCAGACGGCCGGCCGCTCACGATGGTCGGTGACCGTGAGTTCAAGATCGAGGGCACCGACGAGGTGTTCCTGCTGGACCGGCCTTACTCGCTTTGAACAAGAGTGGCAGCGGCCGGCCACCACAATGCAAAAGGCCCGCCGAAGCGAGCCTTGGAATTCTGGTCGTGATACTGGCGTTCGGCGTCTCTGCGCCCGGGTCTCTCGCGGCTCGGGTTTCGCGGTGCTGCCACCGGCCTGCCAACGGATCAGAGATCATCCTCCTGCGAATCTACGCGACCCGGGACATACTTTCAAGCGCCATCGGCATTTCGCGTTCGGTGTTGAACAGCTTCAGGACGATCGTTGCCATGGTGCCATTGATCTCTATCACGCGGACCTGATGGTCGCGGAACGGGCCTTCGAGGATCTCGACATTGTCGCCGACGCCGAACTCTTCCCGGGTGCGCATATGACGCTGCTCGGGTGGCGCTCGCAGTGAGCCGTTCGAATATACAGGAGCGAACTTGGCGAAGGCGTCTCGGTGCGCTTTGTGCGGCCGGCCTTTGTGCCCGATGACGCCCAGGATCAGCGGGAAGTCACCCAGCCAATACCAAGGCGGCATCGTTCCTTCGGGGAAGCCCGCGAACAGGTGGCGAGGGACGACGGGAAACGCCATCTCTTCCTTGAGCTTCCGGCTCTTGGTGTAACGGTTCGTCGACCGCCAGCGCGTCTCAGTGGGAATGAAAGTCGCAATTCCCCGACGGCGCAGGATATGCGCGCAGGTGTATTCCTTTTGCGGGGCTGTGACGAACGCGTACCAGTCGAGCTTTACGTCGACGGTGGTCACCAAATCCTTGGTGACGATGAGCTTGGACATAGATCGACCTCTCGGATGGGAGAGGTCGGGCAGGCTGGTGTGACGTTCACATCTTACATTTGGCTGTGCGCGGCACAAGTCCTTGCAAGGAGCACTGAACACTAGGCGGTGTGGACAAAGTGCCTGATCCAAAGTCGGATGGATGCGACGAGCACGAAGCCGAGGAAGCTGTCGGCGGTCTTATCGTAGCGGGTGGCCAGTCGGCGGCTGTGTTTCAGCTTTGAGAAGCATCGTTCAACGAG
>DASYHM010000003.1:0-10302 GCA_035998575.1 Devosia sp.
CGCTTCAGGGCAAGCGCTGCGGCACCCAAAACACGAAAGGAAAAACCGGCCTCTTGACCGCCCCCGCGTCGCGGGAAACTATCGTCCAACCGGGTCAGTTCTCAATGACAATCCCGGGTCAGTTCCTAGTGACAATCAACAGCTTCGCCCATGACTTGAATTTTGAAGTGCCTCGAACGGAGATCGCTAATTTCCAGGCCGTGTTTCCGAAGCCGATCAAGGAACTGGCTGACGAGATGTTGTCTACCGGGCGGGCGGGGGCTCGCGATAACGAGCTGTCTATGTATCTTGAGACGTTTCTGGTCTCCCTCGATCTCCAACGACAAAGCGTGCTGTTGCGACGTTACCTTGCACGGCACAGAGAGCGTGAACTTGGAAAGGCGATGCTCAATGCTAGGAGGGTGCTACAGGCGGTAGAGGGATCAGGAGTCGACACCCCACCAACTAGCACGGAAACGAATCGATGAGTGCCCGGATGAACTGGGAGATCGCGGAATCATGCCGATCGGCCGGATGCTCCTTTAGAAAGAGCAAATAGACGTCCTTTATTTGTGTGGACGTGGCTCCCTCCGGCATACACACCCTGTTCCAAAGATTATGGTTGTAGAAGGTGCTCGCGTCGTTGAAGGCCATCACCAGGCCTTCGCAGAAGTTCGGATCGGCGGAGCAGAGTTCCAGCGCTTCGTTCCCACTCAAAAAATAGCCGTTCCCGTGAGCCGGCAGAACCGCGATCGCAGCCGTCACCAACAGCGATGCAAGAAACCGCTTAAGTGCATACGCCATCAAATACGGTCCCCCCCACGAACTGCAGCGTCAGCTCCCGGAACGATCCGCGATAGCCTCCGATCATAGGGCCGTCGCTGTCCTGACGAAATTGGTAAGTAATCATCGGCTCATCGCCGATCCGCCGCATATGGTGGAAGTAGACGGCCATGGGCATCTCGCGAGACTCAGCGCGCAGGTTGCCGTCGCTGTCTCCCCAGACGATCCAAGGCCTATATACCTCGATAACGGCGTTGACCCACTCTGCTCGACCTTGCACCCCCGGTTCTCCTGCTGCCCACGTGCCAGTGCAGGTAAGCGCAATGCGCGTGACCGAGTGATTAGCCAGGATATAGAACGCCCCAACAAGCAGGCCGACAAACACTAGCAAAGTCACGCCGATGGCGCGTAGCACTCTCATTGTTCGAAACGTCCCTTCTCACACCAGAAGCGGGTCGAAATGCCAGTCTGCCCACCGAACAAGTCGGCTGCGACCTGACAGTTCTCCTGGTTGTATTCGGCACCGTCACCACTGTCGAATGAGGCGACGTGAATACGCATGGATGGGTCGAGTGCGCTGTTGCGATAAAGGGTGTAGGTGCCCCCCTGGTCACTGCACGCGGCCAGGGCGACACTGATGCCAGCAATGGCGAATAACCGCCCAATCATCGCCATCCCCCCAGGCGTCCCCTCAACCACCTTATCGATGGAAAAAACGTGCCACAAGGCTGTGACAATAGGGTGTGACAGCGTTTTTCTAAGTCACTGGAATGATTGGTAAAAACGAGATGGCTGGGGAACCTGGATTCGAACCAAGATTGACGGAGTCAGAGTCCGCTGTTCTACCGTTGAACTATTCCCCAGCAAGGGAGCCCGGCGTTGGCCGGCGGTGCGGCGGAGGCGGTGTGGCGTCCGGCGCGGGCACTGCATAGACAATGCGGCTTGAGATTGCAAGCGCATCTGACAGCGATGGCGCGCGCGACGGGTACCATTGCGCTTGCCGCCCCCTTGCACTACCGTTGTTCCCGACACGCAATAAGCAATGCGTTCGGGCGCGACCGGCTGGGCCAGTTCTGCGACCGCGCATGACAGGAGATTCAGTGACCGATTCCGATCGGTCCGCTGCCGAGCTATCGTCTCCCGACGAGCCGGCAGTCCGTGCCCCGTCCGTTTCCGGACCGGCGGGGAGGGCGGGGGCCGAGAGGCCCGTACCCGCCACGGACAAGCGGACTCAGGCTGCCCCCAATCCCCGCAAGCATCGCGGTCCGCTCTACGCTGCACTCGACCTGGGCACCAACAATTGCCGCCTGCTGATTGCCCGTCCGGTCGATCACGGTTTCCGCGTCATGGATGGCTTTACGCGCATCGTCCGGTTGGGCGAGGGCGTTTCCGTCACCGGCCGACTGGGTGATGCGGCGATGGAGCGCACAATGGACGCGCTGCGCCAGTGCCGCAACAAGCTGCGCGAGCACCAGCCGGCCCGCATGCGGCTGATCGCCACCGAGGCGTGTCGCGCCGCCGAGAATGGACCGGCCTTTCTGGCGCGCGTCCGCGAGGAACTGGGGCTCGAGCTCGAAATCGTCGATCGTCGCACCGAGGCGGAACTCGCTGTCACCGGTTGCGCCGACCTGATCGAGGGTGCTGCCGCCGGCGCGCTGATGTTCGACATTGGTGGAGGCTCGTCCGAGCTCGCCTGGCTCGATTTCCGCGGTGGCCGCCCGCGGTCGCAGGGTCGCATGTCCGCCGCCATCCGCTCCTGGCGGTCGCTGCCGGTGGGCGTCGTCTCGATCGCTGAAAAATTCGGCGGCGTCGACGTCACGCCTGCCATATTCGAGGCCATGGTAGCCTATGTCTCTGAGCACCTGCGCCAGTTCCGCGGCCGCGAGAAACTGCGCCAGATGATCGGCACCCATCCGATGCACCTGATCGGCACCTCCGGCACGGTGACGACGCTGGCGGGCCTGCATCTGGGCCTTGAACGCTACGAGCGGCAGAAGGTCGACGGCCTGTGGATGAAGCGGATCGAGGTCGATGACACCATGAAAGTGCTGCTGGCCATGCCCTTCGACCGGCGGGTCGCCCATCCCTGCATCGGGCGCGACCGCGCCGATCTGGTGCTGCCCGGCTGCGCCATTTTCGAGGCCATAAGGCGGGAATGGCCGACCGAGCGGGTCCGCGTGGCTGACCGCGGGCTGCGCGAGGGCATCCTGATTTCGTTGATGGACGCCGACCGCGCCCACAACCGCGCATCGCGCTATCCGCGGAGGGCTGGCAATGGTGGATAAGGCTTTGGGCACGGGCGGCCGCAAGTCCGACAAGGATCTCAAGATCCGCGTGAAATCGGCCAAGGGCCGCAAGGTAAGTTCGACCAAATGGCTCGAGCGCCAGCTCAACGACCCTTACGTGGCCCGCGCGCGCGCCGAGGGCTATCGGTCGCGCGCGGCTTTCAAGATCCGCGAGATGGACGAGAAGCACAAGCTCTTCCACCGGGGCACCCGCGTCGTCGATCTCGGGGCCGCGCCGGGCGGCTGGAGCCAGGTGGCAGCCAAGGCCGTCGGCTCGACTGCGGAAAATCCGCTGGTGGTGGGCATCGACTACCTCGAAATGGATCCCATCCCCGGCGTCATCCTGCTGCAGAAGGATTTCACCGACGACGACGCGCCGCAGATGCTGATCGACGCCATGGGCGGCAAGAAGGCCGACCTGGTGATGAGCGACATGGCCTGGCCCACCACCGGCCACCGCCCGACCGACCACCTGCGTATCGTGCAACTGATCGAGATCGCCGCCGCCTTCGCGCTCGACGTGCTGGCGCCGAACGGCACCTTCGTCGCCAAGGTATTCCAGGGCGGCACCGAGCACGAGCTGCTGCACATGCTCAAGCGCCACTTCCGGACCACCGTCCACGCCAAGCCACCGGCCAGCCGGCAGGATTCAGCGGAAGCCTACCTCATCGCCAAGGGCTTCAAGGGGCACAACGACACCGTGCCGGGCGAGGGCGACTACGACCGCTGAGGCCGGCCTGGCCTGACGTCAGTGCGCATGCGGCTGCCGCGTCAGCTGGTGCCCCGCGTCGCCCGGCAGGCGCGTGAACATCACCGTCGAGATGGCGCAGATCGAGCCCACGACGAAGAAGGCGTACTGGAAATCCGACAGGATAAGCTCGCCGCCACCGCGCATGGCATGGGCGGCTTCCAGCATGCCTCCGCCCACCGCCACGCCCAGCGCCATGGTCAGCTGCCCGGTCACTTGGCTGATGACATTGGCTTGGCCGGCATCCTTGTCTTCGATATCGGCGAAGACGAACACGCTCGATCCGGTCCAGAACGTCGAGTTCCAGAAGCCGGTAAAGACCAGCACGCTGATGATCAGCGGTATGGGGGTCCCGGGCGCATAGAGGCCCATGATCAGGATGCCCATGGCCGAAATGGCCGTCGAGAGGATGAGCGCGAGCTTGAACCCCAGGCGCTTGAAGATCCAGCTGGCAAAGAACTTGGCGATGATGGCGCCCAGTGCCCCCGAAAAGGTCACCATGCCGGACTCGAACGGCGTCATGCCGAAGATCAGTTGCAGCATCAGCGGAAAGAGGAACGGTGTCGCGCCCTGGCCCAGCCGGAAGGCCGCGCCGGCCACGATTGAGCTGCGGAACAGCGGAAAGCGGAACAGCCGCAGGTCGAGCAGGGGATATTCGGTGCGCAGCGCATGGCGGGCATAGACGGCTCCCATGCCCAGTCCGACCATGGTCGCGATCACGCCCACGATCGGCGGCAGCGCCGGCAGGCTGATGACCGAGGTGCCGAAGGCGAAGAGCGCAAAGGCCGTGCCCGCCAGCACGAAGCCGCCCATGTCGATTCGCCGCGGTTCGTTGCGATGGGGCTCGGGCAGGAAGCGGCCGACCAGCAAAACGCCGGCGATGCCGATCGGGATATTGATCAGGAAGATCCAGTGCCAGCTGAAGAACGTGGTGAGGAAGCCGCCGAAGGGCGGCCCCATGATCGGCCCGATCAGCCCCGGTATGGTGAGCCACGCCATGGCGTTGACCAGCTCGTGGCGCGGCGTCGCGCGCACCAGCACCAGCCGCGCCACCGGCGTCATCATCGCGCCGCCCATGCCCTGGATGAAGCGTGCGAGCACGAAGGCCAGCAGCGATCCCGATAGCGCGCAGGCGATGGAGCCGAGCATGAAGACCACCATGGCAGCCCGGAAGACGTTCCGTGCGCCGAAGCGGTCCGCCATCCAGCTCGAAATCGGCACGAAGATCGCCAGCGCCACCAAGTATGCCGTCAGCGCCAGCTTGAGCGAGATCGGATCGGTCCCGATATCGGCGGCGATCGCGGGCAGCGAGGTGGCAATGACCGTTGCGTCCATGTTCTCCATGAACAGCGCGGTGGCGAGGATGAGGGGGACGATGCGGGACACTGTGCGCTCACCGGGGCAGAAGCCCCGTCACTCCTTTTCCGTGGCCATGGCCTTGTGACCCGAGACATCGCTGCCCGCATCCTTTGGCAGGCGCCAATATATGAACCCCGCCAGCGCGCTCAGCCCGCCGACCACGAAGAAGGCGACCTGGAAATCGATCAGCTGCAATTCACTGCCGCGCAATCGCGTGCTGAACTCGAGAATGGCTCCGGCCACCGCCACGCCGAAGGCCACGCTCAACTGCTGGCATACCGCGACAATGGCAGTGGCCTGCCCGGCCTCGGCATCGCGGATATCGGCATAGCCCAGCGCATTGGCGCCGGTGAAGAATACCGAGCGCAGCACACCGCCCGCGAGCAGCACGGCCATGATCGCGGCCACCGGCGTCGTCGCCTCGAACAGGCCCTGCGCGGCGATCAGGACGCCGCCGAAGAAGGCGGCGAAGCCCAGCGTGCGCGGAAAGCCGAAACGGGCGTAGATGCGCTCGGCCAGGAATTTGCTCATGATCGCGCCGATCGCCGAGACGAAGGTTATGGCGCCCGACTGGAACGGGGTCAGCCCGAATCCCAGCTGCAGCATCAGCGGCAGCAGGAACGGCACCGCTCCAACGCCGATGCGAAAGAACGAGCCGCCGGTGATCGCCGAGCGGAACAGCTTGTGGCGGAACAGTTGCGGGTCGAGCAGCGGGTGCTCGGTGCGCCGCGCGTGGAGGAAATACAGCATGCCGGCCGCCAACCCCACCGCGAGCGTCGCATAGCCGTAGATCAATGGCAGCGCCGGCAGGCTGACCACGGACAGCCCGAACACCGTGCCCGAGAAGGCTACCGCAGCGATCAGGAATCCACGGAAATCCAGCCGTCGGCGGCTGTTTTCCTCCGGCACGTCGAGAAAGATGCTGACCAGGATGATGCCGGCAATGCCGATGGGAATGTTGATCCAGAAGATCCAGTGCCAACTGAGATAGGTGGTGAGGAATCCGCCGATCAGCGGGCCGGTCAGCGGCCCGAGCAGGGCCGGAATGGTCAGCCACGCCATGGCCGCAACCAGTTCGTTGCGCGGCGTCGAGCGCACCAGCAGCAGCCGACCGACCGGCGTCATCATGGCGCTGCCCATGCCCTGGAAGAAGCGCGACAGCACGAATGTCTCAAGCGAAAACGAGAACGAGCAGGCGAGCGAGCCCAGCATGAACACGCCGATGGCGATGCGGAAGACGGACTTGGCCCCGAAGCGGTCCGCCATCCAGCCGCTGATCGGGATGAAGATGGCCAGCGCCACGAAGTAGGCGGTCAGCGCCAGCTTGAGCGCGATCGGATCGGTCCCGATATCGCTGGCGATCGCCGGCAGCGACGTGGCGATGACGGTGGAGTCCATCTGCTCCATGAACAGGGCGACCGCCAGGATGAGGGGTGTAGCGCGGAGCACGGGGAGGGGACCGGTAGGAATCGAAGACGCCGCGACGAGCGACAAACTCACTATGGACGCCGCCGCCGCTGCTGAAAAGTCAAATCCCGCTCTTGTATGGTAGGATATCGCTGAGGGACTGCACTGCAGTCCGCCAGATCACCGTGGAACGGCAGCCATGCAGGCCACCCGCGCACTTCCCAAACCCGCAGGCCGGTGCTATTGACCCTCGCCAACCTGAGCCCGGCGAGTCCATCGTCCGGTTCACACTCCAACATCTCTGATTGCATCAGAAGGCAGGAAAGGTCTGGCCTTGGCGAAGATCATTACCACCATCACCGGCGACGCGGCTCTCACCTTCGATGACGTGCTGCTGCAGCCGGCGCGGTCTGACATCCTGCCCACCGAAACCGACATTTCCACCTATGTCACCAAGGACATAGCGCTCAATCTTCCCATACTGAGCTCGGCCATGGATACCGTCACCGAGAGCGCCATGGCCATCGCCATGGCCCAGGCGGGCGGCATGGGCGTCATCCACAAGAACCTGACGGCCGCCGAGCAGGCCGAACAGGTCCGGCAGGTGAAGAGCTTTGAGTCGGGCATGGTGGTGAACCCCATCACCATCGGTCCCGATGCCACGCTGGCCGACGCCCTGGCGCTGATGCAGACCAACCGCATTTCCGGGATCCCGGTGGTCGAAAATGGCGGCACGGGTGGCCGGTCCATCGGCAAGCTGGTCGGCATCCTCACCAACCGCGACGTGCGCTTTGCCTCCCATCCGGCGCAGCCCATCCGTGAGCTGATGACTCATGAGAATCTCGTCACCGTGCGCGACGGCGTCTCCAAGGACGAGGCCAAGGTGCTGCTGCACAAGCATCGCATCGAAAAGCTGCTGGTCGTCGATGCCGATGGCCGCTGCACCGGGCTGATCACTGTCAAGGATATCGAAAAGGCCCAGCTCAATCCTCACGCCGTCAAGGACGCGCAGGGGCGCCTGCGGGTCGCCGCCGCCTCCACGGTGGGCGACCAAGGCTTCGAGCGCTCGCTGGCGCTGATCGAGGCGGGCGTCGACCTTTTGGTCATCGACACGGCGCACGGCCACTCGGTGCGCGTCGCCGAGGCCGTCGAGCGCGTCAAGCGCGAGAGCAACTCCACCCGCATCGTCGCCGGCAACGTCGCCACCGCCGAAGCCACGCGGGCGCTGATCGATGCGGGTGCGGACTCGATCAAGGTCGGCATCGGCCCCGGCTCGATCTGCACCACGCGCATCGTCGCCGGCGTGGGCGTGCCGCAACTGGCAGCGGTCATGGCCTGCGCGGAGGAGGGGGCCCGGCAGGGCATCCCCGTCATCGCCGACGGCGGAATCAAATTCTCAGGCGATATGGCCAAGGCCTTGGCCGGCGGGGCTTCTTGCGTGATGGTCGGCTCCCTGCTGGCCGGCACCGACGAGAGCCCGGGCGAGGTCTATCTCTACCAGGGACGCTCCTATAAGTCCTATCGCGGCATGGGCTCGGTGGGCGCCATGGGTTCGGGTTCGGCCGACCGTTACTTCCAGCAGGATGTGCGCGACCAGATGAAGCTGGTGCCGGAAGGCATCGAGGGCCAGGTGCCCTACAAGGGCGCCGCCGGTGCCGTGCTGCACCAGCTGGCCGGCGGCCTCCGCGCCTCGATGGGCTATACCGGCGCCCACAATCTCAAGGACTTCCGCGACAATTCGGTCTTCGTGAAAATCTCCGGCGCCGCCCTGAGCGAAAGCCACGTCCACGACGTGACCATCACGCGCGAAGCCCCCAATTACCGCAGCGGGCGTTAGGCAGCGCCGGGACGTGCCCAAACGCCGCCCGGCCTTGCGGCGTCGCGGTTGCACGGTAACGGGCGGCCATTGGACCTGAAAGAGTAGATAGAGTGGCCCAATGGCCGCCCGTCACGATCCGCTTTTGCATGAGGTCCGGTTCAGGCGGTACCAGTGTTGCAGGCCCGGCTGCCAAAGTCCTACCCCAATGGAGAGGCGCCCCTCTCCCACGGCCTCCCCGCCCGGCCCTGCGTCGGGGCCGCGTGTGTGGCGGGAATGGGGAGAGTATGCGGGAGGCATCGGGCAGGGGGATAAGCTTCGCGTGGGATTGCGAGCCCATATCGGTGGCTCGCGCCACATGACGAGACGACCGAAACCTGCAGCCTCCCCACCCACCGCGCGTCACCCTCGGCCTCGAGCCGAGGGCTCTGTCCTTCCAGATGCCCGTACAGGCGGCACAATCTCCGGCCACATCGCCAAGTGAAGTGCCCTCGGGTCAAGCCCGAGGGTGACGGCCGGTGGGTGGGCGATACTGGTATAGAGCGGGATGACCGAAAGCGACCCCATTTTGGTCATTAAATCATCACAGCAGGACACCTGAAAGCTGCCGCTGCCTTAAGCCACAATGGAGGCTTCATACGCCGCCTGCATCTTTGTCAGAGCGGAAGCAGCAGGTTTAGGTGAACCCAAATGGATGTGTCGCAACTCGTCCATGAACTCCGCCCAAAGCTCGGGACCGCCATCTTCCAGAACCTGAGCCCGCTGTGAGAGCTCAAATGAAGGCAGTGCGTGCCTAATCCCCCAACTTCCCATGAAGGCCATCAAAGGCACCAGTTCGATGGCGCTTTCCGTAAGGCTGTAAACAACTCTCTGTTTGTGACCTGGATCGGCAGCGCGTGTAAGCAGTCCGCTGGCAGTGAGGCGCTGCAGGCGATCCGACAGGATGTTGGACGCAATGCCTTCCGTGCTCTCGTTCAGAAATGATCGGAAGCTACGGCGGCGACCGCCGAACATCGCGTCGCGCAGGATGATAAGACTCCAGCGATCGCCAAAGGTCTCCAAGGTAAGATTGATCGGACACCCCGAGCGCCTGGTTCTCATTCGTCCGACCTCCAACCGGTTGCAAAATCAAGGTGGTTTTCTCACCCGTCAGCCTGCTACCACAGTTTTGAAGAAACGAAACGTGGCGTGACGCGGTGTCTGCCAGCATTGGAGGCACAGATGGCCAAGCTCTTCTTTGGAATGAACCAATCCCTAGATGGTTATGTCGACCATGATCGGATGACGCCGCCCAGCCCCACGCTGTTTCGTCATTTCGTCTATCAGACCGATAGCCTTGCCGGCAGCCTCTATGGCCGCGGACTTTATGGGCTCATGAGCTATTGGGACCAGGACCAACCAGACTGGGACGCCGATCATCGGGCCTTCGCAATGGCATGGCGCAAAGCGCCCAAGTGGGTGGTATCGAGCACGCTGCGAAGTGTCGGCCCCAATGCCACGGTCCTCGGCCCCGACCTCGAGGCGGAAGTGCGCCGGCTAAAGGACGAGGTGCAGGGAGAGATTGAAGTTGGCGGACCCAGGCTTGCGCAGCGTCTCACCGAGTTGGGACTGATCGACGAGTACCGGATTTACCTGCATCCGGAAGTCTTAGGGCACGGCACTCCATTCTTTGCTGGCGCCCGCCCACCACTGCGGCTGTCCAGCAGTGAACAGATCGATGACAATGTCATCCGGCTCAGCTACCTCGCGTGATCTCTGATCTGAAAGCTTAGTTGCCAGAACCTGCCAGTCCGCAAACCATCTGTGGACGCCCCGTAAGACGCAAGCGGCATTTTGAAGATCTTACGCGTTGTCGGATGCTGCCATCTGTCCGGCCTCTGATGCAGCACCAGAGGCTGCGGGCCCGTATGGGAGTTCGCGGACCG
>DASYHM010000011.1:0-31512 GCA_035998575.1 Devosia sp.
CGCTTCAGGGCAAGCGCTGCGGCACCCAAAACACGAAAGGAAAAACCGGCCTCTTGACCGCCCCCGCGTCGCGGGAAACTATCGTCCAACCGGGTCAGTTCTCAATGACAATCCCGGGTCAGTTCCTAGTGACAATCAACACCGTATCGTCTTTGAGCCAGCGCTGGACGGTCCTCTGATTGATGTCGAAGAAGCGGGAAATCCGAGTTGAATTCCATTCACGGAATACGAGCATCATGTCTGTCTGAAGTTCGCGATCTAGTGCCATTGAGCCATCAGCCGTTCGAAGTTGGCTGAAAGGATTAGCGATCAATCCTTGCGATGTCATCACGCGCTCTCCAAAAGGCCGGCCGGACGCATCACGAGGTCGAGGTGCTCGAGGACGATGCAAATCGCCCTGTCGTAGGCCGGATGGACAGGATGCATGCGGTTCCACTGAGCATAGAGCTGCTCCAGCTGGCGCGCTGGATATGCCGACGCCAGCTGGAGATGGGTGTGCACGATGCCGAAGCATATTCGCTCGTCATCAACGGGGGCTTCCATCGCTCGGCCGGCGTAATCGGCAGCAGCGATCTGGAGGGGGATGCGGTGGCTGAAGTCAGTCATGCCGATGCCATGACCTTGCGACACTCAGCAGCGCTGGCACCAGTGATCCAACGCTCAACAATGCCCTCGCCGGTCCATGCTATCCAGCCGCGCTTCACCGTGTTGCCGCCGCTGGTCCAGATTGCTCTCGACAGATGGTATCCGACACCAATGTCTTCTTCGTCGACGTGGAGGAGGAAGATCGGTTTCTGGCCCTTGATCTTTGGGAGCTCCGACAGGCCGCGATGAAATACGTCGCGCTGGTAGCTCTTCGATAACCAGAGATGAATTTGACCGTTGCTGCCCCGGCGCATTGAAGAGCGCACAAGCCCGGGGTGGAAGCCTTCCTCCACGCGGATGTAGCAAGTCTGAGGATCGATGCCGCCGAGGAACTTCGCAGCGGCGGTGAAGGCCTTGTGTGCGCGATTGTTGTACATGTCACTCTCCTAGATGCAGGAGAGCGAGCATGAACGGCGTCATCAGCTCATTCGCATCGTCGAGCGTGTAATGCTGCTCGATCGTCTGCCCCGGCCCGACGCGGCGCGTATGATAGATGTCGCGGCCATGCTCAATGTACGTCGTCGTGCCATGTTCACGGGCGCGCTTGATTGAGTAGTAGCGGACGAGCTGGACATAGCTGCCGGGCGTCTCGCCGACGGTAGGGGCCTCGGCATCGATGTTCCGGAATTCGAGGGCTGAGGTCATAGTCCCATGCTCCGCTTAAGAGTAGCCATCGCCCAGACACGGCCAGCGCCGTCCGGCGGAGGGAGGTCGACAGTAGGAAGGCTGTTTGCAACACGAACGGCGCTGCCCGAGACCATCGTGGCTGTCGGCAAAATACCGACAGGCACAGGCGCGGGCTTAGCCAGCGGAACGGCATAGCGGACTTTCGGACCGAGCCGGATATCGTCTCGTATGATGGGCGAAATCATCACGCAGCCCTCTTCAATATCGCTGCCAGCTGAGAGCGGGCATACTCACCGACGATCCCGCGAGCGACATGGATAGCCAGCGTACGGTCCTGAGACAGCATGGCACGGCACCAGTGGCCGCGGCGGGTATGGCCAGCACCCCATCCCTTGCGATTGCGAAGCGACGCATGATCGTCGTCGAGTGCCGTCAAATGCACGACAGCCTGCTCTACGACATCATCTGGCCAGTCGACCCGGGCCTCGGCCTTCTCGCGCCACTCAACGGCTTTGGCCTTGGCCTCCGCTTCCACGAGCCGGATTGAGCGCTGGATCTCAAAGGAGTCGGCTGTATAGAGCATCGGCTTTGCCAGCCGCTTTTCGAGCTGCTCGCGCACGGACGGACGGATGAATTCGCCCCACGTCTGGATCAGCTGCGTGGCAGCGTCGCGATCTTTCTTGAAGTGCGCATGCTGCTGCAAGATGCGCTCTGCAGCTTCGTCGGCGGTACGACGGATACGCTCTGGGGCGCCGGCGTCCCACTCTGTGACCTTCTTCAGCTCGGTTTCCAGCAGATCCGCGTCGGCATTCTTCGCATTGAAGATGACGATGAGTTCGGTGAAGGGCTGCCCCCGCAAAAAGTAAGTGTCGTCGAAGCCGGCGGCGAAATCGAGCTTATGGCCGGCTTCGCGGAAAGCGATGTACTCGGCTGTCATCTCAGCGCGGAAGCGTACTCCTCGGCCAGGATAAGGGACCCATTCGAGCCCGAAAATCGCGGGCGGCTGTATGTCTGTCATCTCTATTCTCCCATGCGCCTGCGAACTGATCGTCAGGCCCGTCAGTGGACTGGAAGCGAGGCAGCAGCTGGACACATGCCACCTCGCCCCACAAAGATGCTTGCAGTCGACGCAGCTTGCAATACCCCTCTTAAAATAAAAGCAAAGTGCAAGTTGCAAGTTGCAAGTTGGTTGTTAGTTGCAACTAACAACTAAGCCTCCGACGTTCTGAACAGCGTTCAGAATAATGGGTCGTTAACCATGTCAGTGCGTTCCCATTGCATTATTTCGTAGTTTTTTTACGCTAGGGTATTGCAATAGGCATGAAGCAGTCGTATCTTCTCATCATCAGCAAGCGATTGACGCACCGCTGACAACCTAATGGGAGACATCAAATGACTACATCTACAGCCGTCCGCTACTTCATCGCCGTCTCTGCTGAAGAAGCAAACCGCGCCGCGATCTACGGCATCGGCCACACAGCCCAGGAAGCTATCGACGATGCTGTGAGCGGAGCTCAGCTCGCGTCAAACGACATTCCCGAGGATGAGCAGCGTCGTCGTGATCAGTACGGCGATTTGATCTCAGTCCACTACGTCGCTCAGGAATGCACCCGCGCTCTCCATGAGTTCGTCGAGAAGAACGGCGGCGCTGGTCTGAGCTGGGGCGAGAATGATGATCGTCTGCAGGATCTCGAAGTCGACGGGTACCTCGCTGACGAGATCGCTGAATTCGTCAATGACGGCGTTGAAAAGAACTGGCTCTACAACGAAGGCCATCCTTCGAGCTGGACAGCCGCACAATCCGCGATCGATATCTACATCAATGATGATGCAGACGCTGACGCTGACGGCAAGACTTACAAGTGGTCTCAGCTGATGAAGTCACACCAGCGTCTTGCTAACGCTGTCGCAGAGCGCGTCCAGAAGTTCATGGACGAATACCCTGTGGCCGAAGCTGCCGAGTAAGGCACCCGTACCGCCGGATAGGCAGACTTGAGAGCGACGGCGGCCACTGTGCCGCCGGTCCTTCACTACGGGCTTCCGAGGGGAGCCCAGAGAAGAGGGCCGATGACAGAAGAACCCAAACTTTCCCCCGCTCAAGAAGCCCGGCAGGCGCGCCTCAAGCTCGCCGGCGCCTTGCTGTTCGGCCGCGGTCCGGATGGTGGCCCCGAAAAGTCATGGCAGTCAAAACTGGCCCGGGCCATGGACACGACGGTTTCGACCGTTGCCAGCAGCATGAAAGCTGCTCGCGGCCGGACATTCGATCAGCGATTGGTGCCAATGCTCCGCGAAAGGGCTGTTCAGATGAGGCTCGATGCCGATGCTCTAGAGCAGCTGGCCGACGAGATTGAAGCAGACATCGAGACTAAGGGAGGTGAATGAAATGCCTCGGAAGACGCTCCTTCATTTCAACGGCACAACCCAACTCGCTGGGGTCCGGAACATGCCACGCGCCGAGTATGAGGTGCTCAGCCACGATCCCAGCGCTTACTTCACAGGCAAGCGTGATTATAGTGACAGAGTGAGGGTTGGTTTCCTTCCCCGTCCAAAGCCTGCTCTTTGGGGAGAAGCACAGGAACCGACCACCATCGAACACACCCGTCCTCTCTTGGTCGAGCGGTCAATAAAGGTGATTGCCACAGATGCCCCTCATGTCTGCGACTGGCGCTGTGAGGGCGCAAAGAAAGGCAGCGAATGCCGCTGCTCGTGTGGAGGCCGGAACCATGGAATAAAAGGAGCAGCTCACCCGGCGATGTGAGTGCCGCGCAGGCGGCTGAAAGGGTTTGGCGAAGCAAGGCGTCAATTCACCCAACGATGCCGCGCAGGCGGCTGTAGGATACCAAGGGCTCGCTTCGGCGGGCCTTTTGCATTCTAGAACCACGCGTTAACGAAACCGGAACGCCTTTGTTGACGCCACCAAACGGATACTGATGATCAATCCATGAAAATAATCAGCATCGATTCCGGCGCCGTGCCGCTGATAGACATGATCGCACTGCATGCGAGGCTCGAAGCCAATTACGTGCCGGAGCCTGAGCACGTGCCAGAGCAGCCAGCAGGGCAGGGGTTGCTCACTCTCAAACGGGCAGCTGCTTTGCCAGAGCTTGGCGGCACAATCAGTGTGAAGGCGCTCCGAGCAGCGATCGCAAAGGGTGAGCTCAAAGCCCGACAGCCGGGAGGCCCCTCTGGCACTCTCTATGTGACTGCCGACGATATCAGGATTTGGATCGCTTCATGGCAACCCGCAAACCCCCACGCCTCTGGTTTCGACCAGCATACCACGATCCCGCCACGGGCCAGCTCCGTAAGCAGGGCGTCTGGGTCATCGTCGACGGACGCAAAACAAGCGTCACTGGCTGCGGCATTGAAGATCGCGCGCGAGCTGAGCAGGCGCTAGCGGAGTACATCGGCGACAAGCACGAGCCCTCACGCAAGAAGCATCAGCAGCTGGACGAAATCCTGCTATCCGACGTGGTAGGTATCTACCTGCGCGACCGCATTGCCGACCAGAAGCGTCCCGAAAAAGCGGCGCAGCGCTTCGTCCAGTTGCTCGAGTGGTGGGGCGACAAGTCCTTGGACGATGTGAACGGCAGAACGTGCCGCGATTACGTCGCTTGGCGGTGCACCATGCCATGAAAAGTGCCAGGCCGGACGCCACCGGTAATGCTCCGAGAATGGTAACCGCTGCAGGCGCCAGGCGAGAGCTTGAAGATCTCCGCGCTGCTATTGGGTACCATCATTCCGAGGGCCTACATCGCGAAGTGGTGAAGGTCTGGCTGCCCGCCAGGTCGCCGTCTCGCACGCGGTACCTGCGGCGCAGCGAGGTGGCAAAGATGCTCTGGCATGCGTGGCGCAAGCGGGAGCAGATGAAGGTCGTGCGCGGTCCCAAGAAAGGGCAGCCGGTTCTTTCATCGCGCCGGCCTGCTCGGCACATCGCACGGTTCCTTCTGGTCGCTATCTATACGGGCACCAGGGCGGCCGCGATCGGCGCTGCAGGGTTTGAGCCCTCGACCGAGAACGGCTGGATTGATTTGAAGTCCGGCCGTTTCTATCGGGCTGCCGAGGGTGCGGTGGAGACCAACAAGAGGCAGCCAACAATCGTCATTCCGCGCAGGCTGCTGATGCATATCCGGCGCTGGAAGAAAGCCAACCCGTCCATGAAATGGGTGGTCGAGTATCGCGGAAAGCCTGTGGCAGAGGTCAATAAGGGGTTCGGCGTGCTCGTCCAGGAATGCGGCCTGGGGCTCGAAGTGGTGCCGCATGTGACGAGGCACACTTGCGCTACGTGGCTATCTCAGCGCGGGGCTAGCATGTCGGATGCGGCAGCGTTCTTGGGGATGACGCAAGCCATTTACGAAAAGACGTACCGGCATCACTCGCCAACGATCGTATCTCCAGGCTTCCACTCGCCCCCACTCTTCGAAATTTTTGATCCGAAGTATCACCCGTCAGAAGTGCTCTTCGACGATGGCTGGGTGGAGCATGAAGAGCAGGACGCAGCGTGAACAAACGTTCTAGGGAACGTAACGGAACGCAGATAGCCCGGAACAAAGGGGCATTCTGGGGCGCAAGAACCTGGTGAAGTTCCTCTGAGAAGCCCGGATTTTGGGGAAGTACGAGGCCCTGTGTCGGGCGAGCCGACCGCTCATAACGGTCTGGTTCCAGGTTCGAGTCCTGGTGGGCCCACCAGCATTTGCGGGCGGCGTCTCCGAGAAATCGGGGGCGCCCGCTTTTCTTTGCGCGGTCCTGTGAGTCATGAACTGGCTCCTGGGTCGGCGCAGGCTGCGGCACCAGCTCGAGGCTGCTGGTTCGGCTACTCCTGCCAGTGCGTGTCGTCGAACTGACACGGTGGTGTCGCCGGTTTGTCATGGGGCAATTCTAGACATTGGAACCGTTCAAAACTGAACGCCTGCCAGCTGTTGAGGAGCGCCCCCCATGACCGAAAAACCGACTTTCCCGACCCAGGGACTCGAGACTGCCGAGTTCGACCCCACCAACACCTCGCAAAACCGCACCATGGGCGAGATCATTGCCGCGCGCTTCTCGCGCCGCGGCTTCCTCAAGGGTTCGCTCGCCGTTTCCGCCATTGCGGCGACCGTCGGCCCGGCTGCCCTGCTGAGCGCCCCGCGCGCCGAAGCCCAGGAAGGCGTGTCCGCCTTTGCCTTCCCGGAAGTGACTGCGGGCGTTGATGCCGATCACCACGTCGCCGAGGGCTATGACGCCAAGATCCTGATGCGCTGGGGCGATCCGGTCGTGTCTGGCGCGCCCGAATTCGATCCCGAGAACCAGTCTGCCGAAGCCCAGGCCGGCCAGTTCGGCTACAACAACGACTATGTCGGCTATATCCCGCTCGATGGCTCCGACGAGCATGGCCTGCTAGTGGTCAACCATGAATATACCAACCCGCACCTGATGTTCCCGGGCCTAGTGGAAGTGGTCGACGGCGAAGCCGTGCAGGGCGACCTCAGCGAAGAGCAGGTCAATATCGAGCTGGCGGCTCATGGCGGCTCGATCATCGAGATCGAGAAGGTGGATGGCGAATGGCGCCGCGTCGCCGACAGCCAGTATAACCGCCGCATCACCGGCACGACGCCGATGGTGATTGCCGGTCCCGCCGCCGGCCACGACCGTCTCAAGACCAGCGCCGATGCAAGCGGCACCGAAGTGCTCGGCACGCTCAACAACTGCGCCGGCGGCGTCACGCCCTGGGGCACCTACCTGATGGCCGAAGAGAACTTCCACGGCTACTTCGCCGGCGAGCTGCCGGAAGGTCATGCCGAGGCGGCCAACTACGAGCGCCTGGGTGGCCCCGGCGGCTGGTACCAGTGGCACAATTTCCACGACCGCTTCGACGTCTCCAAGGAACCCAACGAGATGAACCGCTTCGGCTACGTCGTCGAAGTGGACCCGATGGATCCGACATCGGTGCCCAAGAAGCGCACCGCGCTGGGCCGCTTCAAGCATGAGGGCGCCGAGAGCATCGTCGCGCCGAATGGCCAGGTTGTCCTCTACTCGGGCGACGACGAGCGGTTCGACTATGTCTACAAGTTCGTGACCGACGGCACCTACAACGCCGATGATCGCGCCGCCAACATGGACCTGCTCGACGAGGGCACGCTCTACGTCGCCAGGTTCGATGAAGACGGCACCATGGAGTGGCTGCCGATGGTGCATGGCGAAGGCCCGCTGACCGCCGAGAACGGCTTTGGCAGCCAGGCCGATGTCAGCATCGAGACCCGCCGCGCCGCCGACCTGCTGGGCGCCACCAAGATGGACCGTCCCGAGGACATCCAGCCCAATGGCAGCAATGGCAAGGTCTATGTCATGCTGACCAACAATACCCGCCGCACGGAGGAAGAGGTCAACGCCGCCAATCCGCGCGCCGAGAACGCCTTCGGCCACATCGTCGAGATCGCCGAAGCCGATGGCGACTTTGCCGCAACTTCGGGCACCTGGGAAATCCTGCTCAAGTGCGGCGATCCCTCGATTGCCGAAGTCGGCGCCACCTTCACTACCGCCACTTCGGAAAACGGCTGGTTCGGCATGCCGGACAATGCCGCCGTGGACGCCGATGGGCGCCTGTGGGTTTCGACCGACGGCAACAACCCGACCGATACCGGCCGTACCGATGGTCTCTGGGCGGTGGACACGGAAGGCAATGCCCGCGGCACCTCGCGCCTGTTCTTCCGGGTGCCGGTTGGCGCCGAGATGTGCGGTCCGGTCTTCACCGACAACGGCGAGACGCTGTTCCTGGCCGTGCAGCACCCTGCCGACGGCGGCGAAGACTGGGAAGGTCATGGCCGCCCGTCCTACTACGAGGATCTTTCGACCCGCTGGCCCGACTTCGACGACAACATGCCGGTGCGCCCATCGGTGGTCGTCGTCACCAAGCAGGGCGGCGGCAAGATCGCTGTCTAGACGTGACGCGGGGGAGGGCAATGGTCCTCCCCCTTTTTGTTTTTCTGCCTGATCAACAAGGAGCCCGAGACATGAAAACCCAAGCCATCCTCGCCGCCGTCCTGTTTGCCGGTTCGTTTGCCGCGCCGGCCTTCGCCCAGCAGACCATCGTCGGCATGACCATTCCGGAAGAACAGATGGGGATCGTCGGGAATCATTGCGAAGCCCTCGCTGCTGCCGCTCGTCTCGAGACGGGCGATGCGCCGGAGGACGGTGCTGCGGGTCAGGACGATGACGAAGAGAGTCCCGGCGCCGAGGGCGATGGCGCCTTGACCGCCGGACAGGGCAATGCCGTTGGGCGGACTTCCGTCACAGAACTGGATGACGACACCGAATATGAAGAGCAGGACGATGGCGACCTCGATATCGACGCGATCACGCTCGCCGATTGCGAGGAAGCCGGATTGGCCGGGGCCGAGGACGCTGCCGAATAGACGGGTTGCGCGGCCATGGTCCTGTCGCTCGAGTGTTAGCCGAGGGAGCCTCGAAGCGACACACTGCAAGGCCTTCGCATCATGAGGAGGCGAAGCGAAGTTCCGATGTCACTTCAAGGTCGCGATCCTCGCGGGCCGCGACCCCTGCCGGGGGTATATGCGCATCAAGCACCCGATCGCGCTGGCGGATCAGTTCGGAAATTTCGGCGTCATAGGCCATAAAGATCGCGGTCAGCCAGCGATTGACGAGGTAGGATGGCCGCGGCATCTGCATGTCGAACCGGCCAAGCGCTGCGATGGTCGTCTCCGCATCGGCCCAGTCGTCGCCGACGACCCACTGGTTGACGGTGAAGACCCGCAGCAGGCGTCCTGTGGCGTCGACGCCGAGGGCGGCGAGGTGATGGATCGGCCCCGTCGGCCCCTGCGGGCGCAAGAAGCAGTGGAAATGGCCGTGCTCGGCACTGCCGTCCTCGGCCGGGTGGCAATGGTAGTACCATTGCGCATTGCTGGCAGGATCGAACACGTCGCCGGGCGGATAATGCGCCCAGGCATCGATCGTCTCGGCGCCCCGCAGCGTTTCGCTGAGCACGGTCAGTCCGCCCTTGGCCAGCACCGCCTCGCAGAAGGCCTTTTCCGCCAGCGCCCGGTCCCTGGCGTCCTCGCCCATCAGTTTCCGACCTGCAGTTCGGGCGCTTCCTCGTCCGCGGGCTTTGTAGCCGGCGGGGGCGGCGGCGGTTGCAGAGCCGGCGTCGCGACTTCCGCTGCCGGAGGCTGGGCCGGTGGTGGTGGCGGCGCCCGCAGACCGGAAGCCGCGGGTGGCTGTGCCGGGGGCGGCGGCGGCGCCGCCAGCTGGGGCGCTCCGGCTGCACAGGGGGCGGCAGCCGGCGGTGGCGGCGGCGCTGCCAGAACAGGCGCGCCCGCGGCGCATGGTGCGCCGGCCGCACAGGGGGCGGCGCCGGCAGCGCAGGGCGCTCCGCCCGCCACGGCCTGACCCTGCGCCTGGGCGACGGGCCGCGGCGGCACGGGATTCGTCACGGTGTCATAGGCGATGGCGGCGGTGGTCACGGCCAGCGCCGCGCCGAACAGCAAGGTGTTGCGCTGGCTCATTTCCTGGCGAATCCATCAAGGCCGAAGACCGGCCGCAGCGCGACACCGCCGATCGAGCCGACAAAGGCCGCCGCAAACCACAGCCAGCCATGCAGGCTTCCCGTAGCAATGCCGGAAAACAGCGCGCCGATATTGCAGCCAAAGGACAGCCGGGCGCCATAGCCCATCAGCAGTCCGCCGACCACCGCAGCCAGCAGCGAGCCGAGCGGCAGCTTTGCCCTCGGCGCGAACTTTCCCGCGACCGCGGCCGCCAGGGCGGCGCCGAGCACCAGGCCGAAATCCATCACCGACACGGTATCGGCGAGGACGCTCGAATTGAGCGCCTGCGCCTGCGCCGGCCAAGTCCAGAATTCCCAGTTGGCAACGTCGATGCCGATGGCCTGGGCAACCTTGGCACCCCACAGGCCGAAGCCATAGGTGATCGACCAGGGATGGCCGGCCAGCAGCAGGGTCAAGACATTGAGCAGCGCCAGCATGAGCCCGGCCCCGACCAGCGGCCAGGGTCCGCGCAGGATCCAGGTCCAGCCCGGCCGCGCCGGCGCCGGTTCAGCCTCGATATCGCCATGCACGCGCTTTTCGATCACGGCCGTGACCAGCGCCACCAGCGCCAGCCCGGCAATGGTCACCGCAATGGCGAAGCCTACACCCAGCTCGGCGCCGATGCTGATGATGCCGATATTGGGCTGTGTCAGCCAGAATGGCAGGTGGGCAGTGCCCACCAGCGCGCCGATGATGAAGAAGGCCAGTGTCACCAGCATGCGGGCCGAGCCGCCACCGACCGTGAACAGCGTGCCCGAGCCGCAGCCGCCGCCCAGTTGCATGCCGAGCCCGAACATCGCGGCACCCAGCAGCACCGAAACGCCGACCGGGCCTGCGGCCGCCACCATGGACTGGCCGCCGATGGTGCCCGCGGCCACGAGCGGGATCATCGCCAGCGCGGCGACACCGATGGTCAGCATCTGAGCCCGCATGCCGCGGCCGCGCTTGTCCACCACCATCCTCTTCCAGCCGCCGGTGAAGCCGAACGAGCCGTGATAGAGCGTGGCGCCGAGCGCGCCACCGATCAGGAACAGCCCGCCCTGGCGCAGGTCGACCAGCCAAGTGATGGCCAGAAAGCCGAGGACCAGGAAAGTGGCTGTCACCAGCAGGGGCGCCCGGTCCGCAACAGGCTGGCAGGTAGTTGGGTGGGGCAGTGGAAAGATCGGTCATGGGTGCAGGGCTCAATGGAAAACTCCGGCTGTCGCGAGTTAACGCGAGAGCCGGAGTTGTTTCAAACGCTTCGTGAGGCAGCCTACTGGACGGGGCGGGCCGGATCGGCCGTCCACTCGGCCATCGAGCCGTCATACATGGCCGTGTTCTCGTTGCCACCAACCTCGTGCAGGGCGAACCAGGCGATCGATGCCCAGTGACCGGTATTGCAGAACACGATATTGGCTTCGTCGGCGCCAATGCCGAGCGCCTCGGTCAGCGCCGACACCGTCTCGGGCTGGGCGAAGCTGGCATATTCGGCGCTATAGAGCTTGGAATGGGGCAGGTTGACGGCGCCTGGGATGGTGCCCTCGATGCGCGCCACCGGGCTCTTGGACTGGCCCAAATACTGCTCCTCGGGGCGGCCATCCACCAGTGCTACGCCTGCCGCCAGCGCGGCCTCGACATCGGCGGTGGTGGCGCGCAGTTCCGGGCGGACGTCGATCGGAAACTCCGCCGCCACCGGCGTGGCCGGCTCAGCGACACGCTCGCCGCCCTGGGCATCATACTGGCGCCAGCCGCCATCGAGAATTGAGACGGCGTCGTGGCCGAGATACTTGAAGGTCCAGTAGACGCGGGTTGCGCTACCAAATTCGGACGAGTCCGTCCCCCAGGGGACGATCACGACATGGTCGTCGCCGTCGATGCCCAGGCCACTTATCAGCTCGGCAACCTGCTCGACCGGCGGGATCTGGCCGGGCACGCCCTCGACTTCGACGCGCCATCCGGCGGACCCATAGGGTGCCACCGCCGCATTGGCGATATAGGGAAAGTCGCCCAGATCAGTGCCCTCGATGTCGTCGCGGATATCGATGATCTTGAGGTTTTCGTCACCGGCATGCGCCTTGAGCCACTCCGCGGTCACCAGCGGCGTAACGTCCTGCGCAACGGCGGGGATGACGGGGGCTGCAACGGCTATGACGGCAGCGGCGAGAAGCGGTGCGTAACGCATTGCGGAACTCCTGAAGAATGAAGCCCAATACTAGATCATCGCAGTCGAGCTTTCGACGCATGGCGCACCACAGTTCGGGCCAATAGTGAAAAACCCAACTCTGGCATCGTGCGGCGGTGGAACGGTCTGCTATCGGCATGGTCCAGGACACCCGGCCCGCTTGACCGCGACAGGCAGGTGCGCTACGCATTAACTGCTAATACGAATTAGCTCAGTTCTTGCTTCAGGAGAGCGACCCTGTCCGCCGTCAAGCGCCTTACCCAACGCGACATCGCCCGCCTGGCAGGCGTCAGCCAGGCGACGGTTTCACTGGTGCTCAATGGCACGCCGAGTGATGCTCGCCGGATCCCAGCTGACACGCGGGAGCGCGTGCAGAAGGTGATCCGCGATACGGGGTATGTTGCAGACCCGGTGGCGCGGCGGATGGTGAAGGGCCTCAACCGGATCCTGGGCGTTTTCACCTACGAGCCCGCTTTCCCGTCAGCACAAGCTGACTTCTTCACCCCGTTCCTGCTGGGCATCGAAGAGGCAGCGCAGAAGCTCGGCTACGATCTGCTGCTACTGACCGGAGCCGGCGTGAAGCGGCGGATCTTCGGCGAGAATGTGCGGCTACGGCTCGCTGACGGCTGCATCGTGCTTGGAAGGCAGTTCGACCGGGAAGAACTCGCTCGGCTTGTTGCGGGCGACTTCCCCTTTGTTGCCGTAGGGCGTCGCGACGATGCAGGGGCGCCGGTGCCCTATGTGGGCGGTGACTACGTGCCGGCAACGGCCGCGCTGGTCGAGCAGGCAAAGGCCCTGGGACATCGCCGCATTGCCTATGTGGGCCTCAACAAAGGGGCAGAATCGACAGTGGACAGATGGGCCGGGTTTTCTTCGGCGCTTGCGCCAGCGACGCTCGTTTATACCCGCTTCGAGGTCGGAGAGCCGCCTGCTCCGCTGCTAGACGCCATAGTCGATGCGGGGGCCAGCTGCGTTTTCTTCACCGAGCTGGCAGACGCCATCAACTTCGAAGCGGCGGCGCAGCAGCGGGATGTCCAGATTCCGCGCGATCTCTCCATTGTCGTCCTCGGCAATCACATCCGGGCCGAGGAGCCCGGCCGACGATTTACATCCTTTGGCATACCGCGCGAGGCCATGGGCCACGCCGCCACCGAAATGCTGGTGCGGCGCGTGGAAAACAACGCGCCGGTCGAACAGGTGCTTCTCGCCTGCGAACTGCTTGAGGGCGATACCCTCGGGCCTGCTTCTACTCAAACTATCCGGAACACATGACCAGAGAGCTTCACGCAGATATCCTCATCGTTGGCGGCGGACTGGGTGGCGTCGCCGCAGCCCTGGGCGCGCTCCGCTCGGGACGAACCGTCATCATGAGTGAAGAGTTCGACTGGATCGGCGGTCAGCTGACGAGCCAAGCCGTGCCACCCGATGAACATTCATGGGTCGAACAGTTCGGCGCGACGCGTTCCTATCGCCAACTGCGCAACGGCATTCGCCAGTACTATCGTGACCATTATCCACTGACGGCAGAAAGCCGGGCGTGGGGCGATCTCAATCCCGGCGCCGGCTGGGTCAGCCGCCTGTGCGCCGAGCCTCGAGTGGGCCTGGCGGTGCTGGAAGCGATGCTCGCTCCCTGGCGGGGCGGTGGTCAGTTGACGGTGCTGCAGCCCTACCATCCTGTAGCGGCCGATGTAGACGGGGATACCGTTCGTTCGATCACCTTGCGCCATCGTGACAGCGACGAGGAAGTCGAATGCTGGGCGCCGTATGTGATAGACGCTACCGAACTCGGCGACCTGTTGCCCCTTACTGGGACGGAATATGCCAAGGGGTTCGAGGCGCAGTCCGACACCGGAGAGCCAAGCGCGCCGCTGGAGGCGCAACCGGACAACGTTCAGGCCGTATCGGTCTGCTTTGCCATTGATCATGTCGATGGCGACCAGGTGATCGACAAGCCGGCCAATTACGATTTCTGGCGGCAGTACCAGCCTGATTTCTGGGGCGGACCGCTCCTCGGCTTCAAGGCTCCACATCCGCGCACGCTGGAAATCACCGAGCGCAGCTTCACGCCCAATCCTGACGACGACCCGCTCCTGGTCGATGCCGACCAGCGGCGCAATCCGGGCGACGGCAATCTCTGGACGTTTCGCCGGATCGCCGCCCGCCGCAACTTTCTCCCCGGTACCTACCGGTCCGACATCTGCCTCGTGAACTGGCCGATGATCGACTACATGCTGGGGTCGATCATCGATGTGTCGGCGGAGGAGAAGGCGCGGCATCTCAAGGCGGCGGCCGATCTCTCCTATTCCGTCTTCTATTGGCTGCAAACCGAGGCACCGCGCCTCGATGGTGGCCAGGGCTTCCCCGGATTGAGGTTGCGTGGGGACGTCACCGGCACCCAGCACGGCCTGGCCATGGCACCTTATATCCGCGAAAGCCGCCGCATCCTGCCGGTGACGCGCATTGTCGAGCAGGATGTTTCCATGGCGGTGCATGGAAACAACCTCTCCAAGCGCTATCGCGACAGCGTCGGCATCGGCATGTACCGGATCGACCTGCACCCCTCTACCGGCGGCGACAACTATGTCGACGTCGAGTCCGCTCCCTTCGAAATCCCCTTGGGTTCGCTGTTGCCACGCAGGGTGAAAAACCTGCTCGCCGGCGGCAAGAACATGGGCACCACCCACATCACCAATGGCTGTTACCGCCTGCATCCGGTGGAGTGGAATGTGGGCGAAGTGGCCGGGCTACTCGCCGCCCATTGCCTCAACAATGGCCTCAGCCCCCATCAGGTTCAGGCTGACGAACAGAAGCTCCAGGACTTTCAGGCCCAGCTCTATCGCGAAGGTATCGAGATACGCTGGCCGGACGTGCGGGGCTACTGACCGAAGGACACTTACAGGAGGATCAGATGTCCCGAATTGCTGAACTCAAAGCCACGGCAGCTGTTGCCGGTATACTCGTGCCGCTCGCCGCAGGTGGCGTGGCCTGGGCCCAGGACGCGGTCGACCTGCGAATGACGATCTGGAGCGCCAACGAAGCGCATCTGGCCATGTTCAACGAGATCGCTGCGGGGTTCCAGGAAACCCATCCCAACGTGACGGTCACTTTCGAGCCCCTGCCTTTCGAAAACTACACGACGACGCTGACGACGCAGATCGCCGGTGGCAATCCGCCAGACCTCGCATGGGTCCTGGAGACCACCGCAGCCGACTTCGTCAATTCCGGAGCACTTGCCCCATTGAGCGAGGCGTTTGCCGCGACCGAGGGTTACGAACTCGATGACGTTACCGAGCAGGCAACGGCGCTTTGGCGGCGCGATGGTGAGCTCTACGCCTATCCCTTTTCCACCTCTCCCTTTGCCATCTTCGCCAACAACGACCTGATCACCGAGGCAGGTGCCCGGACACCGGCAGAACTGATCGAGGCAGGAGAGTGGACCTGGGAGAACGCCTTCGAGGTCGCGGCCAAGGTCGCCAGCGGCACTGAAGCCGACGGCCTAGTGGTTCGCGACTTCAACTATCAGGTATGGCAAAACCTCGCCTCCATCTGGCGGGGCTGGGGCGCGGCGCCCTGGAGTGATGACGGCCGGACCTGCACCTTTGCCGAGCCGGCAATGGTCGATGCAATGACGCGCATCCACCAGGCCATCTTCGAGGAAGGCGGCATGCCCGGCCCAGGCGAGAGCGTCGACTTCTTTGCTGGCGATGCGGCGATGACGGTCACCCAGATCTCACGAGCTTCGCTCCTGCCGCAAGAAGATCCGTTCGACTGGGATCTGGTGCCGCTTCCCGAGGGACCGGCTGGTGAGTATGCAGTGGTCGGCCAGGCCGGTGTCGGGGCATTCGCCGCAGGCGACAATGTCGAAACGGCGGTGGAATTTCTCGCCTACATGACCAATCCGGAGAACAGCCAGAAGCTGGCGCAGTTCTTCCCGCCGGCCCGTGCGAGCCTTCTCAACGCGGACACCCTGGCGACAACCAACCCGCTGCTCTCGCCGGAACAGCTTGAAGCAGTGGTGATCGACGGCATTGCGAATGGCCAGGTGCTACCGGGCCACACCAACTTCGCCCAGATCCAGCAGACGGTGCGGGCGGGTCTCGACGCCCTCTGGGTTGAGGATGCCGACGTTCCGGCGGTGCTGCAGTCTGTCTGCAGCAGCCTGTCTCCGCTGCTGTCGCGCTGATCGCAGCCTCGGTGGGTGCTGCAAAGCGGCACCCACCTCCTCATTCGAGAGCCACCATTCACATGCGCCTCGCAGCCGATACCACTGTCCGAAAGCCAGCATTCTGGACCATGGCCCGCCGTGATGCTGCAGCGGGTTATGCCTTCATTGCCCCCCAACTCGTCGGCATCAGCATCTTCGTCCTGCTGCCACTTGGCCTGGTGTTCTACTATTCGCTGCACGAGTGGAACGTACTGGCCAACACCTTCACCTTCGTGGGCGACGCCAACTACCAGATGCTGCTGCGCGATCCCAATCTGCCGCAGGTGCTGTGGGCTTCGGCGGTTTTCTCCGCGGGCCTGGTGGTGCTGAACATGAGCCTGGCACTGCTGCTGGCGGTCCTGCTCGACCAGAAGCTCAAGGGCATGGTGGTATTCCGCACGCTCTTCTTTTCGCCGGTTGTGGTCTCGCTGGTCGCCTGGACGATCGTCTGGAGCTTCCTGCTCCAGGCTAACGGAGGGATCAACGGCATGCTGGCGATGATCGGGGTCGAAGGGCCGAACTGGCTCCGATCCCCGTCTACCGCGATGCTGTCGGTCATCGTCGTGCAGGTCTTCAAGAATGTCGGATTGAATATGATCCTGTTCCTGGCGGCGCTGCAGGGCGTGCCGAAGGAACTTTACGAGGCCGCCAGGGTGGACGGTGCAGGCCGGTTCAAGCAGTTCCGCCGTATTACCCTGCCGATGATCTCACCCACCATCTTGCTGACCTCGATCATCACCATCGTCGGTTCGCTGCAGGTCTTCGCGCAGATCGCGATCCTGACCAAGGGCGGCCCCGGGGTCTCGACGACGGTCCTCGTCTACTACCTCTACCAGCAGGCGTTCCAATTCAACTTCTTCGGCTACGGTTCGACTCTTTCCATTCTGCTGTTCGCCATCGTTGCAGTCCTCACCTTCATTCAGTGGCAGATGCGCAAGCGGATCGTCTTCTATGAAAACTGACCTCTCCCCCCGCGCCAAGGTCGCGCTTTACGGCCTGATGTGCGTGCTACTGATCCCGTTCGTTTTTCCGACCTGGTGGATGGTAACGTCGTCGGTCAAGCCGATCAGCGACATCTTCGCCTTCCCGCCCGATCTGTGGCCCCGGCGCTTCGACTGGTCGACCTACCAGCAGGTGTTCGAACTGCAACCGTTCGCACGCCAGTACTGGAACTCCGCCTATATAGCGGCGATCGTGACAGTGGGCACGATGCTGGTGTCCTCCATGGCGGGGTATGCTTTTGCCCGCATCCGCTTTCCATTCAGCAACACCCTGTTCATGGTCGTGCTGATGGGTTTGCTGATACCCTCTGAAGTCACCATCGTACCCCTGTTTCAGCTGTTTCTGAGCTGGGACATGATCAACACGCACTGGCCGCTTATCCTGGTGCCGATCTTCGGTGCGCCTTCGGTCTTTGCGACCTTCGTCATGCGCCAGTTCTTCATCGCGCTGCCGGTCGAGCTGGAGGAAGCCGCGCGGGTGGATGGCCTGGGCCGCTTCAAGATCTTCTGGACCATCGCGCTCCCCCTCGCCAAACCCGCCTTGGGCGCGGTGGCGATCTTCACGTTCCTCCACTCCTGGAACCTCTATCTCGAGCCCATCGTCTTTTTGTCCTCTACGCACATGTTTACCCTGCCGCAGGCCCTGACCCAGTTTACCGACGCCTATGGCGGCGCCATGTGGAACATTCAACTGGCCGCGGCCACCATGACTGCCATCCCGGTGCTGCTGGTCTTCATCGTGGCGCAGAAGCAATTCGTCGAAGGCCTCGCCCATACCGGTCTGAAAGGCTGAATAATGGCCCCTGTTACCCTGTCCTCCGTCCGCAAAAGCTATGGCGCCACCGATGTGCTGCATGGCATCGACGTGGACATCACCGATGGCGAGTTCATCGTGCTGGTGGGGCCTTCTGGCTGCGGCAAGTCTACGCTCCTCCGCATGATCGCCGGCCTCGAAACCATCACCGCTGGAGACATTTCGATCGGCGGCCGCGTGGTCAACGAGCTCGAGCCAAAGGACCGGGACATCGCCATGGTGTTCCAGAACTATGCGCTCTATCCGCACATGACGGTGGCAACCAATATGGGCTTTTCCCTGGAGCACCGCGGCGGATCCAAGGGCGAGATCGCAGAGAGGGTGAACTGGGCCGCCGATATCCTGGGCCTCAAGCCGCTGCTAGACCGCTATCCGCGTCAGCTCTCGGGTGGACAGCGCCAGCGCGTCGCCATGGGCCGCGCCATCGTCCGCAATCCGCAAGTCTTCCTGTTCGATGAGCCGCTTTCCAACCTCGATGCCAAGCTTCGCGTCGTCATGCGCGGGGAGATCAAGGCCCTCCATCAGAGGCTCGGCGTGACTACTGTCTACGTCACCCACGACCAGATCGAGGCGATGACCATGGCCGATCGCATCGTGGTGATGCATGCCGGCAAGGTCGAGCAGATCGGTGCCCCTCTCGACCTCTATGATCGCCCGGCCAACCTGTTTGTGGCCGGGTTCATCGGCTCGCCCGCCATGAACATACTTGCCGGCAGCATAAAGGACGGAGACTTCCACGCCCCCGGTGCCAGGCTGCCACTGCCCGGCGACACTCATGCCGCCGGGCCAGTCAGCTATGGCATCAGACCCGAGCACATCCTCCTCGCGCCCAATGGCCTGCCGGCAACTGTCCTGCTGGTGGAACCCATGGGTTCGGAAACCCAGGTGACCATGACGCTGGGCGAGCAGACCATAATCGGCATTTTCCGCGAGCGGCTGACCGCGCGGCCGGGAGAGACGATCGGTATCATGCCCGAGCTGAGCGCCATCCACCTCTTCGATGCAGCCGACGGCCAGAGGATCAACTGATGTACCCACAAACCCCGCTCTATCGTGCGCTCACCGATGGCTCGTTTCCGGTCATCGTATCTCTCGCACGGCACGATCTCGATCTCGCCAAGGCGGCGCTCGATTCAGGTGCATATGCTTTAAAGACCCATCTGAATGCCTATCACCGCGCGACGGGCACGACCTTCGGCAGCTTTGCCGAAGAGCGCCCGTTCTTCGAGCAACTGGCAAAGCTCGGCTGCCCGCTCGTGGTGATGGCGGGACAGGAAACTGTCCCCGCTGCCGAGGAGATGGACGCGCTCCATGCGCTCGGCTTCGAGGGTTTCAATGTCTATGCGGACCATCTGCAGCCCCATCTCCTCCAATCAAAGCTGCGACCCATGCCCGCCCTGTCAGACGCCAGCACTCCAGAAGAGGCCAAGAAGCTGGCGTCTCTTCGGGGCTGCATTCTCGAGGCTTCTATCAGCCCGTTCACACGTTACCGTTCGGCCATGACGGATGCCGACCTGGCCGGCTATCAGGAGATCGTCCGGGCGGTGGACGTTCCCGTGATTGTACCGAGCCAACTCATGCTCACTCCCGCGGATGGTCGGCGGCTACAGCAAGCTGGCGTAGCCGCACTTCTGCTCGGTGCGATCGTCACTGGAGACACCCCGGAAACCATGTCCGCGTCCGTCCGTCCCTTCGTGCAGGCATAGCCCTGTCGGGCCGCTCGTCGTGGGGCAGGCTGTGCCTGGCACTGGCCAACACCCCGGACGAAATGCGCGACGTTGTCGCCCGCGAGATCGAGGCTATCAGGCCTCTGGTTGAAGCGGGACTGGTGCAGCCAAGCTGACCGCTGCTCTCTTGTTGATGCAGGGACAAAGACCGTCATCGCGACGCGGCGGTGTCGCTATCTTGCCGATGGCTCCGATCCCGAGCGTGAGCGTTAAGGTCGGCGCGTAGCAGATTGCCCAGAAAACAGGACAGCGCTAGGCTGGAGCATGCCTCCGAAACCGGTGTACCGCCATGTCCAACTCGATCCGCAGCTATGAACCGACACAACGCCTTGCCAGCATTGAGCAGGCGGTCGATGCCTTCAGCCTGCTGCGCGACTTCTTTGAGGGCGCCATCATCGTTGATGCACAAACGCGCATCACCTGGATGGATGCCCGCTATCGCGATTTGCTCAAGCTTGATCCGGCGTTCAACCCGCTGGGCCTGCCCGTGGAGGATGTGATCCCCCATTCCCTGCTCCGCCGCGTGGTGGAAACGGGCCGCCCCATTCTCCTCGACATCATGAACTTCGATGACCGCCAGTTCGTGGTGTGCCGCATTCCCCTGAAGGACGACGACGGGCAGGTGGAGGGGGCCGTCGGCTTCGTCTTCTATGACAATGTCGATTACCTGGCGCCCATTCTCGAAAAGTTCGCCAGTCTTCAAAAGCAGCTCAGTCGGGCGCAGGCGGCGCTGACGCGGGAGCGGCTGACCAAGTACACACTGTCGAGTTTCGTCGGTGTGAGCGACAGCGTTCGCGAACTCAAGGCAATGGTACGACGCTTTGCCTTGCGCGACGGCGCGGCCCTGATCGAGGGGGAGACCGGCACCGGCAAGGAACTCCTCGCCCATGCCATGCACCAGCAATCGGACCGGGCAGATGGGCCATTTGTCGCGGTGAACGTGGCGGCGATCCCCGATTCCCTGCTCGAGGCCGAGTTCTTCGGGGTGGCGCCCGGCGCCTTTACCGGAGCCGATCGCAAGCCGCGCAAAGGCAAGTTCGAGCTTGCCCATGGCGGCACGCTGTTTCTCGACGAGATCGGTGATATGCCCGGCGCCCTCCAGGCCAAGCTGCTGCGGGCGCTCCAGGAAGGCGAGATCGAGCCGCTCGGCTCCAATACGATCAAAAAGGTGGATGTGCGCATCATCGCTGCCACCTCGCAGGATCTCCAGGCCCGGCTTGCCGAAAAGTCATTCCGCGCCGACCTTTATTACCGCATTGCCGTCCTCACCATCGAGGTGCCGCCGCTCCGCGACAGGCTAGAGGATGTGGGTCCCATCGCCGAGGCCCTGCTCGAGCAGATACCTCGAGCGCAGGACCAACGCGGCTGGATCCTTCAGGCTGACGCCGTCCAGGCGCTGGGCCGGCACGATTGGCCGGGCAATGTGCGTGAACTGCGCAACGTCCTCGAACGCGCCGCCGCCATGGCTCCGAGCGAAGTTATAGCTGCCGACCTCGTGACCCGCGCACTTCCCCAACGCGCCGCCTCTGCTTCGGGTTTGCGGGCCGGGGACCTCTCCGCCACCCTCGCGGCCACCGAAAGGCAGGCGCTGATCACCGCCATTGCTGCGAGTAATGGCAGCAAGTCGGCTGCGGCGCGGCGGCTTGGGGTTTCCCGGTCGCAATTCTACGAGAAGCTCAAGCGGCACGCCCTGTAGCTGTCCGGCAAACCGGACAGAGTCCAGAAACGTCCGGTTGTTCGGACAGTCTGTTACGGCCAAAGCCTCGGGAGCCCTTAACTTCGGCGTTGGCACGAAAGCTGCAATACCGTCTCCAACAAGATCGGGCCGCAAAGGTCCGCGACGACAAGGGATGGAGACGGAGTGAGCGAGCCAAAGCGCACCGCATTGGTCACGGGTTCGACCAGTGGCATCGGCCTAGCCATTGCCCGAAAGTTCGCCGAGCTCGGCTATGACGTAGCGGTCAACAGCTTCGAGGCGGAAGCGGACGTCGCCCAGGTCATTGCACAGTTGCGCGGCTGTGCCAGTGGGCGGATCGGCTATTACCGCGCCGACCTTGCGGACGGGGAGGCGAGCCACGCCCTGGTCGAGCGGGTGATTGCCGATTTCGGCACGCTCGACGTGCTGGTGAACAATGCCGGCGTCCAGAAGGTCGCTGCGGTGGAGGAATTCCCTCCTGCCGACTGGGACCGCATCATCGCCGTCAGCCTCGATTCCGCTTTCCACACCACGCGCGGTGCCGTGCCGGGAATGGCGCAGCGCGGCTGGGGGCGCATCATCAATGTCGCGTCCGCCCACGGCCTGCGTGCCTCGCCGTTCAAGTCAGCCTACGTGGCCACCAAACACGGCGTGGTCGGCCTTACCAAGACAGTTGCCCTGGAGGTCGCTGAAAAGGGGATCACCGTCAACGCCATCTGCCCCGGCTATGTCTGGACACCCCTCGTGGCCAAGCAGGTGACGGACCAGGCCAAGGTGCACAATCTCAGCGAAGACGAAGTTGTCCGCCAGATCATGCTGGCGCCGCAGCCGACGCGCAAATTCGTCCAGCCTGAAGAGATCGCCGAACTCGCCGCCTATCTCTGCTCGGACTGGGCGCGCTCGATTACCGGCACGACCATTTCCATCGACGGCGGGTGGACTGCCAAATGACTTCCTCAACAAACGACGTGATCCTTTCGGCTCAAGGACTCACCAAGCGTTTCGCCGGCTTCGTCGCCGTCAACGGCGTCAATCTCGATGTCCGCCGCGGCTCCATTCACGCGCTGATCGGCCCGAACGGCGCCGGCAAGACCACCTGTTTCAACCTCCTGACCAAGTTCCTGCAGCCCAGCGCCGGCAGCATCCGCTTCAACGGTCGCGACATCACCCGCATGTCGCCCGCTGCGATTGCCCGCATGGGGGTCATTCGCTCTTTTCAGATTTCGGCGGTTTTCCCGCAGCTGACCGTGCTCGAAAATGTTCGGGTGGCGCTGCAACGCCGGCAACGCGGGGACAGCTTCGATTTCTGGCGCTCGGAAAAGGTGCTGGCGGAACTCGACGGGGACGCCCTGCACCGGGTCGAAGAAGTCGGTCTTGCCGACTATGCCACCAGCCAGGCAGGCGATCTCTCCTATGGCCGCAAGCGCGCGCTCGAGATCGCCACCACCTTGGCCCTGGAACCGGAAATGATGCTGCTCGACGAGCCGATGGCTGGCATGGCGCAGGAAGACGTCACCCGCATCTCGGCCCTCATCCGCCGGATCTCGGCAAAGCGCACGATCCTCATGGTCGAGCACAATCTCTCTGTTGTCGCAGATCTTTCCGACCGCATCACCGTGCTCGCACGCGGCGAGGTTCTTGCGGAGGGCAGTTACGACGAGGTCTCGAAAGACCCGCAGGTGGTTGAAGCCTATATTGGAGGCGGCCATGAGTGAGGCTCTTCACGTCGACACCCTGGCGCCGCAACTGGCGGTGCGGGATCTCCAGGGCTGGTATGGCGAGAGCCATGTGCTGCACGGCATCAGCTTCGATGTGCAGCCAGGCGAGGTGGTGACCCTGCTTGGCCGCAACGGCGCCGGCAAGACCAGCACACTGCGAGCCATCATGGGCCTGCTGCCCCGGCGCGAGGGCTCCGTGCAGTTCGCGGGTCGCGAACTGATCGGGCTGCCTCCGCGTCAGATAGCGCGCGCCGGTATCGCCTTTTGTCCCGAGGAGCGCGGGATCTTTTCGTCGCTATCGGTCGACGAAAACCTGATGCTGCCGCCCACGGTGCTCCCAGGCGGTCTCACCCGCGCCGAGGTGCTCGACATGTTCCCCAACCTGAGGGAACGCCTCACCAGCCAGGGCACCAAGCTCTCGGGAGGAGAACAGCAAATGCTGGCCATCGGCCGCATTCTGCGCACCGGCGCCAAGTTCCTGCTGCTCGATGAACCAACAGAAGGTCTTGCCCCGGTCATCGTGCAACAGATCGGCCGGACGCTGTCCTCCCTGAAGGCAAGGGGCTTCACCATCGTCCTGGTGGAACAGAATTTCCGCTTCGCGGCTTCGGTCGCGGATCGGCACTACGTGGTCGAACAGGGGAGGGTGATCGACATGATCCCCAATGCCGATCTGGCGACCAACACAGCCAAGCTTCACGCCTATCTCGGCGTGTGAGTGATTGCCCGCAACGGGCCAAAAGTAATCGGGAGGAGAAACGATCATGACGACCAAACTTCTAATGGCAGCCTTTGCCACCACGCTCATGGCCGGCACGGCCATGGCCACAGACATCAAGATCGGCGTGCTCAATGACCGGTCCGGCGTCTATGCCGACCTGTCCGGCGAGGGCTCGGTGATCGCCGCGCGCATGGCGGTGGAGGACTTCAACGCGGCGGACAAGGGGATCAATGTCGAGATCATCTCCGCCGACCACCAGAACAAGCCTGACGTGGCCTCCAACATCGCCCGCCAGTGGTACGACCAGGATGGCGTCGACCTGATCGTTGACGTGCCCACGTCCTCGGCGGCCCTGGCGGTCTCGGAAGTCACCCGTGAGAAGGACAAGGTCTTCATCAATTCCGGCGCCGGCTCTACTGCGCTGACCGGAGCCCAGTGCTCACCCAACACCATCCACTGGACGTACGACACCTACGCCCTGGCGCAGGGCACCGGCGGCGCCATGGTGGAGCAGGGCAACTCCGACTGGTTCTTCATCACGGCGGATTACGCCTTCGGCCACTCGCTCGAGGAAGAGACCTCCAAGGTGGTTGAAGCGGCCGGCGGGCAGGTCATGGGCACGGCGCGGCACCCTTTCCCGGGCACCGACTTCTCGTCCTACCTGCTCCAGGCGCAGGCGTCGGGCGCTGACGTGATCGGCCTTGCCAATGCCGGCGGCGACACCGTCAACGCCATCAAACAGGCCGCCGAGTTCGGCATTACCCAAGCCGGGCAGAACCTTGCAGGGCTCCTGATCTTCATTACGGACGTCAATGCGCTCGGGCTCGAGGCAGCCCAGGATCTGGTGCTGACCGAGAGCTTCTACTGGGACCTCAATGATGAGACCCGCGCATGGTCCGAACGCTTCGCCGAACAGAACGATGGCAAAATGCCGACCATGGTTCATGCAGGAGTCTATTCCGGCGTCCTGCACTACCTCAAGGCCGTCGAAGCTACGGAAGGCAAGGCCACGAGCGACCTGATGTCGACCATGAAGGAAATGCCGACGGACGATCCTCTGCTCGGCGAAGGCCGGGTGCGGGAGGACGGTCGCAAGATCCACGACATGTATCTGTTCCAGGTCAAGAGCCCGGAGGAGTCCACCGGGGCCTGGGACTATTACGAACTGCTCGCAACGATCCCGGCGGAAGAAGCTTTCCGGCCGCTGGAAGAGGGTGGCTGCGAACTGGTCGCCCAGCAGTAACACGTCCCGAATGTGCGCTCCCGGTGGGGGCGCACATTCCACCACGCCTCACAAGGACAAGCCATGTTCGAGCTTCTCGGCATCCCGCCGCAGGCCCTTTTCGGTCAGCTTCTGCTGGGGCTGATCAACGGGTCGTTCTACGCCCTTCTCAGCCTCGGCCTTGCGGTGATCTTCGGGCTGCTCAACATCATCAACTTCGCCCACGGCGCGCAGTACATGATGGGCGCCTTCGTCGCCTGGATGCTGCTGACCTATCTGGGTGTCAACTACTGGTGGTCGCTCTTGCTGGTGCCCCTGGTGGTCGGCGCCACCGGCATCGTGCTCGAGCGCCTGATGATCTCACGGCTCTACCATCTCGATCACCTCTACGGCTTGCTGCTGACCTTCGGGCTGGCCCTCATCATCCAGGGTCTCTTCCGCAACTACTATGGCGTATCGGGCCTGCCCTACTCCATTCCAGCCGAACTCTCGGGCGGCACCAATCTGGGCTTCATGTTCCTGCCCACCTATCGCGGGTGGGTGGTGGTCGCCTCGCTGATCGTGTGCTTCGGCACCTGGTTCGCTATCGAACGGACGCGGCTGGGTGCTTACCTCCGAGCAGCTACCGAAAACCCGTCCCTTGTAGGCGCTTTCGGTATCAATGTGCCGCGGATGATCACCCTGACCTATGGCTTCGGCGTCGCGCTCGCTGCGCTGGCCGGTGTGCTCGCCGCCCCGATCTACTCGGTCAATCCCAACATGGGTGCCGACCTCATCATCGTCGTCTTCGCCGTGGTCGTGATCGGCGGCATGGGCTCCATCCTGGGGGCTATCCTCACCGGCTTCGGGCTGGGCATCGTCGAAGGCCTGGTGAAGGTGTTTTATCCCGAAGCTTCTGCCGTCGCCGTTTTCGTCATCATGGCCCTGGTCCTGCTGGTCAAGCCGGCCGGCCTGTTCGGAAGGACTGCATAATGGCTGTCGACACTCAACCTGCAATCGTCGGCACCACCTCGGTCGGCACGCCCCGCCACCATGTGCTGATCTTTGCCGTCCTCCTCGGCCTGATGCTGATTGCGCCGTTCGTCCTCTACCCCGTCTTCCTGATGAAGGTGCTGTGCTTCGCCCTCTTTGCGAGTGCTCTCAACCTGCTCCTCGGCTTCGGCGGCCTGCTCTCTTTCGGGCACGCAGCCTATTTCGGCGCTGCCGCCTATGTCTCGGCACATGCGGCAAAGGTCTGGGGACTGACGCCGGAGATCTCCATACTCCTGGGGACTGCGGCCGCAGCAATACTGGGTCTTGCCATCGGGGCGCTGGCGATCCGCCGGCAAGGCATCTACTTCGCGATGGTAACCCTCGCCTTCGCACAGATGGTCTATTTTTTCTCGGTGCAGGCGCCCTTCACCGGTGGCGAGGATGGCATCCAGGCCGTGCCGCGCGGCAATCTGTTCGGCCTGATCGATCTCACCAACGACCGCACCTTCTATTTCGTCGTGCTGGGCATCGTCGTCGCCGGCATGCTCGCCATCTATCGCATCATCCACTCGCCATTCGGCCAGGTGCTCAAGGCCATCCGCGAGAACGAGCCCCGCTCGACCTCGCTGGGCTACAAAGTCAATCGCTACAAGCTGGCGGTCTTTGTCATGTCCGCAGCCATTGCCGGCCTGGCAGGCGCCACCAAGGCCCTCGTTTTCCAATTGGCGTCCCTCACCGACGTGCACTGGAGCATGTCTGGCGAGGTCGTCCTGATGACGCTGCTGGGCGGCATGGGCACCATCTTCGGCCCGTTGGTCGGCGCAGCCGTCATCGTCACCATGCAGAACTACTTCGCCGGTTTTGGCGCCTGGGTCACGGTGCTGCAGGGCGTCATTTTCGTCATCAGCGTGCTGCTGTTCCGCGAGGGTATCGTGGGCGTCATCTCGCGCTGGATCAAGAAACCGCTTTAGATCCGAAGGAGAGTTCGGTGCAAAAGGTCTACCCAACTGTTGCCGAGGCGCTTGCCGGACTGCTGCGCGACGGCATGACGATCATGTCGGGCGGGTTCGGTCTCTGCGGCATTCCACAGGCCTTGATCGAGGGTGTGCGCCTTTCCGGGGCGCGTGACCTCACGGTCATCTCCAACAATGCGGGGGTTGACGGCATCGGTCTCGGCACGCTGCTCGAGACACGACAGGTCCGCAAGATGATCTCATCCTATGTCGGGGAGAACAAGCTCTTCGCCGAGCAATATCTCTCGGGCGAACTCGAGCTCGAGTTCAATCCGCAGGGCACGCTAGCCGAGCGCATCCGTGCCGGCGGCGCCGGCATCCCCGCCTTCTTCACCAAGACTGGCGTCGGCACGCTGATCGCCGAAGGCAAGCCGGTGCAGGAATTTGACGGCGAGCAATATGTGCTGGAGCGCGGCCTAGTCGCGGACATCTCGCTGGTGCACGCCTGGAAAGGCGATCACGAAGGCAATCTGGTCTACCGAAAGACCGCGCGCAACTTCAACCCAATGATGGCCACCGCTGGCAAGGTGACCATTGCCGAGGTAGAGCACCTCGTTCCCACCGGGGAAATCGATTCGGATCACGTCCATACTCCGGGTATTTTCGTTTCCCGCCTGATCCATGTTCCCGAAACTGCCAAGCATATCGAGAAACGCACCACCCGCCCGCGCATCGAGGAGACCGTCTGATGGCATGGACCCGCGAACAGATGGCCGCCCGGGCCGCACAGGAACTCGAAGACGGCTTCTACGTCAATCTGGGCATCGGCATTCCCACCTTGGTCGCCAATTACATTCCCCCAGGCATCAACGTCACGCTCCAAAGCGAGAACGGCATGCTCGGCATGGGCCCCTTCCCCTATGAGGGTGAGGAGGACGCCGACCTCATCAATGCGGGCAAGCAGACCATCACGGAGCTGCCGCAAACGAGCTTTTTTTCGAGTGCCGACAGTTTCGCCATGATCCGCGGGGGGCACATAGATCTCTCCATTCTGGGCGCCATGCAGGTCGCCGAGAATGGCGACCTTGCCAATTGGATGATCCCCGGCAAGATGGTGAAGGGCATGGGCGGCGCGATGGACCTGGTCGCGGGCGTCAAGCGCGTGGTGGTGGTCATGGAGCACGAGGCCAAGGGCGAATCAAAGCTCCTCAAGCAGTGCACACTGCCCCTTACCGGGCAGCGTTGCGCCGACCTCGTGATCACCGATCTTGGTGTATTCACCCTTGCGCGTCGGGGTGATCCTAGGATGGTACTTGTCGAACTGGCCGACGACGTGACGGTCGACGAGATCACCGCCAAGACCGAGGCCCGGTTCGAGGTTCGCCTGATCGAAAGGCAATATGCATGAGCGACATCGTCATCGTCGGCGCGGCGCGAACGTCAGTGGGAAACTTCCTCGGCTCGCTCGCCAGCGTGCCTGCCCATGAACTTGGCGCTACTGCCATCTCCGCCGCTCTCTCCCGCGCGGAGGTCGATGCCGCCGAGGTTGACGAGGTCATCCTGGGACAGGTGCTCACGGCTGGCCAGGGCATGAACCCGGCGCGTCAGGCTGCCATGAAGGCCGGCGTCGGCGAAGGCGCCACCGCCTGGGGAGTCAACCAGGTCTGCGGCTCTGGACTGCGCGCCGTAGCGCTCGGCATGCAGCAGATCCAATCAGGAGATGCCAGCATCATCGTCGCGGGAGGACAGGAATCGATGTCTCTTTCGCCCCACTGCCAGAACCTGCGCCAGCCGAGCAAGATGGGTCCGGTGACGCTGATCGACACCATGCTGTCCGACGGCCTGACCGACGCCTTCGGCGGCTATCACATGGGCATCACGGCGGAAAACGTCGCCCGGACGTTTCAGATCAGCCGCGAAGAGCAGGACGCTTTTGCCCTCGCCTCCCAGCAGAAGGCGGCTGCGGCGCAGGCGGAAGGCCGCTTCGAGGCGGAAATCACTCCGGTGACGCTCATTTCCCGCAAGGGCAATCTGACGATCGACCAGGACGAATACATCCGCACCGACGCTTCACCTGAAGGCTTTGCCAAGCTTCGTCCGGCTTTTGACAAAGCGGGCACGGTTACCGCGGGCAACGCTTCGGGGCTCAACGATGGAGCCGCTGCGCTGGTACTCATGCATGCCGCCGAAGCATCCCGTCGCGGCCTCACACCCCTGGCGCGGATCGCCTCCTGGGCAACGGCAGGCGTCGACCCGTCGCTGATGGGCACCGGCCCGATCCCCGCCTCACGAAAAGCCCTGGAACGAGCCGGCTGGTCCGCCTCTGACCTCGACCTCATCGAAGCCAACGAGGCCTTTGCGGCCCAAGCCTGCGCCGTCAATCGCGGCATGGGCTGGGACGCCGAAAAGACCAACGTGAATGGCGGTGCCATCGCGATCGGACATCCTATCGGCGCCTCAGGCGCTCGCGTGCTGGTCACGCTGCTTCACGAACTCACCCGCCGCAACGGCAAGAAGGGAATTGCCACTCTTTGCATCGGCGGCGGCATGGGCATCGCTCTATGCGTAGAGCGCGGGTGAAGCTCTCGGGATAGAAAGCCGTCATCGCTGCGGGGAGAGTTTGTCCGCCAGGCGCTGAAGCAGCAGAGCCGCACCTTCCTCGATAATTGCCCCATGCGAAACCATGATTCTCGCCAGACCCCGGGGTTGCCGCCCAGTCGCGAACTGTCTCGCAACAAGACCGGCGTCGTTTACCACCCGGTTCTTGAACATGCGAGGCACCTGTGGACGGGAGCCCGCAAGCCCATCAACCACGCCAAGCACCGAAGCAACAGGATGTGCAGAGGACTGGACAGACATAGGCGCATTCTCCCTCGATCATGTTGTTCTGGGCGCAGCGTTTTCGAGATGACGGGCGAGCAGGGCTGCGCCCAGGGCGACGACGGCAGAGGCCAGCATGACGAGCAATAGCCCAGATCGAGCGTTCTCTTCGGTCAACACCGCACCGGCGACCGCTGCCATGATGGAGGCTCCTGCGACGGTAATCGCACCGGCCAGACCGGCGGCACTTCCCGTGTGTGTCGAACGAACTGAAATCGCTCCAACGTTGGCGTTCGGTTGCGTAAGGCCGTTCGATACGCCAACGAACAGGCAGGGTCCGAACAAGGCCAGCACATGACTGATGCTGGCGGCATACAGGATGAGGCCGAACAAGAGGCCGGCGCAAGCCACGATCCGTCCGGCAACCAAGATCGTGGTCACTGGCAACCTGCCGGCGAGCCGCCCGGCCAGAAAGCTGCCGGCCATGAAGCCACTTGTGATCGAGCCTATGCAGAGACCTAGGACGGCTGGCGACAGATCGAAGGCCGAGGCAGCCAGCGGGGCACCGGCAAGGAAGGCATAGAAGGCACCAACCGAGAAGGCCATGCATACGCAATATGCCCAGAAGCGCCCCGAGCCGAGGAGTTCAGGATAGGCACGATACTGTTCGGCCATCGTGTTCGAGGGGGCGCTGTTGGTCTCGCGCAGATCGATCCAGCACAAGGCCAGAACTGCAGCCCCGAAGAGTGCCAGAGCCCAGAAGCTGGCTCTCCAACCGAGCGCCTGATCGAGTAGTCCACCAACCGTTGGCCCGAGCATGGGCGCTATGGCCCACGCCATAGCCAAATAGCCAAACTGACCTGCTGCCTGCTCCCTGCTGGTGGTGTCGCGGATCGCGGCAAGCGACACGGCGTATGTTGGAGCGACTATCGCCTGGACCATCCGGCAGGCGAGGAAGATCCAGGCATCGGGTGCCATGGCGCAGCCGATCGTCGCCACGATGAAAATCGCCAATGCCCAAAGGATCACCGGGCGGCGACCGAACCGGTCAGAAAGGGGGCCAAGAACCAGTTGAAGGCATGCCGACACCCCTGCGTAGGCAGCCAAGGAAAGCCCCATGATGCCGTAGGCGACATCGAACTCGGTGGCCATGCCCGGCAGCGACGGGAGAAAGAAGTTGATCGGTAGAATGGCGAGTGCCGACAACAGGATCAGCGTCGAAAGACGAGGTTTGGATGATGCAGTTCGCACAATGAGGACCGCCAAGCTTGAAGAGGGGACGGGCAATAAAAAAGCCCCGCTGGGGCTGAATTTACCGCGCATGGGTGCTTTCGCCTGACAGCTATGCTGTCGTGCCCATGCGCCCACCTACTACGCCGAAGCCTTTTTCAGTCTTCATGGAGCAATTGGTAGGCCGTCACTTGTATCTGGTCAACATATGCTTTTGAGGCGAGGCCTTGGGACACGATCTGGTGGTCTGCTCGCGGTTTCTCCAGTTCACGCATCACGCCAGTCTCGGGCAGCATTCCACCTAACCGATTGTGCCGCCACCTCCTGGTCGGCAGTTGCCCCTGGCCCGCCGGATCAGTGGCCACCACTCCCTTGCGGCTCTGGTTCGTTTCGCCTTAAGTCGCAGGTAAAGTGATGCAGGAGAGGGCGCTCAGGTGAATACCGGTGAGAGGCATGCGCAGATA
>DASYHM010000021.1:0-1748 GCA_035998575.1 Devosia sp.
ACAGGGCGCCGAGCACCCGCACCGGCAGGAGGAAGGCTGGTCGCGATGAGATCCACCGCCCATCCGGCGCGATGCCGCCGCCCGGCACGATCATGTGGATATGGGGGTGATGCATCATGGCCGAGCCCCAGGTGTGCAGCATGGCGGTGATGCCGATGCGGGCGCCGAGGTGTTTTGGATCGGCGGCGATCGTCAGCATGGTCTGCGATGCCACTTTGAACAGCAGGTCATAGACCTGCGCCTTGTTCTGGAAGGCGATATCGGCGATCTGGGCGGGCAGCGTGAACACGACGTGGAAGTAACCAAGGGGCAAGAGATCGGCCTCGCGGGCTTCGAGCCAGGCGCGTGCAGCGGCGCCCTGGCATCGCGGGCAATGCCGGTTGCGGCAGGAGTTATAGGCAATGCGCTGGTGCCCGCAGTCCTGACAGGCCTCGACGTGGCCACCCAGGGCAGCGGTGCGACAGCTCTCGATCGCCGACATGACCTTGAGTTGGCTGAGGCTCAGATGCCCGGCATGGGCGGTCCGATAGGCAGGACCAGCAGCGCGGAAGACATCGGCGACTTCGATGGTGGCGCGCACCGGCTCAGGTGGGCGGCGGCTTGTCCTCCATCAGGGCCATCAGCCGGTCGAGCGGGCTGGCGACCGCCTGGATCGTGCGGGTCGAGACCTTTGTGTAGAGCGCGGTCGTCTCAAGCTTGCTGTGCCCGAGCAGCACCTGGATGACGCGGATATCGACGTCCTGCTCCAGGAGGTGGGTGGCGAAGCTGTGCCGCAGCGTGTGCGGGCTGACCTTTTTGCGGATGCCGGCGACCTCGGCGGCCTCCTGCACCGCGCGATGCAGTTGCCGCGACGATATCGGATCGGTGCAGGAGCGGCCCGGGAACAGCCAGCCATGCGGCAGCATCACGCCCGACTGCTTGCCCCGGCGCCACCACAATCGCAGCAGCTCCAGGAGCTGGGGCGAGAGCATGGCGTTGCGGTCCTTGCGCCCCTTGCCCTGCTCGACCCGGATCAGCATGCGGGTGCTGTCGATATCATCGACCTTGAGGTGCGCGACCTCGGAGACGCGCAGACCAGCGCCATAGGCCACACCGAGGGCAGCCTTGTACTTGATGGTTGGCACCGCCGCGAGTAGCCGGGCCGCTTCCTCCACGCTCAGCACATCGGGCAGCTTGCGTTGATAGCGGGTTATCACCAGAGCGCGGGCCAGATCCCGCCGCTTCAGCGTCACTTCGAACAGGAAGCGCAGGGCCGAGACCGCGCCATTGATCGTCGCCGGTCCGACGCCGTGCTCATGCTGATGGAGCTGGAAACGCCGGATATCCTCGGGGGTGGCTGCGTCGGGACTCTTCCCGAGAAACGCGGCGAAGCGTCGAACGTGCCGGACGTAGTCCTGCTGGGTATGCGAGCCCAGGCCGCGCATCAGCATATCTTGCTGCATGCGTTGACGGAGCGGCGTGACGGGAGCGTCGGTGGACATGGTGACCATGGCAGGTTCCTCTGGTTGAAAGGAACTCCATGGTCAGATCAGGTGCGGTTCAACCAAAGGCCTATAATGAACACCGCGACCGCGCCGCCCGCACCCTCCCGCGAAGCGGGTTCGTGCATGGGGTCGCTAGCAGCCAGAAGGCTGCCGCAAAATTCTCAGCTGGTGATGTCGCCTTGCAATAGAGCGGAGAGCGCCTGTCGAAGCTTTGTTTCGTCGACAGGTTTGTTCAGGAGTTGGGCGCCCCGCAATGCTCCGGCA
>DASYHM010000014.1:0-62686 GCA_035998575.1 Devosia sp.
ACCGCCCGCAAGGTCTATCGCACCAGGGACGATGCGAAGGCCGATGTGTTCGACTATATTGAGCGCTTCTACAACCCGAGGCGCCGACACTCGACACTGGGCTATCTGAGCCCCGTGCAATACGAAGAGCAAGCTAAGCTACCTTAACTTCGTGTCCACCGAACCGGCAGCAGCTCATAAAGCGATCGCTTGAAGGCGGGCGATTTGCGGACCTGTGCTCGGCTAAAATCCCCATCCTTTGAAAACGTCTCTAGGTTTTTGACCAACACCTTCGCGCACTTAATTTCATTTTCGAGTTGGTCGGCAGTTAGCCACAAGAGTGATTCGAATTGGCTCATTTGGCTCTCCTTGTGTCACGAAGAGTGAATGATGCTACGCGATTCGGCAATTGATATGCTTTTTCGCGTATCACCAACTGCGCCTTTAGTAGCTCAAATTGTAGTTCTGGCCCGCGTGCAGTGGCCATGTCAAATCCACAAGATGGACATGCATCCTGAACTTCTTTTGGCGGCCAGATCTGCGTTGGGGCTTACTCGCGAAGAGTTGGCGCTCGAAGCAGGTATTGGAGAGCGGACGCTTGCAGATATCGAAGGCGGACGGCGAGGCTCGGTAGAAACCTACTTGCTTGTCCAACGTGCTTTGGAAGAGCGCGGGATCGTGTTCCTGCCGGCCTCGGAGGGAGAGGGGCCCGGGATGCGTCTGCCCTCAGGTTGGCGCGGAAGCGAAATTGTTACTCCCCGCAAGACCCGACGCGGTTCGCGAAAAGCAAAACCAACCAGCTAAACCGCACACCCTCGCGTCACGGAACTATGGTCGGTGGAGCCTGTGTATTCAGCGCAGGACCGGCTCGGCTCGTCTGCTATGTGGTGAGCCACGTCGCCGAGCCGGTCTTTACCAAAATCTAGCATTCACCCGCGACAAACACACGCGGGCTGTACTTCAACTCGGCATACTCAAGAGCACCCGGTCGTAGTTCCGCACGTGTCGCACTTCAAACATGTCCCATTCCGCACCATGGTGAAGTTGTGGCACTCGGTGCATTGGTCGCCCGTATAACCCTTCATCTGGGCTTCGGCGCGGAGGAGGCCCGTGTCCTTGGAGGGCGGCGGGCTGGGGATGGGGTTCAGTTCGGCCGGGGCGAAGGCTGAGGGGCTGAGCTGGGTGTCGACCTTGAGGGCCGTCGCGGTGCGGAGCGCGGTGACGGTTGAGGTCTGCATCGCCTGGACGGGATTGAACTGGTGGTCGCCCGAGACGATCATCAGCGACTTGTTGTTGACCCGGCCGCGGGTCATGCCGCGGGAGACAAAGCGCTCGGCGGGCACCGGGGCCGGCGCGTTCGCGGCATGCGCGGGCGCCTGGTCCTCGGCAACGCCCTTGCCGAGCGAGGTGGGGCTGTCGGGATTGACATGGGCGAGGTCATCCCGGTCGAGATAGGAAACGGCCAGCTCGCGGAACACGTAATCGAGGATCGAGGTCGCGTTCTTGATGCGGTCATTGCCCATGACCATGCCGGCGGGCTCGAAGCGGGTGAAGGTGAAGGCCTCCACATATTCGTCCAGCGGCACGCCATATTGCAGGCCGATCGAGATGGCGATGGCGAAATTGTTCATCATGGCGCGGAAGGCGGCGCCTTCCTTGTGCATGTCGATGAAGATCTCGCCGAGGCGCCCGTCGGCATATTCGCCGGTATGGACATAGACCTTGTGGCCGCCCACCACCGCCTTCTGGGTATAGCCCTTGCGGCGGTCGGGCATCTTTTCACGGGAGCGGACTTCCACTTCGCGCTCGATGATGCGCTCGACGATCTTTTCGGCAATGGCCGGAACGCGGGCATCGGCATTCATGGCGACGAGGTTTTCCACCACGTCCTCGTCTTCATCCTCGTCGGCGGCGGCGAGCACCGAGGAGTTGAGCGGCTGGCTGAGCTTGGAGCCATCGCGATAGAGCGCGTTGGCCTTGAGCGCCAGGCGCCAGGACAGCATGTAGGCTTCCTTGGCTTCCTCGACGGTGGCGTCATTGGGCATGTTGATGGTCTTGGAGATGGCGCCCGAGATGAAGGGCTGCGCCGCCGCCATCATCAGGATGTGCGATTCGACCGACAGGTAACGCTTGCCGATCTTGCCGCAGGGGGTGGCGCAATCGAAGACGGGCAGGTGCTCGTCCTTGAGATGCGGTGCGCCTTCCAGCGTCATGGCGCCGACGACGTGCAGGTTGGCGGCCTCGATGTCCTTCCTGGAAAATCCCAGGAACGGCAGCAACTCGAAGGAGAAGTCGTTCATCTGCTCGTCGGTGACGCCCAGGCCTTTAAGGAAATCGACGCCCAGCGTCCACTGGTTGAAGATGAACTTTATGTCGAAGGCGGACGCGGTCGCGGCGTTGAGCGCAGCGATCTTGTCGTCGGTGAAGCCCTTGGCCCTGAGGGTCGAGGGATTGACGCCCGGAGCCTGGTTCAGGTTGCCGTGGCCGACGGCATAAGCCTCCATTTCGGCGATCTGGCTCTCGGAATAGCCGAGGGTGCGCAGGGCCGGGGGCACGGCGCGGTTGATGATCTTGAAGTAGCCGCCACCGGCCAGCTTCTTGAACTTCACCAGGGCGAAATCGGGCTCGATGCCGGTGGTGTCGCAATCCATGACGAGGCCGATGGTGCCGGTCGGCGCGATCACCGAGACCTGGGCATTGCGGTAGCCATGCTTTTCGCCCAGCGCCAGGGCATTGTCCCAGGCCTGTCTTGCGCGTTCGCTGAGGTTGGCGTCGATCAGCGAGGCGTGGTCGAGCGGCACCGGGGTGATCGAGAGGTTCTCGTAGCCGGTGGCATTGCCGTGGGCGGCGTTGCGATGGTTGCGGATGACGCGCAGCATGTGCTTGGCGTTGCGCTTGTAGTCCTTGAAGGGCCCGAGCTCATTGGCCATTTCGGCCGAGGTGGCATAGGAGACGCCGGTGAGGATGGCGGTGATGGCGCCGGCAATGGCGCGGCCTTCCTTACTGTCATAGGGAATGCCCGAGGTCATCAGGAAGCCGCCGATATTGGCGTAGCCGATGCCCAGGGTCCGGTATTCGAACGAGCGCTCGGCAATGGCCCTGGACGGGAACTGGGCCATCATCACCGAGATTTCGAGCACGATGGTCCACAGCCGCACCGTATGCTCATAGGCGGCGGTGTTGAACGAGCCGTCCTGGTTGCGATAGGGCAGCAGGTTTACCGAGGCGAGGTTACAGGCGGTGTCGTCGAGGAACATGTATTCCGAGCAGGGGTTCGATGCGTTGATCGGACCGGCTTCGGGGGAGGTATGCCACTCGTTGATGGTGGTGTGATACTGGATGCCGGGATCGGCCGAGGCCCAGGCGGCATAGCCCACCTGTTCCCAGAGGTCGCGGGCCTTGAGCGTCTTGGTCACCTTGCCGGACTGGCGGGCCTTGAGGTCCCAGTCGCCATCGGCCTCGACAGCGCGCAAAAAATCATCGGTGACGCGGACGGAATTGTTGGAATTCTGACCCGAGACGGTGAGGTAGGCCTCGCTGTCCCAATCGGTGTCGTAGACCGGAAATTCGATATCGGTATAGCCCTGCTTGGCGAACTGGATGACGCGGAAGATGTAGTTCTCCGGCACCAGCGCCTTCTTGGCGGCGCGCACTTCGCGCTTGAGCGCCGGATTCTTGGCCACGTCGAAGCAATCGTCGCCCGAACCCTCGCAGTTCACGGCGGCCTTCATGATGGCCTTGAGGTGCTTGGAGACAACCTTGGAGCCGGTCACGAGGGCGGCGACCTTCTGCTCCTCCTTGACCTTCCAGTTGATATATTCCTCGACATCGGGGTGATCGATATCGAGCACGACCATTTTGGCGGCGCGGCGGGTGGTGCCGCCCGACTTGATGGCGCCGGCGGCGCGATCGCCGATCTTGAGGAAGCTCATCAGACCAGAGGACTTGCCGCCGCCCGAGAGCTTTTCGCCCGAGCCGCGCAGGGCCGAAAAATTGGTGCCGGTGCCCGAGCCGTATTTGAACAGCCGCGCCTCGCGGACCCAGAGGTCCATGATGCCGTTGTCGTTGACTAGGTCGTCATTGACCGACTGGATGAAGCAGGCATGGGGCTGCGGGTGCTCGTAGGAGCTTTTCGAGCTCACGAGCTTGTGGGTGAAGGGGTCGACATAGAAATGGCCCTGGCCGGGGCCGTCGATGCCATAGGCCCAGTGCAGGCCGGTGTTGAACCATTGCGGGGAATTGGGGGCCACGCGCTGGGTGGCGAGCATATAGGCAAGTTCATCGAAGAACGTGCGGGCATCTTCCTTGCTGTCGAAATAGCCGCCCTTCCAGCCCCAATAGGTCCAGGTGCCGGCCAGGCGATCGAACACCTGGCGGCTGTCCATTTCCGAACCGTAGCGCTCGGCTTCGGGGAGCTTGGCGAGCGCTGCCTCGTCGGGGACGGAGCGCCACAGCCACGAGGGGACGGAGTTCTCCTCGACCTTCTTGAGCGCCTTGGCGACGCCGGCCTTGCGGAAATACTTCTGCGCGATGATGTCGGCGGCGACCTGCGACCACGTCGCGGGAATGGCAATGTTCTCGAGCTTGAACACTACCGAGCCATCGGGATTGCGAATCTCGCTCGTGGCCGAGCGGAATTCGATGGACCCGTAGCGATCCTGGTCGGCAGTCGTGAACCGGCGTTCAATGCGCATTCGTATTCCCCAATTAGCGGACACAGCGTGCCCACGAGCCGAAAACCCGGCTTCTCATCCAAATCTGTTGCTGACGCTTCACCAACCGGGCCCGTAACCGGACCCCGTACACTTGCCTGTGCCCAGGACCGGCGCCGATCTGTCGTCAGCGCTCGCCCCCTGGGACTTGCCCGCTGCTCGACAGCACCGGACCGTCCAAATCATTCGTCCGATTCAGGACGCGCGTCAACGCAACAAATCACAAGGTCTAGTAGGCGCGAACGGTCATTCGACAACCGCTAGTAGGGGTAATATGTGGATTACGGGGACAAACTGCAAGGAAAACGGGAGAGTTGAGGCAGGACTTTGAGGCTGGTTTGCAGCCCCGGCAGAACTGGCCACCAAGCGCCAAGACTCTGCCTTAAGGCCACGGGAATCCTTGAGGATCGTCCGGCGGGGATGGGCGTTAATCATGCGTTCACCATGACGGCAATTGGTCGAATCGATGCGTCCGACGGGTGTCAAGCGCAGAAATATCGGCGCAATGACGCTGGCGAAGCGATCGCTACTGGTGGTGGTCCATCAGTCGATGACGCGCACGCCGCGGCGTTGCCCGGCGATGACCCAGGCGGCGACCGGGATCATCGCCAGCCCGGCCCAGCCATAGGCGGGCAGGATGCCCAGCCACTGGGCCAGAAAGCCGAAGAGCAGGGTGGCGATGACGCCGACGATGTTCTCGGCCATGATCAGCGCCGACGTCGTCGTGGCGCGGCTCCGACCGTCCATGACGTGATGGAATCGCGCTTCGGCGAGCACGGCGACCGGCGCAATGACCACATAGGCCAGCTCGAGCGCCAGCACATACCAAGGATTGTCGCCCAGCGAGGCGATGACGAGCAGGGCGCCGCCGACCAGGGGCAAGGCCCAGGCCAGCCAGCGCCGGCCGGCCAGCCGATGCGCGGCCACGCTGGCCCAGGCATAGGCCAGTTCGACGCCGGCGGCCAGCAGGCCCCAGATCCAGATCGGCACTGCCACGGCGAGGTAATATAGCTGATCGAACTCCTCGAGCAGTTCGAACACGATCAGCCCGACAGCCATATAGATGGTGACGAAGCGCAGATCGGCGTGCCGGCGGAAGTCGCCCAAGGCATCGGCAAAATGGGAGAGGTAGGTGACGACCGGCTCGCCCGGTTCCGCCACCCGTTCCTGCCGCATGTCGTGCAGCCCGAGGGCCAGGATCGAGCCGAGCAGCAGGGGCGGGATGGACAGCCATATGGCCCAATCCATCTGGTAATGGGCGACAAAGCCACCCAGCAGCGCTCCGGCGCCGATGCCCAGCCCTTCGGCGGCATTGTCCCGGCCCAGAACCTTGTCGAACTCGGCGCTGCGGCCAGCTGCCGCCATCCGCTCGTAGAGTAGGGCTTCGCGGGTGCCGGACTGCAGGGCCTGGCCGGCGCTCCACAGCAGGAAGCCAAGGCCATAGAGCCAGAAGTTGCCATCGGCGACGGCCCAGCAGACAAAAGTCAGCGTCTTGAGCAGCGGCGCCAGGATCAACAGCGTGCGGCGGTCGAAATGGTCCGACAGCGCGCCGGACGGCATTTCCAGCACGATCGCCGAGCCTGACCAGAAAGCCAGCAGGATGCCGATTTCCGCTACCGAAATGCCTTCGAGGGCAAAGAGGGCGGTATAGATGGCGTAGGCCAGCATGAAGTCGAACAGGAACACGTAGGCATAGTAGAGTCCGAGAAAGCGGCGCAAGCCACTCATCAGAACAGCTCGTCCAGGGCGCAGTAGTAGCGATAGCGCTCTCCGTCCCAGGCGGCGCCATAGGCGGCAACGAAGGGCGCCACGTGTTCCTCGCCGCAATTGTAGATGATGCTGCGGCAGGCCAGCGCCAGATCCTGCCAGCGGTCGGCCACGCCCAGGCGGCCCACATCGATGATTCCCGAAAACGCGCCGTCCTCCGCCAGGATATTGGGGAGGCAGGCGTCGCCATGGGTGACCACGAGGTCCTGCCTTCGGGGCTGATTTGCCCAGGCCCAATCCAGCACGGCGTCCGAGCGCCAGCCGGCAAATTCGTCCCCGAAATCGGTCTCGTCGACCCAGCCAGCCGCAACGTTGCCTGCCGCCTTTTCGAGCTGCCGGGGCAGGGTGTTGTCGAAGGGGCAAAGCGTCGGATCGAGCGCGTGCAGTTGTCGCAGGCTCTCGGCCAGCACGGAGCAGAGCAGGGCAGGGTCGTCGACAAGCGAGGTGATGTCGGCACCGGGAATGGCGGTCATCAGCAGCCAGTGCTGGTCCTGTGCCGCGAAGAAGTCGAGCACTTTCGGCGCCGGCAGTCCCCTCGGTGCGAGCCATTCGAGCCGTGCGACCTCGTCCGGCAACTCGTTGGGACCGTGAGTGGGAGCAGCCTTGAGGAAGAGGTTTCCTTCGCTTCCCTCGATCAGCCAAACCGAAGCCAGGGACTCGCCGATGGTCACCCGTTGCCAGGGGAGATCGACCAGGTGACCGAGTCGTGCCGGGCGGAATTCGGAAGCAGCAGGGCTGGACATTCGGCTTCTCCTGTTTCAGAACGATATGTGAATAACCCCGGCAAGACGGGTGGTCAATGGGTTTCAGAATGATCGGTCTGTTTTGATGGCGCGTCCCCGGACCTATGAGCGCGGCGACGTGCTGGACAAGGCCATGCAGCTGTTCTGGCGGCTGGGCTATGAGGGCGCCCACCTGGCGGCGCTGGTCGAGCATACCGGGCTCAACCGCTTCAGCCTCTACAAGGAATTCGGTGGCAAGGCGGGGCTTTACGAGGCGGCGCTGGAGCGATTTCTCGGCTATCTGCTGGGCCAGTATCGCGACACCTTGACCCGGCAGCCGCTGGGGCTGGAGAATATCGAGGCGGTGCTGCGCTCGCTGCAATATGGCAGCCAGTATTACGGGTGCTTCATGATCAACACCCTGACCCAGCGCGATACGGTGCCCGAGGGCGCCTATGGCAAGGCGCTGGCCGCGAGTGAAGAAATCGAGGCGCTCTACACCGGTAACCTCGCCAACGCGCTGGCGCGCGGGCAGATCGCTCCGGGGAGCAACGTCTCCGGCCTTGGCAAGATGCTGCAGACGCTGGACCAGGGCCTGCATATCCAGGGACTGGCGGGGGCGACGGACGCACAGAAGGACCGGGTTATCAGCGCGGTAATGGCGGGGTTGAGGGTGTAGGGGCGGGCGGCGAAAACGGGGTTTGACGCCTCTTGCGGCTGCCAGAGGCAGCGGCTAGGCTTCGGGCCATGATGATGTTCAAGTCCACATTCTTTCCGCCGGTCTGACGACCCACAGTCGTCGTGGCACTTCGGTGCCTTCAGATCATTGACGGCCTGTCCCGCGTGGAGGCCGTGCGGAGATTTATTGAATGTCGGATGTTTCTCATTTCGGCCTGAGCCAGGCTCAGGTCGATCACTTCATCGACCATGGATACCTCGAACTCACGGGCGCCTTCGACGGCGAGCTGGCACGCGAGGGCAGAGACTACCTGTGGCGAGCCATGGGCCTTTCACCTGACGCACCGCAGACATGGACGCAGCCGGTCGTCCGGCTGGGCTTCATGACGGGCAAGCCGTTCGTCGCGGCGGCCAACACGCCGCTGTTGCATCATGCCTATGACGCGCTGGTTGGCGAGGGGCGCTGGCTCAGGCCTAACGGCCTGGGCACCTTTCCGGTACGTTTCCCCTCGCCGGACGATCCAGGCGATGCAGGGTGGCACATCGATGTCAGCTTCGGGACCGACAACCCGGACTTCATGCAGTGGCGGGTCAATGTCAAAAGCCGGGGCAGGGCCCTGCTGATGCTGTTCCTGTTCTCCGATGTAGGGCCCGCTGATGCGCCTACGCGGATCCGGAAGGGGTCGCATCTCGAGATCGCCCGGCAGCTGCTGCCGCATGGAGAAGACGGTCTGACCCTGGGGGAGCTCGCCGCCGACGGCTTTGCCGCCTCGGCGTCATGCGAAGAGGTGTCGGCCACGGGGCCAGCAGGAACCGTTTATCTCTGCCATCCCTTCCTGGTTCACTCGGCACAGCCGCACCGGGGGACCGAGCCGCGCTTCATGGCCCAGCCGCCGCTGTTGCCGAAAGCGGAGTTCGATCCATCGCTGCCACCATCCCCGGTGCAGATCGCCATCCGCAGGGCGATCGGCATGAAGGGATAGGTTCGAGCAAGGCCGGGGCCCATAGCGTCCCGGCCCGGCTCGGCAGGCTGCAGACGCTGGACAAAAGCTTGCGGTCATCGACATGATGTCGCCGTCCGCGCCGGCGACTGCGCGGTCATCATGCCGCCTGCAACCCTCAGTAGCGGAACCGACATGCGCTTTGTGAACCCGATTGCTTTTGTCCGCGATCTCGCCCGATCCAGGGATTTCTACTCGAGGAGGTTGGGGTTGAAGGTATTGGAAGACGAGGGCGGCTTCGTGCTGTTCGAGTCGGGATTCGCGATCCACGATGGGGCGAAGCTGGAGCAGACGATATGGGGCACCCGCTCTGAAACGTCAGTGCCTTACGGACGCCAAAACTTGCTACTCTATTTCGAGCATGACGATGTCGACGCGGCCTTCGAGAGCATCGCTTCCCATGTGCAAGTGATTCATCCCGTCCAGACGCAGGCGTGGGGTCAACGGGTGTTCCGGTTCTACGATCCAGATGGGCACGTGGTTGAAATCGGGGAACCGTATTCCTGATCGTTGCGATGCAAGATCTAAGTGGCAGCTTCCCACCCCATTGCGGCCGTAGCAGCGCGGACGATTTCCCGATCACACTGCCGCACTGGGGCTAGGCTCTGCCCGGCACCCATGATAAACCGCCCGAACACGCATAATCCGACGGCGGAATCGACAATTGGCCAAATCCGGTATCAAGCAGTTCCTGACTGAAATTTTCTCCTGGTGGAGTGGCCAGACCTGGGGAACACGCCTGTGGATCTGGCGCTTCGGCGAATATGTCGGCAGCGACGAATTCGGCAACAAGTACTACCAGGACAAGAAGGCCGACCGCCGCTATGTCACCTATGCCGGCGATGCCGACGCCTCCACGATCGGCTCGGGCTGGCATGGCTGGATGCACCACCGCACCGACGTGGTGCCGACCAAGGCCGGCTATGCCAGCAAGCCGTGGGAAAAGTCGCATGAGGCGAACCTGACTGGGACAGCCCTGGCCTACCGACCCGATGGCAGCCTGCTCAGCAAGGGCGAGCGCCCGCGCGTCACCGGCGACTACGACGCCTGGTCGCCCGAATAGGGACTGCGGCGCCTTGCGCCTGACCCGGTCACCATTTCTGAAGCTGCTGCCGCTGCTGGGTCTGATGCTCGCCGGCAGTGCGGCGCCTGCCGTGGCGCAGCCCGTCGCCAATCCCGTTGCGACCTTTGCCGGGCTCGACAAGATTACCGGCCGCATCACCCGCTTCGACGTCTATATCGATGAGACCGTGCTGTTCGGCGCGCTCGAGATCACGCCGCGCGCCTGCTACAACCGGCCGGTGACCGAGACGCAGCGGGTGTCGGCTTTTCTCGAAGTCGACCAGCGCAGCCTGACGGGCGTGTCCCGCCGCATCTTCACCGGCTGGATGTTTGCCGACAGCCCGGCGCTCAACGCCGTCGATCACGCGATCTATGACGTCTGGCTGATCGAGTGCAAGACCAGCACGGATGTGCCACCGCCCGACCAGCGGAGCTAGATCGGGGCTCTACCGACAAAAAACTCGGGCTCGTGGTCTGATCGGCGACTGGTGGTTCGTCGTCCTCGTGCATGCAGAGGAGAACACCATGCTGACCTTGCCCGAAACAATCGAGCGGCCGGAACAGGCCTACGCCTATATCAACTACACGGTCCGCATGGACCAGATGCAGCAGCCGGCCGACGAGGGCTTTCCGGTATTGCTGCAGCATGTCGCCGACCAAGGGCTGATCCCGGTGGGGGCACCGTTCTATAACTATCGGCGGATCAACATGGCCGATACGCTCGATGTCGAGGCGGGCGTGCCGCTTGAGCGGGCAGGCGAGGCGAGCGACAGGGTCAAGTTCGGTACGCTGCCGGGCGGGCGGTTCGTCACGCTCGACTGGATCGGGCACCCCGACAAGCTCGAGCGCGTCACCGGCATGCTGATCGGCTGGCTCCGGCTGACCGAGCAGCCGCTGGACATGGAAGAGCGCGGCGATGGCGACCATTTCGCCTGCCGGCTGGAAATCTACGAGGACGGCCCCGACACCGAGCCCGACATCAACAAGTGGAAGACGACGCTGCAGTTCAAGCTGAAGGATTAAGGCGATCCCAGGCCGACCAGTCGGCCGCAACGGGGAGCGCCGCAGCCAGGCGCTCCTCATACTGCGCGCGCGGGATTTCGATGCCGCCGAGCGAGGCCAGGTGGGGCGTGACGAACTGGGTGTCGAGCAGCACGAAGCCCCCGGCCCTGAGACGCTCGACCAGATGGGCCATGGCGATCTTGCTGGCATTGGTGCGGCGGTGGAACATCGATTCCCCGAAGAAGGCGCCGCCGATGGCCAGCCCGTAGAGGCCGCCGACCAGCGCGTCGCCGTCCCACACCTCGACCGTGTGCGCGACGCCGCGGCGGAAGAGTTCGCCATAGACCGCGCGGATGGTGCGGTTGATCCAGGTGCTGTCGCGGTCCGCGCCTACCGTGGCGCAGCCTTCTATGATCGCGTCAAAGTCGGTATCGACCTTTACCGTAAAGCCGGACTTGCGGATCGCCTTGCGCAGGCTGGCGGAGAGGTGAAAGCCATCGAGCTGAATGATGCCGCGCATTTCCGGGCTGACCCAGAAGATATCTTCGTCCGCCGCATCCTCGGCCATGGGAAAGATACCGGCGCGGTAGGCGCGCACGATCAGCTCGGGCGTGATCTCGATGTCGAAAGGGTCCTGGCGGCGGGCCATGTGTCCGTTCCTGAAACCGGTGTTTCAGTCAACACCCTCCCCCTTGCGGGGAGGGATCAAGGGTGGGGAGCGTTTAGCTCCCATATCGGGGCTCCCGACACCCCCTCCCAACCTCCCCCGTCGAGGGGGAGGTGCCGTTCGGTGACTGTGGCGGCCAAGCGCCCTAGACCTTGTTTTCGGCCAGGTACTTTTCCAGCCAGTGGATGTCGTAGTTGCCGGCGAGGATATCGGGCTCGCGGATCAGGCGCTGGAACAGGGGCAGCGTGGTCTTGATGCCGTCGACGACGAATTCGTCGATGGCGCGGCGCAGGCGCTGCAGGCATTCGTCGCGGGTGCGGCCATAGACGATGAGCTTGCCGATCAGCGAGTCGTAATAGGGCGGGATCTTGTAGCCCTGGTAGACCGCCGAATCGACGCGCACGCCGACGCCACCCGCCGGATGATAGAAGGTGATGGTGCCGGGCGAGGGCGCGAAGGTCTGCGGGTCCTCGGCGTTGATACGCACCTCGATGGCGTGGCCGAAAAAGCCGACCTGGTCCTGCTTCATCGAAAGCTTTTCGCCCGAAGCGACGCGGATCTGCTCGTAGACGATGTCGATGCCGGTTATGCGCTCGGTGACCGGGTGCTCCACCTGCAGGCGGGTGTTCATCTCGATGAAGTAGAACTCGCCATTCTCGTAGAGGAACTCGATGGTGCCGGCGCCCGAATATTGCAGCTTGCGCATGGCCGCGGCGCAGACCTCGCCAATCTTGTCGCGCTCTTCCGGCTTGATCGTGGGGCCGCCGGCCTCTTCCCAGACTTTCTGGTGGCGGCGCTGCAGCGAGCAGTCGCGCACGCCCAGGTGGACGGCATTGCCCTGGCCATCGCCGAGCACCTGCACCTCGATATGGCGCGGCTTGCCGAGATACTTTTCCATATAGACCGAATCGTTGCCGAAGGCGGCCTTGGCCTCGGTCCGGGCGGTGGACCAGGCTTCGAGCAGGTCTTTTTCGGTCTTGGCGACCTTCATGCCGCGTCCGCCACCGCCGGCGGTGGCCTTGATCAGCACCGGATAGCCGATCTCCTCGGCGGTCCTGAGCGCCTCTTCGTCGGTCTCGACCGCACCGGCCGAGCCGGGAACCACGGGGATGCCCAGTTCGACGGCGGTTTTCTTCGCGGTGATCTTGTCGCCCATGATCTCGATATGGTGCGACGACGGGCCGATGAAGGTGACCTTGTGCTCGGTCAGGATTTTGGCGAAGCGGGCGTTTTCCGAAAGGAAGCCATAGCCGGGATGCACCGCATCGGCGCCGGTGATCTCGCAGGCAGCCATGATCGATGGGATGTTGAGGTAGCTGTCGCGCGCCGGCGGCGGGCCGATGCACACGCTCTCGTCGGCGAGGCGCACATGCATGGCATTGGCATCGGCGGTGGAGTGCACCGCCACGGTCTGGATGCCCAATTCCTTGCAGGCGCGCAGGATGCGCAGGGCGATTTCGCCGCGATTGGCGATGAGAACCTTCTGGAACATGAGGCTCCCCTTACTCGATGACGACGAGCGGCTCGCCGTATTCCACCGGCTGAGCATCCTGAACGAGGATGCGCGTGACGGTGCCGGAGCGGTGCGCCGGAATCTGGTTCATCGTCTTCATCGCTTCGATGATCAGCAGGGTCTGGCCCTCGGTGACCTTGGTGCCGACATCGATGAAGGCCGGCTTGCCCGGCTCGGGCGAGCGATAGGCCGTGCCGACCATGGGGGAGGTGAGGGTGCCTGGGTTGGAGGCGAGGTCTTCGCTGGCGGCCGGCGCCGCGGCCGGCACGGAACCCGCCGGAGCCATCGAGGCGGGGGCGGCAGCCTGCGGCGGCGCAAAATACTGCGGTGCCTGCGCATAAACCGGCGCCTCATTGGCATAGGAGCGGGTGACCCGCACCCGGAAGTCTTCCTGCTCGATCTCGATTTCGGCCAGGTTTTCCTTGTTGAGCAGCTCGGCAATGGCCCGGATCAGATCCTGATCCACTTGCGATGACTTCGTCATTCTTTTCGGTCTCCCGCGCTGAACGCGTTGATCGTTATTTGAGTTTCTCGGCGAGCGCTTCGAGCGCCATTCTATACCCGGCAACGCCAAAGCCGCAAATGACGCCAAAAGCAACGGCCGACACGTAGGAATGGTGCCGGAACGATTCGCGTTGATGGATATTGCTGAGATGGACTTCCGCCACCGGCAGTCCCACTGCCTTAAGGGCATCGTGGATGGCGACGGAGGTATGGGAATAGGCGGCCGGGTTGATGAGGATGGCGTCGGACGTGTCGCGGGCCTGCTGGATCCAGGTCACCAGCTCGCCTTCATGGTTCGATTGCCGGAAGTCGATGCTCAGGCCGCTCGCTTCGCCGGTCCGCTGGCACAGCGCTTCGACGTGTTCGAGCGTTTCGGAGCCATAGATGGCTGGCTCGCGGGTGCCGAGCAGGTTGAGGTTCGGGCCATTGAGGACGAGAACGCGCTTTGCCATGATTTTTGCCTTTTGCACCGGGCCCTCCCGGCGGCGCAAGCCCGGTTATACGAAATGCACCGAAAAGGCAAAGAGAGGGGGAGTGAGAGCCTCCCACCGAGCTCATGAGCTTTCAGAGACCTCATGGTGAGCTTGTCGAACCACGAGGTTGCGCGAGTGGAGACATCCTGCCACGCCCTCGTGGTTCGACAGGCTCACCATGAGGGCTACTGCAAAACCGGGGTGAGCTGCCTATCCCTCGCACTGCGTCTGGCCGCAGGCGCGCATGTTGGCGATGCGGGTGCGCAGCTCGTCGAGGCCGATGGCGCCTGGGATGATCTCGTTGCCGATGATGTAGGTCGGGGTGCCGGTGATGTTGAGGGCACGCGCGATCTCGTAGGATGTCTGGATGGTCTGCGACACCGCCTCGGTGCCCATATCCAGCTCCAGCGCGACCGGCGAAAGGCCGAGATCGGCGGCGGCAGCCAGGGCCACCTGCTTGTCCACCTGACTGCGGCTGGTGAAGAGGGTTTCGTGGAAGGTCCAGTAGTCGACGCCGGCTTCGGCCACCAGCACGCCAATGCGGGCGGCATCGATCGATTCGTTGGAGAGAATAGGAAATTCCTTGAGCACTACGCGCAGATTGGGATCTTCCGCCAGGAGCGTTGCCATGTCGGGCAGGGCCGTCCGGCAGTAGCCGCAGTTGTAGTCGAAGAACTCGACCAGCGTCACGTCGCCATCGGGGTTGCCGAGCACGACCTGGCCGGGATCGTTGAAGATGGCGTCGCGCATGCCGGCGATGGCGGCGGTCGCCTGCGAGCGCTCCTCGGCCTGGAGAGTCGTATCGAGCGCCACCGACATCCGCTGCAGGATCTTGGGATCACTCATCAGGTAGGATTCGATCATCGGGTGGAGCACCTCCGGATCGATCGCGGCAACGTCCTGCGGCGCCGCCGATGCCTCGGCAACGCGTTTGTCGTCATAGGCCGTGAGCGCTTCGTCGATAAGTGCCCGGACCGCCACCGTATCAGTCTGCGGCGCCGGCCTGCTGACCAGTGAATAGCCCAGGGCTCCGATCAGGATGCCCACGAGGGCAACGAGGACAAGAGTGACGCGCGACATGGATTGGTGGCTCCCCACAGAGTGATCGGCTGCCTTCTAGCAGACCGCAAGCCACATTGGCAGCAGGGAGTGAATACGCGGGAAACGGTCTCATCAATTGTGGTTGAGGGACGGCGCGTAAGGGGGTAGGGGCTCTTGGCCTCCCATCTGCTGGAGAGGTCGAAGGAGCTGCCATGATTGTCCGACCAGCCGATGGCCTGATGCCGTTCCACGCGATGGAAATCCTCAAGCGCGCCAAGGCGATCGAGGCGAGCGGGAGCACGGTCTGCCATCTGGAGGTGGGGGAGCCAGGCGCGCCACCGGCGCCCCGGGTGATCGAGGCAGTCGGCAAGGCGCTGCCGCTGGCCCAGGGCTATACCAATGCCAAGGGCCTGGATGCGCTGCGCGACGGGCTGGCCGGATACTACGAGCAGCAACATGGCGTGACGGTCCATCCGGACAGCATGTTGTGCACGATGGGTTCGTCGGCCGGCTTCGTCATCGCCTTCCACACCGCCTTTCGTCCCGGCGCCAGGATTGCCATCACGCGGCCGGGCTATCCGGCCTATGTCAACACGCTGCTCGGGCTTGGCTTCGGTGTGGTGGAGATCCCGCTGGCTGCGGACAATGGCTGGCGGCTCACGGGCGCTGACATCGCCGCGGCCCACGCGGCCGAGGCCTTCGACGGACTGCTGTTTGCCAGCCCGGCCAACCCGACGGGGGCTGCGGTGGACCGGGCGGGCCTGGCCGACATCATTGCCACCTGCAAGCGCCTCGGCATCAGGCTGATTTCGGACGAGATATACCATGGCCTCGATTATCGCCAGCCCTCGATCAGCGCGCTCGAGCTGACGCGCGAGGCGATCGTCATCAACAGCTTCTCGAAATACTACTGCATGACCGGCTGGCGGATCGGCTGGATGGTGCTGCCCGAAGACCTGGTGCGGCGGGCTGAAATCCTGCAGCAGAACCTCTTCATCTCGGCACCCACGTTGAGCCAGATCGCAGCGACGGTGGCGCTCGGCGAGCGTGATTATGCCGAGGAGCAGAAGGCCGGCTACGCCGTCAACCGGGCCTTGCTTGACGCCGGGCTGCATGGGCTTGGCTTCGACATCGGCAGCCCGTCCGACGGCGCCTTCTACGCCTATGCCGGCATCTCACGCTTTTCCAATGATGCGATGGATTTCTGCGAGCGACTGCTCGACGAGGCCGGCGTCGCGGCCACCCCCGGCATCGACTTCGACCGCACCAATGGTAGCGGCTATGTGCGGTTCTCCTATGCTGGTCACCGGGACAGTATCGAAATGGCGATCGAGCGGATGGCCAGGCATCTGAAAGTCTAGCGAGCGGTCGCGCCAGATCAGGTCACGCACTTTATTTGACGGCGACGATGCCGCCTTAAGTGATTGTTTCTACACCAGGAGCAGGATCGCAGTGGGTGGAGGCCCTGACGATGCTGGAACGGGGAACTGTATCAGGTCTGCTGACCGGATGCGCCGCGATCGTGGTTGCCCACGACGATGGCGATTGCACTGCATTGCGAAGCCTGGCTCAGCGCGTCGGCTTCGGATTGGTCACTTCACTCTCGCAGAGCGGTGACCTCGCGCAACGCCTGCCGTTTTTCCTGGTCCACTACGGGATGGCCGTGGCCACCAAGAAGCACGTGCTGGCGCAGCTGCGCGGGGCGAGCGACGATAATGTCCGCTTTGCGCCGATCGTGCTGTTCGTCCCCGACGGGCCCAGCGACGAGATGCTGTTCTACATCGAGATGGGCTTCGACGACGTCATCTGCCTCCCCGACAAGAGTCACATCCTCGAAGCGCGCCTCGCCGCACAGATCGGGCAAGAACGGCGCTTCATCGAAACCAAGACCTATCTCGGCCCCGACCGTCGACGGATGGAGACTGACCGCCACGGACGTGCGCGCCGCAGCGTGGACTACGAGCACACGAGACTGACCATCATCCGTCAGCCAGGCGTCGGGGTGCGGATCGTGCACCGCGAGTTGTTTCTCAAGACGCTATGACCTGGCATGAAAAAGGCGGCCCGCAGGCCGCCTTTGATGTTCCTAGCCCAATCCTAGGCGGCGCTGCCACCAGCCCGCCTTCTTCTTGGGTGGTTCGGTCTCTTCGCCTTCGGCCTCGGCCTTCGGTGCACTCGATGAAACAACGAGGCCCTCGGCCGGCAGCTCTTTCTTGACGCGGCGCGACTTGGGCGCTTCCGCTTCGACAACCGGAGCCGGCTCAGGAGCCGCGGGCTCGGCCGCTTCAGTTTCGGCGGCCTGCGGCTCTGCGGCAACAGGCTCAGAGGCAACGGCCTCGGCCGGCGCTGCTTCGGCAGTTTCCGCCTTTGGCTTGCGCGTGCGCGGCTTGCGCTTGGGCTTTTCCTCGGCTGCGGGAGCTTCCTCGGCTACGGGTGCTTCGTCAGCAGGTGCCTCGGCGTCCACAGGCGCCGCATCGACCGGCACCGACTCGACGGTTTCCTCGACCTTCTTGCGGCGCGGCCGCCTTGCCTTGGGCGCCGCCGCCGGCGCCGGCTCGGCAGGCTCCGTTTCGGCTGCCGCGATTTCGTCCTGAGCGAGAAGCGTTTCGGCGACTGCTTCCGTCTCGGCCGGCGTCAGACCTTCCTGGCTCGCGGGCACTGGAGCCCGCTCGGTGCCCTCTTCGCCGTCACGACGGTTGCGGCGGCCGCCACGGCGGCCACGGCGGCGGCGCTTGCGCGGCTCGTCGTCGGACAGGGCATCGCCGTTGGGGCGGGCGCTGACATCGTCTTCCTCGCCTTCGCTGTCCTCATCGGCGTCCGTGACACCCGATTCGACGCCTGGCGCCTGTGCGGCGCGCTGCTGCTGCGGGCGCTGGCCATTGTCGTCGCCACGATCGGCACCACCACGGCGACGACGGCGGCGGCGACGGCGACCATCACCTTCGGCGCCCTCGGCAGCGGCAGACGGGCGCTCTTCGGCCTCGTCTTCCTCGGCCTCGATGACCACGTCATCCTCGTCGAGGTCGTCCTCGATGATGGCGCTGTCGACCCGCACGTGTTCGCTCGCGCGCTGTTCGGCATAGGCGATGACGCGGGCCTCGCCCTTTTCGATGCCGAACTGATTGCCGGTCATCTTGCCATCGGCGGTGATGGTGATCGAGAGCTGGTTGCGCTGCTCGAGCGCCGTCAACGTCTCGCGCTTGAAGTTGAGGATGTAGAGCGCGATGTCGACCGGCACGCGGACGTTGATCGACTGGCCCTGGCGGCGCAGCACGTGGTCCTCGATGTGGCGCATGATCATCAGCGCCAGCGACTCGGTGGACCGCACCAGACCCGTGCCGTCGCAGATCGGGCACTTGTGGGTGGAGCTTTCGACGACGCCGAAGCGGATGCGCTGGCGGCTCATTTCCATCAGGCCGAAATGGGAAATCCGGCCCACCTGGATGCGCGCGCGATCGTCCTTGAGGCAATCCTTGAGCTTGCGCTCCACAGCCCGGTTGGAGCGGTTCTCCATCATATCGATGAAGTCGATGACGATGAGGCCGGCCAGGTCGCGCAGGCGGAGCTGACGCGCCACTTCATCGGCGGCTTCGAGGTTGGTCTGGAGCGCAGTGTCCTCGATATTGTGCTCCTTGGTGGAGCGGCCCGAGTTGACGTCGATCGAAACCAGAGCCTCGGTGGGGTTGATCACGATATAGCCGCCCGAGGGCAAGGTGACCGTCGGCGAGAACATCGAATCGAGCTGCTGCTCGATGCCGTATTTGGAGAACAGCGGCTGGTCTTCGGTGTAGAGCTGCACGTTCTTGGCGTGGGACGGCATGATCATCTTCATGAAGTCCTTGGCCTCGCGGTAGGCGTTCTCGCCGGCCACGAACACCTCGTCGATGTCCTTGTTGTAGAGGTCGCGAATGGTCCGCTTGATCAGCGAGCCTTCCTCATAGACGAGGCACGGCGCCTGGCTCTTGAGCGTGAGCGAGCGCACGCTCTCCCACAGGCGCATCAGGTATTCGAAATCGCGCTTGACCTCGGCCTTGGTGCGCGAGGCGCCGGCGGTGCGCAGGATCACGCCCATGCCCTGGGGCACTTCGAGGTCGGAGGTGATTTCCTTGAGGCGCTTGCGGTCGGCCGCATTGGTGATCTTGCGCGAAATGCCGCCGCCACGGGCGGTGTTGGGCATCAGCACGGAATAGCGGCCGGCGAGCGACAGGTAAGTGGTCAGCGCCGCGCCCTTGTTGCCGCGCTCTTCCTTGACCACCTGCACCAGCATCACCTGCCGGCGCTTGATGACTTCCTGGATCTTGTAGTGGCGACGATTGGGGCTCTGGCGGCGGCGCTCCGGCACTTCCTCGAGCGCATCGGAGCCACCGATCGACTCGACCGGCTCGGCATTGGCCGGGGCCTGCTCGATATGGCTGGAGCCTTCCATGTCCTGGGTATCGGCCTCGGCCTCGGTATCGGCCACGCCCTCGGGCAGCGAGACGGCGTCGTCATTTTCCTCGGCATGCTCTTCCTCGGCCTCGTCGCGCAGCAGCGCTTCGCGGTCGGCAACCGGGATCTGGTAATAGTCGGGGTGGATTTCGCTGAAGGCGAGGAAACCGTGGCGGTTGCCACCATACTCGACGAAGGCGGCCTGCAGCGACGGCTCGACGCGCGTGACCTTGGCGAGGTAGATATTGCCCCGCAACTGGCGGCGGGTCGCCGATTCAAAGTCGAATTCTTCGAGCCTGTTACCCGATGTGACGACGATCCGTGTTTCTTCCGGGTGGATGGCATCCACCAGCATTCTCTTGGTAGCCATAATGAACTCCGCGCGCTCGCGCGCCGACAAGAGGCCGCCGGGCAACCGGCTCCCTCCGAGTGGCGCTGTGCGAGGCGAATGGTTTGGGGTAAATGGCGCGCAAAAGCTCTGCCTTGCACGCGCCGGTCTGTGTGGTCATGGCCGGAAGATGCGGCGTAGCAAAACGGCAATCGGATACTTCGATCGCGTCGCGTTTTGTCTGCCAGCGGGCCATATGACCTCTTCCTGTTGGGCTGCCCACCATCTGGGGATGACTGGCCGCCGTCCGGTCCAGCTGGGACCGAAATTCGCAGTGAAGCGCAGGATTTGCCGCTCTGGACCAGCTTTGGGAACTCTCTTCGATCCCGTTGCCGGCCACTTCCCGTACCGCCGTCGCAGCCCTATTGGCCACGCAAACTGGTCTCTAGGAAGCAAGCGCTTCACCATCAAGCGTGTATGCATGTTGAGACTGAATGGCAACAGGAAAGTCTAAACTGCCCGGCTCCCGGCGCTTCACGGCGCCTTTATTGGCCCGATGCGCAAATCATCGCATAAGTGCCGTTCTGCGCCGCAGAATCGCCCGATCCGGGTGACATATGGCGTCTGCAAGAATTTGGGGCCGGTCTCGTTGTTGAAACTTCTTCGTCTTGTCGTCGCGCCGATGCTGACGTCGTTGCTTGCCATGCTTTGCCTCATGGCGATGCCATTGGCGCAGGAGGCTGCGGGCGAGCCTGCGCCCGCACCCACGGCAACTGTCGCTCTGCCCAATGTGATCGACGCCCGAGTTTCGGCCACGCCGGAGCGCGCCCGGCTTGTCATCGACCTGGCGAGCCCGACGGAGTTCGCCTTCGTGTCGCTGAGCGAGCCGGACCGGCTGGCGATCGACGTGCGCGCCGCGACCTTCTCGGTGCCCGAGCCGAGCGGGGAGCCCGCGGGCGAGCCCGGCATGATCACCAGCTACCTGGTCGAGCAGGCGGCGCCGGACCGCGTGCGCACGACGCTGACGCTTGCCGCTCCGGCGCAGGTGCAGCAGGCCTATGTGCTGGAGCCGTTCGAGGATCAGCCGGCACGCCTCGTGGTCGATATCATTCCCGCGACCCCCGAAGCCTTTGCCGCCAATGTCGCCCGCGATCTGGCGACGGCCGGACCGGCCGCTGCCGTTGCCGCCTCGACGCCTGCAGGCGGGTCCGAACTGCCCATCGCCACGCGGCCGCTCGTGGTCATCGATCCCGGCCACGGTGGCATCGACAGCGGAGCCGAGACCGCCACCGGCATCAAGGAAAAGGATATCGTGCTTGCGTTTTCGCTCAAGCTGCAGGAACTGCTCGTGGCTTCGGGCCGCTTCGACGTGGCCCTGACCCGCGTAGACGACACGTTCCTGCGGCTCGAGGAGCGCGTCGCGCTGGCCCGGGTCAACAAGGCGGACCTGTTCATCTCCATCCATGCCGACAGCTTTCAGCAGCCTGATATCCGGGGCGCCAGCGTCTATACCCGCGACGAGAATGCGACCGACGTGCTCGACAAGGTGCTGGCGGACGAGGAAAACAAGACGGACGTCATCGCGGGCTTCGCCATGCCGCAGATGGCGCCGCAGGTGGTCGACATCCTGCTTGACCTGATGCGGCGCGAAATGCGCCATCAGTCTTTCATGGCGGCGCGGGCCATCGTGCACCAGCTGGAGCCCAGCATCGAGCTGCGGCGCTTCCCGGTGCGGCAGGCGGATTTCTTCGTGCTGCAGGCGCCCGACGTGCCCTCGGTCCTGCTCGAACTGGGATTTCTTTCCAACAGTTCCGACGTCGCAAACCTGCTGGAGGGCGAATGGCAGGATCGCACTGCCGACGCGTTGGCACGGGGCGTTTCGGCCTATTTCGATGGCCTGGCGCCGGAGGAGCCATGATGTGACAATTCGGTCACGTGGGGCGGCGGGTAGACGCCCACCGTCCCTGGAGAGACGCCGCCGATCTACTTCCAGATCGGCTTCTGTTATGATTCGACCTTGGAATCCGGCGTGATTTGCGCCTGAAGACACTAATGCGGCAGGTTGATCCTGCCTGGAGTACACGATCGCATGCTGCGCTTGCTCGGCTGGCTTTTTGGCTTTGGGATGTTCGCCGCACTGGCCGGCATCGGCGTGGCGGCAATCTACCTGACGTCGGTGTCCGCCGGCCTGCCGGATTATACCGTGCTCAAGGATTACCAGCCGCCAGTCACGACGCGCGTGCACGCCGCTGATGGTACGCTGCTGGCCGAGTTCGCGCGGGAGCGCCGGCTGTTCCAACCGATCGAAACGGTGCCGCCGCTGCTGGTGCAGGCCTTCCTGTCGGCGGAGGACAAGGATTTCTATTCCCATGGGGGCATCGCCATCGATGGCGTGTTCCGCGCCCTGCGCGACAACCTGCTCGCCCGGCTCGACGGCAACACCGCGATCCAGGGCGGCGGCTCGTCCATCACCCAGCAGGTGGCCAAGAACTTCCTGCTGACTTCGGAGCAGACCTGGGATCGCAAGCTGCAGGAAGCGCTCCTCGCGATCAGGATCGAGTCCACCTTTTCCAAGGACCGCATCCTCGAACTCTATCTCAACGAAATTTTCCTCGGCCTCAATTCCTATGGCGTGGCCGCGGCAGCGCTGAACTACTTCGACAAGGCGCTCTACCAGCTGACGCTGAGTGAAGCGGCCTATATCGCCGCTCTCCCGAAGGGACCGAACAACTATCACCCGTTCCGCCGGCCCGAGGCCGCGATCGAGCGGCGCAACTGGGTCATCGATCGCATGGTCGAGAATGGCTATGTGACGCCCGAAGAAGCCGCCGCTGCGCAGAACGAGCCGCTGAACGTGTTCCCGCGTTCGGGCGGCAGCCAGCTCTATTCCGCCGAGTATTTCACCGAGGAAGTCCGCCGTGAATTGGCCAGCCTCTACGGCGAGGACCAGCTTTATGGCGGCGGCCTGTCGGTGCGGACGACGCTCGAGCCCAAGCTGCAGGAATATGCGCGCCGGGCGCTGATGGATGGGCTCATCGCCTATGACCAAAGCAAGGGGTTCCGCGAACCCGTTGCCAGTATCGAGATCGGCGACGACTGGGGCCAGGACGTCGCCCAGATCGCGCCACTGAGCGATGTGCCCGAGTGGCAACTGGCCGTGGTGCTGGAGATGGCCGGTAATGAGGCGCAGATCGGCTTGCGTCCTGAGATCCTGGCCGACGGGTCGGTGGCCGAGGACCGGGTGGTCGGCACGCTTTCGGGCCCGCAGATCAATTGGGTTTCGAGCCCGCTGCAGGACATCCTCAAGGTGGGCGACGTGATCTATGTCTCGCCGGTGGAGGGCCAGGCCGGCATCTATACGCTGGAGCAGGTTCCCGAGATAGAGGGCGCGCTGGTTGCCATGGACCCCCGGACCGGGCGCGTGCTCGCCATGGTCGGCGGCTTCTCCTATGCGATGAGCGAATTCAACCGCGCCACGCAGGCGCTGCGCCAGCCGGGCTCGTCCTTCAAGCCGATCGTCTACGCGGCGGCGCTCGACAACGGCTATACGCCGGCTTCGGTGGTGCTCGATGCGCCGGTGGAAATCCGCAATGGCGACGGCTCGATCTGGCGGCCGGAAAACTATGCGCAGGAATTCTATGGACCGCAGACGCTGCGCCGCGGCATAGAGCGCAGCCGCAACGTGATGACGGTGCGGCTGGCAAGGGATATCGGCATGCCGCTGGTGGCTGAATATGCCCGCCTGTTCGGCGTCTATGATTCGATGCAGCCGGTGCTCGCCATGGCGCTCGGGGCGGGCGAAACCACCGATATGCGGATGACCGCCGCCTATGCCACGATCGCCAATGGCGGCCGCAAGATCGTGCCGACGCTGATCGACCGCGTGCAGGATCGCTACGGCGTAACCGTCTACAAGCACGACCAGCGCCTGTGCCAGGGCTGCAAGGCCGAGAGTTGGACCGGGCAGGGGGAGCCGCTGATCGTCGACAATCGAGAGCAGGTGCTCGATCCGATGACGGCCTACCAGATCACCTCGATGATGGAAGGCGTGGTGCAGCGCGGCACCGGCACGGCCGCCAAGGTGCTCAATCGCCCCGTGGCCGGCAAGACCGGCACGACCAACGACTACAAGGACGCCTGGTTCGTCGGCTTTACGCCGGAACTGGCCGTGGGCGTCTATGTCGGCTACGATCAGCCCCGGTCGATGGGCAGCTCGGTAACCGGCGGCAGCTTCGCGGTGCCGATCTTCACCGAGTTCATGGCCAAGGCGCTCGAAGGCAAGCCAGCGACACCATTCAACAAGCCGCCCGGCATGGACACGGCCTGGATCAACCCCAATTCGGGCGTCGAGGCCTTCGAGGGCGAAGCCGCCATCGAGGAGTCGTTCAAGCCGGGGACCGGTCCGAACCTGATGACGTCGGTCATCGGCGTCGACGTCAATGCTCTCGACGCCATCCAGCGCCAGCAGGCGATGCAGCAGCAATACGATTCCGGCTTCGTGAACCCGCGCCAACCGTCGCCGCAGGACCAGGGCGACCAGCTGGTCTATGACTCGCGGACCGGTGGGTGGGTCGATGGCGGGCGCGGCGCCCTGTTCTAATGCCCGCTTTCGTCCTCTATCCCGATCAGGCCCTCAGCGTTGCGGCCAGGCCGCGACCGGTCGACGAAGCCATGCTGCAGGCGGGGCAGGCGCTGCTGTCCGCAGCACGCGAGGTGCAGGCCTATGGCCTGGCCGCCGCCCATCTTGGCCTGGCGGAGCCGCTCGTTGTGATCAGTGTCGCCGCCGATACGGCAGCACGAGACTACCGGGTGCTCTACAATCCGCAAGTGGTGCGGACGGGCGGGGGCACATCGCTGGCGCCAGAGGGATCGGTCTCGCTGCCCGGCGTGGAAGTGCCGGTGGAACGAGCCGACTGGGTCGAAGTGGAATTCGATACCGCCGATGGCGGCCGCGAGTCCGTACGGTACGATGGCTTTGTAGCGCGCGTGGCGCAGCACGAAATCGACCAGATGAACGGGGTGTTCTTCCTCAGCAAGGTCTCGCGGCTCAAGCGCGACACCGCTTTGCGCAAGTTCGAGAAAAGCCGGCGCCGCTGAACCGGGGCCGGAAGGTTGATCGTCGGGGCGACCTCCGCTAAACGGAGCGCCAGACTGAAGGAAATGTCCAATGCGCGCCGAAATCGAAAAGAGCGTTGCCGAAATCGAGCAGGTTTTGACCCTGCTGAGGAGGCATCTTTGACTGGGATACTGCCGAACTGCGCCTCGACGCGCTGACCGCCGAGACCGAATCCCCCGAATTCTGGAACGACCCCGAAAAGGCGCGCAACAAGATGCGCGAGCGGGATGAGCTGGACGTGGCGGTGAAAGCCGTGCGCGAGCTCGAGGCCGGCATTCGCGACAATGTCGAGCTGATCGAGATGGGCGAGGCCGAAGGCGACGCAGACGTCGTCAAGGATGCCGAGAACGCCCTGGTCGAACTCAAGCAGAGCGCACGGCGCTACCAGATCGAGACGCTGCTCTCCGGCGAGGTCGATTCCAACGATTGCTACGTCGAAATCCACTCGGGCGCCGGCGGCACGGAGAGCCAGGACTGGGCCAACATGCTGCTGCGCATGTACACCCGCTGGGCCGATCGCCGGAAGATGAAGGTCGAAGTGCTCGAAATGCATGACGGCGAAGAGGCAGGCATCAAGTCGGCCACGATCCTGGTCAAGGGCCACAATGCCTATGGCTGGCTCAAGACGGAAAGCGGCGTGCATCGCCTGGTGCGTATCAGCCCCTACGACTCGGCTGCCCGGCGCCATACCAGCTTCTCGAGCTGCTGGGTGTACCCGGTGGTCGATGATTCCATCGACATCGAGATCCGCGAGTCCGACCTCAAGGTCGATACCTATCGGGCTTCCGGTGCCGGCGGCCAGCACGTCAACACCACCGACTCTGCCATCCGCATCACCCACGTGCCCTCGGGCATTATCGTGGCCTGCCAGCAGGAACGCAGCCAGCACAAGAACCGGGCCACGGCCATGGCGATGCTGAAATCGCGGCTCTATGAGGCGGAACTGCAAAAGCGCGAAGAAGCCGCCAACGCCCAGGCCGCCAGCAAGACCGATATCGGCTGGGGCCATCAGATCCGCTCTTATGTCCTGCAGCCCTACCAGATGGTCAAGGACCTGCGCACCGGCGTCGAGAGCGGCCAGCCCTCCGTGGTGCTGGATGGTGACCTCGACGACTTCATGGAAGCGGCGCTGGCCCAGCGGGTCGGCGTGGCAACCGACGTGGCGGCGGAGGAGTAGGGGTCCCTTCCTGTCCGCTATCAAGGCTTGGGTGCTTGGCGTCTAGGGCCGGACCCTCATCAGACCTCATCCTGAGCCTGTCGAAGGACGAGGTCGTGGCGCGACGTGCGTGCCCGACCTCGTGGTTCGACAAGTTCACCATGAGGTCTCAGTGTGACAGCCTCACCATGAGGTCTCAGTGTGAGTGGGGAAGCCTGAGCACAAAGCCGTGGCTAAGTTCCCCCACACCCACCGTCGTTCCCTCGGGCTTGACCCGAGGGGCGCTCTCAACTCAGCACAAGCGGCAAAAGAGCCGTCAGATCAGGTCGGAGAGCGCCGTGGATGTAGAGGATTGGGTGGGCTCAGCCCAGCAGCGCCAGGAGCCGTTTGCCGGCGTCGAGGAACGCCTTGGGATTGATGGCGCTGTTGGCGTTGCGCACTTCGAAGTGCAGATGCGGTCCGGTGGATCGGCCGGTCGAGCCAACCTTGGCGATCGGAGTGCCGGTATTGACCGACTGGCCCTTTTCGCTGAGGAACCCTGAGAGATGGGCATAGCGGGTGACGAGGCCGCTGGCGTGGGTCACTTCCACGACATTGCCGTAGCCTGACTTGCTGCCGACGAAGGTCACGACACCCTTGCCCGCGCTGAGGACCGTGGTGCCCTTGGGGGCCGCGAAATCGATGCCGGAATGGAAGGCGCGGCCGCCGGTGAAGGGGTCGGTCCGGTTGCCGAAATTGGAACTCTGGCGGAAGCTGCCAGCGATCGGCATGTGGACCGGCGCGCCCTCGATGCTGTCCCGCGCCGCCTTGTAGCGCACCAGCGCCGCCATCACCGCATTGGCATCATCGATCATGGGCGAGACGGTGCCGTTCTCCTGCGGCGCCAGCAGGGGACCACCAAGGCCCTCGGTGTTCTCCGGCAGTTGGACACGGATGCCCAGTTCCGACAGTTCGGTGACGATGCTGGCGGTGCGTTCTGCTGCCGTCTCGGCAATGGAGGTCATGGCGAAGTGGGTTTCGTCCATCATCTGGGCGACCGCCGCTGCGGTGGCATCGATGTCGGGATTGCCGGTAGCGGTTGGCGCCAGCGCCAGGTCCTGGTCATCGGCGGCCGCAGGCAGGGCCGCAGCCTCGATTCCAAGTTCATCGGCCTTGTCGACCAATACGCGCACCAGCTGGTGTTGTTCGAGCAGCACTTCCTGCTGCTGCGCCAGTTCCTGCAACTGCAGGTTGATATCGCCGGCCTGGGCATAGCTGCGCGAATGCAGGCGATCGACCTCGACGCGCAACTGCGCAATGCGGTTCTCGTAGGCCTCGATGACCTGCTCGTTCTGGCCGCTCAGCAGGCGCGCGATATCGGGCGAGAGCAGGAAGGCGGTGACCAGCAGGGCGTTACCGGCGAGCAGGACGGCGAACATGGAATAGAACAGGGCAGGGTGGACGCCGTGGCGCTGCGGCGCCGCATGCTGCATTCCATGATCGGACCGACCGAAACTGGCCTGTTTGCGCACCCCATACACCCCGCGACGCATACAAATATGGTCAAACCAGTATGAGCCGGCATGGTTAAGAAAGGGCTATTGCGGCGACTATTGCCTCACATGCGCCTCTAGCGCTTCGAGCACTTTCTGCGCATGCCCGCGGATGCGCGTGGCGCGGATGATGCGGGCAATCCGGCCATCCGAGCCGACGATGAACGAGGTGCGGATCAGCCCCATGAACTCCCGGCCATAGAGCTTCTTGAGCTTCCAAAGGCCGAACGGTTCGATGGCCAGATGCTCCGGATCGGCAGCGAGCGGCACGACAAGGCCATACTTGGCGCGGAACTTGCGGTGAGTCTCGATGGTGTCGGGCGACACGCCGACCAGTCGGGCCTCAAGGGCGGCGAAAGCCGCGGCCCGCTCTGAGAATTCCAGGTTTTCGTCGACGCAGCCGCCGGAATCGTCCTCCGGGTAGAAGTACAGCACCACCGGCCGGCCGCGCTGTGCCGACAGCGTGAAGCTGCTTCCATCGTCCAGCTGCAGGGTGAAATCGGGGGCGCTGTCACCCTCGCTCAGATCCGACATGACCATCTCCACGCAGCAGTTGCGACCACACCAGAATTTGGGTGTCGGTGCCATATTCCAGCCGGTATCATTGGGCAAGAGACCGCCTTCTGCGGTTGATTCTTCGAGGTGCCGGCAGATGCTGGCGAATCCTCTTCCTGGAACCAAGTGAGCGCGTCAACTCTTTCCGCAGACATCCCGGCTTCGCAGTCGTCCGAGCGTAAGCGGCCACCAGCCAGGCATGCAGCCAGGCTGGCGGTATGGCTGCTTGGCATCCCGGCGGTGCTGCTGCTGGTGCTCTATCTCGTGTTGCTGGTGACCCCGGTCCGGCTGCCCTTCGGTGGGCAGGCCGTGCGCAACCTGATCCAGTCGGCGCTGCCGGCAACGTCCCGACTCGAACTGGGCGAGATGAACCTCGCGCTCGAGCGCGGTGTGTGGCCGGTGATCCAGTTCACGCCGGTACTGCTCACCGACAGCCAGTCGGGGGCCCGCATCGCGATGGAGGCGCTCGAGATCGGCTTCTCGCCGGCGCGCGCGTTGTTCGGGCAGCCCGGCGCCACCGTCACCGTCGTGCGCCCGCACATCCAGATGGTGCAGGACCTGTTCGGACCGCGCATCACCAGTTTCGAGCTGATCGACGATCCCGCGGGGGGCACGCCGACGGTGCGGGTTCTGGAGGGCGCTCAGACCTTTCCCAGTGTCGGCATCTCCAGCGACGGGATCGATATCGCCGACAGCGAGCAGACCGTGCCGATGCGGTCAGACAACGACTGGCTGATCTACAACCTCGAGGCCAGCGAGCAGGGGCTGGCCGACCTTGTGGAACAGACCGTGCAGGGCCGCTTCTCCAAGCTGGTTATCCGCGACGGCATCGTCGGCATGAGCGATACGGTCTATGGCCTGTTCCGGCGGTTCGAGGATATCGACCTCGAGATCGGCGCAACGCGAGCGGGCGATACGAGCGGCACCTTCTCGGCCAGCCTCGGTGGCCGCACGATGACCGGCGGGCTGACGCGCACCGTCGACGAGGCCGGCAATTCCCGGCTGGAAGTCGATGTCGCCAATCTCGATTTTGCTGCGCTGCTGCCGTTCATCGACGATCCCACCAGCATGGCGGCAATGCGCGGCGCCGGCGCGCTCTCCATCGACGTCAACTTCGAGCCGGCTGGCGGCAAGCTGGTCGACGGTAGCTTCAAGGTCGACCTGACCGGCCTCGACCTGCGCATCGACGACGCCTACTTCCCCATCGCCAGCTCGATCATGAACGTCAACTGGGACCCCGTTGCCGGGCAGTTCATCCTGGACGAGACGGCACTGCAGATCGGGCAAAGCAGCGCCTATGTCTCGGGCATTTTCGCCATGGGGCTGGACGAGAAGTTCGGACCGACCGTCGGGATATCCCTCGATGCGCGCGACGTCGTCATCCATCCCAATGACATGGCCGCGCCGGTCGCGCCGTTCGACAGCATGAAGTTTTCCGGCTGGTCGGCGCCGCTTTACGGCGCACTTGGCATCGACAGCTTCGTGGCCCGCAAGGGCGACGCGACGGTCGAAACGGCGGGGCGTCTCGACATGCTGCAGGCTGGGCTGGGGATCGATATGACCGTGGCGGGGCAGGGTGTCAGCGCCGATGACCTGAAGCGCCTCTGGCCCTATGTCATGGGCGGCGAGAGCCGGGACTGGTTTGTCGCCAACGTCACAGAGGGAGAGGTGGCGCGCGCGCTGATGACCTTCCGGTTCCCTGTGGGCAGCCTGGCGCTCGACGGCGAGGACAAGCCGCTTCCCCCGGACAGCATGCAGATCGAGTTGATCGGCACGGACGTGGCCATCAAGCCCACGGCGGAGATGGATCCGGTGGCGATTTCCGGGGAAACCCGGCTGCAGGTCGACGACGCCAATGTCATCATTTCGGCCGCCGGCGGCTCGATAGACACCGGGGGTGGAACCATCCGCGTGGCCAATCCGGCGCTGATCATGGACAATTCCAACCCCGACGAAAACATCATCGAAATCTCCGGAGATCTGGCTGCGCCCATTCCGGCCCTGCTTGCGCTGATCGAGGCGCAGCAGCCCGAGGCGCTGGCCGGCGCCGAGCTGCCTGTCGACCTCGACTCCCTCACCGGCGCGGTCGATCTCGGGCTCGTGGCGACCATCAAGCTGCCCGACGAGGAGGACGGCTCGCCAATGGAGATCGACTATGTCGTCAACGGCACGGTCGCCGATTTCGCCAGCTCCCAGCCGATCCAGGACCGGCGCATCGGCGATGGACAACTCGCCTTCAGTGCTTCGCAGAACGGTTACCGCCTCGGCGGCACCGCGGAGATCGACGGCGTGGCCGCGGAGGTCGAGATAGCCGGCACGCCCGAGACCGATCCGACCATCCGGCTCTCCTCGACCATCGATGTCGCCGACCTCGCCAAGATGGGCTTCGACGCCTCCGAGTTCCTGTCCGGCCGCGTCCGCTTCGTTGCGCAACCGCTGCCGGATGGCTCACTCAGCATGGCCGTCGACCTCGAGGAGGCGGCACTGACGATAAAGGATATCGGCATCAGCAAGGCGGCCGGAACGCCCGGCACGCTCAGCGCCATCATCACGCTGGCCGGCGAGATCACCCAGCTCAACGAAATTGATCTGTCCTTCGGCACCGTTCGCGCTATCGGCGACATCACCTTCCACGCCACCGAGGGGCTGCAGGCGGCCAGCTTCAGTGAATTCGGCCTGAGCAGCGGCGACAGCACGCAACTGGCGGTACTGCCGATGGAGGGCGGCTATGCGGTGAGCATCACCGGCAGCCAGTTCGACCTCAAGCCCATGCTGCGGCAGTTTTTCGGCCTCGGCGAGGGTGCTGGCGGCGTCCAGTCGACGCAGTTCGACCAGACCATTTCCCTGGACGTCAAGCTCGACCGCGCCCTGGGCTACTATGCCACCACGGCTTTCAACGTCGACCTGGATCTGCTGCAGCGCGGCACAACGATGGTGCGGGCGAACCTGACCGCCCAGTTCAGTGACGGCAATGCCCTATCGGTCACCACCAATCCGGCGCCAAACGGGCGCACCCTGTCGGTGGCCTTCAACGATGCCGGCACCATCCTGCGCCTGCTCGGCGTCTATTCCCAGCTCGCCGGCGGCTCCGGCAGCCTGGTGCTGACCACCGACCGAGTGGCCGATGTCGAGGCCGGGCAACTGCTGATGCGCGATTTCGCCATCGTGGACGAGGCCAACGTGGCGCAGGTGCTGGGCAACCACTCCGACTCCCGCGCCGCCATCGCCCGGCAGAACCGTCTCGACTTCGACGTGGCGCAGGTCGAGTTCCAGCGCCGCTCCGACCGCGTGGAAGTCACCGACGCGATGCTGACCGGCGACACGGTCGGCGGCACGATGCGCGGCTTCATCTATACCGACCAGCGCCAGTACGACCTCACGGGCACCTATGTCCCGCTCTTTGGGCTGAACAACGCCTTCCAGCAGATCCCCATCCTCGGCCCGCTGCTGGGCGGCAGGGAAGGCGAAGGCCTGGTGGGCGTCACCTTTGCCGTGCAGGGGCCGCTGGACGACCCGCAATTCCGCATCAATCCTCTCTCGATGCTGGTGCCGGGGGCATTCCGCGAACTGTTCGAGTTCCGCGCCAAGGAACAACCGCCGGCCGAATAGGCGGACTTGGTATTGCAACACGCACCAGCGTTCCCTCGGACTTGATCCGAGGGCCTCTCGTCGCCTGTGCCGGTTTGAGAGCGGCCCCCGGGTCGAGCCCGAGGGAACGCGGTGGGTGGGGTAGTGGCGCTACAGTGGCGCCGACTAGCTCGGCTTCACCAAAGCGTGCCGCTTTTTGCCGACAGACAGCTTGATGACCCCTTCCGCCAACAGGTCGCCGCTCGACAGCATCCGCTTGTCGTCGTCGACAGCGGCGTCGTTGACGCGAACGGCGCCGGACTGGATGTGACGGCGCGCTTCGCCGTTCGATCCGGCCAGCCCGGCAGCTACCAGGGCGTTGAGAATGCCGAGGCCTTCCTCGAGTACCGGCGCGCCGACCTCCGTCGTGGGCAGCGACAGATCGATCCCGCCTGCTTCGAACGTCGTCGCCGCCGTGGCGGCGGCCTGCTCGGCGGCGGCGCGGCCGTGGACGATCGCCGTCACCTCGGTGGCCAATACCTTCTTGGCCTCATTGATCTCGTTACCGCCCAAGGCTGCAAGGCGCGCGATCTCGTCAAGCGGCAGCCGCGTGAAGATCTTGAGGAACTTTCCGACATCGGCATCCTCGGTGTTGCGGAAATATTGCCAGAAATCGTAGGGGCTGAAGAGCTCGCCGTTGAGCCAGACGGCGCCCGAGGCCGTCTTGCCCATCTTCTCGCCGCTCGCCTTGGTCAGCAGCGGTGTGGTCAGCGCATAGAGCTGTTCGCCGCCCATGCGGTGATTGAGGTCGACGCCGTTGATGATGTTGCCCCACTGATCGGAGCCACCCATCTGCAGCACCGTGCCGTAGCGCCGGTTGAGCTCGGTGAAGTCGTAGCCCTGCATGATCATGTAGTTGAATTCGAGGAAGCTGAGCGACTGCTCGCGGTCGAGCCGCAGCTTCACCGAATCGAAGCTCAGCATGCGGTTGACCGAGAAGTGGCGGCCCACGTCGCGCAGGAACTCGACATAGTTGAGCTTGAGCAGCCAGTCGGCATTGTTGACCATGATGGCGGGATTGGAGCCGCCATAGTTGAGGATGTTGCCGTAGACGCGCTGGATCGAGTCGATGTTGGTCTGGATCTGCTCGACGGTCAGCAGCTTGCGCTGATCGTCCCGGAACGACGGGTCGCCGACCATCGAGGTGCCGCCGCCCATCAGGCTGATCGCCTTGTGGCCGGTTTCCTGCAGCCAGTAGAGCATGGTGACCGTGATCAGGTTGCCGATATGGATCGACGTGGCGGTAGCGTCATAGCCGACATAGCCGCTGATCGGCCCCTTGAGGGCGAGGGCATCCAGGCCTTCCGGGTCGGATATCTGATGGATGAAGCCGCGTTCGTCGAGCACGCGGAGGAAATCGGATTTGAACTTGGTCATGGGACAATCGCTGAGGTTAGTGAGACCTCATGGTGAGCCTCCTGAGCTAATCGAAGGGCGAACCACGAGGTCGGTGCACGCGGGACCCCGTCCTTCGACAGGCTCAGGATGAGGTCCCTTCCGACAGATCGCAGTAGTCGCGCCCGACTTAGCGCCCGCCGCCGGCGGCGATCTCCTGCCGGCGACGGTCAAGATACTCGGCGCAGCTCGCCGTGAGTTCGTCCACCTTGCCTTCGAAGAAGTGGTTGGCGCCCTCGACGATCTGCTGCTCGATGGTGATGCCCTTCTGGGTCTTGAGCTTGTCCACCAGCTTCTGGACCGAATTGGGCGGCGCGACGCGGTCCTTGTCGCCATGAATGATCAGGCCCGAAGACGGGCAGGGGGCGAGGAACGAGAAATCGTAGAGGTTCTCCGGAGGCGCCACGGAGATGAAGCCTTCCACCTCGGGACGGCGCATCAGCAGCTGCATGCCGATCCAGGCGCCAAAGGAAAAGCCGGCGATCCAGCAGCCGCGCGATTCCCGGTTGATCACCTGTAGCCAGTCGAGCGCGGCGGCAGCATCGGACAGCTCGCCCACGCCATGGTCGAACAGTCCCTGGCTGCGGCCCACGCCACGTGAATTGAAGCGCAAGACGGCGAAGCCGCGCTCCGCGAACATGTAGAACAGGTTATAGACGATCTGGTTGTTCATCGTCCCGCCGAACTGCGGGTGCGGATGCAGCACGATGGCGATGGGAGCATTGGGCTCCTTGCCCGGCTGGTACCGGCCTTCGAGACGCCCTTCTGGGCCATTGAAGATCACTTCTGGCATGGTCTTGTTCTTCCGGCCGTTTGGCTCTGTTCGTGTGGTTTTGCGCAGGTTGTTGGCATGGCGTTGCAGCTTGACTAAGCCGGCCCAGCCTCCTAAAACATGGCTCGCAAAATCTAGTTTAGAATTATTCGAAACTCGGTTTTCGGCCGCTATACGGCCTGCAAGAGCGCCCCTTGTAATGAAGTTGGGCGGCAAATTTCAAGAAGTGTTTGAACCAGCGGGCGCGCTAGCGCCTTGGTCAGGACATGGAAGCCATGAGCGGCGCGCAAGCGTCATACGGGAGTTCGATGACGAGACCGGCGATCTATCTTGATCATAATGCCGCGTCCCCGCTTCTGCCGGAGGCGCGGTCGGCGCTCGTCGCTGCCCTCGATCTGGTGGGCAATCCCTCCTCCGTGCATGGCCACGGACGCGCCCTGCGCAACCTGGTTGACACCGCCCGCTCGCAGGTCGCGGCCCTGGCCGGCGCCGAGCGCAAGCAGGTGGTGTTCACCGGCTCGGCCACCGAAGCGATTACCCAGGCCATCGTCGGTGGGGCGCGGGTTTTTGCCGCCAGCGCCATCGTCATCAGCGCGGGTGAACATGCCGCGGTCGGCAATGCCGCCGAGGCGACCGGGCTGCCTGTCATCACCATCGGGCTTCTTGCCGATGGGCGCATTGATCTCGATCAACTGGCCGGCGTGATCGCGGCGGCCGAGGGCAAGCTGCTCGTGGGCCTGCACTGGGTCAACAACGAAACCGGCGTGGTGCAGGATATCGGCCGGATCAATGCCCTGGTCGGCCCGACACCTCACACGCTGTTCATCGACGCCGTGCAGGCATTCGGCAAGCTGCCCCTCGATTTTGCCAGTGCGGCTCCCGACATGATGGCGGTGAGCGGGCACAAGATCGGCGCTGCCGCCGGCATTGGCGCCTTGCTCGTCAAGGCGCATGCCGACCTAGTCCGGCTCATTCCGGGCGGCGGGCAGGAACAGGGCCGGCGCGGTGGCACGGAAGCGGCGGCACTGATCGCCGCCTTCGGTGCGGCAGCTGCGGCGTTTGGTGACCGCTATGCGGCGGCGGGCGTGCCGGCGCTGGTGGCGCGGCTGGAGGCAGCGCTTCCAGCGGACGCGGTGATCTTCGGCGCTAGCCGGCTCGGCAATGTCGTCAACTTCGCCGTACCGGGCGTCAGCAATGCCACGGCGATGATGGCGCTGGATTTGCTGGGACTGTCGGTTTCGTCCGGCTCCGCCTGCTCTTCGGGCAAGGTCGGGCCGAGCCACGTGCTGGCGGCGATGGGCGTGGCGCCCGAACTGGCCGAATGTGCCCTGCGCGTCAGCCTGGGCTGGAATTCTACGGCTGACGACGTCGATGCGTTCGTTGCTGGTTACCAAACGATCCTGCAGCGCCAGCGGGCGCGGCAGGGGCAGGCGGCCTGATCCGCCACCATATTCAGACGGCTCGCGGCGACCTTGAATCGCCACCGGGCAGATAGGAGACGCCGACATGGCCGATTATGCCGATATCCCGACGCTCAAGGAAAACATCGACCGCGCCACCGTGGATTCGGTTCGTTCGCTCGATGTCGACAAGTACAAGTACGGCTTCGAGACGCTGATCGAGTCCGACAGGGCCCCCAAGGGCCTGAGCGAGGACACTGTCCGCTTCATTTCCGCCAAGAAGAACGAGCCGCAGTGGATGCTGGACTGGCGCCTCGAGGCCTACCGGCGCTTCCTGACGATGACGGAACCGACCTGGGCCAAGGTGCACTATCCCGCCATCGACCTGCAGGACATGTATTACTACGCCGCGCCGAAATCGACGCCGGCGCCCAAGAGCCTGGATGAAGTCGATCCGGCGCTGATCGCCATGTATGACAAGCTGGGCGTGCCGCTGCGCGAGCGCGAAATCCTGGCTGGCGTCGAGCGCCCGAACGTCGCCGTCGATGCGGTGATGGATTCGGTTTCGGTCGTCACCACCTTCCGCGAGGAACTGGCCAAGGTCGGCATCATCTTCTGCTCGATCTCGGAAGCCATCCGCGAGCATCCTGAACTGGTGCAGAAATACCTGGCGTCGGTCGTGCCGGTCACCGACAACTACTATGCGACGCTCAACTCCGCAGTCTTCACCGACGGCTCGTTCGTCTACATTCCCAAGGGTGTCCGCTGCCCGATGGAGCTCTCGACCTATTTCCGCATCAACGAGAAGAAGACCGGCCAGTTCGAGCGCACGCTGATCATCGCCGAGGCCGATAGCTATGTCAGCTATCTCGAAGGCTGCACCGCACCGATGCGCGACGAAGCCCAGTTGCATGCTGCCGTGGTGGAACTGGTGGCCCTCGACAATGCCGAGATCAAATACTCCACTGTCCAGAACTGGTACCCCGGCGACAAGGACGGCAAGGGCGGCATCTACAACTTCGTCACCAAGCGGGGCGATTGCCGCGGCGCCAATTCCAAGATTTCCTGGACCCAGGTCGAAACCGGCTCGGCCATCACCTGGAAATATCCCAGTTGCATCCTGCGCGGCGACGGCTCGCGCGGCGAGTTCTATTCCATCGCCATCTCGAACGGCTACCAGCAGGTCGACAGCGGCACCAAGATGATCCACCTGGGCAAAAACACGTCCAGCCGCATCATCTCCAAGGGCATTGCCGCCGGCTTCTCGGACAATACCTATCGCGGCCAGGTTTCGGCGCATGCCAGGGCCAGGAACGCCCGCAACTTCACCCAGTGCGACAGCCTGCTGATCGGCGACAAATGCGGCGCCCACACCGTGCCCTATATCGAGAGCCGCAACGGCACAGCAGTGTTCGAGCACGAGGCCACCACGTCCAAGATCTCGGACGACCAGATGTTCTACTGCCAGGCCCGCGGCCTCAGCGAGGAAGAAGCGGTGGCGCTGATCGTCAACGGCTTCGTGCGCGACGTGCTGCAGCACCTGCCGATGGAATTCATGGTCGAAACCCAGAAGCTGATCGCCATCAGCCTCGAAGGCAGCGTGGGCTAGATGAGCGCAGCACAGACCAGCCCGGTTGTTTCGCTCTTGTCTCTCACGCTCGATGCGTGGGAACAGGGTAGCCTGTACAAGTCTGCCGATACGTCCTTCGGCAAGCTGCTGGGCCTGAAGGGCCTTGGCATCAGCTACAGCGAAGTACCAGCTGGTAAATCGAGCTGTCCCTTCCATAACCATCATGTCGAAGACGAGCTCTTCATCGTGCTGGAAGGCGAAGGTACCTATCGGTTCGGTGAGCAGCGACTGCCGTTCAAGGCCGGCGACGTACTAGGCGCACCGGCTGGCGGACACGAAACGGCGCACCAAATTCTCAATACCGGGGCGACGACGCTGAAGTATCTGGCCGTATCGACCACGGCCGCGACCGAGGTCTGCGAATATCCGGACTCCGGCAAATTTCTGGTGTCCAGCCGGCCCGGCGCAGCAAAACCGGCCCGGCACATCTACGATGTGGAAGAGGGCAAACTGCGCCACAAGGGCCGTAACGGCGAAAACAATCTTGATTACTGGGACGGCGAACCCGGCGCCTGAGGCGACGATGACATCGTTCAAAACCGCATGACTGGAGACTTCCGATGACCACCCCAATCCTCGAAATCCGCAACCTCCACGCCCGTATCGAGGAACGCGAAATCCTAAAGGGCGTGAACCTCACGATTCCCGCCGGTCAGGTGCATGCCGTCATGGGCCGCAACGGCTCGGGCAAGTCGACGCTGAGCTATGTGCTGGCGGGCAAGGAAGACTATGAGGTCACCGAGGGCGAGATCCTGCTCAATGGCGAGAACATCCTCGAGATGGAGCCGGCGGAGCGTGCGGTGGCCGGCATCTTCCTCGCCTTCCAGTACCCGATCGAGATCCCCGGCGTCGCCACCATGACCTTCCTCAAGGCGGCGATGAATGCGCAGCGCAAGGCACGCGGGGAAGGCGAGATGACCACGCCGGACTTCATGCGGGCCGTCAAGGAAGCCGGGGCCCAGCTCAACATCGACAGCGAGATGCTGAAGCGCCCGCTCAATGTCGGGTTCTCGGGCGGCGAGAAGAAGCGCGCCGAAATCCTGCAGATGGCGCTGCTCAAGCCTGCGCTCTGCGTGCTGGACGAAACCGATTCCGGCCTCGACATCGATGCGCTGCAGGTCGTGTCGCGCGGTGTCAATGCGCTGCGGGCAGACCATCGCTCAATGCTGGTCATCACCCACTATCAGCGGTTGCTCAACCACATCGTGCCCGATGTCGTGCATGTGTTCAGCGATGGCCGGATCGTCGAAAGCGGCGACAAGGACCTGGCGCTGCGGCTCGAGGCGCACGGCTACGCCGAGTTCGACGGACAGGCGGCCTGACCATGCGCCAGACCATGCCCGTGCGGCTCGGAGCCGCCGAAGAAAGCTTGATCGCCCAGCTCAGGGAAGCCGGGGCGGTTTCGGTGGCCGAGCGTATCACCGTTGCCGGCCTGCCGACGCGGCGCGTCGAGAGCTACCACTATACCGACCTCAAGACGCTGCTGCGGGCTATTCCGCCGCTGGGTCAGCCTGCCAATCGGACTGACGTTCCGGCGCTCGACATTGCCGGTGCCTGGAACCTGCCCATCATCAATGGCACCGCGTTTCAGCAGGGCGCCGCACCTGCCGGTGTCGTTCCGGGCACGGTGGAGGGCGGCATCCTGACCACGCGTGACGATGTCGTGGTGCAGATAAACAATGGCCTCGTGCGCCAAGCCATGTCGCTCCAGATCGATGCGAGCCTCGAGCAGGTAGTCCAGGTTGCGCACCGCAGCGAGGGCGAAGCGGCCCATGTCGTCGATGCCCTCAAGATCTTCGTCGCCGACGGCGCCAGCGCCACCATCATCGAGACCTTCTCGGGCAGCGATGCGGCCCATGTCGGCAACCACGCCACCTATATTGCCCTGGGCAAGACTGCCGCCGTGACCCACATCACGGTCGACCTGTCTTCCCGCGCCACCAGCCATTTCGCCACCAACGAGTACCACATCGGCGAAGGCGCCAAGCTGCGCACATTGGTCATCCATGCCGGGGCCGGGCTCAGCCGCACACAGTTGTTCCCGCGCTACGAGGGGGCAGGGGCGCATGGCGACATCACCGGGCTCAACCTGGTGTCGGACGGACAGCATGCCGACATCACCATGGATGCGTCCCATGCCGTGCCGCACACCTCGTCGCAGCCGCTGTTCAAGTCGATCGCGCGCGGCCGGGGCAAGGCCATCGTGCAGGGGCGTCTCGTGGTCGCCCGCGACGCACAGAAGACCGATGCCAAGTTCATGCATCAGGGGCTGATGCTCTCGGACGAGGCTGAAATCCTCAGCAAGCCCGAGCTCGAGATCTATGCCGACGACGTCGTCTGCGGCCACGGTTCCACCTGCGGCAAGCTCGATGAGGATAGCCTGTTCTACCTCATGAGCCGCGGCATCCCGCAGGCGGAGGCCGAGACCATGCTGACCCGTGGCTTCCTCGAGGAACTCATCGACCCCATCGAGGACGAAGCGCTGTCCGAAGCGCTGCAGGGGGTGATCGACGGCTGGCTGCTGGGACAGTAGGCGGTTCCATCGCCTCCCTCCCCCTTGAGGGGAGGGAATGAGGGTGGGGGTCGTTTGGTGGGTCCACGATGGACCCCCACCCCCAACCCCTCCCCTCAAGGGGGAGGGGAGGCAGACGCCGGTGAACGATATGACCTTCGATCTTGAAAAAGCCCGTGCCGATTTCCCGATCCTGACCGAGGTCATTCATGGCAATCGGCTGGTTTATCTCGATAGCGGCGCCTCTGCGCAGAAGCCGGTGCAGGTGCTCGATCGCATGGACCACGCTTTCCGACACGAATATGCCAACGTGCATCGCGGGCTGCACACGCTCGCCAACCGGGCCACCGAGGCCTATGAGGGCGGGCGCCACGTGGCGCAGAAATTCCTCAATGCGGCACGGCCCGAAGAGATCATCTTCACCCGCTCCGCCACCGAGGCGATCAACCTCGTTGCCCAGTCCTTTGCCGGCCCGCGCGTCGCCGAGGGTGATGAAATCGTGCTCTCCATCATGGAGCATCACTCCAACATCGTGCCCTGGCATTTCCATCGCGAGCGCAAGGGCGCGGTGCTCAAATGGGTCGATGTGCGCGACGACGGCAGCTTTGATCTCGACGCCTTCGCCGCGGCGCTGACCGAGCGGACCCGGATGGTTGCGGTTACTCATATGAGCAACGTGCTGGGCACGGTGACGCCGATCGCCGAGATCATCGAGATCGCCCACGCCCGCGGCATTCCGGTGCTGGTCGATGGCAGCCAGGGCGCGGTCCATACCAGGGTGGACGTCCAGGGGCTGGGTGCCGACTTCTACGTCATGACCGGACACAAGCTCTACGGCCCGACCGGCATCGGCGTGCTGTATGGCAAGTATGACCTGCTTGCCGAGATGGAACCCTTCATGGGCGGCGGCGAAATGATCGACGTCGTGAGCACCGAGAGCGTAACCTACAACGAGCCGCCGCACCGCTTCGAGGCCGGAACGCCGCCAATCGTGCAGGCGATCGGGCTTGGTGCCGCGCTGGCCTATGTGGAGGACATCGGGCGCGACGCCATCGCTGCGCATGAGCATGATGTTGCCGAATACGCCCAGGAGCGTCTGAGCCGCATCAATTCCCTGCGCCTCATCGGCACGGCGCCTGGCAAGGGCGGCATTTTCTCCTTCGAGATCGAGGGCGCCCATGCCCACGATGTGGCGACCATTCTTGACCGCTATGGCATTGCCGTGCGTGCCGGCACCCATTGCGCCATGCCCCTGCTGCAGCGCTTCGGGGTCACCTCTACCTGCCGGGCGTCCTTCGCCCTATATAACGGCAAGGATGACGTGGACGCGCTGGTAGACGGCATCGAACGCGCCCGCAAATTTTTCGCGTAACGGCGAGGACCCATGACAGAAGAACCTGAAATCGCACCGGCGCCGACCATCCCCGAAAACCGCATCACCCCCAACGTGTCCGGCACGTTGCCGGAGGCCGAGGTCGAGCGCATCACCAGTGACCTGATCGGCGCGCTCAAGACCGTCTATGATCCGGAAATCCCGGTCGACATCTATGAGCTGGGCCTCATCTACAAGGTCGACCTGGACGATGACCGCAACCTCACCATCGACATGACGCTTACGGCGCCCGGCTGCCCGGTCGCCGGCGAGATGCCGGGCTGGGTGGAAAACGCCGCACGCGGCGTCGAGGGCGTGCAGGACGTGACCGTCAACATGGTTTTCGATCCCCCCTGGGACGCCTCCCGAATGAGCGAAGAGGCCCAGGTGGCGCTGAACTGGTGGTAATCTGACGCGTTTTGTCCTATATATTGTGACACGCCGATAGAAAGTAACGCCCATGGCCTTCAAGCTCATGTCGCTGACCGATGCCGCCGCCGAGCGCATCAACGAGATCATCGAGGATTCCGACAAGCCCGTAATCGGGGTGCGCGTCGGCGTGCGCAATGCCGGCTGCGCCGGCATGGCCTATACGCTCGACTATGTTGCCGAGCCGGTCCAGGGCGACGACCATGTGAGCGACAAGGGCGTCGAGGTCTATATCGAGCCCAAGGCAACCATGTTCCTGCTCGGCACCATCATGGATTTCGAAGAATCCAAGATGAGCGCCGGCTTCACGTTCCGGAACCCGAACCAGACCGGTGCCTGCGGCTGTGGCGAAAGCGTCCAGCTCAAGCCGGCTGACCTCAAGGCCATCGCCGAGGCGCGGGCAGGGGTTTGAGGGCGATGGGCTGCCCCCACCTAACCTCCCCCTGAAGGGGGAGGGACCGCGCGGTGGTGGTGGCAAGATCTCACCCAATACCGATCTGTTCCTCCCCCTTCAGGGGGGGCTAGGTGGGGGCATTCATCCGCAGAAGCAGTTGCACCGCGTGCGCCCATAATGCATTGATCGCGCCATTATGTTCAGCCCGCTTCCGCCAGCCCTCGCCATCGTCCCGCCGAACCGCCCTCTTGTGGGCCGGGTCTCGCCGCCGGGATCGAAATCCATCACCAATCGAGCTCTCCTGCTCGCGGCCCTGTCCAACGGCACCAGCCGCCTGACCGGCGCCCTCAAGAGCAAGGACACCACCCTGATGGCTGCCGCCCTGCGGCAGATGGGCGTGACGATCGAGGAACCGGACGCCACGAGCTTCGTGGTCACCAGCACGGGGCGCCTGCAGCCGCCGGAGGGCCCGCTTGTGCTCGGCAATGCCGGCACAGCCACCCGTTTCCTCACGGCGGCGGTGGCGACGGTCGACGGCGAGGTGGTCGTCGACGGGGACCAAGAGATGCGCCTGCGCCCGATCGGGCCGCTGGTGACCGCTCTTCAATCGCTCGGCATCGACGCCGTGAGCCCGACCGGTTGCCCGCCGGTTACCATTCGCGGCCGCGGTAATTTTGGCGCGGGGCGGGTGGAGATCGACGCCGGTCTCTCCAGCCAATATGTTTCCGCGCTGCTCATGGCGGCGCCGCTCGGTGCGGGGCAGGTGACGGTGGCGCTCAGCGGGCAGGATATCGGCGCCCGTGGCTATGTCGACCTGACGCTGGCCGCCATGCGCAGCTTCGGGGCGCAAGTCGAGCAGGTGGATGCCGGAACCTGGGTTGTAGAGCCGACCGGCTATACCGCCAGCGACCTGGCAATCGAGCCCGATGCCTCTGCCGCGACCTATCTATGGGGCGCAGAGGCGCTGACCGGCGGCAGGATCGATCTCGGGGTGGCCGCCGATGCCTTCACCCAGCCCGATGCGGCGGCGCAGGCCATCATCGCGCAATTTCCGGACATGCCGGCAGTCATCGACGGCTCGCAGATGCAGGACGCGGTGCCGACGCTGGCCGTGCTGGCGGCATTCAACAATCATCCGGTACGCTTCGTCGGCATTGCCAACCTGCGGGTCAAGGAAACCGACCGCATCCGCGCCGTCGCCAACGAGTTGAACCGCATCTTGCCCGGGCTGGGAACCGAAGAGGGCGACGACCTGCTGGTGGCCTCGGACCCCGACCTGGCGAAAAAGCTCGCGGGCCGGAACAGCCGGATCAAGATCGAGACCTATCACGACCACCGCATCGCCATGGCTTTCGCCCTGGCGGGGCTGCGCGTGCCCAACATCGTCATTCTCGATCCCGCCTGCACCGGCAAGACCTATCCGGGCTACTGGGAAATGCTGGCGGGACTGGGCGTGGAACTGCAGCCGACGACCTAGCTGAAGGCGGCGATCCGCACGCAGCCTAAGCGGCCGAGACACCGCGTGGGGGTGCCGAAACCTGCGTGCCGCCCAACTCGATCTCGCTCACGACGCGATTGCGGCCGCCATGCTTGGCGGCATAGAGGCAACGGTCGGCGCGCTCGATCAGCGTGGTCGGCGTGTCGCCCGGACGATAGGCAGCGACTCCGAATGACGCCGTGATGCGCCCGAGTTTCTCATTGGTTGAGCGCTTGAGCAGTTCCTTGGCCTGGATGGCGCGCCGGATGTTTTCCGCCACGATCACGGCGCCTTCCAGATCCGCCGAAGGCAGAATGGCGACGAATTCCTCTCCGCCGTAGCGGGCTGCGAGATCCTTGCCCTTGATGTTGGACGTGAGCGTCATCGCCACGAGCCGCAGCACCTGGTCGCCCGTCTGGTGGCCATAGGTGTCGTTGAAGGTCTTGAAGTGGTCGATGTCGACGAGCATCAGGCAAAGGGGCGTCTCACCAGCGCTGGCATCCGCAATCGCCTGCTCCATACCCTGGTCGAAGCTCTTGCGGTTGGGAATCTTGGTCAGCGGATCGAGCAGGGACTCCCGGCGCACGTCGTCGAGGTCCCGCTGCAGTGCCGCGATATCCTCGCGGGACGCTTCCAGCTTTTTCTCCAGGGCCTGGTTGGTCTCCTGCATCTGACGTGTCTCGTGCAGAAGCTTTCCCGCCAGGTTCTTCATCGCTGCGACAGACATATCGCGCTCGAGGTCGCCGCTCGCCGACTGCAGCGAACCGGAATAGGCATTGGCTGTCGTCATCGCCGCATCGATCGCCTCATGCACCGCCTCGATGCGCGCATTCATGCGCTGCGACACGTCGTTCATGCGATCGCTGGCGTCTGGCTTGAGGAATTCGTTGTACAGCGACTCGGCCAGGTTGGCCGAAGGCGCTTCACCATTGCGGAAGATGGCGTTGAGCTTGTTGTTCAGCGTGGGATTGACGCCGGTCGAATAGGTGTAGAGCAGCTCGTAGAACTGGGGGTAAGGTGGTATCTCGCTGCGTCTCAGCAAATCGAGCGCCGAGCTCGCATAGCCCAGTGCACGTTTGAATTCTTGTTCGGACACTGCTTCCCTCGCGCGCCGTTCCACCGTCTCCGGACACCGCTTTCGCCCAAGCCGCGTATCCCACCAAATACAGCCCAGCTGCCGTTCAACACAATCTCGCCGTCGCAACAAAAGCGACGGCTTGCACAGTTCTACGTGGTTGACTAACCGTCGACGCGCGTTGGCCGGAGCAGGAATGCCGGAATTGGGCCGTCATTGCCGAATGGCGAGTTGCTGGTGTCCGCTTCGGGCTGCTCCGCCTCTGGCCGTGATCGCCCGCGACCGCGGCGCGGCCTGCTTTCGGCTTGAGCCGCTTCGGGGCTGCTCTCGGCTGCTTCAGGACGGGTACGCTTGGCCGGCGCTGCCTTGCGGGCTGGCGCTGCCGTGGGCTCGGGTGCCTCGGCTGCCACCGCCTCGGCCTCGGCGCGTGTGCGCGGCCCGCCGCGGCGGGAACGTGCCGGACGGGCAGGGCGCTCTTCAGCATTCTCGGCCGGCGCTGCGGGCGTTGCCTTGCCGGCGTCGAGGTATTCGATGGGCTTCTGGATCAGCTTGAGGATGGCGTCGAGATGCTTGGTATCGGCGGGGCCGACCAAAGTATAGGCGACGCCGAGCCTGCCGGCACGGCCGGTACGGCCGATCCGGTGCACATAGTCTTCCGCATGCACCGGCACGTCGAAGTTGAATACGTGGCTCACTGCAGGAATATCGAGCCCGCGCGCCGCGACGTCGCTGGCCACCAGCAGGGTCAGCCGGTTGTTCTTGAACGCATCGAGCGTTTCGGTGCGGCTCTTTTGATCCATGTCGCCATGGAGGCCGCCGGCGGAGAAGCCGTGGCGTTCCAGCGATCGGGCCAAAGTTGCCACATCGCGCTTGCGGTTGCAGAAAATGATGGCGTTGGTCAGGGTGTCGGCACTGCGGATCAGGTCACGCAGCGTCGAGCGCTTGTCCTCGGGCTTGGAGCCGACCTTGACCAGCTTCTGGTCGATCGTGTCGGCCGTCGATGCCGCGCGCGACACCTGAACATGCACCGGGTCCTTGAGGAACTTCTTGGTCAGCCGCTCGATCTGCGCATCCATCGTCGCCGAGAACAGCATGGTCTGCCGGCGGGGCGGCAGGCGCGAGCAGATCTTCTCGATGTCATCGATAAAGCCCATGTCCAGCATGCGGTCGGCCTCGTCGATCACGAGGATCTCGACGCCGTTGAGCATGATCTTGCCGCGGTCGATCTGGTCGAGCAGCCGGCCCGGGGTGGCGATCAATACGTCAACGCCACGATCGAGCTTCTTGTTCTGGTCCTCGAACGACACGCCGCCGATGATCAGCGCCATCGTCAGCCGGTGGTTCTTGCCGTATTTCTCGAAATTCTCGCTGACCTGCGCCGCCAGTTCACGCGTCGGCTCCAGAATGAGCGTGCGCGGCATGCGGGCGCGGGCGCGGCCGTTCTCCAGCAGCGTCAGCATGGGCAGCACGAACGACGCCGTCTTGCCGGTGCCGGTCTGCGCGATCCCGATCAGGTCCTTCTTCTGCAGAAGGTGGGGAATCGCCTGCGCCTGGATCTCGGTTGGCTTGCTGTAGCCGGCAGAGGTGACTGCTTCGGTTACCTTTGTCGACAGGCCCAGTCCGGAAAAATCATCAGTCAAGTTCGGTCATTCCACTCAGATTTGTGGCCCGGGGCCAGGTCCAGTCCGAGTCATTCGAACGGTGCGCCGGGGTCTTCAGTGTGGTTTGGAGAGCAGTTAGCACCGCGTCCACATCTGGAATCGGCCACCGACACGCCACAACTGCAGCAACGGAATGGCCCTGGGGCACCTTGGCACGGGCGGGTGATGTCATGATGACAGACCGTCTGGCCAGAAATGTTCCAGCGGCGCGGACCATAGCGCAAACCCCTTGTCTGTCAACGGTTCTGCAGGATTTAGCCTTAATGGGGGCGGGCGCCTGCTACCGCAAGCGGGCTAGACATCGAGGTCCGTGACGAAGGCGGCGTTCTCCTGGATGAAATCGAACCGCGCCTCGGGCTTGGTGCCCATCAGCCGATCGACGCTGATCCGGGTGGCATCGATGTCGTCCCGCACCTTCACCTGCAGCAGCGTCCGCGACTTTGGCGACATCGTCGTCTCCCGCAGATGAGCGAACGGCATTTCGCCCAGGCCCTTGAACCGGGTCATCTCCACCTTGCCCTTGCCCGTGAACTCGGTCGCCATCAGCTCGTTCTTGTGCGCGTCGTCGCGGGCGTAGAGCGTCTTGCCGCCCTGGGAGATGCGATAGAGCGGCGGCATGGCGAGATAGAGGTGTCCGCCATCGATCAGCCGCGGCATTTCCTGGAAGAAGAACGTGATCAAGAGCGAGGCGATATGGGCGCCGTCGACATCGGCATCGGTCATGATGATGATCTTGTCGTAGCGCAGGTCGTCTTCACGGTAGCGGTCCCGCGTGCCGCAGCCCAGCGCCTGGATCAGGTCGGCGATCAGCTGGTTGGCCGCCAACTTGTCGCGGCTGGCCCCGGCCACGTTGAGGATCTTGCCGCGCAGGGGCAGCACCGCCTGGCTCGTGCGGTTGCGCGCCTGCTTGGCGGAGCCGCCGGCCGAGTCGCCCTCGACTATGAACAGTTCGGCGCCCTGTGCGGCCGTCTGCGTGCAGTCGGCCAGCTTGCCGGGCAGCCGCAGCTTGCGGGTGGCGCTGGCCCGGTCGATCTCTTTTTCCTTGCGGCGGCGCAGCCGCTCCTCGGCGCGCTCGATGGCCCAATCCATCAGCTTGCCCGCCTGGTGCGGCGATGCCGCGAGCCAGTGGTCGAAGGCGTCGCGCAGGGCGGTATCGACCAGGCGCGTGGCTTCGCCCGATGCCAGCTTGTCCTTGGTCTGGCCGACGAATTCGGGCTCGCGGACAAAAACGCTCAGCATTGCGCTGCAATGGGCGAACACGTCCTCGGCCGTCAGGATCGCCGCGCCCTTGTTCTTGGTCAGATCGGCATAGTTCTTGAGGCCGCGCAGCAGCGCGGTGCGCAGCCCCGCCTCATGGGTGCCACCGTCCGGGGTGGGCACCGTGTTGCAGTAGGACGAGACCCCGCCATCGCCCAGCGTCCAGCCGATCGCCCACTCGACCGCGCCGTGCGTCCCGGGCTTGCCGTGACTGCCGGCGAACAGGTCATCGACGATCCGCGTCTCGCCCTCGATACGGGCGGTCATGAAGTCCTTGAGCCCATTGGGATAGTGGAACACCGCCTTGGCCGGTGCGTCCTCGGTCACCAGCGACTCGTCACAACTCCAGCGCAGTTCGACGCCCGCGAAGAGATACGCCTTGGCGCGCGTCATGCGGTAAAGGCGCGCGGCGGAGAAATGCGCGTGTTCGCCAAAAATCTGCGGATCGGGGTGGAAGCGGGTGGTGGTCCCGCGCCGATTCTGCACCCGGCCCAGATGCTCGATCTCCCCCAGCGGCTTGCCGCGCGAAAACGCCAGACGGTGCAGCTGCTGCTCGCGCGCTACCTCGACGACCAGACTGGCTGAAAGCGCATTGACCACCGAGACGCCGACGCCGTGCAGGCCGCCCGATGTCTCATAGGCCTTGGAGTCGAACTTGCCACCGGCATGGAGCACGGTGTGGACGATTTCCAGCGTCGAACGGCCGGCAAACTTGGGATGGTTCTCCACCGGAATGCCGCGGCCGTTGTCGCTGACCGTCAGAAAGCCATCCGCGCCCAGATGCACCTCGATGCGCGTGGCATGGCCGGCAATCGCCTCGTCCATCGAGTTGTCGATGACTTCGGCGAACAGGTGATGCAGCGCATTGGCGTCGGTACCACCGATATACATGCCTGGGCGCCGGCGCACCGGCTCGAGGCCTTCCAGAACCTCGATGTCTGCGGCCGAATACGATCCCGGCGCAGCCGGCTTTGCGGCAGGCGCCGTGGGCTCGGGGCGCGGAGCGACCGTCTCGTCAGGAGCGCCAAAAAGGTCTTCTGCTTGCGACATGCAATTCCCATCATTGCGCCCGAATCAGGCGTTTTCGCCTTCTAGCATATCCCGCGGGTGCCCGACTGCGCAGGAACCACCGGCGGTGCCCGGCTTTGTCCACACAACTGAACGGCGCGCGCGGACCTGAACGCCAGATGAATAGGCGATTGCGGTGCGGTTCAAGCCTGGCCAGCCATCATGGCCGATCCTGCAATGTCCTGGAGGCCACCATGACCAAATCCGGAATGACCACGCCCATTGCCGTCGCGCTCGCCGCACTGCTGCTGGGCCCTGCCGGCACCATGCCTGCTCAGGCCCAGTCCTTCAACTTCGGCATCTTCTTCGGCGATGAAGAGTCCGACTACTTTCCCGAGCGCATCACCTGCCTCACCGCCTATCAGGTGCGACAGGCCGTCGCCCGGCGCGGCTACGGCAACATCTACCTCAACGTCATGAATGACAAACACGTCCAGGTGCGGGCCACACGAGGAGATTGGGTGTATCTGCTCGATTTCAACTATTGCACCGGCCGGATCGAAAGCCGCACGCGGCTGCGCCCGGCAGAGTAGGCCGATAGCCGAACCAGGTGGCGGACGAGCCGCACCAGGTCTCTGATCGATACAGGCCCGGAGCGCGGATTTACCTTCCGTTTGCTTCTTGAAAGCACTTTCTTAAACGCGCTCTGCTAGAACTTCGGGCATACGGTTTTTTGTCTGGAGTTGCCGTATTGCGAACCGACCGGGATCATAGTTCTGCGTACCAGGTTCCCGCCGGTTCGGTAGTCTTCGGTGTTTGGCCACAAGCCGGGTTTTCAAGTATTGCGTACCGGCTGGCCAAGCTCACCGCCCCGCGTTCCGGGGTCGTCGCGCTGGTCGCTGCCCTGTTCTACCTGTTCTGATCGTCCTGGTTGCTTTCCGTGCCCTGGGCGGCTATTTCTTGCGCCACGCCATATGCCAATCAAGGGAGGGCGCAATGACATTGCTGTTCGTGCACCGCTCTCGTGGCCCTGTTCAAGCCCTGTGGCTTTCGCTGCAGGGCTGACCGGTACTGGTACGGACGTTTTCGCTGTCTCACCATTCCTGGTTTGCCCTTCGTGGCGGTCGCTGACCGCCTGACAGGACCTGGCGCCCCGGCGCCGCACCAGTGAGATACGAAATGGGCTCCATCAGCCTCCGCAATGCCGGTCTTTTTGCCACCGACACCCTGTTTTCCAACCTGAGCTTCGTCATCGGCGATGGCGACCGCGTCGGCCTTGTCGCCGGCAACGGCCGCGGCAAGACGACATTGCTGCGCGCCATGGCGGGGCAGGGCGAGTTGAGCTCGGGCGACATCTTCCGATCCCGCGGCCTGACCGTGGGCTATGTCGAGCAGGACATGCCGGCGGCCAGCATGAACCAGACCCTCTACGAAGCGGTGCTGGAGGCCCTGCCGCCGGCCGACCGCGACACCGACAGCTGGCGGGTCGACGTGGTGCTCGACGAATTCGAGACCCCCGAGGCAATGCGGGGTCGCAAGCTGACCGAATTGAGCGGGGGGTGGCAGCGTATCGCTCTGATCGCCCGCTGCTGGGTGCTGCAGCCCGATGCGCTGCTGCTGGACGAACCGACCAACCACCTCGACCTGGGCAAGCTGTTCCAGCTGGAGAAGTGGATCAACCAGGCGGCGCGGAGCATTCCGGTCGTCATCGCCAGCCATGACCGGCAGTTCCTCGACGCCACGACCAACCGCACGCTGTTCCTGCGGCCCGAAACCAGTCACTACTTCGCCTTGTCCTACAGTGACGCGCGCATCGCCTTGGCTGAGATGGATGAAGCTGTCGAGGCGAAGCGGGAGAGGGACCTCAAGGAGGCCAGCCGGCTGCGCAAGCAGGCCGCTAAACTCACCAATATCGGCATCAACTCGGGTAGCGATCTGCTGGTGGTGAAGTCAAAGTACCTGCGTGATCGCGCCGCCAAGATCGAAAGCGCCGTGCATGCCCTGCACAAGGAAAAGAGTGGCGAAATCAGGTTGGGCAATAGCGGCGCGCAGGCAAAGGTCATGCTGGCCATCGAGAATGTCGATGTCCGGAACCCCGTCGGCGACAAGCTGTTCCACATCGACAAGCTCCACGTGTTCCAGGGCGACCGGTTGGTCATCCTGGGCCGCAACGGCACCGGCAAATCCCGGTTCATCGGGCTGATCCATCGTGCCATGACCGGCGTCGAAACGCCCGGCGTAAGGGTCAGCCCGCAGGTGGTGCCGGGCTATGTCGATCAGGCCATGAGCTTCCTGCCGACGCGGGATTCGCCACTCGGCTACATTACCGGCCGCTTCGACCAGGGCGACCAGCGCAGCAAGGGCCTGTTGTCGGCCGCCGGCTTCGCCATCGAGAAGCAGGAGCGGCCGATCACGGAGCTGTCCTTCGGGCAGCGGGCGCGGCTGGGTTTGCTGGCGATCAGGCTGCTCGAACCGAACTTCTACCTGCTCGACGAACCCACCAACCATGTCGACATACCTGGGCAGGAGCGGCTCGAGGATGAAATCCTCACCCATGGCGCCACCTGCATTCTGGTTTCCCATGACCGCAGTTTCGTCCGCGGACTGGGCAGCCGGTTCTTCATCATAGAGAACCGCCGGTTGCTCGAAGTCGAGAGTCCCGAACCTCATTTCGAGGCCATGGCATTGGAAGCATCGTGAGGGGCGAAGTCTGTCGGCTGCGCTAACCGCAGCGTAACCATGGTCATTTTGCATTCGCATGCAAATTTGCGCGGCGCTATTTTCCCGTCGAAACAGCAGGAGGTCCTTAAGAACTCGGGCCATATCGTCGCATTCCAATCCGAAACTGTCGGGAAGAGGGACCCAATGTTTCAGAGCGCTGACGGCGAAAGCTCGCCGTCACGATCACCTTACGATTGGCACGACGTCCGATTCATCGGCGCCGTGGCTGGCCGCTATGCATTGCCCGACCGTCGCAAGGGCGACAGCGGCAAGGTCGGCGTCTATGCCTGCCGGCTGTGCTCGATATCGACCAAGCTGGCTGTCGTGGTGGCGCCGGTGATCGGCAAGCGGGGCGAGATGGTCACCGCCCATTTCGAAGAGTTCGGCGTGTTGCGGGGCAAAGTCAGCCGCACCTTGGCGTCCGGCTTCGTGATCGAGCTGATCCTCAAGGACGCAGAGCGCAACAAGCTTGGCGGCAAGATCGCCTGGCAGAAGAAGCGGGTGCATGAGCAGGTTCCGGACAAGCGGGAACACAAGCGCATCCTGCCGCGCGACCCGCGCACCGTCCTGACGCTGGCGGACGGCGCGCAGATGCCGTGCTTCGTCATAGACATCTCCCAGTCCGGCATTGCCGTATCGGCAGACATCTGGCCCGACCTCGGTACACCAATGGCTGTCGGCAAGCTCGTCGGCCGGGTGGTGCGCTACCTCGATGTCGGCTTCGCCCTGCAATTCATTCAGTTGCAGGAGTTGGACCAGCTGGAAGCACTGATGGCTCCACCCGCCCCGCAGTGAGGCGCCACGACCTCGTCCTTCGACGGGCTCAGGATGAGGTTTGGCAGGCTCAGGATGAGGTCTGCTGCGATATCTGCGCCCCAAGTAGACCTCATGGTGAGCCTGTCGAACCACGAGGTCGTGGCACGATGGGTCAGCGGCCTCCCGGGAGCAGAGGCAGCGTCTCCGGATGCGCCAGCGCGACGGCCGCGAACAGCCAGTTTCGAGACACGTCGTCGAGCAGCGGCATGAAATGGTGCAGGTCGGCAATGTCCTTGTCCCGCGGCGCCTTGCACTTGTAGAGCAACTGAACTTCCGGAGCGATGATCGACCAGCCCTCCGCAGAGCGCCGAAACAGCCGGTCCATTGGCAAGCAAATCCGGGCATCGCGCCGATACTGCCACGCCTCTTGGTTATGGGCCTCCGCAAGCACTTCGAAGTCCCACTGGCTCTCGCCGTATCGCCTCAGCCAGAGACTGAAGGGGGGTGAGGGGACCGCACCGGCATTCCATGGCGAGAGCTGCTTGTTCTGCGCCGCCACGATTTCGAAGCCGGAAAGGGCGCTCACGAGGGAGTCGAGATCGCGACGCAAGCAGGTGATTTCGATGTCAGAATGCGCTCGGCCTGGTTCACCCGCCCAGAGGTCGAGCGCCCAGCCACCGGCGAAGGCCCAACAGGCGGGTGCGTTGGCCAGCCATTCCGCCAGTTCGGCGGGCGAGGTGTGACGCCAACGACTGGTCATGCTGCGCTCCATACAAAAAGAAAGGGCCCCGCGGGGCCCTTTCTCATAGCGGATCTGCGGCGGTTAGGCCGAGTAGTACATCTCGTATTCCACCGGATGCGGGGTGTGCTCGAACTTGATCACTTCCGTCATCTTCAGCTCGATATAGGCGTCGATCTGGTCGTCATCGAACACGCCGCCGACCTTGAGGAAGTCGCGGTCCTTGTCGAGGTTTTCCAGCGCTTCACGCAGCGAGCCGGACACGGTCGGGATCTGCATCAGTTCCTGGCGCGGCAACTCGTAGAGATCCTTGTCCATCGGGTCGCCGGGGTGGATCTTGTTCTTGATGCCATCGATGCCGGCCATCAGCAGCGCGGCAAAGCCCAGATAGGGGTTCGCCAGCGGATCGGGGAAGCGCACTTCTACGCGCTTGGCCTTGGGCGACTGGCCGAAGGGGATACGGCAGGAAGCCGAACGGTTGCGGGCCGAATAGGCCAGCAGCACGGGAGCCTCGAAGCCGGGCACCAGGCGCTTGTAGCTGTTGGTGGTCGGGTTGGTGAAAGCGTTGATGGCCTTGGCGTGCTTGATCACGCCGCCGATGTAATACAGCGCTTCCATGCTGAGGCCGGCATACTGGTCGCCGGCGAAGAGCGGCTTGCCGTCCTTCCAGATCGACTGGTGGCAGTGCATGCCCGACCCGTTGTCGCCATAGATCGGCTTGGGCATGAATGTGACGGTTTTGCCATAGGCATTGGCGACCTGGTGGATGACGTACTTGTAAATCTGCACGTCGTCGGCCGACTTGATCATCGGCTGGAACTTGATGCCCAGCTCGTGCTGCGCCGATGCCACTTCATGGTGGTGCTTTTCGACCACGACGCCCATCTCGGCCATGGCGGCAAGCATCTCGCCACGGATGTCCTGCGCGCTGTCGAGCGGCGGCACGGGGAAATAGCCCTTCTTGAGCCCGATATGGTGGCCGTTATTGCCGGCTTCATAGGCGGTATCGTTGTTGGACGGCAGTTCGGGATGGTCGACTTCAAAACCCACCTTGTAGGGGGTGTTGGAGTACTTCACATCGTCGAACATGAAGAATTCCGGCTCGGGGCCGAACACCACCGAGTCGCCGATGCCGGTCGACTTGAGGTAGGCCTCGGCCTTCTTGGCCGTGGTGCGCGGGTCGCGGTTATAGGGCTGGTAGGTCAGCGGCTCGAGAATGTCGCAGTTGATCGCCATGGTCGAGGCGCCGAAGAAGGGGTCCATGTAAGCCGAGTTCGGATCGGGCATCAGCACCATGTCGGACTCGTTGATGGCCTTCCAGCCGGCGATCGAGGAACCATCGAACATGGTGCCTTCTTCGAACAGATCCTCATCGACGACGCTGACGTCCATGGTGACGTGCTGCAGCTTGCCGCGCGGGTCGGTGAAGCGCAGATCGACATATTTGACGTTCTCATCCTTGATGCGCTTCAGGATGTCGCTTCCGGTGGTCATTAGGTCTTCCCCTGTCTAAATCGGAATGCTTGTGTTGTTACACGGCGGGTCGCGCTGGAACGGATGTCCCTAGAGGGCGTCGTCGCCGAATTCTCCGGTACGGATTCGAATGGCCTGCTCGATCGAGTAGACGAATATCTTGCCGTCGCCGATGCGACCGGTTTGCGCCGCATTGCGGATCGCCTCGATGGCCTTCTCGGCCAGTTCGTCCGGGCACACGACCTCGACCTTCACCTTGGGCAGAAAGTCGACGACATATTCGGCGCCGCGATAGAGTTCGGTATGCCCCTTCTGGCGCCCGAAGCCCTTGGCCTCGGTCACGGTGATGCCCTGCAGGCCCACTTCCTGAAGCGCCTCTTTGACTTCGTCGAGCTTGAACGGCTTTACGATAGCCTCGATCTTTTTCATTGTGAGCCTCCACTTGCCACTGTCGGCGATACCGCACACCCGTATGCACGGGCTGTGCCAGCATGCCAGGACGAAAAAAAACAATGCCGCTCAACGCCTTATGGCGCTTCGGCCCTGATCGGAGTCCGTGATGCTCCGGCAACTTGTCCAAATTGTAGCCCTGTCGCACAAATTTTGTGCACAAAATGAGTGCTTCAGGCAGGTCTCAGCGAGCAAGTGGCGAATATAAGGGCACAGATTGCCGCCCGCTGCGGCTGCCAAATCCCCAAGCTAGGCTTTGACGGGCTTTCCATCTTCATATAGATGCAACGCCAACCCGGCCAACGGGTCCATTTTGCGGGTGTGGCGGAACTGGTAGACGCACTGGATTTAGGTTCCAGCGCCGCAAGGCGTGGAGGTTCGAGTCCTCTCACCCGCACCATGGGGAACCAGGCCCTGAAAATCAATGAATACGGGACACAACCGAATGCAGGTTACCGAGACCCTCAATGAAGGCCTGAAGCGCAAGCTGAGCGTCACCATTCCGGCCACCGACCTCAACACGCGCCTCAATGCCAAGCTCGAAGAGCTCAAGGGCCAGGTCAACATCAAGGGCTTCCGTCCCGGCAAGGTGCCGCTGTCGCACATCAAGAAGATGTTCGGCCGCTCGGCGATGTCCGAGGTGATGACCGATGCGATCAACTCCACCGTGTCCGCCACGCTGGACGAGCGCAAGGAGCGGGCCGCCGCCCAGCCTCAGGTCGACCTGCCGCAGGATCAGGCCGTGATCAACGAAGTGCTCGACGGCAAGTCCGACCTCGCCTTCGAGGTCGAATACGAGGTTCTGCCGCCCGTCACGCTGATGAACCTTGACGGCATCAAGCTCAACAAGCCCGTCATCGAAGTGACCGACGAGGAGATCACTGCCGAAGTGAACCGGGTCTTTGCCCAGAACCGCGGTTATACGGACAAGGGCGAGGGCGCCATCGTCGAGACGGGCGACCGTCTCGGCCTTAGCTTTGTCGGCAAGATCAACGGCGAGCCTTTCGAGGGAGGCACCTCCGACCACGCACACCTCACCGTCGGCACCGGCGAGTTCATCCCGGGCTTCGAAGAGCAGCTGGTCGGCATGAAGAAGGGCGAGACCCGCGAGATCGAGGTCACCTTCCCCGAGGACTACCAGAGCAGTGAACTGGCCGGCAAGAAGGCCCAGTTCGAGGTCACCGTGCTCCATGTCGACGGCCCCAACCAGGGCGAACTGGATGACGAATTCGCCAAGCGCCTCGGCGTCGAGAACGTCGAAGCCATGCGCACCGCCGTCAAGTCGCAGATGGAAGCCGCGCTGGCCTCGATGAGCCGCCAGCACATGAAGCGGCAGATTCTCGATGCGCTGGACGAAGGCCACAAGTTCGACGTCCCGGCCCAGCTGGTCGACGCCGAGTTCAACACGATCTGGCAGCGCGTCGAGCACGAAGTGCAGAGCCACGGCAAATCCTTCGAGGACGAAGGCACCACCGAGGAAGCTGCGCGCGAGCAGTATCGCAAGATCGCCGAGCGCCGCGTGCGCCTGGGCCTGGTCGTCGCCGAGATCGGCAACCAGAACGAGGTCAACGTCACCGAGGAAGAACACCAGCAGGCGCTGATCGCCGAAGTGCGCCGTTTCCCCGGCCAGGAACAGCAGGTGTACGACTACTACCGCAAGAACCCGCAGGCTCTTGCCGGGCTGCGCGCGCCCGTCTTTGAGAACAAGGTGGTCGATTTCGTTGCCGGCAAGGGCGACATCACCGAGAAGAAGATGAGCCGCACCGAGCTGGCCAAGCTGATCCAGGCCGACGAGGACGACGTGCCCGAGGAGCACCACCACTAGGGTGGGCTCTCCCAGAATATGAAGCCGCCCAGTAATGGGCGGCTTTTTCGTTTAGTGTTACCACCGGGTCATTCCGGCGCAGGCCGGAATCCAGGCGGTGACCGATCCGCGCGCTTCATGCGCGGGTAGCGCCGGACCTGGATCCCGGCCTTCGCCGGGATGACATCGTGGCTGCCGGGGAACCAAGACCATGACACCATCGCACGCAGACATCCTGCTCACGCCCCGCCAGATGGCCGAAGCCGACCGGCTGGCCGTGCAGTCCGGCATCAAGTCGATCAGGCTCATGGAAGCCGCCGGCAAGGCCGTCGCCGACGCGATCATCGAGCGCTACTACCAGCGCTCGGTGCTGGTGCTGTGCGGCCCTGGCAACAATGGCGGGGACGGCTTCGTGGTGGCCCGGCTGCTCAAGCAGAAGGGCTGGCCGGTGCAACTCCGTCTCATCGGCCAGCGCGAGGCGCTCAAGGGCGATGCGGCGGCTATGGCCGAGCAGTGGAGCGGCCGGACCGCCGCCCCGACCGCCGCCGATATCAGCGGGGCCGATCTCATCATCGATGCACTGCTGGGGGCTGGGCTGGATCGCGATGTCGAGGGCGAGTTCGCCGCCATCATCGAAGCGGTCAATGCCAGCACTCGCCCCGTCGTCAGCATCGACATCCCGAGCGGCATCGACGGCGCCACCGGCGCCCCACGGGGCACGGCCATGGTTGCCGAGATGACGGTGACGTTCTTCCGGCTCAAGCCCGGGCATCTGCTGCAGCCCGGCCGCGACCGCTGTGGCGATTTGGTCGTGGCCGATATCGGCATTCCTGAGTCGGTCCTCGCATCGATCGGCGCATCGGCCTGGCAGAATTCGCCCGGCCTGTGGTCGGTCCCCGAGGCCCGGAACGAGGATAACAAGTTCCATCGCGGCCATGTGGTAGTGGTGTCGGGCAGTCCGTTGCAGACGGGCGCGGCGCGGCTGGCCGCCATGGGGGCGTTCCGCATCGGCGCCGGCGTTGTGTCGCTCACCGGCTCGGAAGCAGCCCTGCAGGTTCACGCCGCCCATGTCACGGCCGTCATGCTCAAGCCCGCCCCAGATGCCGCGGCACTGGCCGAACTGCTGAGTGACAAGCGCATGAATGCCGTTGTGATCGGTCCGGCTGCTGGCATAGGCGAGGAGACCCGTGACAGCGTTCTGACGATCCTCCGCTCCGGCGCCGCCACGGTCTTGGACGCCGACGCCATGACCAGCTTCGCCGGCGACGCCGACCCGCTCTTTGCCGCCATCAAGGCGGCCGAGCGCCCCGTGGTGATGACCCCGCACGAGGGCGAGTTCGAGCGCCTGTTCGGCGACGTCCCCGGCGGCAAGCTGGACCAAGCCCGGGCTGCCGCCGCGCATTCGGGCGCCATCATCATCCTCAAGGGGAGCGACACGGTGATCGCCAGCCCGGACGGCCGCGCCGCCATCAATACCAATGCGCCTGCCTGGCTGGGGACTGCGGGCGCCGGTGACGTACTGGCGGGCATGGTTGCGGGACTGATGGCGCAGGGGATGGCAGGCTGGGAAGCCGCCTGCGCCGCCGTGTGGCTCCATGCCGAGGCCGCCATCCGCTTCGGCGGACCGGGCCTGATCAGCGAGGACCTGCCGCTGCTGGTGCCGGGGGTACTGGCGAGCCTCTAGCGGTCACAAGCCGCAGTAGACCTCATGGTGAGCCTGTCGAACCACGAGGTCGTGCCTCAAAGCCCCGCTGCCCCGCTAGTCCCACCGCACCACGAGCTTCTCCAGCCCGTGGAAGTGATAGACATTATTGTAGCGCGGTGTCTCGGCAAAGCGCAGCTTGGGCAGCCTGCGGAACAGTTGCTCGAACGCCACCTGCAGTTCTATCCGCGCGAGAGGTGCGCCGATGCAGAAGTGGATGCCGGCGCCAAAGCTCACATTGGCACCGTCGGTGCGGAAAGGATCGAACGTGTTGGCCTGTGCAAAGCGCTGCGGGTCCCGGTTGGCGGCGCCCAGCATAAGCCCAATCACATCGCCCTTGCGCAGCTTGAGGCCGTCATATTCAAGGTCGCTCAGGGCGTAGCGGGTAAACATGTGCAGCGGGGCGTCGAAACGCAGGCATTCCTCCACGGTCGCGGCCGTCTGCGCTTCGCTGGCAAACAGCGTTGCCGGATCGAGCCCGCTTTCAAGGATCGACTTCACGCCGTTGCCGGTCGTGTGCACCGTCGCCTCATGTCCCGCATTGAGCAGCAGAATGGCGGTGGACATCACTTCCTCGTCGCTCAGCACGTCGCCATTGCGGTCAGAGGTCAGCATGTGGCTGAGCAGGTCCTCGGCAGGTCGTTTGCGCCGGACAGCGATCGCTTCGCCCACGAAGTCCATGAACTCCTGCGAGGCGCTGTCGGCGTCACGCTCGGTCTCCTCGCTGATCCCGAACATGTACATGGCGACCATGCGGTTGGACCAGGCGAGCAGCTGCGGCGCGCTCTCGGCCGGCAAGCCGATCATTTCCGCGATGATGATGGCCGGAATCGGCGCCGCGAACGCCTTGATCAGATCCACCGATTGCTGCTCCTCGAAGCGGTCGATCATCTCGTTGGCCAGCGCCACGATCCGCGGTCGCAACTGCTCGACATGCCGGGAGACGAAGGCCCGATTGACCAGTGTGCGCAGCCGGGTATGCGCCGGCGGTTCCAGGTTGAGCAGCGAGTGCTTTTCCGTCAGGTCGAACGCCGCCGTATGCGGCTTGGGCTCGGGCATGCCCAGCTCCGCCCGCGTCGCCACATGCAGGATTTCGCGCCCGAAGCGCTTGTCGCGCAGCAGGGCGCTGACATCCTTGAAGCTGGCAAAGCACCAGTGGCCATACTGGTCCCAGAAAAACGTCGGGCTGGTGTCGTGCAGCCGATCATAGAACGCGTAGGGATCCTGGTAGAATGCGGGATCGCGCGGCTCGGCGCTGGCGCGGCGATGGGCGGGAACGTCGGTGATCGGCTTGAGCTGAACGATGGCGGCCATGGGAGCCCGGGCTGGTTTTGACTCAGCATAAGGTGCGGGCGCGCGCCCGCAACAGGCTCTCTCGCATGAGAAGCGAAAATCGTGCGAAAGTTAGTCGTTTGCCTTGCGGCGCGGTCGTCGCGGAGATGTTCAACCACGGAGACAGACCATGAAATTTCTCTGCCTTGTCCACTTCGCCCCCGACGCCTTCGAGGGCATGACGCCAGAAGAGCAGCGGCGCCTCGACGACGCCACCATCGAACATGACCGTCTGTTGCGCCAGTCGGGCCACCTGCTCATCGCTTCGCCACTCACCGAACCGCACCAGGGTCGGAAAATCGACCGACGCCGGCTGCGCACGGACAGGATCGACGGCCCCTTCGCCGAAGCCAAGGAGGTCGTGGGCGGTTTCCTGCTCATAGAGGCGGCAGATCTCGATGAAGCCGTCGCGCTGTTCGACAACGACCCGATCGCCGCCTATTGCCGGCTCGAGATTCGGCCGCTGAACGAGGATCATCGCCATAGCGAGACCGGCGCAGCGCGGCCCGATTTCCAACCGGCCTGACGAGGCTAGAGCCGAAGCGGCTGGCGTCGCTTCGGTTCCCGACTTGCCCTTGCGGCAAAAATCGCTAGTGGAAGGGGCAAGATCCAAGGAGCCCGCAATGAGCGACCTGACCCTCGACCAGGCCATCGACAACATCTACACCTCGATCAAGAACGACAACGAGGACCTCGACCAGCACATCGCGGCGCTCAAGGCCGCCATGGCCCGCGAAGGCGTCAAGGAAGCCGTATTTGAGCCCGCCAAGCTCGCGCAGTCCAACCGGCAGGGGCGCAAGATCATGCAGTCCTATTTCAAGAAGAAGGGTGTCGCGGTCAGTTTCTCGGCCTGAGGCACAGCCGCATGGTGAGACCTCATTGTGAGCCTGTCGAACCACGAGGTCGGGCACGCATATGCACGTCGTCCCTCCACAGGGGCGCATTCACCCTTCCGTCACATCGGTCCAAACAGCTATTGAAGCGCGCCGCATTGCCGCCTATCTGTGCCTTTACCCGCTCTTAAGGCGGCGTAGGCTGCAATCGGCCGTCGCGTCGATTCGAATTCGGCATGATCCCCGGACCCCCGCTGTCCGAGTTACGGGAAGGGATCGTGTTCTAACCTGGAAAAACCTGCTGGCCCGGTCCGCGACCCGGCACGGCAAAAGGGGCATCACATGCGGGATCCGCACGATATCTACATGAACACGCTCGTTCCGATGGTGGTCGAGCAGTCGAACCGCGGCGAACGCGCCTTCGACATCTATTCGCGCCTGCTGCGCGAACGCATCATCTTCGTGACCGGCGTGGTCGAAGACAACATGGCGTCGCTCATCGTGGCGCAGCTGCTGTTCCTCGAATCGGAAAACCCGAAAAAGGAAATTGCGCTCTATATCAATTCGCCCGGCGGCGTGGTGACCGCTGGTCTTTCCATCTACGACACCATGCAGTTCATCCGTCCGGCCGTTGCCACGATGGTGATGGGGCAGGCGGCTTCGATGGGTTCGCTGCTGCTGGCAGCCGGCGAAGCGGGCATGCGCACCAGCCTTCCCAACTCGCGCGTCATGGTCCACCAGCCCTCCGGCGGCTTCCAGGGCCAGGTGACCGACATCCTGATTCATGCCAAGGAAGTCGAGGGCTTGAAGCGTCGTCTTAATCAGATTTACGAGAAGCATACCGGCCGCAGCTACGAGGAAATCGAGAACGCTCTCGAGCGCGATCGCTTCCTGTCGCCGGAAGAAGCCAAGACGTTCGGCATCATCGATACGGTGCTTGAAAAGCGCATCGTGCCGGACACCGCAAGCTGATTGACCTGCGTTAAGCACATTGCCGATGCGCCGTGGACTGTGATCCAGACGCAATTGCACGCAGCCGGAACGGTCTTTAGGATCGTTTCGGCTTAGACTTTATTTATGCCTTCAGCGCTACCGTTTCCGACAACGCTGAATTTTGGGGGCCATCTGCCTCCGGGAGTGACAGGATGTCCAAAGAGACAACAAACGGCGAAACCTCAAAGAACACGCTTTACTGCTCGTTCTGCGGGAAATCCCAGCATGAGGTTCGCAAGCTGATCGCCGGCCCGACCGTGTTCATCTGCGATGAATGCGTCGAGCTGTGCATGGACATCATCCGCGAAGAGAACAAGACCTCGATGGTCAAGTCCTCCGATGGCGTGCCGACCCCTGCAGACATCTGCAAGGTGCTCGACGATTACGTCATCGGTCAGTTCCGCGCCAAGCGCGTGCTGTCCGTGGCCGTCCACAACCACTACAAGCGCCTGCATCACGCGAGCAAGAATCAGGACGTGGAACTCTCCAAGTCCAACATCCTGCTGATCGGTCCCACCGGTTCGGGCAAGACGCTGCTGGCCCAGACGCTGGCCCGCATTCTCGACGTGCCCTTCACCATGGCCGATGCGACCACGCTGACCGAAGCCGGCTATGTCGGCGAGGATGTGGAGAACATCATCCTCAAGCTGCTGCAGGCGGCCGACTACAATGTCGAGAAGGCCCAGCGCGGCATCGTTTATATCGACGAGGTCGACAAGATCTCCCGCAAGTCCGACAACCCGTCCATCACCCGTGACGTATCGGGCGAGGGCGTGCAGCAGGCCTTGCTCAAGATCATGGAAGGCACCGTCGCCTCGGTCCCGCCCCAGGGCGGCCGCAAGCATCCGCAGCAGGAATTCCTGCAGGTGGACACGACCAACATCCTGTTCATCTGCGGCGGCGCCTTTGCCGGTCTCGAAAAGATCATCTCGGCGCGCGGAGAAGGCTCGGGCATCGGCTTCTCGGCCACCGTCAAGGATCCCAACGACCGCCGTGTCGGGCAGATCCTTGCCGATGTCGCGCCCGAAGATCTCGTCCGTTTCGGCCTGATTCCGGAATTCATCGGCCGCCTGCCGGTTCTGGCGACCCTCGAAGACCTCGATATCGCCGCGCTGATCGAAATCCTGACCGCGCCCAAGAACGCCCTGGTGCGCCAGTACCAGCGCCTGTTCCAGATGGAAGAGGTCGAGCTGACCTTCCACGAAGATGCCCTCAAGGCCATTGCCGAGAAGGCCATTGAGCGCAAGACCGGCGCGCGCGGGCTGCGCTCGATCATGGAAGCGATCCTGCTCGACACCATGTACGACCTGCCGTCGCTCGAAGGCGTCGAGGAAGTGGTGATCAGCGAGGATGTGGTGAAGGGCAAGGACGTGCGTCCGCTCTACATCTACTCCGATCGCAAGAAGGAAGACGCGCCCGCAACGGCGTAGCGTCCTCCGAATGAAGTCGAAGACGCCGGGCCATGTGCCCGGCGTTTTTGTTTGCCACGTAGAGGACCCCCACCTAACCTTGTAACTTGACGTTGCCGTTGCTTGATCGATCATCAGGTGCGGTGAGGCGCAGCAGGACGGACCTATGCTGGGTGTTTGAGCCCGTGGGGGAGAGAGTTCCGCTGCGCCTTGATCCCTTGATCCCGAA